>JAVDPD010000014.1 GCA_031296935.1 Cerasicoccus maritimus
GAACGCCATGGCAGACATGGATCGATGCCATACCCTTGTGGAAACAAAAAGTCGATGACCTCAACAACAACAACAACAACAACCAAACGAAAATAGCCTGACACTTTAATCGACCAGACAGCACGATCTGTCAGATCAGATCGTGGCTACTACACATTAGCTTAACTTCGCAATGGTCCAGCGCAGTATTAGCCCGGCGCCGATGCAAACAAAGGTAATTCCCCACACGATCATGGGCACCCAGAATGCGAGAAAAAGGCAGGCAGCCAAGCCGACCCAAGCCAGCCATTTGGGGTATATCCGTTTGTTGGTCGGCAGTTTGAGCGCCGCCGTGTTCATAATCGCGTAGTAAATCAAAACCGTGCAGGCGCTGAATGACCATGCCAGCTTGATCTCCCGCAGCAGGCACAGGACGCAGATTAGCCCAGCCATGCCGAGGATGGCCGCCATTGGCTCGCCGTTCTTGTCGAGCTTGCTGAAAAAATGCGCCACGTCGCCGCGCCGGGCCATCGCCAGCAGCACGCGGGACAGCCCGAGGAGCAGGTTGAGCAACACGCCGATCAGCGCAACGTAGCCCGCAATTTGAAACAGCTTGGTTGGTGCCGCGCCTTGAATCCACGCCCAGGCCACGCCCGCATAAAGCAGCGCCGAGGCGACCAGTGTAATGATCATCGCGCGGGGAATGTTCTTCTTCGGCTCGATGATTTCCTCGCCCATTGTCGCGATGCGGCCGTAACCGGTGTAGGCCACGAAGACGAGTGCACAGGCTTGGAGCACATTCGCGATGCTGAACTCCGGCGTCGCGAGGTCGGGCGCCACCCCTTTGGGGCCAAAGATCAGGCTGAGCAGACCGGCAATGGAAATTGTTAGGATCGCGGCATTAACCTGATTACTGCGGCGCAGGCCGAAGAGGATGGTCGCGGTGACAATTAGCACCGCAATGATCGCGCAGGCCACGTGAAAGTTGGGCCGGAAAAAGGTGCCAATCGCCAAAGCCGCGGTCGCCGCGCTGGCGCTTTTGGCCAGTAGAAACATCATGCCCGCCGTGAAGCCCGCGTAGGGGTGCAGCAGCCGGTAGCCGTATTCGTAAGCGCCACCAGAGACCGGATACGCCGCCGCCAGCTGCGCGCTGTTCAAGCCGTTAACCGTTGCGACAATGGCACCGACTGCAACTGCGAGCAGCGCCCATTCGCCTACCTGTAGCGTGACGAGCGACAGAATCACAAATACGCCCGTGCCCAAAATCGAGCCGAGCCCCAAAAAGACCGCGCCTTTGACGTCCGCGGTGCGCTTCAGCGCTGCTGACTTTTTCGCCATGCGCCCATCAGGCACACGCCCGCTGCGAAAGACAAGCCTGACCTATAAAATTCCGCGCAACTTGTAATGGCGCCCTCCGCGCCGATCCGCTATCCTACAGATATGTCATTAGTGCTCATTGCTGGAATAGTTATCATTGGAATCGTCGTGGCCGTCATCTTTCTGGGAGGTAAAAACGGATGAGCAGCCCCTACCCGCAGCTCGCGGCCGAGCTTGGCGTCCCCTTGCATGGCGGGGATCCCTATCTGCCCGGCATCCCGATTTTAAACCTGCTCAAGCGGCCATATTATGTAGAGGGCCCCTACCGCAATCGCCACCTGAAGATCTATAATTTCTCAAAAGGCAGCGGGAAAAACAGCACGCCCTACCACGCTGTCCGCATTAGCCTCGCGCGGTCAACCGACCTCACTTTCAAACTCAGTTCGGAAGGCTTTTTCGGCTCCATCGGCAAGGTCATGGGCATGCAGGATATTCAAGCCGGCAACGCAGCGTTCGACAACGCCTTCATCGTCAAGTGCAATGACCCCGGCTTCGTCCGGGGCGCGCTGTTGCCGGAAATCCAACAAGGCCTTCTGGCTTGTAAGGAGCACTACCGCGGCTTCGGCTCGATCTCGCTCAACGGCGCTTGGATCGGACCCAATGACTCCACGCTCCACTACGAGCAGCGCGGCTACCTCCGCCGGGATGAAGACCGTCTGCGCGCCATCGCACTCGCCCCCGCCATGAGCGACCTCGCCGACGCCATCGAGGTTTACACTGGGGGCTAAGCTTTTCTCTGGCCAAAGCCCCCGCCTTGGCATCCAATGGGGGTATGAAACATTTCATCATTTCTCTACTCGTCGGCGCGTCGTTGATTGGCGCTGGCTGCTCCGATAAGTCCGATGCAGAAAAAGCCGCCGAAGAAGCCAAGGAATCCACCTCCGAAGCACTCAGCAGCCTCAGCGATAGCATGAAGAACGCGGGCGATGCCGTGAGCGACAAGGCCAAGGAAATCTCCGCCGACATCTCCAACTGGTCTGAAGATCAGAAGAAGCAGGCCATCGCCAAGTTCAAGGAATCAGGCGACGCGCTGGAAAAGCAATGGAACGCCCTCGCCGCCAAGGCAAACGGTCTTTCCGGCGAAACCGAAGACCAGTGGGACCAAGCTGAAGACCACTGGGACGACGCCAAGAAAGCCTACAATGCCGCGCTTACGAACATGCAGGATGCCTCGGCTGATAACTGGGACAAAGTCGAAGCTGAGATGAAGAAGGCCTGGACTTCCATGCAAAGCGCGTTCAAGGAAGCAAGCTCTGCATTGCAAAGTAAGTAAGCACTCACAATCTTTTTCAACCCGGCCGCGGCCCCACCTGGGACCGTGGCCAATGTGTATCATTCTCCCAGACATCCCTGCTGACTATGGCCGCTGGCAAAAAAGAAACCCCGATGATGCAGCAATACTGGCGTTATCGCAAGGAGGACCCCCGCGTCCCCGCCGATGCGCTGCTGCTCTTTCGCTTGGGCGACTTCTACGAAATGTTTCATGGCGACGCCGAGGAAGGCGCGCGCCTGCTCGGCATCACGCTGACCCAGCGCGGCGGCTACCCGATGGCGGGCATCCCCTACCATGCGCGCGACACCTACCTGCCCAAGCTCCTCACACAGGGCGTCAAGGTGGCCATCGTCGATCAGGTCGAAACACCCAAGCCGGGTAAGCTTGTCGAGCGCGACTTAACGCGCGTCCTCACCCCCGGCACCACGCTCGAAGAACACCAGCTCGACGCGCGGCGCAACCACTACCTGCTCGCGCTGACCAGCGACCGCAAAGGCAACTTCCACGCCGCGTGGCTCGACCTTTCCACGGGCGAATTTCAAGTCGCTTCGGAAACCGATCCGGCGAAGCTCATGCCAGTCTTTCACGCGATCGACCCGAAGGAAATTCTCCTGCCGGAAAACACCGCGCTCAAATGGGCGCACAAGGAGGAGCTTCGCGCCTGGCACGAAGACTTCGACTACTACTGTCAGAACCGCCCCGTCACCATTTTGCCCGACTTCCAGTTTGAAGTCGATGCAGGCGCCCGCGCGGTGCTCGACGCCCTCGGCGTGCTCAATCTCAACGGCTTTGGTCTCGATGTGTCGCACCCTGCGCTCGGCAGCGCTGGCTCGCTCATTGCCTACGCGACGGACACCCTTTGCGCGCCGCCCAAGAACCTCCGCCACATCAAGGAATACCATACGCAGCGGACGCTCCTGCTCGATCCGTCGACGATGCGTAACTTGGAGATTTTCCAAAGCTCGCAAGGCGGGCGCACGGGTTCGCTCATCGCCGCAATCGACCAAACCGTCACCGCCGCCGGTGGCCGCTTGATCGAGCAATGGCTCGCCGAACCGCTCCTTGATTTAAAGGAACTCAACCGCCGCCAACAAGCCGTGGCGGACTTCCATGCCGAGCCTGCGCGCTGTGGCGCGCTCACGGATTTGCTCAAGGGCATCCGCGACATCACCCGCATTTTGGGTCGCCTGCAAAACCGCATTCGCAATCCGCGTGAGCTGGGCGGCATTCGCGACACGATCAACGCGATGCCCGAAATTCGCGAAGAGCTTGCGGCGTTCGCCGGCGAAGAGGTGCAAACTTTGCATGGCAAAGTAAGTTCGTTTGACGCCCTGCGTGAGCACCTCGCTCAAGCCCTCGCCGATGAGCTGCCCGGCAATATTGCCGACGGTGGCGTGATCCGCGATGGCTTTGACGAAGACCTTGACCACCTGCGCAGTCTCACGCGCGACAGCAAAACGTGGCTCAGCAACTTCGAAGCGACCGAGCGCGAACGCACCGGCATCAAAAGCCTTAAGGTGAAATACAACGGCGCGTTTGGCTACTTTATCGAAGTCACCAAAGCCAACGCCGCGCAAGCGCCCGAGGACTACATTCGCAAGCAGACGATGAAGAACGCCGAGCGCTTCGTGACCGAAGAACTCCGCGTCAAAGAAAAGGAAATTCTCCACGCCGAGGAGAAGGCGCTCGCCCGCGAAGACCAGCTCTTCCAAGAGCTCGTGGCGCGCATTTTGGAAGACGCATCGGCGCTCGAAGAAACCGCCGCCGCCCTCGCGCAGTGCGACCTCTTCATCGGTTGGGCGCAGCTCGCGCGCGAGTGGGATTACTGCCGCCCCGAGATCGCCGATGACGACGTGCTCGACATCGAGCAGGGCCGCCACCCCGTGGTCGAGCAGATGATCAAGGCGGACCGCCTCGGCCTGCGCGGCGCTCACGGCTTCGTGCCGAACGACACCTTGCTCACCGCTGGCGAAGAGCAGATCGCGCTGCTCACCGGCCCGAACATGGCCGGTAAGTCGACTTACATTCGGCAGGTGGCGCTGATCACGCTCCTGGCGCAAATCGGCAGCTGGGTCCCGGCCAAGCGTTGCCACGTAGGGCTCGTTGATCGCATCTTCTCTCGCGTTGGCGCCAGTGACGAGCTGGCCCGCGGCAACTCGACCTTCATGGTCGAAATGAACGAGACCGCGAACATCCTCAACAACGCCACGAACCGCAGCCTGATCATCCTCGACGAGATCGGCCGCGGCACTTCGACCTACGACGGCTTGAGCATTGCCTGGGCCGTGGTCGAGCACCTGCATGGCGACGAAGAGAAGGGTCCGCGCACTTTGTTCGCCACGCACTATCACGAGATCACGCAGCTCGAAAACACCCTCGCCCGCCTGCGCAATTTCAGCGTTTCGGTGAAGGAGTGGGCTGACGAAATTCGCTTCCTCCACACCGTCATCCCCGGTGCCGCGGACCGCAGTTACGGTATTCAAGTAGCACGCCTCGCGGGGCTCCCGGCAACGGTCATCACCCGCGCCAAAGCGGTGCTCGAAGAGCTGGAAAGCGAAGGCAACGTCCTCCGCGAAACCCTGCGCGAGCCCAACGCCCCGAAGCTTGAACCCAAGCCCAAGCCAAAACGCAGCCCCAAGCCCGCCCCCGCAGACGACGACCAACTGGCGCTGTTTTAGGAGCAACTATTTTTCCAATATGGAGTGCGCCAGTCCCCTGGCGCTTTCCCCGTAAGTTTAGTAGGTCAAGCAGTTGAAACAAAGCGCCAGAGGACTGGCGCACTCCATATTTGCCAAAGTCTTGACTCCACCACGTAGTCGTAGGGATGGAGAGCTTCTTCCCCGCATGAATACTGGGATTGAGGTGCGGATTCTCCGGCGCAAATCGTGATTTTAGAAATATTTTCGCTGGGCGCGATTTTCTCAACCAAGCTCAAAAGCCCATAAGAGCTGTTCGCGCGAACAGCGTTAGGATAAAAATAGGAATGATGCGCCCAAGCGCCTAGATCCCAAATCTAGAGTATTGGGGCGCAAAACGCAGAAATCTTCCATTAAACTGAAAACATAACTTGCAGAAATCCGTCCTTTTCGTCTAAAATAGACATATTAAGGAGAAATAGGCAACATGCAGATATTTACCGCCAACGACGCAAAGCAAAATTTCGGGCAAGTTATGGACAGCGCCTTGCAGGAACCCGTTTCCATCACCAAGCACGGTCGGCCTTCGGTGGTTATCACCTCGGACAGCGAGTATCGTGAATTGCTGAGGATAAAATATGACCGCTTGAAGGCCGACGTTCAGGCCGGATTTGAAGCTCTTGAGCGCGGCGAAGGCATTGCCATTGAGACTGAGGACGACTTGAAGGCAGTCATGGATCAGATCAAGTCTCGTGGTCGCAGCAATTTAGCAAAACGCTCGGAATAATCCATGAAGCTTGTTATTTCACCGAAGGCTCTCAATGACCTTGACGAGCTTTGGCTCTACATTGCTCAAGACGATCCTGTTGCTGCGGACGGAGTCATTGATTATCTCCAGTTGCAACTCCTAAAATTGGCTTCGATGCCTAGCATGGGAAGGGTTCGACCAGATTTATGGCCGGATGCTTATTGCCACTCGACGGGGAAAGAATCATGGCGGAGTGGCTTCTTAGTCTTCTACCGGATTGCTGACTCTCATATCGAGATCGCTCGCATCATTGAAGGCCATAGAGACATCTCACCCACACTGTTCGAATAGACCTTAGATAGGCAGATGCCAATCTTCACACGTAGATCAATCCAAAACAGGATTAATAAGCTCGCGGGTAAAATCAGCGACAGCAAACTCAACCGACTGATCAGCCTTCTGAATATCGAGGGTAGCCAAAGAAATACCCAAAGATACATCGAATGCCTAGCAGCTGTATGGGAAACCATTAGGGCACTGAAACACCATCAATATGCAAATATCAGACAAGACAGCATGAGCATAAAATTCAATGAAAGCGTAACTATATCGTCCCATGTTTTGCTGGAGATATTGGCGGGTAAAAGATCGATTGAGGAACTACATGGCTCCGATCTACCTAACCCCTTTTCAATGGCAATTAACAGTCATAAACAGATATCTTCAATTAAGCTTCTCGCCCAATCAGAGGAAGACGAAGATAAAGTTATTATTGAATTTTGTCAGGACGTTTCCCTTGGCCCTTTTATAAAGCCACAAAAAAATAGTTGATATCGTCAGATCGCGAGCCGAGACAGAGGCCAAACCGCTAGATATTATCTAAGACTTCAAAGAACATTTCTTTTTCGAAATCAGTAAAATTAAGAATATCGGGATCGATACCTCGAAGAGCATAAATGAACGAGTCTACTTCTTCTCCAAGGTCATACTTCCCAACGATCAAATCCGTCAGCTTGTATGGGAGCCCATACTCCTCAAGCGTAGTGACTGCTGGATGCATAAACAAATGCTTAACAGCCGCCCCATACGCAGAATAGTCCCCGGGATTGAGACCGACCGCCCCAAACACTGACGCCTGTATTCTGTCTAGTGCTGCCAAGTAACGAGGAAAATGAAATTCACCCCACTGTCGCAATATTTTCAAAACGCTCTCGATTGCTTCTGATGGGGTCCCGCTTTTAGGATTCTTAATTTCTTCTGCCAATATTTTCTGTATACTCTTTAGCTTTGAAAGCCGGGAAATGTGAAAACATAATTGACTAGCAGAAACGATTCCGTCCTTACCCGATCCTCCCATCAAATGATCGAAGATTAGACGACAGACCACCTGAAGCTGCTCATACCTGGGATGACCTCGCCAGGAAAGGAACTCATGGTATTGCTGAGCATTGTTCATGATTTCGGCAGCTAGATCAACTTGACGGCGCGGATCGACCCCATTGCTTTGCCTAATCACCTCCATTGGCAAATAATCTTGAGCATGCAGGTAGCGCAATTGTTCCAAAGAACGCTCACTTAGATCACCATGGTCAATATGAATCAATAACGACTCAGGGGCATCCTCCGGTTGCGTTATAGATGGAATATCTATGCTAGGCAGTTCAGGGTCAGGCTCAGGATGCAACACATAAACATGCCCGACAAAATGCTGAAACATGCGTCCAGCACGGCCCTTTATGTTATTGAATGTAAACTGGTCAAACTTCTTACTAGCGATCTTGTTCTCATAAATAATTATATTTTTAGCAGAGGTGTTAACACCCTCAATAATCGTCGATGTGCATAGCAGGAAACGAATATTTCCCTGATTAAATTTACGTAATAGGTGGTAAGCGATGGAACGTGGTAATGAACCATGATGCACTGCAAATCCAGCATCTAGCAGTTTGGGTAAAATCCATTCAGGATGATAATTCCGCCTGAGCCATTCTGCCATTTCAGAAGCTGAGGGATCGGCGAATGAAACACCATTTTCTATTAAATACTCAGCAAGCTTATAAGCGCCCTTTGCCGATCTACAAAATATGAGAGTTGGTTCTTCTATTTTCTCACATATCTCCAAAGCATTCTCTTCCTGGGTTCCATCACCTGCATATCGGATCTCTGTGGCGACTGTAGAAAAATTGAACCGATAGAACCTAAAGTTCAAATCAGTTTCATCCACTGTGATGTCTTGAACATTTGGACCGATCAAAAAGAACTGAGCGCCAGACTTGAACAGCTTATAAAAAGCTTGATTAAGGACAAAAGTCCTTTCATCGCCACGCTCAGGGCTAAGCTTGTAGAACTCGTCTAAGACAAAAAACTGAGGATTTATGTTATTCTGAAACTCTACGAATCTTTCTTGCGTGAGGATAAAAATATCTTTTCCAGTCCTGTCCTGGGTTGCATGAGTGATGACCTTGTATTCGCCGGAAAATCGTTTGGTCAACCGACGACGGGTTTCATCGATCAGTGCGATGGTTGGCACAATTACAACGATGCAATTAAACATTTTCGATGCAATCATGGCATCTATAAGCAAGCTCTTTCCAAAACTTGTGGGCGCACTGAGAATTACGCTGATACCATCTAGGAGAGCTCTATACACGCGTGCCTGAGCAGAGTGTAAGTAAATTCCTTCCAAGCCATCAGCCGTATGGTATTCATAGTTGACAAGCTCACCAGTCGTCATTCTTGCGTCTTCAAGTAAATATGGATACAGACCAGCCTTCTGAATTAAACTATCCAAGACATTTTGGTATCCATTAAAAATATGCCTATGTTCCAGTGTCCGAATCAAAAATTCCCTGCCTTGATTCTCGTCTATGCTCCGCGTTGAATCTAAGAGTTTTGAAATTTCAGCAAGAGCAGTGAAGCCATTCCCTGAAAGCCAATCTTGATCTGAAAACTTATTGTAGTTTCCACTCATCTCTGCATCCCCTCTAACTTAGCGTGCAAAAGGTCAACCAAGTCCTTCTTATGATGTAGGGGAACCAAGAATAGGTGAATTCGAACATCGGGCAATTCGTATTCAGAGAACTTTCTGTGAAGATCATGGAATTCTTGGCTCAATGCAGTGCGAAAACCGCCGATGCTGTGATTATCAGCCATTTCCTTTAGCAATTCACCAAACTCATCGGGATCGATGATCGCATCGGCAATCGCGGGGAGGTTTTGCAGATCGCGAGGACGCGTCGTTAAAAAGTGAGCAAGTAGGCCCTTCAGTGGTAATTTGGTATTCTCGGCAAAATAAACGGCTTCGCCCCCGGAGCCTTGAACAACACAACCTGCAACTACAGCGCTAATCAGACTTGCCGCGTTGGGATCGTAAGGATCAATTTCCCAGAGGGGATTGTAAGAGCAACTTCCCAAATTGCCCAACTGAAATGGATTGAGAAAGAAACAGGCATAGCCACGCAGCCGCCGCATCCACGCAGTCACTTTAGCGAACTCACCAGAAGGATCTAGTATGAGACCGCTTCCCCTGAATTTAGCAATAATATGAAACAATGAGTATACGGATTTCCCTGCGCCAGTGAGCCCAAGTAGAAGGAGGTGGGCTGAACTTTTAATCCCTACCCGCCGAGACCTGCTGTCAAATTTGAAACGTGATCTCCCCAAGGCGATTTGGCCCTTTTTCCACCACAGCAGCGGCATTGCCATCTTGCGGAACACACTTTCACCCGCCCATCGCATGGAGGCGCCCGTCCCCTGACGAAACGCATCTTGATACCATTGGCTCCCATTGACCCATTCAATGATATAACAGGCAAAATAGACGGCAGCGAACGCAGACAGGAGGATTTTCGCTCCACTCCAATCGATCTGAGCACCTTCCATCTGGAAATGCGGCAATATGTTGAACCACGCCCACAGTCCTGCCAGACAGAGAAACAGGAACCCCAGCAGTTGCTTCCAAACCGCAAAGGTCAGCGCATTTCGGCGGTGGAACCACTTGAGCAAGTAGAACAGACCGAAGCCAAAGACGATAAAAGGGAAGGAGATCATCAGTAGGAGCGCTCCTCGCTGCATTCCAATCGAGGCGATAACGATTTTGAAATTGTCGAAAGCTGGCACACCGACCAGGTGCTTGAAGCGATGAAAAAAGGCGCGCTTTCGGGCGATCCACTGATCATTGCCTCCACTCTTTTCCCTGAGTTTGGAAAAATTAAAAACTTTTTTCGGGAATTCGCCATATCCATCAAAAGGTTTAAGATCGCCCATAAAATGGATATATCGATCTTGCTTCTGGATTACCGAAATACCAAACTCGTTAATGTCAGATTTGAGCTATACGATGTTACTCAGACCAATGGCTCCAAACCCGATTCCGCCAGAATTGAAAAGCAAGTAAGAGCTTTTCTTGAACTCAAGCGCGACTTCGCTGAATCCATTGACATGAAGGTCTACCTCTACACAAGCTGGCCATTCGGACATTATTATCAGATTGGGCAACGCATCATGTATACCGGACAATTTCTGCCGGTCGATTCCGCGACAAGCGCTCCAATGACTATTATTCGCAACAACCAGACAGCGATCTGGCAGCAATACCAACGTAATGTTGAGAAAATGATAAAGAATGCAACTGATGCAGAAGACGTAATTGAAATTTAAGCTTCAAGAAATTTCCGGCGGCGAGCTTATGCTGCTGTCTGGCTCAGGCCAGGTATCTGGGCGCGCAACCTCATAGCCATACTGTCCCTTCCATCGATAGTAGCGCTGTGCTTGTTCGTCTTCAAGAGATTCGGAAGTTATCGGGCCTCCTCCTCCTTCAAGGGGCAGCTGATACTCAAAGCGCTTCATCAAATCTTCAGCGGCAGCCTGGTAAGTTTCTCCAATTCCAAACCATGCTCGACCATAGCCAAAGACTACTTTCTGCCCCTCATAGCCATGCTGGATTAAAATGGGCAACAGATCGTAGTAAGCAGATACCCAGGGCGCAACTGGGTGGTAACAATCCGGGCGCACCAACAACTCATCATCAAAACTGCCCGGTAACGCATCAAGATCAATAGTGGGAAGATACCAATCGAGTTTTGGCCAACCGTTATAGCGTGCAAATTCACGTTTTAGCTCCTCGCCTTTCAGACGCTTGATCTCATCTCGCGTCAACCTATCTGCACCCATTCGACCCCCTACCTAGCTCATTGGCATCAAGGACTTATCATATCACAAATCCATGCATATGCACAACTCGACCACCACATGACGAGATGTCAGACGTCTAAACAATGTAATTCCCAGATGGAATCACTGACATACCCTCAAATGCACTTCTCTGGCTTTGGGTTGCTGGCCAATGCAATGACACCAATTCAAGAATCAATCCGTCACCTGGACGGCCTTTTCATTCGGGTCTGGCGAAGCGCCGCGAAGAAAATCAACTCCCTCCATACCCGCCAGTGACCCCTCGTTGATTTTCTCCGACGGGCTTCGCCTTATTCATACCCGCAAGGCCGTTGAGGTGACGGCCAACTCTTAAACTGAAAGGTGTCAGCAATGACCAACGAAAACAATAAACCCATCCACAAAATAAATCTTGGGTCAGGCATAACTGCCTCTATCTGGGAAAACTCAACCGACAATGGCGTCCTTCACGCCGTCGAGGTGGAACGTCGCTACCTTCAAGGCGATGAATGGAAAACCAGTAAAACCTATGTCGGCTCACAGATACTCCTGGTATCCAAGGCCTACGAGCTGGCGTTCGATTACATCCAATCTATCAAGTCAAAGAACTAACCTAAAGCAGAGAATGGAGCCGAACTCATCGGCTCCTTTATCGCTGCTACTGGGCAGAATTCACCTGCCGAGTTTTCAAACCGAATAATTCCCGGTCGCTGTCACGATCAAGCTTCTGATCGAGCAATTCTCGCAGCCTATCTCGCCATTGTGTATTATTCTCCGATTCATTCAGCATGATCGCACCGACGAGAACTTTCTTCCGCGTACCAACGAACAGACCGACCGCATCGTTAAAGGCACTGAAATTACTGTTCATGATCAGTTGCTGTCCGAATGCTGTTTCATCGTCTATTGAACGAGGATCAACCATTGAAGCCAGGGCACTATCGACAGCCTCTTGTGGAAAATCTCCCAATTCGTAAACTGCCGCTAGCAAAGCCGCACTCTCGTTATGCTTTTTCGCTGATTCAGTAATTGTATTAATTGCAGATTGGGCTTGGCTAATTTTCTTCTGGTATTTGCGCCCTAAATTCTGCTTCGCACGATTAAATGAGGACTGAGATGCGTAGCTATCTCGTTTGCTAGCAAGATCATCATACTCCTGAGCCCATTCTTGTTGGTAGCCGGCAATGTCGTTCTCGTAATCTTCGATAGTCTTTAGACCATATGGATCAAACTTGGTCCAAGTCTTTTTCCCAAACCCCATCGTATGGAACGTCACTTCACCAACTACCCGGTTTTCGGCCCTGACGCCGATTTGATCGACCCGGAAGAGCTGCCCACTTGGGTCATCGAAAATAACGATGACTTGCTCGCCTTTGACAAGCCGGGGTGGGTCGTCTGCCATCCGTCGAAGAACGGGCCGTGGTCGAGCCTTGTCGGCGCGTGCCGCGAGTGGACCGGCATGGAGACGCTGCACCTCATCGCGCGGCTCGACCGCGAAACGAGCGGCGTGATTCTGCTCGCCAAGCACAAGGCTGCCGCCCGCAAGCTACAAATTGCGTTTCAAGACCGCGCCGTGGAGAAGACTTACCACGCCATTCTCGAAGGCGAAATGGCGGAGCCCGTCGCCGTCGACCAGCGCCTCGCCAAGGACCTGGAGTCCCCCGTCGCGGCCAAGGTGACGGTGCGCCGCTCCAATTCCTCGCAGCGGGCGATTTCCCACTTCACGCCGCTCGTCGCGCAAAATGGCTACACACTGGCCGAAGTGAAACTGGAAACCGGCCGCAAGCACCAGATCCGCGCCCATGCGGAATGGCTGGGCCACCGCGTAGTCGGCGACAAGATTTACGGGCCGGACTCCACGCTGTTTTTGGACTTCATCGAGCATGGCTGGACCGAACGACTGGAGGCCAATTTAGCCATGCGACGGCAGGCGCTGCATTGCACGGAGCTACGTTTTAGTGACGGTTTAACCTTCCGCGCGCCATTGGCCTGGGACATGCGGCAATTTGCCCGCGAACGCATGGGGCTGGCCGATTTGCCCGCTGCCTGCGTAGGGAATTAATGGTCAAATCACAACCGAGGCCTATTGACCCTAATAAATCGTGGTAGTGTGCTTGACCCATTGCTTGCTTCGCACAGAATGTTTTTACCCGTGAACACCATGACGGACACCAGCCGCCCGGCGCTATTTGATCTCGATGGCGCTATAGAGGCGATCAACAATGCGTTGATCGAGCCGAAGACGCGTTTGCGTTTGGTGGAGCCGGATCACGTGGACTACCAGCAGGACGCCTTTCGCAAGTTCCGCGATGTGCTCTCCGAATGGCGTGAGTTCGACAAGCGGGCGAAGTTTACCATCGTAGACGAGCGGGATCGAGCCTGTGGCTTCTTTGAATACGAGCGCTACTGGCAAGGTGCGGATGACTTGGGCCGCGACGACTTTATCGAGCTGCTGCAAATTCAGCTGCGTTTCCCCTTTGTATTCAAGGACGGCACATCGCTCTCCGGCTACTCCGGCAAGCGCGCGCGTGTGAAGCGGGGCGACGAGCCCACCAGTACGCTGTCGCTCAAGGTGGATCACGTCCCCCGGGCGCCGACGCTTTTTTGTCAATTTGGCACAACCTTTGGCTGGCGTATCGCAGACCTTTCGGACACAATGGTAGGCGAACTTTTCCGTTGATGCTATGACTAAATCTGGCTTCGACCCCGCTACGGAAGCTGCTATGTCCAACACCTATCCGCATTATCAAGTGCGTCTTGATGACGGACGGCTGATCGAATTGACCAGCCCTGATCGTATCTTGCCAGAAGCTTGGTCGCGAGTCCAGGGGCTCCCTGAATGGACGCGGCTTTCCTACCACCAATGCTCTAACTGTCCATTCGACGAACTGCGGATCGAGCGTTGCCCTGCTGCCGCTGCCGTCGCCCAGTTGGTGGAAAATTTTACCGAGGTCGTTTCTTTTCAAAAGGTGGACTTGGTCATCGTACGGGCCAATGGACAATACTCCGTTCGTGGCTCGGCGCAGATGGTCGTTTTTGCGATGCTCATGGAGTTCGTTTCCCGCGCCAAGTGCCCGTATCTCTTCGATCCCAGTGCGGACAAGGGCTTCTTCTTCCTGTGCCTGGATGTCGACCAGCTGCTCTACCGGTTTTTCGCGAGTTTCCTGATCCAGCACCATTTACTCAGCTCCGGCGAGCCCGATCCCAACGCCGTCAATTGGCACCGTTTCCAGCAATACATGGGCGAGATCCGCGTGTCGCTGGAGGGCCTGCTGGAGCGTATTCAGGCCTACTGCCATGAGGACGCCAACATCAACGCGCTCACCGGCGCCATCAGCATCAGCAAGCTCCTCGAAGAACACTGGGACGACAGCCTCCGCCTCTTTAAGGACATGACTTTTCACTAATTACAGACCCTCGCACTCACCGAACCAACCACTTATGCACATCATTCGACTCAGCCTTTGCCTTCTTTTCATCGCCATCCTCGGCGCCTGCTCCCGGGTCCCCAAGGTCCAAACACAGGCCAACCCGCAGGCCAACTTTAGCGACATCAAGACCTTCGCTGTCCTGCCGTTGCCCACGCAGATCACCGGCGCCGATCCGGGCGCGATGGTGGAAATCGCCGGCCCAGCCAAGGCGGCGATCGTGGGCGATATGGAGGCCAAGGGCTACCAACAAGTTTCCCAGGCCGACGCGGATATCCTCGTCAACCTTCACGGTGAGCTGCTCCCACGCACGCAGGTGATCGACACCGGCATCGCGCCGCCCCCCGGCTACTACGGCGACCCGTGGATCACTGGCTATCCCTACGCTTCTCAGCAAATCGTCCGCAACTACGAGCAGGGCACGCTGGCCATTGAGATTTCCAAAAACGTCGGCGGTCAGCCGCAGCTGGAGTGGGTCGGCTGGACCACCAGCAAGCGCGCCCCCGGCGCCAAGATCAACGTGGACAACGTTGTCGCCGGCATCCACGAGATTCTCGCCGACTTCCCGCCGGAGAAGTAGTCGTTAATGCTATCTGGTGAAGAGCTAGAGGAGCGCGCCCTTCGCTATTTGGAGGCGGATCGCTTTTCGGATTTCCTTGAGCTTTTTCCCAATCAGGAGCAGGCGTATTTTTACTACGCCGGTTTAATGGCCAAGCGGCATTCTGTTGCGGATCAGCCTAATGCCATTGCGTTTAAGCTCGTTTGGAGGCGTATCTACAACAACTTTTTCTTTCTGTTCTATTTGCGCCACAAGGAGTTTCATTTCGAAACGATCCACTACTTCGAGAAACCGGCGGCTCGGAAAGTGCAATTATGGAAATCACTGGGCGAGCTGGCTCGTTTTGCGGTGTTTCTCATGGCGATGATCGCTGGCGTGCTCCTTGTTTATAGCGTCATCCAGTTTATATTCGCCTGGAATGGGCGCGGAGGTTTTCTCGGACCAACTGCGACGTTCATAGGTATGTTGATCTTTATCTGGCTACAAGTGCTGCTCTACCGCAGTAGCCTTAGCTGGGGGCTTCCCGCTGATATACGTGCGATCGGGCGAGGCTACTTTGAGCTGCGCAAGATCTCCCGCTGTCGCTGAGTTCGCGGGAAGGTGCGTTCTCCGATTGACCTTTGTCCCGCCGTCATTCAACACTGCGGGATGACTGACAGTAGCGAAGTTCGCGTTCGTTTCGCCCCCAGCCCGACTGGGTTCTTCCACATTGGCAGCGCCCGCACGGCGCTGTTCAACTGGCTCTATGCGCGCCACACCAATGGCAAGTTTGTGCTGCGCGTCGAAGACACCGACTCCGCGCGCAACACGCCCGAGGCCCTCGCCGCCCTGCTCGACGGCATGCGCTGGCTTGGCCTGGACTGGGACGAAGGCCCCGAGGTCGGCGGCGATTACGGCCCCTATTTCCAGAGCGAGCGTCAGGACATCTACGCCGAGTATCTCCAGAAGCTGCTCGACGCCGGACGCGCCTACGAAAAGGACGACGCCATTTTCTTTAAGCTCGAAGGCGAGCGCTACGTCGAGTTCGACAAATACAAGAATGCCGAAGTCGAAAAGGTCCGCACCGAGCCCATCACCGTCAAAGATGCCATTCGCGGCGACGTGACCCGCAACGTCGAGACGGACTTCGTCATCCGCCGCTCCAATGGCGACTACGGCTTCCACTTTGTGAACGTGGTCGACGACATTGCGATGAACATCACCCACGTCATCCGCGGCGAAGACCACCTTTCCAACACCGCACGCCACGTGGAAATCTACCAGGCGCTCGGCGCTCAGCCGCCCGTGTTCGCGCACCTGCCGCTCATTCTCAAGACTGACGGCAAGGGCAAGATGTCCAAGCGCGACCAAGGCTCACTGATCGAGGAATACGTGCAGCGCAAGTTCATCCCCGAGGCGGTCCGCAACTTCATTTGCCTGCTCGGCTGGAACCCGAAGGACGGCAGCGAGATCATGCCCATCGGGGACATCATCGAAAAGTTCGACTTCCCCGGTATCCAGAAGGAAGCCGCGCGCTTCGACGAAAAGAAGATGTCCCACATCAACACGGAATACCTCCGCGCACTGCCCGTGGAAACCTTCTGCTGGATGGCCGGCCCCGTGCTCGCCGAAGCCAAGGTGATCGACGAAAGCACCGAGGAAGATTACCTGCACGCCATCCTCGCGATCAGTCAGGAAAAGGCGCGCGATTTCGAAGGCCTGCCCGAGCTCGTCGGCCCGCTCTTCAACGAGGACTTCGCCGTCGATCCCGAAGCGCAAAAGCGCGTCTTCAAAAAGGGCGAACCGCTGACCCGCCTCGCCGAGCTGCTGCCCGTGCTGGAGCAAGTCGACCCCTGGTGCGAAAACTCGCTCGACCAAGCCATCCTCGACCTCGCCGAAAAGAAGGGACAGCGCAAGTTCGACTACTTCCCGATCGCCCGCCTCGCGGTGAGTGGTCAGGCCGGCGGCCCGGACCTGCTCGCGCTGCTGCGCGCCCTCGGCAAGGAACGCGTCATTGCCCGCATGCGCCGCTTTGCGGACATGCAGGAAGCGTAAGCCAGCCTGTAGCAGAGGCGCCGAGCAGGAGGCACCCCGGACTGTAGGTGCTCCGCCATCGCCACAGTTGCCTCACCGCAAGGTCGTGCGGACGCTCCACGCCACCTTCGTATTTCCTGAGCGATTCTATAGTCTACGGTTGACCCCTTGCTCTGCCCCTTGACAATGGCGGCAGCGACAAACCCCGCGAAGAAGCTTTCTCCGAAGCCTAAGCATCCTCGCTCGGTCCAATCCTTTTAAACCGCGTCCTTTCGAGGGCGCGGTTTTTTCATGGACGCCAACAAACCGGATCCAGCATTCTGAATACTTGACTATACATCGATATACAGAAGCATCACTGTGCACTATGAGTATGATACGCTACCGCTCTGATATCGATGGACTACGCGCAATTGCGGTCATCCCAGTTGTCTTATATCATCTAAATCCACAATGGGTTCCGGGCGGATACCTCGGTGTAGATGTTTTTTTTGTTATTTCTGGCTACTTGATTTGCCGAATCATACTTCGTGAAGTGCAGGCTGGTACATTCACATTTAGGAAATTTTGGCTCCGACGTGTTAAGCGACTATTTCCCGTCAGTGCATCGGTCATCTCGGTGTCCATGGTCATCGGTTATTTCACCTTGTTTTACGACGAATGGAAATCGATGGCGATCCAGGCAGCGTCATCATTGCTCTGTGCTTCGAACATCTACTACTGGAAGCACGCGAACAACTACTGGGGAAGCCAAGTGGACGACATGCCTTTCCTCCATACGTGGTCTCTCTCGATCGAAGAACAATTTTATCTTCTATTTCCGCTATTTCTGTTCCTCATCACCCGTTTCCAAAAACAAAAGTATTTATTTTGGATACTGGTTACTCTTGTCTTTTCATTGTCGCTTTCAATTGTCACTTCAATACTGGCGAAGAGTGCAAACTTCTATCTACTTCCCACACGCGCGTGGGAATTGCTACTGGGCTGCGCTCTGGCAGCGAGCAGTCTAAAAAACAGCAATCCGCAAAAGGTAGGTCATTGGTGGTCCGCTCTAGGCCTTGCCGCTATCTTAGCTTCTTTTACACATGGATGGAACTACCATAGTTACAGTTCTGTTGGTCAACTGCTAGCCACTATTGGCAGTACATTGCTGATCTGGAAATGTGCGCCAAATGCAGGGCCAGTCGGCAAGCTGCTCTCTGCCCGGCCAATCGTCTTCATCGGAAAGATTTCGTATTCCCTCTATTTGTGGCACTGGCCTGTAATCATAATCTCCCGCTACATTGATGAATTCAATCCATTAGTTATTTTCTGCGCGGTGCTTGGCTTGTCGGTCATTTCATACTACTTAATTGAACAACAAACCCGCTACTTGAAAAATAGTGCGTTCGGTTTGGTTTTTGCAGGGGGTGTAGTCGCACTGATCGCAACGCTGACCATGCCTTTCTACACCAATCGAGATATGATCAATTATAACAAGCCTACATTCTGGTATAGCGTTAGCCTGAACCCACGCTTGAAAGAAAAAGCCGAATACAACGGACACAATGGCGACTACCGCACGGGCTTGCTACTCGATGATTTACCCGCTGATGGACGGCTCGATATATTGGTGATTGGAGACAGTCATTCCGCAATGTATTTGCCTGCAATTAAGAAAGCCGCAGAACTCAATAATATGACTGTTGGTTATTATGGCAGTGGCGATGGGGCCAGCCCTTTTTTCGTAGAGGGCATGGATAGCGCTAAGCTGCATCCCAAAGACTTTTGGGACCCGAATGTGAGGAAAGAATACGATCAATACCGATTAGACTTCATTGCAAAATATAACCCGCGAATTATCTTCGTAGGCGGACGCTGGGAGTCGTGGCAAAAAAAGCTCGGAAGTGAGAGCCTAGCCTTTCACGTTGATTCGCTGATCAATAGACTCGGCGATAGCAAAGTGTATTTCATCACCCAACCTCCTGTCCTTCCATTTGGAACTGATCGTTTTAACTCTGGCCTTCTCGATCATCCGCGTTGGCGTGGTTTTGAGGAACACAAACATAATACACAGAAACGAAATGATGCTCACGAAACTATTGAAAACATTACTAAACGATATGATAATAGTGAGCTCATTTCAACCGAGAGCATCTTCCAAACTAATAGCTCAATCCATTATCTGGAAGGTAACGAGATTCTCTACACGGACGACGACCATTTGAGCGTTTACGGAGCGTTGAAATGCGTAGAAGTTATTAATAAAGCGCTCAACTAACTGCCTGCGGCCTTATCAGCGCTAAGTAAGCCACAAGTATACGTGCCCATTTCGAGCGCGGCGCTGGCACATATATATGATTCAAGGCTCCGCCACTATTTCTTGTTCCACGATTGGAAGGCCCCAGTGGGCTTTGTTAAACTTACTTGCAGCATAATTTTTCTGGCATCGCCCCAGTAACCAAACGCAGCGGAAAGTCTCACTTTGTCCACCGACGCATTGCCTGTCCGCGCTTTGTGCGGCAAAGTTTTCATGGGTTCGCGGCCTCAAGCATTGGCTACTGCAAATGGGCCTACGCGTTTTATCCCGCGCTCGAGCCAAGGGCAAAAAGCACCATTCCGTCGTGCGATCACTCGCCTGCAAGTGGATGCGCATCATCTTCCAATGTTGGAAAACGCGCACGAGCTACTGCGATGAGAACTACTTGGCCACACTCCAGATTCGCACTCCACAACTGCACCTGCTCACGGTCAACGCGATTCTATAGTCTACGTTTGACCCCTTGCTCTGCTTTCGGTTGTGAATGTCACGTCATTAAAATACCAGAAATCTGTGTAGCAACAAAGCCATTGGTCCATGCGGTCTACATCACTGTTGGATGAGCATACTGCATGTCGTCACTGAATACAGTGAGCTATGCAGGAAGTTAAATTCTCTACGGGCTCACCCAACCTTGTCCTTCGACCCAGATTTCAGCGCTGGTAGAGGTTGTGTTGCTGGACAATGTCACCGTTGGAAAATGAATTTCCATATACCGGTCAACAGTCGAACCGCCCGGATTATCGAAGTGGTTTCCGCTGATGGTCACAGTAGACCAGGTTGCGTCTGGCTCAATGATCAGAGCGTCCACGTAGTTTTCTGGTCCAGTTACGTTGACGCCCGAGAACTGGTTATTCTCCACCTGAAAGTAGCCGAGCGCTTGGTCGGCATTGTTGAAAATCGCGTATTGATCCGAGTCAAGAATCTCGTTGTTGGATATGGTAATGTTTTCTAGGACGCCCATGGAGTCGATGCCCGAGTTTGCTGCTCCGTTTAGCACGTTGTTCGTGATTGCAATGTTGCGCGATTCGTTGAGTATTCGGATGCCTCTGCTCTTGCTGTCTATGATCATATTACCGTCGACAACGACGTCGTTGACGGTATGGCCAGAGCGCCCCAGCAAGGTTATCGCGCCGTGGGCTGAGGTGCTGTGAGCTGCACCGACGACCAAGTTGTCCAGAACCGAAACGTGGCTGACTCCATAGGTCAAATATCGGGAGCCTTCCGAAACAATATGGATTCCAGAACCCGCGCTGCCTTCGATATAATTACCGTCAATGTCGATATTGTCAGCACCGACGCATGTGATCCCGCGGCCATGCGATTGGTAGCGCACGTCATTGGCGTAGATCGAGATATCGCTGCAGATGGTCGGGTTGTCTTTGTAAGAAACCACAGCGATCATGTCGTCGCCTGATTGTCGAACTCGATTGTTCCAAATACCAATGTTATTAGCGCCCCGAGACAGGTGAATGCCATCTGCCAATGTCCCCCAGATCCAATTATCGAAAATTGATCCAGCTGAAGAAGTCAGATTGGTCGAGATGATCCCGACCGAAGCGCTGTCTTCAATATAGCAGCCGCTTATCTCGTAGTTGGTGGCACCCCAAACATGGATCGAAGCAGATTGCGGTGTGGATAAACGCTGGTTCGAGTTCGGAGAGATCAAGCGACACCCTCGAACAAAGACATGACTGCCGCTGAGTCGCACTGAGCTGTTTGCAGGGTCCGTGCCTGCCAACACGCTGATGTATCCATGCCCGAACAGGCTGGCGCCATCAAGCAAGAGATTGGAAGAGTGATTAAAAACACCGGGTGGTACGTAGAGAGCTTTCCCCTGAGAGTTGGCAGCTGCGATCGCACTATTGATGGCTACTAAATTGTCGGTCATGCCGTCTCCAACAGCACCGTAGGCGGTGATGTCGATGGCTGTACTAATATCGGCTGCTGAAGGCGGCGTGTCTCTGAGTAGAATGATGTCGTCGAAGTAAGAAGTCGTGTTGCCGCGAAGGTAAACCCGGCTAAAGCTGTTAAAGCTGCTATCGACAGTCTGGGCGATCGGTTGGCCGTTGATGCGAAGATAGAGTGTACTGCTACTGGCATCCCAGCTTAGCTCGATCAGCGCCATCGGAGCAGTGGTAGCATTGTGGCTGCTGGCGGTGGGGGTCGTCAGCTGTGACCCTTTATCCGACCAAGCTGGCTCAGCGCTCAGCGAGAACTTGCGGATGCTAACATAGCCCTCGCCATTTGCCTGGCCGCTGGTCGCCGAGTCCCATAGCACTCCGTAGCCTTCTTCGCCATCTGCATTGAGGACGCAAGCATAGAGGCCTCTCTGCCAGGTGCTGTGGCTGGCTCTGAACCGGAGCGTCCAGTTGCTCGTCACTGTAGAACCAAGTTCAGCACGGACCACACCGTTGTTGAGGGCGAGGTATGGAACAACCGCCAAGGATGCATTGGCGCTGTTCAAGCTTGGGCTCGATCCACTTACACTTGACCAATTGTCCAGATTTACCATCGGGTCCTCGAAGCTGGTCTGAAACCTCAAATTGTCGAAATATGAACTGGTGTTCCCGCGGAGGTAGATGCGTCGGAAGCTCGAATGGCTGGTGTCGACAGTCTGAGCAATAAGCTGGTCATTGACTCTGAGAGAAATGCTTCCAGTGGATGCTTCCCAGCTAAGTTCGAACTCGGCCATCGGTGTGCTGATTGCTCCATGACCGCTGCCTGTCGGGGTCGTTAGTTCGGAGCCCTTGTCACTCCATTGTGGCTGAGTGGTGAGCGAGAACTTGCGGATGCTGACCACACCTTCACCATTCACCTGGCCGCTGTTGGATGAGTTCCATAGAACGCCGTATCCTTCCGTTCCAGAAGCATTCAGCACGGCAGCGTAAAGACCGCGTTGCCAGGTACTGTGGCTTGCGCTGAAGCGTAGCGTCCAGTCTCCGGACACGGTGTAGGGTAGCTCGACATAGGCGACACCATTATTGAGGACCATATAAGGGATCTCGCTAAGTGCCAGATTCGCACTGCTTTGGCCAGGGCTGGAACCGTTGACTGAGATCCAGCCCGAAAGATCGTCCATTGTGTCCTTATGCAATTCACCATTGGCTGTTATTGCCAAGACAGTTGAAATCACAAAAAAGGAAAATATCGACTGTAAACTTTTCCTGTTATGATACACCTCAAGAGTAAGTGAGGCGACGAGATTAATAGGGCGCATGGGGTGCTGTGGGGTTGAGGGTAATTGCGCAACGTGACTGTTGAACGTTTCAAATAATACTCAACCGGATCAGCACTAGCCATTTTTTTTGCATGCTGCATGCTGCTTTATTCTTTTCAATGCAGGCTTATAACAATGGCATAAAATTGTTCTATATTATTTAGTCTCCCCTTAAGGATGGCAAATTTAGGCTAGGTTTAGTTTTGTTCGCTGGTTGGGAGAGCTTGGCTCCGTTAGCAGGAGTTCCCAGATTCGTTGGATGAGTTGCCAAAGAACCTCGTTTATCCATAATTTGAGGTTCCATGCGGCTGCTGCGAGGGTGAGGTTGATGGCGGCGCCTTTTGCTCCTTTGAGGAAGCAACGCGCCATGCGGAAGTCGCTCTTGAGGTGCCCGATGACCGGCTCGTCGGACAGGTTTTCCAGTTGCTTGAGCAGCAGCAAACCCGCCATCAAACGCGTCGGCAAAGCCGGGCTGCCGATGTCCGAATACAGGTGCTCGAAGCCCCTTTCCAGCGTAGCCCAGTCGATCCGATTGGCAGCCTGATAAAGGGCGTGACGCTGATCCAGCATATGCTCCAAATCCTGATGGAATAATTGAGGTTCCTCTTGAAGGCGCTTTTTCGGCTTCATCAAAGGACCAGATTTTCAGAGTTTAACTCGTTTTACTGGTCATAATAGTGGCCGCATCCAAGAGATAGGTCACTGATAGTCAGATAGATGGTGCGTTTTTCAGGGGCGACTACCTTCGTATTTGTTGGGCGATTCTATAGTCTACGTTTGACCCCATGCTCTGCTTCCATGCTCTGCTTTGACCCCATGCTCTGCTTTCGGAACCGCCGTGATGCGGACTCGTATCTCAGGTGGTGTGAGAGCTGGGAGTCAATGCATCTCGCTACTCGATTCGCTTTGGGGCGTGGAATCTGGAAGCACCCTAGATCTAGTGGCCTCCACCCCTCTTGCTGTTTTTGATCAGTTGTTTGAGCGGATCATAACCCTCCGGCACGGGAATCACCCCGTTGTCTTTCTCGTATTGTGCATACGCCTCGATCAGTTCCTTAACAAGTTCCGGGTTTTCATCAGCCAAGTTGTTCACTTCACCGGGATCTTTGGTGATGTCGTAGAGTTCCCACTCTCCAGTGCCTTTGGGTGGCGGGTTCTTTGACAGTTTGTAATTGTCCCTGAAGACGGCGCTACTGCCTGCCAGTTCATATCCGATTGTAGAACCCGGTGCATGCACCGTCTCTTTCTTTCCGGTCAAAAATCCCCAGGCACTCGTGCCGCTTGGGAGATAAATCTCACGTCCGTTGTATAGGGAACTCGGTTTTTCCACGCCGACCATCTCAAGCACGGTTGGGTAAACGTCCTTCACAAAGGCGAAAACATCGCTCCTCCGGTTGGCAGGAATCTTTCCGGGGAATCGGGCAATAAACGGAACCCGCAGTCCACCTTCTGTAGAGAAGGTTTTGAAATAACTGTGGGGGGAATTCGCGGCATTTGCCCAACCAGGGCCGTAGTCCGCGTATGAACCTTTCTGCCCCATCTTAGAATAGTCGCCATTGTAGTCCTCCAGGTAGGTGTAGGGATAATTTTTCTCATACCACGGGCGATACGCCGGATTCATGGAGAGCAGGTTCGGGTCCGCTCCATTGTCAGCCATGAAAATCACTAGAGTATTGTCAAGTTCACCTATCTTCTCGAGGTAAGTGAGAAGCTTGCCTATGTTGTGGTCCATATTGTCCAGCATACCGGCGTAGGTCTGCATACGGCGGGCGTTGAAGCGTTTTTCTTCGTCAGACAGAGCATCCCAATCTGGAACCTTCCAGTCCTCAACCGTCGTTTTGTTCAGCTCCTCGTCCAGTACTGTCGAGGCGGGAACGATACCCTGCATGATCTGCCTCTCCAGGCGCTGTCGGCGGAGAGCAGTCCAACCGTCGTCGTAGACCCCGTCATACTTGTCGATGAATTCCTTTGGAGCCTGATGCGGGTAGTGCACCGCTTGGTAGCCGAGCCAAACGAGGAAAGGTTTGTCCTCGTCCCGATCTGTCTCGATGTAGTCGATAATCTTCTGGGTCCAGAAATCGGATGAGAACGGTTTTTCTTCAGGCAAGCTGACCAATTCATGGTCTTCAAAGTAGTGGACTCGTTCGTACATCGGGGCATAAGGCGACTCGATCCAGTTGTCAGCGCCGCTTTCTGCAAGCGCAAAGGAGCGCCTGAACCCACGCGCCGCTGGGATTGATTCGGGGGTGCCGCCAAGGTGCCACTTACCCGCCATGTAAGTGTTGTAGCCTGAATCACGCAAAATCGTCGCGATCGAAACGACGCTGTTGTTCAGATGTCCTTCGTAGCCAGGTTGGTCGAACTGATTGTCCGCCATGATTTCGTGCATGTTGCCGAGGCCGGCCCGGTGGTTGTCGACTCCACTGATGAGCATTGTCCGTGTCGGCGAACAAGTCGCTCCGACGTGAAAATTCGTCAGGCTGATTCCTTCGCGCGCAAGCCGGTCGATATTGGGAGTTTTGATCTCGCTGCCAAAGGCTCCAATATCGCCATATCCCATGTCGTCGGCAATCAGGATGACGACATTTGGCGGCTTACCGTTCTCCTCCGCGAAAGAAGGTGAAGTGAAGATGGAGGCCGCAATATAGATCGTGAGGAGTAGGGGCTTGTGTGTTTTATTCATCGTATTTGACTGAAGGAAGAGGGGTATCAGTTGGAAAATGTTAGGATGGTGGCATCGAATTTGGGAAGCAATTTTCTTAGCGAACGCTAAAGCCAAGTGTGGAAATACGCTAGCATTTTCATCATCTGCGCTACGCCGATGACTTCCTCATCATGACCAAAACACGGGCCGAAGCGCTCGCGGTCATGGCGAAAGTCACCGAGCTGCTCGAAGCGCGCCTCAAGCTGATCGTCAACCAAGACAAAAGCAAAGTGGCTCCCTTGAAGGAATGCTCCTTCCTGGGCTTCCAAATCAACCGGAAGAAAATCCGGCGCACCGACCAAGCGATACAACGGTTCAAAACGCGGATCAAGGACATCACCGCCCGCAGTCGTGGCGGCTCAATGTGGCAACGCCTCAACGAGCTGCGCCAGTGCGCGGTCGGCTGGTTCCATTACTTCAAAATAGGCCTAGCCTATGCTGAAGCTCTCCGTCTGGACCAATGGATGCGCCGAAGGGTGCGCCTGTGCTTCTGGAAGAACTGGAAGTGGGCCCGAACGCGTAGGCCTCTGGCGCTTGTCCCGAAACTCACTGGTCTGCCAAGCCCTCAACGACCAACACCTCAAAAACCAAGGCGTCCCGTCTCTGCGGGACCTCTGGGTCGTCTTCAAATACGGCGAGAAGGCCAAAACCTAATCGCCGGTCACTGTCTCTTCGGAACCGCCGTGATACGGACCCGTATGTCCGGTGGTGTGAGAGCGGGGGGAGTCAATGCCCCTCGCTACTCGATTGGCTCTTCATTTTTGGAGCATTTCATCTAATTGGTCGAGGCAATAACGCTTGCCACCTACGTCAAACGAAACCCCTTCTGTGATATCATACTGCTTGAGCACAGCAACTGCCTCGATTAGAATTCTGTTTGTTGCGTTCGGTGATTCATAGCTCAGGTCAACATTCCAACCGCTATTTCCCGTTCCAGATCCAGAGACATCTCCGTATCCTTCAATTCTTTCAAAGATTCCATCTTCTATTTTGTCCAACCCACACGGTAATGGCTCAGTCCCGTAGATGAATATGTAAAGGTCTTCTTTCATTCAGTTCTTAGCCAACGCCAAGCTTTCACATGGACGGTAGCGCAGCTACCGGAATTGTGAACAGCGTCTTGTGTGTGCCCGTCATGGGCGCGTTGTCATGGGGTTCAAGTCCCCTGTTCATGAACTCAGATAAACTCCAAGAACTAGCTGATGGCAACTGCGTAATCGTGAGGTTACGTGGGAAGGAAGCCTATGGCAAAGATATGAGCCCACGGACAGTAACGTCATATAAGGCCGACGATGCGGGTGAGCTGGCACTACCGAGGAACGTAGTGACGACACTCGCCAGCGAAGCGCCAGCAGAACACACAGCGAAATCCGGAGTTCAATGCAGGAGGTAAACCACGGGGTTGTGTATCGGAACAACGCGTTCTTACCCGGGGAGGCCTCGCGATCGTGCGATGTCGGTTTCAATCGACCAGCAAATCATCGCGGTTGTGGCGGCAACGTCATGATTGTATCGCGAGGAGTCAGCCGAGATCATAGTAGCTGCCGGAAGCAAGCCAGGAGTAGCCGCCGACGGGTGACCCGTCCGGTGAAGAGTCTGGAAGCCTTGACCGCAGTGAAGGATCGAACCGGAGGGGCAGTAGGTGACTGTCAGAGTCTCTGTTCGCAGGCGGCTTTGGCACGGAGAATAAATGCTGCTTTATTCCTCGGAACCGTCCGGAACCGCCGGATACGGACCCGTATGTCCGGTGGTGTGGGAGCGGGGGTCAGCGATGGCCCTCGCTACCCGATTATGATTCCTGTTTCCATGCTTTGACGACCTTAAGATGCCAGACCTCTGAATTAACAGAACTAGATACCTGAATCATTCTGTCTAGTTCAACTTCATCCGGGTCTGAAAACTGCAACCCGAGGAGAATGTCCTCCGATTCTGTAATTGATGAGCGAAAGTCCAAAATAGCTTTGATGACAACGGGCATGAGTTCCTCAACAATGTTAACGTTCTCTGATGAATCGTGGCTCCGCTCCCACATTTCATGAACTATATGCTCGATTGAATCGAACTCTTTCAGATCAGTATAGAAATGCGCCCACTCGCAGGCACTCACTTCCGCATAAAGCGATATGTCCGGCCTATTGCGCTGGTAGTCTTTGAGCAGGTCCGGGTGATCCTGAAGGAGTATGAGAGTTTCTTTCTCAGATTCATTTAGTTTGTGAACGAGTCCTGGAAGATCTCTCTTGGTATTTACTGCACAGGCGATACTGCGTAGCCCAGAAGCTGCAAACAGGGAGAAACTGTATATTTCAGAACCTGATAAATCGATACTAGCTTTTTCCCAAGCGGACTTCATTCCGCTGGATAATAGCTCAAAAATCATTGCCCTAGATTTTTCCGTGTTCATTTTATAACGATGAGTGCACTCGCGGCGCGTTAGCGACGTTGAGTGACACGACTGGTTATGCTTAGCTTGCGTCCCATGTGCAATGCTTCTTTCCGTTTCGAGTGAAGAGGTAAATCGAGATATCATAATTTCCATCTTCTATCGAGGTGATTGGCTTCTCGGCCAAGTAATTCTCCCAGATGTCGCTCAGATCTGAATTCTCTTGGTCTTCTTTTGCAAAGCTGCTGATAAATTCCTCTTTATTGGTGAAATCCACCTTTGAGGCAATCTTCTCGAACACGCAGTAGTCGCCATCCCTGAAGGGCCAACACCGATCTTGCCAAGTCGGCAAAGCTGGGGTGCGAAAAACTATCTCTTCTTTTTGTTCATCGGTGCCTTCGAATGCTTCATTTGTTTCGATTTCTAATTCTTTCAGCTTTCCTTCGCTCAGGCAGGCTTCGCATATGCAATCGATGTCTTTTGCTCCATAAAAACCACCACCGTCGAACCAGATTCCTTCTTTCCCGCACACAGAACACGACTTCACTCCATCGGTTCGGAACGCAAAGTTCTGTGGATTACGGAAATACCTGAATTCTATTTTTTGGATAACGTGGAGAGTAGCTGACCGTCATGGAGCGCCGTAAGGCGCGGAATGAAGGGTCAGCTATCTCGTCTTGTTAGCTTCTCTGTATGGTGGTTTTAATATTCTGATTCTTTAAGAATTTCGTTGTGACACCAGCAAGGCGCTGGGATGCAGCTATAAGTGAATGGAGAAGAATAGGCTTCACTTGTGAGAACGGAAGCCTTTCGAATATGAGAAAATTTGCATCTGATGGACGACTAGCACCGTAGCGCACACCATTTTCGTCTAGCCATGAACCACCCCAGAGAGTGTATGTAACATCTGGATGGAACATGTCATATTTATTTCCTTCATCATCAGTGTCCATTATAAGGTCAATTTTTCGCCATACGAGGTGGTGCTGAATTGCGCTACGATGCGGGTAGCGGCCTAGCGAGCCAGTATTGTCCGAGTACCCAGAATCCCTCAGGAACTGCTGGAAGATGGTATCAATCTCCTTGAGGTGCTCTGCAAGCTTAACGTAATCCTCTGGCGAGTTAAGTGGCATATTTCAGCTAACTATGAGCTCTGGCGCGGCGCGTTAGCGACGTTGTCCAGTAGCGACTGGTTCGGCCTCCTTGGATAGTTTTCGTAGTAGGCGAGTGAGACGGCCTGCTTGCTTCTTCACGACATTCCATTCCCATAGGTCTGGCGACTCCAAGTCTGGGCAAGTGCTAAACCATTCCTTTGCTCTCGATTCTGAATTCACTGTAACCCGACATTCGATCTCTGGATCATTCCGAAAATTACACTGGAGCGAAATTAGTCCCCATCCTTCGATTGAGTATCGGTGCGTATGGCCTTCGACTGCACCTGGCTTTAATTCTATTCTCTTTTCTCGGAGATGTCCCTTGGCCTCTGGGTAATAGATTGAGTATTGGTGAAATTTCTTCTCCTCAAATTCTTTTCTCAGAACGTCCACTGACTCAAACTGCCTGATCGACTTATCGAAGTCGGAATAGGACTCCGTCACGACAGGATTCCCTTCTTGGAATACCGACTCAAGTAGCTTGTAGAGCTGTGGTAGTTGGATGTTCTGTGTGGTCTGCATTATATTTCGCCGAACGCTAAGAGTAGCTGACCGTCATGGAGCGCCGCAAGGCGCGGAATGAAGGGTCAGCTATCTCGTCTGGTTCTACTGCCCGCTCAGCGGATTTCCGCGTGATGGGAGTTCCTGTATGTATGATTCTAGTTGATCTGCATCGCATATCTTGGATATCTCAATATCAACGACTTCCATAAATGCAATGCTTCCGAGATCATAAAATTTATCTTTTTCAATGGGAGTTAAGTCGCGATTCAGCTTGTTGGCGCAATCAGCAATTAGACCATTAGCGTATTGCTTAAAGATATCATCATATGTGCGAGCATTTTTCATATCTTGTAGAACGTCGAGGTGTCTCAAGACTGAAGCGCGGAGCGCGAAAGGAATTGAGACCACCGGCTAGTTCGCATTTCTGGTTTAGAGTGTGATTGGAGTATAGGCCAAGGCTTTATCGACCACCTGTGCCGCTGTCATTTTTTCTTCTGGGTAGAATATTAGGTCTGAAACGTTTGGGTCTGGAACATTCTCCTCTAGGACTTCAATCATTCGATCTATTTCATTTTCTGATCCTTCTGCATTCTCTATTCTTTCAACGAGAGCGATCAGTTCTTCCCTAGTTAGTTTCGGTTTCATTTTCTTCTGCGAACTATTAGTTATGCGACATATTTATGTCGCATAAGTGAATGGTGTAAAGGGTTGATGGTGGTCATTGGGCCCCTGTTTCTGAGGGGACATGGTGCCTGCTGCTGGAATATGTGATTATGCTAAAGGGGACGATTTGTCCCCCTGCACTTATTGGGCAATTTGCTACTCCTTCCTCTCTAAGTGGCCGCCAAATTGGAAGCGCCAATGGCCAGACTCGCAGTCAGGTCGGTGGCCCGGACTTGCTCGCGCTGCTGCGCCCCTCGGCAAGGAACGCGTCTTTGCCCGTATGCGCCACTTTACCGCCATGCAGGAAGCACGCTGACGAACGCACTATTGTGTTGGCGTCGCAAACGTAAGGTTAGTTGTGGCGCGACTCCTCTAAGGGTTCCGACGCAACCGCCCCCTCAACGCGAGTCCCTATCTGCGACCCCAACTCGGCAGACCAAGCCCGCCCTACAACGCCTCCGCCCTCACCGGCGGGGGCGTTTTTTTGCGCCCGCTCGCCACGCCCCGGAAAAGCCTACGTAGGAAACTCGCAAAAGCCTACGTAGGAAACTTGGAAAAGCCTATACGGTTGTTTCCAAAAAGCCTACGTAGGAAACTCAAAAAGAACCGCTCGGTTCTTTCCTCAGTACAGCATCGGTTGTCGACCAAGTACAGCCACTGTTGTTGCTCCAGTACAGCAGCGGTTCTTTTTGAGAACACAGGTGTGGGTTTTGCATGGGCAATTTTAGATCTCCCAGTAGCAATACATCGCTTGTGTCGCTGAGCATTGGCTCACTATTTCACAAAGGCATCCAAACGCTGGATCCTTTTACGCGAAAGATTTTATTGGCGCCCGCCTAGTCGGTTTTCTATTTCATGTGTATGATCGACGATCCTTGGGCATACCGCGACATCATCATCGACCACGGGCACCATCCGCGGCACCAGGGCTTGCTCGACCCTGCGGACATTGCAGGCGAAGGCGCCAATCCAGATCGCGGTGACGTGGTGAAGCTGACACTGCGCCTGGCCGATGGCGTGATCAGCGAGGTCGGTTTCGAGTCCTCGGGCAGCACGGTGTTGACCGCCTCTTGCTCGCTACTTGGCGATGTGGTGTGTGGCCTAATTCCGGTGGACGCCCAAGCCCGCGCCGAGCGGTTGATCGAGCTCGTGACCGGCCCGGATGACGATGGCTGGGACGCTTTTGGCGAAGCCGAGGCGCTGCGGGGCATCAAGCAAAACCCCGCCCGCGTGCAATGCGGCGTGCTTCCCTGGCGCACGTTGATCCAGGTTTTGGCGGCCAAGGGCTAGGGACATTCATCTTGTATCTTGATTGCTGCTAACGCTGCCCCAACGGGGCTGCGCAAGAATAGCCCAGGGTTAAAGCGAACCGCTTGCGGGAAGCGCTACCCTGGGAACCGGATGCTTGGTTATCTCCCTGCCCCAACGGGGCTGCGTAAGATGTCGTTTTGCGCAATCCCGTTGGGATAGGCGATTTACTTATTCGAATTCCCAGGGTAGGCATTCAGTCGCTCTGCGGCCTCAAGCCAACCCTGGGCTATTGATGCGTAGCCCCGTTGGGGCAAAATCACTGAAAGTTGAATGTCCGTTAGCCCTAGAAAATTGCCGGTGGAGTGACGCCATGTGAGGGCCTTTTTGTGCATGGCTTTCGGGGGCGTTTGACCGGTTTTCGCATAGATTTTTTGCTTTAAGTGACGGCAGCGTGAAAATCGGCGGGCAAATTGCTTTTCCGGTTGGGAAATGCCGAAATCCAGACATGTTGCGCTGCTGATGGTAACGTTTTGCCGCGTATTGCTACTGCTGGGGCTGTTGTCTGTGACAACCGCCAAGGCCGCGTTTATTCAAATGCCGCCGACGATGCAGGAGACGTTGCAGCTGGGGGTGACGTCGTTCACTGAGGGCAAATACGACGAGGCGGCGCAGGCTTTTGAACACTTGGCGGAAAAATATGGCGCTGAGCATCAATACCAGCCGCTGATTCCCACGCTGCTCCCGATCCACGGCTATGCTTGCCAAATGAGCGACCGGCCGGATGACGCAATAAAGCTGTATTTGCAGTTTCTCGCTTTGGACAACCAGCCCGAGTCGCGGCGGGCGTTTGTGCTCTTTAGCCTCGCGCAGGCCTATCAAGCTGATGGCGAGTTCGACAAAGCCGTCGAGACCTACCAGGAGTTTATCGAGACCAAGCCGGATTCACCCGAAGCCGTGCTCAGCGCGATGCGCCAGGCCGAGCTCTACTTCGACTCCGATGACGATCAAAAGGGGATCGACCGGCTGATAGGTTTTGCCGCCAGTGAACGCGTCCCGCCGACCTTGGGCGCGCAGGCCCAGCTCCGCGCCTTGCAGAAGGCGCTGGAGTTGCATGATTTTCCGCAGGCGCAGAGCATTTTGTTTGGCTACGACTGGCAGGTGGAGGTCATGCCCGAGTTGGCCGTGCTGACCTTTGGCGCGCTGGAGGTGGGCAATCATCTGCTGGATCAGGGCAAGTTCGAAGACGCCATTCGCGCCTACCGTCTGGTGACGCCGCGCACGCTGTTGGTGGCTGCGCAAAACGCGCGTTTGCAGGGCCTGCAAAACGCCTGGACCGAGAAGCAGCGCGATGCGGGCGACGGCCATCACTCGGAAGCCATTTGGAACGACTACTACCGTGGACTCATGGCGCGGGTGCAGGCTCAGTTGGAGAGCCTCGAATCATCGGAGGACTTCACGCCCGGCTTCCAAATGCGCCTTGGGCAGGCTTTCCTCATGGCCGAGCGCGCGCGCGAAGCCTACTTGGTTTTTGAGCTGCTGGCCGACGATGAATCGCTGGATGACAGCCTCCGCGGCTCGGCGCACTACCGCTGGATTCTGTCCGCGAACGCCTTGGAAAATTGGGACGACTCGCTGCGCATCGCGCGGTTGTTTTTAGACCGCTACCCGAACCACCCGGAGGCACCGTCGGCGATCTTCCTGATCTCGGTGGCTTACCAGGAGCTCAAGGATTACCGGAAAGCAGTCGAGGTGCTCACCGAGCTGCTCGACGCATATCCGAACCACCGCCTGGTGCCGCGCTGGACGTTCAGCCGGGGCTACAACTCGCTGCTGGCGCAGGATTACCCGCCGGCGCGCGTGGACTTCGAGGCCTGTATGGCCACGAATCCCGGGCCGCTGCTCGCCGCGCAATGCCGTCTGTGGGACGCGATGAGCTATTTCTTTGCCCGCGATTACGGCGTGGCCATTGGCAAGTTTGACGCAGCGATTGACGCGACCGATCAGCAGAACCCGTATTACCCGGAGCTGGTTTACCGCCGCGCGCAGACGCTCTACTCGGACCGCAAATACCCCGAGGCGCTCGTGGCCACGGATGACTTTATTAAGCGCTACCCGGACAACTTGCGCACGCCGGAGGCTCGCGTTCTTCGTGGCGACATCCTGATGGGCGAGGGGCGTCTGCTCGAGGCCTCAAATCAGTTTGCCCGGGTGGGGCCCGACGCGGGCGCGCTCTTTACCTACGCAGTCTTCCAGCGCGGCAAAATTCAGAAAGCCATGGAGGCCTACGATCTGATGATCGAGCACTTTACGGACTTCGTGCGTCGCGAGGACGTGGAGGACAAGGTGCGCATCGCCGAGGCGCTTTACTGGATTGGCTGGGCCTACGAGCGCAAAGGCGAGCCCGAGCGCGCGTTCCCGCTGTTTGTTGAGGCGCTCGCCGTGCATGGCAACGAGGTCAAGGCCGGCGAGACGATTGCTATTTTGCAGGCGCTGCATGGGCAGCACACGCAGTATCACCGTGGCGAGTTGTTGCTCTCCAATGCCGATGGCGACGCGATGGGGCTGCTGACCACGCCCGACTTCATGGAGTGGCTGGAGAACCAGCACAAGGTGGCCGTCGAGCGCAAGGAATGGACTTGGATGGCGCGGCTAAATCTCTACCGAGCGCAGCTGTACCGCAAGGTGCGCGACGAAGAGCGCGCCGGCAATGCGGTCTTTGAAATCGTTAACAAGGCGCCGACCAAGGACCTCGATCCTGAGGCGCTGGCCGCAGCAGGCAGCTTTTTAACGGACCTCGAAATCGAATCGGCGGACGAGTATTTTGACTACTTGATCGAAGAGTATCCGAAGAGCGCGCAGCTCGGCGCCGCTTACTACGGGATGGCGCGGCTGGCCGTGATGGATGGGGACCTCGCCGCCGCTGAGGCCTGGTTGAACCGCTTTGAGCTGGAGACTGCTTACCACCCGGCAGGCAACGACGCCAAACTGCTGCGCGGTCAGCTCCTGGTAAAGCTCAACCGGCCGGACCAGGCAATCGACGTATTGGAGGGCCTGCTGCGCCTCAAAACGGCGCGGGGTCGCCCGCATGCCAAGGCGCTGCTCGGCATTGCGCAGGCCTACGAACTAAAAAACGAGCCGGATAAAGCCATTGCTTATTACCAACGCGTTTACACGCTCTACCGCGCCTATCCGGAGGAGATTGTGCAGGCCTATGTCGCCAGTGCGCCGCTGTTTGAAGCGCGGGGAGATTTGCGCGCGGCTTACAATTCCTGGTCGGAACTGGCAGCCGATCCACGGCTTGAAGACTTTGAGGAAGCACAAGCGCTGGCCGCCGAAGCCATGACGCGCCTGGAGCCGATTTTGCCACCAGAGCCTGAAGCTGTTACGGCCGAGGTTGAGGCGCAACCGACCACGGAAGAGGAGGCGTCGCTATGAAGATTTTTCTGATCGCATGGGTGCTGGCTTTAGCGGCTATTGCACTGCCGGCCATGACGCTTGAGCAGGCGCAGGCATCGCTGAATCAATCGCAGGGCTTGGTGCTCAAGGGGCGGCGTCCGCTGAGTGGCAAGGTGATGGGCATTGTCGATGATCAACTGGTGTTCCGCGCCGCGCGAGCAGGTGGCACGCTCGATTACCGCTACGATATCGAAGAGGTCGAGCGCATTCAGTTTCCGGGTAACGACGTGGCTTACGCCGCGCAGCAAGCCATGCGCAACAGCGAGGATGCCGAGGCGCTCATGCTGATGAAGGCCATGTTTGCGCAGCGCGGCAGTTACTTGAAATACCTGACGCCGGGCGAGCATGCATTCTTCTATCAGTATGCGGAGTTGGAGTTCGAGCAGGGCGACCCCTACGTGGCTGTGGCGGCTGGCATCGCGCTGCAAGATGCAGTCACCGACCCCGTGCTGCTTCGCAAAGTCGATGACTTGGTGCTACTCGGGCACTATCAATTGCCGCTGAAAGAAAACGCGCGTGAGCTCGCGGAAAAGTGGGTTGCCGAAACGCAGGGGTATGGCCCCTCGGCGCTGGGCTACTACGTGCTCGGGCAGCTGGATTTCGATGCGGAAGAATACGATGCCGCACTCTGGCGCGCGTTGCGACCGGTGACGTTCAGCAGCCAGTTCCCCATGGATTATTTGAACTACTGCTACGCGCTGGCCATCGCTTCTTGCATCGAGCTCGAGCTCCCGGAGGAGGAGCAAAAGCTCCGCGCCGAAATGACCGACCGAGGCTTTAGTTGGCCGAAAATCGAGGTCCTCGCCGCCTACGAAACGTCGGCACCTACAACTTTAAAAAACGAACCTGACACACCATGACCGTATCCAAAATCACCAACCGCGCCTTCTTCCTGGGCTGCGCCGCCCTGCTCACCGCCACCGCGCTCTACGCGCAAGAGGAGGCCGCTGCAGCGGCACCCGCGGGCAAGAGCTTGTTCGAACTGATTGGCGAAGGCGGCTGGGCGATGATCCCGCTGGGCCTTTGCTCGATCTTCATGTTTTTCCTGATCTTCTACTGCTGGAAGGAAACGGTCCGCGCGAAGTTCGTCCCCTCTGGTTTGGCTGACCAAGTTTCGCAATACTTGCAGGTGCGCCAAGTCGCGGACGCGCAAACCATTTTGCAGGGCTCAAATTCTGTGCTCGCGCGTGCTCTCTCACCGGCGCTGAGCAAGGCTCGCCCGGAGCGTCCCGATGCGAATCGTGGAAAAGTGGAAACCATCCTCGTTGAGAATCTGGAGTCGGAAGAAAACGCTGTGGGGCAGTGGGTCAATTACCTGAATGTGGTGGCTGCCGTGGCGCCGATGATCGGTCTGCTTGGTACCGTAAGCGGTATGATCAGCGCCTTCCAAACGATTGGCCAAGGCGGCATGGGACGCCCGGAGTTGCTCGCGGGCGATATCGGCGAAGCGCTCATCACGACCGCGACCGGCCTGGTGATCGGCATCCCAGCCATGGTGTTTTACTTCATCATGAAGAATCGCCTGTCGAACATGATGATCGCCACCGTGCAGACCGCGTCCAACCTGATTGATGATCTTGCCGAAGAGCCAGTTGATGCCGAAGAATAGTCCCTGATATGGTGAATGGAATTCAGGGCTATGAGCGCTCAGTCGAGCAGTTTGTTTCATCGAGTCAGCAATTGAATTTTCTGGAGACGAACCAGGATTTCCTGCCGTTTCTGCCTCCGGCGCCAGCGAGGGTCCTCGACTTGGGAGCAGGGGCGGGACAAAACTCGGCGGCCTTGGCGAACATGGGGTTTCACGTGCTGGCGATAGAGCCGATGCCAGATTTTCTACAATCGGCTCAGCGCACCTATGCTGGCTTGGGCATTGAGTGGCGGCAGGACAGTATGCCGCAGTTGAGTTCGTTGTTGGGGCTAGATAACACCTTTGAGTTTATACTGGCCGACGGCGTCTGGCATCACCTCAGCGACGAAGAGCGCAGTTTAACGTTCGAGCGATTGGCGACAGTCATGGCGAATGGCGCGAAGCTGGCGTTGAGTTTGCGTAACGGTCCGCCGGGCCTTGGTGCTCGTGTATTTCCAACGGATGTCAGGCGGACAATTGCCCAAGCGGAAGCGCATGGATTACGTTGCATTTTCCGGATCGAGAATCAACGCAGCATCTATCGGAATAAGCCAGATGTCCGTTGGGCAAGGGTGGCTTTGGAAAAGCGGCCTAACGCCAAGACGATTACTTGACTAAAATACGGATGGGGTCGCCAGCGGTTGGCTGGGGAGCCTGAGTTGGCTGGCCGACGTATTCGCCGCGATGCCAGAGTCCGCTGACGGGGGGCTTGCCGGTCGTCGGACCGAAGACCAGCGTGCCTTCGCCTTCGAAGAGGCTGTCGGCAAATTGCCCAACGTAGCGGTCGCCATTCGGAAACTCGTAAACGCCCTCGCCGTGAGGCAGGCCGCGCACGAATTCTCCAGCATAGCGCGCACTGTTGGGGTATTCGATAGAGCCCTTGCCGTGGGGAACGTCATCCTCGAAGTTGCCGTGGAACTCGCGTCCGTCGGCGTAAAGCACTTTGCCGTAGCCGTCGCGTTTTCCCTGTTTGAAATCGCCGCGAAAGATGTTGCCGTCGGCGTCGGTGAACTCTCCCTTGCCGTGCCACTTGCCGGCGAGGAATTCGCCCACGTAGCGCCCGCCTTCATCGGTGGTTTGCTTGCCGGGACCAGTTGCGTGGCCTTTTACGAAATTGGCTTCCAAGCGACCGCCCCGCGGACTCGTCACCACTGCTTTGCCTTGCGGGACGCCCCGGTCGAACTGACCTTCCACGCGTACGCCGTCCTCGTATTCGAAGACGCCCTGGCCGGCAATTTCATCGTTGAAAAACTGGCCGGTGTATTCGCCCATGCCCTGCTTGATATAGGTTCCCTGGCCGGACTTGTGTCCGTTAATCCATGCGCCGTGATAGTATTCTCGATCAGTCCGCTGCATGCCCTGGCCATGCAGCAGCCCTGTGCGAAATTCGCCTTCGGATAGCTCGCCATTGGGGCTGCGGCGCTTCCCTTCGCCGTCGAGCAGTCCGTTGACGAAGTGGCCTTCTTCGCGCGTGCCATCGGGGTGGATATAAATGCCTTTGCCTTGGATTAAACCTTGGGTGAACTCGCCCTGATAGTAGCCGCCATGCCGCCAAGTTAGTTTGCCCTGGCCGTGAAACAGGCCGTCAGCGAACTCGCCTTCGTAGCGTGAACTATCGGGTAGCTCGGCTGTGCCTTGACCGTTTTGTGGATGCTCGGAGCAACCGCAGACCAGCACGAGGAGCGTGATTAGTGAAAGGCGACTGAAAGCAACTAGCTTCACGTGAAAGATTGAAGCACAGCGCAGCGGCATTGGCAAACTGAGGTTGTGCAGAGGGGAATGTTTAATCATTTTACCTGCTGCCTTTAAGCAGTTTCGGCTCGCTTGTAAGCGTCGCCCTACCATTTGCCACACTGCCATTTGCGCACAGCGCAAATCAATCGGTCCAGCGGGACGCTGGGGAATATTTTGCGTGATAAACGCGGACGGTCTGCTTAGGCTATTGATAAGTGAAGCCCTTATCCGTAGCAGATTGGCCCCGCATTGCCTTGCCGGGGAGTCGTGTTTTTATTGGAAGCGGCGCGGCTTGCCCGCAGCTTTTAGTGGAGCACATGCTGGGCGCGCAGAATTCGCTGGCCGACATTGAGCTGGCGCACATTCGAACTTATGGGCCGACGCCGTGGATTGAAGAAAAGCGCCGACACATATTTCGCGCCAATGCATTCTTCATGGGGCCAGGCATTCGTGATGCAGTTAATGCGGGTGTGGCCGACTACACGCCCTGCTTTTTGAGCGAGCTGCCTTCCTTGTTTTTAGAAGGCGTGGTGCCGCTGCGCGCGGCGCTGGTCATGGTCTCCCCGCCAGATCGGCAGGGGTATTGCTCGCTGGGGGTCAGTGTGGATGTGGTGCATGCGGCTTGTCGTGCGGCGCAAGTGGTGGTGGCGCAGATTAATCCGCGACTACCGCGGACTTTCGGCGAAACATTCCTGCATACGAGCGAGATTGATTACTGCTTAGAGGCCGAAGCGGAGTTGCCTGAGTGGGCACCGGACTCGGCTGATGCCGTTGTGGCGGACAAAATTGGCGAATACCTCGCGCAGCTCGTTGAGGACGGGTCGACGCTGCAAGTCGGCATTGGCGACATTCCCGATCGGGCGATCCGCGCTTTAAAAGACCACAAACACCTGGGCGTGCATACCGAGATGTTTAGCGATGGCGTGCGTTCATTGATCGAGTGTGGCGCCGTGGATAACTCCGCTAAGCGCATCAACCGAGGGGATACGGTGGCTTCGTTTTGCGTTGGGTCGCGGACGCTGTATGACTTTGTCCACGAGAACGCGCACATCTCCTTCCGCCCCACGGAATACACGAACAACATCGCGCAAATCGCCAAAAACCGTAAGGTGGTGGCGATCAACAGCGCGATGGAGGTGGACTTCACCGGGCAGGTTGCGGCTTCGGTGAGTGGGCAGTTTTATAGCGGCATTGGCGGGTTGATGGACTTCACCCGTGGCGCCGTGTTGAGCCCTGATGGCTTGCCGATCATTGCGCTGCCCTCGACGGCTCAGGATGGCGCCAGCTCGCGCATTGTGCCATTCCTATCGGAGGGCGCAGGGCTTGTGGGCAGCCGTGCGGACATCCATTTCGTGGTCACGGAGTATGGAATCGCCACTTTGCGCGGTCGCAATGTGCGTGAGCGCGCATTGGAGCTGATCCAGGTTGCTCACCCGAATTTCCGCGAAGAGCTACTGCGTTCGGCGCGTGAGAGGAACCTTATTACAGCTTATGAAAAGCTTGTGCCGCGCCCGGTAAAAGAAATTGGAGGCGTCGACTTTCAACGTATTCGCATAAGGGATAGGGACTATGTGTTGCGCCCGCTTCACCCTTCTGATGAACGTAATTTGCAAGAGTTCTTTTATTCGCATACGGCAGAGACGATTCAAAAACGCTATGGTTATAGCGTTCAGCGTATGTCTCGCGAGCGTGCGAGTGAACTAGTGGGCGTGGATCAGGAAAAGGATTTGGCCTTGGGTGTGTTTGAGCGTCGTGGTCCGCGCCAACGACTGCGCGCAGTAGGTCGCTATTACTTGGAGGAAGATGGGCAAACAGCCGAAGTTGCCTTTGTGGTGCATGAAGAGATGCGTCGCCACGGAATGGGTAGCCTCTTGCTGCAGCGGATGATGGCCATTGCCGGGCGGCGGGGACTGGACTCCTTATGGGCGCTCGTCTCTCCAGATAATACGCCGATGCTGCGTCTGTTTGAAAAGCATGAGGGCAAGCGGGTAGGTGGAATTTCCGATGGGATGGTTCATATTCGGATACCCCTTAGTTCCAATAAATGAATAAGCTTATCGCGTAGAATTAATAAAAGATAAGCAGAAATAGTGCTTGCGCAGTGCAGTGATGACCTTTTCTTTTGTGCGCTTTAATAAGCAAACCCAATCGATACTTACATGGAAATTGCAGATCAATTAAAGGCGCTTGAAGCTGAGAAAAAGGCATTGGCTGCCCGCGAAAAAGAACTCAAAGAATTGGCGAAGGAGCAAAAGGCTGCCGCCCAAAAGCTTGACCAACTTTACAAGTCCAGCGAATACGAAACGCCTAAGGCGCTCGTTGAAGCATTGATCGAGCACTTCGGCGTTACCTTCCGCGGTCGCAAGAAGGGTAGCACGAACAAGAAGTCCGAAAGCACACCGCGCCGCAAGCGCACCAAGGTGACCGCTGAACTGCGCGATGAGATCAAGGGCGAAGTCGAAAGCGGCTACTCGATGAACCAAGTCGCTAAAGCGCGCGAAATCAGCTACTCGGTTGTTTCGAAGATCTGCAAAGGCGAATACGACGAGATTTAATTTTTCATCATCCCTCCCCTGTTGAGCCCGGTGTGACGACTGTCCACCGGGCTTTTCTATGCCCAAGGCGTTGGCGCTTATGGGCTTGCTGATCGCTGTTTGCTGGCATAAGCTATGCTTAGATCTAAGTGCCATGAAGCTCGTGCAACCAATCTGTCGCGACGGGCTGACGAACGCTGACCTTGCGTTTTTGCAGTCGGTCCTGGCGCCCGACGGCTCTGCCGCCGAGGCACTCTTACTATTGCTCGCTGACCCGCCGATGCGGGACCAGCTGCTGGACGAACCGGCTGTTTTCCAAGCCGTGCTCGAACAGCCTTTGCCGATCAACATATCGCCGCGCCTGTACTTCTATGTCTTGGTGCGTCATCGCTTTCACGAATGTGGACTCGAAGATCGTAGCCTGGCGGACTATGTGGCCTCGCTGATGGCTGACTCGATGGCGGGCTCGCGCATCTTTAATTCCGGACAGGGTAGTGCGCGTCAGGCGGCTTTTTACGCTGTCGATGTCATGGCTCAGATCCAACAAGCTGGCTTTTGCGAGCGTTTCTGGTTAACGGTGTGCTTGGCGGAAAGATCCCTCGTAGTGACCGGACTGTTTCGCCCGCATGTGGACTACCGTGCGACATACCGCGGTGCGCCTGGGCTCAACTATTATGAAAACATCGGGCAGGCGCATTACCGAGCAGCAGGGGATCACCACCTCGCGCATGAGTATTGCCTGACAGATTGCTATCAGGCCCTAGGCAGCCGCTTCACGGAAGCCCGCCGCGCGCTCAATTACGTCGCCGAAACACTCACCTTCATGGGCCAAGACGGCCTCAACTAGCAGCGTGCCGCTGCACCCAGAGATTTCGCCATTGGCGAAATGCGGTGGGGCAGGATTTGTTGGAGCGAATCAGTCAACGGGTACGAAGAGCTTGCGCACGTCGCGGCGGTGGAGAAAGGTGCGTGTTTCTATCGTGCCTTGCCACTCGCGCAAGTCTTGCCAGCCCGCGAAACGGGCATACTCCCGGCGACTGATTTCCATTTCCTTTTTGAGAATCGGGACGAGTTGGTTGAGCCGTTTGCCTTTCTTAATGATCAATTTGCTGCCGGGAAGAGGGTTCACTGAAAGCCCGGAATTGGAGACGGTGATGGTGTTGGCCTGCGTGTCGAAGGCGCAAACGGATGGGGCGACACCGTAATCGTTTGCTGGCTCATCCTTTTTCAGCACACTGATATGAGCAACCATCTGACCGCAGTTGGAAAGGTAAATGATGCTGCCTGATTTATCTGCCTTATGGGGAAGTCTTTGGTAGCCCACCTCGCGAAAACCCAGTGGTAGGAGCACGTCGCCTTTCTGGCAGATGCGTCCCAGGATATGAGGCGCGATGTCGCTGCGCTGCGCTTCCATCACGTCGTAGTCCGGTGGCATCGGCTCACGGCCTTGGGGCGGCATGAAGCGCCCGAGGGCGAAGCCGAGCAGTCCATTGAAAAATCCTCCAATGCGCATCATTTCTCCAAATGAAAGCGCTCCAAGGTTTGTAGCGTAGTAGGCGGGGGGAATTTTTTCCATCGTTCTAGAGTAGCTGGATACAACTTAGTGAAAGTAATGGGCGAGCCAATAAAAAACCGCCGGGCATGAACCCGGCGGTTGGTAAATAATTCGTTGCCCCTCGGCATTTGCGCGACGCGCAAATCTATGGGTGCAGCGGCACGCTGCTAGGCGTCGAGTTGGGGGCGTGCGGGGTCCGGCCAGTCGATGTGGAAGAACTTGCCGCGCGGCGTGTCGGTGCGCTCGTAGGTGTGGGCACCGAAGAAGTCACGCTGCGACTGGAGCAGGTTCTGCGGGAGGCGGGCGCTGCGGTAGCTGTCGAAGTAGAACAGGGCGCTACCGAAGCAGGGGACCGGAATGCCGTATTCGCAAGCCGTGGCAACGACCTTGCGCCAGCTGGCCTCGAACTTGGCGACCGTTTCCTTGAAGTACGGGTCGAGGAGGAGGTTGGCCAGCTCGGGGTTGCCGTCGAAAGCGTCGGTGATCTTCTGGAGGAAGCCAGCGCGGATGATGCAGCCGCCACGCCAGATTTGTGCGATTTCGCCAAAGTTGAGCTTCCAGGAGTATTCTTCCTGGGCTGCGCGCATGAGCTGGAAGCCCTGAGCGTAGGAGCAAATCTTCGAGCAATAAAGGGCGTCGTGGATCGCGTCGATGAGGGCCTGTTTGTCGCCTTCGAACTTCTTGTTCGGGCCGGCGAGGATTTCGCTGGCGGCTACGCGCTCTTCCTTGATGGCGGATACGCAGCGGGCGAATACTGCTTCAGCGATGGTCGGCGCGGGGGTGCCCATGTCGAGTGCACTGATGGAGGTCCACTTGCCGGTACCCTTTTGGCCAGCGGTGTCGAGGACGATGTCCACGAAGTCAGCGCCGGTAGCCGGGTCCTTCTGAGCAAGAACTTCTGCGGTGATTTCGACGAGGAAAGAGTCGAGGAGGCCGTCGTCCCACTTCTTGAAGATTTCAGCCATTTCCGGAGCGGAGAGGCCGAGGAGGTTCTTCATGAGGTCGTAGGCTTCGCAGATCATCTGCATATCGCCGTATTCGATGCCGTTGTGAACCATCTTCACGTAGTGGCCGGCGCCGTTTTCACCGATGTAGGCGGTGCAGGGCACGCCACCTTCGACGGGCTTGCCGGGGGCAGCGCCTTCGAGCGGCTTGCCGGTCTCGGCGTCCACCTTGGCGGCGACAGCTTCCCAGATCGGCTGAAGTTCCTTGTAGGCGGATTCCTTACCGCCGGGCATGAGGCTCGGGCCGAAGCGTGCGCCCTCTTCACCGCCGGAAACGCCGCTGCCAATGAAGCGCAGGCCCTTTTCGGTGAGATCCTTTTCGCGGCGGATGGTGTCCATCCAGTAGGCGTTGCCGCCATCGATAATGATGTCGTCCTTTTCGAGCAGCGGGATTAGGCCGTCGATCACGGCGTCCGTTGCGCGGCCGGCCTGAACGAGGATGATGATCTTGCGGGGGCGCTTGAGGCTCGCGACGAACTCCTCGAGAGTCGGGCTGCCGACGAGGCCACCGGGGGTGTCCGGGTGCTTGGCCACGAATTCTTCCATCTTCGAGGTCGTGCGGTTGTAGACCGAGATTTGGAAGCCGTGGTCGGCGATGTTGAGCGCGAGGTTCTGACCCATGACGGCGAGGCCGATGAGTCCGATGTCGGAGCTTGCTTCTGGCATAGTAAACTTACACGTGTTGGGTGGTAGTTGTCGCCGTCTGGGTTAGGCGGCGAAATGGAAAGTGTGCAGTTTTCTAATCTTACCCATATTCTGCAATAAAAAAGCGCGGACCTGGGCACTTGCGGGATGAAAACTATTCATGCAGTCCATGATGATTTGTCGCTTTTAGTTCATGTAGTGATTGGACTATTCTTAGCAGTAGGTGTGTTTGTCCAGATCGGCTGCGCGGCTATGCCGATGGCCGGAGCCTGCGTTCTGCGAGTGCCTTTCCCGAGTTGTCTGAGAGGGCGTCTAAAAAGTCTGATCGAGTCGGCGAGATGTATTCGAGAGGCAAAATTTCGGCTTCTGAATCGAGGCGAAACCAGTTTCGTCGAGATGAAGAAATGATATTTTGGCCTCGGAGGCGCTCTCCGACGAAGACCACTTGAGTTTTTAGACGCCCTCTTAGGTAAAATTTGCTGGGTTTCAGATCAGGTGTACGGGTAAATTCTATCCCCAGATCGACTGACTGATTAAACAAGATTTCATCACTTTAGGGAACTTCGATTCATTTTCTATGAGCGAGACGAAAGTGATTTAGATTTTGAGCGGTGCCGCTCAGTTCGAGGCTGGGCTTCGAGCCCAGGCATCAAACAGAGCGCTTTGCCTGCCTTTCAATGGTTGGGCGATCTCGTCTTATGGGAGGTTAACCGAAGTGCCCTTTAACAGCAATGTGATTGCCGAAACCGTGCACTGGAACGCTTTTTGTTGTAATTTATGGTCAATGCGGCTTAACTGTGAGGCTGTTTAACTTCAAATCTGCTGGTCATGATAGAAGGTGTATTTTGGTTAACTTTTTCCATACTCTCAATCGGCTCTGCCGCATTGGGCTGCTATCTGGTGTTCGCACCTCGTGACGCGTTGGCCGTGCGTTATCAGAATTACATGCTCGCGAAGACCATGCGTCCGCTGAAGGACGAGGATTTTGGCCACCTTCCTAAGATTGTATGGGGATTGAAGGGTGCCGGACTGCTTTGCCTCTCTCTAAGTGCAGGCATGATTGTGGGGGTTTCGCTTTTCCGCTAAGGTAGCCAGGGGATATTTGAACGACCAAAGGCGATGGGTTGCACATCGCTTTTTTTGTTGGTCAAGATTTAGAGGTGGATGCTTTTTGTGCGACCAGACACTGGTTAGATCGTTCGCTATTTGCGCTTTAGGATGCTTCTACACGCCACCGCCATTGCTTAAGACTCGTGGGGCGATAGTTCTGCTTTTGATAGAACGCCTCTGCCGGTGGATTATGCATGTCGGCAAGGAGCTGGAGGCGGTGGTAGCCTTTGACTTCGGCGGTGGCCTTCAGGTGATCCATCATTTGGCGACCGACGCCTTTGCCGCGAAAACTATAGTGCACGACGACGTCTTCGATCAGCCCAACGACACCACCCTCGGTCGTGGAAATTAGCTCTTGGATGGTTGCCATTGCGGCGACCACGCCGCTGACTTCGGCAACGAGGATATATGCGTCTGGCTTATCGAGGAGAAGTTTGAGGCCAGTGCGTTGTTTTTCGGCATTAAAGGCGAAATCGCGCTCAACTTTGGTGAGTTGACGGAGCAGTTCGACCAGCGCATTGAGGTCGGATTCCTGGGCTAGGCGAATGGCCATGTGGTAGTGCAAAAGCGGATGTCTTTAGCGGCTATAGTGGCGAGTCGCCAGCCTGAACGCACCGTCTATAGCTTGGTCTTGTGGCAGTCGCAGTTGCCACCGCATCCCTTCTTCGGCGAGGTCGTTTTCCGCCACTTATTGAACAAAAATGCGGCTGCGGCTAGCACAATGGCGGCGACTACGATGGACTCCAGCATGGTTAAGACAGAATGGCGGTTCCGAGTTGATAGACCAGCACGGCACCTAGCCAGGCAATGCTCGTTTGGAACACGAAGCTGCCTGCCACCCACTTCCAGCCGATTTCCTTGGCCATGACGGCGAGCGTGGCACCGCACTGTTGGCACAGGGCGAAGAATACCATGATTGCAAAGACGACGGGCAGGGTGAAAATTGGCGTGCCAGCGCGGGGGCCTTCCTTCCAGGTGGCGTTGCTCAAAGTGGTCATCAGGTCCGGGGATTCTTCGTCCACATCGCCGCCGAGGCTATAGATAACGCCCAGTGTGGAGATGATGACTTCACGTGCGGGGAAGCTGGCCACAACGCCCACAGTGATCTTCCAGTCGAAGCCTGCGGGTGCAAAAACGGGTTGGATCGCTTTGCCGATGCGGGCCATGAAACTCTGATTGATATAGGCCGCATCAATGGTGTTGCTTAGCTCGACGGAGAGCTCGGAGTCCGGGTCATCCAGAAGCGAAGCGCTGGCGGGATTGGGCTCAATGTGCTCGGCGTAAAATTCCTTGGTCACTTCATCTTCAAGCCCTGCTGGACGCGGGAAGTAAAGCAGCGCCCAAACGATGACGGTGATCGCCAGGATGATTGTGCCGGCGCGGATGACGAATTCTTTGCCTGCCATCCACATGCGGAAGAGCACGTCTTGCATGCGCGGGAGACGGTAGCTGGGCATTTCCAGGAGGAAAGGTTGCGGCTTGGTTTTGATGACAAATTTCGTCAGGATGTAAGCAGCGGGCACCGCAACCAATAAGCCAACAATGTGCATCACAAACAGCGCCAAACCGGCGGCCCATGGCCCGTATTTGGGCTCCACAAAGGCTCCGATCAGCAGCACATAAACGGGCAGGCGCGCAGAACAGCTCATGAGCGGGGTGACGAGGATCGTCACCATGCGGGCCTTGGGGTCTTCAATCGTGCGGGTGGCGAGGATGCCTGGGATGGCGCAGGCGTAGCCGGACAGCATGGGCACGAAGCTCTTGCCGTTGAGGCCACACCAGCCGAACAGTTTGTCCATCAGGAAGGCGGCGCGCGCCATGTAGCCGGTGTCTTCGAGTAGCGCGATGAAGAAAAAGAGGATCAGAATTTGCGGCAGGAAGATGGCAAACGCTCCGACGCCTTCAATGATGCCGTCTGTCATGAGGCTACTCATCATTGGCCAGGGCTCTAGCCAGCCGCCCACGATGCCTTGCACCCAGCCCTTGAGACCGTCCACAAGGTCCATGAGCGGTCCGGCCCAAGAGTAAACTGCCTGGAAGACGACGTACATCATGGCCGCAAAAATAAGCAGCCCGGCAAAACGATGAAGCATTAGTTTGTCGATGGACTCCGTGCCATCGGGGCCGTTGGGAGCGTCTCCGGCTTGCTTGATTACGCCCTCGAGGAGTTTGTCGAGGTGCTTGTAGCACAAAACGGCTTCAGCCGCCATGGGATTGAGTCCCAGCTTACGAAGGTTTTCGCGGCCTTCGCTGATTGAGGCGCGTACTTTCTCGTGGTTGCTCTGGACGCGGTCGAGCACGGCGGAATTCGCGTCGAAGAGCAGGCGTCGCACTTCCATGTCGGTCAGTGGGACGGCGGTATGCCCATCGGCAGCGCAGTGGATGTTGTTGACGGCTTCGTTGACTTCCGCTGGCCAAGTCATGGGTGCGAGGCAGCGTTCCTGCGTCGCGGCTTTGGAGATGGCGTCGCGCAGCTCGCTGATGCCGATGCCTTTGCGGCCGACGGTGGCGACGATGGGGACGCCGAGTCGTTTTTCGAGCTCAACGATGTCTATGCTCAGCCCTCGCTGTTCGAGTGCGTCCCAGAGGTTGAGTGCGATGACCATGGGGATGCCGAGCTCGGCAATCTGCATGGCCAGGAAAAGATTGCGCTTAAGGTTGGTGGCGTCGATGACGCAGACCACGATGTCTGGCCGCTCAATGCCGGGTAGGTGTCCACTCAGAACGTCTACCGCAACGCGCTCGTCCAGCGAACTGGCCGAGAGGCTATAAGCGCCTGGGAGGTCGATCATGGTGGCCGGACCATCAGCCAGGTAAGCCGTGCCCAGCTTTTTCTCGACGGTGACGCCTGGGTAATTGCCAACACGCTGACGCATGCCCGTAAGGCAGTTGAACAGCGACGTTTTGCCGGTGTTCGGGTTGCCAATCAGCGCAATATGCTTCATGCGCTGGGCCGCAGCTGGTTCAGCGGTGGTGGACACGGTTGGTTTGATACCTTTAGACAGCGACGGGCTCAACTTCGACCAAGGCGGCTTCGCGCCGTCTCAGGCTGAGTTTCTGTCCTTCGAAAGTAATGGCGATGGGATCTCCAAGGGGTGCAACTTGAGCCATTTCGATTTCCTGCCCGGGCAGCAGCCCGAAATTCGCCAAGCGCTGGCAAATTGCGTGGTTGAAATTGATGGCGGTTACCCGGCAGCGACGGCCGATTTGAATTTGGTCAAGGCGCATGGCTTTTATTGGTTTAGGCTAAGGTATTTGTTCGAAACCGAGTCTCAAGCACAATTGACGCCATGAGGGCACTTTTCCCTGCGAGGGGTTCTCAGTAGAAGGCGTTATTGATGTGGCAATTAGGGGTATTGATTTTCATGCATGGCATCCGCTACTCGTTTCTATTTGGCGGGGGGAAACCATTGGTAGAGGAAAAAATAGACCAACACGCCGGTCACGCTGACGTAATACCACAGCGGAAAGGTCCATTTTGCCCACTTCTGATGTTTCTCGAAGCGTCCCTGGAAGGCGTGCCAAAGCGTAATGAAAATAAGCGGCACAATCACCATCGCCAAGAGAACGTGGCTGATCAGCATGGGAAAATAGATCCACGCCCAAATGCCTTCGCCGGTAAAGTGGGTGTTGACGGCCTCACCCGCGCTGGCGCGCAGACCTTTGTGCAGTAAGTAGGAGATCAGGAAAACGACGGACACTGTGAACGCGCTGAGCATGATGAAGCGGTGCGCCTTCATGTTTTGCTCGCGGTCAATCTTGATCAGGGTGAAGCCGACGGTGAGCAGGAGGGTTGCCAGGCCGTTGAGGGATGCATTGATGGCTGGCAGGCTGTGGAGTAGTTCAGTAGACATATTGTTGAAGAGCAGAGGAGTTAAGGCAGGCGTGTGATGAGGAAAATTGCAAACCGATAGCATCGAAATTCCGGGTTGAGCTCGCCTCAAGTGTGCCGATTATACGGGCTAATGCGTTTGTGCTTCGCAATAAGTTTCCTGCTTTGGGCGGCCTCGACTCACGCTGTCGGGCAGTGGATGAGCATTTTGCCGGACTATGTGGTGGTCGGCATTACGCGCATTGGCGAGGCTCCGGCGGATGTCGTGGTCGAGTCGGCTGCGGGGGATTCCGTTCACCGACGAGTCGGTGATTGTGTGGGCGAATTCGTGATCGCAAACTTTGTCCGCGTCGAGGGCGAGTGGTTTGTCGAAGTTCGACGGGAGGGCATAGGCTATCTTTTCGCGTGCAAGCGCCCGCAGGAAGCGCCGTTTGCAGCGGGTCCTTTGGCTAACGCCTACAGCGCCGGTCTCATCGGCCGGGATGGCAAGCTGACTCACGACGGCCGCAATGCCATTGCCGAGCACCTGTTGGCGATTGCCAACGCTGGGCATGAGTACGTGGCGTATACCGGCGCCGAAAAAGTAGACTTCGTCGACATGGCCAAGCAGGGGTATTTGTCACCCGATTTGCTCCAGCCGGTAGCGGGGGAGGACTACTCGCAGATCGTTGTCTCCAGTCGCGGCGGCGCACTCATGGTCCGAACCGGCTTTGGCGAAGTCGTTCGCTGGGCTTATTAATCGCTCAGTCAGGCGAACGCCCTACACAATCGCGGCGGCAGCGGCGGCTTTCTTTTCCTGGGAGCGGCGCTTGAAAAAGCGGATGATCGTGCGGACCACGAAGAACATCAAAATCAGCACCAAGATGCTGGCCAGGATTGGCACGAGGATCGCCAGTAGCGCCGTGACGATGGAGCCGCCAAGCTCGGCCGTGGAAATGATCGGGTTGCCGACTCCACCGGTGGTGGCCGTCGAGGCCCCGCGGGTGATCACGGATGCGCCTTGGACAGCGCCTGCGGTTCCGCCACCAGCGATGGCTGCGGCGATCCATTGGAAGGCGCCGTCGCCCATGAAGTCTGGCATCACGGCGCTGCTGATGAAGGTGCCCGCGATCACGGCGGCGGGCGTGGCGATGGAGTCCAGCGCGTTGTCCAACCAGGGAATGTAATAGCTGGCGATCTCAACCCCGGTTGCGACGCCGAGGGCGAGGGTGACTGGCGTGCTGCCGAGCCATTCGTAATTTTGCCCCAACATTTGCTCGAAATTGATGCCGCCAAAGGCGTCCACTCCGGTATTGGCCGCCAGGCTGGCGACAAATAACGGGACGAACACCCGAAAACCACAGGCCGCTGCGAGGCCAATGCCCACGAGAACGGCCATGATCTGATTTACGCTTTCCATCGTGCTATCTAAACTAAGCTTTTTTCGCGCCAGGAGAAGGCTAGATTCACGCCTCTGTTGGCGTTCTAATGGACACGCGATTTGCAGACGAGTTTCGCAGGTGATATCATTTAATAATGAAAGCGGCCTGCTCATCGCTTCTTCTGTTCTTCGCTTGGGTAGCGTTGGCTGCGGCGGATTTTGGGTTTGGCTTTGGTTATGCCTTTTTGCAGCCGCTGGGGGACTACCGGATTGTCGGCGTGATGCGCGTGGGTGACGAAGTCGAGGCCGTGGTCGAGCGCACCAAAGATGGCGCGCGGACTTGGGTGCGTGAGCAATCGACGTTCGATGGTTATGTGGTCGAGCGAATCGTGCCGCAGGGGGCGGCGTCTACGCTGGAGGTGTCCCGCGCTGGCCTGCGTTACCAAATCGGATTGCGGGCGCCCAAGGGCGGGCCGAAGGTTCAATTTGACACGGAGATGGCGCGCCTCAATGGAGACACCGACGCGCTGGGCAACTTGACGCGGCAGGGACGCGCGAAGATACTCCATCAGGTCAGTTGTTTCGCCAATATTGCTCAGAAACTGATGGCCAGGGAGCCGGCAAAAACTGAATTTTCAATGAACGATGTTCGCACCCTCTACCAAGCGTATAAGCTCTATGGGGAGATTCCGGAGGAGCGGGAGATGGCTGATCCATTTTCCGAAAAACCTCTGGAATGGCAGATTGCGGATTTTATTGAAGAGTTTCATTCCGTGGCGGGGGAGAGCTATGCGGGTATCGTGATTACTGCGGGCACGACTCAGCTCAGCGTGACCACGGCGCGGGGGGAGGTCGTGACCTTTGCCATGCAAGAGATGAACGGGGAGAATCTGTTCGAAAGCATATTCAGTTGTGGAAATTAACGCCTCGCTACCGCTCCTTCCGGGGGGGGGGCTACGGCCCGGCGGGCATTTGGTCGTTTTCGGTTTCAAGGTCGGGGATGTGGGTAAAGGCGATGCGCATGGGGGTGTCGTTGCGGGCGGCGTGGCCGCCGGCGTAGTAAAGCGTCTTGGCGCCGAAGCGCTTGTTGAGCGAGTCCATGGCGGAGTCGAGCTTCACATTGCGCGGGTTGTTCATGTGGGTGAAGAGTGGGTTGGTGTAATTTTGCGCGGAAACAAGCTCGCCGAGGACCACGCTCACCTTGCAGGGGGAGGGGGCGTCAGGGGGGATCTCGGCCCATAGCTGGCGGAGCTCACGCAGGAAAATCCGGCTTTCCTGCGTGGGGAAAAACCGCGTGTCGCGGCCCCAGCGGTAGTCGAAGCCCAGGCGCACACTGATGGAGAGGCTGCCCGCGTAGTGGTCGAGCTTGCGCAGGCGCATGGCAGCTTTTTGCGTGAGGCGGTGGAGGACGGCAAAGGCATCCTCGGCATTGCGCAGGTGGGGGGGGAGGACGTGGGAATGGCTCACCTGGCGGCGGACGGTTTCGGCGTGCTCAATGATCTCCCCCCGCAGCTCGGCGTACATTCGGTCGCCCTCGACGCCACCCCAGATCGAGTGGAGTTTCTGGCGACTACAGGCGTAGAGGTCCTCAATGGTGTGCACGCGGTGGCGGAGCAGGCGCTGGTGCATGCGCTTGCCGATGCCGTAGATGTCCGAGAGGTCGAGCGTGGCCAGCGGGCCGGGGAGGTTGTGCTGGTCGAGCACGGTTAGCCCGCGGGGCTTGTTCATGCCGCTGCCGATTTTAGCCAGAAAGGGGTTAGGGCCGATGCCGATGGAGCAGGAGACGTGCTCGCCGGCCACACGGGTAATAGTCGCCCGAATGCGCTCAGCCAGGGCGGTGGCTTCACGCTCGTTTTGCCAACTGGGGGGGAGGGCGCCGCAAAACTCATCGATGGAGCGGATGGTGATGTCGGGCAGGCAATGCTCGGTCACGGCGTCGATGATGCGGTGGTGGATCTGGATGTAGTTGGCGTGTCCGGCCTCCACAAACTGAATGCGCGGGCACAGCCAGCGGGCTTCGCGGACGTTGGTGCCCGTTTTGACGCCGAAGGCCTTGGCCTCATAGCTGGCGGCAATGCAGCAGGTAGAGTCGGTCATCATGGGCACAATGCCCACCGGCTGGCCCCGTAATTTGGGGTCGCGTTGTTGTTCGCAGGAGGCGAAGTAGGAGTCGAGGTCGACAAAGAGATAGCGTAAAGACATGGCTGGTAAAATGTTCACCTTTAACCGTAGTCTTTTGCGTTATGATTGCAAATAAAAACAGTACTAAAATGTTCACTTTTCGGCCGTTTCGTTGTGCGTTGAACAGCAAGGGTTTCGGTGGCGCGTCAGGCTGGAGGCCTGATGGTTTGGTAGCGGTTTTGGAGTGTTTTTTTAGGTTGGCAGGTGGCGCTTCTGAGTTGGGAGAGCAGACATTAGCCAGGGAAGATGTTCAGCATGGGGTGCGGCGCGGGACGCGCCTGCGCTACCTCAGACAGTTGGATTAGGGCACAGGCGGGACGCCTATGCTACTTTCGGCGAGGCAATGTAGCGGCTTGTCTGGAGACTGCGCCCTACCTCAGGAGTTGGATTGGCCATTTGCCCAATGGGCAAATCTACCGGTGCAGCGGGACGCTGCTCTAGCTGACGACGCTGGACTGGCGGATGATCAGCTCGGGTTTGACGCAGTTGGACTCAACCTGCTTGCCCTCAATGAGTTGCTCCAGCATCTCGACGGCGGCGTAGCCGCGCTGGGTGGGCTTTTGGTCAACGCTGGTGATGGGGACGCTGCACGCCTCGCAGAAAGCGGAGTTGTCGATGCCAGTGACTTTGACGTCTTCTGGTACGCGGATACCCCGACTGATGAGCTCGTTGATCACGCCGATGGCTTGTGAGTCAGATTGCGCGCAGATGCCGTCAAATTGATGGCCGGCTTCGAGGGCGCCGATCAGGGCCGCGCGGGCAGTGGAGCTTTTAAAGCCGGTGTGCATTTGTGGCATGGGGAACACAAGGTGCTCGTTGACCTCCAGTCCGGCTTCGCTCATGGCGCGACGGAAGCCCTTGGTGCGCAGAGGCATGGTGTCGAAGGTGGCAATTTTTTTGCAGCCCTGTTCGATTAAATGCTTGGTGCTCAGGTAGCAGGTGTCTTCCTCGACGAGGCCCGTGTTGGGGATGCTCTCGTGGATCGGGTCGCTGAAGGTGCTGACCAGGTGAAGGCCCTCCTTTTTGAGCTTGAGGAGCAGCGGGATGGCTTCCATGTGGAACACGCCGCTGAGCACGACGCCGTCGACCATGCCGGTGTGGAGTCCCTCGAGCCGCTGGATGTAGTCTTCGTGTTCGGTGACGAAGTTTAGCATCATGCGGAGGTTGAGGTTGTGCGCGGCCTCGGCCATGCCCTCCAGTGAGTCCTCAGTGAGGCTGGCCCCCTTGGCCCCCATGCGATGCATGAAGACGCCGATTGCGCCTTGCCGTTTGGCCAGCAGGGCGATGGAGTTGAAGTTTCGCTTGTAGCCGAGCTCTTCGGCTTTGGCTTTGATGGCCTCGATCAACTCTTTGCGGGCGCCGGTGGTGCCCAGCTTATCGTTGATCACTTTAGAAACAAGGGAAACGGAGACGCCGACTTCATCGGCAATATCTTTGAGGCTGGCCATAAGCGTAGAATCTCAATGGCTGTTCTCGGGACAGGAAAGCAAAAAAAAGCAACTGAGAAATATTAGTAGTTAATCTATCCCTTGATAAAGAGCGGCAGGGCAATATAGTTTTCCTCAAATTTGGTTTTGTTTACTTAAAAATGAGGGTCTGGCTGATTAGCTCAAAGCCGGGCATTGCGTTGGGGAGGTCATCGGACATGTAAAATTCCGTGACGAGAATGCCCTTGTTTTTGCCGGGAACGACACAGGCAAAGACGCGGCAGCCGCCGGGCATGATGTTCATAACCTTGCCTTTGAGGTGGCGGCCGACACCGTTGTACTGGCCCCAAGTTTCAAAATCGCCGTAGGAGTAGGTGTTGACCGCTGTGCCATCGAGCGCGGTGAGCACGCTTTGCATGGTGCTCTCCAGGTTCATGCCTGAGTTGGCGTCGAAAATCTCGATCATGATGTGGGAAGCGCCCCCGGTTTCGATCGAAAAGAGGCGGTCGGGATCGTAGTCGGCCTGGTGACTCGCGATTTCCCAATCCTTGGGGTATTTCAAGCTGAAACCAGGGCGGTTGATCGTGGCCAACTCTGACTCCGACCAAGTGGCAGCGTCTTCGAGAGCTTCTTCTCGGTCGTCTTCGGGGTCGTCGAAAAAGAATGCGAGCGGTAAGGTCAACACATTTGCTGAAGCCCAAGTGGCGACAGTAAAGAAGACCATGAGCAGGATTTTCGGACGACAGTAGCTGGCTGCGAATTTATGCATCACCTATACTTATTAAGATATACAGCAGGACCTTTGGTTCAACCTAATTTTATAAATTGTTTACAATTGGACTTCCTCCCCGGGCAGAAGGTCATGCACCTGTAGTTTGGGGTTGAAATCCAGCAGTTCGTCAAAGAACCAACCGCGGGCCTCAGGGTCGCCGTGAGTCAGTGCAATGGCGCGTGGGTCTAGCGAATTGGCGAACTGAAGCAGCTCGTCGCGGTCGGCGTGGCCACTGAGGTCAAACTGCTCGATGTGGGCGCGCACGGGGGCGGCGTGGTCGGGCACCGAGAACAGGAAGCTGTCGTTATGGGCTGCCGCAAGGAGCTCGCCGCCGGGCGTTTCCGGGTCGCAGTAGCCAACGAAGCAAATGGAGTTGGCGTGGTCGTCGAGCATGGCCGCCGCAGCGTGGTACGAGGGCGTGTGCTCCACGAGCATGCCGCTGGAGAGCACATAAATGCCCTTGGAGCCAGGGCTGTTGCCGGGCTTGAAGGGAGGTGGAGGCTGGACTTTGAGTTGCTTGAGCACTGAGCGGCGGAAGTGCACGCCGCCGACTTTGCGCGAAATCGCGTCAAAATAATCCACAATGTCCATGCCGAGCCCGGCGCAGTAGATTGGGCACACGGGCAGGTCGCCGGTTTGGCGGGCATTGTAGAGCAGTTGTAAGATCTCCTGCATGCGGCCGAGGGCGAACACGGGGATTAGCGCGCAGCCGCCGCGGGAAATCGTGTTGGAGATGGTGGAAATCAGGCGCTCGACTTCGCTTTCGCGTGTGCGGTCGGGCACGCGGCCCTTGCTGCCGCGCGTCGTCTCCATGACGAGCGTGTCAGTGGACTCGATGGGGAAATCCGCGCCATCGAGCGTGGCCTGGTCGCCAAACATGACGTCGCCCGTGAAGAATATGCGGCGGTGTTTGTAAACAAAGCTCACGCCGGCGGCTCCGGCAATGTGGCCAGCGCGGTGCAGGGTAAAAGTCAGCTCCTCGCCGTTGCGCTCGATGCTGCGTGGCTGATTGTAGGTGAGGCCCACGAGGGCGCGGTCGACCTCGTCGACTTCGGCAAAGGTGTAGAGCGGCAGGTCGACGTTGCCGAGCTCGTCGCGCTGGCGCTTCATTACATTGACGGAGTTGCGCAGCATGCGGTGGGCGAGCATTTGGGAGGCGCGGCTGGTCACGAAGAGTGCTTCGGGGTGCTGGCGGCACACGATGGGCAGTGAGCCCAGGTGGTCGAGGTGGCAGTGGGTGAGCACCACGAGATCCAGCGGGCCGTCGCCCAGCAGGTCGTAATTGGGGGTCGACTCACGGCCGACGCTTTTCGGGTCGAGCCCGGCGTCAATCAGCACGCGAAAGGGGCCAATCTCCGCAAGGAGGGAGTTGGCGCCGATGCGTCGGTGTCGGCCTAAGTCAGTGATCTGCATGAGGTCCAATTTTGAACCATTTGCGTGGTGAGTCGATGGCGGAATCTGTGTGCGGTTGCTCAATTTAAATCAGTCGGAATATTCATTTCGAAGCGTGGAATGCGGGTAAACACGGCCCCGCCCAACTCATCAAGCCCATGAAATGCGCCTTCGGCGGCGGCATTTTGGTCGCTGATGTGGTAGCTGTTGTAGGTAAAGCTTTCTCCGGGCTCTAGGCGAGGTGTTTTCTGGACGATTTTATTGCCCTCCACCACGATCTTGTTGCCGTCGGCATGTTCGATGATCCACTTGCGTCCGAGCAGGGTGACGGCGCGGTCGGACAAGTTTTTGATCGTGATGAAGTAGATGAACGCGTGGGCGCGCCCGTCGGTGGGCTCGTCTATTTGCTGGTAAACCACACGGTCGATTTCGACGCGCAGGCCGGGCAGTTCCAGCGCCACATTTTCCGGTTGGCTTTCGGACATCAAAGCAAACTGACCATTTTTCGGGCCAGTTGCAATGCAAGGTGTTACGGAATTGTCCGTCGGTACTTCCGACCGCTTAGCGGTCAATTCACCCGCGAATGGGTTCGGCGGCTACGCAAGACGAAGACCATGCCTAATAGGCCGGTAATCAGCGCATAAGTGGAGGGCTCGGGGATGATCGGTTCGGCGGCCAGTGTCGCGGTCCAGTTGATGGTATTGCCGCTGCCGGTCAGCACGCCGGAATCGCCGTTGCTGAGTCCGAGATCCGCCAAGGTAATTGAGTCAAAGGTGATGTCGCCGACAATATAGTCGCCCGCAGTGTAATTTTCGGGAGCGTAGAACTGCGTCGTCGAAAAACCGAAGGACATGCCTTCGAAACTGTCGGCTTCCAGGACCGTGCCGTCGGGGAGGCCGTCCCAGGGGTAAGGCGTGTCCACGCCACCGCTGGAATACGAGTAGTCAGAGAGCGAGCGGAGGCCCTGATCGTCACTGATCGACCAGTAGTCGCCAGCTTCATTCGCAACGAGCGAGTAGCTGTCCAGCGAGCCAGTGTAGCTCATCGTGACGCTGTTCAGGTCGGTATCGTAGCTGATGGTGAGTTCGATCACGGCAGATGCTGAGGTGCTCAGCAGGGGGGACGCCGCGAGAAGTAGGCTGGGGATTAATTTCATAGCGTATGCATAAAAACGCCTGCCACCACCTCGATGTCAATGAGGGCTAAGGATACTAATCTCTTTACAATGCGGCCTTATTTCTGTTGCGAAACGTGCTAATAAATATACTTAAAATACCATATTGAAATTTTTGACTGGATGCGCACAAAAAAACGCCAGCTCGGTGGCTGACGTTTTTGAAAAGATTGATTGCTCGATCCTTTAGGCGGGCATGCCTGCTGGGGCGGCACCGGGGAGGCCTTCGTCGTTGTCGTCCTCCTTGGTCTTCGGCTTTTGGGTGGGCTTCTCCTCTTCCTCTTCCTTTTCGGGGGGAGGTGTGGTGTTGTTGATCACCGGAGAGCGCAGCTCGCCAAACTCGAGGATTTCGTGGACGTGCTTGCCGTCGATCGTCTCGTATTCGAGCAGGGCTTCGGCAATGCCTTCGAGGGCCTTGCGATGCTCTTCGATGATCTGCTCAGCGCGCTTGTATTGCGCGTTGAGGATCTTCTGCATCTCGGAGTCGATCTTGCGGGCGGTTTCCTCGGAGTAGTCCTGGTTGCGGGTGATTTCCTTGGCCAGGAAGATGTGCTGCTGGTTTTCGCCCAGTGCAATCGGGCCAAGCTCGCTCATGCCGAGGTCGCACACCATGGTGCGGGCGGCGCGGGTGGCCTGCTTGATGTCGCTGGATGCGCCGCTGGAGAAATCGCCCGTTTCGAGCTCTTCGCCAATGCGGCCTGCCATGCAGCAGCAAATGAAGTTGAGGATGTCGTTCTTGGTCTCGCCGAGGACTTCTTTGGTTGGCGTGAGCATGGCCATGCCGAGGGCGCGTCCGCGCGGAAGAATCGTCACCTTGTGCAGCTCGTGATTCTTGCTCTTGAGAACGGCTTGGACGAGCGCGTGGCCGGCTTCGTGGAAGGCGGTGGAGCGCTTGTCTTCTTCGTCCATAAGCTTGCGGCGCTCGCGGCCATAGGCGATCTTGTCACGCGCTTCCTCGATGTCGGCGGCGTCGACTTCGGTCTTGTCGCGACGGGCGGCCACGAGGGCGGCTTCGTTGAGCAAGTTGGCGAGGTCGGCACCGGAGAATCCTGCGGTGCTGCGGGCCACGCGGCCGAGGTCGATGTCGCGCGCCATCTTGATCTTCTTGGCGTGCACGCGGAGAATTTCTTCGCGACCCTTGAGGTCGGGCAGGTCAATCAACACCTGGCGGTCGAAACGGCCGGGGCGCAGGAGCGCCTTGTCGAGGACGTCCGGGCGGTTCGTTGCGGCGATGATGATGATGCCTTCGTGGCCGTCAAAACCGTCCATCTCAACGAGCAGCGAGTTGAGCGTTTGTTCGCGCTCGTCGTTGCCGCCGCCAAGACCGGCGCCACGCTGGCGACCGACGGCGTCGATTTCGTCGATAAAGACAATGCAGGGCGCGTTCTTGCGGCCTTGCTCAAACATGTCGCGGACACGCGCGGCGCCCACGCCGACGAACATTTCCACGAAGTCTGAGCCGGAAATGGAGAAGAAAGGCACGTCTGCCTCGCCAGCCACTGCCTTGGCGAGCAGCGTCTTACCGGTGCCGGGAGGGCCCACCATGAGCACGCCCTTGGGCACCTTGCCGCCGATCTTCTGGAATTTCTTCGGGTCCTTGAGGAAGTCCACCACTTCGGCGACTTCTTCCTTGGCCTCATCGCAGCCGGCCACGTCCTTGAAGAGGAAGCGGTCCTTGTCGCGGGTGAGGAGCTTGGCGCGGCTCTTGCCGAAGGACATCGCGCCCTTGCCAGCCATCTTGAGCTGGCGCACAAACAGGAAGTAAATCAGGCCAATGATGATCAGGAACGGCAGCAGGTTGACGAGGATTTCCATCATTACGGTGCTGGCCGGCTTGGCGACTACCTTGTAGGGTGCGTCCGGGTTGGTTAGCATATCGTAACGGGAGTCCGTCAGCTTGCCCGAGCAGGTGAACTGAATCAGGTCGTCCGGGAGGCTTTTGTCCGGGACCGCATTGTTCTTATTAGAACCTTCGGGGGTCGAGCCCGTGCTGGTGGAGGCGGCGTCAGCCTTTTCGACTGCTTCCGGCTTGGCGTTGGGGTTCTTCAGGGTGCCCCACATGGCGTACCACTGGCGGCCGCCGCTGGGATCTTCTTTGAGGTATAGCTCATTCAGCTCGCCGTTTTCCGCTTTGCGTATCAACTCGGACACGGTCAACACCTCTGCGCCAGTCGGTTGACCGGGCGAGAAGCGCCACAGGAGGACAATCGCGGTAATGACCGCCAGCCAGATGAAGATCATTTTCGGATGAAATGATCCGGGCGGTGGATTTTTTTGCGCGTCGTCGCGTTTTTCTTCGTTATCGCTCATTTATAGGTAAAAAGAGTATCAATAATCACCTAGGACGTCCGGTAAGTCAACCAAAGAGCCGATTTGGCTTCGGGCTGGATGCGGGCGTTTTCGCAGGGCAGTAGGCCAGGGACCCAGAGGATGTCCCCGCGTTTATCACAGACCACGGGCAGTCGCTTTCGTTCCCTTTCGGGGATTTTCCGGTCGGTGAAGCAATCTTGCAGCTTGCGCGAGCCGGGGCTGCCGAGCGGGCGGTAGCGGTCGCCGGGCTGCCAAAGCCGCACGGTTAGCGGGCAGGAGCCGATCCGGTCGGCGTCTAAATAAACGCATTCAGCCTCGGAAAATTCTCCGGCGCGGATTTGCGCATTGAGGCCTGAATCGAGCTCGACTTGGCGGCACATGAGCAAACCGGCGTCGGGTAAGGCGAGGCCGGCGCCGGGCGTTAATTTACGCGGCGACCAGCTGGGCGCGCGTTCGTCGATACGCAGGTGGATGAGGCCCTTGTCGTCGGCGACGAGGAACTGGCTTTTGCCCACGCTGAAGCGCAGCGGCTCTTCCTCGATCCAGCTCAGGAGCAGGTCGTCGATCGCGCCAGCGGAAAGATTATCTAGCAGGCCCATGCGGGCTAGCCAGCGGACGAGGGCGCGGCGCCAGATGGCGCGGGGCTTGCCGCGCAGGCTGTTGGGCGCGAGGCGGTCCTGCTGCTCCTTGGCGGGGAAGACGGACTCCAGCCAGCTCTCGAGCGCATCGGCGTCTTCTTCTAACAGTTGGCGCGCGCGGATGGCGCCGGAAAGCGCGTCGCTGGGGCTGGCTTCCTGGAGGGCGGGCCAAACGCTTAGGCGAATGCGGTTGCGGAAGTATTCGTTGGACTGGTTGCTGGCGTCCTCGCGCCACGGAATGTCGAGCGCGCGCAGGCCGTCGACAATTGCCTCGCGGGACCACTCCAGCATTGGGCGCAGGTGGACGGGGCTGTTGCGGGCCGGTTGGCTGACGGGGCGCGGAGCGGCGAGGCCGTCGGACCCCGAACCGCGCGCCAGGCGCATGAGCTGGGTTTCGGCGACGTCGTTGGCGTGCTGGCCCAGGCAGACGATTGCGCAATTGGCGTCCGAGAAAAACTTCAGGCGCGCGTCGCGGAGTTGGCTTTCGCTGGCTTGGTCACCGGGCTTGAGGCCCGCGTGGCCGAGGTCAAACTTCAGGCCGAGGCTTTGGGCGACTTCGCGCACGAAGGCGGCGTCGGCATCGGCAGCTTCGCCGCGCAGGCCGTGATTGAAATGCAAGACGCGGAGCTGGCCGCGACGTTGCGGGTAGCGCGCCCAGAGCAGGAGCAGCAAAGCCAGAGAATCCGCGCCACCCGAGCAGGCGACGCCCCAGCTGACCTTAAACTGGTCAATGACGTGGGTTGTGGCCGGGTGTAGCGACTCCTCTTTCCAGAGGTCGGCGAGGCGCAGTGCTTGTTGGAACCAATCAGTCACGGTGGGGCAGTATGACAAATGCTCGGGCCAACGCGAACACTCGCGGCCCGGATGCGTGCTTTGGCGATTGTTTTACAGGACTTACTCGGCGGCGAGGTCGAGCAGCTCCTTGTCGCGGGCGGCGCGCACGGCGTCTACGATGGCGATGCCCACCAAGTCCATGGAGGCCAGCTGCTGGAACCGTTCTTCGAATTCGTCGCGCTCTTCTTCGGTGAAAATCTTGCGCTGCAGGCGGCAGGCTTCCACGAGGGCCAGCAGGGCGGTTTCCTCGGGGGAGGGGATTTCGTCGGGGTTGAGCACGAGCTCGCGCACTTGCTCAATCACGTCGGCGCGCATGCGCTCGTCAGCCTGCGGGTAGATGGGGGCCTTGCGATTCTTAATGAAGAAAATCTTGTCCTTCTTTTCGAGGATTTCCTCGTGGACGAGGCTCTCCAGCGTCTTGGAGACGAGCAGGTTGCCCTGGAGTGCCAGACGGCCAACGGCCTTGCGCAGCGGAATTTCCTTGTCGCCTTCGCGGACGACTTGCAGCGCGGAGTTGAGCAGCGGACGCTGTGGATAAGCCTCCTGCAACACGATGATTTTCTCCGCATCGGAGTCGATGATCTTGCGGAAGGTCATTTCGAGCAGGAACGCGCCCGCGAGACCAATCTCCAGCGACTTGCGCGGAAGAGCGTGAAATTTGCCGGTTTTCGGATCCAGTGCGAGTACGAGTAGCTGCTCGGCGAATGTCATGGGCGCAGTGAAGCGTGTTTCGGCTCCGGCGGAAAGCCTATTTTTCGGAGGACGGAGGTCGGAGGACGGAGGACGGGGGTCAGAGATCGGAGGTCAGCAGTCGGATGGTCGGAAGTCGGGGGTCAGAGATCGGAAGTCGGAGGTAATCCATACCTTGTTTCAGTTGCTCTATGCTAAGTCCTCCAGCGATTGTTTCAGATTATCCGACTGCCGACCTCTGACCTCCGACATCCGATCACTGGCCTCCGGCCTCTGGCCACCGAATTCCGTAACTAACGCGTATCACAATTCTTCCTTGCAAGTAGTTAAGAATTCCTCCATTACTCGCGTCCGTTTTTACTGGGAAGAAGCGTGCGAAAAGTTAATTCGCGGGCGGAACTTCGGCAAAGACCCCGGGTGATTACCACCCACAGTGAGCTTGGTTCGGGGCGCCGGAATCCTGCTCGTTATCCTCCGGCGCTGAACAAGAAAAGAATCAAGACAGTGGACATATACGTTGGGAATATTCCCTACGATCTTACCGACGACGAACTGATGGGCATCTTTGGCGCCCACGGTGAAGTCAACTCGGCTAAAGTCATCATCGACCGTGAAACCGGTCGTTCCAAGGGCTTCGCGTTCGTCTCCATGGAGAGCGAAGAAGAAGCTAACGCAGCCGTAGAGGCCCTCAATGGAGCAGAAATCGGCGGACGCCCCGCCAAGGTTAATATTGCTCGTCCCCGTGAAGAGCGTCCCCCTCGCCGTGACTTCGGCGGTGGCGGCGGCGGCGGCTTCAAGCGCGGCGGCGGCGGTGGCGGTGGCTACCGTGGCGGCGGCGGTGGAGGCGGCTACGGCGGTGGCGGTGGCTACGGTGGCGGCGGCGGTGGCCGACGCGAGCGTGGCGGCGGCGGCGGTCGTGATCGTCGCGCCTTCTAAGGCAGCTCAAGAGCTAACCATCTCCAGCTCTAGACAGCTGTTTTACGAGGTTGACGGCCCGGTAAGGGCCCAACCAAAATTTTCATCCTTTCCTGCGACACAAACGTCGGCCTGCAATGGCCGGCGTTTTCTGCGTCTGGCTGTGGTGTTGGGGGAAACGAAAGCCTCGCCAAGCGCCACGCGTGCGCCATAGTCACGGCATGTCATTTTGGAAACGATTGCTGCCGGGCAAGCAATGGCGCTTACTTACCGGCAAGGTTTCGGGCATCCCGGATAGCTTCGAGGGCATGACGCAGGCCGTTGGGCTGGGTGCTTGTTCTTGGGCCGACCCGTTTCCCGTCGCCCGCGATGGCCGCTGCTGGGTGTTTATCGAAGAGGTGATCCACCACCCGAAAAAAGGCCGGCTGGCGGTCTTTGAACTCAATGCAGATGGCTCTGTGGGCCCGATGACGGTTATTTTGGAGCGTGATTATCACCTGTCGTATCCCAATGTTTTTCAACATGATAGAGAATGGTGGCTCGTGCCAGAATCCCGCGCCAACCGCACGGTGGACCTCTATCGCTGCGTCGAATGGCCGCATCGCTGGGAGTATGAAAAATCGCTCATGCGCGACATTGAGGTGGTCGACGCAACGTTCTGGCAGAGGGATGGCCGTTGGTGGCTCTTTGGCGGAACCCCCGCCACGCCGGGTGGCAATGCCTCGGGGCAGCTTTGCCTCTGGTCCGCAGATTCTCCCATCAGCGAGGACTGGACACCGCATCCGGCTAATCCCATCGTCGCAGACCGCGCCTGCGCCCGGCCAGCTGGAAGAATTTTCGAGCACAAGGGCATGTTGATTCGCCCGGCGCAAAACTGCGTTAAGCGCTACGGCTATGGAGTTCATTTGATGGCGATTGAGGAGTGGACGGACACGACTTACCGTGAACGGCTTTTCCAAGCCTACACGCCGCCGACCATGCCGCCAGGTGCCATCGCCACTCATACCTTCAATCAAGCGGCGGGCTATTTTTGGGGTGATGTAGCGTTACGCACCTGGCCAGGTTAAGTAGGTAGGGACTTATGGTAGGAGGCTGGCTGGTCGTAGCGTGAATTTTCAAGGAACTATAAAAATCTGTAAAAAAATCGTCAATTAATGGATGGAAGCAGCTGAATGTCATCAATTTATGTTCGCCATTTGCTCAGAGCTTGCCATGTTACAGGCATTAGGGTCTGCTCCCGTTGTATAAATTTGAATCATGAAAATCCGTTTCTGGGGAACACAGGGTTCGCTGCCCGCGCCGATGACCGCGCCCATGGTGCGTGAGAAAATTTTTCGGGCTCTCGAAGCGGCTAACGGGCAGGATCTTTCCAGTGAGGAAAAGATTAACGCCTTCATGGATAGCAACTTGCCGTTTGCGGTGCGTTCTACTTACGGCACCAATACATCCTGTATCCAGTTTGATAATCCCGGTGGCGCATACATGATTTGCGATGCCGGTTCGGGCATCCGAGACTTGGGGCACAAGTTGATGACGACCGGCGAGGCCAAGCAGCCGAGCACGTATCACATTTTCATGACTCACTTGCACTGGGATCACATCCAGGGCTTTCCGTTTTTCGTCCCGGCCTACATCCCGGGCAACAAGATCATTTTCCACACTTATCACCCGCAGTGCGAGGATGCGCTTCGCCGTCAGATGGCTGGCCCGGAGTTTCCAGTTCCTTTCGACGCGATGGGTGCAGACATCGAGTTCGACGTCCAGCCGCCGCTCACGCCCTACAACGTGGAAGGCTTCGAAATCGACACTATCGAGCAAAATCACCCCGGCAAGTCCTACGGCTATCGGTTTAAAAAGGGCGGCAAGATCGCCGTTTTCTCGACTGATTCCGAGCACACTCACGAGGCTTACGAGGAGGATTACCCGTTTGTGGACTTCTTCCGTGACGCCGACATTGTCATCTTTGACGCCCAATATACCATGGCGGACGCCACCTTCACCAAGGCGAGCTGGGGCCACTCCAGCAACGTCATGGGGGTTGAGCTGACTGCCCGCGCTTGCGCCAAGCGCTTGGCCATTTTCCATCACGAGCCCATCAACACCGATTGGCAGCTCGACGACTTTCTTCGAAATACGATCATGTACCGCAGCATCTACCACCAGGAATCCAACGAACAGCTTGGACACGCACAGTATCCCGAGGAAATACTGCTCTGCTACGACGGTCTCGAACTCGACCTCTAGGCCGGCCATCTGACATCCCAGGATTGCCTGTTTTGACATCACATACATCACACAAATCTAGTCCTGCGACGACTTCCGAGCTGGAGCCGTTGCCTATTGCGCTGAACATCACCAAGGAAGAAATTAACCGTCTTCCGCTGGGCCGTTTCGAAGGCGCCATTCACTTGATCACCACACCAGCGGCAGCGCGAATTGCGGTGGAAAAACTCCTCCAAACCGAGGTGCTTGGCTTCGACACCGAGTCGCGCCCAGCTTTCCGCAAGGGCGAGAATTACGACCCGTCTGTTGTTCAGTTTGCGACCAATTACGAGGCCTACCTTTTCCAAGTGAAGCGCATTGGCGGGCTCAAGCCCCTCTTTCCCTTGCTGGAAAACGCCAAGGTGAAAAAGGTCGGCGTGGCCCTGCGAGACGACATCAAGCGCCTCCAAGCTATTGAAAAATACAAGCCCGCGGGCTTTGTGGAAATCAGTGACATCAGTCGCCGTTTGGGCATTGAAAAAACTGGCCTCCGCAGCTTGATCGGCATGTTCATGGGCCTGCGCATTTCCAAGAGCGCGCAGGTGTCCAATTGGGCCCGCCACAGCCTTAATCATAAGCAGATCGTCTATGCGGCAACCGATGCCTGGATGAGCCGCCGCCTCTACATGCTCGTGCGCAAGGCCGAGCAAGAGCAGAACAGCTGAAGTAATTATGAATGATGAATTCAGAATTATGAAAGTCTGCTGGGGGTGCTTTGAACAGACGACTTGTTGAGTTCGCTAACGGTTTATTGGTTATTCGCTACGTTCCTTTGCTCCATGCAGAGAAAACCGTGCTTCCGCATTGCGTCAGCCTTTCATAATTCATAATTCTACATGCCTAATTTCATAACTTTCAAAGAACAGAAATCTGCGAAACCCGCACAAATCCTAAACAACATGCCTACCGCAATCCTCGAAACCAACCAGGGTAACATTGAAATCGAGCTGATGCCCGACATCGCTCCCAAGACTGTCGAAAACTTCGTCGGCCTCATCAACAAGGGCTACTACGACGGCATCATTTTCCACCGCGTCATCAAGGACTTCATGCTGCAAGGCGGCGACCCGACCGGTACCGGTATGGGAGGCGAATCCCTCTGGGGCGGCAAATTCGAGGACGAGTGTGACCCAAGCGTGAAGTTCGACCAGCCCGGCCTCCTGGCCATGGCCAACGCTGGCCCCGGCACCAATGGCTCCCAGTTCTTCATCACCACCGTGCCCTGCGGCTGGCTCCACATGAAGCACACCATTTTTGGCAAGGTAACGGCCGGTATGGACATCGTCACGAAGATCGAAAATTCCAAGTGCGACGCCCGCGACAAGCCGGTTGACAAGCAATACATCGTCAAAGCTTCCGTTAAGTAAAAACATCTGACATGGCCGGACCGCTTCAACATGCAACCGGCCTTCAGCGATGGGATTCGCCGGGGCAGTCGCCGCTGTTGGCGCTCCACGGCTTTACCGGCGATGCCGAAGACTTTGCTTGGCTCGCCGGTCAGTCCCGCGAAAAGCTCGATTGGTGGGCGCTGAATCTGCCGGGTCATGGCAATGCCCTTGTAGCCGACCCGGATGCCCTCGTGCTCGATGATTTTCTGGACGAGGTGGAATCCGCGCGCCGCCGCATTGTTGCCGAGACGGGGCGCACGCCGATCCTCCTCGGCTACTCTATGGGTGGGAGGGTAGCCCTGCACGCCGTCGCGCGCAATCCGTCCAAATGGCGCGCGCTTGTTACCGTGGGCGCGACACCTGGCATTGCCGACCCGACGCGTCGACTCGACCGCCTGATGATGGATGAAGACCTCGCCCATCGCATGCGCGAGCAGACCGTCGACGAATTTTTGCAGGCCTGGCAGTCGATGCCCATCATCCAGAGTCAGGACAATATTCGCCCGGAAATTTTGGAGCCGCTGCGCGAACGCCGCCGTCGCAATGATCCGGTCCAGCTCGCGGGCGCGCTGCTGGCCATGAGCACGGGGCGCATTCCCTCGCTCTGGGATTACCTGGTCGACCTCGACTTGCCGTGCTTGATTACTACGGGCGCGTTCGACCACAAATTCTGCGACATCGCCCACAGCATGGAGCCGCGTTTGCCCTACCCATCGATGGCAGTGGTTCCCAAAGTGGGACACTGTGCCCACCTCGAAGCCCCGGAGCAATTTCTCCGCGTCTTGCTGAGCTTCGTTTCGTATTTGGTGGATTGAGTGTTTAATGCAGACCAATGCTTAACGGTTATGCGCAAGTCGATATTTCATGAAGCGTTTGCTGAAGCGCGTGCCCATCCGTTAGCAATGAGTTTGATGCCAGGCCTTTGATTGATCCACCAGTCTTGGGGGCGTGCTGCGACGGCTTGGTCGAGTCGTTCGATGCTTGGCCCGCGGTTGTTGGCAGTGTGATCTTGGATGAGGTCCAAGGGATTTCGATTGGATTGAACTCAGACTGTATGGTAGCAGCACATTCGTTTGGATTCCCTCGGGTAGGGGGTAGTGGAGGATTGATGAAACCCATCAAATGATAGGATTATCGATTGAAAGCAATCTTACCTTGTTATATACTTAAATGGTAGCAATGCTACGATTTTTATGCGGTCATTTCGTACATGAAACGTTTCAGGTATAACTATAGTTGGATGAATTTAGAATGTTAATTATTGCAGCAGTTAGTCTGCTTTATGGGGTTGGGGCAGCGCTGATTGCCTCTCGCCAAAAGCGAATGAAATTGGCCTTATTCAGTCCGATTGCATTCGCAGGTGGGTATCTCCTGTTCGCCCTTGGGATTATATTTTTAGAAGACTTCAGGATCCTTTTTCCATATTCCATTCAAGTATATGGAAGCACCCTGATCGGCAAGACGCTGCTGGCCAGTTCCTTCATCTTGGTTGGCTGGCTTGTGGTGGATGCATTCATGGAAAAGAAAAGAGAATATGTTCCTCTATGCATTGTTCTGATTATCGGAATTCCCACTGTCTATTTGAGGACTTTCGCCACAGACCTATCTGCATTATCTTCGACGATACCTAGAGATGGATACTTAACTCAGTCGACAGATTATTCCTGTTCTGCGGCATCTGTTGCCAACCTATGCTTTTCTTTGCTGAAAACGCCCATCTCCGAAAAAGAAGCTGCTGAAATGATGAGACTCAGTAAGTTTGGCGGAAGCGTTTGTCAGATTGGATATGCCCTGGAGCAGAATGGCCTATTATTTAAGGAAATAGACGCTAAGCCTATCGAGGAAGTATCATTTCCAGCCATACTAGTCGTGAACTATGGCAAACTGCAGGATGGGCATGCCATTTTGGTACTCGAAAACCGGAATGAGAAATTCTTAGTTCTCGACCCTCTCATGGGGAAAGAAGAGGCGAGAAGTGCAATTTGGTTTCACCAGAATTGGAATGGCTTAGGTATTGAGGATATATCCAACCAAGCCCAGGTGGCAATGCCATAGGCACCCTCATGTAGCCACCGCCTAGCGATACAGCTCAACTGAATTCCGCACCGCCGACATCTCCGGGACCTTGATGACGCCCTTGCCGGGTGCGCGCATCTAAAAACCATCAGTGTTTTTCAGCAAAAATCACTGGTGGTTTTTTACCGAAAACACCAGTGGGTTTGAAAAGACGTCTAAAAGCGCATGCTTGGTGCGTTCCAGTAGTATCAGGTTTTGTTTATCACTGGCGATCTTCCCTTGTCATGTGGGCAATCGGCAGCAATGATGCGATATGAACGCACCCATTGGTGCATGAAACTCAAGGATAATTACAGTTCTGCGGAGGAAATGAATCGACTACTGCTCCCATTGATAAGCCTGCTTCCCTTCGTCCTTACAGCTGAAGAAAAGAAAATGGAGTTCACCGACTTTGAAGATCTTGTAGCTCAATCTACTGATTATATGCGCGCCCAAAACGAAAAGAATAACCGTCTTTTCGGGATTGGAGACTACGCTAGATACGAGTATGACCTCTTCCGAAGCGTAATCTGGTGGAGCGACGAAAAAGAACCGAAGGTCAGAGCTAAAGTCACAGTTGTCGGATCCACATCAACAAAATCCGATACTTGGATGTGGGCATGGGCGAACCCACATTTCGGCGACATAGAAATTGGTTTGATTGAAAAAGTAAAAGAATTTGGAGAAAGAGAATCTATTCAGAAGTTAGTTGAGAAAAAGTGGGATGCTGATGAAATCGATGGCTGGGAGATGACCTCTATTTCGGGACGGTTACTTGAATCTCAGGGTGCATACAAATCACCGGGAACGAATGGTTCGCTTTTCCTTCTTTACGATGGACTAGAATTCATCCCCGAAGAGGAAAAGGAGCAATATAGACCTCTTAAAAAGGATGGGGCGGAGCCAGACGCAGGTGGCAACGGCTAAAGCCAGGCCACAGTTCGACGTTAGAAACTCTAAAAATGGAACCTCCAAGCAAAACCAACGCTCCTCTTATTTCATTCATTTGTGGAGTATGTGGACTATTTGGTGGCCTAGGATTCATACTTTGCTGGCCAGCAATCATCTTCGGCCATGTGGGGCTCAAGAAACTGAGCATCATGGAAAAAAGGTCAGGGCGATGGATGGCAATTTGGGGACTCATTCTTGGCTATTTTTACTTAGCACTCCTTTTCTTCGTGCTTGGCTGGATCGCATGGGAGGACGCGCACGGGAGAAATCCATGGAGATGAGATTTATTCTATTTAGTTGCTCCATAAAGCTCCGGCCATCGCTCCACGATGACCTGCGCTTATGAAATTAACGTTACCGCCACCTAGCGATACAGCCCGATGTAATTCTGGACCGTCGAGATCTCCGGGGTGTTGATGAGGCCGTGGCCGGGGGCGCGCATCCAAAAGCCGGTTGATGGGCCGCCGTCGAGGTTGAGCGCGTTGACGATGTCGAGGTGTTCGCGGACGGCGTCGGATTGTAAAATCTCGGCGATGCCGAGGAGTGTGGCGCTGTCGCACATGCCGATGAGGAAGCGTCCGTCGCGGCCTTCGCAGATGAAGGTGCGCGCGTGGTAGCGGTCCTTGCCGAGGCCTTGCTTGGGGATCTCGCCTTGGTAGATGAGCCACGGGCCGGATTGCAGGAGCTGGGTAATGGCGTCGGAGTCCTGGAAGTCGTCGCGGTGGAAAATCGACAGCTCGCCGTCTTGGACCTGCACAACGCCCTTGATCCAGGTGTCGCTTTCGAACTCACCCGTGCGCCCGCCATTGCTGACTTGCAGGCCGCGCGGCGTGAAGGCGGCCACTTCGTAGAAGCCGCCGTTGACGCCTGCCACGTAGTTGCCCTTCGACATCGCGTAGGCTAGCTTCTGAACGCGAGGCAGGCCGAGGTGGTTCATGTTGTCCATCACCCGGAGCTTGATCTTTTTCGGGTCGAAAATACAGAGGTCGAGCTTGGCGGTTTTGCCGTCTTGCTCCACTTCGAGGTGCTGGTATTCGAGGTCCGGCTGCTCGGTTTGCGCGGGGAGGGGCAGGACGGCAATTACGCTCAGGAAGAGGGAAACAAGGAGGCGATGCGGGGGCATCATTAATTATATCACCTCGGCGGCCCGCCCAAAGTCATCATTGACGTTTTGCGGGAACTGGAGACGATGTTTCCCTTGGTTATGTCGCAAAATCTTTCCAACGAACCTTTGGTCATCGCCGGTCGGGAGTTCCCGAGCCGGTTGTTGGTCGGCACGGGCAAATTTGCCTCCAACGAAGTGATGCGCGATGCTTTGCGCGAATGCGGAACCGGCCTGGTGACTGTCGCGCTCAAGCGCGCAAACCTGTCCGACAAGGCTGATCCGTTTGCCGACATCCTCGACTTTCTAGAGCCCGACCGCTACCTGGTGCTGCCGAACACCGCCGGCGCCATGAACGCGGAAGAAGCCGTCCGACTCGCGCGCCTGTCGCTCGCCGCTGGGCTGCCGCAGTGGGTGAAGCTGGAGATCCACCCGGACCCGAATTACCTGCTGCCCGACCCGATTGAGACGCTTAAGGCCGCCGAAATCCTCGTGAAGGAAGGCTGGACCGTGATGCCCTACATCAATGCGGACCCCGTGCTCGCCGCGCGTTTGCAAGACGTCGGCTGCGCCACTGTCATGCCGCTGGGCGCCCCGATTGGCAGCAACCGCGGCATCGAAACCCGCGCGCAGATCGAGATCATCATTGAGCAAGCCCGAGTCCCAGTGGTGGTCGACGCCGGCATCGGTGCGCCGTCCCACGCCGCTGAGGCGATGGAAATGGGCGCGGACGCCGTGCTCGTCAACACCGCCATCGCTGTAGCGAGCAACCCGGCCAAGATGGGCCAGGCCTTCGCTGCCGCCGTCGACGCCGGTCGCGCCGCCTACGAAATGGGCCTCGGCCCCACCTCCCAAACCGCCAACGCCACCAGCCCGCTCACGGCGTTTTTGGGGTAGTCGGGGTTAAAATGCTTGCGAAACTTGCAAGAAATGGCAAGGTGGATGTATATTATACATGAAAGCAGAGGATCCTTGGAGCATTTCGAAAGACTATGCGACCAAGTCTTCGTTCAAGAAGTATGCAAAAAAACATCCAGATGAGTACACGTCCTGCTTTGCAAATTTGGATAAAATCATCTCACTTCTTAATGGAGGCACTAAACTAGCTCAATTGAAGATCGGATTCTTCCGATCAGAGAAAGACGACTTATGGCGAATTGGACAGACTCAGGTTCAAGATGCCCATGAGACTCGTCTGTATGTTTCTATAAATGACGTTACCAAAATAATTCATATCTTGAAAATCGGAGATAAATCGTCTCAGGCACAAGATATACCAGATTGTAAAAAAATAATCCGTTCAAAGATCAAAGCATCTTCCACCAACCTTTCCCAGAAGGACCAAAATAAACGGCAATAATATGTCCACCACACGAAATGTCGCACAATTGGCCGCTGAATTAGCTGATGACACATCGCTCGAAGAGAGGATTAATAATAAGATTAAATCCTCAAGACTCACTACTAGCCTGATTGATTTACGTTTATCTAAAAACATAAATCAAAAATCTGTCGCAGAGAGAATGTCATGTGATGCCAGTAAAATCTCACGACTAGAGTCGGGCAGTGATTTCGATTGGAAATTCACCGATGTTGCCCAGTACGTTAATGCAGTCGGGTATTCTATGCATATATCGTTTTGCGATGAAGAATTGCCTTTGGCAGACAGAATAAAGCAAAACGTTTTTGAAACAAAAGAACTGTTGGATGAATTGGTTGAACTAGCAAATGATAATGGTGATGACGGTATTCTCGTCGACAAGATACACCAATTTTTTGGCGAAGTTTTATTCAACTTCGTAACTAGATTTAGCGATTCAAAAGATAACTTACCACCAAGTTTAAGCTATGATGAGGGAAAGATCTCTGAGTTGCTTGACGATGATTCAGTAGGGCAGGGACAATTGGCGGAGTGTTAGTAGACGAGTTAGTCGTTATTGTTGGCTGTATATGATAGCTATTCAATTCGGCTCCTTCAGCTCCACCAACAAGCCGCGTAAGTCCAGCGGGCGTGTGAACATGCTGGGGTTGCCGTCGGCGCTGCGGGGCCACTCGGATTGCGGGCGGTCGCGGTAGAGTTCCACGCCGTTTTGGTCGGGGTCGCTCAGGTAGAGCGCCTCGCTGACGCCGTGGTCCGACGCGCCGTCGAGCGGGTAATCCGCCTCCAGCAGGCGCTGGAGGGCGTCCGCCAGTGACGGGCGGTCCGGGTAAAGAATCGCCAGGTGGTAGAGGCCCGTGGTCCCGTAGGGCGGGGGCTTGCCGCCTTTGCTTTCCCAGGTGTTGAGGCCGATGTGGTGATGGTAGCCGCCGGCCGAAATGAACGCCGCCTGATCGCCAAAGCGCTGCACGAGCTCGAAGCCGAGCACGCCGCAGTAGAACTCCAGCGAGCGGTCGAGGTTGGCGACCTTCAGGTGCACGTGGCCAATACTGGCTCCGGGATGAATCGGTTTGTTGTTTATAATATATCTTTATGTCGAGATAACGTCATTTGCAATGCGTCGCTTAACTTTTATTTCTAGACAAACATTCCGGTTTGAAAACGCGGGCATTCGTGCGAAACTAGCCTGATGTCCACACCACGTAAGTACCACCATAGCCACGAAGCGCCGGTCGGGATGTTTTCCGAAGCGTTTGCACGGCTGCCGCTGGAGCAACTCGCCGATCAGTCGCGCGAGGCGAACTTGGCGCGGGTGGATACGGTCTTGCGCCGTGGGCGGGCGACTTCGCTTGAGGACTTTGCCGCGCTGATCTCGCCGGCGGCGGGTGAGCGCATCGAGGAGATGGCCGCACATTCGCAGCGGATTTCGCAGCGCTTTTTCGGGAAGACGGTGCGCTTGTTTGCGCCGATGTATCTCTCCAACGAGTGCGTCAACGTGTGCAAGTATTGCGGCTTTTCGCGGCACAACGACATCCCGCGCGTGACTATCCCCGTGTCGAAGGTGGTCGAGCAGGCCGAGCGCCTGGCGCGGCAGGGCTTTCGTTCGCTGCTGCTGGTGGCGGGCGAGCACCCGAAATGGGTGTCCAACGGTTACGTGGCGGAGTGCATTAAGCGCACGCTGCCGATCATGCCGGCGGTGAGCATCGAGCTCGGGCCCATGCACACCGAAGAGTATCATCATCTGGTCGACGCCGGTGCCGAGGCGCTGATCGTTTACCAGGAAACGTATTACCAGCCGACCTACGAAGAGCTCCACACGATGGGGCCGAAGAAATACTTTGCCTGGCGCATGGACACCGCGGAGCGCGGTTACGACGCCGGTTTCCGACGCCTGGGCATCGGCGCATTGCTCGGTCTGCATGACTGGCGTTTCGAAGCCATGGCTGTGGCCGCGCACGCGCAACACCTGCTCCGCAAATGCTGGAAGGCGCAAGTCTCCGTGAGCCTGCCGCGCATGCGCCCGGCGACGGGTGGCTGGCAGCCGAAGACCGAGCACCTGATGGGCGACCGCGAGCTTGTCCAGACGATCTGCGCGCTGCGCATGCTGATGCCGCACGTGGGCATTACGATTTCCACCCGCGAGCCTCCGGCCCTGCGCAATGGCATTGCCCCGCTCGGGGTGACGCTGATGAGCGCGGGCGCCTCAACGGAGCCCGGCGGCTATGACCACTTTGATGAAAATGCTTGGCAGCCGACCAAGGAGCAGCCCGGCGAGCAATTCCACATTGCTGACGAGCGCGCACCGGCCGACATCGCCGCGATGATTCGCAGTCATGGTTATGAGGCGGTGTGGAAAGACTTCGATCAAGTGCTCGTGACGGATCCATCGCGCGAGCTGGCACCCGCATGAGCAAGCGCGGGTTCAGCCTGAAGCGCTTCGCGATCCTGCTGGCGGTGTTGGTGGTTTTGTCGGCGGTGGCATTTGTCAGCGTGTTTTGGTCGCGTATCCAGCTTGGGCTGAAGTTCCCGGGGCGTGTGGGCACGGCGGCGGATCATTATTTCTTCGACGGCAGTGAGACGGAGGGTTTCCGGTATTTAACGTTCACCTTGGGCGATGGCGCCGAGTGGAAATTGGTCGAGGCCAACACCCACGGCCAAGACTCTTTGCCCACATGGCTAATCTTCATGGTGCAAGGTCCGGACAAGCAAACGCTGATCCTCGAAGAGCGCTTCGACAAGGGGCGCATGTTGGACATCGGCAACAGCTTCTTTACGCATGCCTTCGAGCCGGAGCCATTGGAAGTGGCGCGGCAAACCGCGAGTGAAACCATCCCCGCCGACTCGCCTTACCTGGCCTTGATCCAGGCGCGCAACTCCGAAGAGCTGGTTGTCGCAATGCAGGCGATGGGCTTTCGGCGGACGTCGTTTTAAATTTTCATTCGCGTTCATGCGCGCGATGTTTACCTCTATCAACATGATCAAGATCACCGCCAACGGAGAAACGTTTTCCATCGAGGACGGCACGTCGCTGCCGGACTTCCTGGCTGAGCGCGGGCAGGCGCCGGAGCGCGTCGTGGTCGAGCGCAACGGCGAGGCGCTGACGCAGTCCGACGCCAAGGCCGCGACGCTCGCCAGCGGCGATGTGCTGGAGATTGTCCGCATTGTAGCCGGTGGTTAGTGATGGCTGATCTCGCTACAATTGAGGCCGCTCTGCGGCAAACGTTGGCCGACGGGAAAATCTCCCGCAGCGAACTACAGGCTGTGCGCGGGCTTTTGCGTGACGCTGAGCTGGACAGGCGCGAGCTGGCGATTCTGCGCGCAAAGATTTTTGACTTGGCCCGGAGTCAGCTCGATGCCGGCAATGCCCTGGAGCTGATCGACTGGCTGGAGGATGCGAGCAAGACGGTGCTCGAAATCCAGCGCAAACCGCCGCAGCAGATTCAAAGCAGCGCGTATTTCAGCCCGGGTGTTGACTGCCTCAATGCGATTATCGGCAGTCTGCGCAGCGCCCGGAAGTCGCTGGATATTTGCGTTTTTACGATTACGGATGACCGCATTGTGGAGGCCATTCTGGATGCGCGGCAGCGAAGGGTCGCGGTGCGCATTGTCACCGACAACGACAAGGCGCGCGATGCGGGCTCCGACGTGCGCCGGATGGACCGCGCGGGCGTGGCCGTGAAGGTGGATGTCGCCCCCGACCACATGCACCACAAGTTTGCGCTGATTGATGGCGCCCGCCTGTTGACCGGCAGCTATAACTGGACGCGCAGCGCCGCTTCGCACAATCAGGAAAATCTGCTCATCACCAACGACGGCAGCGCAGTCGAAGCCTATCAGGCCGAGTTCGAAAAGCTCTGGCGCACGATGGCGGATTATTAGCCGGCGGCCTGCTGGAGCAGCATGTCTTTGGCGTCTTCGAGGCCAGGCGTCTGGATCTGGCTGAGGATTTGGCGGGCCTCTGCGTAGTGCTGCATGTTGATGAGCACGCGGGCCTCCTGGAGGCGAATCCAGTCGCGTTCAGCCGGGTCCGTGGAGCTGACCTCCAGCTTGCGCCAGAGGGCGCGAGCCTTGGGCCAGTCTGGTGCCTCGACGTCGAAATAAGACTCCGCGTAACGCTGGTTGAGCTGGCGGTTGTTTGAGTCGAGTTCGTGGGCTTTGGCAAAGGCATCGAGCATTTGTTGATCGAGCAGGGCGGGCTCCAGAGCATCGCGCTCGATCAGCTCGGCGCGGTAAGTGTGTAGCAGTTCGCCGATCTGGTAGGCATAAACAGGCTCGTTGGGCTCGAGTTCGGCGGCGGAAATGTAGTAGGCCAGGGCGACGCTGGGCTCGCCTTCTTCGGCGAGGTAATTGCCGATCTGCTGCTTGACGACGGCAATGTTGGGATCGAGGCGGTTGGCGCGGAGGAAGGCGATGTTTGCCTGCTCGCGCTGGCCGATATCGCGAAGCATTTTGCCGTAGAGAATCACGCCATAGACATTGTCCGGGAAGTCGAGGAGGTAGGACTGGTATTGGGTAAGGACTTCCTTGATGAGGCGGTCGTATTCCGGGTCGCGCAGCTCGGCTCCCTCGGCGCTGAGGCGCTGGTAAAGACTCTGTTGGTTGTCGTAGATGTCGCGCAGGCGTCGGTCGGAGAGTGTCTCGCCTCGGGGGGCGCCAAACTCGGGGTTGGCGTTTTGGATGGCGGTCACGCGCTCGGCGCGGGCCTCGCGTGTGGCGTCGGATTCGTCGTCGCTAAGGCCGAGCCAGGTGCAGCCTTGGAGGGCCAGGGTGAAGATCAGCGCGGCGATGGGAAATCTTTTGTCCATAAAGCAAATAAGCGGCGCATTTCGCGTCGCTTATGTCAATCCATCATCGGGACGTGGTTAGTGAGAGCAGCCGCAACCACCGCCTTGGCAGCAGCTGCTGTTGCCGCCTTGCGGGGCACCGCTTGCCGCGAAGGTGGAGAATTGCTTATGCAGGTGTTCGCCACCGCATTTTGGGCACTTGGGCTGTTCGCTGGAATTGCGGACGAGCAGCTCGTGGTCGCTGTCACAGTCCGGACAATGGTATTCGTAAATTGGCATAATGGCCGAGTGTGGCGATTTGCGCTCAAAATGCAATCATGCCGTTCTTGCGCATCGGCGGGTAAATTATTAACTCTCAATCTTGAGAGGGCGCTGAAGAGGCTAAGGCGATAGTTTCATTTTGCGCCGGTAACTGGCGTAGCCGAGCAGCACAATTGTTAGCAGGGATACGCCGACGCCGATGGTGAAGGACAGTGGTTGGTAGCTGAGTACGATGCGTTGGTTGTCGCCACTAGGCGCATAGACGGCGATGAGTCCCTCGTGATCAATCACTACGTGGCCGCTGGGGCTGGACCAGTCGGGGCTGTAGTTTTGGTTGATCACTAGAATGTCGTCCACCGGGGATGAGTAGTCAATTTCCAGAACGTTGGGCGACCAGTAGGCATAGGCCGAGGTACCGCCTTGTAGTAGGTGGACTTCGCCTCGGTATTGCCGGGATTCCGCCGGGACGGCATGCGGCCCGAAGGTCATCATTTCGTAGGCGCGAATTGAGCCGAGATTGGCTTTGGCGTGCGCATACATTTGGACCTCGTTGCCGAGCACTTGACGAAACGGTTGCTCGGCCTGTTGGGGTAACGGTGCAATGCGAAAGACCGGTTCCAGCAAGGTCCGGTTTTGGTAAGTGATGTCGCCGATGGTCCAAATCGTAAGGGCAATGACGGCTGCGGTGGGCAGGGCCGTAGCGAGCTTGGGGTGGTTTTTAAATGCCGGTAGCGGGGCGTCTTGACACCGCTGGCGGAGCCTGAGCTCCAGCGCGGTCACGCCGGTGGCAAACGCGATGCCCAGCGCCAGTAAAAACCCGGGCAGGAATCGCGTCGGCACGTGCATGGATTTAAAGACCGGCAGGTGGTGTAATATATCCCAAGGCGAATACGGAAACAGGCTACCCAATGCCAGCAAGACAAACACCAGGCCGGGTGCCACGGCGGCGGCGAGGAGCTTGTTCGTGCGCCAGCGGGTCGCCAGGCAAATGAAGAAAAACACGATCGCGATGACAGCCGGGATGGCCCCAATGTAGGCCGCATATTCAATGAAGGCCCATTTGGCATTGGTCAGTAATTCCGGGTGTGCGTGAATGTCTGGGACGGTGAGGGCGTTCCAGAGCATTGTCGGGCTTAGGCTGTCGGTTGAGTCGATGTGGCGCGGAAAACGTCGGAAGAAATCCAAGAATGGCAGCAGTTTGACGGCGGCCAGCCCGCAAGTGATGGCGACCAGCTGTAGCATGCGCCAGATCGGCGTCAGGCTGCGAGTGAGCCCGGCGTAAATTAAGGCGATCAAGCCGCAGTAGATCAGGACGTGGGGCACTGTGTAAATGCCACCCTCAAAGAGCATCAGCGCTATGAGTAGCGCGGCGGGCCATACCGGGCGCTTGTCTCTTAGACAGCGGAGCAGAAAGTAAATGACCCACGGGAAGTAGGCTTGGGAGAAAAACCAGGTGTGTCCGCCGATCATGCGGTGGGCGTAAATGCCGTTGCCCAAAATGATCAGTGCGCCAGCCAGCGAGATGATTGACCGTGCGCCGAGATAGCGGCAGAGCACCCACCCGCCGATCAGCCCGATTGCCAAATGCAGAAACAGCTCCAGCTTCAGCGCGACCGGGGTGTCAAAGGCCAGATGCAGCCCGAAAAATGGCGTGATAATGCGGGTTTGTGGATAAGCCAGCAAGGCGTTGCCGCCGGAATAATACGGGTTCCAGAGCGGGAGTTGCCCATACTCCAGCACGCTTTTGGCGGGGACTTCGTGGTAGAAAAAATGCTGATCCCAGTCGGCAATGCCCTGGTTGTGAATGTTTTCGAAAACAGGGCTGCTATAGGCCAACGCCACGAGCATCAGCAGGACGAAATATATCCAGCTGCCTTTGTGATTTGGGCTAGTTGCAGGCCGATTCATTCCCGTGGAATATGATAGGCCATGCGGTCAGCGCAAGGTCGTCTTTCGCAGGTCGTGAAAATGCCTAAACAGAGAAGCTTTCGCCGCAGGAGCAGCTGCTCTTGGCGTTCGGATTGGTGAACTTGAAGCCGCCGCCCACCATCTTGTCCGAATAGTCCATAATGGTGCCCTTCAGGTAGAGTGCGCTCTTCATGTCGACCACGACTTTCATGCCGCTGGTGGGCACGAGGATGTCGCTCTTCTTGGGGGCGGCGACGAACTTCATTTTGTAGGAGAGGCCGTTGCAGCCGCCGCCGTTGATGGCCACGCGCAGGTATTCGCCCTTTTGCTCGCGTTCGATGAGGGACGTCGCCTTCTTGCCGGCCGACTCGGTGAGGCGGATCAGGCGTTCGTCGCCAATGCGGACATCGGCAGGCGGATTTAGCGTGGCTGGATCAGACATACTCCCTAATCAAACCCGCTCCGCGCAAAAAATCAAGCTTAGGCCCAAGTATCAGGCGCCGGCGTCTTGTTCGTTGAACTTGCCCAAGTATTCCGTGATGCGCTGAGCCTGAATCCGGTAAGAGCCTTCGCGACGTGGCGGACGCAGAATCATGAGCGTACGTCTCTCTGGATAGAACCGAAGTTTATTGACGAGCACCTTGTGGATTTTATCGCCATCTTTCACGACCAAGCCCACGGGAATTTCGTCCTCATAATAATCGCTGATATCAATGGCTCGGTTGGCGCCGGGTGTTATCTCAATTTTTTTGTCGCCCAGAATTCCGTGGAAGGTAGCGGCGGTGCTATTGAAGAACAGCAGGCTGCCTTCCGGGAACTGTGAGTCGTCATATTCCATGCAATGGCTGGGTAATGGCAGTGGTTGCTGCTGTCCATTGGCTGGTTCTAATATGACGAGCCATGAGCCGCGGACTCCAGGCACATACACTTGGTATACCGGCGTAAGCACCATAAAGCCTTCCGTGCCTAGTTCCTTGCGGAAGACCGGCATCGGGTTGGGCCCTTGATAGGAGTAATAACCTGAGCGCTCGCGCGGGTTGAGTTCCAACGCCACGGCGTCGTTGAGGTCCGGCTCGCCGTCTCTGGTGTAATAGAGTGTTTCCTTGCCGACATCGGAGGACAGAGGAAGCGTCGCAAAGCGAATGTTCAGCGTGGGGCTCTCATCCTCACCGAGAGCCAGGGCGTTCTGCGTGAGCAGCAGAGCGATTAATATACTTCCGATTTGTCTAACCATCGCCAGGAAACGATTTCAAATTCACGTGGATTGGATTCAAGGGCGTTGTCCTCTACTTGGCCACTCGCATTTGTGAGGTTGGGGAGTCGGCGGACAACCCCTTCTGCCCAGGCTTGAGCCGTGACTTCGCCGGTAATCGCGTTGCGAGCATCTCCGTAGGAGCGAATCAGGAATGTATCCGAGCGGGAGGTGAGCAGATCGGCTCGTTGGGCAGCGATGTCTCCCTGCGTAATGTATACATTGGAGTTTTCCAGAATGTCTTTATTGATTTCGGTCTCCTCCAAGAGTTCATCGATTATACCTGAGTCGAGGAATTCATCCACGGATGCATAGGGCTCACCGCGCTGTTTGAGGTGGTCGACGATGCCTTCCGCAATAATCAGCATTTTTTCATGGGCATCGGTGGGATCGAGCTGGCGCATACCTTGTTCATAAACCGGCGGCATGGTCACGCTGGCACCCGTGCTGCGGAGTACTGATTCGTTGGTTACGATGTCTGGGTGCTCGGCTGAATAGTAGGGCATCCGGGTGAACAGGTGGCGTGCGGTGATGTTGTCGCCGGTGGCATCCTCGATCACGCCGCGGCTGCTGAGGAAGCTCATCCATGCCGCGACTGAAGTGCTGTTGATGTTGAAGCCCCCGTTGAGTAGGGCATTGGCCGCAACATCCTTGGCGGAAAGCATCGAGACTTCCTCCAGGTAGGACAGGTGCGGGTTGGTGTCTGGCGCTGCGCTTCCGGCCATGGCAACTCCGGAGTTGGCGACAAAGTATTCGTCGAAGATTTCGTTTTTCGCGTCTGGGTGGGTGGAGCCCAGGGTAGCGAGAGACTCGTTCATGACGGGTAGATTGCGCAGGGCACCTAGTGATACGAAGTCGCTGTCTTTGCGGGGAATGTCGTAGGCGAGGATGGAGACGTTTCCGGTTTCGCCGCCGCCAGCATACTCTAGGTGTTCGCGTTCCTCGTTGACCTTGAATATGTCCAATATGGAGAAAAATTCAGAAGCGTATTGGGCAGCGTCCGCTGGGTTGGTGCTGGCCTGTAGAATGTAGTCGGACACTTTGTGCTCCGAGCCGTCTTTTCCGGTGAATGTCCCTTGGGCGTCGAGTACTGGGTCACGTATGTCGAGTCCTTCGATCAGCTCTTTCAGCAGGCCCGGGTTGGTCTCGTCAGTGTCGAGACGATAGTGGTAGGCGATCGTGTAGTCTCCTTGAGTATAGGAGCTGCTGCTGCTGCGTGAAAAAGAGTCGCCGCTATTTCCTGCGCTGCTGCGAAAAGTTTTTTCGATTTCGAAGTCGTCGAATGCAAGGTTCTCAATGACGAAGACTTCATTGCCAGATTTGTAGTCTTCGACGATGATTTTTAGGCCGTTATCCGGGTGGACTGCGCTGATTTTAATTTTGTCCGCATCATCAGGTCGGGTGTCTTGGTTTCCCGACCAGCGGATAGTGCCGAAGTCTCGAGCCAAACCATAAGCTTGAGTGTTGGGGTTCGGTTCGGTGACGCCGTAAACTTCGCCTGGTCCCAGCTCTGGTTTGTTGAGGGAGCTGATGGTCGGTATCTCAACCCAAGAGTTAATGGTCTCACGGTAGTTGCCATCGGCGTAAGCGGAGAAATCATTGAGGTCCTCAATGATCGTCGGCGCTTTCATGTTGCCGGAAATTTGTTCAATGGTGACCGTGGGCAGGTTTTCAAAGCGGACGGTGAATGCGCGGTCGTATCTGGAGTCGGTGTCAGAAGCGTAAATGAGTGGAATGGTGTAGGGGTTCCAGAATTCGCATTGCAGGTGGAAGCGGATGCGTAGCTTGGCATCAGTCCATGTATGAAAAATGCCGATCCATAGCGTCAGTTCCGTGGGGATGGCGCGCGGTTCGAAGTAGGGTTCGCCGTCGGCGATGCCGCTGGTGCTGTCGGTGCTTGCGTCGAGGGTGTCTTCGTAGCCCACCAGAAAATCGCGGGTGGCGCTGTTGGCGATTGCATCGGTCAGGGTGTCATCAAATAAATTGCGCTTCAGGCCGCCATCTTTGGTGTTGGCCAGTACGGACCAGGTATTGGCAGTGGCGTCGTGCGAGAAGCCGCTTGATCGCCAAGTTGGGAAAGCGGCGTCGTTACTGTTTGTCAAGTCGATGAGTGCAAACTGATCGTTGGAAATGGCGTTGGCTAGCATGTCGCCGAGATCGCTATTGGCATTAATATCGAAGTTGTCGGTCGTCGTGGTGGTGTAGCCTGCTGAGTCCAAATAATTCAAGTCAGGAACTATGCTTTGGTATTCCAAATAGCGTCGTTCTGTTTCTTGAGTTGGGAAATCCGCGACTCTCTCCATCGCACTCAGTGAAAGTTTTTCATTTTCACCGCTGATCCAGTAGGCGTAGTTGCCAACATGGGTCTGGTTCTCAAAGACTTCAACTGCTGGCGCATTGACGGCGGGGATTATTTGGCCAGTTATCGGCGAATATGTGCTTTTAACCAATTGAGCTGTGTCGGAGGGCGCAGTAGTCACCACGGGGCTGCCGGAGACTAGCCACACGGGATCTTCGCTCATGTCGGTGGTGTCCCAGACGCCGGTCCAATACTGGTTGGAGGCATCGTAATTGCCGTCGCCGAGGATTTCGGCGCGGGCGGTGACGCGTTGGTCTGCGCCGGCGGCTTGCTGTAGCTGGCCCAGGGCGACTAGAAGGCCCAGCCGGGCGTTTTCTTTGGCGGTTGTCTCAGCTTTCGTGTGGCTCGCGGTGGCAAGCTCGACCTGAGTCAGCGTGGACATGCTGAAGATCAGCAAGAAAATAAAGGACATTAGGGCTAGCGCGGTGACGAGCGCGAAGCCGCTTTTACTCCCATTTTTGCGCAAATGGGAACCTTTGTTTGGTTGAGTATACGATTGGCTATTCATGCCTGAAGTTCAAGAAAGCAAATTGCATGCGAGGGTAGCCTTACCGTGCGAAAAACACGATAAAACTCAAGATGATGGCGCCGCTGACGACGAAGTTTAACCTCGGCGTCACAGAGTCAAAGGACCCCGGTTGCTGAACGCTAGGACATTATTTATTAGGCAAGGTCTTTAAAATCAGACGCTTATCAGTGGTAAATCGCTCTTGGGCGAAAGCGGTGAGCTGATCGAGGCTCAAATTGTGCACACGATCCGGATATTTTCTCCAGGAGTTGACCGGTTGGCCATAAAGTGCGTTCAGGCAGGCGTGCATGGCGCGGGAACCCGGAGATTGCTGGCCCTGAGCGCGGCGAACGACGAGACGTGTTTTGCAAGCCGCCCATTCCTGCCCGGTGAAGCCGCCCGCGCGGGCGCGCTCGACTTCGGCCAGGATTTCGGCCTCCACCTCGTCGGCCTGCTGCTTGCTCGTGCCGGCGTAGAAGGTGAACATCCCACAGTTGAGCCCGAGCATGCGCTGGGACCCGACAAAGTAGGCCATGCCTTTCTCCTCGCGAACCTTTTGGAAGAGCTGGCTGGACATGCCGCTAAAGAGCTCGTCGAGCGCCTCGCCGGCCAAGTAGGCGTCGGCGTCGACCACCCCGCTGTCCGGGTAGCTGACGAGGACAATGGCCTGCTCGCGGTCGCGCTCCAGCAGGATGCTGCCGGTTTCGGCGGGGGCGTCGTGCGCGGGGGAGGCGAGGTTGGCAAAGTCGGCTGGCAGGGCTTCGAGGATCGGCCCGAGGGTGTTGACGACTTGGTTGCGGTCAAACTGACCCGTCACGGCGACGAGCGCATTGGGGCCGGCGAGCAACTGCCCAGCAAGCGCGCGGACGTGGTCCGGCGTCAGCGACTTGAGGTCGTTTTCGAGCCCGAGGTAATCCACCGCGTAGGGGTGGGCGCCGAAGTATTTTGCGCGCATCTGACGGCGGCTCCATTCGAGGACTTCGTCGTCGTCTTCCTGGAGGGAGGCGATCTGCGCATCGCGTTCGATCTCGAACGTCGTGGGCAAATACGAGGCGTGGTGAAGCGAGTCGCTGAGTAGCTCGGCGGCGAGGGGGAAGTCCCCGCTCAGGGTCTCCACGGAGAGGCCAAAGGTGTTGTTGCCGACATGCTCATCAAAGCTGCCGCCGACGGATTCAATCGTCGCCGCGACTTCGGCTGCGGTCCGCTTTGAGGTGTCGCGCGCGAGGAGCGTGGCAAACACACCAGTCAAGCCGCGCTGGCCGACGGGGTCCCACAGCGGGCCGCCGCGGGAGACGTAGCGCACGTGGGTCTTGGGCACGCTGCCGCCGTTTTGCAGGAGCAGGCGCGCGCCGTTTTTCAAGGTCACTTCTTCAAAGTCGGGCAGGCCGGCGCCGGTGTTGATCGACGGCGCGGAGACGGTTTCCTTCTTTGGCTCGATGGAGGCTGCGGTCTCGGCAGTTTCGACGAGGTAGCGCGAGGCGGCCTGAAGCACGGACTCGGGCGTCAACGCGCTGAGGCGGCGCAGGTGCTGTTGCGGGAAACCGAGGTCGCCGGCAACGACTTCCGCCGATCCCAGGCGCGAGGCTTGGCCACCAACGGTTTTGCGGGAATTGACTTCGCCTACGAGCGCTTGGCGGACAATCTTGGCGAGCTCTTCGGGCTGCGGGGCGCGGGTTTGCGCGATGGAGAGCTCACTGCGGATGGCGGCTTCGACGGCTTCGCGTTTGCCCGGGTCGCAGAGGTAGCTGATCCAGAACAGGCCGTGGTCGCCGGGGTTCCAGCAGCCGGCGGAAATGTTGTGCACGAGGCGTTGTTTTTCGCGAAGGCTTTGCCAGAGCCAGGAGCTGGCACCGTTGCCGAGGAGGCGGGCAAGGACGTCGAGCGCGGGGGCGTCTTCGGCACCGAGGCCGGGCACCTTGAAGCCGATGAAGCCGCGGACGATGTTGAAATCGCCCGTGGAACGGTCTTCGCGGGGGGCGAGTTGCGCGGGCTCTTGTGGCACGTAGGCTGGGGCGAGCTGGCGCATCGGCTTTTGGCCAAAATGTTCCTCCGCTAGGGCGCGGCACTCGGTCTCGGACAAGGCACCGACGACGACGAGCACGAGGTTGTTCGGCGCGTAGCGGCCGTGGTAATATTCACGGAGGTCGTTGGGCGTCACGCCCTCGAAGAGCGCACGGTGGCCGATGACGGGGTGCCGGTAAGGGTGCTCGCGGAAGGCGGTGTGCGCGAAAGTGTGGAAGAGGCGGCGGTCGGGGTCGTCGAGGCCCATATCGATCTCGCGCAAGATGACGTCGCGCTCGCGGATGATTTCGTCTTCCGGCAGTGAGGCGTTGAGCGACATGTCGGCGAGGACGTCGAAAATCGTGCCTGCGGCGTTGGACGGGCCGTCGATGTAGTAAACCGTGCGGTCGAAGGTGGTGTAGGCGTTGATGTAGCCGCCGCAGCCGTTGATTTCGCGGCTGATGTCCAGCGGACCGCGCTTTTCGGTGCCCTTAAAGAGGAGGTGCTCCAGGTAGTGGGACAGGCCGGCGCCGAGCATCGCGCCCTCGTGGATGCTGCCGGTCTTGACCCAGGTTTGCACGGAGATGAGCTCAGCGGCGCGGTCTTCCCTGTGGACGACGGTCAGGCCGTTGGCGAGCTGGTAGCGGTGGATGGTTTCCTGGGCAAGCGCTTCGATGAGGCCAGCATTGGCAGAATAATCGGGCATGCGGGGCAGGTAACAGCTTTGTGCTGAAAAATGAAAGCACAAAGCGTCGTCGCTGTTACTGACTGGCAAAGAATGAGCCGTAAACGACGCCGATCAGGTTGTCTGGCGTCACGTAGTCGGCGTCCTCATATCGGTTGTTGATACCCTTCACGGTCCAGTAGGCGCCCTCTCTCTCACCCAGACGATGAACCACGCGCATGCCCTGAAGGTTGTGGTAGGCAATGAGCATGCCCGATTGCAGCTCATTGAAAGCGATGGGCGTGATGATCAGGTATGCGTTGTCACCGTAAAGCGGCTGCATGGAACTGCCTTGCGCAGGTGCGCTCAGCCGCCCCTCCTGCTCATGCTCTACGGATCGCGCCGCGCGGCTGGATTCACGGAATGAAACCGCAGAGGCTGGTGCCGATAAATTAGGCGAATCATTCGTTACGCATCCGCATAAAAGCATGCTTATGAGCATCGCCAGAGCGCTCACTGTGCCCTCTGATTGCATGCCTGTTAATATAGTTTAAATCATTCGGTTAATCAATCGGGTTGAAGCTGTATGTTGGAGTCAGTGAATCAATGATGCGGGATACTGGATTTTACGATTATTTCATCAAGCATGCATTCAATGCTGGTGCATGATCCGCAGCCTGAAAATATACAGTAGTGTGGCTAATTATACAGAAGCTGCACATTAAAAATACAACGTCGAGTGGCTACCCGAAGAGCTTGATTTGAAGTAAACTTTGGGCATGAACTTTAAACGCCTCCACCTGATGCTCGCCTGCTCGATTCTGATGCTGGGTATCCGCGCAGAATCAAGGCAGATTGAAGTTAATTGCTCGACGAATGTATCGCTGCAACAAGCGATCAGTGATGGTCAGAAAGTTGCCGAGCGCAATGCTGGCTGGGAGGTGATGCTTGGTGGTGGCCAATCGATGGCTCCCTACTTTGGCAATGGTTCAGTTTTACTGGTGGATGAGGCCCCAATGAGCAAGCTGAAGCCCGGCATGATGGTCGTCTTCGAAGACGAAGCCGGTGACTTGGTTGGCCACTGGCTGATGCGCAATGAGGATGGTCGCTGGATTACCCGAGGGGTAAACAACCGCAGGGATGACCCTGGCAGTTTGAACGCCCATAACTACCGTGGCGTGATCTTTGGTGTGCTGAACTCTGCCGGAGAGGATCCGGCTGGGCTTGCTTACGCCGCAAAGTGTGGCATCCCGCGTGTGCTGGGTAAAACCCGCTAACCTATTACATTGAGCAGTGTTTGCACTCCATAGTTATCGTTATCACTACTGATCGTGAAAAGAGCCCCGGGTTATCCTGGGGCTTTTTCATCGGTTGGCTGATCCGAGATTTGGGAGTGGGGATGCAGCTTTATTCGCCGTAAATGTTGACCAAGCCGTTGGCGATGGCGAAGCGGGTCAACCCTGGCGCATCGTGGATGTTCAGCTTGGCAATGATGCGATTGCGGTGTGTTTCCGCAGTCTTCACGCTGATGCTCAGCTTTTGTGCAATTTCCTTGTTGCTGAAGCTCTCGGCAATGAGCTTGAGAATTTCGACTTCGCGGTTGGTCAAGTCATCCAGGCTGAAGGATTGGTCTGGGTGGATCATGATTTCGCGCATGATTTCCGCAACCTTGGGGCTGAAGTAGCTTTGGCCTTCAGCAACTTTGTTGATCGCGGTTTCTAGGATTTCCAGACTCTCGGTTTTCTGCACGAGCCCGCGGGCACCAGCTTCGATCATCTGCTTGACCAGCATCTTGTTTTGGAAGGAGGAGAAGCCGAGAACGTGGAGGGCTGGTTGCTCCTTGTGGAGGCGCCTCATCAAACTAATGCCGTTTAGACCGGGTAAAATGACATCCAAAATGAGCATGTCCGGCTTGAGCTCACGGGTGATTTCGTATCCTTTGAGGCCGTCGCCGGTTTCGCCAACGAGTTCCAGCATGGGGCAGTTTTCAACCAAAGCACGGGTGAATTCACGTAAAATGGTTTGGTCCTCGATTATTACGACGCGTTTCATTTGAGTATAATAATAAGTCGCAGCTTTTGGTTTGTCAACGACCGGTGGGATTATCCCTCTTAATAGATGTTTGTAATAAACCGAAGTTTATAAAGATTTAAACCCTAGATCTCGCATTTGGGGTGTTTATGATAAATGAGTATCGGGAATTATGCTGATAGGCAAGGGGATGCAGATTGTATAGGCAAGGTTTTTTCCTTACATGATAGCCTTGGTGACTGAAGTTTATGCCTCTGGCGTATTTAGATTAACCTCTCATGGGCGAGATGAGGCGCTTTGGATTCAGGGCGGCGTTGCTCCGGGCATGAAGCGCACTTCGATTCTTACGGTTTAGGTTGGACCGCCTGGTCGGGATGCCAGAGGTTGGCGCCGTTTGCCGGGGAAAAACTTTGGGTAGGGCTGAGCCATTCGGTGTGGCCATCGCAAAATACGAAGCCGGCTAGATCGTTGCTGCGGATATCGAGATCGTGTTCGGCATCCGCAGTGCTGGCCCAATCGTGCGCCATAAAGTGGTCACTGCTGTCTAGTTGATTGGTGGCGAAGATGACGGTTGATTCCGGGTGTGGGGTGCGGTAGACGGTGTTCCAGCGCTGAGGTTTGCCATCGTAGTCATCCAGTTCGCCGAGTTGCAGGTAGACGTTGAAGCCATAGCTGAATTCATTGCTGTGGCCCCCGGGCGTCTCTTCGGGGTCGAGTGGGTCGCGTAAAATTCCGTTTAGGTAGTCGGCGCGGCGTGGGTCGGAGGCGCGGGTAATATCACTGCCCAGATAGGGCGCCAGGGCCAGCCACCATTGGGGGGAGGCCTGAGTGTAAGCGTGGCTGCTTTGAGGCCAGGAGCCAGCGTGCTCGATGGAGTAGAGCAGCGCGCTCGAACCCAGGTTCTTCAGGCGGGCGGTTGACTTTGCCTTTCGCGCGTTTTCGCTGACCACGCCAACGACGCTGATCAGGATGCCAGCGAGGATGGCGATGATCGCCACCACGCTTAGCAGTTCAATGAGGGTGAACGCCGCCCGGTATGGAACCAGGCGGCGTTGCGCAAGTTGAGCGCTCATTGGGTGATCAGCGTTTTCGACGGATGGTGGCTAGAGCCAACGCGCTTGCGCCCAGCAGTACTGCATACGTGGATGGCTCGGGCACCGCAGTCAGATTTAGCGTGAACGGGGCTGCCTCATAGCTGGGGTCAGCGACACCATTCTCGTCACCAATATAAACAATGCCGCTAACGCTGTAGTTGCCTACGTTGTCTGTGGCAAAAACCGGGTGCGTCATCGAGTCTGGGTATTGCCAAAGGAAGCTGGAGCCGTCTGTGCCGAATATTGCCTCGAACGTGGCCGGGGACTCCCGATAATAGTAGGCCTCGAGGCCAGCACTGACGGCGTCCAGACTGACCCAGAAATACAGGTCATCGGGCGCGGGATCGAGTGTGGAGACGAAGCCGTAGCGGCGTGTCCATGCTAAGCCCTCCTGGCTCGGATCGAGTGTGTCATACCACGGGTCGGCTGGGTTAAATGAGTCGCCGGGAGAGAGGATGCTCAGTGGCGTCATTTGCGGGACGTCGGAATCGACAACCGCCGCCAGCGTGTTGTCGAACGAGTTGAACTGAATGCTGATGTGGACCATCGGCATGATTTGGCCGACGCTGGATAGCTCGGCGGCGTGAAGGGAGGCCGCGCTGGCGGCGATCGCCAGGCAGGATGCAGAAACGAATGATTTTGAGTACATAGCTAGATTGGTTGGGTGAATACGTCAGGCGGGCGCGCCGTCGTGGCGCGTCGTCAACGGTTCGGGGGGACCAATCTAGGCTCGTGGAGGGGGTGGCTCAGGCGTCAGTCTGCGTAGGCCTGGGATACGGGGTTCCGTGGGTTGCGGCAATGCGGCCGCTGGCGGTGGGACTAAGTGCGTGGCTTGCCCCAGCAAGATCAATTTGGCTTCCTGGTGGCTGGGGAGGGCCTCCCAGTTGGCAGGGAGATTTTCCGGCGTTGGCGCTTGGCCACAGAATTCCACTTCGCCAATGGAGTGCTCAAGCGCCTCGCGGAGGCTCATGAATTCGCTGTAGCGCTGGAAGAGGTCGACTTTCTGCGCCGCAGGTTGACTCAGCATCGGCCAGACCCCCGCCAGGTTGACCACCAGGGCGAGGACAACAATTGCGCTCAGGCGCAGTTGTCGGGCATTGCGGAGAAACATTAACGCTAGGTTTAGCAATGCTTATCGCGGTGTCAAATGCGAGTTGGCGGAGAGGAAAAAGATTAAAGGAAAAAGGAAAAAGTCGCGACCGGGACGCGGTGGAGAGTCGCCATGCACGGCAGAGAACCACAACGCACGGTAGAGAACGACAATGCACATGGATTCCTTTATGGAGTGCGCCAGTCCTCTGGCGCTTTAGCATGGAACTATGTCGACATAAAACTTCTCCGTTTTCGTAAAATACTTAAAGCGCCAGAGGGCTGGCGCACTCCATATCGCAAAGAACACCGCTATCACTTTTTCCTTTAATCTTTTTCCTTTTTCCTCCCGGAGCCCCGCAGGGGGCCGGGGGAGGGGGGGGATCTTGGGCAAAAATCTATCAAAGAACACATGGGAAACCCGGGCGAGGGCCGCAATGGGCGTTCGCTTGGGGATTGGCGGGCGAGGCCAAGGCGGTCGCCAGCGGATAATCCGGGCGACGGGGGGAGTTGCCGTGCGCAAGTGGCATCAATGAGCCAAAGCCGGGCTGCCTCCGTTGGCGGGGCAGGGGATTAAAGTCAGCGGGGCGTCGCGAAATGGATTTTATCCGCGAATGAGCCCCGCCCGTGACTCCGGTCCTGGAGCATTGCAGGCGGGCGGGTGGACGCTGCAGGGCAGCGCCGTTTTGCTAGATGGGAGGGCGGTGGGGGAGGTTCATGGGTATGTGGGTTTGTAAAGTTACGAGTGGTGAGTTGGGAGTTGGAGGAGCGCGAAGCTTCAGCGAGTGCTGCGTAAGGATAGCGTTTTGTTGCGAGGCAGCATAAACACTCGCTGAAGCTTCGCGTTCCGGCAGTGAAGGCAGCATTTGCGTGATTGTTTAGACACTATCATGTAGGCGTGCTTTTACAAATAAAAAGTGCACGCTTGAGCATTTTACTAGTGAGTAGCTCTCACTATTAAACGACGTTGGTAGTCAAAGGGTTAGGGAGCCAGAATGTGTGAGAGAGCTCGCTTGTTTGCCCAACGGAGCTCCGCTTTAATCCTGGGCTATTGATGCGGAGCCTCGTAGGGGCAAGGTGGCGGTTGACGTTGGCTGGTTAGCGCTTCGGCTCGGTGATCTCCATTTGGAACTCGATGGCGCGGTCTGGGATGTTTGGGTATTGCTGAGTGGTCATCATGGTCTCCCATTGTCCGGCGGCGGGGCGTTGGATGTCTTTGTCGACATCGAAGGAGAACCAAAGCCAGGCGGCGTCGTAGCCGGGGGCGTCAGCGCGTATTGCCCAGCTGCCCTCTTTTACGCGCCGCAGGTAGGCTTGGCCGTCGGGCTTGATTTCGGCGACATGGCCCACGGGGTCTTTGGAAAAGTAGCTGATTCGTTGCTGGATTATGGCACTTCCGCTGCCGATCGGCTCCTGGGTTACGGCGTCGCGGAAGTGCAGGGTGACGGCTTTTTCCTGCCCGGCGCAACCGGTCAGCGAGATGACTGCCAGGTAAAGCAGGCAGGTGGAGATCAGAGATTTCATGGCGGTGTTGGCTAGCCTGTGGCTTATGCCCGGCAGCGGCAATGCTTCTTGTGTGGCGATTGAGTGAATTACGATTGAACGCTTTTGCCACGAATGTCGTCCAAACTTGGCAATTAACTAGCTACATTACCCCAGATTTTTACCAATTTTAGCGCTTATGGTTTGAGCTAGCCAGACGACCAATTCTTCTATTACATCCTCCGAAAAATTCCCTGATCGGGGATCTATTTTTAAATACAAGTGATGGAATCTCTGCACGCCTATTGGCGCATGGCCTACATCGAAGCCCCCAAGTCGGACAAGGAGGGCGGGAATCCCTTTGCCCGCATCCCAGCCAGTGACGACGATCGCGCGAACCACTTGCTTTGGCGCGGGGAGCATTCGTTTCTGGTCATGAACAAGTATCCGTATAATGCGGGCCACCTATTGGCCGCGCCCTACCGCGAAGCGCCGCAGCTAGCTGACCTGACCGCCGCCGAGCGCGCCGACCTCATGGAAACCATCGTGCTGGGCCAACAAATCCTGACCGACGCACTTCGCCCTAATGGGTTCAACGTGGGCTTCAATTTTGGCGACGCCGCTGGTGCCGGCATCCCTCAACATTTGCATTGCCATATCGTTCCCAGGTGGAACGGCGACACTAACTTCATGCCCGTTTTGGGCGACACCCGCGTCTTGCCCGAAAGCATGGACGCCATGTGGCAGCGCTTGCGCGAGTTCACCCCGGCGCACGCCGTCTAATTTTAATAAATGGCTACTGAAAAGCTTCAATTTCCCAGCCCGCGGCACCTGAGTTCGCTCTACTGCAGCAAGGAGGACAACCTTAACCGGGCGGAGAATGCATTCGACGTCAAGATCGTCACCCGTGAGGACTGGCTGGAGCTGGAGGGCGAGGAAGCCGCCATCGCTGAGGCAACGAACTTCTTTAAGACGCTCGACGCCGCCCGCAGCCAAGGCATCAACCTGACCAACAACGACTTCATGAACATTCTGGAGACCTTTTCGACCGGCAAGGGTGACGAGGTTATGGAGGTGTTCAATGACCCGTTGGTCATCAATTTGCGTCGCGCGAGCATCGTCCCCAAGACGATCAACCAGAAGCGCTACCTGCAATTCATCCAGAAGAACGACGTCGTGTTCGGCGTTGGCCCGGCGGGCACGGGTAAGACTTATTTGGCGATGGCCGCCGCGCTCCACGCTCTGCAAGAGGGCGAAGTGAAGCGCATCATCATCACCCGCCCGGCTGTGGAGGCCGGTGAGGCGCTGGGCTTCCTGCCGGGTGAGCTGGAGCAGAAGCTCGACCCGTATCTGCGCCCGATATACGACGCCATGTTCGACATGGTGGGCAAGGAGGACTCCGCCAAAATGCGCGAAAAAGGCCTCATCGAAATTGCCCCGCTGGCCTACATGCGCGGCCGCACGCTTTCGCACGCTTACGTGATCCTCGACGAAGCGCAAAACACGACTCCCGAGCAGATGATGATGTTCCTGACCCGTTTGGGCGAGGGCTCGAAGATGATCGTCACAGGGGACATTACCCAGGTTGACCTTCCCCGCTCCAAGATGTCGGGTCTGAAGCAGGCCGTACAGATTCTCGCCAGCATCAAGGGCATTAAGCTCTTTTACTTCGACGCGATGGACGTCGTCCGTCACCCGCTCGTGAGCCGGATCATTCAGGCTTACGAAAAAAGCAACCTTGAGAGACAGACAGGTCGGTAATCCACCGATCCACGCTGCAGAAAGGACTCGATGTCGATTCTGCCCAAGAAAAAGTCGAAAAAACAGCAAACCACCGATGCGCGCCGAAAGCGGCGCGATGCGGAGCCGAAGAAGGCCGCCACGTTCTTTGAGACGAGTCAGATCGTCTCAGCGGGTATCTTTGTGCTCATGGCGTTTGCCATTATTGTTATTTGCTTCCTCGGCCAATCACCAGCTGGGCCACCGATCACGCCGAACCAGACGGCCAATGTGCGCATCACGGCGGATTTCCCGTTCAGCTATGTCAGTAGGCTGGCTACGGCGGATAAAAAAGAGCAGCTCCGCCAGCGTGTGCTCCCCCGCTACAAGCTGGACCCGGAGCCATTCAAAACTTTCAACAAGGCCATTGATCACCTCAATACGGCGATCGAAACCAGCCTCATGCCGCAGCTGGCTGAGCTTCCCAAGAGTGAATGGCCGCCGGTTATTGACCAGTTTACCGCCACCTTTGGCGCGGAAACCGGCCTGATGATCAACGCGGAGGACCTCACCACGCTGCTGGAGAAGTCCACTCCGGAAGAACGCCACTCGCTTCTGCGCGAGGGCGCGCTGGCCCTTCGCGACGTGATGCGTGATGGGGTTTTTGAGCAGCCGGGGAGCTCCCAGACCAGCGTGGATGGCTCGCCCGTGGTGCCGATGGTCGTGCTGGGGCGTCGCGGCGACAACATCCAGTCGATGGAAGAGGCCGCTCGCCTGTTGAACATTAACCTGGCTGGTCTCGGCGATGATCTTTCCCTCTCTCGCGCGCTCTACCGCATCTTCAAGAAGGGGCTGGAGCCCAATCTGGAATACGACGCAGCGACCACGGAATCGATCAAGGCGCAAGCCGCCAGTGGGGTGGAGCCGGTCAAGGTGTTTTACGAGCAGGGCCAGGTGATTGTAGAGCCGGGTAACGTGATCACCGACGAGCAGGTGGAGGCCGTGGCGGCCTACCGCGTGCAGCTTAACAAGAGCACGGAGATCGTTTGGGGCTTTAACGCCACACTGGTTCAGCGCTCGGTGATGACGATTGTGCTGATGGTTTGCGGCATCCTGTTCATGCAGACGGTTTTCTCGCTGCATGGTCGCTCGAACCGCCGATTTGGGCTCATCGCCACGGTGCTCATGCTGAATTTGCTTTCGCTGCGGTTCATTCAGCAGCTTGGGGCAACGCCGCTTTTTGGCGGTAACTCAGGATTGATGGCGCTGTTGCCGTTTGCGGCTCCAGTTGCGCTGGGGGCGATTGTGATGGCGATTATGGTTGGCCCTCGCCCGGCTGCCTTGATGTCCCTGGCTGTCAGCGCGCTTCACTCGCTGATGTGGGGCGGCTCGATTGACAGCTTTCTGGTTTCGCTATTGGGCGGGATGACGGCGATTTATTTTGCGCGAGACGTTCGATTGCGCGGCAAGCTGATGCGCGCGAGTTTGCTCTCGGGCTTGGCCGTGGCGTTGGTGGCGGCGTTCTTCGGTTTCATGAACGAAATGGATCCGGTGACCGTCGGCGAAATGGTCCTGACTGCGATTGGCGCGGGCTTGATCACGGGCGTCATCGTTATTGGCCTGTTGCCGATTTTTGAGCACCTCTTTAAATACACGACGGACATCACCCTGCTGGAGCTCACGGACTTCAACCACCCGCTGTTGCGCAAGCTCCAAATGGAAGCCCCGGGCACCTATCACCACTCGTTAATGGTCGCCAATCTGGCCGAGCGCGCCGCCAACGAGATTGGGGCCAACCCGCTGCTCTGCCGCGCCACCAGCCTCTTCCACGACATTGGCAAAATGGTCAAGCCGGAGTATTTCACGGAAAACCAGCACGAAGGCTACAATCCGCACGACGAACTGACCCCGGCCATGAGCGCCTTGATCATCAAGAGCCACGTGAAGGAAGGCGTGGACATGGCCAAGCAAAGTAAGCTGCCGGATGTGTTTGTGGACGTGATTCGCCAGCACCACGGCTCGACGCTCATTAAATACTTCTACAGCAAGGCCTGCAATCGTCAGCAGCAGACAGTGCTGCCCTTGCAGGCTGGCATGTCTAGCCCTCCCTTTGATAGCCGTGATGAGGTGGACGAGAGCACATTCCGCTACGAGGGGCCCAAGCCGCAAACGCTCGAAAGCGCCGTTATTTTCTTTGCCGACGCGGTCGAAGCTGCTTCTCGCAGCTTGAAGAAAGTCACGCCGCAAAGCGTAGAGGAGCTCGTCGACGGCATCTTTGCCGCGCGCCTGGATGATGGGCAGTTGGACGAGGCACCGATGACGGTGGCCCAGATTCGGAAAGTCCGCGACAGTTTCTGCTTCACCTTGCTCAATATGTTGCACAGCCGTGTGCAGTATCCCAAGGATGACACCAGTAAAAAAAAGCGGGGGCATTCAGCCGCTCCCGTCCCGATGACTGAGCCGCGCCCTACTCCTGACTCCCATGCCCCGAATCCTTCAAATAAACGCACAGCAGTATAGCCGTCTTGCGGTGAATGAGCCGAGCCTTGAGCGTTGTTTTGCTCAACTGGATGGCTGGAAGGCCTATCACGCGCCTGATGGCGAGCTGTCACTCGTGTTTCTGACGGACGATGAGTTGGCCCAGATCCACGACGACTTCCTTGATGACCCGACGCCGACCGACGTCATTACCTTCCCTGGTGACGCGGAAATGGACTTTGCGGGCGAGATCTGTGTGAGCGTTGACCGTGCGATTAGTGAGGCTCCCAAGCATGGCTGGAGCTTTGCTGAGGAGCTGACGCTTTACCTGGTGCATGGGTGGCTACACCTGGCCGGCCATGATGATCTGGATGACGAAGCGCGCGCCGAGATGCGTAAGGCGGAAAAACTATGCCTTGAGCGGTTGAAATCCATGGACGCAATGCCTAGTTTTACGCTCAACTCCTAGAATTTGGTTTCGCGTAAGCCAGCCATTACGATTGACTTCCGGCTGCGCTTCACAGCTTAATGGCCAACCACGCTGCATGGGACGAAGAATTCTCATAGTCGATGACGACGCTGATTTTAACCAACTGCTGACCGACATTTTCAGTCAGGCCAGTTATGAAGTGGAGTCCTGCGAGCAGCCGGAGCGTGCCGTAGAGTACTTCACGAACAATGCGTATGATCTGGTAGTTACCGACCAGAAAATGCCCGGTATGTCGGGAGAGGAGCTCATCCGCACGCTCAAGCAGATCAAGCCGGATGTGCCGATCATCATGGTCTCCGGCTATCTGGATAATGATACGATCCGCAGCCTCATCCGCGAGGGGGTGGGCGGCGTTTTCCTCAAGCCGCTCAATGTATTTTCCCTGCTCAAGCGTACGGCAACGCTCATCGAGGAGCGGGAGGCTGGCTTGCGCCGCGAGTCTGGGGTGGATGATGTTGAGGAGGAGGAGAACTTCCACCACAGCCTGCCGTTCCGCTTTGAGACGTTTCCCGCGAAAGACCGCCGGGCCCGTGAATTTGCTCAGAAGCTCTACAAGCAGCGCGATTTTAAAAATAACCTCGTCATGGTCACCCCACGGGGCACGGATCTGGAGGCCATTACTACAGATTTTAACGGATTCGACTCCGATCAGAAGGACTTTTACGTATTGTTGGACCGCTCGCGTATTGATCGCGAGGCCCTGATGAAGCTCGTAGTCGAAACGACGCAAAAGGGCTGGGACCGGTTGACGTTTATCATCGCTGCCGCGGAGACCGTGACCCGCGAGCAATACTCGCTGATCATGCGCATCGGGCGCAAGAAAGACCCCTTCGACACGATCCCGATTCCGATGCGCTTCATCTTCTGTGTAAGCCGCGACCTGGACTTGCTCTACGACGAGCGTGTGGTCGACGACGCGGTTTACATGTTTATGGGCACGACCGAGATCGCTGTGCCAACCCTCTCGGATATTGCGGACGATATTGGTGAGCTTGCGCTCCGTTACCTGGACGCCGAGGCGAAGGTCCACGGACTCAACAAAGCGCCGAAGCTCGAAGTCAGCGCAAAAACATATTTGCGAGAGCAGCCCTGGGGTGGCAATGCGGGTGAGCTGCATCGCTTCATTCGCATGGCGATTTACCTCGATAAGCCAACGCTGAGCATGGAGGATCTTGAGCGCGTCGAGCAGAAGCTTGCGTCTGCCGTAGGCGGTGCCCGGAGCCTGCATCAGGGCTTGCAGCTTTACCGCGATGAATACGTGAAAGCAGTTACCGTTCTTTTGGGCGATGAGGCGACTGCGTGCGATGTTTTGGGGGTGGACGCCTCGCTCATGCAACGAATCCTTAAGTAATCTGTAGCAAATCCCAATCGGGCGATCATGGAGAAACAAACGCTGGAACCCAAACTACACATTCGATTCACCAACGACTTTACGGCTGTTCAAGTCGAGGGAGATATCGAAGACTCCAGCAGCTTCAGCGTGACCTTGATGACGGCGATTCGCTCGCTCTCATCCGGCGCCGAGGCGCTTTCCCTGGGCGAGATCAAGTCGTTACGCGGAATCGATTGCGGCCAAGGCTTCCAGCTGACGCTCGACGAATCCGGGCACAACCTGAAGCAATACCACGGGGTGGTGTCATGGGCGGACTTGGGCGTGAGTTCTAGTGCTCAGGGCACGTCATTTCCAGTGCTGCCTGCGGAGGGCGACTTGACGGGCTGGATTGATCAGCTCAATGGCGTGCGGTGGCGCGGTTTACGCAGCCAGGCTGATGACCAGTGGCAGCATTATCTACGCAGTGATGACGAGTCGGCGGTATCGCAGTTTGCGCTAGCGGTTCTGCAACTGGATTTACTGGTGCGTTCGCTCAGCCTTCCGCGTCGCCAACTACAAATACAATTCGCCGATTCAGTTCTCTGGATGGCGGTGAATGACGACAGTGATTTTCTGCTGGTTCTGTGTGATGCTTCACTGCCTGGTCCAAGCTCAGTAACCTTGGAGCGTTGCCTGAGCTTTTTCTGTTGGCCGTTGTAGGCAAAACGGTCCACTCGCCTAGGGTAGATGGCCGGTTAGGGCCTAAAGCAAGCTTGAAAGCTGGGCAAAGGCGCCCCATAACTATGCCCACGTCAGCCGACTTGGTGGGCGAAACTTACTACTAAATATGGCACAGCGCATCCTCGTTTTAGACGACGAAGAAAATTACGCCGACATGCTTCGGGCATTGTTGGAGCAGCATTCCTTTATTGTCGATTCAGTTACTGACCCGATGCGCGCCATCGAGAGCCTGCATGGAACGGGCTATGACCTTGTCGTTTCCGACTACAAAATGCCGGGCATGGACGGCGCCGATTTCCTGAGCAAGGCGCGTGAAATGAACCCCGACCTGCCTGTCATCCTCGTGTCTGGCCTCATGAACACGCCCGACCTGGTGAAGGTTGCCAATATGGGTGTGACGCTTGTCCTTGAAAAGCCGATCGATATTCAGCACTTCATTGGCCAGGTGAAACGCTTTGTGCAGCCGGCGACTAAGGATGAGTTCCGTGCGCATCGTCAGGGGAAATCCGGTAGCGAAGAAGCCGCGCTGAATTTCAAGCAAACGTATCCCGCGCACCTCGCGCACCTGTGCGACCGTTCGCACATCTTCCGTTTTTTCCTGGAGCATGTGTGGAATGCCTCCAATGAGCAGGACCACATCTTTATCTCTGCGCCCCGTGGCAGCGAGTGCGACCTGCTTCTGCGAGAGGTGTCCGCTTGGCGCAAGTTCAGCACCAAACGCGTTCACTGGTTGGACCTGCGTAACCCGAATCCGCCCAACATGGCCGAGGCCCTGCGGTCGATTTCTCCCGAGGGGCCAGGCAGTGAGCTCGTCGGTGTGATTGGTTTTGCCGACTCCACGCTCGCTGCTCAGGCGCAAGTCGTGGACGTGATTCGTGAGTCGCCGGAGCACTTGGCCTTCATCTATTTTATTGAGCGCGATTTGATCGACACTGATTCACGCCAGATCGACCCCGAGCTGCGAGAACTGATCGACCAAAGCCTTTGCGTCATGCCGCCACTGAACGCACGGCTGGCTGACATGGCTGCCTACGTGCAGCGTTACTTGCCACTGATTGCCAAGAGTATGGGGCGTCCGGATTGCGCGGAGCTCGATCCCGCCGCGTTGCCGATGCTGCTCAACTACGAGTGGCCGGGGAACTTCCGCGAGCTCATCGATGTGCTCCGCGCGGCTGTCTCCTTGCGTGAGGCGGGGCCGCTCATGGCGCAGGATATAAGTGATGCTCTGGGCCGGGTGTCGGGCTTTACTGAGGCGTTGCCGCAGCAATTTAAGTCTCTCAACGATGCCGTCCGTGATCGGCAAATGGAAATTGTCAGCAGCGCCATGCGCGCGGGGCAGAACCTGGAGAGCGCCTTGAATACACTGGGCGTGGACCCCCAGGCCGTGAACCCGGAGGCTTCGGCAGATTCGCTGCCACTGCTTTATCCGGAATTATTGAAGTAACCAAGACAAACGCTAGACTATGCCTCTCGCACGCATCCAAGCGGCCATCGTCCGCAACCTCAAAGATTACAACCGCCTGACGGAAGAGCAGGCCGAAAATATCATCAACACCGACGAGGAGCTCTCTGGCGAAGAGGTGGAGGCGTTGCTGGGGCAGGATTACGGGATCAGCGAATTTCAGTTGTTGGCGGCCAAGAGCAAGGCCTTTGGTATGGCGCCGTTTAACGCCTTCCACTATGAGCCAGACGAGCGCACCTTTGAGAAGCTCGACAAGGAATTTTGCGAGGAGCACATGGTGCTGCCCGTTGGCATTGTGGGAAGTATCTTTGTGGTCGCGGTCCACAATCCGTTTGACCTGACGGTGCTGAACCTCGTGCAGGAGCAGACTCGCCGCAAGGTTGCCCCGCTGCTCGGCATTAAGCGCGAAATCCAGGCCAAGCTCAAAATGGGTGAGGAGGACCAGCCCGTTGTTGCTGAAGGCTTTGGTGACGTGGTGGACGCTCTGGACATGGAGTTCGATATCGACGAGGAAAAACTCGACGATGAAGGTGACGCCGAGGACTCCGCGCCGATCATCCAGCTGGCCAACCGCATCATTGAAGACGCCTATTATTCCGGTGGGTCCGACATCCACATCGAGCCCTTTGAGAAGGATTGCCGCATCCGTGTGCGCATCGACGGCGTGCTTCAGGAAAAACTCAATGTGTCCTCGAAGGTCGCTGGCGCCCTCCTGGCACGTCTCAAGATTATGGCCAACCTGGACATTGCGGAAAAACGTCTTCCGCAGGACGGCCGTATCGTCTTCAAGCAGTTTACCCGCAAACCCATCAACATCGACTTACGTGTTTCCACCGCGCCGCTCAACCACGGCGAAGGCACGGTTATGCGTATTCTGGATAAGTCGAAGTCGACCCTGCCGCTGCCGGCCCTGGGCTTTGAGCCGGAAAACCTAGAGCGCTACCGCGAGTGCATCAGCAGGCCTTACGGCATGATCCTCCACTGCGGGCCGACGGGTTCGGGTAAGTCGATGACGCTGTATTCCGCGCTCAACGAAATTAACGACCCGGGCATCTGCATTCGCACCGCGGAGGACCCGATCGAATACACCTTGCCCGGCCTCTGCCAGATGCAGATGCACCGTAAGATCGGGCTGACCTTCGCCGCTGCCCTGCGCGCCTTCTTGCGTCAAGACCCGGACGTCATTCTGGTGGGGGAAATTCGTGACTCGGAAACGGCAGGTATTGCGGTGGAAGCCGCGCTCACCGGTCACATGCTTTTCTCGACGCTGCACACCAACGATGCGCCCGGCACGGTTGCGCGTCTCACGGAAATGGGTGTGGAGCCGTTTATGATCTCCGCTTCGCTAGTGGCTGTTTGCGCTCAGCGACTTATGCGCCGCGTGTGTAAGAGCTGTCGCCAGCCTTACGAGGCTGAAGGCCGCGAGTTGGAAATCCTGCGCAAGTCGATTCAGTTTGAAGGCGGGGGCATCTTCAAGGCCAACCGCACGGGCTGCCCCGCTTGCGGCGGCAAGGGCTATAAAGGCCGTGTGGGTATCCACGAAATGATGACTTCCAGTGAAGCGCTCATCGAGTCAATCAACAAGGAAGCGGAGACTGCGGAGTTGAAGCGTGTGGCGATGTTCAACGGCATGTTTACGCTGCACATGGACTCGATGAAAAAGGTGCGCTCTGGCCTGACTACGATGGAGGAAGCGATTTCCACCGTGCCGCCGGACATGGAAGACCTCGAAGCCCTCTCGGAAGAATTTGAGCTGCAAGCTAAGCTGAAGAACAAAAAGGACGCCGAGCGCAAGAAGGAGATCGAAGCCCTGCGCGCCGAAGCAATTGCCCTGGAAAACGAAGACAAAGCCAAGGAGGATGCCACGGCGCTCGAAGCCACCGAAGAAGCTCCGGCCAGCTAGAGAAGCTTTAGCCCGCTACGCCGGTTTTTCCAAGACGAGGATAAACGTGGCGACGGCATGCTCGCGGTCGCTGTGGGCGCGTAAGCTGGGTGTGAAACCAGGGCGCGCGCGGCGAACGAATTCCTCGCTGGCGCGCCAGGCATCCTCGGGAATCTCTTTAGGGGCGACGTCAGCCCAGTGCTTGGTGGAACCCGCCAAGTGGCGGATGCGAACTGAGTAATTGCAGCCACTGGCCTTTGCCCAGTCGATGTATTCCTTATACCGCACGCGGTTGGGGCGACCGGTGTGGCGCACCATGCGGCGGTGTAGCTGGGGGGAGGTGCTGAGCCAGGCGAGCTCGCCCCACTGGCTCAGGATGCCCAGGCTGCGGAGGTCGATCACGTGCGCCATGCGACCACCGGGCTTCAGGCGATCGTAGCACAGTTGGAGTAGCGGCAAGGGGTCGGTGGTGTGTTGGAGCACACTGTTGCTGACGATCAAGTCGTAGCGCGCGGGGTCGTGCTCCAGATAGGATTCCGCCGTAACGCCATGAATGACACGAAATGCTTTTGCTGGATCAACGGCAGGGAAGGGCGGTGAATCATTCGACGCCAAGCTGGATTTGCGCGTTTCATTTTCGTAGAGTAATTGGCAGATGGCGCGTTCCTGTTCGCTGGGCTGGCGCTGAAAGCGCTCAAAGAAAGTTACGGATTCCGCGCCACGGAGTTGATACAGCACGCCTCCGCCGAGGGAATCACCGGGACCGAGTTCACAGACGTCACCGCGAAAGGCGCCTGAGCCGCCGAGCAGATCTTCGAAATGATTCACGTAGCTTTCGATGTATTCTACCGACTGGCTGGCATTGTAGCGTGCGTGTCGTTGCCCGCTGCGGACTAGTGAAAGTCCCAGCATGCCGCAGAAGCCAGCAATGAGGTCCGTAGCAACGTAAGCACAGCAGCTGAGGTGTTGGTGGAGTGACATCAAGGGAGCTTAGAATGCTGCCTGTTTGCTCATCTGTCACGACGAATTAAGCAGGCTTGTGTGCTGTATGGTGATGGGGGCTAGAAGAGGGTCGAATATAGGGCCATATAGGCTTTACAAATAGAATAAAATGGGCATGCTTATCAGGGTGTTCCCTGCTCTTCAAGTTAAAGCCTGCCGTGGCGAGCGTGTCTCCCGGTTTGGCTGTCGTGTTGCGCGTGAGGTGTGTTCCCGTTCCGGGATGTCGCTCGTAGAAGTGCTGGTGGCGACAGTGCTGTTTGGCATCTTGGCGATGGCGACGGGGGGCTCGGTCCTTATGTCCCGGCGCATGGCGGAGACCAATTTGTATTCGGTGACGGCGCATGACATTGCACAGGGTTATGCTGAGCAGATTATGGCGATGGATTTCGATGGGGATATCGCTGCCAGCGTGATCAATAATTCCCTTCCGTTGACCCTTAAGTCGGTCACTCCCTCGCTCACCAATGAGTCTTCAACGGTGGATGACTACCTTTACTTTGGAGGGGACACGACGAACGAGAAGATGATCATGATCGATCTGAAGGGGGATGGCGATGAGCAGCGTCAAGTGGAGATGCCGATGCGCTTTACGCTACAGGCCAACGATCTAAATACGGGCAGCAATCCCTACCAGGCTTACGAAATTCGAATTGATTACGAATACCAAACTCCAGCAGGCCGCGGCCAGCGCTGGGTTTCTGGTTCTGTGTGTCTGGTTAAATCCGTTATCCCCATTTACTAGCCATGAAGAAAGCGATTTACATGACAGCAAGTCGACGTGGCATGACTCTGGTTGAGATCATGGTGTCGGCCACTGTGCTTGGACTACTCATGGTGGGGGTTAGTCAGTTTTTCATTGGCAACTTCAGGACGAGCTTCATCACCGAGAAAAAACTGGAGATCAATCGCGATGTGCGGACTGTGACCAGCGAAATGGCTAATGAGGCGCGCCAGGCCAACAGTTTTGTGCTCTACAAGAGCTTTTTTAAATTGCCCGAGGGCTTCATCCCGGAAGGCGATTTCCGGGACCCTCCCAACCCTTACGAAGCGGTGGACTACCGGCAGTATGCGGATCACGAAGGCGATTTTGTGGTTTTCATTTTCAACGGCGAAGATGACAATTACTACGACGATACTCCGGCGCCAATCACTCGCATCATTGGCTACTTCCGCGATGATCGCGATGTTTTGGGGATGGAGGCGCCGGTGCGAAAGTTCGACATCGAAATTCCTGAAGAGAATCAAACGAACCCCATTGAAACCTTAATCCCTTCCATTGAGGAAGCGGAGAAGTTTTCAGAAGTCATTGATATGGTCAGTGGCTTATCCAATGGATTCCTTTTTTACAACGTTCACGGCAAGAGCGTTCTGGTGAACGGCAAAATCATCCATGGCAATGACGCCAAGGAAGTGACCGGCACCTATAACTTTACCATCTCTCCACGCGGCTAATTGAACTTCCTGCAACTTAATCCTGACCAGACTTCCACCATGAAACAGATGCATTTAGATACTCGGCGCCCTGGTTCTGCGTTGGCGATGGTGCTCATCGTTACGACTGCACTCGGCATCATCGTCGCTTCGTTGATGACCGGTACCATTTCTGAAATGAGCATGAACGAGCGGCACATCGTGCGGCTCAAAGCCCATAACGCGGCAGAGTCCGCCTTGGAGTACGGCGCTGCTGAGTTGGCTTCTCGGTTTGTGCGTTCGTCGTCATTCGATACCTATGAGCTCAAGCCAGAGAATAATCCGTTGTCGATTCCTGAGAGCGTGAAAAGTTTCTACAGTGAAAACCAAGTCGACTCTGGTTCGCTGAAAGTGCAGGGCGGCGTGATTCCTCCTGGCGAATGGAAATTTATCGATCCGGATGATCCGGCCAATGAACTGGATGAAATGCGCGGCAAGCGGATCTTCGTGCGCGGCATTGAAGTTTATGGATCAGGCAGTGCGCAGACTTCGGGAGGGGACGTCATTACTTCCTATGCTCGCGAGAAATTTGAAATCCGCGACGCGCCGCTCTTTTCCAATGCGATTTTCTACAATTCTGAACTGCTCGCACAGCCGGGTTATGATTTTGATGTCTATGGCCCGGTTCACGCCAATGGCGACATGAAATTGGGGCCAAACAAAGGGTACACCTTGAAAATTATAGGTAAGGTCACGGCGACGGGGGGAATTTATCAGATTAGTGGTACTGGGACGACCAAATTGCCAAGCTCATCCACCAATCAAGTCGCGATGAATGGTCTGGATTCAGATAGTCCCAACTGGTTGACCGAAGCCCCTCAGCGGTGGAAGGGCTGGGTCGCCGATGGCCAGCTCGGCGTAAAACCTCAGAACATCGTGGCCTTTGGCGATTCGGAACGCGATGACCAGACCACGGTGGAAAATGAGCGGGTCAATACTGGCTATGCACTGATCGAGCCGCTCCTGCCTTCTGGCCACGCTGATCGCAAGACTGATGATTTACGTGCGCAAAAAATGGCATACAAGGCGGGTTTGATTATCAAAGTTGAGCGCAACACTGCGCAGACCGATGCGAGCCAGCAGGATTTTTATAAGCTGCAAGGTTATCGCTATGACCGGACAAATGATAGCGATCCGCTGAGTGCTCCCGAAGCTGATGAGAATGGCGATCTCAAGCTGGTCGCGGTGGATTTACCCGCAGATATCATTGGGGACGCCAATTCTTCCATGACCTCCATCGATGCGCCTTATCCGGAGTTGTTTAGCGACGGGAGCACGACCTATACGGTTACCGAAAACGTCAAAGTTCTTGATTATTACGAGACCACTACCGAAGAGAAATGGGTCAAGAAGAAAGGCAAATGGAAGAAGGTGGTAGTCGAGGTGCAAACTCCGGTTTACAAGTGGGAAGAGCAGACCAACACCTACACGACCGGTGGGGATGAAATATCCGGCGGGCTCTATGACCATCGTGAAGACAAGGCAATTGACGTCGTCTACCTTGACCTCGAAAAACTAGGCTCCTACATCGATAGCAAGGATAACTCTGAAACCGGTTTCAACGGCACCTATGATGTTGATGCTGATTGGAATGGTGTCGTTTACGTGGAGTTCCCCACGAGCACCACGGATAGCGATAACGACGGAACCTTTGATTATGGATCTTCCTCTGGGCAGAATACTTATAACATCGTGCCCCAGGCTATGGACGACATGGCCTTGATGGTGATCGATGCGCAAGAAATTCCCCAGCCCAGCGGACAGAGTGACCCTGGCTTCACGCTGGCCACCAATGCTCCGCTCTACACGGTGGGTTCCTACAATGCGGATGGCTCAAAGCAGACCAGCTCCGCGACCAAGCCAGACGATAGCGCAGAGCTGCCGGCGGCGATCATGGCCGACAGCATTACCGTGCTCTCCGACAACTGGCCGAGTAACCGCGCAAACAGCGATGTCAATGGTCGTTCCACGATCCAGAGCAAACGCCCTGGTGTCAGCCACATGGAGATTGCTGCGGCCTTGGTTTGTGGAACGCCGGATGACTTGATTAGTAACTATGTTGGGGACCGTGATACTTCTCGCCCGTATGGACTGGGGGTGATTAATCTGCCCCGCTTTCTCGAATACTGGGGCTCCAGCCGTACCGTGACGATTCGCGGTTCGTTGGTGTCGCTTTTCGAGAGTGAAGTGCGTCCAGAAGGCGCGCCTGATAATTTTAATGATTACTACGTGCCGCCGAGTCGTAATTGGGGCTTCAATGAGCTGTTTGCGCAGGGTAGCTATCCTCCAGGCACGCCTCTGGTACGCACCTATCGTCGCGTCTTGTTTGAGTACCTGACGGAGAGCGATTATCAGGATGGCATTGCCAGCCTTTATTAATCAAAGATATGGCGATTGGACGAATCTCTCTTTGGCGTTTTCTTGGATTGCTGGGCTGGATGTCCGCGTTTTCCGCGCAAGCGCAAATCTTCCCTGTGCCTACGAATCAAGTGGTGCCCGCCACTGTAGAAGTCGAAAGTGAGGAGGTGGATGGCTACACCGCACGCCGCATGCTGATCACCGCTGGTGATTTGCGTTTGGCTGGCCCTCCACCGAGGCCATGGACGTTCTATTCTGGAGAGAAGGGTGCGTCTGTTAACATGGATTTGCCCTACAATGCTGAGGTGAGCTGTGCGCTCTATTTGATGCCAGAGGGCGCACTGGTGCCAGGATCGTTGGCTCAGTCAATTCGTGCTTACGCCAGTGCGCTGGAAGCCAAGCCGGGCGTAAAGGCAGAATTCGTTCGGGACGAAGAAACCAAGGCCGTCCGCATTGATCCGCCTGCCAAAAAACAAGTGCGTGAATTTTACAATGGGGACGGAGAGGTCATTGCCAAGCGCGAGCGCGTGAATTACCCACACATCTTCGGCCAGCGTTTCTACGAAATTGATTATGTGCTCTATCCGGGCTCCGAGCGCGAGGTGGCAATTGGTGAGTTTTGGTTTAATCTTGGAGAATATCAGGCGCTGGTATTGCTCAAATGCCCTAAGGCTGAATTTGAGAAGATGGCGACTATGCTGCGCAATAACCTGAAGGGCTTCTATGTGGAAGATGCCACTTCGGGTGATGTTTCCATGAATTAGAGATACCATGAAGTTACCGGGTCCAGCACTTGCCCAGAATACTTTGACCCGGATCAGCAGGCTCACTGGAGAACAAGCTATTTTCTGGAACTTCTAATAAAAAATTGCTCTGGAGGGTGTCAGTACAAGCGTACTGCATTTCGCTCAAGTTGCGCGATGTGGTTATCGAGCGCTGCGCTGAGTTCGGCTTTGATCGACGCGGCGGTTGGTTCGTTGGAGCGGTTCACGCTCTCGTGCGAGTCGTCCAGCAAGGAGAACAGTTCTTCGCCGCCGTCTTCGTAACGGACGTATTTCCAATCTCGGCGGCGGGCCATGAATACTCGGGGGTTGTGCCATTCGGCAAAGACAATCTCGTGCGCGCTGTCGGCGCGTTCTCCCATGATCCAGGGAAGTAGGCTCGTGCCCGACATCTCAGGCTCCGTTGGCTGACCTGCAAGGCTGAGAATTGTCGGGACAATGTCGATCAGGCTGCATTGGCCGTTTAGCTGTGCGCCGCGTAACCCGACTTCTTTAACTTTCCGTGAGACGTCGCCGAGGAAGCGCCCGCGCGGTGGCACGATGACTAGCGGCACGCGGGTAACGCCCTCATACATAAACGCGCCCTTGAAAGGAATGTTCTGCTCACCTGCCATGTCGCCGTGGTCGGCGGCAAAGATGATCCACGTGTTACTGAAAAATCCGCTACAGCGTAGCTCATCGAGCAAGATGCCAATGTCGCGGTCGACCTTTGCCACGCGTTCGGCGTAAAACTGATGGTAGGCGCCCCAACGTTCTTCGGGCCAGTCAACCCGTTTGCTCGCTGCGGTGGCGGGGTAGCTGTCCGCGGGACGATCGAGGTTTTGCCAAGGGCGCTGAAAGCCTTCCACGCGCTCGCTGGGATCGTAAAAATACAAGTCATGGGGGTCGAGAAAGGATACCACGTGAAAGAATGGTCGCTCGTGTTCGATCCAATCGCGGTCGCGCCAAAAGCGGGACGCAAGCTGACGCGTGGTCTCGTCGTGCGAACACTCCTCGGCGGTGTCAAAACCGTGCGCCTGGATGCTGCCACCGAGGTGCCACTTGCCGTGGTAAGCCGTCTCGTAGCCAGCCGCACGCATTAGCTTGCCGATGCCGACGTTGGATGGATCCAGCGGCGGGGCAGGGGCGTAAAGATTGCCCGGCATACCTGCTTCGGTCGGGTAGCGACCGGTCATTAATGTGGACCGTGACGGCGAGCAAATCGGCGCTGTGCAATGGCAGTCGGTAAATGTAACGCCTTCGCGGACGAGCGCATCGATGTTGGGCGTCTCCACTCCAAACTTACTGCCCAGCGCGGAGATGGTGTCCACACGCTGTTGATCCGTGAGTAAAAGCAGGATGTTAGGACGGGCGTCTTTCATGTTAGGCAATCGTAGATCGCTGCGCTTATCGCTGACAAGTCGGATTTATCTACGGCGCATCCTGCAATTGTCAGACTAAATTGATCCGCGCCTGCATCCAGCTGTGTTCCTCGGACTGAATCAACCAGCGGGCAACGAGCTCGTTACCCAACACCTGCAGGCTGACATCGCTGACACGGTTGGCGTCGTTGGGCGACATCAGGGTAATGAATACTGCGTGTTGGCTGCGTTGCTCCGCCCAGATGCCTTCTCGACCGGGGGTGTATTCCGGTACGGTGAAATGTTGTAGCGCAAATTCGCGTCCGCCTGAAATGGTGAGGTAGGCCTTTCCGCTTTTGATTCGATGAAACAATTGAGCTGGCGCGCTGCCTTCACATTTGAAAAAACGCCAAGGGGTTTGATCTGAACTTTGCAACGCAAAGTCGCTTTGGAAGGCAGAGCTATCTGTGCCCTGCGGCAGGTGGTAAAACAAACGCCACGTGCGCTCGGTCGCTGCCGAAGCGATGACGCAGTCGCAGATCCAATCGTCGCTCATGCTGACAAAGCGGCCTTGATGAATGCCGTCCTGCAATTGCTCGTGTTCGTCGACCATGGCCATCCGCTGGATGCGCCCGCCCGTACTCCACTCACGAATTGAAATGGGTGAGGCGTGCGTTTTTTGATCGAGGTCGTCGATGGCCAGTTGACTGTGCGCTTGGGGCCAGCGGTTGAAGTCGTCTTGAATGCTGTCGGAGAAGCCGTGCGCGGACTTGGCGCGGATATCCGTGCATCCGAGCACACGCTCGTCTCCGAGCTGCACTTGGAGTTGGAGACTGTCGCGCTGGTGGTGGATGCCGGAACGGTCGCCGGTGAGAAAGGCTTGCTTGTGGATGGTGTTATCGTCGCGCAAGAGCGTATAGCCGTGCTCTGGGAAAATGCGTGAAACGACCGTTGGCAGCTCGGTGGTTGTGGGCTTTTCAGGTCCGAACATCAGTGCGAGTAATGGGCTGATGTGCTCCTGCTCCTGTGCGATGCGCGTGTATATCGGGTTGCCGTAAATGGCGTGGGCGATGGTGTAATGAGTCTGCTTGAGCACGCTCATGTCACCAGCGTAGGAGTCGCCGATACGCGGTAGCTCGAGGTTGCGAAATAGCAGTGCGAGGGGACCACGCAGGTAGGACTCTATGTTGCGCCCATCGGCTCCGGCGAGGCGAAACAAGTCTGGTCGATCGGGTAGCAGCGCACGCTGCGTCATGGCCGCTTGTATGAGGAAGAGCGCAGTCGTGTAGTGGTAGAGGATGCTTGACTCGTAGCAAAGGCCATCGTCATAGCAGGCACCGTTGAGGTAGTTGAGCAGGTAGCGGTCATCGGCGGGATCGAAGGCTGGATCGATCAAGGAGTTGTCTCCGAGTATGGCACCTAGTGCGATGCGTGAGCCTTGGTGGCAAATCAGATGGTTGTTGAAAGCCATCCGGCTCAGGTGCTCGCGCCAATAGTCATTGCAGCGCGTCACAGCGTCTGCTACCTCGCGTAGCTGGCGATGGGCACGGGCTTTTTCATCGACGGTTAGCAAGTCATCTGCGCCCAGGGTAGCGTCGATGAGCGCGTTGCCGACGATGCCAAACTCCATCCCCGAGTCGTAGTGCATGATATCGAAATTGAGGGCCTCAGCAATGCTGAGAGCGACGTCAAATGCCTGGCGCCGGTAGCCATCGTTGCGCAACACCAGTCCTATCAGGGCTTGTTGGCGGATGCTGAAATACACATCGCGATGCTGGGACACATAGCCATGAAACTGTTGATAAGTTTCGCTGTAGGGCTGGGCGGGGTCATACCACGATGAGTCAAATTCTGGCACGTCAATGCCCTGCTCAAACAATGCTGCGGCTTCGTCGTCGATCTGTTGGCGGCATTTGGCCCAACGCGGGGTCTGAGCACGCTCGATAGCGCGCTGGATATCGGCCGCAGTGTATTGGCTGGTTTGCTGGGGCATGGGCAGGAAAATTGTCTCCCAAACTACCGGCCCTAAGTCCAGATTCAACGTTTAATTGGGCGGTTTTTGGTTGCATCTCGGGAATTAGTGAAGATGACCGCCTTTGGAGCTGCTTCTCGCGCATAGATGTGTCGTATCATATCGCCCTGCTCGACGGTTGGAAACGGCGCAGACTAATGAGTGGTGGCGGGCAGGGGGCCTCAGCGATGGGGTCCAATCCCGATCTATCTATTCTGTTTTGTGAGTTTTGGCTCCCTCTCAATCCCCATTCCCATATCCTCTGTCCGCTGCTGAAGCGTTCGTGATTTTCGCTCCGAAACCAATCTAATGACTAGCCACAGATTCAACATGAATCCAATCATCGGTATGAATTGAGTTAGGTTATTCTCTCCCAGCATGCCTCCGGTTGAAAGTGAGGCAGAATTAGCAATCCAATACCACAGGAGCATGGACGCCCAGCAAAGGCTAATGTTTAGCATATATCTCATTTTATTGAACCTCTAGCTCACTCGCGAGGGCTTGCTTATGTTGCGCGGAGCGTTTGGTTGGGCCCGATTTGCTCATTGTTTCAAATGCTTATTGGAACGTTTAGCTCGTCTGGAATTGTTCGATTCGACGTCCGTATCCAATGCGGCCTGAATCTTTTCTTTCGGATGGTTAGAATGTGACTTCGCCTACGTAGAGAAAGCGCTCTCCGCCAGAAGCAGTGACGACCACCTGAACCATGCCGCCATCACTGTCGTAGCGTCGTTCGATCAACGCGTCTTCGCCATCGCTAATCCACCAATCAACCTTTTCGGGTAGGCTTCCCAGCAGGTCGACGTCTTGATTTTCCTTTTGCGCCAGCTCGCCTAAAAGTGCGGCGGTTTGTTGCTCGGGAATCTTAAACTTAGCCAGAAAGGCAGGATCAATGGGCGGGACGTAGTAGTAGTGCAATGCTTGGCTGCCCGGCGGCAATTTGAAACCTGCCGCAGCCAGAATCGGCACGACCACCTCATCAGTAATCTCGTCTCCGGTTAGCTCCCGCTCTTGGTCATCCGCCCCACAGTCGGTGAAGAGCAGCAACGCCAGGCAGCTCAGTAAAAGTAATCTCATTGCCCTACCATATGGGAAAGCCACGGATTATTTAAACATAATAAATCCCGTGGCGGGAGCTGATTTCGATGATCTTGGGCATGTCGGGTGGGCCGTCGCGGGAGAACTCTTCGGCGAATGGCTCAAGGAATACTCGTACCGCACCGAGAATTGATGGAGCAATGCCCACGGACTCAACTAAGCGCACTAGGCTGATTCTTTGGCTTCAACCACTTCTTCTTCGGCGAAGTTATACGTGACCACTTCGTTCTGAAGCGTGATTATCTTGCGTTTTGCTAGTGTGTTAATGATCCGCGTGATCTCATCTTCTTTCAGCGACTTCATGAAGAGCGATGAGATCGCGTTGTGCAGCGTCTTTTGGCGGCGCGGGCGTGAATTGCCACGGCCTTGGAGTGACTTAATTACCGTCTCTACCTTGTCAGCATAGCTACCGTTCGCGCTGCCATTTAAAACCATGATATCTGACAGCTGCACGACTCGCTGGGCCAGAATCTTTGATGATTTCAGGTGCTTGATCAACGGGTCGAAACCCTTGTCTTTCGAGACAATGTGAAAGTAGGCATTGGAATCACGCTCGGCCAGCCGACCAATCCAATAGGCCAAGTGAAAATCGAGCGCATTCTGTCCGCTACCGGAGATCCGCACATACTCAGCGCGTTCGCCCAACGCTTGCAGCTTCGCGGCTAGCTCCAGCGATATCTTCTTCTGTGATTCACCGATGAAGACAATCACCTTGATCGGCAAATCATTCGCGCAATCGAACGCATCAGGCTGCACGTTCTCGAAATCGATGAGGATGTAGTTCGTTTTCAAATGTGATACGAACAATGAATTGGCATGCATAATACGTCAATGCGACAATCACACATCAATTCCTATAAGTAATAATAAATCCCGTGGCGGGCGCTGATTTCGATGATCTTGGGCATGTCGGGTGGGCCGCCGCGGGAGAACTCTTCGGCGCATTCGGCGAAGAAGTTTTCGAAGCCGCCTGGGATGGTTTGGATCAGCATGGTCAGCGGTTCCGCGTTGGGGTTGCGGAAGGTGTGGACCGAGCCGCGCGGCATGAAGGCCGCCGTTTTCGCCGGGACCGTGAGCCACTCGCCGTCCTTGAAAAACTCGCAGGGGCCGGACAGCGGCCAGAACCACTCGTCTTCGTTTTCGTGGCGGTGCGGCGGCGGGCCACCGGCGGGCGGCGTCACATTGGTCCACATGGTGAATTTTCCGCCAGTGTCGGCGACTCCCAGGTGGAGGATCATTTCGTCGCCAAAGGCCCGGATCACGCGGGCTTCGTCGGGCTTGCGAATTACGGGAGGCATTTCCATCGGATGCGAACAGCTAGTAGTTGAAGGTTGAAACCAGCAGCATACCGCCCACCCCAGATTTCGCACGCCTAATCGGGGTAGAAAAAGCCTAGTGAGCATTCTGAAAAAGAACCGATGCTGTGTTTCTGCAATAACCGATGCTGTACTGAGTCAACAACCGGTGCTGTACTGCTCCGATAACCGAGCGGTTGTTTCCCAGGTACAGCATAAGGCTTTTGCAAAACAACCGAGTAGGAGAATCGAAAACAACCGCATAGGAAACTCCCCAACAACCGAGTAGGAAACTGCAAAACAACCGAGTAGGCTTTTCGGAAACAACCGTATAGGAAACTCTATTTTTGGATATTTTGGCTCAGTTGGCCACTTTAAGCCCGCCCTTGCCCTAGGCTCACCGTAGGGAATTCCGCATGGGCGGTTTCATTTGCTGGCTTCCAATCAACGAAATCAAGGTCGCGGCCAGCGTCCCCACTGACCAAGCCTAAAACAACAGATGCAATCGGCCCGCGCGATGCAGTATCCCCACGTGATCGCGTCTCGCTCAACCACATCATCGGCTTGCATTTTGTGGTCAGCGGGGACGCTGACCGCTACCTCGGTTTGGTCGATTCAATGCCATCAGTATGGGGGGGGCGGCGCGGGGATCAGGGCTTTGCAGGTTGCTGGGCGTTGTAGCTTTGCGTCACCGCGTTACGTTTGCCTTTGCGCATCAGGCGCGAATCCAGGGCGCTCAGATTGGTTTGTTCGCCGGGGCCGGGTTGGCCTTCAGGTGCGTGCTATCGATGGCGACCGTGCCCAGCTTGAACAGCTTCAACTCGCGCGCCAAAAGCAACCCCTCAAGAAGAGGCGTTTCTCGATCAACCGTCACAATATCCATCACAGCAAATAATCAACTTCAGCCCAGCTATGTCATCAAATACGACAGGCTGCTAGGACTTGCTTTTAGCATCATTAGCCCGCCATTGTTTGGCTATAGCTTCGAAATACTATAAAAGCTGCTGAAGTAAGCGCATGCAGCCCGATTGCCGCATCAATACTTGGTGGGCCCACTCGGACTTGAACCGAGGACCAAGGGATTATGAGTCCCCTGCTCTAACCGACTGAGCTACAGGCCCCAAGCAAAGGGGATAGATAATGATTGCCCGAGATGGCTTGGCAAGCCTAGATCGTGATCTCAATTCATAGACGCTAAATTGGGTTTAGGGGGATGCGTTCGGCAACCTCTACCAGATGCCGCTCGGAGATTTCGCGCAGCTCGTCCACGTGGTTCATGCCGTCAATGACCGGACGCAATCGGCGGCCCAATGGCATGTCTTTGGTCAAGGCTTTAACCTTGGCGCGCAGCCACCCCACGTCACCGCGATCTTTGTCTGCATACGGGCCTTCGTAGAGCAATTCAACAAAACGGAAAATCGTCTGCCAGCGTTCTTCGGGTGGTGGTGGCGGTGGAATCTCGCCCGAGGCCAGGTAGTGTTTAATCTCCTTAAAAAGCCAGGGGTAGCCGAGCGCTGCACGCCCAATCATGATGCCGCTCACGGGCGTATCCTTGCTGAGCTTGGCAACATCGGCGCAGGTCTGCACCCCGCCATTGCCCACGACTGGGATCGTCAGCGCGGCAGCGACTTCGCTGATCAAATTCCAGTCCGCATCGCCACGATAGCCTTGCTCTTTCGTGCGTCCGTGAATGGCGAGCAACGCCGCGCCGGCATCCTGGACACGTTGGCCGACTTCGAGCGCGACGATTTGCTCGTGGTCCCAGCCCACGCGAATCTTCACCGTAATCGGGAGCTCCGGCACAGCCTCCACGCAAGCGCGCGTTATCTTTTGCAGATGTGGCGGATCTTTGAGCAGGGAAGAACCTGCGTGAATATCCGTTACGCGGCTTGCTGGGCAGCCGCAATTGATGTCGATAAAGTCCGGCTTCACGCGGTCCGCAATGGCGCGCGCGGCAGCGGCCATTCGCTCGGGCTGCGAGCCAAATATCTGCACGCCCATTGGACGCTGTTCCTCGGTGAAGTCCACATTTCGCCAAGACTTTTCGTTGCGCAACAGGCTTTCTGCCATGACGAACTCCGTCGTCATCACATCCGCGCCCTGCTCTTTGCACAATTGGCGAAAAGCGCTGTCCGTAAAGCGCGCCATTGGCGCCAGGAAGAGCGGCATCTTGCCGAGCCCAATCCAGGGAAGCTGCATCTGAGATTCAGTAGTCAATGGTCAGAAAAGATTTTCAACTTAGCAAATGTTGCCGCATTGAAAATCTAGAGCTGAAACCTGACAATCGCGAACTTCGATTAGCTGCGCGTGGGTGCGCGGCGCACGAGGTCGGTATGGCTGATGTTCTTAGCCTTGATCAAGTAGGCGACTTCTTCGCCGATATTGACTGCGTGGTCGCCAATGCGCTCCAGGCTCTTGGAAATGAAAATCAACTCGATGCCGATCGGCACGTATTTGCTATCGTCAGCCGAGCGGCTCATGAGAATGTCATAATTAGAACGATTCAGGTCGTCTACCTTGCGATCAATCTCTGGTAAGCTCAGTGCCTCATCGTAGCTTTCGTTAACAAAGCTATCGATGCTCTTGCGCAGAATGCCGATGACCATCTCGGTCATTTGAGGGATGCCAGCCAAGTCGCCGATCGGGCGCCCCTGCCGGGCAAGACGACGCACGCGCTTGGCGATGGACGAAGCTTCATCCCCAACACGCTCCAAGTCATGGCAGCCCTTCATGCAAACGGTCAGCATGCGCACATCGGTGGCCACGGGCGCACGGAGGCTCAGGTAGCGAACGGATTCGTTGTCGATGTGCAATTCCAGCTCATCGATCTCGTCATCCATCCCCAGGACTCGCTGGGCAATGCTGAGGTCGTTTTGCTCAAGCGCCTGAAATGATAAACGGACCAAGTCGATACATTTCTCCCCCATCAGGACGAGTTTGCGGCGGATGTCTTCGAGTTCGCTTTCGTAAAAATGATGATGAGGCATGGGATTCGGCTATTAGATTAACAATGATTTAGTGTAACCTAAGCTACACTCAAGCCTAGCGCAATGCTATCCGCTCGTTTATTCACTTATTTCTGCCGATAGCTTTAGCGCCCAGATGCCTCAACGAAAACGCAAATCGAATGGAAACCCTTAACCAAAGCGGCCAGACACGTAGTCTTCGGTCTGCGGCTTCTCTGGGTTCATGAAGATCTTTTGCGTCTCATCATATTCGATGAGCTTGCCCAGGTAGAAGAATGCGGTGCGGTCACTGACACGGGCTGCCTGCTGCATATTGTGCGTCACGATGACGATCGTAAACTGGCGCTTCAGCTGGTGGATCAACTCTTCGATCTTGCCGGTGGCGACTGGGTCAAGCGCCGAGCAGGGCTCGTCCATCAGCAATATTTCCGGCTGATTGGCAATGGCGCGGGCAATGCACAAACGCTGCATCTGACCACCAGAGAGGCCGAGCGCGCTGTCTTGCAAACGGTCCTTAACCTCGTCCCAAAGCGCGGCGTTGCGTAAGCTGCGCTCCACGACTTCGTCGAGCTCGCTCTTCTTGTTGCGGCCGGCAACGCGGAGGCTGTAAACGATGTTTTCGTAAATCGATTTCGGGAACGGATTGTATTTCTGGAAGACCATGCCCACGCGCTTGCGCAGGGAAATCACCTCCAGCATCGGATTGAATATACTTTCGCCGCCCACGGTGATATCGCCCTCGTGATGGATGCCATCGATGAGGTCGTTCATGCGGTTGAAGCAACGCAGCAAGGTGGACTTACCACAGCCCGACGGCCCGATAAACGCCGTCACCTTTTGCTTGGGCATGGAAAACGTCTGGTCGTGGATAACCTGCGACGAGCCATACCAGAACGAAAAATTCTTCACCTGGATGTATGACGGGTCCGGCGACGGCGCGGTGTGCTCGGTCAAAGTGGGTTCGGTTGCGGTTACGGTTGCCATGACGAGTTAGAAAGTTCCGGTAGCGTATTTCTTGCGAAGGTGATCGCGAATTAAAATTGCGCCCAAGTTCAGGACGACGACCAACACGATGAGCAGGAACGTCGTGGCGAAAACCATCGGCTTGGCCGCTTCCGAGTCGGGCGATTGGAAGCCAAGGTCGTAAATGTGGAAGCCCAAGTGCATGAACTTCCGCTCAAAATGGAAGAACGGATAAGAGGCGTCGATGGGCAGCTCTTCCACGTGATTAATGACGCCCACGAGCATCAGCGGAGCCACTTCGCCCGCGCCGCGCGCCATCGCCAGAATGAGGCCCGTCAGGATGCCTGAGGCGGAAGCCGGCATCACAATGCGCTGAATGGTTTGCCACTTCGAAGCGCCACAAGCCAGCGAGGCTTCACGCACGCCGCGCGGCACCGCAGCCAGCGCTTCTTCGGTCGCAACAACGACGACCGGCACCGTCATCAGCGCGAGCGTCAGCGAGGCCCAGAGCACGCCACCGGAGCCAAAGGTCGGCTCGTTGAGCATGGCGCGGTCGGCAAAGAAACCATTGAAGAACGGGCTGTAGTAAATCAGGCAGCCCAGCAAAACGATGAAGACAATCGACAGACCGGAAACCGCTTGCTGGCGGAACTTGTTCGGCATCCAGGTGCGGGTTTTCCACAGGCCTTCCTGAGCGAGCACCAGCAACGCGACGAGCACGACGATAGCGACGATAAGCCAGATCGACCACGAGGCAACCGCCATGGGGTCTTCGGCGCCGCTGTCAATCCAACTGCCCATGCCGTAAACGAAAAACGCCAAACCGAACACGCCGTAAACAATCGACGGCACGCCCGCGAGGTTGTTCACCGCAATGCGGACAGCCTGCGTAAACAAGCCCTGCGCAGCATATTCGCGCAAATAAATCGCGGCCAGCACCCCGAACGGCATCACTGCGGCGGACATCAAAACCGTCATCACGAAGGTGCCGATGATCGCCGGAAAAATTCCGCCTTCGGTCGCGCCTTCACGCGGGGAGTCCGTGACGAACATCCAGAAATGCGCGATGAAGAACTTCACCTTATCCAGGAATCCAAACTCGTTGGGCTGATAGAAATTCAGGATCTCGCCGGCAGTGTAGGAACGCTCGGTGCCGTCGATCAGCTTATAGCGGAGCGTGGTCGTCTTGATGGACGCCTTCAGTGCATCGCTCTCGATGAAGTATTCTTCGTATTCCTTGAAGAGCGTCGTCGAGCGGTCATGGATTTCCATGAGCTGGGCAAACGGCCCGCCACGGCTCGCTAGCTCGTCATACTCCTTCATCAGCTCCGCACGCTGATCCTGCGCGTCTGCCCCGAGCATGTTGATGCGCTTATAAAGCTCGTCCATCTGCTGGAGGTCTTTGCGCTCGTCCGGATTGTTATTTTGGAGCAGGCGGATTTCAAAAACCAACTCTTTGTTTTCGGCGGCGTAGTCGCGGATAACGCCCTTGTCGATTACCTCCGCTTGGTGGCGCGCTTCTTCGGCCGCATCAATCACGCCTTGCAGCTCGGCCTTAAACTCCGGGCTCTCGGCGGAAACGGTTTTGCCGTCGGCCAAGGTAAGCTCCACCGGGTAGAAAATTGCTTTACCGCTTCCCTCACGGTCAGCCATCCAAATGCCCTCAGCGACGTCCATGGATTCGATGGCGTCGTGGTCCACATAGCGGAACTGCGGACCAACATCTTTGTTGCCGGTGAAGAGCTTGTATTCGTGCTTAAAATCACCGCCAGCTTCGGCAACTTTCTTTTCGCGGTCTTCCACGATCGACGCTGCGACAACGGAGCCGTCCGTCATCTTCACCTGATAAACCGGCCGAGGCCAGAATACCTCCACGCCGTTGGCGACAATGATCCACAGCAAGCCGATGACCATGATGATGCCCGAGGCCAGGCCCATGCCACACAGCCAGACATACATCTCGCCAGCGGGACGCATTTTCGTGTCGAAGCCTTTGGATTTTTTTTCGCTCATCAGCCGACGGTTTTGTAGCGGTTACGCAAGCGCACGCGGGCGACTTCTGCCACCGTGTTCACGAGGAAGGTCATGAGGAAGAGGAGCAGCGCTCCGAAAAAGAGAATGCGGTAGTGCGTCGATTCCTTCGGCGCTTCGGGCATTTCCACCGCGATGTTGGCCGAGAGCGTGCGCATGCCATTGAAGATATTCCAATCCATGATCGGCGTGTTACCGGTGGCCATGACAACGATCATCGTCTCACCCACGGCGCGGCCAAAGCCAATCATCATCGCGGAGAACATACCCGGCGACGCAGTCGGCAGCACCACGCGCGAGGCGGTCTGCCAGCGGCTGGCGCCCAAGGCGAGCGAAGCGGAGGTGAGGAATTGCGGCACGTTGGACATCGCGTCCTCGGCAATGGTGAAAATGATTGGAATCACCGCAAAACCCATCATGAAGCCAATGACCATTGAGTTGCGCTGATCGTAGTTACCGCCGAGAAATGTGTGCGGCCACCACAGGCGGAAGTCAGCGATTTCCTGGCCCGTTGTTGGGTCCACGTAAACGCAGAGCTTGCTCTCGACCCAGGGGCCCAATTCCCAGCCGGCAATCGTTACGATCAGCAGGAGCGGAATGAACACCAGGAACTCTTGGCCGGGCTTCAAATAAATGCGGTAACGCTGCGGAAGCTGCCCCCAAACGTAACCGACCGCCGCCGCCGTGAGCGGCAGCAAAAACAGAATTAAGAAGACCGACGGATAGCGGCTGTCGAGAATCGGCGCCAGCCAGAGCGCGCCCAAAAAGCCCAACACCACCGACGGCAGCGAGGCCATGATTTCCATGGTCGGCTTAACCACCTTCTTGTATTCCGGCTTGAGGAACTGCGAGGTGTAGAGTGCGGCGAGCAGAGCGATCGGCACCGCGAAAATCATCGCGTAAAGCGTGCCCTTGAAAGTGCCAAAAATCAGCGGCACCATCGAGAACTTGGGCTCGGTCGAGGCGTCGGCGGCGGAAGACTGGTAAAGATACTTGGGCTCGTCCTGGCCTTCATACCAAATCTTGCTGAAGAACGCGCTGAAGCTGGCCTCGGGATGCGGGTCGTCGATTGAGAAAAAGTGCAGGCTACCGGCGTCATCGGCGAGCATCATCGTTTCGTAGCGCGAACCGAGAATCCCGGCCTTCGGAGTAAAGCCGAGCGTCTTTTGCCAGCGAATCGATCCCGTGGTACCATAGCGAATCGAGGCTTCAGGACCACTGGCCAGCAAGAAGGCGCGGTTGCGCATGCTGTGCGAATACAAATCAGCCGGACCGCTGAGATTGGGCAGGCTATTGATCTCGGCAAACTGGCGGCGGACTTCTTCGCCGGACGCCAGTTGCTCTTCGGTCGGCTCCGGGCGGTATTGCGCGAAGATCACGTTTTCGCCCTTATCCGAAGTGAAGACCAGCGACTCGTTGCCGAGCAGCCAATCCATCGAGCCGATGCCCTCCTCGCCAAACGGCTGAAACTTCTGGCGCAGGCCAATCTCACCCTTTTCGATGATGAAGAAATAAACCGTGCCTTCGACCGTCGAGATCAGCACGCCGTTGCCCTGACCCGTCACGAGCACCTTGCTGGGTTTTCCCTGGATCTGGTCAGTCAGGTTGTATTCGTCGGCCGGTTTCCACGCGCCTACGCCAAAGGGCGTTTTCTTGCGCTTAAAGGTGGTCGTGCGGACTTGCAGACCGGTGTCGCTCTCGACCAGCGCCGCGACCAGGCGGTCTTTATCGGCGTCGTAGTAATCAATCGCTTGGACGGCGCCCAGGCCCTTGCCCAAAGGGAAGAACTTGTCGGCGCTGAGCTTGGCCTTGATGGTGCGCTCACTGCGGGCATTGAATTCCGGCGTGTATTCCACTTTGACCAGCGTGTAGCGACCGTCGTTGGTGCCGAAAATGACCTCTTCGCTCTTGTGATGGTAGAGCGCGGACGTGAACTCCGCCTTGCCAGCGTATTTCGGGTGTTCTGTGAAAATGCCACGCGGACCGATGACTGGCTTTGCTTCGTGCTCACGCTTGATGTCGATGAAAGTAAAGGAGCCATCCTTGAGATTGACCACGAACGGCAGCTCGCCCCACTCATCCACGCCCACGATGTGGAAATCCGTCACGCCGGTGTCGATCACCGCCGCTTCCTCGACCTTGGCCGATTGAAACAGCGGCAAGACCTGAATCGTGATGAAGATGAAGATCGCAAAGACCGACAGAATAATGCCCACGCCCCCCACCTTGATGAAGTGCGTCATGAACGTGTCTAACCTCAAGGTGCCCTTCGAAACTTCGAAGCGCTTAGGGTCAGGATTCGGATTTTGGGACGCCATAGCGGGTTCAGTTTAGCAGATGTCGAAGGGGGCGTGATAGACTGCTAGGCCGTCAGCTCAACCCTTAAATTTCGCCCGTAACGTAAGTGCTACATTAACAACGGCCAAAAAAACAAAGGCGAAGTCATAAAACTTCGCCTTTGTCTACTGGGAAATCGTTGTCGCTTAGTTGGTTAGCTCAGCGATAGTCGACTCTACCGCCATTGCAGGCAGCGGGTAATACCCATCCTTAGCCACCACAGCCTGTCCCTCTTTGGAGAGAACAAATTTCACGAACTCCAGGGTTAGCGGATCGAGCGGCTGATTCGGAGCCTTGTTGACATAAACATAGAGCAAACGGGCCAACGGGTAGTCGCCGGTGAGGCAATTTTCCGCGGTCGGCTCGAAGAGCGCGCCATCGTCGTCAGCGAGGGAGATCGCCTTCACTCCAGAGGTCTTGTAGCCGATGCCGGAGTAGCCGATGCTGTAAAGATCGCTGGCTACGCCTTGCACCACGGCAGACGAACCGGGCTGCTCCTTGACGGTCGAGCGGTAGTCACCGCCGCCGAGGGCGACCTTCTTGAAGAAGCCATAGGTGCCGGAGGCGCTGTTGCGACCGTAGAGGCTCACTGGACGGCTGGCCCAGTCGCCTTTAAGGTCAAGTTGGCCCCAAGTGTTGATCGGAGAGCCACCACGTTTGTAGGTGCTGGAGAAAAGGCTGTCGACCTCTTCGAGAGTCAGGCCATCGATAGGGTTGTCCTTGTTCACAAAAACCGCGAGGGCGTCGAGCGCGACCGGGACAGCGGTCGGCTTGTAGCCAAACTTGGCCTCGAACTTGTCGATTTCCTCAGCCTTCATCATACGGCTCATCGGGCCGAGCTGGGAAGCGCCTTCGATCAGGGCGGGTGGGGCGGTCGAGGAGCCCTTGCTCTCCACCTGCGTATTCACGTTCGGGTAGAGCGTGTTAAACTGCTCGGTCCACAGCGTCATCATGTTGGCCAGGGTGTCCGAGCCAACGGAGTTCAAATTACCCGAAACACCGCTAACCTTTTGGTAAGTCGGCAGATCCGGATCAAGCATGTCAGATGCGCTGGCGAACGGGGCAACAGTTGCCGCCAAGCCGAGGGCGAGGGTTGTCAAAATGCGATTCATGAGGCCTCGATTTCCTGAACTTTGCCATCCTTGGGCAAGGTAAATGGCGGTCGATTTCGTAACATTTCTGCGCCTTTTGTTACGGTTGTGTTACGAGAATGACCTGAAGCCCTCTGTTTACGTTCTGAATTGTAACAAACTACATTGGGCCCAGGCGATCGGAGCCAAACCACTTCTGCAAGCAATCGGGCACGAGCACCGAGCCGTCTTCCTGGAGATTGTTCTCCAAAAGCGCAGCCAAGACTCGTGGAATGGCCAGACCAGAACCGTTCAGCGTGTGGACGATTTCCGCCTTGCCGCCGCCGGATGGACGATAACGGATGCCTGCGCGGCGCGCCTGGAAGTCCGTAAAGTTCGAGCAGCTGGAGACCTCCAACCAACGCTTTTGGCCGCCGGCCCAGACTTCGAGGTCATATTGCTTGGCGTGCGGGAAGCCGATGTCACCTGTGCACATGAGGAGCACCCGATACGGCAGACCGAGCTTCTTCAGGATGCCCTCGGCGTCGCCGCGGAGCTTCTCCAGCTCGTCAAAAGAGTTGTCCGGGTGAACCCACTTCACGAGCTCCACCTTGTCGAACTGGTGCAAGCGGTTGAGGCCGCGCACATGAGCGCCCCAGCTGCCAGCCTCACGACGGAAACACGGAGTGTAGCCGCAGCGATAGACCGGCAGGTCCTTTTCGTCGAAAGTTTCCTCGCGGAAAAAATTCGTGACGGGCACCTCGGCCGTCGGGATCAGGTAAAGGTCGTCCTTGGCTGCGTGATACATCTGGCCTTCCTTATCCGGCAGCTGGCCGGTGGCCGTGGCGCTGGCGGCGTTAACGAGGAGCGGCGGCAGCACTTCGGTGTAGCCGTTAGCATGCGCCTCATCGAGGAAGAAGGTGATCAACGCGCGCACAAAGCGGGCCATGTCGCCCACGTAAAACGGGAAGCCTGCGCCCGTGGCCTTGACGCCGCGCTCGAAGTCGATCGCCGAGGTGAACCAGGCAATGTCCCAGTGCGGAACGGCGTGAGCCGACACATCGGAGATGCTGCCCACTTCGGCCGCCACCACGTTATCATCCTCTGTCTTGCCGACCGGCACGCTCTCATGCGGGACGTTCGGGATCTGCAAAAACAGCGCCTTCCACTCGGCCTCGACCGTCGCAGCTTCCGCCTCCAAGGTTCTCACAGCCTCGCTCATGGCCTTCATTTCCTTGAGCGCTTCCTGCGCTTCCGGGGACTTCTTGTCCTTCATTTGGCCGAACTTCTTGCTCGCAGCGTTTTGCTCGGCGCGGCTGGTTTCAGCCTTGGCAATGGCGGCGCGACGCTTGTCGTCGAGCGCGTAAAGTTCGTCCCAGCTAACGTCGAATTTCTTCTTGGCGATAGCTTCGCGAAGGGCGTCTGGTTGGTCGCGGAGGAGTTTTAGGTCGATCATGGGATTATCCGGTTCTGAAATTAGGACCAAAACCGTTCATAGGGAGCTACGCGCAAATGAACAGCGAAAACTACAGGAAACTGCCGTCAAAGGCCCACATCGGGCTAATCAATGTGCATGGACATGATGTACAGCTCTCGCCCGGCCAGCACCACCGTCTCAATTTTACTCCAGCCACGCCCTTCGTAATTATAATTGGCGTGCAACACGGGGAAGAACGTGTAAATGCGGTGGTAACCAAAGTGCTTGGCGGTCTCAAGCAGCTTGCGCAGGAGCAAGGCCTTTACGTCCTCAGCCCGCTCGTTATCTGTAGCAAAGAGGCCAGTCACCCAAGGCGCATCAAAGCGTTGAAGCTCCGGGCAAAAAGGCTGACGGTCGAGCGATCCAGCCCCGACGAGCTCACCCTGCCGATGCGCCACGTAAGCCAGTGGCAGAGTGCTGTAATTTGCACGCTCACAGGACACATCCCACCATCCGCTGAAACTGTCGGGCGTCCACAGGCGGCCCCATTCATCAGAAAACCAGTTAGCAACGGGAGCGATGTGCTCCGGGTGATCGGCCAGATAGCTGATCTGAATCGGCATACTGGCGTCAATTCGTCTTGGCCAAGCCCAGGGCGTCCCACAAGCCCGCCATCTTGAAGACCTTTTTTACGTCGGGCTGAATGTTGATGATGCTGAAGCCATCGCGCGCTTTAGCTCGGTTCACCGTCAAAACAACGCGCAGAAAAGACGAGGCGACAAACGTCACGCTGGCCAAATCGAATACAATTGGGCCTTCGCTCTCTTCAACAACCGCCATGAGGTCGTCACTCATGGCACCGCAAGCGGCTGCATGGAGTTGCCCCTGAAAAATGAACAGCTGGCCTGATTCAGTAGACTCAACGGAAAAGTGCTCGGTAGACATAACGGTAGGTGAGATTTAGTCGCTCCCCAATTAGGATGGCAATGGTAAATCAAACGCTGAGTAGCAAAAACAACGCCCTTTAGCTGCGTGGCTCACCGGCGGGGGTGGCGGCCAGAGCCTGTGCCTTGTCTGTATTGGTCAAGGCAATCCAGTCGGCCATGATCCGCAAGCCTTCGCGCAGTTGGATGTCGAAACGAGCTTGCTTTTCGGCGTCTTCCTCAGCTTCTGCCACCTCGGTTTCGCCAAGTTTGGCGGCTTGCTCGGCCATCAACTCGTCGTGCTCGCGATTCTGTTCCTCTGTCACGTCGAGAAGCACCTCGTCGGAGTCAAAGTTCAGGCTCTCAGCCAGCTGGTCGTATTCGGCTTCCATATTATCACGAAAATCATTGTCCGAAGCGCGACGCGCACGGCGCTCATCCAAGTTCAGGGAGAACTCTTTTTGCTCCTGTCTGGCCTTCACCCAGTCGATGTTCTGCTGTAGGTAAGCAAACTCTTCCATCGCATCTTGGCGCTCGGCGCTGCGCTTCTTGAGTGAATCGACAATGGCTTGGTTCACGAGCACATCCTCGACATGAGAGTTGTCGTAATTCCACTCCAGCGAGTCGATGGAGTCCCAAGCCAGCGCATGCGGAAACTCACCCTCGCCAATGGCCAGGAATTTGTTCACCGACGGTAGCACGATGTCGGACTTAACGCCTTCGATCTGAGTGGAAGAGCCATCGGGCAAGTAATACTTCTGCACGGTGACCTTGGCAGCGCCCTTGCGCGGACGCAGCGAGGTGAACCAGTTACCGCCGCGATTCATGTCGAACACCGCCTGAACAGTGCCTTTGCCGTGAGTCAATTCGTCACCAACGATCAATGCGCGCTGGTGGTTCTTCAGCGCTCCCGCAGTGATTTCAGACGCCGAGGCGCTGAAGCGTGATACAAGCACCATGAGCGGGCCGTCCCAAGCGACCTTCGGGTCGTCATCCAGGAATTCTTGCACTTGGCCTACATAATCGCGCACCTGCACCACCGGGCCAACCGGAATAAAGAGACCTGTCAGGCGGATGGCCTCGGAGAGTAGCCCGCCACCATTGGCGCGGAGGTCGAGCACGATGCCTTCGATGTGCATGGCCTTGAGCTTGTTGATCAGCTCCTCTACGTCTTCCGTCGTGCTGTTGTAGCCTGAACCTGGCTCACCCGACCCATAGAAGGCGGGCAGATCAATCACGCCAATCAGGACGGTTTGGCCATCCGCAGGAACTTCGAAAATCTCGGCCTTGGCCAGCTTGGCGGTCAGCTTGATTTCGTCGCGCACCAGCTTAATCTCCTTGCGGACGGACGGGTCGCCGTCGCCTGGGCGGATTTTCAGGCGGACAATACTACCTTTTTTGCCGCGAATCATTTTAACAATCTTGCTCAGCTTCATGCCGATCACATCGACTATTTCGCCATCATCTCCTTGCCCTACGCCAACAATCTGGTCTTCGGGTTTGAGTTTTCCGCTACGCTCAGCGGGCCCCCCGGGAAGGAGCTCGCGGATCGTGCAGTAGCCGTCGTTGTCAGAAAGTACAGCGCCTATGCCGACCAAAGAGTTGCGCATGGCGATCGAGAATTCTTCCAGCGTATCCGCCGACATGAAGGTCGAATGCGGATCGTACTGGTGGGTCAGCGCGGTCAGGAAGGTTTCCTGCACATCGTTGGCTTCGACTTCCTGAATCCATTTCAGCAGTCGATCGTAGCGCTTGCTGATATTTTCACGGGCCTCAACCACCGCTTCGTCAATATTCTTTGGAGCGCTAGTTTTCTCACTATCAGCAACCTCCAGCCCCTGATCCTCGGAAACTTTGTCCAGCTCGGGGCTAATTTCACTCAAATCTTCCAAGTCGGCACCTGGCTCTAGCAGGCTTAGGAGCTCGTTGAGCATTTCAAACTGCAAGCGGCGCTCCCAAAGCTTGTTCGCAGCGGCAAGGCTAGTTGGCCACTCCGCCTCAGAGCGGTCAGGCGCGTAGGTCGCGGCGCTGGCAAAATCAAAGGGCTCGCTGATGCGGTTCTGAATCCAAGCGATGCGCGACTCGGCATTCGAACGGAATTTCAGGAAAATTTCAAACGCGGGCATCAGGTGTCCGCGGGCGAGCATTTTATCCAGGCTTGGGGCGAAACGTCGTTGAAAATCAGCGACTTCGGTTTGCAGAAAAAACATGCGCTGGGTGTCCCAGTCGGTCATGTAATCAGCAATAAACTCCGCTTGGTCGAGGTCGGAAATATCTTTTCCGAGGTAATGGCTGTTCTCCAGACGGCTGACAACCTCCTTGGTCTCGTCCCTCATGGTTGAGGTAGTCTGAAAGCTGTTGACGTCAACGGGCTCAGCGCAAGCCGAGGAAAGGAACAAAGCTGCGCTCAAGAGAAGCAGCGACAGGCGGTGGATAGATTTATTGAATGGAATCACGGGATAAAATTGGACTATGTTTGCGACCGGTGACACGCAAGAATGTTTCACTATAACCAGATCATTTAAACTGTCGAATCAGAACTTATATAACTTCCAGAGGTGACGCTGCCAGCGGACAAGGCACCCTGCAGCCAATGCTCCAGAGCGCGACGATTGCAGGCCAGCATTTCGGAAAACTCCTGCCAGAAAGCCTCTATGTCGCAGAAGTCGTGCCAACGCACCAAAGTGCGGCAAATAGTGATATCTTCCGGCAGTTCGACCTCCGGCTGGAAACCTTGCCTACGTAAAGAGAACTCGACCCGCCGCATCTTATTCCAGTTTGCAATCAGTTCGTCGGCCAACGACTGTGGCAAAATGCCCCGCTCCCCAGCCGCCAGCAGGCAGGTCCGTGCATGCGGTTGGCGTAGGGTCGGATCTGCCGGGCCGTAAGACATCGCCAATGCCTGCGTGAGGAATTCGAGGTCGAGCAGCCCGCCAGGGCCAGTCTTAAACGCACGCTCAGCCGGGGGGAGGCTCGGCACCTTTTCCTGTTCAATTTTGAGCCGCATGCGCCAGAGCTCACTCAGATCGCCAGCGCTCATCGGGCGCGTATAAAGCAGCTCATCGCGCCATTGGGCAAATTCCTGCTGCCGCGCCTCAGGCCCAGCAATAGGCCGTGCTCGGACCAGAATTTGCCGCTCCCAAGGCTTTGCGGCGCGGGCGTGGTAGTCCCGTAGCGCGGGCATGGTCAAAGCCAGTGGCCCAGCCGCGCCGTGGGGGCGCAGTCGCAGATCCAGCGCACAGGTCGGGCCTAAGCCCGAGTTGTGCATCACCAGGGAACGCCAGGCGCGCAGGCGGGCCGTCGCCACAGCGTCCACGGGCCGCTCAGCAATGAGCATCAGGTCCAAATCCGAGCCCAGGCTTAGCTCCTCAGCCCCCAGCTTTCCCAGGGCGATTACCGTAAAGTCCTCCACCTCAGCCACGGCCATTGTCTCCGCAAGCACTGCCTCGGCCAACTGGCTCAGCGCCCAACCGACCGCCTCCAAGCTCAGACCGTGGAGCAGCTCGGCAATGGTCATGCGGACCTGTTCTGCTTTCACGTAAAGCCACAAGCGCTCGGCAAAGCCAGCCCTCTCCGGTTCCAGCAGGCGAATCTCCGCGCGGCAGTCGTCGCGAGCCTTGAGGCGACGCGGGGCTTCGTGAAGCAGCTCCTCCATGATGCCAGGGTGACGGCAGAGCAGCCGGTGAATGAACTCGCTGCGGTCAAAGAGCACACTGAGCGTCTCGAAGAGTGCGGGATTGGCGGAGTCGCGGAAAAAGTGACGACGCGCGCCGTAGTGCTCGGCAAAGCGCCCAATGCGCTCCAGGACGAGCATGGGCCGGGCAAGCCGCGGCAGTGTGCGGTCGAAGTGCGCCGCCAAATCAAGGAAGCGCAATACGGCGTCACGCGTGAGCAACCCCGGTGACTCGCCAAGGACAAATTTGCGCAGCCGGGCCTGCACTTCCGTTGACTCCGGAAACCAGCGCTCCAGCTCCGCGCGAATGGACTCCTCTGGCGCTTGTCCGGCCAAGAAAACAGTCCATGCCTGTAAGCGCTCCTCCTGCGGGTCGGTGGGGAAACGCGCCGCATAGCGCTCGCGAACGCCCGCGCGCCAGCGGTCGAGCTCGGCCGAAAACGCATCCCACGAATCGTAGTCCATGGCGTTGGTCAGCCAGAGCAAATTCTCTTCGGAAGGCGGCAGGGTGTGTCGCGGCGTTTCCCCGCGCATTTGGAGGCGGTTTTCCAGCTTGCGGAGCCAGCGGTAGGCCTGGTCGAGGTAGCAGGCTTCCTCTGGCGAGAGCACTTCATAGCGGACAAGCTGCTGGATGGCCTGCACCGTGGAATGCGTTTGCAGGAAGGGATTTTGCCCGCCATGAACCAACTGCAAAGCCTGCACGATGAACTCGATTTCGCGGATGCCGCCAGGCCCAGTCTTGATGTCGCGCATGAGCTCGCCCGCAGGCACCTCTTTCTCCGTGCGCAGCTTCACGCCAGCGACTTCGTTCATGAGGTTGGCCGGGGGAAAGCGCGGATAGCGGAAGGAGTTGACCTCCTCGATCACGCCATATCCGAGCTCTAGGTTGCCCGCAATGGGGCGTGCGCGAAGCCAGGCCAGTCGCTCCCAAGTCTGTCCGGCCGTCCAATAGTAATTCGTTAGGCTGTTCGCGGTGCGCACCAAGGGGCCATTCTCGCCCTCTGGCCGCAGCCGTAGGTCGAGGTGGTAAAGCATTCCATGTGGCGACTGCGCCGCCATATCAGCGGATATCTGGCGGAAAAAGCTATCGTAAAACTCGCGTGCAGTGAGCGTGGTCATGCGTCCGTTTTTGCGGCAATGCCCATTGCTCTCTACGCAGAAAATGAGGTCAAGATCCGAGCAGAAATTCAACTCGGCGGCACCTAGCTTGCCCAGCGCAAACACACAGTAGCCGAGCTGGCGGCGAGTTTCGTCGCTCAACGGTTCGCCATGACGCTCGATCCATTGCTCTAATCGCCATTCGCATAGACGACGGACCACAAACTCGGCCAGCATGGATAGCTCGCGCCAGCTTGTTTCGACATCGGCCAAGTCGTTGAGCTCACGATAAGCGATGCGCACCGACATGCGGCGGCGGAATTGGCGCAGTGCGTCGAGGCGAAACTCGCCCGGGCAAAAACGCCGACGCCAAAGGTCTTCCATCGAGCTGTAGCGATAGTCGAAATCGCGGTTCTTGGGCTTGTCCAGCCAGTCAATCCAGTCCGGGTGTTGGCGCAGTTGCTGTGCGTAAAAGGGGGAGGCGTCCTTCAAGCGCCGGACTCGGGTTTCCACGGACATAAGCAGCCAAGCATAGCCTCGTGTCGATCATTGAGAAGGATAAACTGTGATTGGGGATAACTTTAGCCAACCTTAGGCCTCGTGGCCTGGTCTTGGCCCAGTTGGCAAGAGGGGGCAGGTTGCTCGCCTCCAACTCACTCCGCCACGCAGGCAGCTTCCATCGGCTGGCGGATAATCGTCTTCCAATTCTTTGGGTCAGCGCGCCGAATGTCCGACAAGTAAATCTCGTGGTGCTTCCCGCTCAACTGGCCCTTGGACAGGATGTATTCATGCACGCGCTGAATCGTGGGCCCCTCTTCCGAAAAGGGCCCGATGTGCATAATCTGTGCGCAGCGCCCTTCATCAAATGGCTCAAAACGCAGCTTTTTCAAGGCGGGCAGCCCTTTCTTTCGCTCAACGGAGGCAATGGACTCCCGGATGACATGAGACGTCACGATGGACGGCTGCATGATCATCATTGTCCACTGCCACTTCGAGCGGTCGTTGCTCTCGAACACCGACAGGTCATCCGCCCACCACAAGCCCTCCAGGGGCATGACGGTGTATTCCGCCGAGGGGTTGGCCTTCTTGATCGCAAACTTGGCCGCATAAGAAACGGAATACAAGGCCTCCACCGCTGCTGCATAAGCCGGCATCATATTCGGGTTGCCGTGCCCATCGATCATCAAATACGACATTTGGGGAACCACGACCTCGCGAATCTCCTTGGCCGAAGGTCGGTAAAGCTCTGCGAGCTCTTTCTTATGATCAATCTTGGGCATTGCGCTCGATCCTCCAAGTTGGCTATGAGATTCAAGCTATTCGCCAGCCGGGGCACCCATGCCGGGGCCGCCAGGGCCCATGCCTTGAGACATTTGAGACATGACCAACATCGGCAACATCATAAGCATCTGCTGGGATTCGCCAGCGTTCATGCCAGTGGAAAACGTTACGGCGTCTCCGTCTTCAGTCACCTGCATTTTGTTGATCAGCGGTGCTAGCAGACTCATCGGGCCGGGCTCGATTGGCGTGGCCTTGAACTCGGTGATCGACTCATCCATAGCCGTGTAGGCCTTGTTCGCAATGGCGTCGTTGGCAAACTTGATGCCGCTGAGAATTGTCAGCCCATCCGTGATGTTAAAGCCAAAAAGAAACTGCTCTGCCTGCTTGATGAATTCGGCGTCCTCGGCGCTGGTGAACTTCTCGTCGGCGGAAGACACCAGTTGCTGCTTCCAGGCAGCCGACGGCGCTGCGAGCACCGCAAGGTTTGGCAACGTCGCGGACAACGTTTCAGCGGTGGCGACCTTGGCAGGAAGCTTACCCGAGCCAGTGGTCAACGCGGTTTTCACTGAGGGCTCGCTGCCCACAAAAATCATCGTTTGCGCATCCGAGGGCAGGAACCCCATGGCCATGCCAGTCTGGCCTTCGCTGTTGTAAAGCAGGCCTTTGCCGACTTCGCTCTTGCTGGTCTTGGCGAGCTCTTCAGGCGGGGTCACACTCTCGACCCACTGCTGGAAGCTGTCGGCACCGATGCCCTTATTGATCTGAAAGGCCAGCATCACACCAGTCTGTTCAATTTGCTCTTTGCTCACCGTCGACGGGTCGTCAATTTCCTGAAGCAACATCACGTCGCGCGTGGAAACAACGATTTTGCCAAGATCCTGATTGGTCGCACCGGTGAATTCCGTGAGGCCCATCGGTAGGGCATTCGGGTTTTCCGACGGGGACATCGACTGAACCATGGCCTGAATCTGCTGGATCAGTGGCGAGGCAAGCAGCGACTCAACGTCGGCAATGAGCACCATCTCCGCATCCGGGCTCATGCCTGCGAAATATGGCTGTGCATTAGACTCCGCCCGGGCAACACTGGCCAATGCGAGCGGGAACAACATCATGGTAACAAAACGAGAATGCATATGAGTGCGCAACATAGCAGAATATGTATGCCCTGCCAGATTTATTTAACGAGCCTGCCCATGCCTCCGTTAAAATCAGCCAACACTTGCCATCCAACCAAGCTGCACCCATTGTATTGCAGCTTTTAAAAGTGGTGCCAGAGGGCAGATTTGAACTGCCGACCAAAGGCTTATGAGAACTAATTTTTATACGCAAGAATGGGGGACTTATGGGTTAAAGTTCCATTAGGTTCCACATTTTTCCTGCTGGATGGGGATGTGTAATATAGCGCTTTTTTTCATGAAACAGCTTAAGAAGCCGGTTCCATATCGTAAAGGAGCAACGGGAAAATGGGGGTGCGATTTCGAGGAATTAGTTGAGGGAGAAGTCGTCCGGAAAAAACGCTTTGCCATCTACAATACCAAGCAGGAAGCGGAGGTTCGTTGTAATAAGCTTTGGAAGGAGCAAAACCCAAAGCCGATCCAGCAGGTTAAGAAACTCACGAACGCCCAACAGCAGGAAGCTCTCTGGGCTTTTGCGGAACTTGCTAAATTTGATGTCCAGAGTAATTCTCTCCGAGCGGCAGTTCTTTTCTACACGCAGAATTATAAGGAAGCAGGCGAAACTCGGTTAGTCTCCGCTGTCATCGACGACTGGCTCAAGGAGAAAAAGCAACAGCTAGCTCCGCTCTCTTATGCGCCAATCAAGAGCCGTTTCGAACAATTTAAAAATAAGTTTAGTTGTAAATTTGGCGAAGTTACTAGCGATGAACTGATTGAATTTATTGAGGGGCAGTCAATGGGTATGCGAAAAAAAATGGCTGGTTCACCTTGGTCAACTCTACAAGCATGTTTGCAATCCCTTTAATCCCAGAAAAGAACTCAATTACAACCCATGGGATCAGGTCGCATTTTACTTCGAAGGGAAAATTCAGGAAAAAAGTAAAATACCCACTATCCTGCATATCGATGAGGTCAAAGAAGCCTTAAGGTTCGCGAAGAAATTTAAATCCACACGAGGCGAAGCTGGAGAGTTCTTGGGAGTCATCGTTTTTGGGCTTTTTTGCGGTCTCCGCCCCAGTGAAATTCAAAACCTTGCTAGCCTTCCCGACCCATACAACGAGTATATTCAGCTGAACAAGAAGCGCCTTCGTGTTACGGAAGAAATCTGCCAGAAAACGAAGAGTGTGAGAACGGTTGAGTTAAAAGAAAATGCTTTGGCATGGCTCGGATATATTACCAGATGCTGATCGAGTCGGCGACGAACCAAGAGGTGCAAGGTCGTGAGCTGGTGTTCCTGGTGAAGACCAAGAAGCCCAAGGTGATTGTGCATCGCATGAAGCCTGCCACTGAACTTGAGAAGGAACGTGTGCTGGATATTGCTCTTGCGGCGATGGATGGCATCTACCACGAACGGTTTCATCCCCAGACAGGGATGCACTGCGGGTGGTGTAGTTTTCGTTCGGAATGCTCCAAGTGGAAAGGAGGTGCGCAATGATTCAGGCAGTCATAATTACGCTGATTGGTTTGGGGGCAGGGTGGGCCTTGATGGATAATGACCAACCGCCTACACCACCACCCGCACCAATTGGGTCACCCTCATTCCAGCCCTTAGCCAATGCGTTGTATTGGATCGGAGGCTGTTCAGTAACTTGTTCCGCGATATGGGCCGCAAGCCTGGTTCACACCGCTAACATTAAACGGAGAACAATCCATGAGTCTAATCGTTAAGCTTATTCTGGTTGGGCTGTCCTGCTACACGGTCGGCACCTTTATGGGACCGATTGCAGTCGGGGCAGTCCAAGAGAGCAAGGAAACGCTCTCACCCTTCCTGTTCGTCTCGGCGGCTATGCTGATTGCCAGTATCGGCTATGCGGTGGGCGCTATCCGTCGCTCTCCGTTTGGAGGTGAACGTGATGCACGGGGTGAGTATTATCGTTAATCGGCCACAGGGGGACAGGCACGTCCTGAACTGGAATGTCCTCCTGAAGTGCGGCGTAAAACTACATTTCTTCTATATAGTAATATATAGGCGTTTTGTCGTTTCATGCGCGCCTTGGGCGGGACGTGTCGTCTGTGGGACAGTGGGAGTCATTTTCTGAATGGCCTGCTTCACTGCTGATCCTGTTGGTTCCATAAGAAGCCATTGGGTATCCCATGCCTGCTTATGGAACCGCTGACTTGAAAACGTTTATTCATCGGTCTTCGGGTCGATTTAGCAACCGATAGAAACCTGCTAAACGATGTCTGTTTTAGCAGGTTTTACTTTACTCAAGCGTCCAAACTTCAGGGCGCTTTTTTCGTATCCATTCAACATCAACCAACTCAATAACATGATTACCGAAATTCTTGAACCGGTCGCACCGCAGCAGCCCAAACGGTGCAATCTCCTGCTCCATTGTGGGGCCAGCGCTGTAACCCGTGGAAACTTGGCCTTGTCCCCAACACCACAGGCAACCTCAACCTGGAAGCCCATTCCTCATATGCTCCTCCTTCAAGTCATCGAGCGTGCTTTGTTGGAACGTGGCTTCGTCGTCGTAAATCAAGCCCATGGCCTGACCCATGATGATGCGCGATACTTCGGTTTGCTGGAGATTGCTTCCAATCACGCAGACGCTGAATACCGTTACGTAGTCGGTGTTCGTAATTCACATGACATGCGATTTTCGGCAGGCATTGTTGCAGGGAGCCAAGTACAAGTTTGCGACAACCTATGTTTTTCGGGTGAGATCCAACTAGCTCGAAAACATACACCGCGCATCCTACAGGACTTGCTTCGTCTCGCGGGTGATGCGGTAGGTGGTCTCAAGCGATACTGGGATCAACATGACATGCGCGTCGAGCGATATCAGATTGCTGAGATTAATGATGCGCAAGCCCATGACCTGATCGTTCGCTCGGTGGACCAAGGGGTGATGGCCAACAGCTATATCCCCAAGGTCTTGAGCGAGTGGCGGCATCCTTCGCATCGGGAGTTTGAGGTAAAGAACGTCTGGAGCCTGCAGAACGCTTTTACGGAGGTGTTTAAGGGGCGTCTGGACTTGCTGCCGGATCGGACACGACGACTGCATCAGTTACTGGACCATGAGGTAGGGCTGAACTGAGAATGTCGCCCATGGGTTTCAACCAGTGGTTTACAGTTATTGCGGAGAAGCGCTGCCGAGAGTGGCGCTTTTCTTTAGCTGGGAGGTCTATGAGGTTGGTATTGATCGCAGTGGTGTATTGGCCTCGAACTCATTTTTCGCTTGGCTACTCCACTTTGATGTCTGAGGTATGGCGCATCATGAGTCGTGCTGCTAGCAGGTGGGATCATCGCCTATCGTGGCAGATTGAGCCAGCGTCTATCCGCTCGCAAATATTAAACAGAGTTATCTTTGCGGTGCTGGGTGAGGCCAGAATAGGTGAAAACGATTATAAAACGTTTCCTGATACTTCACCCAATATCGGGTCTGTTGACCAATCAGATTTTAAAACAAGCGGTGGATCGGAACCTCTTGTCTACTTCTCCAAATTTGAGACGAAGGACAACAAATACTTTGATGATCCGATTTTGCAGAACCAAGAAGTGCTTGTTGCCATGTATATTGACGGCAAGCTTTTTCGAGCGCCTATTCATGAAGGATTTAGCAGCACCAGGCCGGTTTATGTCCGGCCTCGATTTGTCTATTTGGCTAATCTCAGTTTTCCTGAAAACCAACGGTATTCAAGAGCTACATCATATGCCAGGTGGAAATATGATATTAGGTCCTTACCCTTTTTTCCGGTATTTGAAGATCTCGAAGCGGGGCAAGGGGTCACCGAGGCAAATCTGGGCGGAGAGGTAACGGTAAAGATTGATCCTAGTGCTTTTGCTTCGGGGCGTAAATTAATCTCGGTGATTATTCATGAGAATGGTCATTATTCCGATTACTTGCAATTTGGCTCTGACTTCATTCTTCTGGCCGGATTTGGAAGAGACCGTTATAGGGAGTGGGAAGCTAGCGGAAAAGTTGAAACCTTAACTGAACAAGAAAAAGCTAATATCATAGCATGGGCTAGCAGTGAGGTATCAGCTGATCTCGATGTTGAGGATCACCCAATTTGGCAATATTTATCAACTGGAGAAAAAGGAGGATATATTAATCACCGAAATGAGCACCAAGCCATTGTGGATGAAATATCAGCGCTCTAATGCATATAACCCGAAAATTTTTGATTGTTTCTATATTGCACTCAGCAATCGTGCTTTGTGCGCAGGATGCAGTGCCTGATGATGGCGATCCTAAATCACTTCCTTTTGCAGAGCAGGTCCGTTTGAAGGTGCAGCAAAATGAAGCGAGAATAGAAGAGATGAAGGAAAAGGGTCATGACTTTTCCGATCAAAACGGAGTGGTGGAAGCATTAAGGCGCTATCGTGCAACCAAAAGTCGCGAAGACCTTCAGAAGCTTGTGCAGATATTAGAGGGGGATCCAAACTCTCGTGTTTGGCCTTTGCAAAGCCTTCCCATCAATAATGACACCGTTCCTGTCTTGCTACGCTTTACAAGCGAAATGGGAGAGGTTGACGCTTTATATCGTCTATCCGATATTCCAGCTGATGCCACCCTGGAACCTGCAATTATCGAGCAAGTTAAGGATACCCTTACTGAAATAGCCAATGATCCCAGGCATCCCTTTCATGGTGCCTTGATGCTTGATGCAACAAGATCACTCGAGCAGTTGGAGAATAGGGACGTGTTTAATGTAGCTGCTGTAGGTTACAAAGACCAGGCAGGAGCCGAAGAAACAGACACCTCGTCAGATTTTCTTTATTGGGGGGTCGGGATCGCAGTTGCTGCGGCCGCTGGCGGATATGTATGGCTCCGTCGAAAACAGCGACCAGAACCATCAACACCATAATTTATGAAGTCTCTGATTACTCTCTTAACCCTTACGGGGGCCTGTCAGCTTGCCAATGCCGCTTTGTCCGCCCAGACGTTTACTGGCACCATTGATACGATCAACATCAATGAGAACGACGTTTTAGGGCCATTAGCCGTTGATACAATTGTTAATGGCTATTTCACCTTCAACGATGATCCTGGAGCTTCGCTTGGCGGGGATATATACTCCGCTACGACATCCATAAGTTTTTCTGACCTGACACTCAGTTTGATTGACGCGGATACCCAGGTTTCGGCTTTTGATGGGGGAAGCATACCAGGCTTTGGATTTGATATCTTCACTTTTGCAGGCTTCGGTCCATCAAGCCCGCAAACAGATGATATGCTGATCATTGAAACGATCAGCTTGCTTTTTTCCACACCGGATAATTCAGCGATCGTGAGCGATGAGGTGTTACCCTATATTGTGGACCTTAGCCTCTTTCCTACCGCAAGATGGGAATTGGAGGGTATTAACTTGGCCGGAGACGAGTTTAGGATCTCCGGCCCCATTAATTCAGTGTCTCTTGTTCCAGAGCCAGCAACATACAGTCTGCTTCTTGGCACATTCTGCCTTTGGTTTGCGTATCGCAATAATCGAGATTCCAGTCGCGGTTCTCCGTGATCGTAATGTCGCCACGATCTATTCTTATGCCCTACTACCATGATCCCAAATCCCGCGTTGTTGCTTACGCTCCGCCAGTGCCTGATATTTTTCTTAAACCAGGAAAGAGAGGCGCTTCTGGAATGTGGATCGTGTCTGCCCAATTCGAATATACCATTGCCGACAATTGTATTGATACAGAAACGAAACAATGGGTTTATGAAGTCCGTCCTTGTCGCCAGAGAGAATACTTGGAAAGTCGGGATACACGTGAAGATGTCATACGGTATTTTGCTATGAATGAATACCCCAATTTACCCCAAGTAAAATACGAAGAGTATGAAAAATTCAGAGCGCAGTATAGCCAAATAGCCAATTCTAATCCGCCGAGAAAAAAACACTAAAGTCATGATGATTCCTCATTGGAGGATTATGCCACTTCAGAAATAGCCATGCCTGACGATGATCCGAGGATTAGAGGTGACATTTCAAAATTTCTTGTTCATTTGACAAGGGATACGGAAGAATTAGATGCACGCGACAATTTGATTAGCATACTGCGGGCCAAGAAGATCGAGGCCAGAAACTTCCATTGCCTATTCAGTCCAAAACTACGGCGATCACTTCTAACGCCAGTATTAAAGAACGCATTCAAAACGGTATGCTTTACTGAAACACCATTAGATCAAATCCATAAGCTTACTGCAGAGAATTTTCCGCGAAGAATTCGTCTAAAACCTTACGGACTTGTCTTTTGGCGAGATGCCCTTGTGCAAAAAGGCGCAAATCCTGCAATCTATGTGAATGGGGATGGAACATCCCTAAGGGAGTTTTTAATTGCTGAGTTTGATCGACACTTCAAGGGCATTACTGCGCTGAAAAGCTTGAGGGAAAAGGAGGCATATTATAAAGAAATCGTAAGCTACTACTCTTTAATAAACCTAATGAGTAGTAAGCATGATTTTTCTTGGGAGAGAGAATGGCGTCACAGCGGTGATTTTAGGTTCAAATATAGTGAAATCGTTGCAATAGTCGTTGATGATCCAGAAGATTTCATAGAGTATAGTTCTTCAAAACTGAGTAAGGGGATTAGTGGTTACTTAAAGAGAATTCCAGTAATTTCCGCAAATTGGACCTATGAGGATGTTGTAGAAGAAATGGCGATAAAAATATGGAATAATAATTCTTAATGCATAGGATGTCCATGATGGAGAACCTACCCAAAATCTACATTAGCACCGACAAATGGACTCCTTGCGATGGCACATTTGTCCGCGAATTATCATCATACACTGGATCGCCGGTCCAAGCATGTCCAATGCTTCGTGCGGACGCTCATGGTTATACGTAAGCGTCCGAGCTCCATCCCACTTGACTACCAATGGTAAGCATTGTCGTTTCTCATTGGTAAGGGTTTGTAGT
>JAVDPD010000015.1 GCA_031296935.1 Cerasicoccus maritimus
GTCGTTCTTGCATTAGGACCAGACTGATAATCCATGGTCTATCACACAACTGTCAGATTGCCTCGTAACTACTTCAGTTCACGGGTTGAGCAGATTTTTGTCTCGATCAATCCTTGGGTGCCAGGCGAGGAGTTGGAAAATTTTCTTCGCTTTCGGAGGCGGGTAGATCGATGCTTCGACCGATGTTTTTTACCTTTGATATAACTTTGCATTGCAAAGTTATATCTGTTGAAGGATGGGCAGCATGATGGCAGACTTCTTCTGCTTAATCTGCACGCGTAGCAAACCAGCGTTGACCTGGTTCCTGAAATTATAAGGCTGGAATGCGTGGACCAGCAGCCCACATTTAAATTTGATTTTCAGCGGATTACTCATGCAGAGGAATTCACTCAGCCAACTTTTTTTATCACGCAGGAGGTGACGCAGTTGGCGCCTGGTCCTGCCCTGACATCATTGGAAACTTTAATGATGCCAGAACTGATTTTTACGAGAGTACAACAATTCACTCTCATGCGTACGCAGCAGCATTTCAAAGGCAGCGGCATACACCTCATTGTTCCCTATGACGTTGATCACATTGCGTTCAAATGGTGTTCTAATGTCGGCGCGCCTGGAGAAATTGCAATTGGTCCACAGCTCGGTGATTTTGAAATGCTTTCTCCTCCGGGTGGGAAAGGATACTTCATTCATCTTTCGCAAGCCTTAGCTGGCGAAATGAATTGGCTTGTCTCGGATAAATACTGGTTTCGGCCGCACCCAGATTCATTGCAGGCGCTTTTGAGCTGTTGTCACGCCTTAGCTAATGCATTGCCAACTGCTGACCAACTGATTGATCCGCTCTTCCCACTCTTGCAGCGTAATCGCTTGCTCGCACATTTAAAAGAAGTGCTCGATGCGCACTTTGCCATGCAGTTGGAACAGCGGTCTCCCGTTAACGCCACTGCCAGCCGCTACAATCAAATTTTAAAAGAAGCGATCGCTTTATCCGATTATTATGAAGAGCGGGGGGAAGCTTTGACGGTAAGCCAATTGGCTGATTCCGTTGGAGTTACGCCGCGCACCATCAATCGGGCATTTCAGTTTTGGGCCGGACTTTCGGCAGAGCGTTTTTTTCTGTGCAAACGCCTGAATCGGGTTCGCCAGCAACTAACACAGAGCCGACTTGGGAGGGGGCGCATCACCCGCGCATTTAGCGATCATGGGTTTACGCATCTATCCCGCGCGAGTCAGTTTTACAGTGAGCTGTTTGGTGAGCTGCCCAGGGAAACACGGTACCGTGACCTCGATGCGTTGAGACGGTTAAACGTTAATTTTCTCTGAATATCTACAGCGTGTCCGAATTCGGATATTCTGTCTTCATAATACGGCGTATAGTTTAGGCGTAGGCATGCGTGAGGTCGTTTAGTAACTAACTGAACTTCCCATGCCATGCAGTGTGAAACCAATCTTCGTATTATGTCGATTACTATACTCAATCTATCCCTGTATTCTTTGCGCCGCCAGTGGTTCGCCTTTGTTCTCGAAGTTATACTCTCCAATGCTGTGGGTAGGCCTTGCATCAAAAGGCTGAGTGCTCTGTTCGGTTTATTGTTGGTCACTCAGGCAACTGCTTGGGCTGGAGAAAACGAAAACCTCGACTTGGGGGCGCCGGATTATCCTGATGTGTCGGTTCAACTATCACCTGATTTTGCGAAGGCGCATCCGATCTATAGCCATAACATGCGCAATGGAGAGGCCTATTTGCAGTCGGCAGGCAGCCACGATTTGACGCCACAGCAGTGGGCGGATCTTGTGCCGGAACAGGTCCCAAGTATGACCTCGGATTGTCCAAATTGTGGTAATCATGATTGGCAATTTGATTTCAATGATCCGGATCACATTACCTGTGCCCACTGCTCCGAACAATTTCCGGACAATGACTCTTTCCCAGAGCAGACGAAGGTCTTGCAAACGCCTTGGGGAACCGAAACGGCAATTCAATATTATGAGGATAGCGAAGGAAATGTTTACTACCTTCGCGGGCAATTGGATACTTGCCGCTTTGAAACGATGCAGAAGGGATACCTCGATCTGGCCCGTGCTTGGTTTCAAAACAAGGATACTGACCCAGAAAAAGCCGCCTACTACGCTGAGCGCGTACAAGCTGTGCTGCTTGAATACGCCAAGGTGTATCCGACGTATCTGCCAGTCGACGAATATAATCGCATCTACTACGACACCGGCGCCCCAGGAGTTTTGGATGGGCAGGAAGTCGAAGATTGGCGACCCGCATATCCACATACGGGTTCCTTGTGGGTGCGTTGGCCGTGGACAGGCTCAATTCCCAGTGACCTCGCGTATGTTTACGATATTTGCTATGCCTCTCCGGGCATGGACGACACGGTTCCGGGTTGGGGCCAGACGCTGCGTGAGTTGATCGAGGACCGCATCTTTGATACTGCAGTTGACTATGTGCAGGCTTATGAATGGACGTTTCATATCCGCGGCAACACTCAGTCGCACTTTCGCAAGGTGGCTGAATTGGCGGCGATATGCGGGCGCCCGGATTATGCACGGTATGTTCGTGATGTGATCGCGTATTCTGAAAGCATGTATGACCTTGGCTGGGATGCTGTTTCAACACAGGGGCCATGGTATCATCGCCTTTGGATGAGTAACCCGGTTTGGGCTTCCTATGCCTTGGCGCATTACAGCGACCCGGTCGGCTATGTGGATGAGGATGGTGTGCGGCTTGATTATTTCGATCCACGCACATCGCCCAATATGCAAAGGTTGAATTGGAATTGGCGTTCACTGATTCTCCCGGATGGCAATGATCTGCCTTGGCACGATGCTGCTGATATCCTCGATGGGCCGTATTTGCACGGATTGATTGGAGAAACCCAAACTCGAATCTTACCAGGACTGGGGCAAGTGGTGCTGGCAGATGGTGCTGGTGACGAGCAGGTCGAGGCTCATTTGCACTGGTCGGGTGGCAATAATCACGCCCATATGGACATGCTGAATCTGTATCTCTGGGGGCACGGACGCGAATTGTTTGGCGACCGGCTTTCTAAAAGCAGTGCGCAGCATTCTTTGGTTTATGTCGATGGTAACGCAGCCTACCGCAACGATCTCTCCCACGACAATCGGGGCAATCTGGAATGGTATACACCCAACTTCAGGGGAATATCCATCACGCGGACGGATGGACTTCCCGGTATGCAACATGATAACGGGTCGACTCGGGCTAATCGCTATCGCCGCACCATTGCGCTTAACACTATGGACCTGGCACATCCTTATGTGCTGGACGTTTTTGAGGTAGCCGGTGGCAGTACGCATGATTACCGCCTGGTTGGGTCGGCTCATGAAGTTCAGTCTTTCTCAACTAATTTCAACTTGCAAAATGATGCCGACATTCAATCACTCGGCTTAAGCGAGACCGTATCAGGGCCGCTCGATAAAAGTGGCTACGTGGAGCTGTCTTTTGACAGTGATCCCAGCGTTGGAACGCGTAGTCATTTCTTTCAGGATGAATCAACCGAACTCATCATTGCGCGTGGCGAGGCGCTGTTTGGTGGAGCCTCGGGAAACTCTGCCCAAATCGTTCTTCGTCGCGAAGATTCGGCGGGCAATTTGGAATCTACTTTCGTTGCGGTTCATGAGTTAAAGAATGGCGCATCGTCGATCCAGTCAGTTGAGCAGGAATGGCTTGGCGCCAATACACTTGGCGTGACCATTACAACCACGAGTGGACGGTCCGACTATTATCTGCTATCGTTCAGTGGACAGGCCGAAATGTCATACGGTCCGGTGAGCGCGAATGCCCAATGCGCAATGGCCAGCATTCATGGAGACAATACGGATCTTTGGATGGTTGGCGGTGTTTCCGTATCCGCCAACGGGAAAACACTCACCAGTTCGGTGGCAGAGTTTACGGGAGCGGTTTCGAGCCCCACCCGCCGTCAGGATGGTGACAGCCAAGACAGCTTTCTTACCGATGCAGGGTTGCCTGTCGGTGAGGAATTAGCCGGAGAAGTTGCTCTGTTGGAATTCTGTGATGTATCCGGCAATGTCATTTTTGTCAATGGGTTCACGGTGTTGAACGTGGTGCAAGAAGGCGCCGAGCAGCGAGTCGTGGTTAAGGAGGATGTCGCCTTCACGATCGATGGTGATACCGTAATTGAAGGCTATAAGAATTGGCGTGAAGCGCACCATATCAATCTACGCATGGCTAACAGCGTTTCTTCGATTCCCACGCCAAAACTGTTGGGCGACGATCTTTTCTTCCCTTTGGAATTCACTCCTGAAATCGCACTGACCAATGGTGGCGATTTTGAGTGGATGACTAATGGGGATTCAGGCAATACGCAGATTTCTGTTGATGGCGGCGCCTTTGCTGCCGCGACAGCTACCAGCACCTATTTGGCGCCGAGTAACCTTGCCTCGACGGTCCGCATTACCGAGGAAAATGCGGATGGCGTTTATCCGTCGGTAATCAATGAATACCAGGTTTTTTCCATGTTCCCGGCGCAGTCCGTTGCGGTGTCATTGCGTGAGGGAATATGGATCAGCGAATACCAGGGGGTTGATCATCCGGGGCTCAGTGGGGTCGTTTCTGAATCTGATGATTGGGGGACACCTGCGACTCTGCGAAACGTAGCGCAGCTATCCAATCCATTGACGGCGAACACCTATAGTGCAATGAAAGCCGAGGGCTATCTCGACATCCCCACTACTGGACTCTACACGTTTTATTTCCACTGCGGAGGAGGTCGCTTATGGATTGACGACACCTTGGTGGTCGACTCTGCGCGTGTTAAAGACAGTCACTTATACATTCCGCTGAAGCTCTACCTGGAGCAGGGGTTGCACAAGCTGGATACCGAAACCTTCGAGGGCTATGATACCAACGAACTCTCCTTGGATTGGGAAGGTCCGGGCATCGAAAGGGAAACGATTTCAGCAGAATATTTTAGGTCCGCAGTTGATCCAAATAATCCGGATAACCCAGTGACGCACAGCCTGAGTGTAACGCATAACGCCAATGGTTCGGTACTTCCCGCGAATGCTGTCGAGCTTGCGGAAGGGGCGAGCCAGACTTTTACGTTTATGTCAGACTTTGGTTATCAAGTGGCAGATGTCGTGGTGGATGGCGTGAGCGTCGGAGCTGTTGTCGCTTACACTTTCAGTGATGTAACGACGGCGCACTCGATACAAGTTACTTTCGAACCCGCATTCGACCTGCCTGCATCATCTGATTTGTTGGTTAATGGCTCATTCGAGTCAGGCGCGGCTAATTTCAACTTTACTGACAACGCTGGCGATCTGCCTTTGACGCTGGATATGGTTGGGCAATGGATCACGCGCGAGAAGAATGAGGATCGTAACATGGATTTTGCCGACATCAGTTCGAACATCAATGGCCAGGACGGCAGCGTGTCGATGTTATTTCAATCGGCATACCGGCGAGGTTTGGTTCAGGTCGTTGATGTTTCGCAAATGAATCTTTCCGGGCGCGATTTGGTTTTGTCTGTATCATTTGTTGCGCCAGGGCGCGGTGAGCTCGAATCGGACGACATGGCCTGCTATCAGGTTGTTGGCTTCAATGATTTTACTGACCTGACTGTGGACATTGGTGGAAGCTATGGATTCAGTGGTGGCAATTATGACAAGCTGATGTTTAAGCGCCGTATTGCGGATGCCGAACTCTCGGAAAGCACTTACACGGTATTCAGTGAAACCATTAGCGTGCAAAATGATTACAACTACATTGCGGTGCTGGTCGGGGGCTTGGCTGGCTCGAATAACGACGACGCTCAATATGTGGCCGTTGATAATGTCATGCTGGCAATTAAGACGGCCTCGAATACCCCTCCTGTCGCCTATGATGGCTCTGCGTCAGTTGCCGAAGGCGACTCTGTAGTCATTACACTGACCGGTTCAGACCAAGAAAATGATTCACTGACTTACAGTGTTTCATCGGCTCCTTCTCATGGTGAGTTGAGTGGTGCGGCGCCCAATCTGACATACACTCCAAGTGCTGGCTACAGTGGCGCTGACAGCTTTACGTTTACGGTGGATGACGGTCAGGATATTAGTGATCCTGCCACTGTAACGATAGCGGTGATTGCGGCTCCTCAGCCTTCGCTCAATTTATTGGTAAACGGTTCGTTTGAGTCTGGAGCGGCAAACTTCAACTTCACCGGGAACGCCGGGGACTTACCTCTGACTGTGGACATGATTGGGCAATGGCTTACGCGGGAGGTGAATGAGGATAGTAACATGGATCTTGCTGATATTAGCTCGATTGTGAGTGGTCAGGACGGCAGCGTTTCTATGTTGTTTCAATCCACCTCAAAGCGGGGGCTCGTTCAGATTGTTGACGTCACTGCTGTCGATCTATCAGGCAAGGAACTTACCTTTTCCGCTTCCTTTGCGACACCGGGACGTGAGTTACAGAATTTGGATGATGTAGGCTGCTACCAAATTGTTGGCTTCAACAGCTTCACTGATCTGAGCGTGGACATCGGCGGTAGATATGCATTTACCGGTGGCGCCTTTGATGACTTGGTGGCCAAGCGGAGGCTCACCGATGCAGAGCTCTCGGGGAGCGACTACACAGTCTTTCAGGAAACGGTCGCCCTCGTAAATGACTACGATTACATCGCGGTGTTAGTGGGTGGGTTGGCTGGCGCAAAAAACAGCGACTCTCAGTTTGCCGCTGTTGATCACATTCAGCTAAACATCGATGCGGCTACAGAAACGGTAGGGGTCCTCTCTGTAGCCCTCGCAGTGACGGATATTGGTGAGGATACTGATGCGGATAACGATGGTTGGAACGATGCTGATGAAATTGCATTGGGCACGGACCCTCATGATCCGAGTTCTGTTTTTGCGATCACTTCTTGCGTGATGATTCCCGAATCCGGCATGCTTAGAATTGGCTGGCCCAGCGTTTCTGGCGTGCAGTACAGGGTTTGGATTAGTTCGGATTTGATTGACTGGACAGTTGCGCGCGATTGGGAAAATGCTGTTAGTCCACCGGAGGATATACTCGATCTGGAAATGTCGTCTTCCAATCTGTTCTTCAAGGTGGAAGCGGATATTCCGTAAAAGCTTCTTGGGGGATGTCCCGATGCGGTCGTTATAAAAGCTTAAGCCCCTTGCCCGAGCTGGTCCGTTGCCCCGCAAAGCAGTGATTCCAAGGTTGCTTGCTTGGCGAGGCAGGCTTCGATTGTCAGGCAGAAAAAGACCGCGCCGATTTGCGCGCCATGTTTAAAACTACGGGCGATGCGGCAAACGCCCGGGCGCTCTTGTGAGCGATCGATCAAGCAGTCGCTGTCTTGCCGCATGGCATCGAGGTGCGGGCGAAAGGCGGGCTTTGTCGGGAACTTACTCAGTGGTCCCTTGAGGTATGCGTTACGTTCGCTTGCCGGTAATTCGCTGAGCACCGCTATGGCCGCGGCGTGGTCGGGCTCGAAGTGAAGCAGCCCGCCGGGCGGCAATACCGAGATGCCGCCGCTCATGGATTTCGAGTGCAAGGTGGTAATGTGGTCGCCCTCGAGGATCACCACCGCCGCGGATTCATCAGCGCTACTCGTCAGCTGGTCGACTTCTTTTTGCGCAAGCGTGGCGAGGGTGGGGCGCTCGTTATTCAGGTAGCTGCCCCACGCGCGGACTTGTTCGGTGATGCTGTAGCCAATGTCCGCGTCGCGGCTAATGTAGCCATAGGCCTCAAGCGCTTTCAGCGTTCGCGAAAGACTGGAGTCCTGAATGCCCGGCAGATTTGCGCGCAGCTCGGAGTAGCGCACCGCGCCGCCAGCACGAATGATCTGGTTGAGAATGTGGAGACCGCGGTCGAGCGCGGGCAGTGCGTTTTTGGAAACTCCGTCGGACATTAGGCGCCTGAGATGCGTGGCATGCTGATAACTTCTTTTGCCATCTCAGCCTGCATGAAGCGCTGGAGCAACTTCGATTTTATCTCCAGATAACTTGGGTCGTCGAAACGGTTTTCAAACTCGCCGGGATCGTTCTTTAAATCATAGAGCTCGCCGGCTTCGAGGTTGCGGAAAACGGTCAGCTTGTAGTCGGCTTCGATGTAGGTCTTGTTCTCGCAAACGCCGGGCTCGTGGTTGTTTTCCACGATGCACCAATCGCGCAGTTTTTCCTGTTGGCCGGTCCAGACATTGAGTTGGTCGAGGCCGGTCATTTTCTGCGGCTTGCCAATGCCCGCAGCGGACAGAAAGCTGACGGGCAAATCGACCAGGCTTTGCAAGGCATCGGTGCGCGTACCAGCTGGGACGTGTCCCGGCCAGGTCGCGATCATTGGCACTTTGACGCCGTCTTCGTAATGGAAAGGACCCTTGGCGATGAGGTTGTGTTGCCCGTAGTAATGCCCGTGGTCAGTGGTGAAAACGATCAGCGTATTGTCGGTCAAGCCCAGCTCGTCGAGCTTGTCGAGCGTCTTGCCGATGTAGTGATCCATGCACGAAACCATGCCGTAATAGATGGCCATGTCCTTACGCTTGTCGGCCTCGGAGCGAAGGTGACTGCTCACGCCATGCATCCACTGACCCGCGGCAAGTCCATGCTCGGCCAAGACCGGGTTTTCCATCTGCGTGATCTGGTGGAAAATCGTATTCTTGTCGTGCTCGCCCTCGCGACCTTCGGGCAGGGTGAGACTGTCCGGATCATACATGTCGACCCACGGCTTGGGCACGATGTAGGGCGGGTGCGGATCGAAGTAGCTCGACCATACAAAGAACGGCGTATCGCTTGCGGCGAAGTCCTCGATGATCGCGTTTGTGCGCTCGCTTATCCACGTGTTGTAATGAAATTCTTCCGGAATGTTCCACTCGCCATACTGTTCGCCGGAGGTGCCGGTCGGCTTTTGGTAACACTTGCGCCAGTCGGTGAAACCCTTCTCTTCCATCCAAATCGCGTAGTGCTGGCCCACGTGCGCTTCGTCGGCGTGGTTGCGCGCGAGCTCGAAACGATCAAATCCGTAGAACGGCCCTTGGTAGTTTTTCCAAAACTCAAGGTCCTGCAAAATAGGATAAGATTCCAACGACGGGTATTCTTCGGTCGATTTGAGTGGCTGGAAATGGGCCTTGCCGATGAGCGCGGTTTGGTAACCCGCGTCGTGCCATGAGTCGTTCATCGTCGGCACCGACTCGTCGAGCTTGGTGCCCAGCGTGTGAGCGCCGTGTTGGCTCGGATACATGCCGGTCAGGATGCTGGCACGCGTCGGTGTGCAAGTCGGATTGGGGCAATACGCCCGGTCGAAAATCAGGCCGCGTGCGGCGAGTCGATCCAAGTTCGGCGTCTTAATTTCCGGGTTGTTGTAGCCCATGGTCATCCAATGTTGTTGGTCACTGGTGATCAAGAGAATGTTGGGGCGCGGGTTTGTTTGCATGGTTTCAATAACGAAAGTTAATAACGAAAACGCAAGCATAACCGTAAAATGCATATCAAGGCGAACAGAACGGTGGTTGAGTTCCAGCGCCAGTGGCGCAAGACTCCGGTGCAGCGGCACGCTGCCTTAGGCCCACGTTTCCACGCACGCGGCGAGCGCGTCGTCGGCGATTTGCAACGCGGCGTCGATGTCGGCGTTGGTGTGGGCGGCGCAGAGGAACCAATTGTGGTGCGGGTGCAGGAAGGCACCGCGCTTCATGGCCTCGGCGCACCATTGCTGCTGCCGCACGAAGTTCGTTTCTTCGGTGAGGCGGTAGAAGGGGACCGCTGGCGGGCCGCTGGGGCGGATTTCGTGCCCGTGCTTTTCTCCGATTTTCACCAGGCCGTCAGCGAGGCGTTGGCCGGTTTGTTGGAGTTGAGCAATGACGCCGTCGCGCTCGATGATCTCCAGCGTTTTGAGGGCGGCGGCCATCGGAACCGCGCTGTTCCAATAGCTGCCGGTCAGGAAGACTTTGCTCGCGGCGACGCGGAGTTGCTCGGCGCCGAGTGCGGCGGAAATCGGGTAGCCATTGCCCAGGGCTTTGCAGAAGCAAACAATGTCCGGCGTGTAGCCAAACTCCGCGTGACTGCCGCCGATGTTCAAGCGGAAGCCGCCGCGAATGTCGTCGCTGATCAGCACGATGCCTTCTGCGCGGCAAATCTTTTCCAGGCCGGCAAAAAAGCCATCGGCACCGAATGCGCTATCGGCAAACACCGGGTGATGCCACGGGCTGACAATCAGCGCGGCAATCTGCCCTTTGTATTTATCGACGAGCCCCTCGAACGCGGTCAGGTCGTTGAAGGCAAAACTATGAATGTGCTCGCGGTCTTCGTCGATCAGACCGCCATGACCCGGCGTGCACCAAGGATCAACGCCGTGGTAGGAGCTCTTGAAGCGGATGATCTTCTTGCGCTTGGTGTGCTCGCGCGCGACTTGGATTGCCCACGTAGTCACGTCGCCGCCGTTCTTGGCCAGCACGCCCCAGTCGGCAAAGTCGACCAGCGAAACCAGCTTTTCCACGAGCTCCACGAAGCGTTCGGTGGGGTGGTTAAAACAGTTGCCGAGTTCGCGTTGCTTGGCGGCGGCCTCGTCGACTTCCGGGTGATTATAGCCGAGGATGATCGGCCCGTAGCCGCACATGAAATCGATGTATTCATGGCCGTCCACATCCCAGTAGCGGCAGCCGTCGGCCTTGGCCGCGTAGTAGGGGCTGGCGCCGGGCAGGCAGGCCGCGGGGCTCATGTGACCATAGATGCCGCCTGGCGCGACCTTCGATGCGCGCTCAAACAAAGACAGGGATTTTTCGTAATGCGAACTCATGACTTTGGCGGATCGATGAAGCCCTGCACGCGTTCCATCAGGGCGTTGAGGTGGTCGGCCAAGGGCGCGAGGCCAACGATTTTAATGTCGCCGCGGCCGACGGCGGCCATCGAATCGAGGCGGTTGAGCACGGCGTTGGCGGCGATGGTGGAGTCCTTGAAAATCACGCGGACGGCGGGCTCGGTCGGTGGTTCCCCAGTGCCGCTTTTTAAGGCACCGCTCACAAAGTTGATCCAGCGCGGTGTGCCGCTTTCGCCAAGTTGGAAGGCGGCGAGGCCCTGCGGTCCGCTGGCCAGCCATTCGCGGCTCTTTCGCTCTGCAACGCAAAGTTGGCAGGTCGCGCGCAGCGCCAGGCCGATCGACATTGGCGCAAAGACTTGGCGGAAGTTTTCATCGGCCAGTTGTTCGTCGCTGGGCTTGAGCCACGACTCCATCTCTTTGGTCAGTGCGATGAAGGTCTTCATCTTGCCGAGCGCGCTGAAGCCTTTGAGCGGAAGCGGGGGCAGGGCGGGCTTTTCAAAAAACGTTGCTGCGGCTTGGCCGTCGCTGAGGAACATCAGCTCGATGCCCGTTTGCGAATCACCCGCAATGTATTCGCAGCCAGTCGTCTTAAAGAAGTAACTCGCGCGCAACCCCGAGCGCGTGCGGAAGCAGAGCGAGAAGCCGTTGTCTTTGAGCAGCGTCTGTGCTTTCGGCGACGCCTTGATCACATCGTCCAATGTCGGAAACACCGCGTGCAAAAACAGGCGGGCTTGGAGATGCTTCAGGGCAACGACGGACTTCATGATCGCAGTTTCAATTTAAGCGGAAGGGAATTCAATACCGAGGTAGCTTAGCGCCGCAATTACCAAGATGACGAAAATGAGAGCTGCCGCCACTAGGATAGAAATCTGAACTACTGCAGCCCCAACGCCTAGACACATGGCTGCGGCTGCAATCGCTCGCTGTTCCTTGCGAATCAGCGATGCCAGTCCGAAGCCTGCGGCAATTAGACCAGCTGCGATGATTGCGTCGATGACGATTGCTGAAGGCAGGGGTTCTGTAGGTTCGGCATGATACTCCACACCCTTGGCTTTAGATTCGGCGGCCTCTTTCAACTTGATGGCGAAATCGACCACGTTTTCTTCGAGGGGCTTTGTCGGTGGGCCAATCGCAGCCGCAATCTCTGGTGAGTAAAACGCTGCGACCAGCGCAATAAAACCGAGTATGCAGCCGATGATGCCCAGCAGGTTGTTTTTGTTGCGTTTCATTGGTTTGTGTTGACCGATGCGATTGAAGCGTATCGATCTAGGCCAGCGACGCCAGTCTTTTCAAAATGTCGAGCGGGTGCTGTTGCGGGCGGACGAGGACCATCTTGGCCTTGGTGTCGGCGAGCTGCTCGGGGTTGTCGAGGAGCGGCTTGACCAGCTTGGGGAGCTGGCCGGCGCGGTTCATGACGAGGTCGATGCCGTGGGCGCGCATGAACTTTACCGTGATCCACTCCTGCGGCATGATGCCGCCGAGGCCGTTGAAAATGATCGGACAGCCGGCGAGAATGCTTTCGCTCGTGGTGCCGGTGCCGGGGCGCGCGACGACCGCTGAGGCGCATTGCAGCAGCTTGAACATTTCGGTGAAGTAGGGCAGCGGCTTGATCCTGATTTCCGGGTTCGCGATGCCCCACACGTTGAGCGCGTCGAGCGCGACTTCGTTGCGGCCACAGAGCGCGACGACCTGTGGGCAGACCTTGGCGCGGGCCAATCCGTCGAGCAGGTCGAGGTGATTGTTGGCGCTGTTGGCGCCGGTCGCGAGCACGAGAATGAACTGGTCGGGATCGAGCCCGAGCGTGTCGGTGATCCACTGGCGTTTGGCTTCGGGCGAGAGCGGGTCGACCCAGAAGCCGGGGTTGAGCATGAAGCCGCCGACGTGGTTTTTATCCGCGGCCATGCCGAGGTGCGCGGCCCAGTCGCAGGTCTCCTGCACGGCGCCGATAAAGCCGTCGCTCGCGGGGTTGACCCAGTGCTTGCTGAAGCCGTAGCCGCCGAACAGCTCGCCGCAGTAGGTGAGGCACTTGACCTTGTCCGCGCCGAGGACCTCCTTGGCCAGCGCGAAGAAGCCGTGGTTCAGGTGCGCGTGCGTGCTGACGATGACGTCCGGCCGAACGCGCAGGAGCTCTTCGGCAAAGCGCTCGCGGCCCTTGATCGCGGAGGCCTTGCGGTGCATCGCGGCGAGCTCGAGGAAATTGAAATACCCGTGGTGCAGCCAGGGCGCGTGGAGCTGGATCCAGTTGTAGGTTTCGACGCCAAACTTGTAGAGGCCGTCGAGGCTCTCAAGTGTCTGGAAAACTTCGACTTGGATGCCGAGGCTGGCGGCGGAAGGATGCTCGGCCCAGGCCTTGAGCGAACGCGCGCGCATGTCGTGACCGCCGCCGGTGCTCGATGTCAGCACCAGGAGCTTCACGACTGCTTCTTTTTCTTTTTAGCGGCTTTGGCCTGCTTGTCGGTCTTGGCTTTCTTGGCGGACTTCTTCTTTTTGGCCGCCTGCTTTTTCTTCTTCGCCTTTTCGGCGGCCTTGGCCTTTTTCTTTTTCAGAATCTTCTTCAGCTTCGGGCGATCGCACTTGGCCACGATGTAGCCGACGCACTTTTCGCTGCCGCAGCGGCAGGGGTGGTCGAGGAAGCACTCGATGCTGTAGCCGTAGTCGAAGGACAGCTCGTCGTCCTTCTTGATGTCCTGCTTGGCGTAGATGAAAATGCGGTCCTCTTCGTTGATGGCCTCGCAGTTTTCCTCGCAACTGTGGTTGATGTATTTGGCGGGGTTGTTGTCGGTGTTGCCGTCGAGGTCGTATTCCTCATTGAGGTCAAAAATGTAAACGAGCCCTTCGCCGGACTTGCGGGCCTTGGCGTCCCACTCGAGGCAGCGCTTTTCGGACTCGGCCTTCGGCACGAGCTCACCGACGTATTCGATGATCTTCTCGCCTTCCTTGATGTCGACCCGCGCAAACATCCCCTGATTGTGAATTGAGGAGCCGCGCAGTTCCCAGACCGGTTTCTTTTTCTTTGCCATAGTTGCCAGTATCGCGCGCATTGAAGCCGCTGCGGCCCCATTTAACAAGCGCAAATCCCAGCATCCTGCTGGACCGGAGGATTTGCCCATTGGGCAAATGGGCGGGGCGTATGTTTCTTGAGCAGAAGGCAGCGGAGGGTGGAAAGGCGGTAGGACGGTGAAGTTCAGAATTTTAACCGATTCACGCTAATCTTAAATAAATGTCTTGCTGGCTTTGCTCTCTTTGCTGCCTTCTGTTCGAAAATACTTTCGGTGGTTTCCTGTTTTGGCATCGGAGATATTTTTTAATGCAGCCACAAAACGGCCGATAACTTGCTTAGGTAAAATTATTAGATGAACTGGCTCGCGCACGTAACACTCTCGCCGCCAAATTGCGAAATGCAGCTTGGTAATTTGCTGGCCGATCTGCTCAAGGGCCGCAAGTGGCCGGAGATGAGCGACGATCTAAGCGCGGGGATCAAACTCCACTACCGCATCGACCACTACACGGACTCACACGAACTGTGGAAGCGCAGTTGCCGTCGCCTCTCGGAGCGCGGTTACTTGCGCGGGGTGGTGATCGACGTGGTGTATGACCACTTTCTGACGAAGCATTGGATGAACTTTGCAACGCAAAGCATGCGTGACTTTCTGGATGACTTCTACGTCGAAACTGAGCAACACACCGAGGGATTGCCGGACGATGCGCGTGCCTTTGTGGAGTCGTTGGTGGAGAGTGATCGGCTCGGGCGTTACGGCGACCCAAAGTCCATCCACCTCGCGATGGCGCGCATTGACGAGCGCCTTTCCGAGCGCATTCGCCGCCGTGAAACCATGACTCAATACATCCCGCTCTTGGTCGATGCTTACGACGGCATCGAAGAAGATTTCCTGGAGTTTTTTCCGCAGCTCATGGCGCACGCGAACGCTGCGGAGGAGCCCAAGGCTATGTTTTGTTGATGATTCAGTATATCCCTTGGGGCTTATTGCTTGTCATTGGTTTCAGATTTGTGTAGGTGGTTATTGTTAATGAAGAAACTGCTTACTACTATTGCTCTTCTGTCATTGGCCGGTGGTCTGAAGGCTGGCATCGAGATTCGCGTTGATTACGGCTCCACATTGTCCAGCGGAAACTGGAACAATGTCACGACTAGTCTAACCGATTTCGCTATGGTCGACTACAATACTGGCTTGGCTACTGGAATCCTGGCCGGCAGCGGTGGCACGCCTGCTAGCGCCGGTGGCTCCTTCGCGAAGGATTGGGTAACGACGGAGGCAAGCGGAGATTTATTTTTTACCACGCAGCATGTTGCCAATATCGCTTACTTTAAAGATGTGACACCTGGCGTTTATACCTTGGAAGTGCTCCTATCCGCTAATTTTGCGGATGACCAATACGGCGCTACCTTCACGATCAACGGCCAAGCTCCAAGCCGCACGGTGGAAGGGACTCCGGTTCCCTCCGAAGATTGGAACTTTAAGACCGATGGTTTCGCGCCGCAGAATTGGCTTATCTGGGACGATATTTCTCCGGATTTGAATGATCAGTTTATCGTCCGTAGCACAAAAGAACCGCTGACCTTTAACTCAACGGGCATCAATGCAGTGCTAATGACCACAGTGGTTCCCGAGCCGACCACCTATGCCTTGTTGGTGGGGGCTTCCTTGCTAACACTGGTTGCTGTCCGTCGTCGGAAGCGGTAGCGCTTACTAGAGATAACATGAAGTTGCCGGGTTGAGCAAGTGCTGGACCCGGCAACTTCATGTTATCTCTAGCGTTTAAAATTCGTTACACCAGCCCCGCGAGTTTGGCGAATGGATCGTTGCCGGGGGCTTCGTTCCAGGTGTATTCAGCGTAGCGGGCGGCTTCGCGGGCGGCGTCGAGGTCCATGATTTCGGCAATCAGCGCGAGGGCCATATCCATACCTGCGGTGACGCCGGCGCTGGTTAAGGTATTGCCGTCGGCGACCCAACGCGCTTCCGCGATCCACTCGGTCTCGGGGCCTTGCGATGTAGCCCAGGCGTAGGCGAGTTTGTTGGTGGTCGCGCGCTTGCCGTTGAGTAGGCCAGCTTTCGCGAGCAACCCCGCGCCCGTGCAAACCGAGCACACGTATTGCGCGTTGTCGGCGAGGGTGCGAAGAGCGGCAAGGAATGCCTCGTTGTTCACTTCGCGGCGGGTGCCTTGGCCGCCAGGAACGATGAGGATGTCGACGTGTGTCGTGAGGTCGGTGTCGGCAACGGCGGTTGGGCCTTGAGCACTTTGGATCGGGCCAACGCATTCGCCGAGCATGACGATTTTAAACTGCTCCGGGTAGCGGCCAAAAAATTCCAGCGGCCCAAAAACGTCGAGTATCTCGAAGCCTTCGAAGAGGACCATACCGATGGTGAGTGGCGCGCTCATCGTTACTCGGTGACCCATTGTTGGAAGACCAGGCAGACGCGGTCCTCGCCGTGGCCGACGGCGAATTCCCATGCGTTCCAGGGGCGCAGTTCCGGGCCGTTGGGAAAGCGCGGGTGAAGGATTTTTTTGTCCGGATCTTTCGCGAGGAGCTCTTGCCAGATGGCCTGGATATCATCCGTTTCGATGCGAAAGAGCGGTGCCGGATTCTTGGCGTATTCCGCCTCGTCAATGGCCAGGTGAAACTTGACGCCGTCGCGTTGCACGACGCATAGGCCGGGCTCTTCATGGAGTATATTAAAGCCCATGAAGTCGACAAAGAAGGCCTTCGCTGGGTTGAGGTCGGTGTAAAAAATGCCGGGGGTAACGCTGTTAAATTTCATGATGGGTGTGTGGTTACTTTGTGTTGCAGAGTTAAAGTAGTATCCAACTGCCGAGACCGAGGAAGACCGCGAAGCCGACGATATCCGTGGATGCGGTGAGGAACATTTGGCTGCTCTGCGCAGGGTCGAGCTTCATCTTGCGCAGCGTGATGGGGATCAACGCGCCGGCGAGCCCGGCATAAGTCATCGAGATAATCATCGCGGCCAGGATAACGCCCGCTACATCCCAATGCCCGGCCAGGATGCCCACGGCGAACGCCGCAGTGATGCCGACCAGGATGCCACTGAGCCCGGCTTTGGCGGCTTCGCGGAGGAGCACTTTGCGCGCGTCCTGGTCTTCGAAATCGCCGAGCGCCAGGGTGCGGATCACGATGGCCAGCGTTTGGCCGCCGGCGTTGCCGCCGAGACTGGCGACGATGGGCATGCACACGGCGAGGATCGTCATGTGGCTGATCTGGTCTTGAAACATTGAGATCACGCCGCCGGCGAAAAACGCGCTGAGCAAGTTAACAAACAGCCAGGGGCTGCGGCGTTTGACGCTCTCCGTGATCGCGTCGCTGAGGGCTTCGTCGCCACCCGCGCCGAGGGCCTTTTGAAAGTCTTCCGTGGCCTCCTGCTGAATAATGTCGATGATGTCGTCGTCCGTGACGATGCCCAGCAGCTGGTTGTCATCGTCCACCACGGGCAGCGCGTGGAAGTTGTGCTGCGCCATGATCAGGGTGACTTCTTCCTGGTCGGTCAGCACGTTGAGCACGCCGCGGACCTCGGTCTTCATGATGTCGCCGATAATCTCGTTGGTCTTGGCCATCACGAGGTCGCGCATCGACACAATGCCCTCCAGGTGGTTCTCCGCATCGACCACATAAACGTAGTAAATATGCTCCAGCTCGTCGTCGAGCGTGTGGAGGTGGTCAACGGCCTGACGCACGGTCCACTCCTTGGTCACCGTGGCGACGTCGGTCGTCATGATGCCGCCCGCGGAGTCCTCCGGGTAGCTAATCAGCGTGCGGACGGTTTCCGCGGTCTCGGGGTCGACGTCCTTGAGGAGGCGGTCCTGATTGACCTCCTCCATGTCGGCAACGATGTCCGCCGAGTCATCCGGGTCGAGGGCCTCGAGGACTTTCACCGCACGGGACTGGCGCATCGCCTCGATGACCTCCGCCGCGTGCTCGCTGTCCATTTCGGAGAGCACGTCCGCCACGCCCTCAATGTTGAGCAGGCGCAGGACGACGCGTCGGTCGTCGACGGGCAGGCGGGTCAGCAAGCGGCCAACCGTATAAGGCGAGGTTCGGGCGAGCTTCTCCTTTTCCAGTGCGTTGAGCGTATTGGCCTCGGCGAACTGCAAAAGCTCGTCCAACGAATACTCATCGGGCGATACCGGGCTCTCGGGAAAAGGCATGTCAGTCTGGCTCATAACGTCGACTCCGGCCTAACACCATGTCGGCCCATTTCACAACTTCAAGCCAACATCCCGGCAGCGTGCCGCTGCACCCAAAGATTTTGCTCCGCCATCTCCGCAAGCTTCGTCACATTGTGAAAATGGGCTTATTAGGACGTTTAGTGGATGCGGTAACGTGTGGTGGCGATGAAAGGGCTGGCCAAAAGGTGGCGCGGATCGTCTCGATCCGCAGTTTCAGTCTGTTGGCCAGCAAGTCGATGTGTGGATCGAGACGATCCGCGCCACCTTTGGGTCACAAAAAACGCCCCAACCGGCTGGCTGAGGCGTATTGTTGGCATTTGCGCAATGCGCAAATCCTTGGGTGCAGCGGCACGCTGCCTAAATAAACAAGTTCGTGCCGGTGTCGCTGGAGGCGCCGAGGAATTCGGCTACGCCGCCGAGTTCGACGCCGTCGATCAACTCTTCTTCGCGGATGCCCATAGCGTCCATCGACATCGTGCAGGCAACCAGGCGGACGCCGTTTTTGACGGCTTCCTGCATTAGCCCGGGCAGATTGGGCAGATTTTTGTCGGCCATACGTTGCTTCATCATCGCGGTGCCCATGCCGGCCATGTGCATCTGCGAGAGCGGGAGCTTGTTAGGTCCTTGCGGGAGCATCCAGCCGAACATTTTGTCCATGAAGGTCTTCTCCGGAATTGCAGGTGCCTGGTCCTTACGGAGAACATTCAGGCCCCAGAAGGTGAAGAAGATCGTGGCCTCGCCGCCCATTGCGACCGCTCCATTGGCGATGATAAAGGTGGCCATCGCCTTGTCCAGATCCCCAGAGAAGCAGACCAGCGTTGCGCCCTTGCGGGTGTTGCTGACCGGCGCGCCGCTGCTGGTGGGGGCCGGGGCATTGCTCAGGGCGACGCGGCCCACGACCAGGCCCTTTTCCTTGATCACATCGAGGCACTCGTAGCCGTTGGCGCGGCAGAAGGCCGGCAGGTCTTTCTTAAAGCCGGCGTCGGACGCCGTGACCTCCAGCACCTGGCCGGGCTGGAGCGCGGCGACAGCGTCTTTGACCTTGAGGATCGGCCCCGGGCAGGCGAGGCCGCAGGCGTCGAGTTTGATCGTTTCGAGGTTTTCGGCAAGTGGGTGGGCCATGATTTGGGCGGGTGATTGCGTTGAAGGTGTGAGGGTGGATTCGTTCGTTTGCAAAGATGGTTCGACCCGGCGTCCGCCGACGTGGGCGTAGGTCTCGAAACCATTCTGGGCCAGGATGCGGGCCGCGAAATAGCTCATCTTGCCAAGCGCGCACATGGTCACCACGGGCTTGCCTTTATCGAGCTCGCTCAGGCGGGTGCGCAGGCCGTTGAACGGGATGTTCAGCGAGCCGGGGATCGGCTGCAGCTCGACCATTTCCTTCGGGCGCACGTCGATGAGCTGCGCACCTTCGGGGGCTTCAGCCAGGGTGAAAACGGGCTTTACGAGCTCGTCGCTAAAGTTATTGGCCGAGAAGGCGGCGGTGTTGAGCACATCCTTGGCCGAGCCGAAGGGCGGCGCGTAGGCGAGCTCCAGGTGCTCGAGGTCTTCGACGCCGAGCTTGCCCTTAATCGCGGTGGCGAGCACGTCGAGGCGCTTGTCCACGCCGTCCGCGCCAAAGGCCTGGCCGCCGAGGATCTTGCCCGTGGCTTTGTCCCACAGCAGCTTGACGGTTACGTGGGTCGCGCCGGGGAAATAGCCCGCGTGGTTGTAGTCGGTAACGATGGTTTTGCCGTAATCGACGCCCAGTTGCTGGAGGCGCTTTTCGGTGTGGCCGGTGACACCCGCCGTGACGTCGAACACGCGGACAATGGCCGTGCCGATCGAGCCCGGGTAGGGGCGGGCGCTGTCGCCGGAGAACATGTGGTCCGCTGCCGCGCGGCCCTGGCGGTTAGCCGGGCCACCGAGCGGAATCGCGGCGGGGCCGCCGAGAATGGGGTCCACGGTTTCGCAGACGTCGCCAATCGCGTAGATGTCCGGGTCGTTCGTTTGCAGGTGGGCATTGGCCTTGATGTGGCCGCGGGTGCCGAGCTCGAGGCCCGCATCCTTGGCCAAGCCGCTTTCCGGGCGCACGCCGATGGACAAAATGATGAGGTCGGTCTCGACAGCCTGGCCGGACTTGAGCTTGGCCGACACGGCGTTGCCGGCGGCTTTGAATGACTCCACGGCATCGCCGAGCACGAGGTTCACGCCGTTGTCGCGCAGCTCGGCCTGGACGGCTTGGACCATTTCGGGGTCCATTTGCGGCAGCACTTGCTCCTGTAATTCGACGAGGGTGACGCTCTTTTTAATATGAATGAGCTGCTCGGCCATTTCGAGGCCAATGAAGCCGGCGCCGATGATCAGCACGCGCTGGGCGGAGCTGGCGGCGGCCTTGATGCGGTCCATGTCCTGCAGGTTGCGCAGGGTGAGGACTTGCGGTAGCTCGATGCCGGGCAGCGGCGGGCGCAGCGGCGAGGCACCGGGCGAGAGGACGAGTTTGTCGTAGGTCAGGTCTTCCTCGGTGCCAGACTTCAGGTCCTTGATCTTCAGCGTCTTGGCGTCGCGGTCGATGGACACGGCCTCGGTCAAGTTGCGCACGTTCAGCTTGAGCATCGCGGTGAGCGATTGCGGGGTTTGGACGGCGAGCTTGGAGCGGTCCTGTATTTCGCCGCCGATGTGGTAGGGTAGGCCGCAATTGGCGAAGGACACGTCGGGCCCCCGCTCAATGACGGTGATTTCGGCGTCTTCGCTGAGGCGACGGGCGCGGGCGGCGGCAGATGCGCCACCGGCAACGCCACCAACGATGACGATGCGTTGCGGTGAAGTGAGTGAGGTTTGGGTGCTCATAGTGCTTGTTCGGATTTTTAGATTGGTTAGATGCCTGCGCCATCAGCCACGGTGCCGAGGGTGCATTGGAACGAGTGGCAAAAGTGCTTAATGTTCTCACAGTTAATGGAATAGCGGATCGAGTTGCCGTGGTTCTCGGCGAGCAGCAGGCCGCCTTCGCGCAGCGCCTTGAGGTGCTGGGAAACGGTAGGCTGGGCCAGGGGGAGGGCTTCCACGAGCTCGCCGCAGGTCCGGTCGCCATGCTCCTTCAGGAGGGTAATGATCGCGATGCGCGCCGGATGGGCGAGGCACTTGGCGAAGTCCGCCAGCGCAATTTGCTCGCGGGTAAAGATGTTGGATTTAGAGAATGCCATGATTGTATATCGTAAATATACGATAATAGTTAAGTTTTGCACGTAAACCTTTCAAAAAAATGCGCGGGATGTGATTTTTCGGCGAAAGCCGGTGGTGGGGCGTGTTGGTTTGGCGGAAGGCAACGCTTTGTCGTTGCAGTAGTTGGTTGGTTTGGTGGGAGGGCCTTTTCTGCGTGTGTAAGTCGTTGAACCCCAACGCAGATTAATAGTGAGAGCTACTCACTAATAAAATGCTCGTGCGTTCACTTTTTTGTTGGCGGAAAATGGCGTTTGATCTAGTGTTTAATTGATCACTTATTCGGCGGTCTGCGTTGCCTCACTGCCGGAACGCGAAGCTTCAGCGAGTGTTTATGCTGCCCCTCAGTGTCGCACACATCAAACGCAGCACTCGCTAAAGCTTCGCGCTCCAACCACTTCAATTCCCACTTCATCTTCTCCCCGCCTCACCCCTTTCCCCGCCTCACCAACACATCACTTTTTCGCCATGCACTCTTCTCCCATCAATTTCGCCTTTGCCGCATTGCGGCAAACTCTGGATCCAACCGCAGGTTGGGAGGTATCCCAGTCGACGCCATGCGGGGGCATTCGCTCCGCGAGGGTTGTTCGCGTCGCGTAAACGGGCCCATTCGCTGACTGCCTTGGTGACAGCAAGCAGTTAACCGACGCCCAATGTTTGCGCGAACCGCACTTCGCCCGACGGACTATGCCAGCCTGCCCAGCGCAGCGTCGACGTGTGAGCTGTCGTTGATCGACGCTCCAGCCGGTGGCCCCTGAGCCGCCTGCGCCCCACCTGCGCCTCGTTTCCGGCGAGCGGGCGGGTAGCCCAGTGTTCTTTGAAAACGGAAAAACAGTTTTTACCCCCCCCTTGCGAGGAGAACGATTACAGGAAAAGGGAAGAAGTAGCCGTGCGCGAATTTGCGATATGGAGTGCGCCAGCCCTCTGGCGCTTTTAGCATTTTGCGCGAGCGGAAAAGGTTCGTATCCGCTGCGTTCCATGCCAAAGCGCCAGAGGACTGGCGCACTCCATAAAGTGGCTGGCGTCTCGGTGGGATTTCAGGCCCGGCCAAAAATGACCGAGCCTGCTTTTTCCTTTAAACTTTTTCCTTTAATCTTCTAAGCGCTGAGCCCGAACCCGATCTCATCGAACTTTTAGCTGCTTTACGGGGTTGGTGAAGTAAGTTGCTCACGATTCGGAATGCATTTGCCATTGGTTGGCGGGGGCGTTCATTGTTGCGTGGCAAATTTATATGGCTGGACTGATTCGCAGATTATCCCTCCGTCAGGGTAGGGTGGCTGTCGCCTTGTTGTTACTTTCGGCGGCGGGTCTTTTCGCGCAGGATGAGTCCGAGCCCAAAGCCGTAGCAGTGGCGGAGCCGACATCGCTCAGCGCAATGCCGGTGCAGATGATTTCCGACTGGCCGGAATGGCGCCTGAAGATTTTGGCGGGAGACGACGCCTTGCAGCTTGGTTTACCGGGGTTAGCCGAAGGCTTTTATCGCGGGGTGTTGAGCACGAATCCAGACTTGAATGAGGAGGCCAAGGCTTTGCTGAGGGTAAAGCTCGCTTCGGCTTTGATTGCCCAACGGCGTTTTGCTGAGGCCAAAGAGATGCTTCCTCCGGCGCAAGGTGCCATCGCACAAGCCGTTCGGTTGCGTCAGGCGATTTTGGCCTATCATGATGGGGAATTGATGCGTGCCGCTAGCCTGCTCTCGCGCATTGCGCCCAGTGACCTTAGCCTGGCCGACCAGCCGTGGTATTACCTGCTGATCGGCATGGAGGCGCGTGCGCGGGGAGACCAGACTGCGAGTGCGGTGGCTTTGGAAGAGGCCCTGGAGCGTTCGGTGTCGCCCGCCCAGCAAGCGCAGATTGAAGCCGTGAGGCTTAAGGGCGTCGTCATGGCTGGAGAGGACGATTTGGAGGCGCTCAAAGAGCTTGAGAGGCGCGTTGCTGACTCTAGGGGCACGCGCGCGGGTTTTGACTTTGCGCGTCAGATGGCCGTGGTGCTGGACCGTCTGAATCGGAAAGATGAGGCCATCGCCGTGCTGCGCGACCAGATGGGCATGATCACGGATCGGGAAAAGGCGGAAGCTGGCCAGATGTTGCTTTTGATCGGCCTGATCTCGGGGCGCGACTCCGCACGTGGTCAATTGGCATTCCGCGAAATTTTGGGCGGCAAGGGCGAAGTGGATACGCAGCGCCTGGCCTTGTATTTATTGGCCGCATCGGCCACTCAGCCAGGCGACACGCGTGAGGCATTTCGCAAGTCTTTGGACGAGTTGGTGGCGCAGCCGGGTCACCCGCTTCGCGATGAGCTCCTGATGATGCGCGGTCGCTTGCGTTTGGAGAGCGGCGACGCCGCGGGCGCCGAAGCCGATGTGCGTGAATTGATTGAAGGCTACCCGGCCTCGCCTTTGGTGGACGAGGCGCTGTGGCTCCGCGCCTACATTGCCTGGAAAGACGGTCGCTACCGCAGCGCCGCAGAGGCCCTGGGGCAGATTCGCGACAAGATGCCCGCTGGCCCGGCCCGCGTGCGCATCGGTGAGCAGATCGGTGACGTGCTGTTCCTTAAAGGTGACTACGCTGCCGCGGCCGACATGTATTCTGGCGTGCTCAGCGAGAAGCAGGTGTCGCTCTTTGAGAACATGCTCTTTTATCAGGCAGTGCTCGCCAACACGCTGGCAAAGCGTTGGGACAACGCTCGCGCGCTGCTCGATGCGCCGAATGATTGCCCTCCGGACATTCGCTGGCGCGCAGAATGGATTTTGCTTGATGGCCTGCGAGCCGATGGGCAAGCGCAAGCCGCGCGCGACCGCCTGAGTCGTCTGATGGCAAGCAATCCGCTGCCAATTGACCAGGATTTGCGCTGGCGGGTGGAGTGGCTAAGCGCCCGTCTGGCCTACGATACTGGCGCTTCGGAAGAAGCCGCTCAGGAAGCGCGCGTGCTGGCGAGCGAGGTCGAGCGTGCCTTGGCGGAGGAAGAGGGTTGGCCGGTCATTGGCCCGGAAATCGTCAGCCACCTGCGTTTGCTGGAAGGGCAGGCCTTGATCCGCTCTGGCCAACCAGAGGAGGGGCTGGCAATGCTCGCCAAGCTTCGCGAGGATTTCCCCGGCAGCGACCCGGCAATTCTTTCTATATTGGAAGAGGCGCGCTATTTCGCGGGCAAGTTCAGCGACGCCGAGGCCCAACGCCGTCTGCGTGAGCTGGCTGACCGCTACCGCGACAGCCCCCATGCTCCGGCTGCACTTTACGAAGCCGCGATTCTGGCGGACCGCCAGGGCTTGGAGTCGACCCGCCGCGAGGCGATCACGATTCTCAATGACCTGATCACGCGCTACCCGAATCATCCGCTGGTCTTCCGCGCTCGTCTGCTGCAAGGCAACATTGCCCGGCAGTTGGGCGATTTTGGCGACGCGCGTCTGGTCTATGAAACCGTGTTGCGCGACTTCGCCGACCACCCGGAGATTTACCTGGCCCAACTTTATCGCGCCAACACGCTGCTGGCGCGCTCAGGCAATGACCCGGCGCTGCTCGACGCCGCGCAAAACGGCTTGGAAGGCTTAGATAAGCCGAGTGTGCCGATTGATGTCCGCGTCGAAGCCGGCTACACGCTGAGCCGCATTCAGCTGCAATTAAACAACCCGCAGCGCGCCGCCGAAACGCTGTGGCTCGTCATTTCTCGCTACCTGCGCGACCCCGCCGCCGCCGCCGAGCTCGGCGCCAATGGCAAGTATTGGATGTCCCGCTGCCTGCTTGAGCTGGGCGACATTCAGGAGCGCGCGGGGAACGTGGAGGATGCGCGCGAGGTTTACTCACTGATCGGCAAATACGGTCTGCCGGGTAAAAACCTGGCCTCCGCCCGCCGCGAAAAACTCCGTCAACTCGCCGCCGCCGCGCCGGCGCAAAATTGAAGTTGGTCTTTTAATCTTAGCCTGATCAAATCGAATTCCTGTGAATTACCTGGACCTATCGCTCATCGAAAAAGGCGGCCCGATCATGTGGCCGTTGCTGGCGCTTAGCCTGTTGGGCTTTGTGTTCTTTGTGGAGCGCGCGCTCTACTTGCACCGCGGACAGATCGCCGCCAGTTCGTTTTTGGACGGCATTAAGAACCTCGTCCGCAAGCAGCGCGTGCTCGAAGCCCTGACCGTGTGCGAAGAAACGCCCGGGCCGACGGCGGCGATTGTGAAGGCGGCGCTGATGAACTTTGACCAGCCGGAGGCGAAGATCCGCTCGTCCGTGCAGGAGGCGGCGATCATTGAAATCCCGGCACTCGAACGCCGCATTGGGACTATTGCCGCGATTGCCAAGGCCTCGCCGATCCTGGGCTTGCTCGGGACGGTGGTGTCTCTGCTGCGCGCGTTTTCCGTCATGCAGGCGGAGGGGCCATATGCGAATGCCTCGATTTTCTCTGGCGAAATTGCCCAAGCGCTGATCACGACGGCGGCCGGACTATCGATCGCCGTTATGGCTTATCTGGCGCACCACTTCTTGTACGGCCGCGTCCGTGCGCTCGTCCACGACATGGAGTGGGTGGCGAACGAGATCATGCAATTTCTGTTGTTGGATTTGCCAGATGAGCTGGCTGGCCAAGAGGCAACCAGCGAAACTGGCATCGAAGACCCGCGTGTTCCGCCGCCGTCGGATGATGAGACACCAGGTAAGCACGCCTCGTAATTTTCGTTCTATATATAAGAAGAGATGTCGCTCGTTCAGCCATTGGAATTGCAAAGCCGCTTGCGGACCCCGCCCACGGGCGCGGATGTCGCGGCCTTGTTTGATATCCTGCTGATTGTGGTGATGCTGTCGTTGCTGGGGTCGCGTTTTGTTTTTGCCCCGGGCAGCACGATTGGCTTGGAGGATTTCGAATTGCCGGAATCGAGCTTTAGCGAGCTTGCTGGCGTGCCGACAGTGGACGTGCTGACGCTGCTGCAAGACGACCGCGTGATCTACGATGGTCAGTTTATGACCGCGGAAGCGTGGTCCCTGGCCCTTGAGGATGGCATGGTCGAGGTGCGCCGGAGTAGCAACGCGATTTTGCTAATCAAGGCTGATGGGCGCATCAGCTTGCAGGCGTTTCTACGGATTTCCGACCGTGCGCGTCAGGCGGGCTACACGCGGATTCAGATTGCCGAGCGCCCAGCCAAGGGGGCTGCTGAGCTGCAATCATCGAGCAACCGTGGCGGAGTTATTCTGCAATGAGCGGCGCGTCGGCAGTCGAGCCGGTTGGGGTAGTGCGTCGCGAAAAGAGTATCTGGCGCAACCCAATTGCAATCTGGGCTTTGGTTTTGGGCGTAATTGCGCACTTGGCGGGCTTTTTTGCGTTCAACCTGGAGTTACCGTCCGAGCAAGTGATGGCCCCGCCGGCACCGGAAATCTATTATCTGGGTGCCAACGACGAGCTGAACGACTTGATGCAGGAACAGTCAGACTTGTTGGATTTTGAGCCACTCTTTCTGCCGACTTCCCGCAATGCCTCGGTTTATCTCGGTTGGGAGCAGCTCGTCGAGCGCACGCAGCCGTTTACGGAATTACCGCCTCGACTTCTGATTAGCGAAGAGCGTTTTCCGGAGGTAGGGCGTGATAAGGTGGCGCCTTTGAGCGATCCGCCAGAGATGCTAGAGCGCGATGCTGCCGGAAGTTTCGGGGCGTTTGGACAATTGGTAGATGCGCAAACGGCGCTCCCGGCTCGGGGTGGTTCCGTAGAGGTCTACCGCGAAGGGAAGTCACAAGTCGTTCTCGAAAAAGAGCTTATTGGAGGGGTCTTTGAAGAGGCGGCGGATAATTTGAGCGGCGTACAAGAGTGGGGGCTCAAGATCGGGGATACGGGTGTTGTCGGCGAGCCACTTTTAATTCGAGGCAGTGGACTTGAGTCGGTCGATGCTGCTGCGGCTAAGTATTTAGATGAAAATATCCCACAATGGAGCTTGGCACCGGGCTATTATCGTGTTGTTATCGGCCCTTAAACCCGTTTTTCCGGCCTGAACTTTTTCCGGCCGAAAAAATATTTTAAATTTTCATTGACGGATAGGAATAGGCTTAGCAATCTCGCCAGCTTTCCGTTTTTTCCCGCTAACTGGGAGGGAACGGTTTTTAATGCTCTGGTAGCTCAGTAGGTAGAGCGCGTCCTTGGTAAGGACGAGGTCGGCGGTTCAAGTCCGCTCCGGAGCTCCATTCCAGTCTAGCTTCCTTCCACACACACACACACGAACATCAAACATGGCTAAAGAAACCTTCGAACGCACGAAGCCTCACGTGAACGTGGGCACCATCGGTCACATTGACCACGGCAAAACCACGACGACCACTGCTATCCTTAAGGTTCAGTCCGACAAGGGTTTGGCACAGTTCAAGTCCTATGCTGATATTGCTAAGGGCGGAACGGTCCGTGACGAAACCAAGACGGTCACCATCGCTGTCGCACACGTAGAATACGAAACCGCAAATCGTCACTACGCGCACGTTGACTGCCCTGGGCACGCTGACTTCGTTAAGAACATGATCACGGGCGCTGCTCAGATGGACGGTGCTATCCTCGTGGTTTCCGCAGCTGACGGCCCTATGCCGCAGACTCGCGAGCACATCCTTCTCGCCCGCCAGGTGAACGTTCCGAACATCGTTGTGTGGTTGAACAAGGTTGACCTCCTCGACGACGAAGAGCTCCTCGAGCTCGTCGAAATGGAAGTCCGTGACCTCCTTTCCAAGTACCAGTATGACGGTGACAACATCACCATCGTTCGTGGTTCCGCTACTGCAGCCCTCGACGGCAAGCCGGAAGGTGTTGAAGCAATTGGCAACCTCATGGACGCCATTGACGCTGACATCGCTGAGCCAGAGCGCGACATCGACAAGCCGTTCCTGATGTCTGTCGAAGACGTGTTCTCCATCACCGGTCGTGGCACCGTTGCTACCGGTCGTATCGAGCGCGGCATCATCAAGGTAGGTGAAGAAGTTGAGATCGTTGGTCTCTCCGACACTCAGAAGACCACTGTTACCGGTGTTGAAATGTTCCGCAAGCTTCTCGATCAGGGTCAAGCTGGCGACAACGTTGGTCTCCTTCTCCGTGGTATCGACAAGGACAAGATCGAGCGTGGTCAAGTCATTGCCAAGCCCGGTTCCATTAATCCGCACGCCAAGGCAGAAGCCGAAATCTACGTTCTGACCAAGGACGAAGGTGGCCGCCACACTCCTTTCTTCAAGGGTTACCGCCCGCAGTTCTTCTTCGGCACCGCCGACGTGACTGGTGTGGTCAATCTGCCGGAAGGCGTTGAAATGGTGATGCCCGGTGATAACCTTACCATCACTCTTGAGCTCGGCAAGTCCGTCGCGATGGAAGAAGGCAAGCGCTTCGCGATCCGCGAAGGTGGCCGCACCATTGGCGCTGGTCGTGTGACCAAGATCATCGAGTAAGTTTTTACTTTTCCAGCCTTCGCCGGAAGCCCCGTATCGGGCTTCCGGCTTGGTTGTTTTAAAAACAAATTTTCATTTTTTACGTAGGGCGATAGTTCAATTGGTAGAGCAGCGGTCTCCAAAACCGCAAGTTGGGGGTTCGACTCCCTCTCGCCCTGCCACTTTCCAGATTGTGAGAAAGTGTCACCGCGCTGATTTTTGTCAGCGCTTTTGACGCCTACGCATATCGAAACCACCTCCACTCATTCACACTGATACCGATGGCAAATCCCTTCGCCAAGATCCGTCTCTTTTACAGCGAAACCGCGCTTGAACTCAAGAAGTCCCAGTGGCCAAACGCCAAGGAACTCCGGGAGTTGACGGCTGTGGTATGTGTGGGGATCGTTATTATTGGCGCATTTATTTCCCTCGCGGACTTTGCGCTGTATAACTTTGTATCGTTGTTCACCAAGCTGGTGGGCTAAGTCTTTTTCCTCCCCTCATTTTTATTTCCAACCGGTCCTTGATTCATGCCTAGCCCTATACAGTTGAGCGAACTCCAGTGGTATGCCGTACAGACGCTTTCCAACCAGGAAGCGAAAGTTAAGCGCTACCTCGACAAGTTCATCGAAGTTGAGGAGATGGGCGAATTCGTGAAGGAAGTGCTGATGCCGACCGAGACCGTTACCGAGGTCAAGTCCGGCAAAAAATACACGAAGCAGCGCAAGCTTTACCCAGGCTACGTCTTCATCCACATGCGGGTGTATGACGACCACGGCAAGGTTCTGCAGAAGCCGTGGTATTTCGTTCGCGGCGTGCAAGGCATCATTGGTTTCATTGGTGGTGACAATCCCACCCCCCTCAAGCAGGAAGAAATCAACCGCATCCTGGACCAGGTGAAGCAGGCCGAAGGGCACGAAAAGCCCAAGGTCGAATACGAAGTCGGCGAAGAAGTCAAAATCACCGACGGACCATTTCTCAATCTCACGGGCCGTATCGACGAGGTCGATCCGGAGCGTGGAAAACTCAAAGTTTCCGTTTCCATTTTTGGCCGCTTTACGCCGGTCGAGCTGGAATACTGGCAAGTCGAACGAGCGGAAGAGTCCTAAGCGTCGACCACTCTGGTTATCGCAAAAGGCATTCGCAATCACCGCATAATATACAATGGCTAAGAAAAAAGTAGTAGGACAGATTCGTCTACAGCTGCCCGCTGGAGCCGCCAACCCTGCGCCGCCCGTTGGTCCGGCACTGGGTGCGCATGGCGTGAACATCATGGGCTTCTGTAAGGAATACAACGCGAAGACAAAGGACCAGGCTGGTATGATCCTGCCGGTGGTTATCACGGTTTACGCAGACCGTTCCTTCACCTTCATCCTCAAGAGCCCGCCCGCAGCGGTTCTCTTGCGCAAAGCAGCAGGAATCGCTAAGGGTTCTGGCGTGCCGAACAAAGAAAAAGTCGGCAAGGTCACCCACAAGCAGCTCCTCGAAATCGTCGAAATCAAGAAGAACGACCTCAATGCATCCGATCCGGAGCAGGCCGCCCGCATGATTGCCGGCACCGCGCGCTCGATGGGTATTGAAGTAGAAGGCTAACCCAGGAGATTATAACCATGTCCAAATTATCCAAACGCATGGCCGCAGCGCGTGAAGGCGTTGATCTCACCAAGGCCTACACTCTCGACGAAGCTGTTGATACGCTCAGCAAATTCCCGACTGCCAAGTTCGACGAAACCATTGAAGTTTACGCCCACCTCGGCGTCGACCCCCGCCAGACCACGCAAATGGTTCGCGGAACGGTCGCTCTGCCGCACGGTAGTGGTAAGCAGGTCGTAGTCGCCGTCTTCACCGAAAACCCCGATGAAGCCAAGGCTGCCGGCGCTGAGTTCGCTGGCCTCGATGACCTGATCGAAAAGGTCCAGGGCGGCTGGCTCGACTTTGACGTCGCAGTAGCCACTCCCGGCGCGATGAAGGAAGTGCGCAAGGTTGCGCGCGTTCTTGGTCCGCGCGGCATGATGCCGAACCCGAAGACGGGCACGGTTGGTGACGATGTTGCCAAGATCGTGAACGAAGTGAAGGCCGGCCGTGTCGAATACAAGATGGACAAGACTGCGAATGTTGCCGTTGTCGTTGGTAAGCGTTCGTTCTCCAAGGAGCAAATCCTGGACAATGCCAAGACCGTCATCGATAGCCTCGCCAAGTCGAAGCCTGAAACCTTCAAGGGCGGCGCGTTCTTGAAGAGCCTCACCATCAGCTCAACCATGAGCCCCGGCGTTAAGATCGACGTCAAGGCCGCTCAAAATAACTAAGGAGGCGCTTAACCATGAGACCAGAAAAGCAATACCTCGTTAAGGAAGTTTCCGACTACCTCGCCAAGAGCGAATACGTTTTCCTGACCGACTTCAACCGCCTGACCGTGGCGGAAACCGCTGAACTGCGTGGCCAGCTCGCCACCCAGAACGCAGAGTTCCACGTCGTTAAGAACAGTATCCTGAACAATGCCATGAAGGAGCGCGAGCTTCCGAGCGTCGAAGACGTGCTGGAAGGCCCGACCGCAATCGTGGTTGGTGGCCCGAATCCTTCGGAAGTGGCCAAGGTTCTGATCAAGTTCTTCAAGGACAAGGAAAAGGTTGAAGTCAAGAAGGGCCTGCTCGGCGAGCAAACGCTTAGCAAGGAAGAAGTCGAAGAACTCTCGAAGCTTCCGAGCCTCGACGAGCTCCGTGCCAAGTTCCTCAGCCTGCTCAACACGCCGGCTACGCAGACCGTTCGCGTTCTTATCGCTGGCCCGCAAGGCCTGCTCAACGTTCTCCAAGCCAAGGTCGACAAGGACGGCGGCGCGGAGTAATCCACATCACTTTTACCCAACAGGTAAGAAACAAACAAACATCCAAAGAACCGTTCAGGGGGATGCGTCCCTTAAATCGCTTTTCGGCGACCTGTCATTCAAGGAAACATCATGTCAGACATCACCAAAGATCAAGTTATCGAATGGCTGAGCAATCAGTCCGTTCTTGAAGTTGCCGGTCTCGTTAAGGACCTCGAAGAAAAGTGGGGCGTTAGCGCTGCTGCTCCTGTTGCTGTTGCCGCTGGCGGCGCTGCTGCAGGTGGCGAAGCCGCTGCTGCTGAAGAGAAGGACGAATTCGACGTCATCCTCAAGGCTGCTGGCTCCAACAAGATTGCCTCCATTAAGGCTGTTCGCGAAATCACCGGTCTTGGCCTCAAGGAAGCCAAGGAAATGGTTGAAGGCGCACCGAAGGCCATCAAGGAAGGCGTATCCAAGGAAGAAGCTGCCGAGCTCGAAAAGAAGCTCAAGGACGCTGGCGCCGAAGTCGAAGTCAAGTAACCCTCCTTACGCATCTCAGGAAGCAGAAATTTGTTTCAAGCATCCTTTATTTCCGCAGGCAAGCGGGCTCGCCAATCGGCGGGTCCGCTGTCGGCGTTTTCTACCTCTCGGTGACGACGCTCGCCGACAGCGCGTTGGAAATTTGTTCCAGCGCCTTGTCGGCGGCCGTTTCAACCGCAACCAATCAGGTTAACCGAACAACACCAGTCCCATCAGAAGCACCATGGCAGAACGCATCAATTTCGGGAAGCTGAAGGAGGTCATTGCTCCGCCCAATCTTATCGAGAACCAGATTAACTCCTACAGGGAGTTTCTCCAGCTGGACGTCCCCCCGTCGCAACGCAAGGCGGTCGGGCTCGAGGCTGTGTTCCGGGAAGTCTTCCCCATTGAAAGCTACGACGAGGAATCGACCCTCGAGTATGTTTCCTACAACGTGACCCTCTCGAAACTGTCCGAGATGGAGTGCATTCGCGAAGGCGTTACCTACTCGGTTTCCCTCTACGTGAAGCTCCGCCTCCGTGAAAACGAAGGAATGGTCAAGGACGAGGAGATCTACATGGGCGAGCTGCCCATGTGCACCGAGCGTGGCTCCTTCATCATCAATGGCGCCGAGCGCGTGGTCGTTTCCCAGCTGCACCGTTCGCCGGGCATCTGCTTCGAGGACAGCACGCACACCAGTGGCAAGACACTGCACGCATTCCGCATCATTCCTGACCGCGGCACCTGGATCGAAACGCAGTTCGACCAAAACGACCTGCTCTACGTTTACCTCGACCGCCGTCGCCGTCGCCGCAAGTTCCTCATCACGACGCTGCTTCGCGCACTCGGCTACAGCACTGACTTTGACATCCTGAATCTCTTCTACGAGATCAGCGACCTCAAGATCCGCAAGGCTCTGAGCATGGAAAATGTCTCCAACCTCGTGTTGGTTGAAGACATTGTCGACGCCGAGCGCGGTGTGGTTCTAGCACGTTCTTTCGAGCCGCTGACCAAGACGATTATCCGTTCCTTCGAAACCGCTGGTCTCGAGTCCGTAAAGGTGATCGACACCACCGTCGACGATGGCGCGATCATCCGCTCCCTCAAGAAGGACCCGACCCGCAACGACGAAGAAGCGCTGCGTGACATCTACAAGCGCCTCCGCCCCGGTGAGCCGCCGACAGTCGCCAATGCCAAGGCCCTGCTCAAGCGTCTCTTCCAGGACCCGAAGCGCTACGATCTCGGTCGCGTTGGTCGCTACAAGATCAACCAAAAGCTTCACTTGAAGACGGACCTCGAAGTCCGCACCGTAACCGTTGAAGACATCGTCGAAGCCACCCGCTACCTCTGCAAGCTGAAGCAGGGTGAGGGCACCATCGATGATATCGACCATCTCGGTTCCCGCCGTGTCCGCACCGTCGGCGAGCTCTTGGCCAACCAGTGCCGCATCGGCCTGGCCCGCACCGAGCGTCTCGTCAAGGAGCGCATGACACTTTATGATCAGAGCGTTGACACGATCACGCCGCAAAAGCTGATCAACCCGAAGGCTCTGTCCACCGTGATCCGCGACTTCTTTGCTCGCAGCCAGCTGTCCCAGTTCATGGACCAGATCAACCCGCTCGCCGAACTCACCCACAAGCGCCGTCTTTCGGCTCTCGGGCCGGGTGGTTTGAATCGTGAGCGCGCCGGCTTCGAAGTGCGTGACGTTCACAACTCTCACTACGGTCGTATCTGCCCGATTGAGACTCCGGAAGGTCCGAACATTGGTTTGATCAACTCGCTTTCGACCTACGCCCGCATCAACGAGTTTGGCTTCATCGAGACGCCTTACCGCGTGGTGAAGGATGGCAAGGTTTCTGACGAAGTCGTTTACGTAACCGCCGACGAAGAAGAGGGCAGCGTTATTGCGCAGGCTAACTCGATCGTTGACGAAGATACGGGCGAATTCAAGGGCCGCGTCACCGTCCGCAAGCTGGACGAAGTTTACGAAGCCGACCCGACGGAAGTGAATTACATGGACGTGTCGCCAAAGCAGCTGGTTTCGGTTGCCGCAGGCATGATTCCGTTCCTTGAGCATGACGATGCTAACCGCGCGCTCATGGGCTCTAACATGCAGCGCCAAGGTGTGCCGCTTCTCCGCACGGAGTCCGCTTTTGTCGGCACCGGTGTAGAAGAGCGCATCGCGATTGACTCCGGCACGGTGGCAGTTGCTGCTGTGGATGGCATTGTCGCCTCCGTCGACGCTAACCGGATCATCGTGACGGAAGACGGCGAAATGCCGACCAGCCGCACGCTCAAAACCGACGCCAAGAAGGGCGTTTACGTTTACGAGCTGCGCAAGTTCCTCCGCTCTAACGCCGCCACTTGCTTCACCCAAAAGCCGATCGTGGCCAAGGGACAGCCGGTTAAGGCTGGTCAGGTCATCGCTGACGGCGCTTCGACCGAAGACGGTGAAATCGCCGTGGGCCGCAACGTCCTCGTCGCATACATGCCGTGGAACGGTTACAACTTCGAAGACGCGATCATCATCTCCGAAAAGCTCATCAAGGACGACGTCTTTACCTCGATCCACATTGAAGAGTTCGAAGTGACCGCCCGCGACACGAAGCTCGGTCCGGAAGAAATTACCCGTGACATCCCGAACGTCGGTGATGAAGCCCTGAAGAACCTCAACCGCGATGGCGTTATCCGCGTTGGTGCCGAGGTGAAGCCTGGTGACATCCTCGTCGGTAAGATCACGCCGAAGTCCGAAACCGAACTCGCTCCGGAAGAAAAGCTCCTCCGCGCGATCTTTGGTGAAAAGGCTGCGGATGTTAAGGACACTTCGCTGATCGTTCCGTCCGGCTGCAATGGCATGGTGATGGACGTCAAGGTCTCCAGCCGCGCCGACCGCGAACGCGAAAAGCTTTCGCCGTCTGACCGCCGCCGCCAGACCAAGAAGATCACCGAAGAGTACCGCTCGCAGACCGACAAGCTCCGTGAAGACCTCACCGAAGCGCTGTCGAACATCCTGCTCGGTGAAAAAATTCCGCTCGACGTGACCAACGGCGACACCGGCGAAGTCATCATCCCGGCCAACCGCAAGATCACGAAGACCCTCCTGCGTAAGCTCGCCCAGGTTTCCAAGAGCATCTCGATCGACCCGAGCCCGGTTCGCATCAAGATCATGGAAATCGTCGAGAACTACCAGCGCAAGTTCGACGAGATGGAGGACGAAAAGGGCCGCAAGATCGAAGGCATCGAGTCCGGCGCTCTCGACGAGTCCGGCGCGATCAAGAACGTCAAGGTCTACATCGCCGCCAAGCGCAAGATTCAGGTTGGTGACAAGATGGCCGGTCGTCACGGTAACAAGGGCGTTATCGCCAAGGTTGTTCCCGAGGAAGACATGCCGTTCCTGCCCAATGGCGAGCCGATCCAAATCATCCTCAATCCGCTGGGCGTTCCCAGCCGAATGAACGTTGGTCAGATCTTGGAGTGTCACCTTGGCTGGGCCTGTAAGGTCCTCGGCCTCAAGGTTGCGACTCCGGTCTTCGACGGTATTGGTGAAGCAGTCCGCCCAGGCTTTAACGTCGAAACCGACGAGCCGAAGACGGTTCGTGAGTTCCTGCTCAAGGCTGGCCTCCCTGAGTCCGGCAAGAGCCGACTCTACGATGGCCGCACGGGCGACGCCTTCGACCAAGAGGTCGTGGTCGGCTACACGCACATGCTTAAGCTCAACCACCTCGTCGCGGACAAGATCCACGCCCGCGCAGTTGGCCCCTACAGTCTCATTACCCAGCAGCCGCTCGGTGGTAAGGCCCAATACGGTGGTCAGCGTTTCGGGGAAATGGAAGTTTGGGCGCTCGAAGCATACGGCGCGGCTTACACCCTGCAGGAACTCCTGACGGTGAAGTCCGACGACGTTGCAGGCCGCACCAAGATTTACGAGCAGCTCGTCAAGGGCGACAACACGCTGCACGCCGGAACGCCTCAGTCGTTCAACGTGCTCGTTAAGGAAATGCAGTCACTCTGCCTCGACGTCCGTCTGGGTAGCGACGACTCGCTCGAATTTAAAACGCAAGCCAACTAATTAGGGGAGGGGACCAAACATGAGCACGCAAGAAGCACGCGAAGCACTTGGATTCGACCAAGACCAGTCTTTTGACTCGGTCGGCATTACCGTCGCCAGCGCGGACACGATTCGCAGCTGGTCGCGCGGGGAAGTAAAAAACCCTGAAACCATCAATTACCGCACGTTCAAGCCCGAGCCGGGCGGCCTGTTCTGCCAGCGCATTTTCGGGCCGGTCCGCGACTATGAGTGCGCCTGTGGCAAATACAAGCGCATCAAGTACAAGGGCGTCATCTGCGACCGCTGCGGCGTCGAAGTGACTGTCGCCCGCGTCCGTCGTGAGCGCATGGGCCACATCGAGCTCGCCGTTCCGGTTAGCCACATCTGGTTCCTCAAGTCGATGCCCAGCCGCCTCGGTCTGCTCCTCGACATGACCGCTCGCAGCCTCGAACGGGTCATCTACTATGAGAACTACATGGTGGTCGATCCGGGCAAGACTCCGATGGAGCCCAAGCAGCTCCTGACCGAGCAGGAATACATTCAGGCTCAGGACGAATACGGCGAAGACGCATTCGTGGCCAAGATGGGCGCGGAAGCACTCCGCGACAGCCTGGCCCAGCTCGAGCTCGAGATGGAAATCGGCACCCTGCACGAGCAAATGCACAGCACCCGCTCGAAGCAGATCAAGAAGAAGCTGGCGAAGCGCCTCAAGGTGATCCAGGGCTTCATCGACAGCGGCACCCGTCCCGAGTGGATGGTGCTCGACGTCCTGCCCGTCATCCCGCCGGACCTTCGCCCGCTCGTTCCGCTTGAAGGCGGCCGCTTCGCGACCTCCGACTTGAACGACCTTTACCGCCGCGTCATCAACCGCAACAACCGTCTCAAGAACCTGTTGCAACTGAAGACCCCGGACGTGATTATCCACAACGAAAAGCGCATGCTGCAGGAAGCTGTGGACGCGCTCTTCGACAATGGCCGTCACGGACGCGCAGTCACCGGCGCTGGCAACCGCCCCCTCAAGTCCCTCAGCGACATGCTCAAGGGCAAGCAGGGCCGCTTCCGCCAGAACTTGCTCGGTAAGCGCGTGGACTACTCCGGTCGTTCCGTTATCGTCATCGGTCCGGAACTGAAGCTCAACGAGTGCGGTCTTCCCAAGAAGATGGCCCTCGTGCTCTTCGAACCGTTCATCATTCGTCGCCTGAAGGAGCTGGGCTTTGTCCACACCGTTCGTGGCGCCCGCAAGATGATCGAAAAGAAGTCGCCGGAAGTTTGGGACATTCTGGAAGAAGTGACCAAGGGGCACCCGGTCATGCTCAACCGCGCGCCGACGCTGCACCGCCTCTCGATCCAGGCTTTCGAGCCGAAGTTGATTGAAGGTAACGCAATCCGCTTGCACCCGCTCGTCTGCACCGCTTACAATGCGGACTTCGACGGTGACCAAATGGCTGTGCACGTTCCGCTGTCGGTCGAAGCTGTCATGGAAGCCAAGCTGCTCATGCTGGCCACGCACAACATCTTCTCGCCGTCCTCCGGTAAGCCGATTCTGACTCCGTCGCAGGACGTTGTTCTCGGTTCTTACTACACCACGGCCGACCCGAAGACGAAGCCCGCCAAGGGCGAGCGTGTGCCGCTGATTGCCACCCGCAACGAAGCGATCCTGGCCGAGTCCACCCGCGCAGACTTCAATCTGCACACCTGGGTTGACTTCGTGAACCCGGACTACGGCAAGCCCGGCACCATTTACGGTAACCACGAAAAGAAGATCATCCGCACCACCATTGGCCGCATTCTCTTTGCGGAAATCTGGCCGGAGAAGATCGGTTTCGTGAACTTCGCTGTCACCAAGAAGAAGCTCGGTGACCTGATCATGAACTCTTACAAGACCGCTGGTAAGCGTGACGTTGTGCCTGTGCTCGACGCCCTCAAGACCATTGGCTTTAAGATGGCGACCCGCGCCGGCATCTCCGTCGGTATCGGTGACATGATCATCCCCGAAGACAAGAAGGACATCATCGCCGAAGCCCGTAAGAAGATCGACGAAGTTGAAGCTCAATACTCCAAGGGTATCATCACCACCGGTGAGCGCTACAACAAGATCATCGACATTTGGACCGGCGCTACCGACCAGATTGCCAACTCCGTATTCCGCGAACTGAACACCAACCAGGGCCGCCCGGACATCAACCCGGTTTACCTGATGATGGACTCCGGTGCTCGTGGTAACAAGCAACAGGTTCGCCAGCTGTGCGGAACGCGTGGTCTGATGGCTAAGCCGTCCGGTGATATTATCGAACGTCCGATTCTGTCTTCCTTCCGCGAAGGTCTGTCCGTTCTGGAATACTTCCTTTCCACTCACGGCGCTCGTAAGGGTCTGGCCGACACCGCGCTTAAGACCGCGGACGCTGGTTACCTGACCCGTAAGCTTTGTGACGTCGCAATGGACTGCGTCATCACCGAAGCTGACGACGGCAATCGCGACGGTATCTGGAAGCACGCCATTTACGAAGGTGACGACGAAATCGTTCCTCTGGAAGACCGCATCACCGGTCGTTGCCCGAGCGAAGACGTGATCAACCCGCTTGAGCCGGACGAAATCATCACCAAGAATGGTGAGATCATCACCGAGCAAATGGCGAAGAAGATCGTCGACGTGGGCATCGAGCGCATCAAGGTCATGTCGCCGTTGACGCACATGCGTAAGAACGGCATCCCGGCGCTTTCTTACGGCCTCGACCCGGCAACGGGCGACATGGTCAAGCCCGGTTCCGCTGTGGGCATCATCGCCGCGCAGTCGATTGGTGAGCCTGGCACCCAGCTGACCATGCGTACCTTCCACATCGGTGGTATTGCTACCGGTTCGATGAAGAATCCGGAAATCAAGGTCCGCAACACTGGTTTCGTCCGCTACACCGGCCTCCGCCTCGTGCAGACCGTTGACGGCGCTAGCATCGTGCTCAACAAGACCGGTTCGGTCCAGATCCTGGACGAAGACGACCGCGTCATGGAAGACTACCAGATTGTCACCGGTTCGGTGCTGACCGTTCAAGACGGCGGCGAGATCCAAAAGGGCAGCGTTCTGGCCATGTGGGACCCGCATAACATTCCGATTCTCTCGGAAAAAGCTGGTAACATCGCCTTTAAGGACATGATTCCGGGTGTGACGATTAAGCGCGAGCTTGACGCCTCCACCGGCCGTATCGCCACCGTGGTTATCGAGCACAAGGAAGACCTCAACCCGCAGGTTGAAATCCGTGACGACGCCGGCAAGGTCCTTGCGACCTACGCAATTCCGGTGGGCGCGCAGGTTTCCGTCTCCGACGGCGACACCATCGCCCCGGGCGCCCTGCTGGCCAAGACTCCGCGTTCGGCGTCCAAGACGCAGGACATTACCGGTGGTCTGCCGCGTGTTGCTGAGCTCTTCGAAGCCCGTCGCCCGAAGGACGCCACCGAAATGGCGAAGATCGACGGTGTTGTTTCGTTTGGCGGCGCAGTTCGCTCCAAGAAGAAGCTGATCGTGACCAACGAGGAAACCGGCGAGCAGGAAGAACACCTGATCCCGCACGGCAAGCACATCATCGTGCACGCTGGCGACGTGGTCCACAAGGGCCAGCACCTCACCGAAGGTTCCGCCGATCCGCATGAAATCCTCGACATCCTTGGGCCGAATACCGTTCAGGAATACCTCCTGTCCGAGATTCAAAAGGTCTATCGTATGCAGGGTGTGCCGATTAACGACAAGCACATCGAGCTCATCATCGCCCGCATGCTCCGCAAGGTGCGCATCACCGATCCAGGTGACAGCGATTACTTCTGGGGTGAGCAGATCGACAAGAGTGACTTCCTCAACGAGAACGAGCGCATCGCAGAAGCTGGTGGTAAGCCGGCCGAAGGTGAGCCGATCCTGTTGGGCATCACCAAGGCATCGCTCGAGACCGAGTCGTTCATCTCCGCGGCTTCCTTCCAGGAAACCACCCGCGTGCTGACCGACGCTTCGACCCTCGGCAAGAAGGACCGCCTGACCGGCTTTAAGGAAAACGTGATCATGGGTCACCTCATCCCTGCTGGCACCGGCCTTCCGAAGTATCGCCGCCTCAGCGTCAATGCACTGGGCACTCCGGTTGAAAACAACCCGATGGTTGAGCGCGACTACTCCCTGAGCGACGACGAGTCCAGTGAGTCTTCCTTCACGCCGCAAGTCGGCTAAGGTCGATCGTCAACGATCTAAAACTTTACACGGCGCTTCCGTTCTCGGAGGCGCCGTTTTTTTGCGGTAGTTCGGAGGAGAGAGTGGTGAGTTTCGAGTTGGGTGAATGGGGGAGTCCTAGAGATAACATGAAGTTGCCGGGTTGAGCAAGTGCTGGCCCCGGCAACTTCATATTATCTCTAGTGGAGAAAAATTGGCCTTCCCCTCTATATGTCCGACCCTTTGTGCTAAAATCCACCTGTGTTTTCGACCAATACCGAAACCTGCCGTTGACGCTCGGTATGTCACGAATTGAAGGCAGTAATCGGGAGACGCCGACTCCCTAGTCGGCTTAAGTTGACTCCCACCCTGTGTATCGCCGACTCCCCAATTACGGATCGGCGATTCCTTTACAAATGCATGGTAGTAACATGGACTCTGCTACGGTTAGGCAGAAGCTGTGCATAGGGGTGACTCTGCCAATGCCTATAGGCCACTTCGATTAACCTACGCAATCTCGGCCATGGTTGGTTAATCGAGGTGTCCTATAGTCGAACATGTTGAATAAAGATTAAAATAATCTAACTACGAAGCTTTTCGTTGACAGGCCTACGAAAGTGTTCGTAGATAGGTGTATGAAAGCAAAACCGCTGCGACCAACGGAATCGGAACTGGATATTCTTAAAGTGTTATGGGCGCATGGGGCGTTGACCGTGCGTGGGGTGCATGAGCGCCTCGTGACCGAGACGGGCTACACGACGGTGCTCAAGCTCATGCAGATCATGGCGGAGAAAGGCTTGGTGGTGCGTGATGAGAGCCAGCGCGCCCATGTTTATACAGCTGCCATCGACGAGGGGGAAACGAAGCAGCAGGCGGTCCAGTCACTGGCGGGAAAACTCTTTGGCGGGAGTGGCTTAAAGCTCGCGATGCAGGCGTTGGGCCAAGGCAAAGCGTCGCCGGAGGAGCTCGCGGAAATGCGCCAGCTGATCGACGCCATGGAGCAGTCACCGAAAAAGCCTAAACGTTGAGGAGGCAGCATGTCGAATACTCTGGAGTACCTAATCGAGTTGCCCGTGATGCAGCGCATCGGCTGGGCGCTGCTCCACTTTGTGTGGCAAGGTGCGCTGATCGATTTATTGGCAGGCCTGTTGTTCCGCCTGCCCGTTGCGCGCCGAGCGTCCGTTAGCTATGCGATCAGCGTGGCGTCGCTCGTGCTCTGTGCCTTGGCGCCCATGGCGACGTTTTACGTCGTCCAGCCGATGGCGGTGGTCAAATCCGATGTCGCTCCGCCCGAGCCATTGGTTGTTGCCCACTCCGAGCCCGTCAAACCATTAACCGTCGTTCAAGCCGTGCCGGCCGCCAATGATCTTGGCATTCCTAAGGCGAGTGCGCTAATCGTGGAAAATCCACCTGAGTCGGATTGGCGGGAAGTATGGTCGCAGCGTGCGGCGCCTTATGTTCCGTGGCTGGTCGTTGGCTGGTTCCCCATCGCCGTCTTGCTCAGCCTAAGGCTGACCATTGGCTGGCGCATGACCCGCGTGTGGGTAAGCGCTGGCAAAGAGATTGTCCTGCCGGTCGATCTGCAAAGTCTGAAGCAGCGCATGGGCGTCACAGCTACAGTGCGTGTGCTGGAAAGCGTCTATGCTAAGGCGCCGATGGTGGTAGGCGCTTTGAAGCCGGTGATTCTCATTCCGGTTGGATTTTTAACGATGCTCACTCCCGAGCAAGTTGAGGCGATTTTACTGCACGAACTGGCTCACATCAGGCGCCACGATTACCTGGTTAATTTCGTCCAGTCGTACGTCACGGCGATCCTGTTTTACCATCCAGTGGTTTGGTGGCTAAACAGGAAGACGGTTGCCACTCGCGAGCTCTGCTGCGATGCGATGAGCGCAGAGGAGTTTGCTAACAATGCGGAATACGCTCAAGCGTTGGCGTCATTGGAATTTTGGCGGCAGAACCCACCCACGCTGGCGACGGCTGCGAGCGATGGTTCATTGCTTCAGCGGATACGCGCCCTGGCCGGGCAATCGACATTAGAAGGGCCAAACGTGCGGGCAATCGCCAGCTTGGCGGCGGTTTTTTCACTGTCACTGGGGCTTTCGCTGGCGGTCTATTCGAGCGAGTTGAATGCGGAAACGGATGCCTTTGTGCGACATCGGCAGGCCCCTCCCACTGGGACAGTTGTTGGCCCTAATGGGAATCCAGTCGCCGGCGCGCAGGTCTCACTGTACCACCTGAAATACTTTTATGGACTGGAAAATGGCGTCGTTGATTCGGTGCGGACCGATGAGGAGGGACGCTTTCAATTTTCGGATGATTTGTTGTTCAATGCCTGGCAATCGGACCCCGAGCGTGAACGCTATTACGTAGTGGCGGAAGCCGATGGACTGGCGCTTGATGTGCGTGCGATCAAGCCAACGACTGTTACGCAGGATATGCAGCTCCAGCTAAGCGAGCCCGAGCTACGCACGGTGATGGTGCAGGACAAGGATGGCCAACCGGTGGCTGGCGCCGATGTGTGGGTGCACTCTATTTCGGCCAATGGGCATGGGGCGTTTTTTCAACCGGCCTTTGGTTCCATGCGGGCGGAGACGGACGCCGCGGGCAAGGTGGAGTTTAAGCAACTGCCGAAAGGATCGGTGGTCTTTGCTGCGGAGAAAGCCGGGCTTTCGCCCAACTGGTCGGGCTGCGGCTCGGGCAAGGATAATCCCTCGACGGTGTGCCTGCGCCCAGGCGCATCGGTAAGCGGAGTAGTCCGGATGCCCAATGGACAACCGGCGGCGGGCATAATGGTCTATGCGACGCCTAACTGGCCGCTCTCCGACTATACCTTTACGCGCACCGACGCGCAGGGGCGATACAACCTGACCGGGCTCTACGGCAAGGGGGACGCCTGGGATGATAGTGGCGGCACGGGCAGCTTTACTATGGGCGTGGAGGACCCGATGCTGGATGCGCAATCGCAGCAGGTGCAGTTGGATTCCGGGCAAGCAATCAAAGGCATTAACTTTGTGGCGCAAAGTGGAACGCCGGTGCAGGGCGTGATCCTGGATCCGGTGAGCCTGGAGCCATTGGCCGGGATCAGAATCTTTGTGAGGCATGCAGGAGGTGAGCTGTATCTACTCTCGGGAGAAGACGGTGAATTTGATTTTCGGGCGCCGCCTGGTGAGGCTTACATCAGTGTTTGGGCACCAACCGCTCGTGAGTATTTTGTCAATGGAGCAAACGATGATGCCCGGCCACATTTCATGCGGTTTGAAGTTTATCAGACCAAACTCGATCTTAAAATCTATGCACCGAGTGCGGTTAAGCCAATGGTTTCTGCCAAGGGGCGGGTGTTGATGCCCGATGGTTCGCCCGCTGTGAATGCTGAAGTCATTTTCCGGCTGAATGTATCGCGTAGCCAGATCGTCAGTGATACGATGAAAACGTTGACGTTGCCATCTTTGAAAACCAATGATTTGGGAGAGTTTGTCTGCAAAGAATATCCAATAGGGGTGGCGTTACAGGCGGTGGTGAGGAAAGGCGATTTTGCCAGAGTGATTGACGTGCCGGCAATCGAGGCCGATGGAGAAACGTTGCCAGATATCCAGCTAGAGCCCGCGCTGAAGCGCACTATTCAAATCGTGGATATCGATGGGGCACCATTGAAAAACGTTGAGATTGATTATGGTCCGCAGCTCAGTAGTGAACCACTGGACCGCACCATATCAGTGGCTCCGGTGAGCCGCAGATTGCAACATCGTTTGAAGACGGATGGTCAGGGAATGGTAGAACTACGACCGTGCATACCGGGCTATTCAATGGACTTCTGGCTGGCGGATGTCGCCGTTTCCTGGAAGCGCGTATTGCCTCCATTGTTGGAAGGAAATGAGCCGTTGGTGTATACTCTGAGCGACCGCATGTGGGTTCAGTTTATTGGTCCCGACGGTGAGGCGCTGCAAATTAAAGAGTTGGCTACGACTGCAAGCGGTTTGATCGGGCAAAACGAGCATGCCTATGTTCCGTTGACCACCGATGGCTTAAGCGCGGAGCAGGTGCAGGCCGGCTGGCGCAGCATTGCCAAGGAGAAGGTGATGTTTTACGGCCCTGGCGCTAAGTGTGACTGGTGGGCAGAGCTCGAAGACGGCGTGCAGACATCGGTTAAGGGCGTTTTCCCGGAATTCTCGAATACGCTACAGCTCGTTGCAGAGCACATTGAGCAAGCTGATGGTTTGCCCCTGCCTGAAGCCTGTGGCGCGGATGACATTGCTCTGTATATCCAGGATGTGGACGGCAATCCCATTGCTGGCGCTAAAGTAGTCAATGATCCGCATCGTGGGCGCGATTCTGTCTCCGGAGAGTCTAACGTGGACGGCTGGTGTATTTTGCCTAATGCGCGTAATTTGCGCATTTTCTATATCGAGATAACGCATCCAGATTACGCGCCGCAGTGGATTTCCCTCGTGCCTGAAGGTCAGGCAGCGCCGATCACGCTTCATCAGCAGACGCGCTTGCAAGGTCAGATGGAAGGGCCCAATGGCGAGCTGACCGGCAAGGTGAGTTTTCGCTTTGAAGCCCGGCGTCCTTGGCGGGACTCTCGTGGCGAACCGCGTGAGATGGATGACATTTTCTACGATGTCGAAAGCGATGAAAACGGTGCCTACGATTTCATGATTTCGCCCGGGCGCTATCGCTTGGTCGCGGAGAGCGAGCGCGGCTACAGCCTGGTGATCGATTCTCTGGAAGTTAAGGAAGGAGCTGTTAATGAGCTACCGGCAAAAATGTCCGCTGGCGCCGAAGTGGTCTTCACGCTGCGGGACAGCAAAACTGGTGAGCCAGTGGTGGGCTTTCCGATTTATGTCGGTGAACGCATTGGTCCCTACCATGGAGGCATTCGCAAGAATAGTATGCGGGTAACGGATAAGAACGGTCAAGCCATCTGGGAGCACCTCCCTGTTCAGCAAACCCGTTTTTCGATCGCCTCCTGGGTGGCCCGCGAAACCAAATGTGAATATACGCGCTGGTGGTCACACCAGCATGTTTTTTTCGGAGAGCAGCACGCCAGGTTTGATTCGATGCCCCCCACTGGACCAGACGGCACCAACGACATGGTTGTCGATCTCAAGGAGGGCCTGAACGAGTTCAACATCACGGCCGAACGCGGCATTCGTGTTTCTGGCACGGTGAAACTGCCGGAGGAGATCCCGGATGGCTCGATTACGGCGACGATTGCGCCCGTTCGTGATAGACGCAGTAGCTTCTCGGGCGACTCGCGGGCGAATGTTAAAGTGGACCGCGAAACGGGCAAGTTTGCGGCCTTTTTGCCGGCGGGTAATGGCATTGCCTATCGCTTGTGTGTCTATCACACGATCTATGGTAACTCTGATGAACGGCGGACGCTACCCGCGGCAATCAGCGCGCCCTTTGAGTCCAAGGCGGGTGAGTTATTCACCTTCGATCTTTCGATGCTCGGTGGAGGCTTCGTGAAGGGGCGTGTGGTGGATGCCGAGGGTCAGCCGGCTTCTGATATTACAGTGCGCGCGATCCCATTGGACCATGCCGGTGGCATCTACGAGGAACCCAAGATCACGACACTGGCCAACGGCGAGTTTCAAATGGGGCCGATCCGCTCGGCTGAATATGCCATCATTACAGAGCGTGGCTACCAGTGGCGATCTAAGCCAAACGCGGCGGCACATGCTGCGGTGGTTGATCGTGAAACGGTGGACTTGGGCATCGTTGAAGAAAAATCTCCCTGAGGGGGAAAGCCATTTTTAAGCTAGTCAATACCGGGAAGGGCTTTAAGTTAGTGTTAAATCCATCATTAACACTGACATTACTGTGAGCGACTTACCCTTACCCAATTCGGATGCGCAAGACGAACTGCAGGACTTTTTCTCTCAAGAAGAGTTTCTGGCTTTCTTCAATTTCTACCAGCCCGCGCCGGGTGGTAAGCGCACGCTGGAAGGCATTTGCAAGGTCGCCCGCCCTGAAACCGGTTCGCAGAGCGCACGCGTGAATTACATGTGTTTGACCTTCGTGGTCGATACACCGACGCCTGAGTTGGAAAAGCTGATTGAGGCCACCCTCGACAAGCTGAAGGTGTCGTCCTTCAAGATGCAGTTGCCAGCGCTTCAGTCGATCACCTCCGTACCTGCGAGCATGCGCGGCAGTGAGAACTACGTCCACCAGATGGACCTGATTTTCAGCAAGAGCTTTGTCATCGACCCACGCGAAGTCGTGCCGGTGCTCCTCTTTACTTTCCGCAATGTAACCGGCCTCAAGACCGAGGCGCCACAGTGGTGGGATGAAGATGCTCTCAAGGCTCCGGCGCCCAGCGCCACGGAAAAAGCTAACTGGGGCAACCGCATCAAGGCGCTCCTGGGGGCGATCGGGAAGTAGGGAAATTCAAAAGTCAGAATGCAAAATTCTAAAAAGCCAGTAGGAATCCAGAATTGGCGACCTGTTGGCTTTTGCCTTTTTAATTTATCATTTTGCATTCCCAATGATCGCTCCGCGAGAAGCATTTGAGCAGGGCGGCGAGTCCAAGCCGCACTTTGCACCGGGCGACCTCGTCCGGCATCGCCGCTACGGCTACCGTGGCGTAGTGGTGCATCGTGACACTGTTTGCCAGGCGTCGGAGCAGTGGTACCTGAGCAACCAGACTCAGCCGGACCGCGAGCAGCCCTGGTATTACGTGCTCGTCGATGAGTCCGACCAGACAACCTACGCAGCGCAAAGTAGCCTGAAGCTCGACGAAGATACAGACTGCATCATGCACCCGTGGGTGAATCTATACTTCAGCGGCTTTGACGACGGTAAATACGAGCGCAATGACAAGCCCTGGGACCCAGGCATCGAATAGGCGGCGTCAACCGGCGCTTGCTGACTCCCCCGCGCATTGATCCCATGCAATGAGCAGGCGCTTGCGGTTGGGGTTCCAATGGTAGCCACCGATTTCGCCCGTGGCGCGGATCACGCGGTGACAGGGGATCAGATAGGAAATCGGGTTTGCGCCTACGGCGGTTCCAACCGCGCGGCTGGCCTTCGGGTCGCCAATTGACTGCGCGAGGCTGCCATAGGTCTCCAAGCGGTTGGAGGGAATCTGCAACAGCGCCTGCCAGACCTTGAGCTGAAACGGCGTGCCCTTCAGGTGTAGCTTGATGCGGTCCAGCTGCGACCAGTCGGCACGAAAGAGCTGTCGCGCAGCCGCAAAATGCACGCTTTCGCCTTCGCGCAATGTTGCCTTGGGGAACGCCTCGCGTAGCCAGTCGATGCCTTCTTCGAGCGATTCGACGAAGCCCAGCTGAGTCAGCCCTTTCGGCGTGGCGGCGAGGATGGCTTGCCCAAACGGCGTCAGCGCGAGCGCGTAGTCGATGGTCAGTTCCGCGCCGCCGTTTTTGTATTCGCCAGGCGTCATCTGCTCGATGTTGACGAATAAATCGTGCAGCCGACTCGGGCCCGAAAAGCCAGTAGCCAGCGCGGCGTCAAACAGCGTGGCCTGTTCATCACGCAGCAGTTGCTTGGCGTGCATGAGGCTCAGGTGTTGCAAAAACTTTTTCGGACTCACACCCGTCCAATCCGTGAACAAGCGCTGAAAATGAAACGGGCTCACGCTCACGCTCGCGGCGACCTCGTCCAGAGTCGGCTGCTCGCGGTAGTGCTCCTGTAGCCAGGCAATTGCCCGTGCAATAGTCGCGTAGGTCTGTTCTTGATTGGGCGCGTTGGTCGTCATGCGTGAGTAACCAGCTTAGCAAAAAACGCCGACAAATTTCGACCCGATTCTTGCGGGATGTCTGTTCTCTCTGGGAGCCGATTTCGGCTTGGTGTGTGGTGGGGAATAGCCTTGATTGCCGCAGTGGCGTTTGTTGTAGTTGTTGAGTTACTGCTTATGCTAAAGTTCACTCGCCAGGTCTCCTCGGATGAACTCGTCGTTGTGTTCTTGAATACGGCTACGCGCCACAATCAGCGCTATTTTCGGGCATTGGGTCTGGAGCGGCGTAATTGCGTTCGCGTCTTTGACCCGAGCGGCTGCCAGAGCCTCGCTGGCATGCGTCCCGAGTTTCTAGATTTTGCCTCTGTACTGGCCCGCTTGCGGGAGATTGTTTCCACGGTGCAGCCGCGTCGCCTACTGGTGTGTGGCGCGTCGACGTCCGGTTTTCCCGCGCTCCTGTATGGGAGCCTGCTACAGGCGGATGATGTTATAGCAATCGCTCCCTACACGAGCTTTGCTCCGGGTGAAATGTGCCTGCCTGAGGCGGAAAAAAAAGTCTGGGCAAAGCGTGTTCGGCTGCTCTTATTTAAATTCCCGGATTTTCCTGAAGCTTATTTGGATTTGGGGAAAGTGCTCGCAGAGGGCAATGGGAAGACACGCTATGCCATTCACGTGGGTGGTGGTTGTGAGCGAGATGTGGTGGATGCCGGGCGCCTTGCTGGCCTCCCTGGGGTGCGTATTCATACCCACCCTTACCAGTATCACTCACTAGACCAGTATCTACTCATGTCTGGCCAATTGCGGGCGGTGCATTGCCCAGGTTACGAAGTGCCAAGCGGTGTGCGTAAGCGCGTGGCGCGGTTGCGCGCAGGCTTGAGCTTTCGTTGGCAACGTATGCGTATCGCCTAGCAGCCTGTCGGAACTGATCGAACTGTCCGAATGAGTTTGATTTGTTGCTCGGATGGATTTTGTGACAGTAGATCGTGACACGCCTCTTTTGTTGCCGGTTTATATGCGTGAGTGGGTTGCTGAGGACGAGCCGGTGCATTTCATCTTGGAGGCGGTTGATCGCGTTGACTTTAGCGCTTTCAAGGTAAAGCGCACGCGAGCGGGTAAGTCGCAGTACCGGCGAATGCGTCATCCACTTGGCAATCATTCGACTTGCTGACCTCGAAATTGTCGACTCTACGCTGCCTACTGTGCGACTAGCCGCATATATTTGCTCCTTTTCTGAAACACTCTAATCAACATTCAGGCAATATAAACTTTTCCAGAAAGAACTGGTTGGGAATTGGTTCCACGTGATTAAAACTCCTCGCCTGGCAGTGGGTCGATGCTGCGGGAAAGGAGGCCGTCGATGCTTGGATTGGTAATCTTCGACTGCGCGTAGTTGATCAAATTGCAGAGCAGGCGGCGGGCTACCGGGCATTGCTCAGCAAGGGTTGGCAGCGGCACGTGGCAGACCATCAATTCGCCTTCGCCCAAGGGCAGTTCGTAAATCGCGGCACCGTGGAAGAACACCGCGGGGCGCGTCCACATGTGAGCGGAGAGACCACCCATCATGATGCGTCCGCCCAAGTCGAGGACGTCCTGAATGCGGTCAAACTTCGTGGGAGCAAGACTGGATTGACCAAAGTCATTCACGCCCGCGCCACCCAAACCTTCGAACAGGTCCGGGCAAGTTGTGTAGCAATTTGGCTGCATGACCGGACGTTGGCGAATCAGCCCCGGGATTACGTACTGATAAAGCGTCAGCGGCTCAGGCTCAAAGAGGATCGCATAGCCACCACCCTTGATTGCCTTGCGCAGTTGGTGATAATCCTCAAAAATGTTTGCACCACGCTTATCGGCCATGCCTTTAAAGTCGAAGACAATCGGCGCATGCGGCTCACGGAAATTATTGCTGAATGGCAGGTTTGTTACTCCATATTCCTGGATGAGCTTCGTAATAGTGCCTCCGCGTTCGCCCGCCACAGCTACTGCCTTCGCGCAAATCGGCGTTTGCGCCACCACGCGCAGTTGTACGGAGTTGGCAACTGTCTTGCCATTAGCCAGAGTGAGTGACGCCTCCACGGTATAGAGGCCGGCATCCTGCAAGCTCAATTCGCCTTCTTCGATCAGCAGTGCACGGTGTTTTGCATCAGCGGCAATGACGCCCTTCCAGGCCTGCACAGTCTCACCGCCTTCGCTCTTCAGGGAGACGGACCACGCTTGCGGCGATACCGACGATTCATGCAAGAGCATCGCCTCCAGGCCAAACTTCTGCCCGGGCTCAAGGATGCGACTCGTTGGAAACAGTGCGATGGTGTCATCGGCGCAGCCCTCAGCCAATGCAGCCAGCATGGGCTTGGGATTACGCCAAGTATCCATTGCGCCAAAAAGTTCACCACTGGCGTCCGCCAACTGCGTAAAGACCAAGCCAGATACACGCGGGTTGGCGCGCATTGCGAGAGTCACCAGCTTCATATCTGACGCCCGTAGTTCGTTCGTGTGCTGAATCCAGTCTCGCTTTTCGCCCACTGCAGCGCGCAGCCAATCGTTGGCAAACGCTTCCTCCAGCGAGGCGTTAAAGTCTACGTTCATGCAGTAGTCTTCCAGACCGATTTCGCGATCAGCGGGGCTGTAAGCCGCCAGTACATCGTCGAATTGCGGAGGCACTTGCGCGGCGCCGTATTCGCTGACAAAGACGCTCTTGCCGTCACTACCCAGCGTGCGGAAGGCGTTCCAGTCATGATCCTGCGTTGGCACGCGATGGTAACTATGGGTATCGGTAATCGCTACTGGCTCGGGCTGACTCGGACTCAGCATGTAGGCCACGTTGCCATCGTGCGCGGTATCAGGCAGCATGTCGGATACGCCACCGTATTCCACCAGGCTGTGGCCACCGGACACATCGATTACCGGGCGTGTCGGGTCCATTTGATAGACTTCCTGCATCCACTGGGCGACAAGCTTGAGCATTTCCTCTGGCTTGAAGCCCTTCAGGTGAAATACTTCATTCATCAGGCCCCACATCACGACCGACGGGCGGTTGCGGTCATTGAGCACCAAACCACTGATTTCCCGCCAACAGCGCTCGACCGCGTGCGGCGAATTGGCAATCCAGCCAATCGGCGGCTCGGACATAACGAGCAAGCCAAGCTCGTCGGCAACGTCCAACACCTCGTAATGCGGGCGCATGTGGCAACGGATGAAATTAAAGCCGAGGTCTTTGAGCTGCTGTAGTTCTTTGACGACGATTTCGGTCGTGTCCGGATAGATTGCTGTGCGTGGAAAATCACCTTGGTGCAAGAAGCCCTTCAGGCAAATGCGTTCGCCGTTGAGTTGAAATTCTCCATCCACGTAGTCAAACTCACGCATACCGAAACGCACGCAATGCGCGTCGAGCGCATCGTCACCTGCGGCCACCAAAATCGAGGCCTGGTACAGGTGTGGGTCTGCCAGGGTCCAGCGCCGTGCATTTGCAAACGGCACAGTGAGGTTTAGTTTAGTTTGGCCAGCGGCCAGCGAAACATGCTCGACGTGTTCCACAACCGTATCGCCGCTCTTCCAATCGGCAATAGATACCTTGAGCTCGACACCGTTCAAAGCTTCCTGCGAGTCAATCTCCACATGGGCCTTGACCACATTCTGGCTTGGCCAGGGCTCCAGAAAAGCATCCTTGATCGCCGCTGTTTTCGAGGTCAGCAACGAGACGCCTTTCCACAGTCCACCCACGTTAAAATACCATCCTAGTTTAGCGATGGGGATCTCTGCTTGGTTGAGCGGGGCACCGCAGCGGAAGCCGTCGATCTCCCGATCCATTGGCGGAGCTATCACGCGCACAATAAGTTCGTTGTCACCGTCGTGCAGCACCTGGGAAACATCAAACTCAAACGGCAACAGCCCGCCTTCGTGGTCGCCCAAACGCTCGCCATTGAGCCAGGCCTCAGCGTAATATTGAGCAGCGCCAAAGCAGATGCGGTGCACTTGCCCAGGCTGTCGCTCAACGGAAAATTTAGTGCGGTACCAGACCACCCCATCATAGAACGGCCGTATCGTCTCCACCGTGCTAGGCACCGCAATCTTCTCGGACGCCGGAAAATGTTGATGCCAAGCCTCGGCCTTACCCCGATTTTCGGGGTCAAATGCGATGTCCCAGATGCCGTTAAGCTCACGGTTAAGGCGGATCTGGGGAGGTAAAGCAATCGTGTAATCTAGGTGCATTCCGCAATCATCACCAAAATCGTTAGATTTCCAAGCAAAAAGTCAAGGCAATTATCTATCGCTTGATTTTAGGAGTCGAAGAGATATTTCAAGAATCTGAAATCGCACAGGGATCCAGAGACACTGATTACAGTGAAATACATTGTTCAACCTCCAGCACCTCATGAAAGTGAATCTAGACCGATAACCGGAACGCAACTTGCTCATCAGTATTCGTGATTGCCAGCAGCATTCACGCTGTTAAATTGGCCCCGCCTCTATGAGCCACAAAATTCTCCACATCAACGAGCCGACGCCGGTTCCCCCCTACGAAGAACGCGGAAATATTCCCGACATCCGCAAAGCCGGCCTCGATCCAGACTTCTGGTACCCGCTGGCGCGCAGCCAGGACGTCAAACTCGGCAAGGCGCATGCGGTATCGTTTGCGGGCGAGCCCATCGCCCTGGTCCGCAGCAAGGAGGCCGGGCTGTTCGCCGTGGAGGACCGCTGCGCGCACCGCCAAGTCCCACTGAGCGTTGGCGTGGTAGAAGACGGTGGCATCAAGTGTGGCTACCACGGCTGGAAATTTGACTGCACTGGCAGTTGCACCAGCGTCCCGTATTTGGACAAGTGCACGCTCCATCCGAACAGTATCAAGGCCTACCCGTGCCAGGAGCGCTATGGGCTGATTTTTGTTTTCCCCGGAGACCCGGCCAAGGCGGAGCAAGTCCCCTTCCCAGAGACACCCGCCGCCGAAGACCCGCGCTACAAAGTGCGCACGCTCGACCGCCGCATCGAATGCCATTGGTCGTTCATGCACGAGAACCTGATGGACATGAACCACCAGTTCCTGCACCGCAAGCTAATGGGCCAGATCAAGACCCTCTTCCTCGGCAAGCGCGAGGGCGACAACTGGGTCGAGGTCGACTACTCATTCTACCGCAAGGGCGGCAAGCAATCGCTCGGCGAAAAGGTCATGATCCAGCGCAGCGGCAAGGCGAAGGAAATCAAGGAAGCCGACGCCAAGGCCGAGGCCGAAGCCGAGGGCGTGAAGACACGCGACATCATGACGATTCGCACCGAGTATCCCTACCAGCGCCTCAAGTTTTGGACCGCTGGCAGCAAGGAGCCCGCGCTCGATTTGTGGAACCTCTATTACCCGGTCGACCGCGAGCAGCGCATCAACCAAACCTACGGCCTCATGTGCATCCAGCGCCCGGAAAAAGTTGGCTTTCTGCTCGATGTTTTCTGGCCGGCGATCATCTGGTTTACCAACGGTATTTTCAACGAAGACAAGTGGATCTGCGAGCTTGAACAAGCCGCCTTCGACGCCCAGGGAGAAGACTGGAACCACGAAATTTTCCCCGCGATCCAAAGCGTGCGCCGCGTCATTACCAGCAACAGTGTGCCGATCCGCACGAGCTGGAAGGGCAGCAAATCCTCCCCCGAGCACGTCCGCGCTCGCCACGAAGCCGCTGAGCAAAAAGCCGCCGGCGGTGAAGGGTAAATACGTATCTGATGAGGATCGACCGAGTAGGAGACTCTCATTTGGTTAGGTGCTTAATGAGTTGGGTGCCGGGAGTGGCCTGGCCATAGTTGAGGTAGGCAGGCAGGACGTTTAACTGCGGAGAAGGCCGTGCTCTTTGAAGGCATGAAAAAGCACGGCCGTGGATGACACGACCGTGCTTGAGGTTTGGTTTTTCTTTGAAGGTTGGCTGCTAGTCTTCCGGGCGTTCGCCGGCTTCGGCCATCTTGACGAGGCGGGGCTGGAAGCGAGCTAGCTTGTCGACCAGATCGCTCTGGGCACCCATGACTTCCTCGATGTCTTTGTAGACCATTGGGACTTCGTCGATGCCGGCGGACAGCAGCGTAACGCCTCGTTCCTTCAGGAGCGCGTTGGCGGCTTTCCAATCCAGGCTTTGCTTGGCTTTGGTGCGCGACATCACGCGGCCTGCACCGTGGGACGCAGAGTGCAGCGACTCGGGTTGCCCCTTGCCGCGAACGATGTAGGCCGAGCTCGCCATGGAGCCGGGGATGATCCCGAGAGCGCCTTCACCGGCCGGGGTCGCCCCCTTGCGGTGAACGTAGACTTCGCGTCCGTCGTGGATTTCCTTCCATGCGAAGTTATGGTGATTCTCCACGTCGAGCAGGACTTCCGCGCCCAGGTGCTTGGCCACGTGTTGGTGGATGCAGGCATGGTTTGCCGCCGCGTATTCGCCCATCAGGTTCATCGCTGCCCAGTATTCCTGGCCGAGCTCCGTGTCCATATCCAACCACGCCAAGTGCTTCAGGTGGTCGGGCAGCTCTGGGTGTTGTTCCATGGCCAGCTTACTGTAGCGCCCAGCAACTGCCGCGCCCGTTCCGCGGCTTCCGCTATGGGACAGGAGCGCCAAATACGTTCCGGGCGCCAAGCCCAGCTCGGTCTGGTTTTCAATGGTCAACTCGCCGAACTCGACAAAGTGGTTTCCGCTACCGGACGTTCCCAGCTGCGCCCAAGCCTTGGGCTTCAGGTGGCTTGTCACTTCGGAGACCGACCAATCCCGGTCCAACACTGCGTGTTGACGCTTATGGTTCTTTTGAAACTCAGCGCCCGTTCCGAAGCGGGTTTCCTTCTCGATCGCCGTGGTCAGGCGTTGGCGTCCGCGCTCGTCCTGCAGCTCGCGCAGCGGGATGTCGAGCACCGTCACTTTCATGCGGCACGCGATGTCCACGCCGACAGCATACGGGATGACCGCGTTGTCCGTGGCAAGCACGCCGCCGATCGGCAGGCCGTAACCCAGGTGGGCGTCGGGCATCAACGCGCCGGCGACGGCTACAGGCAGATCGCAGGCGTTGCGCATTTGCTCGATGGCGTTGTCGTCGAGGTCGTCTCCCCATTGACGCCAAGGCGCTGGCTCCTTGCGCGGAGTGAACTTCGGCGCCGACAGCAGTTCATCGGCGAGCGGCGCCCAATGCGAATGCTCTGCATATTCATCGGGATTACGGATCACGTTGAGCAGCTGCGAGCGGACCGTTTCCGGAGAGACGGCTTCGTTCATCAGGCGCTTAATGATTTGGAAAGCGGCGCGGGTTGCGTCGCCCTTCGGGACGCCCCAGCGTTCTAGATCTTGTGCGTTCATGGTAAAGTTATTGGTAGAAGTTTACGCGCCAAGCCAGGCGGGCTTCGCGCTCGGTGTTAATGCGAATCGGGAGGAAGCGCTCCACGGTTTCGACGTTGGTTAAGAAGTGTTGGGTGAGGGCGGTGCAGCGGAAAGAACCGCCGCCTGCCAGTGCGAATGGAATTAACAACTGGTCGGCCAGGTAGTCGCCCACCGGCGCATCCGAGCTGCGGTAGCGCTCAGCTTGGTCGCAGGTTCTGCGGGCTATGTGCTCGGCCGGTTTGCCAACCTCGCCAAAGCCAACAAAGGCTTCGCTGATGTGTTCATAAACTTCGAATAGTTGAAATACGTTGCCGGGGCCATCGGCCTGCAAGTCGTCCAGCTTGATCAACTGATCGCGGCGCAAGTTCAGGCGGTCACGCGCGACCTTCAGCTCGCGGTCGCCGATGTCGCTGGGCAGGTTGTTGATCATCGCCACTGCGCGTTCGGACTTGAGTGCGCCGCGCTCGTCGAGCTCTATCGGCTTTAGCTTCTTCGTTGGCTCAATGCTGATGCGGACGCGTCCACCTCCGGCCGGAAAGAACCCGGGCTTCTCCAGCTTGGCGCTGACCTTGGCGCCCATCCGGTTTAGCAGCGGCAGGAAGGCGTGCTGGATAAAGTCATAGGTCGGCGCGAAGGGATTGTGTGTGCCGCCATTGAGCACCACTTCGCTCGCTTGCTTTGCATTGCAAAGTGGCAGCAGGATCGTCTGGAGAATCAGCATGGTGCTGCCCGCCGTGCCGACGGAGAACTCATAGTGCCCACCGGAAACAATCGCCGGCTCGAAGCTCAGCTCGGAGGAACCCATCTCGTCGCCCGTGACCTGAGCTGCGGCAATGCGCTGTGCGGCGTGCACGCAGGTCAGGTGTTGGCGCAGGAGCCCGGGCTTCTTGCGCTGGCCACGAATGTTTTGAACCGTGAACGGCTTGCCGGTCAGCATCGATAGCGTCAGTGAGCTGCGCAGTACTTGGCCGCCGCCTTCTCCGGCGCTTCCATCGATGATGATGTGACTGTTCTTTGCGGGTTTCATAGATCGTGAGTTTGTGAGAATAAATGGGAATCTGCGACAAGAATTGAAAAGACTCGCGCTGCGCGCCCATGACTGGGCGCCTCAGCCCCGAGGATTGAACTCGGACGTCTTGCGACTCTACCAATGTAGTCCTTTCAGCATTCGCAGATATTTGATTATGGCTTGGGAAAATTATGTTTACTCGGTTTCCAGGATTTCAATGGAATCACCCTGTTTTGCTAAGCTTAACTGCATGGGTGGCTCTTTGCTGAAGCCTATGAGTCGTTGAGTTAAATCTTCTATTTCGCTTAGCTCTACATCATGGGCTTCAAGATAGTAGTTGTAGCCTTCCAGGTCTTCTTTGCTCAGTTCCTGACCGCCAACTAACTGAAGCTCATCATTGATCATTAGGGCGCTTAAAGCCATCGGCGCATGGCCAATGAAAGGCTTCAACTTGAGTATTTCGGTAAGGGAAGGCGGCGTGGTGAACTTTTCTTGATAGATGGCGATATGGTAAGCATCGCGATTGAAGTCTAGTATTCGGAAAATTCCATAGGTTGAATCTTCGGGATTGCGGGATATGTAAATGCCGCCCCATTGGAGTTCTAAGTTTAATTTTTGCATAGTAGCTGTTGGTTTATGGCTTGGAAAAATGGATTGCCGGACAAGTGTTTGCGGAGAGGGATTTTCGTTTACAGCGATGTACTCCCCAGCGGCATTCTGGCAAAATTAGTTGGAGCGATCCGACGCGACGAGAGGTTGAAAAGACGCACTAACGCGCTCTGCCGACTAAGCTACCGTCCCACGGTGAAACGCTGGCGAACCAGCGCTTCAATGGCGGAACGGGTGGGAGTCGAACCCACGTCTCGCAATTAAGAATCGATGTAGTCCTTTCGGCATTCGCGCCGGATGGCTCCAGAAATAAAATGATGCGACAAGATTTCGAAAGACGTTTTACGTGCTCTATCCACTGAGCTACCGCCCCTTGAAAATGGTGCTTAGAGAGGGAGTCGAACCCTCATGCCCGGTCGGGCGCTACCACCTCAGGGTAGTGTGTCTGCCATTCCACCATCTAAGCAATGTTGGTAGCCGAGGCTGGACTTGAACCTGCATGCCCTTGCGGGCGCCGGAGTCTGAGTCCGGTGCGTCTACCAGTTTCGCCACTCGGCCATGGTCAAAGAGTAGGGCGGGTGGGACTCGAACCCACGTCCACGTCGTTCATAGCGATGTAGTCCTTCGTGCATTCGCATCAAAGTTGAGAAAAATGTATTTTAAAGAACGAGGGGGAAAGCCGGGGCTGGGGAAGTGCAGCCCCGGCTGAGTTATCATTTAACCAGTTGAACCGATTGCTCGATTCGCTGAATCCAATGTCCGTTGTCGAGTTGTCCCTTGGCGAAGGCTTCGATGATCTTGAATACCTGGTCGGAGAAGCCTCCGATGTTCAGGATGTCATCGCGCTCCGGTGCCTGTGTGGTTCCGTAGGGTTGCAGGTCGATGCAGACCAGGCGCGCCTTCGGGTTGTAGCGCTTGAACTTTTCCCACTCCTGGAGCGTCTCGGTGGCGTTGTAGCCCCAGGTGTTTTTGCGCTTCGTGTCGATCCAGGATTCGTTGTCGGAAACATAGATCACCAGGTCGGCGCTGTAGCGGTGTTGGTTCAGGCGTTGCAGTGGCAGGGCGCAGTTGGTTCCGCCGTAGCCGAGGTTCGATAGAATCTTGGCGTTGGTCATCACCGAGTCACTCGGGTTGAGCTTTGTGTCGATCACGCGGTCGTGGAACGGCAACAGGAGCGCCTTGCGGTTTTGACGCAGGATCACGGATGCGATCAATGCGGCAACTTGCACGCAGTTCACGCTGGTCGTAGCGCCTTGACGGACACCGGTAACCGGCGACTGCATGGAGCCGGACGAGTCCGGGCAAACCACCACCGAGCAATCGAAGGACGGCACATTTTCGGTCGCCACTTCCATGGCGTCCTGCAGGGCCTCGCGGACCTCATGCGGCGCATCCGGGCTCACGTTCAGGTAGGCGTTCAGGAGCTGGTATGGGAATACCTTGGCCTTACGCACTTCCTGCGGATTTGCCAGACGCTTGGCGATGCGTTGAGTCACCTTGCGGTTTTCAAACACGCCGTGTCGCATAAAGGTGTTGAGGTTCATGCGGGTCATGGTCCAACCAGCGTTGTCCGCAATCTGCTTCCACTGACGGTCGGTCAGCGGTAGTGCGGTCAGCATCTGAAAGGGCACGTCCGGCATGGCCGGCGCTTCAAAAGCGGGCTTATTCGACTTGGAAAGAACGGATGCTCGGTTAAGCATGGCTGCCTTGAAGGCCTCGAACTGCTGCACGAGCGGCGGCAGGATTTTGGTGTCGTGCGGCTTGCCGATCAGGTAAGCGTAGAGCGCCTCGCGCTGCTGCGAATCCGGAGTCGGGTGCACCATCTTGATGATGTCCGCCAGCGACGGGGAGTTACCCACGTTGGCGCGGAAGATGGATTCATCCGAATGCATAGCCAGCCAATCCTTCACAAAGCCCTTCGGCGCGGAGCCGAGAGACTTACGGCCGATGGCGCCGCTGCGCATGATCTGCACGAAGTTGCGCAGCATCTTGGCGTTGTCGATGACCAGCGGGGCAGCGGCCTTGAAGAGCGCGATATCCTTTTTGGTCAGGACGGCCAGGAGCAGGGCGGGCATGTCCTTCATGTAGCCGGCAGCGCGAGCATAAACGGCGAGCTTGGCGAGAAAGTTGGCGTCGACCTTTTGAGCCAGCTGAACCACGCGGGAGAGCTGGGCTTCGGCGTCGGCGTAGAACGTTCCGTTCAGGCAGCCGGTCACCACGTATTGGGCGAGCTCGTGCTTGGGCGCCAGGCTGTAGGCTGTGCCGCCTGCTTCGTTGGTCGTGTTGGCCGCTTGCAGCCAGCGTCCACGCTTGGACTTGAAAAGTGTTTTGTTAGCCATGATTGCCTCCGGTGTTGTGGTTGTTCGTGAATGCGAAAATGAGTTTCGCCAATTGCAGACTATTTAACAGGCGGCGTGCCAACGCGGTTTTTTGAGTGGTCGATGGTTTTGTTAGTCATTCATAATCAATGAAAAGAAAAATATTAAAATATTTAAGGCTAGCTTTTGAGTTATTTGGAGGTGTGGTGGATTTAGAAATAGATTATCCATTAAGATAAGAATTACGCTTGAGGATTGGGCTGGTGCGGTCATTCTGGCGACATGAAGACCGTGGTTATCAGTTTGCTGGGGACGACGATGGACAACGCCAAACCCTCTGAGCGCTGGAGTCGTTGGCGGCCGACATTGTCGCTCTTTCAGCATGATGACTTGGTTGTCGATCGCTTGGAGCTGATTCATACTACTAAGGGGAAGCAGTTGGCGTCGATCGTGAGCAGGGACATTGCTCAACTATCTCCGGAATCGTCGGTGGTTCAGTCGGTGATCGATTGGGATGACCCCTGGGACTTTGAGGAGGTCTACGGTAAGCTGCTTGATTTTTGCCGGGCGTATGAATTCAACAATGACGAAGAGCGTTACTTGGTCCATCTGACCACTGGAACGCACGTCGCCCAAATATGTTGGTTCCTATTGGCTGAATCTCGCAATCTGCCCGGGGCGCTGATTCAAACCGCGCCGCGAGGCCGTAAGAACATCTCTGTAGGCGAATATAAAATTATCGACCTGGACCTGTCGCGCTACGATTCGATTGCGGCGCGCTTTCAGCAGCAGGCGGAGGAAGGGCTGGCGTTCCTGAAAGGGGGCATCAATACGCGCAATGCGAAGTTCAATGCGATGATCGAAGAGATCGAGCGCGTGGCCATCAACTCACGTTCGCCCATCCTGATCATGGGCCCGACGGGCTCCGGCAAGACGCAGCTCGCCAAGCGTATCTATGCGCTCAAGCGAGCGCGGCGTCAGGTGAAGGGGCAGCTAGTTTCCGTGAACTGCGGGACGCTGCGTGGCGACGCCGCAATGGCGGCTTTGTTTGGGCACACGAAGGGCGCCTTTACTGGCGCGAACGTGGAGCGCGCGGGCCTGCTCAAGTCGGCCGATGGCGGCATTGTGTTTCTCGATGAGATTGGGGAGCTCGGCTTGGATGAGCAGGCCATGCTGCTGCATGCAATCGAGGAAAAACGCTTTCGGCCGATGGGCGCGGATACGGAAACGGAAAGCGACTTTCAACTGATCGCCGGCACGAATCGTGATCTCTCCGAATCTGTTGCGGAGGGGGCGTTTCGCTCGGACTTATTGGCGCGTATCAACTTGTGGACCTACGCGCTGCCGGGCTTGGCGGAGCGGCGTGAGGACGTGGAGCCGAACGTAGAGTTTGAGTGTCGTCGCTTTGAGGAGGAGCATGGTCGGAAGGTGCGTTTTAATAAGGAAGCCTACCGCGTGTATCTGGATTTTGCGCAGAGCAGCGAAAGTAAGTGGGCGGGCAATTTTCGGGATCTATCCAGCTCGATTACGCGCATGGCGACGTTGGCCGGTTCGCGGCGGATCAACGAGGATGTGGTCAGGCGTGAGCTCGAACGGCTGCGTGAGCAATGGCGCGCCGAGTCTGCGGTGGACGATGCGTTGGCTGGCTTGCTGACGGCGAAGCAACTCGAGGAAATCGATTTATTTGACCAAGTCAGCTTGCGGGAAACGGTAAATATCTGCCGCGAATGCGAGACGCTTTCCGATGCCGGGCGTCGCTTGTTTCAGGTGTCGCGTTTGCGGAAGGCGAGCGCGAACGACGCCAACCGTTTGAAGAAATACCTGGAGCGTTTCGGCCTGAACTGGCGGTTGGTGAAAAGCTAGTTGACCCAGCGCACAATCAGCAAATAGGTGCCGGTGTTGTTGGTGCTCTGGGGGCCGCCGAGGATGGCGGGTGTGTTCGGGTTTAGGCGGACCATGGTGCGCAGGAGTTTTTCTTTGCCGCGACGCCAGTCGAGGTTGATGGGGAGCTTGCCGTCGCTGACGGCTTCGGCGCCGAGCTGGAGGTCGGTGCCGCCGTAAAGATTGGTGTTGCGGCCGCCGGGCGCAGTCATGTCGAGCACCTTGCGGTCTTTGAGTTGATAGGTGTTGAAGCGGAAGAGTCGCTGCAAATTGCCAGCGTAGGGCTTGAGCTGTGCGTCGACGCCCTGGCCGGAGTTGGACGCCATGACGAGGAGGACTTCGATCTTGGCCGGGCTTTGCGCTTGGGAGAACGAGGGCGCGAGTCCGAAGGCGAGCAGCAGGAGGGTGGTGATGAGGGTGCGGGCGGTCATGAGTTTGAGCTCCAAAGTGTGGCGAGTTTTTGGCGGGCGGCGTGCAGGCGGGACATCACGGTGCCGGTTTTTACACCAGTGGCGTCGGCGATTTCTTGATAACTATACCCCTTCAGCTCGCGTAAAACAAGCGCGCTTCTTTGGTCTTCAGGGAGCTGGTCAAGGGCGGCCAGCATCTCGCGCCATTGTTCATTGAGCTGGGTTTGCTTGGCCGGGGTGGGTGCGTGGGATGGCTTTTCCTCGATCTCCTCGATGGCGGTGCCGCGTTGGTGGTTGCGCTTGCGGGCGCGAATGGCGTCGAGCGCGGTATTGACGCCGATGCGGTGCAGCCAGGTGCTGAAGGAGGATTCGAAATTGTAGCGGTCGATTTTTTGCCACGCCTTGATCCAAGCTTGCTGGGCGACTTCGCGGGCCTCGGCCTCGCTGCCCATCATGGCTAAATGCGTGCGGACGGTGCGCTCGTGGTAGCGACGGAAGAGATGGCCAAAGGCGTCCGCATCGCCGGCTTGGGCGGCTCGGATCCAGGCATCTTCTTCGGCGCGGAGGTCGTCGGGCATGGGTTACAGGTTAGGGGAACGATAGCCAAGGCGGGGGCGAGGGCCACGTTAAAGATCAAGAATGTCCTTGTTTTAGACAGGCATTGTGGGCGGTTGTAGCATGGATTTTTTTTGCAATTTTAAGCGGTTCTGCTTTGCTGGCGTAAACGTTGTTTGAATAACCAATAAAACCCGAAAACTTATGCCCAAGAAAAAGACTGTCTATCTGGTCGCGAACGGCGACCTTCGCTTATCTGCCAACCAGAATTGCTGGGAAGAGCAGGATAAAATGGAAAAGGAGCTGGCGGCCGTTGTGGAGTCGCTCGGCGGAAAAATCAAGCGCGCGCACGAATATAATCCCGAAGAAAAGCACGGATTTATTCAAAGTCAGCGCCAGGGTATGGATATTTTTGCCAAGATTGACCGCAAGGCGCCGCTCATCGTAGCTGAAGCAGTTTGGCAGTACTCGCACCACCTGCTGGCAGGCTTGATCTCGCACCAGGGCCCGATTTTGACCGTGGCCAACTGGAGTGGCACTTGGCCGGGCCTCGTTGGCATGCTCAACCTCAATGGCTCGCTGACCAAGGCGGGCGTTGAATACTCCACGCTGTGGAGCGAAAACTTCAGCGAAGACAAGGCCTTCCAAAAGAACCTCGCTGGTTGGCTGAAGACCGGTGTGGTCAAGCACCCGACCGCGCATGTGAAGAAATACACCGGCCGCACGACGCCGGCTCGCGCCAAGAAGATTGCCGAAAAGATCGCCAAGGACCTCGATACCAACAAGGCGATCATGGGCGTCTTTGATGAGTATTGTATGGGCATGTATAACGCCATGATCCCAGATGAACTGCTCTTCCAGACCGGCGTTTACAAGGAGCAGCTCAGTCAGAGCGCGCTTTTTGCCGAAATGCAGACCGTCACCAACAAGGAGGCTGAAGAGGTCTTTGCGTTCATCGAAGGCCGCGGCTTCACGTTCCACTTTGGTAAGAACGGCAAGAAGGACCTGACCAAGAAGCAGGTGCTTGAGCAGTGCAAAATGTACATTGCCGCCTGCCGCATCGGCGACCGCTTCGGCTGCGACGCAATCGGCATCCAATACCAACAGGGCTTGAAAGATATTTGCCCCGCGTCGGACCTCGTGGAAGGCATGCTCAACAGCACCGATCGTCCGCCAGTTAAGAATGCAAAGGGCGAGGTCATCAAGGCCGGCGAAACCTATCCGCACTTTAACGAAGTCGACGAATGCTGCGGCCTCGATGCGCTGATGACCAAGCGTGTGCACACCGCCCTCAAGCAGCCGACCGAGACCACGCTGCACGACTTGCGTTGGGGCGATTGGGATCAGTCTGGCACGACCGACGAATACGTGTGGGTGTTCCTGATCAGCGGTTCCGCGCCGGTCGAGCACCACGTGGGCGGCTGGAAGGGCAGTCATGGCTATCGTCAGCCTGACATGTATTTCCCGCTCGGCGGCAGCACGCTCCACGGCGTGGCCAAGCCCGGTGAAATCGTTTGGAGCCGTATCTTCATTGAAGAAGGCAAGCTGAAGATGGACCTCGGTCGCGCGAAGGTGATCGAACTGCCGGAAGCCGAGACGCAGCGTCGCCTCGACGAAACAACGCCGCAGTGGCCGATCATGCACGCCGTGACTTATGGTGTCAGCCGTGATCAGATGATGGCCCGTCACAAGGCGAACCACATCAATGTAGCCTACGCCGAGTCCGCGAAGCAGGCCGACAACTGCCTCTACGCCAAGGCCGAGCTGGCCAAGCAAATGGGCATGGAAGTATCGCTCTGCGGCACCGACGCCAAAGGCACTAAACTTTAGGCAGCGTGCCGCTGCACCCATAGTTTGCCGCATTGCGGCAAAGCGGGGAGGCAGGGATGTTTATTTTCGAGCGCCAGGCGAATGTCTGGCGCTTTTTGTCGGACGGAACTTAGTTCGGCTGGAGCTCGATGGTGTCGAGCATCAGCTTCGTTGTCTGACTGGAGTCAGGCGTGCCGAGGTAAGTCAGGCGTAGCGTTTGAACGCCGGGTTGGGCAATGGTGACGTTGCCAAGATTGACTGTATCCAGGCCGGAGCTGAGGCTGCTGAGGTCGAGGCCAGAGTTAATGACCTGATCGTTGAGGCGCACTTCGACTTGGCCGCCTTGCGGGTTGGTGCCAAGCGTGAGGCTCAGTGTGTAGTCGCCGGCGTCGGCTTCGAAATCGTGTTCGATCATAGCACCCGCTTCGCGCGGTAGGAAAAAGCGGGAGCGCCCCTGGCTGGCCGTTGAATGATCGTGAATGAATTGGGCGCCGCCGCTGACGCGGGACTCCTGGTCTTCAGCTTCAAAGATGCCGGGCGCGACAGTGCGGATCTGCGGCAAGGGCTCGTTGAACGCGACGTCGGTCACGAACTGGTTAATCGAGATATCGCTCATGGATTTGACTGGTTGCCCACCCTTGATGCAGTTGTTGAAGCGCACGGCGTTGATGCGGTGTTTGGAGTCGTAGCCGCTGAGGCGGATCGTGCCGCCGGTCATGGTGATGTTGTCAAAGAGGAGGCCGTCGAAGTGGCCATACTCGCTGAGATAGCCTGTGCTGTTGCTGTATCTGCTTTGGCCAATCTTGAAATCGATGGGGTTGCTGGACTTTTCGATGGTCATGTTTTCAAAGCGCAGGTTTTGCATCCAAGCCCAGTCGGAGTAGTCGCTGTAGATGCCGGCAAGGTTGTGCATGAGGATGTCCACGTTGCGGATTGTGATGTTTCGCCAGAGTTGGGCTTCCATCGATGCGCCAATGCGAATGCCGTTGCCCCAGCGCGTGTTCCAGATGACGAGGTTGTCGGCGAGGACGTTTTCAGTGATTAGCTCGCCGTTGGTTTCAGCGTCGAGCGAATGCCAACCAAGGCCGTCATCTTCCACCCGTAAAAAGCTGTCGCGGACGACAAAATTCTTCACCGCATCGATGTCCACGCCGTCGGTATTCACGCCCACACCATATACGTTGATGTGCGCGACTTCGGAGTCGATGGTGTTGAGGAAAAGGATCTGCCACCAGGTGTCCCAACTGCGCACGCCGATGCCCTCGACGTAGATGTTCTCGCATTGGTCGAAGAGGATGCCGTGCTTCTTCTCATCGCGCAGCGCGTAACCTTCGGTTTCGAGGATGCCGCGGCCGAGCAGTTTTACATCCTTAACGCCGGTCGCCTCGATGCGGCCTTTGACAACGGCGCCGGGCGCGAGGTAAACCGTCTGCCCGCTCTTGGGCTGAATGACGCCGGCGGTCGTTACGCCAGGGCCGAAATAAATCACATCGGCATCCTCGGCGCTGGGCGGGTTGACCTCTTTGGGCGTTACGTGAATGGCCAGCGGCTTTTGACCGGGGATTTGTAGCACGAGGTTATTGGGTTCGAACAGCGTGAAGGTCAGGCGCTGGTTGGTTTTTTCAACGTCGATGCCGTGGCGGTCGGGCTTGAGCGTGAAGTCGGTAAAGTCGTCCTTTACGTAGATGGTCACCTCGATAGGGGAGTCGCCCATCGAGAACATGGCCTCGTCGAAATCAAAGCGCCCGTCGCGAACATCGATGCGCTGGCTGTCGGCGATCATCTCATAGCGAGGACTGATCGGCCGCGTGGCATGCCCCGGGTGGGGGACGACGTTGAGCGCCTTTTCGATGGATTCAATCTGAGCACTGGCAGTGCGATTCACCGGAGCAGCGGCAAAGGTTTGCACGGCGGCGATGCATAGGCAAAGGGCGTGGGCGGTGCGCGTAAAGGCGCGAAAGGAAAGGGACGAGATAATCATTAACAATGTCAGTGCTGGATTCTGCTTCGAGCGAATACTGAGGACATTTTAGTTCGGTCTCCGAGTAAACGGATGCTGCGGAGTTACTGTAACACGCATGCCTCTCGTCCTTCAAATTAATCGCCTCTCATTGGCGCCCAGTGTAAATTTCCGGGTGCAGCGGCACGCTGCTTTGGGGTTGCGAAATGGGAGGGGAGTGTGAAGGGTTGGCGGATGCTCGACCGGTATATTTTCTTTGAGTGGTTGAAAGCGTTCATCATGGCCGTGGCGGCACTGGTGGGCGTGTTGCTGCTGGCTGATGTGCAGGACGACATGCAGGACTACATTCGCTGGGGCGCGTCGTCGTTTGAAATCCTGAAGTATTACCTGTACCTGACGCCCAGCTTTATGCCGCTGGTCTTGCCGATTTCCTTGCTGATCTCGATTCTGTTTACCTTGGGCAACCTGCACCGGAACAACGAAATTACGGCCATGCGCGCGAGCGGTCTGCATCTGTTTACGATCACGCGCTCGCTGTGGATCTCGGGCGCGCTGCTCACGGTGGTCCTGTTTGCCCTGAACGCGAAAGTGGTGCCGGATTCCATCGAGCAAAGCCGTTTGATGCTCAATAACTGGCGCTTGCAGCACCAGGCCGAGGTCCAGGGGCCGAAGCATGTCGGCACGGTGCGCCTGCTGTCCTTCGACAACCGGGCGGAGAACCGCATTTGGTTCATCAACCGCTTTAGCGAGTTTAGCTACGATGGCTTTGGCGTGAGCGTTTATGAGCGCGACGAAGACGGCCGTGAGACCCGACGCTTGATGGCCGATGAGGCCTACTTTGACGATGTGGACGGGCAATGGGTGTTCATCAATGGCCGTGAAATGCTCTTCGATCCGCAGACCGGCGAGTCCTACCGTTCGCTGGGCTTCGAGCGAAAAGAATACCCGGAGCTGACGGAGGACCCGTGGCTGATGAAGGCGCTCAACGACGACCCCGACAAACTTTCGCTTAATGAAATTCAGCGGCTGATGGCGCTTTCCAGCGAGGACAACCCCAAAATGACGACCTATCAGCTCCGCCAGCAGCGCATCCTGTCGCAGCCGTTGGTTTGCCTGGTCATGGTCGGCATTGCAATCCCGTTTGCGGTCGCCGGGGTACGGGTTAATCCCGTGGTCGGCGTGTCGAAGTCACTGGGATTCTTTGCCCTGTTTTTCGCCTTGAGCGAGGTGCTGCGCCTGCTGGGATCGCAGGGAATCATGCCGCTGGAGATCGCCGTTTGGCTGCCCTTTGTGCTGATGCTGGGGCTGTCAGTCTATTATTTCCGCAAAGTCGTTTAGGGAAACGACGGAATTTCGCTTTGCCTTTTGAAAAGAACGTTTTGAATTTACGCCCATGGAATACGAACCGGTCATAGGTCTGGAAGTGCACGTGCAGCTGAAAACGCGCTCGAAGATGTTTACGCGCGTCGGCTACGAGTATGGTCACGAGCCCAACACGCTGACGAACCCCGTCATCATGGGCCTGCCGGGCACGCTGCCAGTCATGAACAAGGAGGCCGTCCACAAGACCGTGCAGATGGGCCTGATCCTCGGCTGCAAAATCGCCGAGACCTGCAAGTGGGACCGCAAAAACTATTTCTACCCGGACAGCCCGAAGAACTACCAGCTCTCGCAGTTTGACCAGCCGATATGCATCGGCGGCGAAGTCGAGATCGAGATGCTCGGTGCCTCGCGCAACGTCATGGGCGACCACCGCATGGTCGAGCTGACCCGCATTCACCTGGAAGAAGACGTGGGTAAGCTCACGCACTCCGCCAACGATAGCCTCGTGGACTACAACCGCGCCGGCGCGCCGCTGTGCGAAATCGTCACCGAGCCCAACCTGTATTCGGCCGACGAGGTTTTCGCGTTCATGACCGCGCTGCGCAACATGATCGTCACCGCTGGCCTGTCCGACTGCGACATGGAAAAGGGCCAGATGCGCTGTGACGCCAACATTTCCATCCGCCCCAAGGGCAGCAATACGCTGGGCACCAAGGTCGAGCTCAAGAACATGAACACGATCTCCGGCGTCCGCAACGCGGTCGTTTATGAGATCAAGCGCCAAATCCGCGCCAAGACCACGGGCTACGAAGAGATCGTTCAGGAAACGCGCCGCTGGGACCCGGACAAGCAGGAAACCGAGTCCATGCGCATGAAGGAAGAGAGCCACGACTACCGCTACTTCCCGGATCCGGACCTCATGCCCGTGACCATCCCCGCCGAGCAGGTGGAGAAGATTCGCGCCGGCCTGCCGGAAATGCCGTTCGACCGCCAGCGCCGCTACATGGAAAAGCTGGACCTGCCTTACACCATCACCTCCGTGCTCTGCCCGGACCGTGAGCTGGCGGAATTCTTTGAAGAAGCGCTCGCGCTGACCAAGGGCAAGGGCGAAGCCAAGGCCGTCGCCAACCTCGTGGTCAACGAGCTGATCCGCGACCTCTCTGCCGCCGAAGGCGAGGGCCGTCAATCGCTCAGCGCGGTGCCGATTACTCCGGCCCACGTGGCCGAGCTCGTCGTGCTGACCGAAGAGGGCGTGCTGACCAAGCAGATTGCGAACAAGGAAGTCTGGCCGGAGATGATGGTCAGCGGCAAGATGCCCGCGGTGATCGTTGAAGAAAAGGGCCTCAAGGCGGACAACGACAGCGGCGAGCTGGAGAAGATCATAGCTGAAATAGTCGCCGACCCGAAGCACGAAAAGGCGATCAGCCAGTTTAAGGACGGCAACGACAAGGCGCTGAACTCGCTCATTGGCCCGGTCATGAAAGCGACCAAGGGCAAAGCCAACCCGGCCGAAGTCCAGAAGCTCATGCGCGCCGCCGTGGCCAAGCTCTAGGCTACGTTCGCGTTTCCCTTTGGTTAAAGCTCCCCTCCTTGCTAAGGAGGGGAGGCTCGGACTACTAGTCCGAGTAGGGGAGGTCTTGTGTCTTGTTTATTCAAGAAACCAAATTCAGACTGAGGTGCTCCCAAACCTTGGACAGGTTGAATCCTTTGTTTGGCGCATTAGAAGAGAACAACTCCAGAAAAGCATTCGATACACGAGCGAAGCAAAGATCCACTTATTGAGCAGCGCCGACCAGAAATGCATCAGCGAAGAGAGCTTCCACCGATGGAAGCTCTGTTTTGCATGATGGAGCTCGACCAGGCCTCAAAGCACTGAGTCATAGCAACATACACAGGGGCATCCGCACCCGCACACCATGCCCCGAAAAAGCCTACGTAGGAAACTCGGAAAAGCCTACGTAGGAAACTGGCCAAAGCCTATACGGTTGTTGCCGAAAAGCCTTAGTAGGAAACTCGAAAAGAACCGCTCGGTTCTTTCCCCAGTACAGCATCGGTTATCGAGCAAGTACAGCCACTGTTGTTGCTCTAGTACAGCAGCGGTTCTTTTTGAAAACACAGGTGTGGGAATTGAAAAACACCCTTGACCGCCCACCCAGGCAAGCCACCGCTCCGTAGTGCCATTTAAAAAATCTGACTGAGGTAGCGGCCAGCGTCCTCGCTGGCCAAGGATTGGAACCAAATGAAAGGGGTTGAAAAACTAACGCGCATAGCGGCTAAACGCTTAGCGCGGACCGACTCAATCTAGCCAAGCATGCAGCATGGCCAGCGGGGACGCTGACCGCTACCTCGAAATCACAGGTGCGGAAAATGAACCGCACCCTTGGTGACATCACCGAACGTCAAAAATCGGGTTGATGGCTTCGTGGCAGAGATCCACTTCAAAACTGCCCCATTGACCTCCTCCTCGATACATTGGCAGTGGTCAATATTTGAAATCTACGTTTAACCCGAATGGCGCTATGTCACCTACTTCACAAAATGCACCCTCTGATGACTCGTGATGCCCAGTTCTCCTAATCGCTCCAGGTAGCTTTTGTAGATCTCAATCGGCAACTGAATCATAATAGCGTAAAATGACGAACACGCTTTATCAGAAGAATAGCGCATTAGCATTTTAAGCTTTTATTGACACAATGCCGTTTACTACCCACAGTACACATACAATATCGCAAAATGCACTAATACCTTGTTATGAAATGGAAATGGAGAAAATCCCAGATGGCTACTTGCGCTTGCTGCGGTTACATGACCATAGAAGAAAAAGGGAATTACGAAATTTGCCCCATATGCTACTGGGAAGATGATTCCGTTCAAGAAGCTGATCCTTGGTTAGAAGGAGGAGCAAACAAACCTTCACTTTGGCAGGCACAGCTGAACTTCAAAGAATTTGGAGTAATGGAAGAGCGATTTTCTGCGAACGTCAGAAGCCCCAAGTCCAATGATAAAAAAGACCAAGCATGGAGGGAACTCATCGAGGACGACAGAAGTTACTCGACTACGCCGCGTGAGATTGAAATTGTGTGGGGCACAGATGAGCAAGTCTCCTACAACTACTGGGATAGGAACTCATAACAAGTCGCTTCTGGACAACGCCTAACGGCGCGCCAGAGCTTATCGTTCGATAAATAAAAAATAGTATGAAATTCGTAGCATACATATTCCTTCTTTTCGCGACCTGTAGTCTTTGTGCGCAAGACTTCACAAAAATCCGTATGGACTACGCCCAAACGGACGGCTACTCGCCAATGTGGCGGATGGACAAAGACAGGGAAGCCATCACTGACTTGTGGGACGAAGGGAAAATTGAAGAAGGAATGAAACTTGCCGAGAAGTGGCTCGAGAAAGTTCCCGTCGACATTCAGATGCAGGGTTGGTATTCGCATTTCTTAGAAACGAAAGGTGATTTCTCAGGTAGCATTAAGCACTACTTCATAAAGCTTGGTCTTATTCACTCTATAACAAGTTCCGGAACCGGCCTAAGTCCAGATTCCCCATGGAAAGTAATTTCTGTCCATGAAGAATACGACATACTCGGCAATATTGGCGCCCAGTTAATTTCACAATCACTAGGAAAGACATCTGAAGGTCGTCCATGCGATGTTATGGTATGCAAGATTGGAGAGAAAAAAATTACACTTTACTTTGATGTTTCTATTTCGATGGAAGCTACTTCTAAATTATTGAATCCAAGCGAGTAAGACTCGAATCGGGTAGCGAGGGCCATCGCTGCCCCCCCCGCTCCCACACCACCGGACATACGGGTCCGTATCCGGCGGCTCCGGACGGTTCCAAGGAATAAAGCGGCATTAGTTCTCCGTGTCAGAGTCGCCTGCAAGCAGAGATTCTGACAGTCACTTGCCACCCCTCCGGTTCGATCCTTCACCGCGGACAAGGCTTCCAGATCCTTCACCGGACGGGTCACCCGTCGGCGGCTACTCCTGGCTTGGTTCCGGCAGCTACTATGATCTCGGCTGACTCCTCGTGATACAATCATGACGTTGCCGCCACAACCGCGATGGTTTGCTGGTCGATTGAAACCGACACCGCATGACCACGAGGCCTCCCCGGGTAAGAACGCGTTGTTGCGATGCACAACCCCGTGGTTTACTCCTGCATTGAACTCCGGATTTCGCTGTGTGGTGCCAGCTTATCCACACAGTCGGCCTTATACCGCGTTTCTGTCCGTAGGCTCATATCATTGCCATAGGCTTCCTTTCCACGTATCCTCACGATTACGCAGTTGCCATCAGCTAGTCCTTTCTGTTTGTTCGAGTTCATGGATCAGGGGACTCTAACCCCATCACAACGCGCCCATGCCGGGCACACACAAGGCGGTGCACACAACTACGAGTGGCTGGTGCCACTCTCCGCGTGTGACCTCAGACGTTCTATAAAAATATGAATGAAAGAGAAAAGCTAGAGGCCTCGATAATTCAGAAAGGTTATCTTGGGGAAGATAGTTTGCCAGTTATGGGGAGAATGGCAAATGACCCAGGTGAAGAGTATTTCTCAGTTTAAAAAAAGAACTGCATCAGCTCTTTAAATTTATGGAAGGAGAGAAAGAAATTGATAGAACTTAAGCGGCTGGGTTGTTTGGCCTTTCTCATATTGCTTATACACAGTTTAAGGCAGCAAGACATCATGGAGTCGAATTTCGCGATTCCCTATTCGATCCAGATTTAATCGAGATTGAGATGGCTGTAGATAGTATATTTGGAAAAGAATGGATCACCCTTTGAAAAACGAACAAAATGACAGAACAAGCCGCTTGAGGACAACTCCGTAGGCTGCGCCTACTACGTTGCCTCAGCTTTGCGTTAGTGTAATAGAAAATGAAGCCACAATACATTATAGTAATTACAGCCGTCACCATAATTATTGGTGTCATCTATTTGTTAAGAAACCGAGATGATGGAACCATCCCGAAAGCAAAATCGAATGAGCTAGAAAACGCTATCAGGCAATGGGGCATTGCACCCCCAGAAGGAAACATGTATATCGCCACGCAGAAGAGCACAGTAGTCGGAATGATTGCCGAATCTTCAGACCAATTAAAGGCCTACAGGGAAGCAATACCTCACGAATGGAAGCCACTAGCCGAAAACGAAATAATAAAAAATGGAGACTTTACCGTAAAGGGAGCAGACATGAAAACTGAATACTGCCAGTGGGAGCGATCAGACGGAAAATTCAATGTGATCTGTCTATGCTACAATCTCTTGGTAGTATTCATGGTCGCGGAAGACCCAATCGTAGAAAAAGCAATCTGAAGCACTAACCAGTCGCTTCTGGTCAACGTCGCTAACGCGCCGCGCCTGAGCTCCACGTTCTGCAAAAATGAATCAGCAATCGAACACTTCTGAAAAGCTTCGACGCACGTTGTGTCTCACAAGTTAGATGAAAAATGCTCTAAATCGTCACCACGGCCTTGATGCTTTCCTGGCGGATGTTGACGTCGAAGGCTTGTTGGATGTCTTCGAGCGGGAACTTGTGGGTGATGAGACTCGTGACTGGTAGGCCGATGCGTTCGGCGCGTTGCAGGAAGTGGTAGGCGTTGGGGTATTCGAAGCTGTTGTAGACCCAGCTGCCCGTCACGGTGATTTCCTTTTTGCAGATGTCGTGGTGCGGGTTGATCGCGCATTCGCCGCCGTCGACGAAGTGGCCGACTTCGCAAATGCCGCCGCCGCGGCGGATGCAGTGGAACAGGTTGGCAAAGGCGGCAGGCACCCCCGTTACCTGGAAGCCGAAGTGCGCGCCCAGGCCCTTGGTCAGTGAGTTAACTTTGGCGGCGAGGTCTTCGATGCCGCTGAACTGCGTGTAGTTCAAGGTCATGTCCGCGCCCATCGTCTCGGCGATCTTCAGGCGTGAGTCGTTGCCGTCGATGGCGATGATGTTGTTGACGCCGTAGGTGCGCAGCACGGCGATCATCATTAGGCCGATCGGGCCGCAACCTTGCACGATGACGCGCGTGCGGAAATTCAGCGTGGCGCCGCAGGACTTGGCGCGCTCCAGTGCGTGGCAGACGACGGCCGCGGGCTCGATCAACACGCGTAGGTCGAGGCTCATGTCGTTGACTACGAAAAAGGACGAGCCCGGGCGGATGATCAGGTATTCGCCGAAGTAGCCGTTGAAGTGGTAATCCGGCTCATCGGGGAGGAGGCCATAGACCTTGAGATCGTCGCAGAGATTGGCCTTGAGCGGGTTGTATTTGGCGATGCCGCAATCCTCGGAAGTTTCCAGAATACTGGTGACAATGTGGTCGCCGGGCTTCACCGGCTTGCCGACGCTGTCGATCTTCACCTGGCTGCCGACTTCGACCACGACGCCCGTGCCCTCATGCCCGAGCACTACGGGCGTAATGCCAAACGGGTCCGACTTGTAGCAATGGATGTCCGTGCCGCAAACGCCGCATGCCTCCACCTTGACGAGCATTTCGTCGTCGCGGATTGGGCGCAGCGGATAGCTTTTGATCTCCAGCGTCTTGGGCGCGGTTAACTGGGCCACCCGCGCATGGGACGGGCGAGCCGACTTGGTGCCTTGCCCCATTTGGGACATGACTTCGGTAACGATGCGGTCGATGAGTTGAGTGTTGTCAGGCATAGGGGAACTTAAAGCTACTTCAAACCGCCCCCGCGCGTCTACCTCAACTTATGGGCAATGGGAGAACTATTAGCAGTAGGCGATCAGGAATTAATGACCCTCGTGCCCGGCTTTCATTCTGCGGGGGTGCGTCAACCTTGCTTGGCGTCGCGCATCGCGCAGAGCTTGTCCCAATCCATCACGCCAACGCGGTCAGCCCAGTCTTGCCAGAGCGCGGCTAATTCCTGAACGAGCTCGGGATTCTCTGCGGCGCGGTCGTGCATCTCGGTGCGGTCGGCTTCCATGTCGAACAGCTCCCAATCGCCCGGGTGGCGGAGGACGAGTTTCCACTTGCCGCGGCGGATGGCTTGGTTTCCCTCGTGCTCCCAGCAGAGCACTTCGCGATCGCAGTCTTCGTCTTTAAAAGTCGGCGCGATGCTGAAGCCTTCCAGCGGCTTCACGTCCAAGCCTGCTCGTTCGTTGGGATACGCGGCGCCAGCCAAATCGAGTAAGGTCGCCATGACATCGGGCAATTGCGCGCACTGCGTGCGGAGCTCGCCCTTGACCTCGATGCCCGCTGGCCAGTGGACGATGAACGGCGTGGCGATGCCGCCTTCGTGCACCCAGTGCTTGTAAAGGCGGAAAGGCGTGTTCGACACATTGGCCCACGGCACGCCGTAGCTCTGGTAGGTGTCTTCGGCACCGGGCATGACGCTGGGGTCGTTGCCGATGCGGACCTTGCGGCCGTCGCGGGTGAGCTCGGTCATGCTTTTGCCCATCATCCAATTGCCCCATTCTTCGGAGATTTCTTCAGCGCAGCCGCCGTTGTCGGCGAGGAAGATGATGACGGTGTTTTCGTATTGGCCAGTGTCTTTGAGCGATTGAACGATTCGCCCGATGCCGCGGTCCATGCGCTCGATTTGGGCGGCGTAGACTTCCATGCGGCGGGCTTCCCATTCCTGGTGAGGTTGGTCCGCCCAAGGGCCGACGTCGGGGTCGCGGTCGGTGAGGTCCCAGCTGGGGTCGATGATGCCCATGTCGATCATGCGCTGGAGGCGCTCTTCGCGAAGCTGATCCCAACCAGCGTCGAAGCGGCCTTGGTAATTGGCGATATCTTCCTCGTGCGCGTGGAGCGGCCAGTGTGGCGCGGTGTAGGCGACGTATTGAAAAAAGGGCTTATCCGAGTGGTCGGTGGCGTGATTTTTAATCTGCTGGATCGCGCGGTCGCTGATCGCGTCAGTGAAGAAAAAGTCGTCGGGCGTATCGAGCGGATCGACGCGGTTATTGCCCTCGGCGAGAGTGGGTACCTGCCAGAAATTCGCGGCGCCGCCGATCATGCCAAAGAAGTCGTCGAAGCCGCGTTGGAGCGGCCAGTTGTGCTTGGGCGCGTCGTTGGCGATGTGGCGCGTTACGTGCCATTTGCCCGACATGTAGCTGCGGTAGCCAGCGGGCTTCAGCGCCTCGGGGATGGTGACGGCCTGCGCATTGAGGTCGCCCAAGTAGCCATCGACATCGTCGTTGTCCATCATGTGGCCTACGTCGGCCTGATGCGGGTGAAGGCCGGTCAGCAAGGACGCGCGGGAGGGGCAGCAGCGAGCGGTGTTGTAAAACTGAGTGTAGCGGAGACCGCCATCGGCGAGGGAATCGAGACTGGGCGTGTTGACTTCGCCGCCGTAGCAGCCGAGGTCGGAGTAGCCCATGTCGTCATTCAGGATCAAGATGAAGTTGGGGGATTTCGATGGCATAACACGTAACTTAGGAAGTGGTTTTACGGTTAGTCCAGCTACATTTATTGCTCAGAGTGGACCGACCATGCTCAGTGCCGTAGCTGTTCGCCGCTCGTCAAGCGGACCGAAGTTATAGAAATGTGCTGTGTCTCAGATTCAATTCAACGTGATCTCTACTGGGCGACGAATCGCTAGTTTTGCCCGGAGCAAAGCCGCTCAGGATCAAAAGCGCCATGCCTGCCTTCTAATAGTTGCGTAATCTTGTCTCATGCAAGGTTTATCAAAGTTGCCCATAATGAAGAATTATCTATTTATCGAAGGGCTAGTAAGGTTGCTAATTTGATTTACGAGTAAACTCGTCATTTTTTAATTTTGATGATTTCCGGCTTCGTTTACCTAGCTTGTTTTGTCATAGTCGCGAAAAATGATGAAGGCAGTTATCACTGGAAACTCACATCGAATCGATGTTGTCTATGGCGACACCGAGTGCGGAATGCTGGAGGAACGCATGAGCGTAGTGCAGAAGCCAACAAGTGCAGATGGCTTGCTCGATCCTTCGGTATACGCCGATGCCGATTATATATTTGGCACTTGGGGCATGCCTAACCTGAACGCAGAGTTCATGGCCAATGCGCCAAACCTCAAGGCAGTCTTCTATGCCGCAGGTTCGGTGAAGCAGTTTACGACCGATGCTTTCTGGGATAGCGGCGTGCGCTTGTTTAGTGCTTGGGGAGCGAATGCTTTGCCAGTGGCGGAGTTCACATTCGCGCAAGTGGTGATGTGCCTGAAGCACAACTGGACCAACGTCCGCGCTATTTGGGAGAAAGGGCATGACGGCTTTTGGCAGACCAATCGGGATTTAGTGCCCGGCACGTTTGAGACGACCGTTGGCCTCCTGTCGTTGGGGCAAATTGGCCGACTGGTCGTCGAGCGATTGCAGTCGTTGGATGTCAAAGTCGTCGCGTATGACCCCTTTGTTAAGCCCGAGCAAGCGCGTGCAATGGGAGTGAAGATGTGCTCGCTGGAAGAAGTCTTTGCCCAATCGGATGTGGTTTCCTGCCACACTCCCTGGCTCCCCGAAACCGAGAACATGCTCAAACGCGAACACTTTGCTTCGATGAAGCCGCATTCTAGCTTCATCAACACCGCGCGGGGTGCCGTAGTGGATGAAGATGGGCTGATCGGTGCGTTGCGGGAAAGGCCGGACATTACCGCAGTCCTTGATGTGACCTATCCTGAGCCGCCAGTTCCTGAGTCGCCATTCTACACCTTGCCTAACGTGGTGCTTACGCCGCACATTGCAGGCTCCTTATCCAGCGAGTGCCGCCGTATGGCGCGCTACATGATTGCGGAATACGACCGCATGATCGGAGGGCAGCCGGTCCAGTGGGAAATCAACCGCCAACGCGCCGCCACCCTCGCCTAGGCAACGTGCCGTTGCATCCAGAGATCTGCGCATTGCGCAAAGCAACGTGTCATTGCATCCTTGGTTTTGAGCTTCGCTCAACGTGGGCGCAGCTTTGGCTTATTGCCTCTCCGTAATTTTGCCTCTACGCCACACTACCTCTCCGCATTTGCGCAATGCGCAAATCTATCGGTCCAGCCGGAGGCTGGCTAGCGGCGTTGGTTCCAGGCAGGGGATTCGTAGTGGGCGATGAGCTCGGCCAAGGTGCCTTGCGGCCACTTGGGGAAGCCTTGTTTGGCCAACGAACCGCCAAGCCACTCCGCCAGCGCCCCCGTAAAGTCGGCCTCGAAGCGTGTCCAATTGATGCCGCGTATCGTTGCGCGGTCGATACTGCCTTCCATGAGGAGGCCATCGCGGGTGCGACGCTGGGCCGCGCCGGCAAGTTTCTCGCCGTCGGCGTCGATGACATCGCCTGGTTCGGCCTGGTGAAAACAAACTGAGGCGGAAGTGGCTTTTGAATCCGCCACGTTCTCAGAATCATCGCAAGGGCAAGGAGCCAGGCGGGCATCGACGTCCTGCGCCTTGAGCGCCCAGGCAAGGATATTGTGGACTTCGCGATAGGCGTCGCCGGCCTTTAGCTTGGCCAGCGCATGTGAGGCGGGGACCACGAGCGCGTAAGTCCAGTCGTCACGATGATCCACCACGCCGCCGCCCGTGGAGCGGCGAATGAGCTGAAACTTGTCGGCGAAGTGATCATGCGCCTCGCGCCAGCTAGTGTGAACGGGGAGTCTCTGCTCGGCGTCGGTCCAACGCTGGGTGCGGCCAAAGGTGAAAGCCGGGCGGTCCCACTCGTAGTGCCGGAAGCGTGGCTGGTCAGCCTCGCTGTATTGCTCCAGTAGTAGTTGATCGACAGCCATATTGGCGCCAGCGGAAAGTTTGCGAGTGGGGAGGACGTGCATGGGAAATTCGTTATTGGGAATTGGTGGACGGCGGCGTTGCCTCGTCGCCTTGAGCCGCAGCAGAGCAAGTTCTGCCGATTGAGTAAACGAATAAGTGGGCGGAATTCGTTGGCCAAATAAAACGGACAAAGATATTATTTTTTCAAAGGCCTTATTCTCTTACCCACCAACACTATCCCCAGAATCGGACTCTGCGAACATGCCGTAGCCGTTTGCCACTAGCTGAAAGCGACCAGGTCGACCAGGATATGCGCCAGGATCAGTGGCCACAGATTGCGCGTGATCTCATAGAAAACCGCGGCCATCAGCCCCCACATGAAAGCGATAGTCAGTCCGTAAGCGCCATTCTCCCAATGAGCGAAGGTAAAGATGAGGGTGGATAATATGATGAAAAGAGCTGGCCCGGCCCCGTCCTCCCGAAAAAGACGTCGCATCATACCGCGCATATAAATTTCCTCAACAAAACCTGCAGTGAAGGCAAAGTAGATCAGTTTGACCAAACGGACTAGTGCAGATGGTTGGCGCTGGACTTCATTGCCAAAAGAAAACTCCTGGGGCTTGGGCGGTGCAAGATCCATAGCGATGGTGAAGCTCATCTTTTCGAGATAGAAAAGAATGGGCGTGGCGATGACCAACAGGATAGGAAACGCCCAACGCGGTCCGCCAAACCCGACTTGCTGATTGAAGCCGATTTCCGGCCATCTGTAGAGATCGTGACGACGTCCCCAGGTAAAGAGCGCGGCGGGCAGGATGATCCAAATGGCGATGTCTGCCGCCCAGAAGGCCCACTGGGTATGTTGCAAAATCGGGTTGTAGAAACCGTTGAGGTAAAACGGAAGATAGCCGATTAGCAACAAGGTCGCGAGCTTGCGGTGCTTGTCATCGGAAAGCGTAGCTGTTTGCATTGCATAGTTGGAGATGGTGGTGAATAATACAGCGCATATAGGAGAGGGCAATGAGAATGCCGGACTTGAAGCGGGCTGAATATTCACCATGATAAGCCGAATGCCTTCGCCCAGTGTTAGCCGTCTGCAAATCGTCCTGCGGGGCCTGACGAATCGTTGTCCTAATTGCGGAGGGCGGCCGATTTTTCGCTCGTGGATCAAGCTGCATTATCGGTGTCCACAGTGCGCTCTGAAGCTGTTTCGTAGCGATGGATTCTTCCTGGGGGCAATGGTTTGGAATTATGGGCTTACGGTGTTTGGGTGTCTGCCTCCGTTGGTGGCGTTACACATGATGGGGGTGATTTCGTTGACGACTTTGGCAGTGCTGGGGGTGCTGGTCGGCGTGGTTGTTCCGCCTGTGATTTACCCGTGGGCATGGAGTCTCTGGCTAATGTCTTACTATTGGGCGCTCCCCCACGAACTGCCTGCGAACGCGCAGGATGACCCAAATGTGGACGAGGATGAATAGCGTCGTGGGCTCGACTTGACGCATAGGGAACTGTAATTTGGCGGTATGAAATTATTCCTGTTGCGCCATGCAGAAGCCACTTATGATGCGCCCACTGATCAAGCGCGCCAGCTAACGCCCAAGGGCGAGCGTTCGATTGCAAAGCTCTGTGATCGGCTGAAGACCAAAGAATTTTCTCAGTTGGCAGTTATCTACCATAGCACGCTGGTGCGCGCTCGGCAAACAGCAGAGTTGTTTCGTGACGAAATGCAGCTCAAGACGCCTTTGCAGGAGAGGACAGGCTTGGCGCCAATGGATGATCCGATTGCGCTTGGCGCATTTTTGCTGGAATGCAAGGAGGATGCCATGCTAGTCGGTCACAATCCTCATCTAACTATGCTCTCAGCTTGGCTCCTTACGGGTAGTCCGTTTACGGATTGTATCGATTTCAAGAAGAGCGGATTACTTTGTCTGGAGCGTATTTCCCCACCGAACAAGGCTCGTCCAGCGGGAGTTTGGGTAATGCGCTATTTTATCACCAGCCGTGCAATGGAGTCTTAGGTTTCTTTTAATGGGGCTGATTTGCCTTATTCTGCTATAAGTAGGCCTGTGAACCCTGTAATTGATTGATAATGCGTTATCGATAGTATTTATTATCACTATTTCTGAGTTTTGAATTGAAAAGGCCTCCACTGCTAGCCAATTGTTTAGGGGAATTAGTAGTGAAATGGGCAAACGATTTAGAGATACGAAGCAGCGTTCGGCGATATTGGAGACCCTAAAAAACGCCGAACACCCCCTTACCCCGAAAGAGATTCAGGAAAGCGCAGCGGCACAGGTGCCCGGTTTGGGCATTGCCACGGTTTACCGGAATATTCGGTTGTTGTTGGATAATAAGGAGATTGAGGCAATTGAAGTGCCGGGCCACCGTGCTTGTTACATGCTTCCGCAGAATGGCCACCGCACGCTGGTCGTATGCCGTGAGACCAACCGCGTGCATTTAACCGACGGCGTGGATTTGCAGTTGATGCAGGATCGCTTGCCGGAGGGATTCTGCCCCGAGCACATCGAGATCTTTATTTACGGCCGTTTTGCCGGAGAGGAGTCTTAAGGCTGAATCTATCTGCTATTAAGCCGATATCATAGTGGGAAACTTGGCGTTTAGTCATGCTTACCTATCAGTCGGCCTCGCGAAGTTGCTCCCACAAGGCGCGTTGGGCGTCGGAGGTGGGGGCGGGCGCGGTGATCGCGTATTCGACGAAGAGGTCGCCTTTGGCGGTTTTGCCAGGGAGACCGAGGCCGCGCAGACGGACGCGCGTGCCAGTCTTCGCGCCTTCGGGGACAGTGATGCGGACGCGCTTGCCGTTGGGCAGCGGGATTTCCTTTTGCGCGCCAAGGGCGGCGTCCCACGCGGGGAGCTCCAGCGTGTAAACCAAGTCCTTGTCCTTGACCTCGTAGTCCGGGTGGGCAGCGAGTCGGACGATTAAAAACAAGTCGCCGGAGCCTGCGCCGCTGCCGGGCTCGCCTTGACCGCCCAGGCGGATGCGCTGGCCGTCTTTGACGCCGGCCGGGATCTTGACCTTGTAGCTGTTCTCCTTACGCTCGCCGGTCTGCTGGTTGACGCGCTCCAGGCGCACGGTGCGCTCCGCGCCGGAGTAGGCCTCATGGAGCGGGACCATGATCTCGGCTTCGACGTCCTGGCCACGGGTTGGGCCGCGACGCATGCCGCCGCCGCCGCGTCCAAACGGATCGCCGCCGCCAGCGCCGCCAAAGAACTGCTCAAAGAAGTCGCTGAAGCCGGTACCTCCAAAGTGGAATTCTTCAAAGCCGCCTTGGCCCATGCCGCCGGCGCGACGGAATCCACCACCGGGGAAGCCGCCACGTCCACAGCCTGCGCCCGCGCTACCATACTGGTCCCAATTCGAGCCCAGCATGTCGTATTTTTTACGCTTTTCGGCGTCGCCGAGGACATCGTAGGCCTCGCTGATTTCCTTAAATTTGGTTTCGGCTGCGGGCCGGTCTTCCGGTTTGGCTTTGTCCGGGTGATGTTGGCGCGCGAGCCCGCGAAACGCCTTCTTAATCTCGTCGGCACTCGCACTCTTGTTGACCCCGAGGGTCTGGTAATAGTCTTTAAATTCCACAGTTAGCAAATTCCTTTCTCAATCGTCCAGAACCTTGCGCGCAAAAGCGATCAAAATTCCGGGCGGTCGCCCAACAGGGGGGAGTCCATAAAAGGGCCGGGAAGGATGAAACCTGCCCGGCCCGGAAATAACTTCGCCAGGCGGCGTTGTGGGAGCGCTTAGTTGACGGAGATCTGGCGCGGCTTGGCTGCCTCGGCCACCGGAAGCGTGATGGTGAGCACGCCATCGGTGGTCTTGGCCGTGATCTTGTGGGAATCGACTGGCACATTGAGATCGAGGCGGAGTCGGTAGTCCGCTGTGGGGATCTCGCGGTGGCGGGCGCGCCAGCGGTCGTTGGCCGTGAGTCGGCGCGTGGCTTCGATCGCCAGCGTATCCTGATCAACCGTAATGCGAACGCCTTCCTTCGGCACGCCGGGCACAAACACTTGGACCGTGTAAGCTTCCTTGGTGTTGGCAACTTCATAGCGCGGGCGCAGGTAAGCGGTGCGCTTGTCGGCCCTAGCCGGGGTTTCTGTCTTGGTTTCGGCTACTTGAGCTTCACTCATGGTAAATATCTCCTTCGTTAGTATTGTGGTTGGTTGATTAGCTGACGGTGATGGCTTGCGGCTTTCGGGCCTCGGCTTTGGGAAGGCTGACGGTCAGGATGCCGTCTTCGAGCTTCGCCGTGACCTTGTCCGCATTGATGTCGTCATCAATCGTCAGGGAGCGGCTGAATTGCACGCTTTGCTCTTGCTCGCCCTGCTTGACCTTGCGCTTTGCGGAGATCGTGAGCACGGCGTTTTCGAGCTGGATGCCGACATCTTCCTTCGCGACGCCTGGCAGCTCAGCCACGACTTGGTAGGCCTCGTTGTTGTCGTCATAGACGTCGACACGGAAGCTGCGGCCGCTGGTGAACTGGTTGTCGAAGAGCCCGGCGAAACGGTTGTTGCTGACCGCACGGTCGAACAAGCGGTCCATTTCCGCAAACGGGTCATTCCAGAAGTTGTCATATTTGATTAGATGCATTTTTTGTTCCTCCTTTTGAAAGTTAGTGATTTGTTGTTCGCTTTTCTTTAATGCAGGAGGAATGCCAGTAATCCATTATTCTTTAAGTCATTGATAAACAGTGAATATGGGATTTATTGGGGCATTGAGGATGAGACAAGGTGACGCATTCGCGTGACGGAGCTTCACGCCTGAGTAAGTGTGTCACGATGGCGCTTATAAAAGTTGGCGCCAGTGCGGGCGTACGCTGATTGGGGCCCAAAAATAGCCGACTGCATCTGCGAGTCGGCTTTCATGTGCTGGTTTTGCCAGCTTGGATGTTTATAGCGCGCCTAAGAGCGCTCCGTTTTTTCGTGCTTGGCAGCCCAAGCTTTCCAATCGTTAACGTATTCGGCGAGTAGCTTTTGACTGCTTAGATCGTATATGCCGCCAGCGTGGGTGGATTCGTCAGGTGCCTGGATAACTAGCCCTGCGGGGATCTGTACGGCATCACCGGAAATGTAGGCCAATGCCCACCAGCGGTGAAGCGCACATCCGCATCCTGGTTGTCGAGGTAGGGCAAAATAGTGGCGATGTCGCCCTCTTCGCCGGAATAGGCGAGGACGCCCAAGCCCAGTAACGCGTTGCCTGCCTACAGCTGCTTTAACGCACTTTCGCGAATCGCAGCTTGTTGACGGAAACCTTGAAATACGATCAATGCGCAAACAAGGGCCAGAAATATGGCGGAAAAAAGCAGGACTATTCTCTTGTTCATGACGGAGGCTGTTACCGGTTAGCTCAATAACAAGTTAGCCCCGCTCGCATGAAATCAAGCAGATTTAGCTGCCTTTATAGAGTGGTTGGAGAAGTCCAGCAATCGGAATACAGCTTGATTTTTCAGCGCCCGTTCAAGCTGAATCCGGCTGGGCAATCGAGGAGTTTGTGAAATAACTACCGTCTTTGTCCTTAGCTTGGGCTATATGGAGCGAAAGCGATAGCCACGTTTGGGCGGCTCAAAGAAGACTTTACTCGGTAACCCGGTCCAGGGCGGTAGCGATGAAGTTCGAGCGGTTGCGGTTTTCCGCAGCGGCGAGCTTATCGATGCGCTCAATCAGATCTGCCGGCAGCGAGATCGAGATCTGCGTCTTGCCCGGCGCGCGCTTAGTTACTGTTTTGCCCTTAGTCTTGGTGCTTTTGGTCGATGTTCTAGGCATAGTCTTTTAGCCAGTTTTATTATTGTGGTTACTTCACAGAAGATCGGCTAAATTGTTTCCCATCTGAAGTGGTGGTGGGAGGGCGATTCGAACGCCCGAACCGATTACCGGAACAGATTTACAGTCTGCGTGCTTTGGCCGCTTGCATATCCCACCGAATCTTCAGACCCACTTGACGCGGGCTTCAGGAAAACGCTCTGTTGTAGGGCTCTTTGCTCCTTTGCCAAGCGTTTTTTTTGAAAAAGATTCATATGGTTGTTCCGATGTGGGAGAAATGGGTGATTGGTTTAAAGTTGTGTGAGTTTATGAATCTACCCTAGTCAACTTTGGTTAAAGCGCTAGCGGCAGTGTGTTTTTATTGTGCTTTGCTGCGATGACACTTTCTAAATCGTGTGCTTATCTATTTATCGCACGTATTTGCTTAAAGTTAATGCTTTTTAATTGGTTATGACGAAAAATTAATTCCGACCCGCTAGATAGCGAGGCGTCGCAGTTACCAATTGCGTTAGATTTGGCAATATGCGAGCTATTTCAGCCAGGGATTGATTTTGACAGTGCTCCGCCAAGCCGCCAAATTGCCTGCGGGAATTGCAAAATGGCGACTGGAGAACCGGATATCGAAGAGAAGATCGATTGGCGCAAAGCGTTATTCACGCGTGAAGCCTGGTGGGGCTACCTAGTGGTGGTCATAGGCGGGCTCGCGGCTGGCGCGGGCGCAATGTATTTTTGTGGCGTGGAGCTGTTTTGCGGCGGCGTGATCCGCGATTGGAACAACAAGGAGCCTTGGCTGGCCTTTTTGGTTATGCCCTCTTTCCTGATTTTGATCATCTATTTGCGCGACCACTTTTTCTGCGGGACGGACGGCACCGGCATCCCGCAAACCATTGCCGCGCTCAAGCTCAAGGAAGGGCCAGCGCGCGATGCGGTGCTCTCCATGCGCATCGCACTGGGTAAGCTAATCCTGACCACGCTGGCGCTGCTGGCATATCTTTCTGTCGGTCGCGAAGGCCCATCTGTCCAGCTAGGTGCCTGCTTCATGCGTTGCACGAATCGCTTTGCGAAATTTCCGGCGCACCTGGTCCAGCGCGGCCTAATCCTGGCCGGTGGCGCAGCAGGCATTGCGGCGGCGTTCAATGCGCCGATTGCCGGCGTGGTGTTTGCGATGGAGGAGATTGGCCGCCGTTTTGACAAAAACAACATGGGCACGCTGGTGCGGACGGTTATTCTGGCCTGCCTGGTTTGCGTGGTGTTCATGGGCAATTACTACTTCTACGGCAATCTGGACAAAGACCGCGATCCACTGATCTTTGATTCGTTTGCCCAATATTTAGTCATTCCGCTCATCGCGGTTATTGGCGGCCTATTGGGCGGACTCTTTGCCAAGACGTTGCTCTTTTGTATGCCCTTTGTTGGCCGGGCGATGAAGAAAAACTTCGTCGTCACAGCGGGCCTGATCGGCCTGGGTTGCGCATCACTGGCATTCTTCACCGAAGGCGGCACGCTGGGCAGTGGCTACGCTCAAGCGCAAGCGTTGCTGGTAGATGGCAGCCCGGCATTGAAGGAGTCGCTGGGCGAGCGTCACTTGGAGATTTTGGCCGAGGCCGAGACGCACGTAACGCCGTTTTATTTCCTCTGGCGGGCGCTAGCAACATTCCTGGTTTTGCTGACGGCGATTCCGGGCGGGCTTTTCGATCCATCCTTTTCGGTCGGCGCTGGTCTGGGGCATACACTTTTCCCGCTGTTTGAATGGAGTGGGGCCCCGGAGCAGGCGATTATTTTACTCTTTATCGTAGCGTATTTTTCCGGTGTTGTACAAAGCCCAATGACCTCCTTCATCATTTTGTTGGAAATGACCGGTGTGACGATGTTTGCGCTTCCGTTAGCGCTCACCGCCATGCTGGCCTACGAGGTATCCCGGCTGGTCTGCCCCACGGCGCTGTATGAAGCGCTGGCGTTTAACTTCCTAAGGAACGCAACCTGCGGGCCCGAGGAACCTAAAACGCCGGAGAAGCAGGTTTCATGAGAAAGACCTGGTTTCTGAATCTTCCCGATTGGATGCGCGCCCGCTTCACGGACGGGCAGCGCTTTCTCATTCTTTGTACCGTAGCCGGTGTATTTTGTGGCTTGGCAGCCGTGGCCTTCCATTTTTCGATTCATGGCCTGTTTCACTGGATATGGCACATATCCGAGGTCGCAGGCGAAGAATACCGCTGGCTCTTCCCAGTGGTACTGGGCCTCGCGCCAGCAATCGGTGGTCTGTGCGTGGGCGTCATTCTGACCAAGCTGGCACCTAATGCGGTGGGCAGTGGCATCCCGCAAACAAAGTCTGCTTTTTACAACGATTTTGGCGTGATTAAGCTGCGTGACGGCGTGTGGCGCTTCATCCTGGGCACGCTCTATGTGGGGATGGGTAACGCGCTTGGTCGCGAAGGCCCAACGGTTCACATGTGCGCAGCCATTGCCTCCAAGCTCGGGCAGGTCTTTGGCCTAGCCAAGGTGCGCATCCAGGCGCTGGTGCCGGTGGGCATGGGCGCGGGCATTGCGGCAGCCTTTAACGCCCCGCTTTCGGCAATTACCTTCGTGTTCGAGGAGTTGTTGGACGACTTTTCTTCGAAAGCGCTGGGCGGCATCGTGATCGCCGTAGTCGTGGCTGCATCGGTGTCGCGCATCATTTTGGGCGAAGACCCGGTGCTGACGGTTGGCATCCATGAGGACTTTAAAACGAACTGGTGGATGTTGGTCGCGATCCCGATTGGTTTGCTCTGTGGAGTGATCGGCCACGGCTTTGTGAAGAGCCTGCTGTGGACGCGCGGTCAGTTTAAGGTCAGCAAAATGCCCCCCTGGCTGCGCCCGGCTTCGGGAGGGCTGGCTATGGGCTTGATCGGTGTCACCGCCTACTACCTGACCGGGGAGAGCGGCGTGTTCTCGATTGGTTACGAATCGCTGACTCAGGCCTTTGAGAACAACCTCGTCATCTCGGTAATGCTGACGTTGTTCGTGCTAAAGTTCCTGGCGGTGATTATTTGCTATGCTTCGGGCGGCTCCGGTGGTTTGTTTTCGCCGACGCTGTTCCTCGGCGGCATGCTGGGTGGCATCATCGGCCTGCTGCTGGTGCAACTGAATGATAATACCGGCTGGTTCGCGTTGCCTGAGGCCGGTCAGGTGGTTGGCGCCTGCGTGTTGCTGGGCATGGGCGCGTTGTTTGCCTCGATCGTGCGCTGCCCATTTACCTCGCTGCTGATCATCTTTGAAATGACGCGCAACTATGCGCTGATCCTGCCGCTGATGGCGGGTAATATGATCTCCTACTACCTCGCCAGCCGCCTGCTGCGCGTGCCGCTCTACAACTCCCTGCTTTTGCAGGACGGCCTGAATCTGCGCCGCATGCCCGCCTACCAAGGCGCTCAGGATTACCGCAACTTGCCGGTCTCGACGATCATGACGTATGACTCGGTGACCGTGCGCTCAGACCTGCCTTCCAGCGAGAATTTGAAGGCGATTGAAAAGCCGCACCACGGCTACCCGGTCGTCAATGCCGAGGGGCAACTGGACGGCGTGATCTGCCACCACGAGCTGGAAGAGTTCGTTGCCGCTGGACAGGATGGGCCCCTCAGTGAGATTTTGGAGAAACGCCAAATCTTCAGCGTGACGCCCGATACCTCGATCCGCGCCGCCGCTGGGCTGCTGATCAAAGAAGACGTCCTACAGGTGCCGGTGGTTTCCGAAAAGGATCCCAAGAAGCTGATCGGCGTGCTGACGCTGCATGACATCGCTCGCCAGCAAAACACAGTCAGTGAGCAGATGGGGCGGTAAAGCGCAGGTGCAAGTATTACGAGTAATGCAGCGTCCAAATTGCGCGTGCAATCAGGCTCCCATGTGGGCGAAAATTTCACCCTCAATCCCTCATCCTTCAGATTAAACAACTCTGCACCCTGCCCTACCACTTCTACCCTTGGCTGGCAGCGCTGCCATGATCGCCGATTTTAAGTCAACCTCAGTGGGAGCATCGCCTTTCAGCTTGAACGAATGGCAACACCTGGGATGTCGCGCTCGACCCTACCGATAGCGGCAACTATGTCCTCTCGACCGCCGGACGCTTGGGTAACTTGATTTCAGGCACGTCGAACAAAGCCACTTTGGCTGGGGGAGACTCTTTTGACGGGGCCGATCTAGCAACCGGACTCAACACGTGGTATAGCATTTCGATGACAATCGACAACGCCAGCGCCGTCTGACAGCTTAGTGCTCGTGGCCTTCGTGACCGTCTTCGGACTCGTGTTCCTTGGTCGATTGACCCACATTGAACGTGGCTTTGAGGCCAGCGACAAACTCAGTTTTCTGCTCAGCGGTTAGCTTGGCCTTGGGGTGCATCCAGGTGTAGCTTTCGAGCGGCATCCAGCCTTCGTGGACGGCTTCGTAGGCCTCGTCGGCATCGCCCATGTCAGCTACTGAGATGTTAAAGTGTTCGCGGCCTTCCTCTACATGATGGCTGATCCACCAGGAGACCGGTGCGATCTTGGCGTACCAAGGCCAGACTGTTTCGTTGGAGTGGCAGTCCGCGCAGGCGTTGGTGAAAAATTCTTTGGTCTGCGGATTCGCCCAAGTAACGGTGTTTTCGATGGGCGGGTTAGTGGTGTCGACGGGAATAAACTGGATGCCAATGGCAATGACAATAAGTGCGATGAGGATTTTCGGCAATAGCTTCTTCATGCCTAACTCATAACGCTAAATTGCTGTTTGGCAAAGCTTTAACTTAATCGATACTGCGACTGAATCTCCGCGACTCCCGCTGGTAAAAGCGCTCGAGATGGCGGACAATCTCGTTCATCGGCTGAGCGTCGGTGTAGAAGCATGCGCCCGCCTGTAGGTAGATTGGCTCTCGCTCGGAGAGCAGGTCGGCAATGCGTTGGCGCGGGTTTTCCACGTTGAGCAGCGGGCGGTTGCTGTTTCCGCTGGTCCGATGGAGAATGGTGTCCGGGCTGGCGAATAGACAAGCGACGAGGCCACGACGCTTGAGTTCGTCTATCATGCCTGGTGCCATGACGAGGCCGCCGCCACAGGAAACGATACAGCCTTGCTCCGGGTGCCCGCCATGCACGAAGTCATGCTCCAACTGGCGGAAATATGGCTCGCCCTCCGTGGCAAAAATTTGCGGTATCGGACGACCTTCAGTCTCCACAATGGTGTGGTCGGAATCCAAGTGGTGCATGTGCAAACGGCGCGCCAACGCCCGGCCCACCGTGCTTTTGCCGGTACCCATAAAACCAACCAAATACAGGTTTGGCTGGGGTTTTGCAGATTTTTTCTTGGTTTGCGCCATCACACAAGCCGCTTGCCCATCAACCGGCCATTCATCAATTTGAACGGCCTGAGCGGAGGCGCAAGTTAAAGCTGCATGCGATTTACGATAATGATACAAAAAGCGCTTATCGCTTGAAATAGTTGAAATTATCGGCATTTTCTTTTCATGTCGCTAAGCGCCGCTACTAACACTTGGCCTCACAAAGCGAATTCGAGGCCTGCCGATCCGCTTGAAATACTGCTGACTCTGGAAGAAGATCTTCATGCGTGTATCACTATGGAGCTCAAAGAGTTGGAGGATCGAATTACTCAACATCACTCATTAAAGCCAGCCTGGCAGAGTCTAAAATCGTTTCTCCGCCGCCCGGGTAAGCGCCTCCGACCCTTGCTCTTTTTACTCAGTTACAGCCTCTTTGACGGACGTGAGACACCGCCACCGCGCGCCGCCTTCCGCATCGCTGGCGCCTTGGAGCTTTTTCACGGTTTCGCACTGATTCACGATGATTTAATTGACCGTTCGGAGTCGCGGCGTGGCAAGCCGACATTGCACCGTGCCCTTGAGAACGACCTGTCTGCTGGCGAACGCAATGCGCAAAGTCTAGCTCTTGTGCTTGGTGATATCCTCTTTGGTTTCGCCATGGAATGCTTCATTGATCCCGAGTTGCCACCTGCACATTCGCAGGCTGCTATGCGGTATTTCTTGCGCATTGCTCAGGAAACCGGCATGGGGCAGGCTGCCGAGATTGCGATGTTGGATATGCCACTCAGCGAGATTGGCGAATCCGAGATTGAGCAGACTTACCACCTTAAGACCACACGCTACACGATCGAGTGCCCGTTAACGCTTGGAGCGTTGCTAGCTGGTGCAGATGAAGAAACACGTCGAGCCTTGGCGGAGTTTGCCAAACCTCTCGGTCTTGCATTTCAGATCGAAAACGATCTCCATGAAGTCGCGCTACTGCCCGATACCGCGCCCGACCTTGCTTACGACTTTCATTGCGGTGTGAAGACCCTTTTGCTGAAGCGTCTCTACGAAACACTCTCGGCGGCTGATCAAAGCTTACTCATCCAAGCGCTGAGAAACTCGCAAAATCCAGAAGGCTGTGCTGAGCTTGCCCGTTTGGTTAGCAAGTCAGGGATCGTCAAAATCCTTTGCAATGAAGTCCGCCAACATTTCATGGCCTCGCGACGCGCCCTGTGTAACTCCTCCCTTCGACCTCATCAAATTGCGTTCCTGGAATCGGTGGTCGAGTTCATCCAAAGCAACCGCCAGCATTCGGAATCCACCACCAAAAGCAAAGGCGTCGCCTAGAGCATTTTTTATTATACTTGATCAGCCAGCCCGCAGTGGTTTTTCGCGTCCAGCATGGCGGCTTGAGCAAGTGCTGGATCCTTTAACTTCATGTTGTCTCTAAAGCCTACGGTTTAATCCATAGATTTACGCATTGCAAAAATAGCCTGGCCAAACGGGGATTATCCGGCTGCTGCTTCGACGGGCTCCTGGGTTCGCGCTTGTTCTGCTTCGTAGCAAAGTGCTGCCAATGAGCGGTAGCATAGCTCGATAGGCAATGCGACTTTGCGGCAACTAGGCTCCCAATACTACTGGAGCTGGCTTTCTGCCGCTGCTTTTTCGCCGACGCCAAATACTGACACCGACAAAAACAGCCAGAATTCCTCCGAAAGCGTAGGTGCCGGGCTCGGGAATGGGGACTACTGGAACTACTTCGCCAGAAGTTAGCATGCGCGCATCATAAATTCCCGCAGGCAAGCCGGTTGGGTTGTAAAACTTGATTTGGCCAATTTGAGTCTCAGTAAGACCAGAGGTGCCAAAGCTCAACTGATCATCACCGCCACCGTTGTTTGCTCCGTTCCAGTTAGTGATGGTAATGGTAGCGCCGCTATCCCAGGTCGCGCCAGTGCTGTCGTCAAATGTCAGTTGCCCATTGGCCCCGGTAAAATCGATACTTGAGTCTGAGCTAAGCGTTAAAGTGTCAATTCTCTCACTAGTTTCTCCGATGGCAATTGTGCCACCGTTGAGGGTGACATCAGATGAATTTTGAATTTGGTTGGCTTCGCTGATGAGTAACGTGCCTCCATTAATGATGACGTTGCCCCGTATTTGATTGTTGCCAGCGGTGTTTGCAAGCTCCAGCACGCCAGCATCGACTGTTAAATCTCCACTGATACGTGAATTGCTCCGGCTGCCACCCAAGACCAATGTTCCGTCGCCAAACTTGACTAAGCCCTCACTGCCCTGATCAGTAATCCTTGTTTCAATGGTAGCTGTCACTCCACTGGCTACATTGACGAAGGGTTCGCCACCATCGGTAGCCTCGAAATGGATTCTTCCTCCGCCGCCATGTGCGATGGTGGGCGTGCCATCTTCGAATACGATGCCATTGACATCCGTGCGGCCATTCTTGGTTACGGTGTAGCTGCCCGTGGCGTCATCGCCTGCGGAAAAGACGGCAACCTCGTTAGCGGCGAAAGATGAAAGTGGACCGGTGCCATCGGCCGAATCCGACCAGTTACTGTTACTGTTGTTCCAGGTGCCATTAGGGCTCGGGCCGCCTAATCCCGCCGTAGCTCCGTTGGTATCCCAGTAAACGAAATTAACTGGCGTGAGTAAATTTACCTCGCCAGTCAGGCTGGAAAGGGTGCTGCTGAAGGCCGTTGAGTAGGAGATGGTGTAAGTTTGGCCACGCTCTATGGTTACTGTTTCCGATCTGCTGGTAAATGAAGAAACCGTAGCAGTATAGTCATCACTGAAGGTGTTGCCCGTTCCTGAGGAGTCGATGGGAGTTGTGCCGGTGTTAATGTTCACCTTGTAATCTGCCCCGCCGCTGGGGCGGTTCACATCAGACCAGGAAAAATCATAGTCAAAGCTGTATTCGGCGGTGAAGGTAATGTAGAGTTGCGAATTTCCATCGACAGAGTTGATTTCTGAGATGTTGCTGCCTAAATTTGTGCCAAGTTGCCCATTTTGGAACGATGGAGTCCACACTTCAATGACATTTTGTCCAGTATTATGCCATCCAACATTGGTTCCATTAGTCTCGTTGAGTTCGTAGCGCGGAGTAACCGCAGTGACCGCAGTATCTTGCCGTTGCGCAGCCCAGTCTGTGCCCGATGGATTGATTTGTGTGACCTCAAACTCAGGGTTATTGATCAGGTTGAGTTCTTCTGCGTTCACCGCTAAAGCGCCTGCAAAGATACTTGCCAATAGACACCCTCCCCAATAAGGCCGTTGGACTACCGTAAGTCGATCTGCGCTTTTAAAATTCATACAGCTTAACCGGTATTTTGATACTCGGATAGCTACTATCGTCATTTGGAGCACATACTTAACCGATAGATTCTAACATAACTCAATTTTTGTGCTAATTAGAGCATAGGGCCATTTCGCTTCAACATGGAGGCCTTTTTACTTCCCGCAAACACAGAAAATCCCCTCGTAGCGAAAGGGGAAACTTAGCAATCAGTCTGCGTGCACGGCAGACTCAATAAAACCTATTGGCTTATGGCTGACATCCAGCCGGAAACAAAAAATGGCGGGTCTACTGATAGACCCACCATTGGAAAATAAGCTCTGTCGTGGGCAGATTAACGACGACGACGCCACATTACGAAACCAGTCGCCATCGCGCCAACGAACAATGCTATGGAGCTAGACTCGGGGATCACGGTCATTTCAATGGCACCGAGGTAGGCAAACTGCTGTGACGTAGTATTGTTTGGCCCTGCTGTAACGGTGAGCGTGATGATGCCACCCGCCGTCGGGCTAAGACCACTGGCTATGACAGTACTGGAGATATTGTTGGCAACATCCAAGTAAACCGTTGAGCTGTTAAGGCCATCGAACGCGTATTCTGTCTCACGGTTGTCGCTGCCACCGATGCGCGAAGCATACACCGTGAAGTCATAGGTTTTCGATGGATCGAGTCCCGTGAACTCTAAAATGCCGAAGCCATTGTCGAGGGTCCCCCCGCTTGGATCCCAAGTGTCATTGGCGGTGTAGAAACTATCCTCGGTCGCGGTGCCCGGAAAGACTGCGCCAGAGTCATCACCCGCTGAATTTCGACCATGAAATCCATCTGTGATACTGAGAGTGATGCCGGTTCCTGCACCAGTGGTGTCCGCGAGATCTGCGACGAGCTCATATGGGAAACTGATGCTGTCCAAGCCAGGATTAACCGGGTTGTTCCAGGTTTCCGGTTGACCAGTCGTTTTCGGGGTGTCGTCACCGTTGAAATCGATCAGGATCGTTTGCGCGTTGAGGAGTGCTGGCGCGAGGACCAGCACGGAGAGTGATATTTTCAGGGAATTGATCATGCTTTTTGGGTATAGTTAGGATTCTGACTGAACAGGAAAGTGACGATTAAGGAATTGAGATTGATTGTTGAGTGACCTCCGTGTGTTACTGTCACGACCTAGGATAAATGAGCCCACGAACACCCCGAGACCTGGGCCTAATGAGGCGTGAATGTCATCATTTTACCGGATCACGACCGGAGAGACGACGACGACGGATAATGACCACAGTCAACGTGCAAATGCCGAATAGCGCCGCATACGTCGACGGTTCGGGAACCGCGTTAATCAAATCACTGTATTCCGTGGCCACCACGATGTTATCAAGAGCCCCCGTCATCCGCTTCCCATTGGAGATAATTCGAATCGAGTCGATTGAAGTTATTGGCGCGCTGTTCGTGAGCAACGGTGTGTCAAGTATCGCGGGCAAACCGTCGGTAAAAACCCAGGCACTGATGTTGTCATCGCCGCCAGGATTGAAATCAATTTCCAGCACGAAGGTCACCTCGGTGCCCTCTGTGTAGGACCCTCCCGAATCGGAACCCGTGGTGCTGTCCGCACCCCCGTAGAGTAGGAAAAATTCATTGGTCGCATTCGACGTGCGAAATTGGAGGCTGAACTCCTCGGTTGAGTTATTGTTGCTAAAGCCGGAAAGCGCCAATACCTGCGTCTCGAATAAATCCACGGTTCTTTCTTTGACGCCGGTCCACGCGAAATAAAGGGTGCCCGTCGACTGGGACTCTGCCAACGTGCGAAAATTCACAAATGCGTCCTGGTCTCCAGTGTATGCAGCGCCATCGACAACCTCAAAGCTGGTTCCGTTCGTGGTCCAACCACCACTCCAGCCGGAGCCGCCTGTGCCAACCGAGACAAGGCTGTTGCTATCGGGGTAGTCGAAGTGTTCGGTTGCGATGAGGGTCGCGTTCGAGCTAAGCGGCAAGAGGCTCAGTGCGCCGGCAACTAGCCAGCAAGATGTCTTTTCTATACAATGCTTCATGGTCTTTGGGGCGGGGGTGTTTAAGGGACGCAAACTTCGTAGTAAGCCAACGAATAAAAGTATGGTCATTAGCAGTAGTTTATCATTTTTCCCTATCAGCGACAATGGCGATAATCACCGTAACTATGTCGATAACGCCCAAACAGCTCACCTCAACTCCATCGCGCGATTACCAAAAGATGATGTAGAGGGCGATGGTTGTCAGGACCACTCCGTAGCCGCAGATCTTCGCTGATCGCGATCCTTCGAGCTGGATCTCCTTATTCTCCGGGAGCGTAACCGGCGCGGGCATTGGCATAAACTTCGTCAGGATGATCCCCGCTAGAATAACGATGAAAAAGCAGAGCGCCATGCGGTCGAGAAACGCCATTTGATCGGAGTACCACCAACCGTTCTTGATGAGGAGCGGACCGCCGATCCACTTGAAAAAACCGTAGGCAAAAATATTCAGTCCGATTCCAATCGCGCCAAAGCAGCGTGGCGTTTTGGGGGAGAAAAATCCGAAGATAAACACCGCCAGAATGCCGGGCGAGATAAAGCCCTGAAACTCCTGAATGTAGGCAAAGATACTGGTAAACTTATCCAACTGCGGCGCCACCAATGCCGCTAAGAGGACGAATAAAAGCACAAAGCCACGGCCAACGCGCACAAGCTTCACGGGGTCTTTTTCGCCGGTAAATTTGGAATACAAATCGATCGTCGCAATGGTCGAAGCCGAGTTCAACATCGACGCCAGAGAGCTGATGACTGCGCCAGTCAACGCGGCCAAAACGAACCACGAAATCAGCGGCATTGGCTTAATCAAATTTCGCACCAGTACGGGGAACGCGCGGTCGTAATCATATTCTCCAGTCGTCGTGTTGAGCAAATCGCTGCTGAATAAATTGTAGGCCAGGATACCCGGGATCACCACCAGGAAGGGCACCAGCAATTTGAGAAACGCGGCGAAAACGATGCCCTTTTGCCCTTCGGCTAAAGACTTCGAACCCAGCGTTCGCTGCACAATGTATTGGTTCAAGCCCCAGTAGAAAAAGTTCGGAATCCACAGGCCGATCAGCAACGCGGTCCAAGGGAGATCTGAGTCCGTTTTCGGGCGCACCATGTGCACTTTACCGCCGCTGCCGTTCTCGCCATCGACGGCCACTGCTTCGCCTTCGACGCCGTCGTTAAGGAGCAAGAATCGCTGCCAGGCATTTGCTTGCTCCAGGTCTTCAACGGTCGCGGCGGAATTGGCAACTTTGGTCAGGATGAGTTCCTCGGCAGGTTTTTTCGCCAGAACTGAGAACGCCAGAACCATAACGATGAGCCCACCAATAATCAGCGCCGCGCCCCATATGAGGTCCGTCCACGCGCAGGCCTTCAAGCCACCCACGAAAACATAGAGCGCCGCAAAGATCGCAATGAGCCAGCACACTGCGGTCAGGTTGTTGAGGACGGGCACGGTGTTATAATACTCCGATACGAACTTGCCGCCCGAGAAGATAACTGACGACGTCGTGACGAAGACCAAGGTGACGATTGCCGGAATCGCCATAGCTAATCGGGCGACTCCGTCGAAACGGTATTCGAGAAATTCCGGGATGGTGTAGAGGCCAGCTTTTAAAAATTTCGGCAGAAACCAGAAGGCCACAATAACGAGTGTAATGGCCGCCATCCATTCATACGAAGCGATGGCCATGCCCAGCCAGTTGGCGGCGGATCCAGTCATCCCGACAAATTGCTCCGTCGAAATATTTGCTGCGATCAGGGAAAAGCCGACCAGCCACCAAGTCAGCCCGCGCCCGGCGAGAAAGTAGTCCGACGCGCCTTTCTTTTCCGGACTCTCATGGCCGCTGCTTTTCCAGATGCCAAGGGTGATGACACCTACAACGGAGATGATAAATAGCGCAACTTCGAGTATATTCATTAGGAGTATTGGCAGGGGGCTAATTAATGGAGAGGCCTCTGCGGCCTATAGGCCTAGAGTGTTCGATGACAGTTCCAGTTCGCTCTTATCGATGACAAACTGTGCAAAGACGTAGCCAAGCCTTTCAGGAATCTGAACCGAGAGAAGGTCGTGCTCTGACTCCACGTCTCCAGTTGGGGTGAGCAGCTCCCAATTCGCATTTTCGAGGCCCAGCCCGATTGGGATCTCGACGTAGGCGTGATCTTTGCGGTTCAGCTCTCGGAAGACTAAAACATAGCCACGGTCTTTCTCCGGAGAAATGGAAAGGAAACCCGTATAAACCACGCCGTCGGGCTCATTGCCGATGGGAAGTATTGTCCCGCGAAACAGTTCTTCGCGGTGATGCTTCCAAGTTTGAATCAGCGGCGCTACTTCCGCTACGTATTCGTCTGACAAGTTTGAGCATTCGAACCAGCCTAGCGGGTTGGCGAACATGACTGTTGCGAACAGCGTATCCGCTTGGTAATTTGCTGGAGCGAGCGGGTCGTTGCCGTACTTGCCGGTGTTGCGCTCGTTGTTGAGGAATTCCATGCGCAGGCGCTTCGGGTCGACCCAACGGGAAAGTTGCCACAGGTTTCTGAGCGTTTGGTGAGGCCAGTAATTTCTCCAGTCCGTGTAGCGGTTTTCGACAAACAATGGGCCGACGTTCACGGCGCCGAAATAGCCAGGGCGTTGACCCGCTGTGATATCCAGATCGAAAACGATCTCGCCTTGGCTCTCGCTAAGCACCCGTTCGAAGAATGCATCCAGGTTCTGACGCGCTTGCTCGCAAGTTGCGTTGATGCTATCTACCTTGAAGTGCGTGATGCCGTATTGACGATAGAGCTCCAGAATCTTATCCGCATCTTTTTGCCAATTCGCCAAGTGGTTCCATGAGTCCGGAGCATACCAAAGGCCCAGCTTCACGCCCTTGGCTTTAGCCCGCTCGACTACCGCTGTTAATCCATTGGGGAAACGTTCGGGGTTGACGTCCCAGAAGTTCGGATCGGCGAGCCAGAATCCCTCCCAGACACCACCTTTCGCTTTGGCGTCTTTTGAGTTCGCGCTGGCCCCCTTTTGCCAGCCATCGTCGAGTTGAACTACCTCGATGCCCAGCTGTTCGGCGGTGTCGATTTCGGCGAGGATGAAGTCTTCGTGCATGCGGCTATCGCGTGAGCGGTCGCCCCAGGTGTTACTCAGGAAGCGCGGGAGCTGATGCCCTTCAGTGAACGGCCGGCGAGTTGCCTGCCAGTCATGCAGCACTTTAGTCCGCGCCAACACGCCACCATTGTAGCTTAAGACGGTCCAGGTGTTCTCGGAGTTTTTTTCATGCATGGTGACCGTGGTCGCGCCGCTACGCTTGGTCGTCACAATAAAATCGCCGCCTTCAGGAACCGTTCTGGCGTTTGGGAGCGGCGCGCGTTTGATGAAGATAAGCCCAGTTTGGTTGACGAAATCTTCGATCAAAAACAAGTTGCCAATTAGCGCGAGTTTGCCTTCGTTCGGGTGAAGTAACCACTCATTTTCCTGCACCAGTTCGTCATTGTGATCGGTGACGTCATTCAGGATGACTTGGGTCAGTTTCAGGTGCGAGGAAGTGAGCTCAAGCTGGTTGGCGGATACCTCTGGATTACTGGATTGCACGGCGTCAATTGCGGTTTCTTCACTTTCAATGCCGGGTAGGCTATTATCATCGGCCAGTAAGGCTTGGCTTCCCAGGTTAAAGGAGGATACTCCGATGGAGAGAGTCATTAAGAGGTGTTTGAATGGTTGGAAAAGATGCTTAACGGGCATTGGGAGGAATCAGCAAATTGCGGCGTGCGCCACCTGCACTTCGGTAAGAGCGATTTCGACGAGGGGGTGGTGGTATCATATGCTTTTTGCTGCTGCTCAACAATAGTGATAAGAGTCCAAATTGTGTTGATTACGCTCAAAATGGGTTGATGGATTCACCAAAATCAGAAACATTCCAGCATGGTCACTTCAGTGGTGCATGTTGGAATAACCATCGACGCTTCCAGCGGAGAGGGGCGAGAAATGCTCCGTGGCGCTTCGGATTATGCTCGCCAGCGTGCGAATTGGGAAATCGTGCTTCCTTGCTTTGAGTCTGCACTCGGACCTGTGAATGTGCCATATTGGTGCGACGGCCTTCTGATCCGTCCACTCAAGCCGGAGGATCGTAAGGCCTGCTTGAAATTTAAAGGGCCGATGTTCGGGCTGGTCGCGGCAGGCTTGATTGATCATGGAGTCAGTTGCTTAACTAGTAATGGTTCGCAAATGACGCTTCAGGCTTTTGATCATCTTCGAGGGTTGGGGCTCAAACGCATTGGCTATGTTGGATACGGCGGTGTTGGCTATTCCGCCATTCGAGAGCAAAAATTTTTAATAGCCGCCGAAGAAGCGAAACTGGAGGTGGATATCTACAATGTCGCCGCGCCGCTTGATCGCCGAAAACTAATCAAGTGGTTGGAGGGCTGGACTGCGCCATTCGGCATCTTTGCGGCTACTGACCTACTCGCCCGAGAGATCATTAACTGCGCCCACGAAGCGGGAATTCGCATTCCTGGCGAAATGTGTGTCGTCGGTGCCGGTAACGATGAAGCCATTTGCACAATGTCGAGTCCCACGCTGACGTCTGTCGATCCGGGCGCGTATCAAATTGGCTTTGAAGGCGCCCGACGCCTCGATCTGTTGATGCAGGGAAAAAAGACGAATCAATTTGAAATGATCTCGCCGCTTGGCGTTGTGGAACGCGAATCGAGTGATATTCGTTTACAGGACCCATTAATCGCTCAAGTCCTGAGTGTGATTCGCAGCGATGCCCCGCGTGGCCTCAGCGTGGCTGATATCTTGGATCAATTTCCTATTTCGCAAAGTTCGCTAAATCGTCGTTTCCGCGAGGCGACCGGACGCAGCCCGTATGAGGAAATTCAACGTGTGCGCGTGGAACGCGCGAAGTATCTGCTGCGACATTCGGATCTGAGCAATGAATCCATCGGTGAAGAAAGTGGTTTCCCCACAACCAAGGCATTCTATTTGGCCTTTCGCGCGGCTACGAAACTCACGCCTCGTTCTTATCGCTTTCAAACCGGCTAGTGGCCTCAGAATGTAGATATCATCATCGCTGTTGCCAGGGTCGAACCCTAAACGCAACGCCACCAAGCGCTGCGTTCGCCATCCAGTTGCCTCTGTCTTCAACAGAGCCCGAATACGCTCACGATCAATATCGTTGCCTAACCCGGATATTGCATGAGAGCGATTGATCGGTCGGGATTTATTCGGATTTTATATTACGATTAGTTTCCGGGGGCTGTTTTGAGCAAAATCGGTCTTTTTTTGATGAATGGGAACACAGTTTCCCCCACCCCCATCGTTTCGTCGAGCCGGGGCAGCTCCATTTTGGTTTAGGTTGACACGAGCCTGTTGACAGCTTGGGCAAAGAGCTCTTTGAGTGGATGGGCCTCGCTGAGGTGGATTCGGATTCGTCGCGTGTTGCGGGTGATGACTGCTCCGATCTTGATCAGCCTGGATCGGATGGTGTTGGCTTGAGCTCTTGCCAGTTCTGTATCCTTCAAGGCCAAACGGCGCAGGCCTTCCATCAGGGTGTAGGCCAGGCCCGAGAGCAAGAGGCGATAGCCAAACGGACCGGCCTCGTAACAGGCATACACCTGCTCGGCCTCAGACTGCTGCTTGCTCACGAAGCGAAGAAAAGACTCACGAGTGCGAAACTTTTGCGAAGTCTGAGGCGTGCTGCCATCAACTTGACGAACCACCACGTAGCTGTCAGCGTGTACATCGATGCCGAGCTTAACGGCCAGGTATTGTTTTTGATCTATCATCGGTTGCCGGGTTGAGCAAGTGCTCAACCCGGCAACTTCATGTTATCTCTAGATCGGAAAGCGCGCCCATTAGGTGCGCCCTGGCTGCACATTGTCGTAATCGTCGTTGCTATCGGGAACCGACCTGATCGCGCTAGCGACTGCTTTCGATTACGATCCCAAGTGGAATTGCGCCTCCCCCCTCACTCCCACCTTTCATTGCCCAATCGTAAACATTTGCTTTAATCTCCCTCCGACTGGTGCCCCTTGCGTAAAGGGTTGCTAGGCTGGGTATTAACTACTAAAACTCCGCGCATTAAAATCATGGCGTCCACGTCCACTACTCAATTTCCCATTGCCGAGACCGGCACAGCCGCCGCGCCCGATATCTCCGTGGTCGCACCGGCTTACAACGAGGCTGAATCCGTCCGCAAGCTGTGGGACAAGATTGCAGCCGTGCTCGGCGACTCCCACTGGTCGTATGAGGTCATCTTTGTCGACGACGGCAGCAGCGACGACACCTGGGAGCAACTTCGCGCCCTCCAGGCCGAGTTCCCCGTGGGCGTACGCGCCTACCGCCTGCGTCGTAACTTTGGCAAGGCAGCGGCGCTGTCCATCGGTTTTGGCGCAGCCAAAGGCCAGTTTATCGTCACCATGGATGCCGACCTACAGGACGAGCCCGCCGAGATCCCCAACCTCATGGCCAAGCTCGACGAGGGCTTTGACCTGGTATCCGGCTGGAAACGCGAGCGCAACGACCCGCTGGAAAAGCGCATCCCCTCCCGCCTCTTCAATGCCGTAACGCGGAAAATATCCGGCCTCGAGCTGCATGACTTCAACTGTGGCCTCAAGGCCTACCGTGCCGAGGTCGTCCGCGAGCTCCCGCTCTACGGCGAGCTCCACCGCTACATTCCGATTCTGGCCTATGCCGACGGCTACCGCGTCACCGAGATCCCAGTGAAGCACCACGCGCGCGAGTTTGGCGTCTCCAAGTACGGGCTCGGGCGCTACTTCAAAGGCTTCCTCGACCTGCTGACCGTGGCCGCAATCACTCGCTTCGTCCAGCGCCCGGGGCACCTGTTTGGCGGCGCTGGCCTCGGAATGGGCGCAATCGGCTTCCTCATTCTAGCCTACCTGTCATTCATTAAGCTATTCTTTGACGAAGGCATTGGCCAACGCCCCCTCCTGCTCTTCGGCGTCTTGCTGATGATCCTCGGCGTGCAGTTGATTTCGGTTGGACTCGTGGGCGAACTATTCATCCGCAAGCTGGGCGGCCACCGTGAATCTTACCCCATCCGTGAAACACTGGGCTCGTAACCCCCCGCCGCCGGCCGGTTGGGCATTTATTCGCTCGCACATTTCAACTGATACACTCGTGATTATTGCAGGCTTGTTGATCCGCCGCTTGGTCGCCATGCTTCCAACTGAGCGCCGATAAGTCTGCGCAATACCCTCACCTAACTTTCCATGTCCACAGTCAAAGTTCCACTTCTCGACGTAAACATCCAGAACCACCCGCTGGCTTCCGAGCTGCGCACGGCATTCGACCGCGTGCTCGACCACGGGCGCTTTATCCTGGGCGACGAAGTCACCGATTTCGAAAAAGCCGCTGCCGCCGAGCTCGGCGTGAAGCACGCCGTGGGCGTCAGCTCCGGCACCGATGCGCTGCTTCTCGCGCTGATGGCGCTGGACATTGGCCCTGGCGACGAAGTGATCTGCCCGAGCTTTTCCTTTTTTGCGACCGCCGGTGCGATTGCCCGCACCGGTGCCACACCCGTCTTTGCCGACGTCTCCCCGGTCACGTTCAACCTCGACCCGGAGGCGACCGCGAACCTCATCACTACGAAGACCAAGGCGATCATCCCCGTCCACCTCTACGGCCAAGCAGCGCCGATGGACGAGTTGATGACCATTGCACACGACCACAAGCTCAAGGTCATCGAAGATGCCGCGCAATCCTTTGGCGCGGCCTACCGCAGCACCGCTCTGGGCGCAATTGGCGACTTTGGTTGCTTCAGCTTTTTCCCGAGCAAAAACCTCGGTGGCTTCGGCGACAGTGGCCTGCTGACCACCAACGACGACGCACTCGCCACCAAAGCCGTTTATCTGCGCAACCACGGGATGAACCCGAAGTATTACCACGCAATGATCGGCGGCAACTTCCGCATCGACGCCCTTCAGGCCGCGATGCTTTCCGTGAAGCTCCCCCACCACCGCCAATACAGCTATGGCCGCGCCGAGAACGCCGCCTATTATTTGAAAAACCTGGCGGACGTTGCCCAGCCCGCCAGCCCAGAAGGTGATGAGGACGCGAAGCTCATCCTGCCCACCGCGCTCACGCACAATACGCACATCTGGAATCAGTTTACGCTGCGCCTCCCCGCCCCCAACGATGCGGAGACCCTCCCCCGCGACGCACTCAAGAGCTGGCTCAATGGCAACGACATCGGCGCCGAAATTTACTACCCGGTTCCCTTCAATCAGCAGGAGTGCTTTGCACACCTGCCGAAGGCAGAATGCCCGGTCTCCGACCAGCTTGCGCGCGAGGTGCTGAGCATCCCCGTTTACCCGGAAATGACCACCGAACAGCTCGACCACGTCATCGAGGCGATCAAAGACTTTGTGGCGCAAAGTTAATTGGCCCGCCCCTCATGTATCGCCCCACAGAACGCGTGGAGCTCAGCCGCCATTGAGCTCCAGGTTAACGCCTCGGGAAATGGTTGGACCGTCGGCTCTGCCAACTGCCTGACCAATGCCTGGCCCATGCTCTCAGGGCTTGCCGGCTCGCAAAGGCTTTGTGGCGCCCCCTCGAAAAACGTCGCATAGTTGCCCACATTCGTAACCACAACCGGTCGGCCAACTGCTAGGTATTCCGCAATCTTACAGGGACCAGCATAGCGGTTGTGCGGGTGGTCCCAATACGGAATGACCAAAACGTCGCACGCCGCCATAGCCACCACGACTTCATCCATCGTCAAAAACCCAACGTAGTTCACCCCTGGCCCATCAAGCGGTGTCTTCAAGCTGACCTTCCCCGCGAGGACCAGCTCGGCCTCAGGAATTTTCTCTACGACCATGCGATGTGCCGCCAATAAATCGTCAACGCCAGTCCGATCCATGATCGAGCCGAAGTAGCCAATACGCTTGGGCCCCACACTCCAGCCCAACTGCTCACAAGCCGCCTCTCGCGATGGCGCATGCCTAAAGCGATCTTCAACACCGGTCGTAAGCGTTATCCGCCTAGGTTGCGCTGGCCCAATCCACTCAGAAAGCGGATCGCTCATTGCCACCACTCCATCAGCCTCTTTCAACAACCAACGGAATAAACCCACCTTACCAAACGCCCACGCAGGCAGATGCGCTGGGTAATAATCCGTCGCGTCAAACACCCAGGGCACCTGCGCGCGATCCGCGACCCACTTACCAATCAACCCGAGAAACAAGTGCCCACCCGCAATGATCAAGTCCGCCTCCTCGCTGGCTCGCTGCGCCAGTTCTTTAAGGCACCGCGGTCCGCTGCTTATGGTTATCGGAATGGACTCCAAGCGCGCTCCCTCATGCTCGAGCACCTCCTGAATACCACGCCGGTTATCCAAGGCCCAAACCGTCACCGAGCACCCTTGCTTCGCCAGCTCAACAGGCAGGTGAAAATAGCGCCCATAACGTTCGTCGAACAAATCCTTGTTCGTAAAGAAACGCTTGCACAGAAAGGTGATCCGTAACGGGCGGGCGGTCATGAAGGCCATGATTGTTGGCGCCCCAACCCCTATGCCAACGTTAAAGTGATTCCTCACCCCCAACTAGCCCCCCGCCTGCACATGCATTTTTGTATCGTCGCACCTGAGGGTAAATTGCTACTGTCGCGCCTCCACGATAACAGGATCTTCACCGGTGGAAATTGAACCAAGACCTGGCAAAGAAACTATCTGCACAACGATGAGCCTAACGAAGCGCATTAAACGCATCCGCACCAAACTCGCGCATGGCGTGCATCAAGTAGCCGGTCTCGCAAACATTGCTTTGAGCGAGAATGACCGGCGCATCCAGTCCTTCAAAGACAAACATCAGGGCCAGGCAGCCTTCGTGTTGGGCAATGGTCCCAGCTTGACTCCTACCGATCTAGACCTGCTCAAGCCTTACCCGACCTTTGCCAGCAATAAGATCTACCTGGCCTACGAGCAAACCGATTGGCGACCGACTTACTACAGCGTGCTCGATGTGCTCGTGGCGGAAAACAATCGCCAGGAAGTTGCCGCCGTCGACTCAGTCAAGATACACAGCAGTGACATCATCCCATACCTCGGCCACGCCATCACACCGGACATTACCTGGCTGCATAACCGCTACTACAATCAAAGTCACCAGCATGGAGAATTCAAGTTTGCGACCAACCCGATGGCCGGCATCCATGCAGGCTGGACAGTGATCTACCTACAGTTGCAACTGGCCTACTACATGGGCTTTCAAGAAGTTTATATGCTGGGCTTGGACTTCAGCTTTATGAACTCGCCCAGCACTGGCCAAATGAGCGCACATGGCGAAATCCTCAAAAGCGAAGGCGAGGTCAACCACTTCCATAAGGACTACCGCAAGCCGGGCGAAACCTGGACCGTGCCACGACTGGACCTCCAGATAAAAGCATTTGAAGCCGCCCGCAAAACGTATGAAACCAATGGACGAAAGCTGGTCAATGCGTCACGCAAGACCAAGCTTGAATGCCTGGAGCGAGCCGACCTGGACGAGGTGCTCGCCACACTCGCGCAATGAAGCTATCAGTCGTCATCAACAACTACAACTACGGTCGCTACCTCAAGCAGTGTATTCAATCGGTGCTCGACCAAACCCAGCCGTTTGACGAAGTGATTGTTGTAGATGATGGCTCCACCGATGACTCCCGTGAACTCATTGCGGAATTCAAAGATCGTATCACTCCAATCCTCCAGCCCAACGGCGGACAAGCCGCTGCCCTCAACGCTGGCTACAATGCCAGCAGTGGCGACTTGGTTCTTTTCCTGGATGCCGATGACTTCCTCGAGCTAACGGCCTGCGCCCACATTTTGAGTGCGTGGCGCGACAATTTCGCAAAACTGCAATATCGACTAAAAGTGGTCGACAACGACTCAGTGCACATTGGCGAGCTGCCTATGCCGTCCCTTCCCCTACCCACCGGCAATGCGTTGGGAACACTCATCACCGATGGGCGCTACGGCAGCATGCCAACCTCGGCCAATGTTTACCGGCGCACTGCGCTGGAACACATCATGCCAATACCCGCCGAAGAATTTCGGATCAGCGCAGATCTGTTTATCAACATCAAGATCGTGCGCCATGGTGAGTTGGGCGCCATCGAAGACACGCTGGGCGCCTATCGAGTGCACGGGAAGAATCAGTTTAAAACCGGTAGCCTGATCACGCTCGACACCCAACAACTCACCAACCGCGTGCGCTCGCATTTTCAGCGCAGCCAACTCGTCGCAGAAGAAGCCAAGCGCTCAGGACGCGATACGCCGCCGTCCATCTATTTTTCTATCCCTGGCTGGATCGACCGTATCATCGCCTTTCGACTGAACCTGCAAACACCAGCCGGAGAAACCGCAACTCGTACTGAATTGAAGCATGATTTCCACACGTCTCTGGAGCACAAACAACGAACTTCATCGCTCCTCAAGGCCTGCGCCGAGATCACCGGAAGCCTACTGCTGTATTGTCCGGTCTGGTTCATCAAGCTGCTGGGGTGGCTGGAGTCAGTGACGCCCCAAGCGATAAAACGCATTCCCTATCGACTGCTGGGCGTCGCCTTTTAGCCTCAAAACGCGTGCTTAGCTCCGATTTAAAATACGGTCCATCGCCTGCATGACTCGCAGGGCATCCATAGAACTACCAAGCTCAATTGGCTTGTCTTTGACGATCGATTCACAGAAGTGCTTCACTTCACTGAGCCAGGAAGAATCGGTATGGTAGATGATGTGCTCTTCCTGCATAAAGTCCCCCGTTGCCGCCTCAGGGTTGTTGCGCTTAATGGCTAAGTCTTCATCGCCATAAACACCGGACGACGTCTTCAATCCGTTGAGCACCAACGCGCCCTTCTCCAGAAAGACCTCCAACGAAAAAAGATAGCGCCACTGAGTCATGGTTGAATGCAGCGATGCGCAAACGCCCGTCTCGTTGTTGCGCATAATGGCAAAAACGTTGTCTTCCAAACCATCCATATTCCAAAACAAATTGGAGACGAGCGAGTAAACTTCGTCGTATTCACCACCCAGGTGTAGGAACAAGTCGAGCATGTGAATGCCTTGGTCGAGCATTATGCCGCCACCGGCCAACTCAGGATTCGCGCGCCACCCCTTGAAGTAACTCGCGTCAACTTCCTTGCCATAGCGGCCACGGAGCCAGAGCACCCGGCCCATCTCCTGCGTTTCCACAATGTGCTTCATCTTCTGAATGCTGCCGTGGTGCCGGTGGTTAAAACCATACATCAACTTGCGCCCCGTAGCAGCTTCCACTTCACGCACAGCCTCGACTTCCGATGCGGTAAAAGCTGGTGGCTTCTCGGAGAAGACATGTTTGCCCGCTTGCATGCTCGCCTTGCACAACTCCGGAATCAAGTGGTTCGGTGTACAGACAAAGACCGCGTCGATGCCTGGCGAGTTGATGATCGCTTCCGCACTTTCGAGTTGTGGGCATGCCGCGTCCGTTTGCGGCTCGGCATCATAGATAGCCACGACTTCAGCGAGTCCACTTTGCTCGATGGCTTTCGCCCGGATTCTACCCATTTTGCCGAAGCCGATAATGCCGCATCTAATCATAGGAAAGGTTACTGGATTTTCGTCAGGAAGGTTTCAAAGTCGCTCGCCAAACCACGCAGAAAAGTCTCATTCGCGCTGGCCACATGTGGGCTCATAAAAAATGGATCCGGATGAAGCGCCTTCAGCTTGCCCGCATACGGCTCTTGCCAAAACACGTCAAACGCCGCGCGAAGTCGCCCCGCCGTCAACTCCTCAAACAAAGCATCCTCGTCCACGATTGGACCACGCGCAGTGTTCACCAGCGCTGCGCCATCGTGCATCGCAGCTAAGAATTTAGCGCCCACAAAGCCACGCGTTTCAGCGGTAGAAGGGATGTGCAAGGTCACGACGTCTGCCTGCGGCAACAGCTGCCACAATTTCTCCGGCGGATCTGTGGCCGCATCATACGTAACCACCCGACAAAGCCGTTCCAACTTTCGCGCAACATGCCCGCCAATATTTCCTGCGCCGACAACCAACACTGGTCGGTCACCCAAGAAGTCCCGCGGAGCTTTCTTCCAGCCATACAAATCACCCACGTTTGCATAAAGCATGCGCAACGTGAGATGCACCGCGTAGTTGGCTGTCTCTTCAAAAATATAGCCCCGCGTCTGCTCGGACGGCAATCCCACGGCAATGCCACGCTCGGCCAAAGCGGCCATCGGCATATTGTCCATCCCGACACCACACTTGAAAACACCTTTCACTTGAGGCATCGCATCCAAGTCAAACGGGCGGCTACCGACCACTGCAATCTCAGCTTCGGCTGCTTCTACCGTCGCTTTAGTCAGCGAAGTGTACGGATCGAGCGTCGCGGTATTTTTCCAAATCTTCATCGTCATTCAGGGAGTGCGCTCAGCAGCGTCGCATATTCTGGTAGTCATTAATCGCCCACTCGCACACACCAATAAACATATCCAGCCAGGCATGCAGGAGTATTTGATGCGCACACTCAACAACGCCATAAGACTTAGCCGGCGTGTAGAGATTGATATCACCCAATTTGCGTGCTTGATTGTCTGGCCGTAGTCCAGAAATGGTGACTACGCCCATGCCTTTATTACGCGCAGTTTCAATAGTCCGAATGATGTTCGGCGAGTTGCCCGAAGAACTAATGGCAATGAGCAAATCCCCGCTCTTGGCATACCAGCTCAGCGGCGCAGAAAACGCTTCCTCATAGCCAAGGTCATTACCCATCGCGGTGATGAGCGCCGAGTTCGCAAAAGCGTGGGACGGCACCCCGCCATTCTTCGTCCAGTCCAAGGCCATGTGATTCGCAAACGCCGCGCTCGCGCCATTGCCCACCAAATATTGCTTACGCCCGCTGTCTTGAATGGACCGGCTGATACGGCAAAGTTCCTGAAACGCTATGTTCGCCTCAATCACCTGACCGCCACGATCCGTTGCCTCAAGGGAAGCAACCGTCTGGTGGACCGCGTCATTAAACGCTTTGTAGAAATTATCCATGGGTAATCGTCGCAGAAAACGGAACTCGAACACAATCGCAATACGGCGTGCTCAGCACTCGTTGCCCAGCGAAAGCAGCGCCTCGGCAAACTGTAGATCAGACTCGGTTTTTATCACATGGGAGGCAAGTTTATTGAGCGTGTAATGCCCGACAGATCCGCTGTAGGTCGCGCACTTACCAGCCCTGAAAGCTTCCAAATAGGCCTCGCGACGCCAGCTTGTAATGCTCCAACTTACCCGCAAGACAGGCTGTAAATCCTGCGAGTTCGTCTTCTCATGGTAAGTAAAGTTTACTGGCTCATTATCGTAAATACACTCGATCTGAATATCCTCCGTGGAGAGCACGCAGTCGTGGCTTGAGCCAGCGGCAAACTCCACAAACCCCCGAATATCGCCTACGGTCACAAAGGGCGCAATACTGTGAACCTGAAAGACACGTTCGCAAGGATGCTTCTCCAGAAACTCCGCGATGTATTGCTCACTAGTCGCAGTGTTGCTACCGAGCTCAGAAGGTCGCTGGTGAAAGAACACGCCCTCTTCTTCGGCAATGAGCTGAAAATCTGTATGCTCGGAATTGACCCAGATTTCGTCGAAGCAACCTGCCTCTCTGCACTTGCGAATTGCGCGCACGATCAGCGGCAATCCGCCGAGCTCACGCAGGTTCTTGCGCGCAAGGCGTTGACTACCCATACGGGCGGGAATGACGGCGATATTCATAACTTGAATCGTTTAGCGCTTAAAACAAGGTGTTGTAATCAACTTTTTGAAACGTGTCCAACTTCGTGCCCGGAGATGCGTTTAAGATCCGGCGACCACTTTCACGAAAAGCTTCCTCCGATAGCTGATATGCGCGCTCCATCCCATGCATGTCGATGTGCACCTGCTCCCCTTTCCGATAATAGTCCTTGCGAAAATGCATCGATAAACTGCCACTGTCCACATATTTGCCACGCTTACCGGTTTTGTTAAGATCGAGTCCGTAATCATGATCCAGGCCCAGGATCACCACCTCATCAAAGCCGAGGTAATACAGAATCTGCAAACAGACAAAAATCACCGTTCCACCAAGAAAGATGTAGCGGTCCGGCAGATAGGAAAATTGCCAGGGCTTCTCAACATCCAGTAGCCGATATTCACGATCAGCCACGGTGTTCAACCAGACCGTGGGAGAGTCAGACTCCAAATATTCACGAAGAAAATACGGGATGAACCTCTGACAAGTTAATCCACGCAGGGCCTCCGGATGGCTCTTCCAAAAAAAATTCGAAACCGTCACAAAATAGTCGAGTTTCAAACCTTCGATCAATGCCACGCCATTCACCCCCATGACGATTTCTCCCTTTAGTTTAGAAAGATCGACCTTGTTCAGGCTAGGGCCACAACCAAGCAGAAAGCAACGCTTGCCACGCATGCTGTTATGCTGCTGCTGTAGCCAGCTCGATGGAGGATGCATCTCGCTCCGCAAGGAACAACGCACACCATCGCTAAGTTTTGAAAGGTCTGTCTCAGCTAAATAGCGTAAATTCTTAAACAGCAGTCGTAGCGACTTCATTGCGCGTTTGGTTGCGTCGCAGCTAAATGCTCTTTGGCCGCTTCAAAGTCCTCCATGGTGTCCACATCAAACGCATAGCGTTGAGCAACCTTGAACATGAGCGGATTACTGCCGATGCGACAACCTGTACGCAACGCTGCGTCTTTGGTAATCGCATAAAGCCCGGTCGTTTCCTCCAGGACGATTGCATCCTGGGAACGCGGCAAGCCATTGGGACGGTGCGGATCATAATTCATCGCTTGGCCATTAAACCAAAACCAACCTGATTTTTCCGACACCAGAAACATGGAATCGTAGCGATCTAGAGAATTCGCTAAAGTCTCAATTGACTCCCGGATAATCCGACCAGGCAAGGTAATCGCAGTGACATACACCTGAATGTAGATGTCGTAGTCATCATGCAGCGTGGCAAACTGACTCATCAGGTGATTCCCATTAGCCGCATCACTGGCAAACCATTCGCTACGCTGGTGAAATTTAAAGCGATCTTTATATCGCTCTTCAAAAAATTCATAGGTGCTGCGGTTCTCGCTGTCGATGTACATGTCCCACTCTGGATCCATGTGCTCATTGAGCTCATCCAGTAGCCAGCATGAGAACGGCTTTCCGGCGAGATCCCGAAAGTTTTTATTGGGCACTCGAGTGCTAGAACGAGCCTTGATGGGGATTTGAATAGCAATTTTCATTCATCCAGAGCGTATGAATTCCTCTTGAAGCGACAAGCATAATGACCACACGACCAAACACACATCCAGTATGTTTTACAAAAGAGTTACCTTCTGAAAAGTCGCCGCACGATACGATGCAAGAAGGAATTGCTGAAGGCGTTTGCTTCTTCACCGAAGGTAATGGAATCGTATGATAAAAAGTCTCCGCTAAGCACGTTCATAAAGGGCTCATCAAGTATTAGTTTCTCGTAAAGCTCTTTATTGTGAGTGTAATGGAACACGTAGGCATCGAGCATCAGTGGAATTGAAACATCACCAAACTTGAACGGGCTGGAAGCTTGCTTTAGATACTCCAAGTAGCGAACCGCCATTGGTGTGCTCGTAACTTGTATCACCAAGGATGATACGAACAATTCAGGGCTTTGATTAAGCACGTAAGATATAAAGTATTGGTCTTTTCCTGGCAGCGTATTGATGACATCGGCGTATTCCTGTATGTACGCTGCGCATTTCGCAACAAAGCTTGAGGGAAATGAAATCACTCCGGAATTTATATTGCGCCAAGTTTTCAGCCTCAATTCCATTCGATCAGGCGGCAGCAGATCCCGCGACAGCATATTGGGATAGGGTAGAGCAACTACTTTCTCATCATTTCTAAAAAACGACGTTAAATCTCTTAACACTACAGTGTCATTGTCCAAAAATAGCGTACGCTCATAAGGGCTCAGTTCCCAAGCATGAAATTTCGCCAAGAACTTTTTACCGTCGCCATGATACGGAATCAACTTCGCTTTCAAATCAGGTGGATCCCCTTGGTAGACTATTGCTACATCGGCATCGGGCATCCACTGCCTGGCTGATGCAAAACTCACAGACAATCTTCTGCGTTGCATTGGGCACTCATCAACAAACCATAGTAAACCGCTATTCATCAGATAAGGGGCAAAATTCCTAGCATCAACACAAGATAGATTAAAACAGGTAAATAAGAAGGAAACAATAAGGACTTCGCTGAGTAGCCATAATGCTCAACCATATAGGCTACAGGTCTAAAGTTTATGATAATCGGCCGAATACAAAATAAGCACAAGCATACTACTGTAACTGACTCTTTTTCGGCAAAAAGTAAAGTGGCGAACACCGCAAACACGCCACTGATGAACTCTTCTTTCCAATACAATATAACATTTCCCACTCCAGCGAGTCCCGCTATTAAATTCCCATAGCGATACTGTAAAATGGAAGCAGTGATAACGGCTAGGGCCTCGGATTGAAGAATCGTCACCTTCGACCCAATGAATTTGAGCAGGGGTGGAACAACAATCAATATGCATAGGAAACCAACTGCCATAATTGATAGTCCAACTGCTACGCGAATACGCGCGATTGCCAGAGCATTGTGGTGCTCACCAGAGGCCATCATAGTGGATAGCTTAGGCGTAACGCTAACGAATGGCGCTATGGAAAATCTAACAACAGTATCTACTAGGCGAAGTGTGAGGAAATAGGCTGAGATCAAGGCAGGATCCCACGATTTTGTGAGCAGTATGCCAACGGCTTGCGTACTGCCATAGACGGATCCAAAGGCTAGCAACCCTTTATATGTCGGCTCCCAGGCCCAATGAAAAACCTCTCTATCCAATGAAAATAGTCGAAAAGAAGCCACTCTGCCTCCCTCAACCCTTCGCAATATGCGCCAGTCACGAACAATCTCCAATACCAGAAATAATTGAACAACTATTACCAGCCACAATAAGCCGCTATCGCACAGCAAAGCGATTGCACCAGCCAAGCAAGAAAAAGTACCAAAGACTACCGACCATCGATTGACCAGAGGCACGTAATTCATCCCAATCAGAGCTACTCTAAATTGCTGAAAAGAAAAGATGACCAGGCTGCTTAGCTGCATCACTATAAACGCCAACCAAACCATCGAATCGCCATCGTAGTCGGCGAGCAAATTATCCAAAGCAAACCAGCCCATCCCAAGGGCTAGAAAGATGTTTACCAGCCCAACTCCCAAACTCAACGTTCCGGCCATACCATATGCTCTGGCAAAGGCTGCCCAAGCAGGACCGGATGAAGTGACCATTCTCGCAGGCACCGCTGTCTTAATTGATGATAGGTTAGTCCTGCCACCCATAGCGAAAGCCAGCATGCGCGAAAAGGTTAGTCCCAATCGCATCGTGAGTGTGGTGCCAAAGAAGTTCAGAGAAACAAACAAGAACCAAGCCGCTATTTCGACATCATCAAATTTGGTCAAAACTAGCGGAGTCAGAACCAATAGCCTCAGAGACTGCACTAAATAGTTACCCCAAGTCGTAAATGTTGGGGAATTCCATAGCCACAATAATGCCTTACGTGTATTAATCATCCGAGGGCAATTAACCAACGCTGTATCTTGCGCACTGTCACATACTACGCGAGCCTAGAGATGGGTAATTCAGGCTAAGCTTATAAAGCGGAATACGGTCCAGCATATCGCAACCTCGCAATGAGCTACCTCAAGACACTGCGATATACGTTCAAGATCTCTCGCGTCACCGTCTCTGCTGAAAAAATTACTCGATAACGCATGAGCGCTCCATCAGCCAACTTCCTAGCAAGGTCCCTGTCCATGAGGATACGATCAATCTTTCCAGCTAATAGCTTAGGCTCACCGGGCTCCGTTAGTAAGCCGGTCTCGCCGTCCACGATCATATCCGGAATCCCGCCGCTTCGAGTTGCTACAATTGGCGCGGCGGCGGCCATTGCTTCCACAAAGACCAAGCCCTGCGCCTCAACTGAGCCCCGCGGCCCCATCTTGGATGGACCAGCAAATACATCAGCCGCCTCCAGATAATTGGCCAGCGTCTCCCGGGACTGCCATCCTAAAAACTTTACCCGCTTATCAAGACCCGCCGCGCTGGCCATTTGCTCAAACCGAGATCGATCCGCGCCATCGCCAATGATCAACAAGTGCACGTCGGCCGTTCGCAGTTGCGCCACCGCTTGAATCAAATCACCCACGCCCTTTTGTTCAATTAAACGACCAACGAACACCACCAGCTTTGACCCCGCAGGATACTCCGCGCGAATGCGAGCAACCTCCACCTGACTAGACGGCGCAATATTCGGAGTGGCTGGCACACGGTGGACGCGCTCTGGCGGCGCACCGAGCTCAATCAACGCTGCTTCAGTGACCGAGCTGTTCGCCGTCACCGCGGCGACTTCACGCACCACTTTGCGCTTCAATCGGTCATAGAGTCCACCTCGCTTTAGCCCAAAGACATCATTGCCATGACTTGTCGCAACTACCGGCAATCTACCGTTGTAAAGCGCCGTGAATCCCTGCGGCAAAAGCGAATGTGCGTGCAAAACATCAAAATGCTTTGCAGCGCAAAGTTTGCGCGCTGCCAGGATCTGCGCCATAAGAAAAAAGGGCAACTGCCACTTACGATGCGGATGCTTGCGCAGCTGCACTAACATACCGCCATCGTAGAAAAGCCCTTGCAGCGCAGCAGGCCAAAGATAACCGAAACGAATCACCTCAATATCGCCAATTCGCTCATCACGCTGCGCGCCTTTCGCATGTGGAGCCAGCACGGTAACGCGCCAACCAGCAGACGCCACGGCTTCAGCCTGGCGCAAAACAAAGGGTGGAGTTTCATCACCCTCCCAACGGGGAAAAACCGAAGTCATCATTAAGACGCTCCTTGGCTTTTCTAAATCTGTGGAAGTTACCTGCATCTTCACTTACTCTGCATGACAAAGTTTCAATTCGTTGGTCCCAGGCTGGGCAACTTTTTTACCACCAAAATCGGCAGCCCCATTCGCCCAATCACGACAATCTCCTCACCTTCGACCAGCAGGTGACCCGCGAACTGAGTATTTCCCAAAAAGTAATTTGCATCACGGGCAGATTGCGTCAACACCCAGCCATCGGGCAGTTGATACTCAGCGATTTCCAAGGGGCCGGTCACCATCACTTTGACAGGTTCGTCCGGCAGCCCCTGCTCGCGACGCCAAGCTTCCAATTCACGAAACCCATCGGCCATCGAAGTAAACCAATACTCGGTTTCATACCAACCCAAGGCAGCCGAAGGGCCACCGACCAAACGGTTAAAATACACATATTGATAAGGGTGCAGCTGGATTAGCGTAAACACATTGGTCGCGACCAGTCCAGACACCAATACGTAGCCGGCGATCAGCCCCAGCCGTCGCGTCTTCCCAATCCAGTCCATGAACTGAGTCAGCCCGTAGCCCATCAGCACAGCCCCTGCGGGAAGCACAAACATTGCATGACGCACACCGTTATGAATCGCTGGCTGCGTGACTAAAATATAGAGAAGCGGAAAGGCAAAGCCCAGGCAGGTGACTCCCAACGGCAACACATCTGCTGGCCACCAGACCTTGCGCAGATATTGCGCAACAATACTTCGCAAAGCAAATCCAACGCCGACCAATAGCAACAACAGCTGCCAGACCGGTGTCACCATCAGCAACATCCAGGGCAGGTAATACCAAGGCGTCGTCCCGGCATCGTAAACTTGCCCCCGAAACAGCACAGGAATACTCTGCGAAAAGTCATGCAATTTACTAACCACCTTGGCCGAGGATGCAAAAGGATTCACGTGGCTACCTGGAAAGACGAACAACAGCAAAACCAGCGCACAAACCGAGGCGACCACATACCCTCCGATTCCATCCAGCAATTCGCTGCGTGGCGGGGGTCGCCAACGCCGCCCATCCGTCGGTATACTTTGCGATACAAAGCGATAGGCTAACAAACCGAAAAGATAGGCCAAGACTATCATACCCGGCAATCGTGTCGACATGGCCAAACCCGCGAGTAAACCGGCACCAACCCACCGCCTAAACTTCCCGTCCGGCATTCCCCGGGCAACCTGGATCACCCCCCATAACGCCCATGTATAGGTGGCAGCAAAGGGAATGTCCTTCGGATTAAAAACTGCGTGCCCGTAGAACCTTGGCAAGAGCGCCAGGAAAAGCGACGACCAGAACGCCAGCCGCCAACCACCGACCTCTCGCCCAATCAAACCTGCTCCACAAACAGCAAGCACTGCGAAAAAGATAGTATACAAGTGCCCGGCCAAAACCCGATCGCCACCCACGTATTTCGCATAAGCCGCCAAGGGCAAGTCGAAGAGGCCCGGGTAAACATCATTGGCACCCGCAGAGCCCCATACACTGCCCCCCTCCCCCACAAGCCTTTCAAAATATTGCAGCTTAAGGTCGCCGGAATCCCAGCGCGTCATTTCATCCCAGCTCATGCCATAATCGCCCATCGTCAGGAGTAGCGCGGCGGCCATCCCCAGCCAGGTAATTACCGTTGCGAGCTTCCAATTCATTGCGCAGAGAACTCCTTCACGACGACCAGCACCACGCCATCACGAGCAATGGACAACAACACTTTTCCATCCCTCATATCGTGGTAGCCATTGCGCGAACTGGCGATGTAAAAGTCCGGCTGCTGATCGCCAGACACTAGCTCAAAATGCTCGCCCAGAAAGGGCTTCACCAAACTTGGCGGCGGAACCACCGGCTTACCAAAGCGCGCCACCAACGCATCGATGGGCGGCTCCATAGTCAGCCTCCAGGGACGCTCGCGCGGCGGTAGCTCGTTCGAAAGAATGTCTGCGGCCTCCCGAAATGCGACTCCCCAGTAATCGGTTTCAAAGCGGTCCTTCGCGCCAGCAACGCCGCCCGACAATCGATTGTAGTAAATGTATTCGTATGGGTGTAGGCGCGCCATGTCCGCTACAGTCCACAGCATTAGCCCCAAAGACGGAGTTGCCCATAGCAAAGCTGCCCAGCGTCCGTATTTGCTTTGCAATGCAGAGTAAGCATTCACCGACCAGCATCCCAGCAGCGCAGCCGACGGTGGAATCAGAAAAAGCACATGCCGGGCACCATCATACACAATCGACTTGCGCACCATGATATACGCCAACGGAAACAAGACAGCAAAGGCGACTAAAAGCTGAGCCACATGCTCGCTCCACAATTTTCGCCATAACTTTGCATTGCAAAGCAACCAAGCAACACAACCCATCGCGAGCCACCACCAAAAGTCCGGCGCGGTGCGTGCAAGCATCGCAGGGAGGTAGCGACGCGGAACCTCACTCGCCGGGTAGCTCACCCCATCAAAAAGCACCTCCCCCTGCCAGCCGAAGTGCGACACTGCAGAGACTGCGCCCGCCGTCGTAACAAACGGATTCTGATGCGCCGAAGGCCAAAAAATGAGCAGGAACAAAAAAGCCAACGCTGTAGCAACAGCGCCCCAACGAAGCGACTCCCAAGCCTGCCTTTTAAAATATGCCACACCGATGCAGACACGGGCGTAGACCAACTGCAAGAAGATGAACAGTCCGGCATAACAGAGCAAAAGCAGCCCGCCCACGCGCACCGACATACAGGCGCCGGCTAGCGCTCCAAAGCATAACGCCGAACGCCAATCCCGACGACGATCCCGCAGCGCCAGTGCCAAGGCCCACAGGCCCCACACATACATCGCCGCAAACGGAATATCCTTGGGATTAAAAAATGCATGCCCCCAATAGCGCGGATAAAGCGCCAGGCTAATTCCAGCCAGTAGCGCCGCCCAGCGCCCCCCAAGCACCTTGGCCAGAGCCATCGCCCCCGCAATGCCCAGCAGACCAAAAGCAGCCGTCCACGCATGACCAACCAGATAATCCGGTGCCCCCAATTGATTACGCAAAAATGCCAGTGGCAGATCTACGAGTCCCGGATAATGATCCACCTTAGCACGATAGTCGCCCGCGGCTTCGATATTACCCGAGACCAAGGCATTATAGTAGCGTAACTTCGCGTCACCGCCACCCCATCGAAAGACCTCGTCCCAACTCACACCATAATCATCAAAAGTCAGCGCCATAACCAGCCCTACACCGAGCAAGAAAGCGTAAGCAAAGAATCGGGCTGGCGAACGCGGATTCACAGTCTAGGTTGATCACAAAGCAGTTGTGGAGGACTCACGGAAGCAGGTCACTGAGGCGCGCCTGTTGTATAAGCTGATACCTCATCAATTCATCACGATTGAATTCTGCTACGTCCAAATCCTCAATATGAGTCAGCAAAGTATCGGGCACATCTACATCGATATCTTTGACGCGGACAATTCGCACCAGAGTTACGCCATTGAACGTTTTCTCTGCCACAATCTCCGTGATAAAATCCTCATCGATACGCGCATCAACCCCACCACGTAAGACACCCTGAATGATGTCTTTATTATAAGTCTCTACCACAAAGATATTGTCGAAGGTCTGATTTAAAAGGTGAAACTTCAGCAATCCCTTTTTCTTCAACGCCTCATTGCGCCGCAAACCGGGCACCTGATGCGTCACCCAGAAACCAGGCCTGTCAATGATAAGATTGTATTCACCCTTATGATCTTCGATAAACTCACGCTGCCACTGCAAAACCTGACCAGGAATGTATTCCTGAGTATACATATCCTTGGCATTGCGCGGGACGACTTCCACCAATAAGACCAATAGAGCAAGTGCAATCGCAACGCGCATTACCACTGGACTCTTGAATAACCCACCCAATGCGGCCACGCCGGGAAAGACCATAAGAAAAACAATGGGCAAGGCCAAACGACGCGTCACGACATCATCAAAATCCCAGAAATAAAACAGTAACACCGCCAACAGACCAACCACCCCCACGCATGTCGCCACGAGTGCAACTAGGATAGGCGTGATTGGCCCGGGCTTACGCGTCTCACGCAACAATAGAATCAGGAAGAGAATGCAGCCAGCAATGCCAAAGCACGTAAGGTAGAAGGATACCGGCTGTTGATGAGTCCGATCAAAAAACATGGCCATAGCCTGCACCATGTTACGCGGTAAATAATCCATACTAAAAGCCGTATCGGCGTCCTTACTCACAAGCTGCCAAGAATGCACCGGATCTAAATCAAAGACACGGTGCAAGAGCGGAACGGGCAACATAAGGATTGGCGTCACATACAAACCCGCTGAAAAGATGAGCTTCTCCACTCGCAAATAACCCAACAGAATCACAATTGCCACCGGCGCTACGAAGAGAACAGACTCATAACGCACATTGGAAAGTAGCACCACCGTCAAGCAAAGCAAACTCAGCGTCACCGGCTCAGGATTCCGCAGATACAGGAACGCAGTCAGCATTAACGCTAGAATTAGGAACAGGTTAAGCCCCTCAAAACCACCACCATGAAGGCACATGCTAAACATGGGGAAGCAGGCCATCAAAATCATTGCCAAGAGCCCACCTAGCCGGTTCGACACCAACACGCCCAATGTATAGGCCAAAATCAGCGTAAGCGGGATCAAACATAAATTCAGGTAAATGCCGTTTTCCGGTCGATACCCCGTCGCGTCATGTAACAATGAAATCAGAAAAGGATAAAGCAAAGGGCGCTTATCGACAAAACCATCATCCAACGGCAAAAATACGCCATTGATCTCATAACCACGAATTGGCGACATTGCCACGTTGTCAAAATGCAAACGCATCGATGTGCCTAGCAGATTGATCTCATCCATGAGAACCTTGAAGCCTATTTCCTGGCTGGCCCACAGATATAGCGTGAGTAACGATAGCGCCACAAAGAACGGCCAGCGGTAACTGGCCTTCATCCAGGATGCCAGCTCCGTATAATTTTGACGAACCGCATGAAAGACAACCGCACTGAAGCAAAGCACCAGCACCAGCATGAAGTAATAGCCATTGCGCTTCATTAGCATCACGGAATCCAGTGCGGAGTAATGAAAGAAACCAATGTATACCGCCAAGAGTCCCACAATGGCGAACAAACCGAAGCGAATTCGGTCCCCTCTTGATTCGGTCGTAGTCTTCAATATATTCGCGATCGCAGAAATCATGAAAAGCCAAGAAGTTAGACAGTCCGGCTGGCGGTGTCAGCAAAAACAAAGCGAGCCGCCCAATTGGACGGCTCGCCGAAAACTTGGTAAGCTACTGAGGATTAGTAGGTGAAGATAACCGTCATGCCACCAGTAGTGGTGGTCGAGATGGTGCCACCATCTTCAGAAACAGTGATACCGGTGTAGGATTCGTCAGCAACCGACTGGAAAGCGGTGAAGTACTCCTCGTCGAGAAGTGTGCCGTAAGGAGCTTCGGTAACACCTTCTTCAAGGATGTACTGCTGGCCAGCGGAAGCAACTTGACGAAGGTTGTTGGTAATTGCCTTTTCGCGGGACTGTTCGCGAACCTTTTGGAAGGCCGGGATCGCCATAGCAGCCAGAAGGCCGATGATGACAACAACAATCATAATTTCGACGAGGGTGAAACCCTTCTTGGACTTGTTATTCATGATATTCAGGTGTTTGATGATTATTATATTAAAGTCGCTGACTGACAATGAGCAGCAACAACCACAGAAAAATAGATTTTTCCCCTCATATCAAGCATTAAAAATAGCGCCTCCCGCAAATGCCCTAGCATTTACACTTTAATAACAACAAACCCAAACCACTCTGAATCAGCTACTTGCGTAATACAGATGAACAAAAAGGTGTTAATTTCAAGCTAAAATGGGTGCAATTTCGCCCTCACTAGTGATACATAAATCGCCACGGTAGCGCCTAAGCTAAGGCATTTTTAACGCGTCAGCATACATCACGTAAGTCACCGACCCGCCTCAATATACCGTTCTTGGTTGATTCCTGCTTTTATGATGCTTGATTCAACCCTATGGCGAAACCTGGCGTTCTCTTACTCAATTTAGGCTCACCGGCCTCCACATCCGTCCCTGATGTCCGTGAATACCTCAAGGAATTCCTTCTGGACGAGCGGGTGATCGATGCCCCCACACCGATTCGCAACCTCATCGTCCGGGGCTTCATTCTTCCTTTTCGCCCCAAGAAGTCAGCCGAAGCCTACGCTAGCATCTGGTTGCCTGAAGGCTCACCACTAATTGTCACCAGTAAAAGGCAACGCGAGCTTGCCTCGGCAGGCCGTGACTTTCCCATTGCGCTGGCCATGCGCTATGGCGAGCCATCAATCAGCAAAGTCATCGGCGAACTCATTGCTCAAGGCGTTGAACAGCTCTTCGTTGTGCCGCTTTACCCACACTACGCAATGAGTAGCTATGAGACCGTCGTCGTGCGCGTGATGGAGGAGATCAATGCCCAGAAGCCCGGCATGAGCGTCACCCTCATGCAGCCTTTCTACAAAGACGATGATTACCTCGACGCCATGACCGCTAGCATCAAGCCAGACCTGGACACTGACTATGACCACGTGCTATTCTCCTACCACGGCATTCCCGAACGTCACCTGGTCAAGAGCGACCCATCACACGCCCACTGTCTTTCCCGGCCTGACTGCTGCGAGACTTGCCACCCCGCCCACAACACTTGCTACCGGCACCAGTGCTTCACCACCACGCACCTCGTGGCTGAGCGCCTGGGCATCCCGAAGGACAAATACAGCGTCTCCTTCCAATCTCGCCTTGGGCGCGACCCTTGGCTTAAGCCCTACACCGATTTCCGCCTCCGCGACATGCCTGGTGAAGGCATTAAGAAGCTACTCGTCCTCTGTCCGGCGTTCATCACCGACTGCCTGGAAACGCTTGAGGAAATCTCCGTCGAGGGCAAAGAGACCTTCATCGAAGCTGGCGGCGAAAGCTTCAAACAGATCCCATGTCTTAATGATCACCCCGCCTTCATCAATTTCCTCAACGGCCGAATCGACCAGTATATTGCGGATTGCGAATCGAAAAGCGCGGAGTAATCTAGCGCCCACCACATTTGCAATTCGCCCATCGCATTTCGCAATCGAATGAATTTTTGGCATGATCGCGCACTAACCGGCACCGGCTGCATCTTTTACGGCCTGGCGTTCCTGTTTGCACTGGCACCATTGATTCGCCGACGGGAGTACCCCCATGTCATCTTCATGGCGCTGCTAATCGGTGGCTTCATCTTCCAAAGTTTCGGCCTTTATGTGCGCGGGTTGGAAATTCACGCCATACCACTGAGCAACACGTTCGAAGTCTTTCAAGTGTTGGCTTGGAGCGCGGTGGGGCTCAACTTCATGTTACGGCAGACGTTCCAGCTACGGCTACTCAACTTTTTTTCCTCCGCCTTTGGCTTTGGGCTATCATTCATTTCCCTAGCCATTCCGAGTTGGGATAACACTGCCCCGCCACTAGAACTTTCTGGCAGCCCCTGGGTCGGGTTCCATGCTGCGCTCGCTATCCTCAGTTACGGCATTTTTTCAGTGCTGGCACTGACCTCTCTCATGTACCTCATTCAGGACAAGGCGTTGAAAAATATGCAATTTGGCGGCTGGTTCGGCATGCTCCCCGCCATCCGCCAACTCGAAGTCATCAACGTGAAATTGATTTCCATCGGCGTCTCGATCTTAACCGTTGCCGTAACCATCGGCTTCCTCAACTGGCTGCAAGCTCCACACGCAGTTGGCTTGGTCAAACTGACCATCGCACTGGCGGTCTGGCTGGCCTACCTATACATTTTGCTTCAACGTCGGCGCAACCAGCTCGTTGCGCGCACCTTCGCCAAAGCCTGCTTGGGTCTCTTCATCGTAGCCCTGGTCTCGCTCTGGCCATTGACTCAACGCAGCCCCGCGCACCCGCAAGCCGACGGCGTGGAAATACTCGACGATGCCAACCAATAACGGCAAAGCGCTTTTCGTACTTGGAAGCTCCCACCGCACCGCGTCCATCGAAGTGCGGGAACGACTGGCGCTCGACGCCGCACGCGCGGAGCTGCTTGCGGAGCACCTGCGCCATCAAGACACCGTCGAGGAATGCCTGATCCTCAACACCTGCAACCGCGTTGAGATCTATGGCGTCACCGACGCAGCTAACCTCAAGCCTGAACTCCTACAGCAGCTGTCCTCACTCCACGGTATGCCCGTGAGCGAGCTCGACAACCACAGCTTCTGGCTCACTGACGAGGATGCCGTGCGCCACGCCTTCGAAGTCGCCTCCGGGCTAGACTCGCAAATGGTCGGAGAAAACGAAATCCTTGGCCAGCTCAAGGCCGCCTACGCCCGTGCATCTGACCAGCAATACACCGGGCGCGTACTCAATCGCGTCTTCCAAAAAAGCTTTCAAACGGCCAAATGGGTCCGTACCAACACCGGCGTCTCCAAGGGACAGGTCAGCATTGGCAATATCGCCACCGAGCTCGCACTCCGCGTCTGTGGCGAGCTGGCCGACGTCAACGTAGTCCTCATGGGCTCGGGTGAAGTCGGCGAGAAAACCACCCAAGCGCTCGTCAGTCGCGGCGCGAGGCGCATCGTCGTCGCAGGTCGCAATCTCGAACGCGCTCGAGCACTCGCCGACCAGTTTACCGGCGCCGCTGCCACGCTCGACAAGTTACCCGAGCTATTAAAAACCGCGGATATCGTCATTGGCGCTACCTCTGCTCCGGAGCCGCTGATTACGCGCGACTTGCTCAAACCAATCATGAAGCTGCGCGCCGTCCAGCCGCTCATTGCGATCGATACCGCTCTGCCCCGCGACATCGCGCAGGACATCGATAAGGTTAATAACGTCTACCTCTACAACCTCGACCACCTAGCCCAAATCGCCAACGAGAATCTCCGTGCCCGCGAAGCCGAAGTCGCCTCCGCCAAGCAATCCATCCTTGAGCGCGCAAAGCGGCTATGGGAAGGTCTCCGCGACTAATGAGACATGAGACGCCCTTGCGCGCGGATCAACCGCAACGCTGCTCGAAAATTTGTGCGAACCTCCGTTCTAGGCCTACTCCTTGGGCTTAAACATGGCCGCATCGACTGTAGACCAAATCATAATAATCCAGCCAAGCATGATGAACCACAGCGCGATGTTCAGCACGAACATCACTGCGGCCTTGGCCATCCGCCCCTGAATGAGCTGGCCCAAGCCAGGAATGAAAAAACTGCACAATGCGGCAATCACGTTGCCCGTCGATCCTTGTCCTGCGTCTGTCATGCTGGAGAATTTAGCTCATTTGCCTGCGCTGGCAAATTACAATTTTGCAACGGGATTATCACAGCCGCGCTTGGCGCAGATGGGGCACTCGGTGGCTGAGTCGTCAGTGGCATCCTTAGGGTGGGGGTGGCCGCAGGCGTAGTTGAGCGTGAACTTGCCGGGCTGAAGGTCGTGGTCGACGCTCACGCGCTGGTCAAACACAAAGCACTCGCCCTCCCACTGGCTCTGGTCCTGCGGAGTGGTTTCGAGGTATTTTAAAATGCCGCCTTCGAGGTGATAAACTTCGGCAAAGCCCTCGCGCTTCATGAGAGCCGTGGCCTTCTCGCAGCGGATGCCGCCCGTGCAATACATGGCGACCTTGGGCTGCTTTTGCGGGTCGAGGTTTTCGCTGACCCACTGCGGGAAGTGGCGGAAGTCTTCGGTGTCGGGCTCGATGGCACCCTTGAACTTGCCGAGCAGCGTCTCGTAGTCGTTGCGGGTGTCGATCACGACGACTTCGGGGTCGTTGAGGAGCTCGTTCCACTTCTCGGGGCCCACGTATTCGCCAACTTCGGCACGTGGATCGATGCCCTCCACCCCCATCGTGACGATTTCCTTTTTCAAGCGCACGCGCACGGTTTCGCGGCGAAAGGGATTCTCGTCCGCATAGGAAAATTTGGCTACAAGCCCTGACATGCGCTCGTCGGCGCGCAGGGCCGAGAGCAGCGTTTGGATGCCTGCCTCGGGTCCGGCCACGGTGCCGTTGATCCCTTCGTGGGCCACGAGCAGGATGCCGCGCAGCTGAGCCTCGTCGCACAAGGTTTGCAGACGCGGCTGCCACGCCTTGAAATCTGCGAAATCGAAGAAGTGGTAAAGAGCGGCTATGTGGGTCTTTTCCATAATTAGCAGCGGTGATAAGTGCCAAAAGCGCTGCAAAAAGTCAATCGCGGGTGCGATAGTTCCTGGCATTGGCTACACAAAAAATGTTAGTGGTAAATTCTTCCACCCCGGAGCAAAGGCCTTAGACTGAACACCAATGAAAATCTTTCAGTGCGATAATTGCGGCCAGCTACTCTTCTTCGAGAACACACACTGTGGCTCCTGCGGCAGTCAATTGGGTTACCTCTGGCGTCAAAACATGCTCAGCGCCGTAATCGAAAATGACGGCGCTCTGGAAGCCGTGGCCAGCCCTCAGGCACGGTATAAATTTTGCGCAAATCACGAGCACAACGCCTGCAATTGGCTAGTGCCGGAATCCAGCGAAGACCCCTACTGCCGCGCATGCGAGCTCAACCGCACGATTCCAGACCTGGACGAGCCAGCGAAAGTCGAAGCTTGGCAAAAACTGGAACGCGCAAAGCACCGCCTCGTTTACAGCCTTTTGCGCCTACAATTACCCGTGAAAAGCCGCTTCAAGGAGCACGAGACTGGGCTGTGGTTTGATTTTCTAGCCAACGTCGAAGGCGAAGACCCAATCATGACTGGCCACGACGGCGGGTTGATCACCATGAACATTGCCGAGGCAGACGACGTCCAGCGCGAAGCCACCCGCAAGAATATGCGCGAGCCCTATCGCACACTCATCGGCCACTTCCGCCACGAAGTTGGACATTATTACTGGGATCAGCTCGTGGCCTCCAAGCCCGAGGAACTCGAGCGCTTCCGAATCCTGTTTGGCGATGAAACCCGCGATTACGGCGAAGCCCTACAGGACCACTACGACAACGGCGCGCCGGAGAATTGGCCGGAGACGTTTGTGAGCGCCTACGCCACCATGCACCCGTGGGAAGACTGGGCCGAAACCTGGGCGCACTACCTGCACATCGTCGATACACTGGAGACCGCCTACGCCTTTGGCATGAGCCTCGACGCCCCGCTCAAACCTCCGGCGTCGGTGGCCATGATCGCGGATTTCGACCCCTACGAGCAGCCCGACTTCGAACCGATCATGAACGCGTGCCTGCCAATCACGTTCGCGGTCAATAGTCTGAACCGGAGCATGGGCCAGCCTGACCTTTACCCGTTTGTCCTGCCACCGGCAGTTTTTGAGAAATTGCGCTACGTGCATCAACTGGTGCAACCGTAGTTTTACATAATAAGGCTTGATCCTCCTAGCCTACAATTAAATTGTATTACTGATGATCTTGCGACGCGTATATTTCCTGATCTGTTCCCTATCAGCCTGTCGGAGCAGATCGAACTGTCCGAACGAAGTTGATTTGTTGCTCGGATGGATTTTGTGACAGTAGATCGAAATACGCCTCTTTTGTTGCCGGTTGATATGCGTGATTGGGTTGCTGAGGACGACCCGGTGCATTTCATCTTGGAGGCGGTTGATCGCGTTGACTTGAGCGCTTTCAAGGTAAAACGCACGCGAGCGGGCAAGTCGCAGTATCCGCCGCGGATGCTGTTGGCGCTGCTGATTTACAGTTACAGCCACGGATTGTTCGGTTCCCGCCGAATCGAGCGCGCGACCTACCGGGACGTTTGCGTGCGTTACCTGACGGGCGACACGCACCCGGACCACGACACAATTTGCGCTTTTCGTCGAGAGAACCACGCGGCCTTCACGGTGTGTTTTCTTGAGGCGTTGCTGCTGGTGCGCGAGTTGAAGCTGGGCACGGTCGCCATCGATGGCACGCACCTGAGGACCAACCTGAGCAAGGACCGCAACGTCACCTACGAACGGGCCCAGCAGCTCGAAACGCGCCTGAGCGCGGACATCGAGGCGCTTTGCACTCAGGCAGAGCAGGCCGATAACACGGACGTAGACGAGCATCTGCCGGCAGAGATTGCCCGTCGCCAGTCCCTGCGCGAACAGATGGATGCGGCCCCGGCAAACAAACCAACCTGACCGATACGGATTCGCACCTGATGCGCAAAGGCAAAAGCAGCTCGGTGACGCAAAGCTACAACGCCCAGGCCAGCGTTGACGCCGACGGCAGCCAACTGGTCGTCAGCGCCCACATCAGCCGATGCAGCGCCGACAACGGCGAGCTCGAAGCAGGCATCCAAAACATCCCCGCCCAACTGGGGAGCCCTAAGCAAGGTCTTGCCGACAGCGGCTTCGTCCAGATCGAAGCCATCGAACGCATCCAGCAAAGCGGCATCGACCTGTATGTGAGCGTTCAAAGCGAAGCCGCCAACAACCAGCGCCGTTACGACTTGCGGCCCGAAAAAGCCCTCGCCAAAGCACCCCAAAAACTCGTCGACCCCACCCTCATTGACATGCGCGAAAAAATCCGCACCGAAGCCGGACGCAAAATCTACGCCCTGCGACAACAAAGCGTCGAACCAGTCTTCGGCATCATCAAGCAAGCCATGGGCTTCCGCCAGTTTTCACTTCGTGCCCTCTCCAAGGTCAGCGCCGAGTGGACCCTCGTATGCCTGGCCTACAACTGCAAACGCCTCTTCAACCTCATCAAACTGCCACAAAACGCCTGAAATCCACCAACAAGCCCCAGCGGCGCACCAAACCACTGCCACAAAACTCCAATACCCCCCGAAAAACGACCGGCTCATATCAGAAATCACCAATAGACCACGCAGCGACCAACTCCTCGACAAACATAACGTCTAAAGAAATACGTAAAAGCCGACAGGCTGCTAGGCGGGCTTTTCTGAAAAGCCTATACGGTTGTTTCGCAAAAGCCTACTGCTGTACCTTCGAGAAGCCTACTCGGTTCTTTCGAAAAACCCTTATGCTATGTTAGCAAAACAACCGCTGCTGTACTGCGGCAACATAGCAGCGGTTGTTGCAACAGTACAGCAGCGGTTGTCGGTCAAGTACAGCCACTGTTGTTTTTGAAAAGCCTAGTAAGGCTTTTTGGTGAGCGCACTCATGATATTTCCCAAGCGGATCCAGTGGCCTTTGGTTATGCCGAGTAGACAGGGTAGGGACGGTTGCCCTCAACCGTCCGCGTTTCGTCCAACTGGCATCAGTGTATTATACCGCCTCTCACTTAAATTGTGAGTTGTGAAATTTCATGAAGCGTTTGCTGAAGCGCGTGCCCATCCATTACCAGCGAGCTTGTTGACCCGCCTCTTGTCTGCCCACCAGTCTTCTAGGTGTGCTGCGACGACTTGGTCTAGCCTTTCGATGCTTGGCCACAGATTGTTGGCGGTGTGATCCTGGATGAGATCCCAGAATTTCTCGATCGGATTGAGCTCTGGGCTATACGCTGGCAGCATGATCGTGTGGACTCCCTCGGGGATCTTCGGGTGGCTGTCTTCGCTCGGATGGAAGCCCGCACCGTCCCAGACAACGACGTGCTCGTGCTCGGGAAACTCAGCCTTGATTTGTTCCAGGAAGGCCTGTGTCCAGTCGAGATTGACGCTCGGGGTTTGGATGAAAACAGCTTCGCCAAAAACGAACGCTTAAACTTTTCCGCTTTGATCGGGTTCCTCTTCTCGTGAGCGGGGCGCGGTTCCGAGCGAAGCGACAAGACCGGACGCGTTGGCGGACCGGACCACCCGCAGCACCCCAGCCACTTTTTTTAACCAGCGCCAAACCGTTCTGTAGCTAAAGCGACGGCCAAAATGACTTTCAAGCTGCTGCTGAGCTTGCACGGCGGTGTTCCAGCGAGACGTCGCCAAGCCATTCTTCAGAAACGCCTGCACATCCTCGTTGTAGTTAACTGATTTGGTGCCTTTGTAGCCACGAGTTAAGACAGCCTCAAGACCGCCTTCGCGATAAGTCGCAAACCAACGATAAATCGTTGCCTTGCTCTTACCCACCGCTTCAGAGATGTCATCATCGCTGTTGCCAGGGTCGAACCCTAAACGCAACGCCACCAAGCGCTGCGTTCGCCATCCCGTTGCCTCTGTCTTCAACAGAGCCTGAATACGCTCACGATCTATATCGTTACCTAAATGTCGTTTCCTCACAAAAACACTAAAGCAAACATCGTGCTCAATGTCTCAATTTAAACGAGAAAAGGTTTAACATAAAGAGCCGACGGTCTTCGCCGGCTCTTTTATTTCTCCGGAAAGAGCCTGCTCATGGGGTAACGCTCACGCCCGTTACCGCAAAGTTGTCCAGTCGCTGCCCCCAATTGGAGCCAACTGGCCCAATAAAGGTCTGGTATTGGTAGTTGCTGCCATAGCCCACCGCAGCGCCAATAGGCAGAGAAAGCGTCACGCTGCTTTCACCGGCGTAAACCGTCTGGCGCAGGCTGGCGATTTGTTCGTAACTACCGCCGGAATATTGCAGCACCACTACAATGTCGCGTGACTCGGTCGCAGTGTAATCCACCGTAACTTCGACCGAGCTGTTTTCGCTGACGCTTATTGGTCCGGTCATCCCTACGACCGAATCCGCAGTTGCGGTCGGGGCCATTAACACCGGCGTGAAGGCCAGGTTGTCCACGCGCTGTCCCCAGTTGCCACCCGTTGGCGCAATGAAAGTCTGGAACTGGTAGCTGTTATCAAAATCAGTCACTGATCCGATATTCACCGGGATCGACACCACGCTGGTGCCTGCGGAAATGGCGACACGCGCATTCCCATAAGCCGTGTAGCTGGGCACATTCCGCTGAAACGTCACCACGATGTCCATGCTCGCCGTGCTGGTGTATTCCACGTCGATATAGTGTGTGCTGTTGGGCGTTACTTGCGTGGGCGCAGCCACCGAGAGAACTTCAAAGACCGGCTCGGCGACGCCATCGACATCCACGTAATCTGATTGAAAAACATCCAGCATCGTCGCCGTCCCCACTTCTCGAATCGCAATCTCGTAGTAATAATCGTTGTCCACCTCCGTCGTCGCGCCGATGGACAGATCAATGTTCGCGCGCCCGGCGCCCGCAGAAACCTGCGTCTGGCTGGAGCCTAAAACCAGCCCCGTGCTCTCACGAATCAGCGACACCACGACTTCGCGGTCAGTCGTTGCACTGTAGTCAACGCCCACGGTTTCCACGGTATTTGTGCCAACCGACATCGCCGCAATTGCGCCGTAAACCTGATCCGTCCGCGCCTGGGCGAAGGACAGCTTTTTGAGTGAAACAGCATCGACTTCGAAGTCATCCAGCACCGATGAATTGTCCGGCCGAATGCGCAATTTGGCCGAGATCAGGCCCTCTGGCTGGATGACTAAAACGCCGCTCACCTGCTGCCATTCACCGGCTGTATCGACCTTGATGTGCTGGCTCACGTGCTCCGTGCCATTGGCGTCAACCACCTCCAACTGAGCCACGAAATCAGTCACGTTCGCACTCGCGCTTTTCACCATGGCGGATACCGCATACGACCCCGGCCCCTCGGCCTGAATGTAGCTCGTGATGCTCTGATTGAGGTCATTCCAGTCCGCGGTTCGCCCGGTGACGGACGCCGCATAAACACCTTCAAACGGGTCGCTCGTGGTCGTATTTAAGTTCGCGTTTGATGACCACCCCGCCACGCTGGATTCAAAGCCAGGCGAGCTCAACAGCTCGGCGCTGGCAGTAAAAGAAGCCCCTTCGGCTTGGCCGCTAGGTCCCGCATCTGCATAGACGCGGACGTAGTCATAATACGTGTAGGCTGGCAAATTTGCATTACGGATATCTCCGCCCCAAGGAGCAATTTCCACTGACAAAAGCACATAAGATTGCACCTGACTAATCCACTTCGGATCGGTGACTTCCCACGTCTTCACACCGTCCACGTAGAAGGTGTATTTCTCCGGCGTCCACCAGAGCCCATAAACGTGGTAGTCGCCATCATTGAGGTCCGGTATGGAAATTTGCGCCGCCATCTCCTGCTCGTAAGCATGGTATCCGTCGAAGTGAATCGCGTGCTGAATAAAGCCGCGGTCTTCCAAGTGAGGCGACTCCATAATGTCGATCTCTGCGCCATCGCGACCAGTGCCGTCGAAACCATAGATATCCTGCGGCATTAGCCAAAATGCGCTCCACATGCCATCATCCTGCGCCACGCGCACCCGCGCCTCAAAGTAGCCGTATTGCTGCTCAAAAAGTTTATTCGTAAAAGTCTTCGAGGTGGTGACGCAGCCTGAGGTATAGAGATCATCCTGGTAAATGGACCGTATGACCAGGTTGCCATTTTCGACATAGCAGTTATTGGCATACCACCAGGTTTCCAGAGCCTCGCCGCCCAAGGTGATGTCGTAACGCTTGGCGTTCGGCTTAATGACCCAAGTCGTGGCGTCAAAAGCGTTAAACTCCTCCAATAAAGTTGGCGTCCAGTTTCGTTCTGGCGGTGGTGCGCTGAAGGCGAGCGTGTAGAAAAGCACAAAGAGTGCGGGACCAAGCAGGTATTTGATACGCATACGGGGGTGGGTTATTGCGTCGTCAGACGACAACCTACACTAGCAAAACAAGCTCATTGCCAACAGTCTGCAGGAGTGACTAACTGCGCGGGATTTGGGTTAGGCCCTCATGCTAAGCAAATACCCCGATGTAACAAGCCCCTGACGGTGTAACAAAATACCCCGCGACTGCCAAATCCGCGAACCACTCCAAATCGCCAAGCTCGGCGGCTATCTCGCTCGCGCACGTGACCCAGCCCCAGGAAACATTATCATGTGGCGAGGACTTAATCGACTCGCTGATTTCACGCTGGGCTTTTCTCTACAGAAATAAATTGTGGGTAATCGAAAGTGCAGGCCGGACGTTTACGTAAACAGTGCATTCTGGGTAAGCGTCCGAGCTCCATCCCACTTGACTACCAATGGTAAGCATTGTCGTTTCTCATTGGTAAGGGTTTGTAGTTA
>JAVDPD010000016.1 GCA_031296935.1 Cerasicoccus maritimus
AACAACCAAACGAAAATAGCCTGACACTTTAATCGACCAGACAGCACGATCTGTCAGATCAGATCGTGGCTACTACAATTAAAGGGAGGGGCTACACCAAAGTTTGGGGGGTGGGCCATTTGGCTTAGTAGCCTCATGTCCCCAATCTTTGAAGAGGGGGCTTGAACGCTACGGTGGCCGGTGATTATTATCTGCGCCGTTGTTGGTGCTAGATCGAAACAACGTCGACGATTTCCAGATCATAGCCATCCAGCGCGACGACACGGACGTTGCCGCTGGAGGTAAGCAGGCGAATCTTGCGTAGGCCGAGCTCAGACAGGATTTGAGCCCCCATGCCGTAGTCGCGGAAGTCCATGCCGCGGCGTTGCACGGCCAGTTTGCCTGCTTCGGATTCCACCTTCACGCCGCCACCGGGCTGCTCCAGGTAAACCACAGCGCCGTGGCCTTCCTTGGCAATGCGCTCGAGTGAGCAGTTGAGCGAGTTGAAGCCGCCCATGCCTTTTCCGCGAAAGAGGTCGCCAAGCAGGTTTTCACTGTGCACACGGACGAGGGTTGGTTCTGCGTTGAGCACGCCTAGCGTCAGGGCAATGTGTTGGCGGTCGTCGAGGAGGCTGCGGAACACATGCAGGTCAAATATGCCATACTCACTTTCAAATGTAGTCTGGGCAATGCACTCGACGAGTCGGTCGCGCTTGTGACGGTAGTGAATGAGCTGGGCGATGGAAATCAGCTTTAGCCCGTGTTCCTCCTTGAACTTAATCAGGTCGGGCACGCGTGCCATCGAGCCGTCTTCGTTAAGGATTTCGCAGATCACGCCGCTGGGATGCAGGCCAGCGAGCTGGGCTAGGTCCACGGCGGCTTCGGTGTGGCCGGCGCGCTGGAGCACGCCACCTGGGCGCGCCTGGAGCGGAAAAATATGCCCTGGCGCGACAAGCATCTCTGGCGTGGCTTTGGGATCGGCAAGGATCTTCACGGTCGCGCAGCGGTCATAGGCGCTGATACCGGTGGTGATGCCCTCAGCGGCGTCAACGCTGACGGTGAAATCCGTGCTGTGTGATTCCCGATTCTCCGAGACCATGCGCTGTATGCCGAGGCGACGCAGCTGCGGTGCGGTGGTTGGCGCGCAGATGAGGCCCCGGGCGTGGCGGATCATCATATTGATGTTTTCGGGTGTGGCTTTGGATGCAGCAATGACCAGATCGCCCTCGTTCTCCCGAGACTCGTCATCGGTCACGATTACGGGCACGCCTTTGGCCACATCGACCAGCGCGCTTTCAATCGAATCAAAATGCTCATCCTGTGGGGAGTTTTCCATAAGCCTACGTTGGCACGGTGCATGGCAGGTGTAAAGTCGCGTCCTGCGGTTTCCTTCTTTGTTTTACGGTTGCGCGCTTGGGCTCTGGAGGGATCATCCCACCTGTGCATGAATTCGACGCATACAGATAGACCGCTCGCCGAGAGGATGGGCCAGGACGCTTATCATCGACGAATGGCGGTGGAAGAGGGGTTGTCTGGGCCACATGGGCGACAAGTCGCATTGGCGCGCCGGAGCCGAAAATTGCACCAATTGATTAATTTTTTGATTAGGGTCGCGGGTCTGCGCGCGCGTGGTCGCCACAACTTTCAAAACATCGAACTCGTCACTCGTGAGCTAAAAATCCCTCGCCTCCCAACTGAGTTTGATGGCTTTCGCCTGCTGCACATGGCGGATTTACACCTCGATTTGTGTCCAGAGTTGCTGACTCCGGCGGTCCTGCGTACGCTGGAGCAGGCTGACTTTGATTTGTGTATTAATACGGGCGATTTTGTTTTGTGGCACAAAGGATGGCCATTGGCCCTGGCCGAGTTTACACGCATTGCCGAGGCGATTCATTCGCCGCATTTTGGCGTCCTTGGCAATCACGATTCAGTGGCGCATGTGGCTGACCTCGAAGCAACGGGGCTGCATTTACTGATGAATGAAGCGACGCCGATTCGCCGTGGCGATGCCGAGATCTGGTTGGCCGGGGTCGATGACCCGCATTACTTCAAGAGTTGTGATTTAGAGCACGCCCTGGTGAAGGTGCCTGGTGGGGATGTCGCCAGTCGGGCAGTAACATTGCTGCTTGCGCATGCTCCAGTTTATGGAGATGAGGCCGCGGCCAGTGGGCGGGTAGATGCGATGTTTTGTGGGCATACGCATGGAGGCCAACTATGTTTGCCGGGTGGTGCGCCGATTGTTACGCATTCCGATGGTGCGCGCGACCGGGTGAAGGGCCCTTGGCGTGCTGGCGCTGTGCAGGGCTACACTTCGCGTGGCATTGGCTGTAGCGGGGTTGCCGCGCGGTTCAATTGCCGCCCGGAAATTACCTGTCACATTTTACGAAAGGGCTAAGTGGCCGGTCAAATCAACTCATTGCCTCGTCGCCATCTACACTGGTTGGAATCTTCATGTTATCTCTCTAGCCTGCGTCGTACCGAGTCTCAACCGCATTGCGACCCAAAGACAACCCAGCATATGGAGGATCTTCATGTTTGAAATTTGGCGATAACCTTGACGCTATCGAAGGAGATTTGATTCCTGCCGATCCGATGTTCGCACTGTGCTTGTAGCACAGTTACATTGGACCAGACAATCTGGCCGGTTCCGAGGAAACCAATGCGGACTTTCATCAGTTGCCAGATAGTTTTTCAAAAAATAATGGAAAACGTTCTGAACGAGGTGATATTTATCTTTAACGATTGTTGCTTGTTAAAAATATAAATTAACACTGCGGGGCCTCGCGGGTTCTAAACATAGAAAGACCTGCGAATATGAAAAAAAAGACTCTTGGTTTCACGCTCGTGGAACTCTTAACAGTGGTCGCCATTATTGGAATTCTGTCGGCCATTTTAATCCCGGTTGTTGGCGGTGCCATGAAGAAGGCTCGTCAGATGGCCGCTATGACCAACGCCACCAGCATTGCCGATGCGCATCAGACTTACCTCATTGATTTAGGGCGCACCATGAAGCCTTCGGAAGTGACGTCCGTCGGAGATTTTGCCGCGAAGCTCGCTGAGCGCGGCTATCTCGAAACCGCCGAGCCATTTTTCATCCCGGATGACCCGTTGGCTCCCGATCCGATCCCGCGATCCCTCGCAGCCAAGAGCGGTGATAAGTGGGAGCCAACGGCACAGTTTACCGGTGTGGATGCCTACAGTGTTGATGTGGCCGTGGGGGTTGTCGGGCATCGCAGCGTGAGCACGACGCCGCTGGTTTGGTCGCGTGGACTCACGACCAGTGGAGTGTGGTCCGAAGACGGCGTGTGGGGCAGTGATGAAGGTTTCATTATCTATGGGGACGGCCACTGTGAAATGGTGGATGACTTGGGCTCCGGCGACGAGGCGCTGTTGCTTCACTACGTTAACCGCACGCCGACGAGTAATATTTTGGAAGCTTTACCAAGCCGGGCAGTTGTGCGCGGAAAGGGCGCCGGCTCGCTCGATGGGCAATCAGGTTCAGGTCAATGATGATCGCATAGCAGAAGTAATAGTAGTGCATAGTGGGAGCGGCGCCCTCGGAGGAGGGCGCCGCTTTGCGCTGTTTGCATTGACGAATGGTTTCGCCAGGTGTTTACTCTGCTTTACCAAGTAACTTTGCGTTGCAAAGTAAATTTTAAAACACCCGCCCATCATGACTACCCAGACTTCTCCGCTCGGCGTTCAACGCATTGCCCACGCCTGCATTCACGTGGCAGACATCCACCGAGCGTTGGCTTTTTATTGCGACACGCTCGGCTTCGCCAAGCAGTTCGATTTCATTAACAAGGAAGGCAACTTGTTTGGCGCGTATGTGAAGCTGGCGCCCGACACGTTTCTGGAGATGTTTCAAAATGCGGACTCGCCTAAAGGCCAGTGCCCGGTGAATCACTTTTGCCTCGAAGTGGCGGACATCGATGCGGCGGTGGCGTTTCTCAAGGAGAAGGGAATCGAGCTACAGGTGGATAAAAAGATGGGTGCCGACCACTCCTGGCAGGCCTGGTTTACGGACCCCGATGGCGTGCGCATCGAGTTGCACCACTACACCGCAGAGAGCTGCCAGCTGACAGGTGAGCCTTGCAAGGTCAGTTGGTGATAGGCTTGCCAGAGGCCGGGAGACGCCTCAACTTTGCCCGCATGCCGAAACCGACTGAACTCATTCTCGCCCTCGACGTGCCCGACAAAGCCGCCGCGATCGATATGCTCGACCGCATCGGACCCGACCTCAAGTGGGTCAAGATCGGGCTGCAGCTCTTCGTGAAAGAAGGGCCGGCGCTGCTGGACGCCGTTGCCGCGCGCGGGCAGAGCATTTTCCTCGACCTCAAGCTCCATGATATTCCTAACACCGTTGCTTCGGCGATCAAGAGTCTCAAGGGCAAGCCCGTTGGCCTGCTCACGATTCATGGTGCTGGCAGCAGTGAGATGATTCGCTATGCCGCGGACGCCGCCGCCGAAGCTTTGCCCGACGCCACGGTGCTCGCAGTGACGGTTTTGACGTCGATGAACAAAGAGCTCTTGGCCGATATCGGCATCGACGCCGAGCCGCATGAGCAAGTCCTCCGCCTCGGCAAGCTGGCGCTGGCCAACCGCGCTGGTGGCCTTGTCTGCTCGCCGCAGGAGCTCGCGATGCTGCGCAAGGAACTGGGCCCGGACGCCGTGCTCGTGACGCCTGGCATCCGCCCGGCTGGCGCCGATCTTAACGACCAGCAGCGCGTGATGACGCCTGCCCAAGCCGCCGAGCTGGGCAGCAGCTACATTGTGGTCGGCCGCCCGATTCTCAAGGCCGAAGACCCCGCTGCCGCTGTCCGTGCGATTCAGGCCGAGCTTGGCGCGTAGGCTTGTGCGCTTCGCTTTGGCGTTGAAAACGCGGCGTTAACCCCGCAGTCTATCGACCAATGGCCTCGCGCAGTAAATCCTCGCCCCTGGAGCGCATCCTGGGGCGTCTCGACGACCTCGACACGACGAACCTCACGATTCTCGTGCAGCGTTTGGCGCGCGAGCGCGAGCTGCTGGAGGCGGTGTTTAACACCATTCGCGAGGGCGTGCTGGTCATTGGCAAAAGCGGACTCGTGGAATACGCCAACGCTGCGGCGCTGACCATTCTGGGGCTCAAGGATGAAGACGTCGGCACCTTGCCTGTCTGGAAGGCCGTGCCCGACCTCGCGCGCACGATGAATCTTTCGTCGACGGGGCTCGATGGCTCGGGCCGCCGCGTCCGCCCGGCAGCGATTGCCCGCGAGCTGGAGATCACGTATCCCGAGCACCGCTTTGTGCGGATTTACCTGACGCCGTTTGAGGCGGCCGAGGGCGAGAAGGATGCGCCGCTGTTTACAATGATCCTCACGGACATCACCGAGGACAAGCTCTCGACCGAGCAGCTAATTCAGGACGAGAAAATATCCAGCATCTTCGACCTCGCGGCGGGTGTGGCGCACGAGCTGGGCAACCCGCTGAATTCAATCAACATTCACCTGCAACTGCTCGAACGTCAGGTGAAGAAACTACAGGACGAAGCGGCTGCCAAGAAAATGCAAAAGGCCGTCGATGTGTGCACCAACGAAGTGCAGCGGTTAGACGGCATTATCTCGAATTTTTTGCAGGCCATCCGTCCGCAGCCGCTCGATTTGCAGGAGGTCCTGCTGTTGGACGTGCTTGATGAAGTGCTGAACTTTTTGGGGGCCGAGCTCACGAACCTTGGCGTGAATATCGACGTGACGGTAGACGGCGAGCCACCGGTCGTGCTCGGTGACCGAAACCAGATCAAGCAGGTGTTTTTTAATGTCGTCAAAAACGCGATGGAGGCCATGGACGCTGGTGGCGAGCTGCGCATCGATTCGCGTGAGGACGACGAGTATGTGTTCCTTTCGTTTGCCGACACCGGAGTGGGCATTGCGCAGGAAGACCTCTCGAAAATTTTCCAGCCTTACCACACGACGAAGACGACGGGCAACGGGCTGGGCATGATGATTTGCCGCCGGATCATGCGCGATCACGGCGGGCAAATCGGCCTCGACAGCCGCCCCAACGCCGGGACGGTTGTCACGCTGCAGTTCCCGCAAAAACACCGTCGCATGCGCCTGCTGGAGTCGGGAGACTAGGGACTGTTTTCAAATTAAAGTTGTTGATGGCGGCATGGATTTGAAAACACTCCCTAAAGCAATTTTCATCTAATTTGGCCGAATCAGGTGGGGAAATTAGATGAAGAGTTCTCTAGTTAAAGTGAGATCATGACTCGCTGCCCGAGCGTTGGCCTCGGCTACGGCTCTTAAACGGGGTGCGCGTGGGGAACGGCGCCGGGGACTCAATGCGCTCATTCGATGACTGGAGTCGTTGACAAAGTATGCGGGAAAGGTTCAGGAACAGGCGCGAAGATAAAAACGGATTGTAGCGCTGCAGGTTCTCCAGCTCCGACCAGTTGAGCCGGAGTAGACGGGCATCAGTCGAGGCAATCACGGACGCAGTGCGTTTGATATCGCAGATCAGCGAGACTTCTCCGAACACGTCACCCAGCGTGAGTTTCGTCAGCACAATTTTATTACCATCGATCTTTTTGCTGACCTCCAGTTCGCCATCAATCACGACATACATAGAGTTGCCTACTTCGCCTTCGCGTACGACGAATTCACCGATTTCGCGTTCTTCGAGATTGGCTAGCAGAATGAGCTTTTTGGCCTGCCATTTAGTGAGGCCATCGAACATCGTGGAGCGCTCCAGCAGGGCTTTGCGAAGGTTGAAACCGAGGACGTCCCAGAGGGTGATGAGGCGCGTGGTGGAGAGTAGCACTGGCGTTAGGATGACGTCGGCGATGAGGGCAAGAACCATCACTAATGCGCTAAGGAGGCCAAACTGCATCACCGGCACAAAGCTGGAAAAACCAAGAATAATGAAGCCGCCAGCTAGGCCTAGTGAGGTGGTAATGACCGGTGTGAGTTCGGCTTTGACTGAGGACAGAATCGCCCGGTGCTCATCTTTTAGCCGCTTCAATTCTTTGTTGTAGCGAACCATCATGTGCAAGGTGTCGTCCACGGCGATACCAATCGTGATTGCCGCCACCATGCAGGTGCCTACGTTGAGCGTGACGCCGAAGGCCGCCATGACGCCAAACACCACGACCACCGGAAATAGATTCGAGAGCACGGCCAGGGTTGCAGCGCGGCTGGACACGAAGAGCAGCCCGACGATGGCGAAGAGCAGCGCTGTCATGCTGGACAGGGAAATGACCTGGCCGCTGATAATCTTGTCCACCGCGGAGGCGACCATGACGGACTTGCCGGTGATGCTGTAGCGGTGGCGTCCGTATTCGCCGGAGTTCACGGCTTGTCGAATTTCTTCGACGAGCGCATTGAGTTCGCTGCTGTCGCTGAGATTGCTGCGGATCACGATGTTGGCCGTGCCAAATTTATTCGCGACGTAGGGCTGGAGATCCGAGCTGTGGAAAAAGACGAGGTATTGCGCGATGAGGTTGTCGTTGTCCGGAATGCGACGGTTGTTGAGTTCACCGCCGGTCATGGCCTGGTTAACGAGTGAGATGTAGTCGGCGACGGAGGTCGCGGTGTCGATGCGCTCATCTGCGCTGAGCTTCTCCGTGAAGGCGCGGAGCTTTTGGAGGCTGTCATGCTTCTTGAATTCGCCTTCAGAGCCGTAGAACGTGATGTAAATGACCTTGCTGCCGCTGAGTTGCTCGGCCACGAGATCAAGCTCCTGCACGATGTCGGAGTCGGGCTTGAGGAAGCTGATCAAGTCGTTACTCACGCGGATTTGCGGGATCAGCGCCAGGCAGGGCAGGGCAATCAAGACGAAGCCAATGATGACGTTGCGCGGATGCTTAATGAGCTTTTCGCGCAGGAGATTGATAAACTTTTCACTGGGGCTGTTCGCGGGCGATTCGCCATTGCCGTGGGGGTGTTTCATTGGCTTGATGAAACGACCGAAAATCCGCAACCAGGCCGGTAGAAAAGTCAGCGAAACGAGGAAACGCGAAAGAATCGCGATGGCGGCGACCAGGCCAAATTCCTGCATGATGGCCAGCGAGCTGATGCCCGTAACGGCAAAGCCCAGCGACGTCGTAAGCCCGGTCAGGAAAAGGGTGAGTCCAATGTGCTGAGCGATGAAGACGACGAGATCAGGGCCGGTTTTACCCTGCGCCTTGGCCTCGCGAAATTCATTGAGAATGTGGACATCTTCCGTCGCGCCGATAATCAGGATGAGCGCCGGCACGATGTAAGTCAGCATGCTCAGCGGAATTCCTAAATGGACCATTGCCGCGCCGGTGAATGCCGTGCTGATAATGAAGTTGAGCACTGGGATGATTGCAGCTTGGAAGCTGCGCATCATTGCGCCCAGAAGGATGACTAAGATCAGGCACGCCAGCGGCAGCATGACTTTCATGTCGTCAAAAATATACTGAGCCATCAGCACGTGGAGCGCGGGGCTGCCCACTTGGAAGACGCGGTCGAACTTCGTGGAGTAGTCCACCGGTTCGATGATCTTGGCTTTCTTGGCGGCGATGATGCGCTCGCGGAGTGCGGGGGTGAGTTTTTCGGCACCGGGTGGTAATTCGATGTCCGGCGCTTGATTCCGGCCGAGGAGGATGTTCTGAATACCCTCGTAAACGAGTTTGTCGTATTCGTTTTTCTCCAGGGGCTCGGCTGCGGCCCCGCCTTGTTCCTTGGCTGCTTCTTCGCGCTCGATCTGGATGTCACGCGGGGATTTCAGGTAAAGCGTGATCACGGTGGCTTTGCCATCTTCGGAGATGATGGCGCGGCGCATCAGTGGGTTGTCGATGGCCTGTTGCTTTTTCTGGGCTAGCTTTTCGTCTGTCTTGGGAATCTTGCGCAGTAGGGGAGAGGTGTCGACCCAGCCATTGACCGCGCGAATGTCGTTGACCGTAAATAGAGACTCCACGCGCTGAACCTGCGGCAGGGCTTTGAGCTGCTTGCTGAGGTTTTTGAGCTGCTCGAGCTTTTCCTGTGTGAAAAGTTTTTCATCTTCCACGTAGATCAACGCTAATTGATCGGAGCCAAACTCATCGGTGACCCGCTGATATTCCAGGCGCAGTGGACTATCTGCGGGGATCAGCGACTCGGTTGAGACGTTGACGGTGAGGTTCTGTGCATGCCACAGAGAATACCCCGTCAATGCGAGGATCAGCAAGATCACCGCAAACGCGTAGTCGTAGCAGAATTTAAACAGGCGTTGCACTTGGGAGAAGCATTACTTCTCGGCGGATAAGTTCAATACCAATGCCGCTAAGCCTTCACAAAAGGCGTTCATGATGAAACTAGCTGTCAGCGTTGAACTGATCGAGCAGCGGTTTGTCCATTTCAGGCGTCCAGGCATTGAGCGATTCCGGATCGAATAATTTATCATCCACCGGCACATTCAGGCGGGACTTGAGTAGCGTCATGACGGAGACCGTGCCGTTGGCGTAGTTATTCATGCGCAGGCGGGCTGGGCGGTCGGCGTCGACGTCAATTTCCACCTCGGAATATTTATCGGCCTCTAGCACTTTGACGGGCTGGTCGTTGTTTTCTTCGTAGAATTCGACCTTCAGCACGTTGAAATTCGCTTTGTCAATGTAGAGCAGGCGGTTGGCGTAGCCTGTGGCAGTCTGGATATCGATGTCGGCCGGCGCGGCCATGACCACGTAAACCGGCATGCCGTTGACAGCGTCGTCTTGCAGTCGGTGGTAGCTGTGCTCTTGGGTGTTTTCTTTGCGGAGGTCTTCGAAAGTAAAATCCGACCCCATAAAGTAGCCGCTGCGATTGTCGCCGGCGATTTTGCGGGCTTGGCCGAGAGCCGGCATGTAAAACCACTGTTCGGGGTTTTCGGAGTTGGCCTCGTTGGTCAGCAGGGTGATACCCTTGACGTCGGAGGGGGAGAGAAAGCGGATCAAATAGCGTGCTTCGCCGTCCGGCGTCTTGCTGAAAACACTGATCATTTCGCGGACTTGCGTGTTGCCCTCGTCGTCGATGATGGCCAGTTTGATCAGCTCCAGTTCGGAGTCTGCCTTGTGGCGATTGACCACTTCGTCCATGATTTGAGGACCAGACTTGTAGGTTACTTTCTTAAACCCAGTCTGGCTGACCGTAATAAAAATACAGGCCAGAATGCAGGAAATCAGAAAAGGGCAGCGACGCATCATGCCAGACCTTATGACTTAATTTCGCGATGAGCGCAAAAAAATTATTAGGGTATTTACGGTTTATTAGCGAAATCTGTAATGACGTGCGAACATTGACTTTTGCCAATATTTCAACTGCCAAGGGTTGCAATTGCCATCTCGGGGCCTCATGGTGCAGTTATGCGTAAGTTCACGACCGCTGTTTTCTTGCTCGCCCTGACCCCGGGCATAGCTCTGGCGCACGCCAGCAATGACCTTTCCCACGGGCACGCCCACTACTTGTTTAGCTGGCATCACTTCCTGGGACTCGCGGCATTTGCGGCCATTGGCGCAGGTGCTATCTGGTATTTTACCCGCCCGGAGCACGATCACCACAACGACGATGATGACGACGATCGCGCTCGTGTCCGCGTGGATGACGATCTGCCGCGCCGCTAAAATAGCCGCCCTCTAAGACCGCGCTTTCGCTTGGCCGATGGCGCGGTTTAGTTTGCCCGAAACCAAGCCCTCGGCGTCGATTTCCACGCGGGCAAAGCCAATCGCCGCTAGTTTCGCGGTCAATTCGCCGGACAATGCTTCCAGCCCGGCAACTTCCCCGCTGGGCGCCTCGACCCGCGCCAGCTCGCCGTAGTGCCGCACGCGGCTGACCGGAAAACCCAGCTCCGCCACGGCGGCTTCCGCGGCCTCGATCTGCTTGAGCTTTTCAAAGGTAATGCGCTCGCCGTAGGGCACGCGACTCGCCAGGCAAGGGCTCGCGGGCTTGTCCCAGCACTGTAAATTAAATTCCGCCGCTAGCGCGCGGACGCCGTCTTTGCCGATCTGGCAATCCAGCAGCGGCGAGCGGACCTCGAATTCCGCCGCGGCCTTCATCCCGGGGCGGTAATCGCCGGCGTCGTCGAGATTGGCCCCGTTGAGAATCCACCAGCCCGGATAGCGCGCGCGAATGCCCGCCAGCTCATCGTAGAGCGTGTGCTTGCAGAAATAGCAGCGGTTGTCGGGGTTGTTAAAATAGTTCGGGTTCTCGAGCTCCCCAGTCATGACGACCTCCAGCGGAATGTCGTGCTCGCGAGCAAAGTCCCGCGCCAGCTCGAGGTCGGACAACTTCAGGGCAGGCGAGGCCGACGTCACCGCCAGGCAGCGCGCCTTCCCCAGGAAATGCTGCGCCAAAAACGCAACCAGCGAGCTGTCCACGCCTCCCGAAAACGCGACCAGTGCGCCCGGACAGTCATCGAACCAATTTTTAAGCTGCTCTAAAGGTTGCATCAACCGACCATGTTAGGTTTGCTGAGGGCCATGTCAACCAGCGCGGCTGGTTTGGCAAAAACACACTCTCCTATGCGAACCCTTTTCTACCAATGCCCCGCTGGTATCAGCGGCGACATGAATCTCGGCGCAATGGTCGCCCTCGGCGTGGACCCGACAGTGCTCGAAACCGAGCTACGAAAACTCGGCCTCGACGGCTGGCAGCTCAAGTTCACGCCCGACGAGCGCGGCGGCGTCACCGGCATTCGCTGCGATGTGATCCTGGAAGACGACCGCAGCCAAGCGCACGATCATTCACACGAGCACGTCCATGCCCACGCGCATAGCCACAGCCATGCGCACGATGACGGCCACCACCATCACCACGAGCATGAGCATACTCACTCGCACAGTCATGATCACGATCACGGGCATCACCACCACCGGACGTTCCGCGAGATCCGCGAAATGATCAACGCCTCAACTTTGTCGGACAAAGTAAAGGCGGACGCCATCGCCGTGTTTGAAGCGCTGGCGATTGCCGAAGGCGGGGTCCACGGCAAGCCGCCCGAGGAAGTGCACTTTCACGAAGTCGGCGCGGTCGACTCGATTGTCGACATGGTTGGCGCCGCGATTTGCTGGGACTTGCTTGGCGTAGATCAACTCGCCTGCGGTATGCTGGAGCTCGGCGGTGGCACGGTGATGTGCGCACATGGCCGCATGCCCGTTCCCGCGCCCGCGACCGCGCGCCTTGTCACGGGGCTGCCTGTCACGCTCGGCGGCACGAACAAGGAAGCGACCACGCCCACCGGCGCCGCGCTGCTCGTGGGCAAAGGCGCGAAGTTCGGCGAAGCCATCGCAGGCACGCAAACCGCAGTCGGCGTCGGCGTCGGCCAGCGCAATGATCCCAATCTCGCCAACGTTGTTTACGCCGCAATCATCGACACCGAAACGCCAGCCGCCAAAGCAGAAGACGAAGCCGCTGCCGATCCGCAGGACGTCGTCTTCGAGCTCGCCGTTAACCTCGACGACATGACCGGCGAAGCCATCGCCTTCCTTTGCGAGCAACTGCTCGAAGCAGGCGCGGTCGATGTCTGGCAAACGCAAGCCACGTTTAAGAAAGGCCGCGTCGGCGTGATTGTCTATGCGCTTGCGTCAGCGGAAGTCGTGGCCGAAGTTGAGGACGCATTCTTTGCCCACAGTTCGACGCTCGGCGTGCGTCGCCGGGAGTGGCAGCGCACCATCCTGGAGCGCCAGCTGTTCGAAGTCGAAACGCAGTGGGGGCCGGTCCGCGTGAAGCAGGCCATGCGCGGTGGCGAGGTCGTCCGCCTCAAGCCCGAATACGACGACTGTGCCCGCATCGCGCGCGAGCAGGGGCTGTCCATTTCCGAGTTCTCGCAAATGTTGGCGGGCGAGATTTTTGACTTTAACGACGACGAAGAGGAGGACGACGATGCCTGATATTCACGACATTCTGGCCCGCGTAAAAAGCGGCGAACTCTCCACCGACCAAGCCGCGATCGAGCTGCAGGGCTTCGAAGACCTCGGCCACAGCCGCGTGGATCACAACCGCGCGGAGCGCAACGGCGCGGCGGAGGTCATCTTCGGCCAAGGCAAGACGCCGCAGCAAATCGTCGAGATCATGGAAAGCCTCATCGAGCGCGGCGCCAACGTCCTCGCGACCCGCATCGACCTCGACACCGCGCACTTCATCTGCGGCAACGTCCACGGCGCGCACTACGATAAGTTTGCAGGCTTGATCACCGTCACCCAGCGTGAGATCGAGCCCGCGACGACGAAGGTCGCGGTCGTCTGCGCAGGCACGAGCGACTTGCCCGTCGCCGAGGAAGCCCGCCTGACTTGCGAATTTTACGGCAGCCCCACGCTCAAGGTTTATGACTCCGGCGTGGCGGGCCTTCATCGCCTCTTGGCGCAGCTCGATGAGATCCGCGCTTGCCGCGTGGTAATCGTCGTGGCGGGTATGGAAGGCGCGCTCCCCAGCGTGGTCGGCGGCCAGGTCAGCGCCCCCGTCATCGCCTGCCCGACCAGCGTCGGCTACGGCGCGAGCTTCGGCGGTGTCGCCGCGCTCCTTGGCATGCTCAACAGCTGCGCCAGCGGCATGAGCGTGGTCAACATCGACAACGGCTTCGGCGCCGGCTACCTGGCGAACCGGATTAACCGGCTGTAATCGATAAATATCTAGCGCACATACAGCATCGATTTCTTTATCTCGTCGCCTTCTTTGATGATCTTGTGCCAGCCGCTTTCGTCATTCATGGGAACCCAGCGACGCTCTTCATTGCGGTAGTGCCAGTCCTTGTCGTTTTGATAGAAGATCTGGATCGAGTTACCTTCTAGAATGTTGAGGATCTCGTTGTTGTGGTAGTTGTTTTCGTCGTAGTCAGTTAACGCGATTTGCCCCATCTCCGAGTAGCACTCGTTGAGGTCGAGCAGCAGGTCGTTTACATCGGGGTCCAGTGAATCCACATTTAGCCCGATGCGCTGGGCTTCGCGCATGGTGATCGGATACGAGTGCGAGGGGTATTCCGAGTTCAGGACTTCGCTAATGCGCTTGGCCTCTTCCTCCGACTCGATGTGAAAGGACAGGATTTCTTTGCACAAGCGAATCGATAGCGAGCTGGCGCGGTCGACTGCGCCAATGACCAATGGATGGATGTGGTCGTAGAGAAATTTATAGGGATTTTCGGCCTGCTCGTTTTCCTGCTCGTTCCACAGGTTGAGCAGACGGCTGACTTCATCCAGGCTGACGCTCACCTTGTTGTTATACTTGTCCATCGGAGACAGGCTGTGGGTGATCGAAGTATCAACCGCCGTTAGGTAAGACAGCGGCCCCATCAGGATCTTATCCGAGCCCAAGGCCATCATGGTGGCGGCCGAGGCGCATTCCAACGGGATTAGCACGATGATTTTTTTCGCATAGTTCCGCAGCAAGTTGACAATGCGCAAGGCAACGGTGCCATTGCCTCCATCTGACTTGATGAAGAGATAGAGCGTGTCAGTTTTGCCAATGTGATTGAGGACTTCGTAAAAGCCGATCACGTCGTTTCCGCAAACGGACCCGTTGGTGGAATTCCAATAGGTGAGGAACACTCCGTTCAGGCGCTCCTCAAGCTTGGGGATGAGCTCTTGGGTCTTTTCGAAAAGGACTGGGGGCTGCTTAACTTCAACGTCAGATTTATTCATGTTTGGCTATAAGGTGTGTTGTAATAATTGCCGTGATTGAGGATATTAGTCACTAACAAAATTGACCTGTTGCATCGCTACTCCGCTGTTGCGGCTTGTCTGGAGACTGCGCCCTACCTTGGTCAGTTCAAGTGCCGTATAGGATATTGCCGGTTAGCGGGCACTTCATTTGCTTGGCCCAACTAAATACGCGATAGCCTTCAACCGTCGATGCCGCTTGTGTTAATGGACAGTCGCTCGCCTAGCCGCTTGGTTAAAAGTCACGTCTCATTGGCTTCGTGTCCTTCGCGGTTAAGTAAACGCGTCTTTTGGAGGATTATTGGCCATATATTTAAATGTTAAAATGTTCACTTTTTGACTTGCGCAAAAAGGGCGTTTTGCATATTCTTACGTTCATCGATTTATTGATCATCTAAACGCCATTTCTCCACCATGAATTATCTCCACCCAATTTAGCTTTGCGGGGCGGCGCTTGCGCGCTGTCCCGCCCCGCATCATTTGAAGATGCGCTTTGCGTTGTCGCCACGGCGCGGCTTATTCGCGGATAAAATCCATTCCGCGACGCCGCGCGGCCTAAGCAGTTCCTGAGTCACTTTGCGCTCGGGAGTCGGCAGCGCGCAGCCATCGATGTCACTGATGATGCCAGCGTCCCGCTGGACCGAGTGATTTGCACATTGTGCAAATGGTTTGTGCGATGGCCCGTTGAAGCGGGGGTGCGCAAGTCGGCCCAAGCTCCAGCTTTGCCCTGCGAAAAACCTGCCCGTTTTTTGCCGGGATGCCCCATGTGTTCTTTCTCAGATTTGGCGGCGGTTTTACCCCCCCCCTGGCCCCCCGAGCGGGCATGGATTAGCGATATGGAGTGCGCCAGCCCTCTGGCGCTTTCGCATGAAACGAAGCCGATTCGAACCTTCTCTGTTTCCGCACAATGCTAAAAGCGCCAGAGGGCTGGCGCACTCCATATCGTAAGCTTAGCCTTCCCTTAAGCGAACAAACCTAGCTGCGACAACTCCGCGTCGCCTTCGATAATGAGGTCCGGCGCGAACTGGGTGCGGAACCACTTGCGTTGCTTCGCGATGAGGCGGCGGGTCGAGAGATTGATGTCCTCGGCGAGGGCGTCGATATTGCCCGTGCCAGCGTTGAGCCAGGCGAGCGTTTCGCGGTAGCCAATCGAGTTTGCGGCGGGTGGATTTTCTTCCAAGCCTTCGGCGCGCAGGCGCTTTACTTCGTCCACGAGGCTGGCGGCGAGCATGGCGCGGGTGCGCTGTTCGACGCGCGGGTGGAGCTCGGCGTTGTCGCGGAGCAGGAGCACGCTGCGTTTGGCGTAATTGTCGAACGGGCCGGGCAAATTGGCGAAGTCAGCTTCGAGCGCGGCGAGGGTTTTGTTGGAGATGAGGCAACGCTCCAGGGCGCGGGCCACGCGACGCGGATTGTCGCGGTCGAGCGCTCCGGTGCCTTCGTAGTTCAGCGCGTCGAGTTTGGCGAGCAAGGCCGTTACCCCCCCCTTGGCTTCGAGTTGTTGAACTTCGGCGCGGATCACGGGGTCTGGCTCGATGCCATCGACGACGGGCGCGAAGTAGCTGCGCAGGTAAAAGCCACTGCCCCCCACGACGAGCACCTTCTTGCCGCGGGCGAAGATGTCGGCCACGACGGCCTGCGCGGCGTCCACGTATTCCTTGATGGAGTAGGCGGCGCGCGCGGGCTGGATGTCGATCAGGTGATGCGGGATGCGGGCCATTTCGGCAGCCGAGGGTTTCGCGGTGCCGATGTCCATGCCGCGATAAAAGAGCAGGGCGTCGGCGTTGACGATTTCCGCGCCGTTGGCTTCCGCCCAATCGAGTGCGAGGGCGGTTTTTCCGACTGCAGTCGGGCCAGCGATAATGTTAATTGTGCGTGACACAGGGCTTATGTGCATGACAAACTGTGGAGCATCCCATAGGGAGGGGCTTCAATTTAAGCCAGTTCATGGCGGTAAGGATTTTTTTCAATAGCAAGGCGGAGTGAGCGTCAATAGGCTGGAAGCCTTTGATGCTTATGACAACGCCGCTAATGGGAAAAAGCCTTCCGTCTTTGATGCAGTGAAAATCAAAGTTCGCTTCGTTGGTTTTTCGCTTACGGGCTTCCAGCCCGCTACGCATAAAACCCCCTTGCGCTGCATTGATTTACCCTCGCACCATCAACTGGATTAAATTTAAGTCCCTCCCAATCAACGCCTTTTCTTTTAATTAAGGATCGTTATGAAGCTCGTTCTCGTTACTGAAACGTATCCGCCCGAGGTCAATGGCGTCGCGATGACGCTGGAGCGCCTGGTCGCCAACCTGATCCAACAAGGGCACCAGGTCGAGCTGGTCCGGCCCAAGCAAAAGACCGACGACGAGGCACCCGACTTTGGCTACCCGGTCCACACGGTGCCCGGCATCGCGATCCCCGGTTACGCGGACTTGCAGTTTGGCTGGTTTGCCGGCGGCAAGTTGAAGAAGCTCTGGACGGCCAATCGCCCCGACGTGGTGCATATCGCAACCGAGGGCATGCTGGGCTTTTCGGCGCTCAATGTGGCCAAGAAGCTGGGTATCCCGGTCGTCTCGAGCTTTCACACGAACTTTCACACCTACGGTGATCACTACAATTACAAGTTTGTCGCGAATTGGCTCATGGCCTACCTCCGCTGGTTTCATAACCGCACGCTGGCCACGTTTGTGCCCTCGCAGGCGACGGTGGACGACCTGGAAAAATACGGCTTTAAGAACGTTAAAATTTTCAGCCGCGGCGTCGACACCGAGCTTTTTGGCAAGCACCGCCGCCGCGATGATCTGCGGCACAGTTGGGGCGTGAAGAACGGCGACCCGGTAGTGGTGCATGTCGGCCGTGTGGCGGCGGAGAAAAACATCCCGCTCACCATTGCCGCCTACCAACGCCTGAAGACGCACCTGCCTGACGCCAAGCTCGTGGTGGTCGGCGACGGCCCCGAACGCGCTGGTCTCGAAAAGAAGCATCCGGAGATTATCTTTGCCGGCATGCAGCGTGGTCAGGAGCTGGCCGAGCACTACGCTTCGGGCGACTTCTTCCTCTTTGGCAGCACCACGGAAACCTTCGGCAACGTGCTGACCGAGGCTATGGCGAGCGAGCTCGTCGTCCTCGGCTACGACTACGCCGCCGCGCATCATCACGTGGTGGATGGCGAGAACGGTTTCAAGGTGCCGTTTAAGGACGAGCCTGCGTTTCTCAACTCGGTCGACCGCCTCGTGGCCGCTAAGCCCGAGTGGCCAGCGATCCGCCAATCGGCCCGCGAAAAGGCGCAGTCTTTATCGTGGACGAGCATCATCCAGGGGTATGCAGATGAGGTGGCGGAGTTAGTTGGCCTGAAAGATAACGCGTAGAATCTTTCAAATTCTTCCACTTTGGGCCGGTTTTGATTGATTTTCGCGCCGGGAGCATCATGGTTCGAGGTCAGTATTGCTACTGTTCTATATGAGCAGAGCTTTTCCACACTCTCACAAGGACTACCCATGGACTCCCGATATCCTTCCATCGAATGGCTCGCCGAGCGCGCGCGCAAGCGCATGCCGGGGTTTGCCTACGACTACCTGGCCGGCGGCTGCTTCTCGGAAATCAACCTGGCGCGCAACACGTCGGACATCCGCGAAGTTCAGTTCATGCCGCACTATTTGCGCGACTTCAAGGGTGCCTCGCAGGAGTGTGAGTTGTTTGGTAAAAAGTATGATGCGCCGTTTGGCATTGCGCCGGTTGGCTTGCAGGGCCTGATGTGGCCGCGCTCTTGTGAGATTCTCGCCAAGGCTGCCAAGGAGCGCAATGTGCCATTTTGCCTGAGCACCGTGGGCACCGCGAGCATTGAGACGATTGCCGAGATAACCGAGGGCGACTTCTGGTTTCAGCTCTACCACCCGGCCGAAGATGAGCTCCGCGACAAGCTACTGGAACGCGCCGCTGCCGCTGGTTGCAAAACGCTGGTCATCCTCGCCGACACGCCGACTTTTGCCTACCGCCCGAAGGAAATTCGCAACGGTTTGTCCATCCCGCCTCGCATGACCGCGCGCAATATCTTCCAGATGTGCACGCGGCCAACTTGGTCCTTTAGCCAACTGGCAGCCGGGGCACCGGAGTTCAAGACGATGAAGCCCTACATCCCGAAGGGGCTGAACATGAAGCATTTGGGCCTCTTTATGAACAAGACGTTCTCGGGCCGCCTGACGGAATCGAAGATCAAGGCGATCCGCGACAAGTGGCAGGGCAACCTCGTGGTCAAGGGCATCGTGAACCCCGAAGACGCGGCCAAGGCCATCGCGCTCGGTGTCGATGGCATGATTGTTTCCAACCACGGCGGCCGCCAGCTGGACCCCGGCCAATCGACGATCAAACCGTTGGCCAACCTCGCGAAGGAATTCAAGGGCAAGGTAAAGCTGATGATGGACTCCGGCATCCGCTCGGGCCCCGACATTGCGGCCTCGCTGGCTTGCGGCGCGGACTTCGTTTTCTGTGGTCGCGCGCCGATGTTTGGCGTTTGTGCAATGGGCGACAAGGGCGGCGATCAGGCCCTGAGCATCCTCAAGCGTCAGTTGCAGCAGGTGATGGAGCAGATCGGCTGCGAAACGCTGGAGGATCTGCCCAAGCACCTGATTACAGAATCTTAGGCCGTCTATAGTGCGTTTACTGGTTTGCTGATAGACTGGTAGAAAACGCCTAATATCTTCCACTATCTTTCAGATTCGGGTGAGTTCGCGTTGAATCGTGGCCTTTGAAGTGTCATATTCTCGGTAAAGTTTGTTACCGTGAATACCCTCGACCGCCAAGTTCCCGCCTCTAAATCAATCCAGCTCATGGCCACCTGCCTGTGCGACGCGTTCTTCGACGACGTGGCCAAGGCGACCGTGCAAGTGCTCGAATGGGCCGGCTGCAACGTGGAGTTTCCCGAGGGCCAAACCTGCTGCGGGCAGCCCGCGTTTAACGCTGGCGACTGGAAGGCGTCGCGCCAAGTGGTCCGCCACGTGATGGATGTTTTTCAGGGCGAAAAGCCGGTCGTGGTGCCGTCGGGTTCCTGCGCGGCAATGGGGTTTCATGGCGCGCTATTGGAGTTTGAGAAAGAGCCTGATCTGCCGCAGGTCAAGCAGCTCGCGAGCCGTACCTGGGAGCTGACCGACTACCTCGTGAACGGGCTCGGCATCGAGAAGATCCCGGGCAAGGTTTCGGCGCGGGTGTCGTTTCACCGCAGCTGCCACTCGCGGGGCACGTGCACCGGCCCCTCGGCCGTGAAACTGCTTTCGTCGATCGAAGGCATCGAGCTGTTGCCCTTTGGCGAGCAGGAGCAGTGCTGCGGATTTGGCGGCGCATTCTCGGTCAGCTTTCCGAATATTTCCAAGAAAATGGGCGAGCTGAAGATCGAGCACGTCCTCGCCGACAACCCCGATATCCTCGCCTCGGTCGACATGGGCTGCCTGCTGCATTTGGGCGGCATCATCGACAAGAGTGGGCGGGAAATTCCCCGTAAGCACGTGGCGCAGATCATCCGCGACGCCCTTGTGGAAGCCGGAGAAATCAAGGAGTAGGACCATGACCCCCAAGAGTTTTCAGCAGATCGACAAGTTCGCCCGCGACCTCCCCAAGGAAGTCCGCGCCACCGTTTACGACGGCTCCAAGAGCACCAGCGAGAAGCGCTACGACTCGATCTGGCGCGACTATCCGGAGACGGCCGACGTCCTCCGCGAAACTGCGGGCAAGGTGAAGCAGCATACGCTGGAGCACCTCGACCAGTATCTGGAGCAGGCCGAGAAAAGCCTGACCGCCGCCGGCGCGAAGGTCCACTTTGCCTCGACGGGCGACCGCGCCAACGAGATTGCACTGAAGCTCATGCAAGAGCGCGGCGTGAAGAAAATGGTGAAGTCCAAGAGCATGGTCACCGAGGAAACGCACCTCGTGCCTTACTTGGAAAAGGCAGGTATCGAATGCGTGGAAACGGACCTCGGCGAGTTCATCGTGCAGATCGACCACGACCACCCGTCGCACATCGTGAAGCCGATCATGCACAAGAATCGTCGGCAGATCGCGAAGAGCTTTGAGCGCGAGGGCCTCGGCGATTACAACGACGACCCGGAGACGATTACCCGCCGCGCGCGCGTCCACCTGCGCAAGAAATACTTTGAGGCCGATTGCGGCGTGACCGGCGCGAACTTCGTGTCCGCCGAAAGCGGGCGCATGGTGTTGATCACCAACGAGGGCAACGCACGCTTCTGCATGGCCGCGACCAAGCTGCACATCGCGATCATTGGCATCGAAAAACTCGTGCCGCGCGATCAGGACCTGAGCCTGTTCTTAAACCTGATTGGCCGCTCCGGCACCGGTCAGCAACTCACCGTTTACCAGCAGTTCATCAACGGGCCGAAGACACCCGGGCAGCCCGATGGCCCGGAGGAAATGCACGTTATCTTTGTGGACAACAAGCGAACGGAAGTGCTCGCCAGCGAGTGCAAGGAGATCCTGCGCTGCATCCGCTGTGGTGCCTGCCTGAACGTTTGCCCAATCTACCGCCAAGCTAGCGGCCACGCCTACCGCAGCGTTTACCCAGGCCCCGTCGGTGCGGTGCTGAGTCCGCTGCTGGCGGGGGACAAGTTCCCTGAGCTGGCGGATTTGCCCAAGGCGTCGAGCCTTTGCGGCGCGTGCAACGAAGTTTGCCCGGTGAATATTCCGATCCCAGACTTGCTCTTGTGCCTGCGCGACAAGGGCAAGCGCGAGGGCGCGAAAAACGCCTCGGCCGGCACGCCGCCGATGGGCATGTATGCGATGATGGCCAGCCAACCGAGCGCGTGGAAAGCCGCAATGAGGCTCGGCTACGCGGTCAACATCACCCCGCAAGCAATGATGAATGTCGTCCCCGCCGCGCAAGCCTGGACGAGCGTCCGCCAATTGCCTAAGTGGCGCGGCGGCAAGTTCCGCGATTGGATGGGCGAACACGACAAGGACGCCAAGTAACTGGAGTTGTTAACCACGAATCTCGCGAATGAACGCGAATCTATCTGACTGTTTGATCGAAAATGAGTTTGATTGAGACACTTACAAATCCTGATGTAAGGAAACGTCTTGGGAGGTTTATTTATAAAGTTAACGTCTCAGGTTTGAGTGATTTTGTGTCCGGCTACCAGCTAGCACTAGAGAAGCGAGGGCTTTTTGAGGAACCATTTATACCGAATGGATTTTCCGATTGGCTAACCAAACGTCTGGGTTTCCCTCTGAACAATATGGGGTGGTCTAGAATGATAATTGAACGTTATGGAAACACTCCAGAGGCTGTAGAAAAAGTATATGTGTAAGAGATGAATTCATTAATCTCAATGATCCAGAACATAGCGAGGACTATGACGATATACATCGTGCCGACTCATAGTAAAATCAACCTGAATATTCGTGAAGATTCGCGCTATTCGTAGTTCAAAAATTTATCCCCATGTCTGACGACCGATCCGAAATTTTCTCCCGCATCAAAGGCGCGCTTGAGCCGCTGCCCGAGCGCACGCCGTTGCCTGACTACGCGCGCGACTTGCCGCTGTGCACCGTGCACCCGGACTTCCCGAATGCGTGGGAGCTCTTTGCCCACAAGTCCAAGCAGGTCAATGGCACGCCGCTCAAGGGCCTGGCCGAGTTGGCCAAGTGGCTCATTGCCGACGGCCAAACGCACGGCTACTGCGACCCCGCGCTCGTGGACAAGGTCCGTGCGCTTCCGGAGTTCAACGGGATCACTTTGGAGACCGAATTTGACCGCACGCGCTTCGACGACTTCACCTTCGGCATCACGAAGGCTGCGGGCGTCATTGCGGAAACGGGCACGCTAATTCTCAAAGACCAGAGCACGTCTTCCCGACTCGGAGCGCTGGCGCCTTGGGTGCACGCAGCGATTGTTGACGAAGCCGATGTTTACCCCGATGTGCGCACAGCAATCGAAAACTTCGGCGACGATCCTTCGATCATCTGGGCCACGGGTCCATCAAAGACCGCCGACGTTGAAGGCATTTTGATTGAGGGGGTCCACGGCCCGGGCATCCAGATTGTTTGTCTGGATGCATAGCAACGTGCCGTTGCATCCAGAGATTTGCGCAGTGCGCAAATAGCTTGGGAACTGGATACGAAAACAGCCGGTGCAATGACCGGCTGTTGTTGTTTAAAACTGAAGCGATTACCTTTACTTGCCGGGCTTGAAGACGCGGAGGCGGAAGGGCGTGTCGATGGAGATGTCGAGCTCGCTGATGACCTTGAGCGCGGTTTCGATGTTGGACTCGCTGGCGCTGTGCGTGGTGAAGATCAGGCGTGCGCTGGCGGAGTCGGATTCTTCCTCCTGAATCATCGTGGCGACGGAGATGCTGTGGTCGGCAAATACTTTTGCTATGTTCGCCAAGACGCCGGGCTGGTCCTTGACACGCAAGCGAATGTAATACGGGCTGCTGACCGACTCGGGCCCCGCTAGCTGCACTTCGTCGGCAAGGGCCTTGTAGGTCTCTTCGTCTTCCTCCGAGATCACGGGGGGCGGGGCACCGAGCAGCGCAACGACGGCGTCGGCGATGTCGCTGATCACGGCGCTCGCGGTGGCGTCTTGTCCAGCGCCGCGGCCGACGAGGATTGTTTCGCCGACGACATCGCCAGTGAGGCTGATGCCGTTGAAGACTTCGTCGACCTGCGCGATGATTTCGTTCTTCGCGATGAGGGCCGGGTGCAGGCGCACGGACACGGCGTTCTTGTCGAAGTCGCGGCGGATAACGGCGAGGAGCTTGATCTTGTAGCCGAGGGACTTGGCGTAAGCGATGTCGCCCGTGGTGATGTCGCGAATGCCTTCGACGACCATCTCTTCGAGTTTCACCCAGCGACCGTGTGCAAGGTAGGCGAGGATCACGGCCTTGTGCGCGGCGTCGTAGCCATCGAGGTCGAGGCTTTCATCGGCTTCCACGTAGCCGAGGGCGCGCGCTTGGTCGAGCACGTCGCCGTAGCTGATGCCTTCGCGCTCCATGCGCGTGAGCATGTAGTTGGTGGTGCCGTTGAGGATGCCGTAAATGAGCGAGAAGCGATTGGCCACGAGGCCTTCGCGCAGCGTCTTAATGATCGGAATGCCGCCGGCGACGCTGGCTTCGAAAAAGTAATGCGTGTTGCAGTCGCGCGCGGCGTTGAAGAGCTCTTCGCCGTGTTCGCAAATGAGCGCCTTGTTGGCGGTGACGACGGTCTTGCCGTTCTTAAAGGCTTGCAGCGTGAGCTCGCGGGCGAGGGTGGTGCCGCCGATGAGTTCGCAGACGATGTCGATTTGCGGATCGTTAACGATGCTGAAGTTGTCGTCGGTCAGTTGGCCGGGGCCGACTTGGACATCACGCTGCTTGGTGATGTCGCGCGCGGATGCGCTGACGAGCTCGAGCTTCGCGCCAAGGCGGTATTCGAGCGCGGAGAGGTCGGCTTGCAGGTGTTTCCAGACGCCTTGGCCGACGGTGCCGAAGCCAAGGATTCCGATGCGTATGGTGCGCTTGCTTTTCACCTCAGTAAGGAACGTCGGCAGAGGGAGCCTTGGCAATGCTAAATCTGATCTTGGATAATTAGGCCGCCTAAGTATCGCTAGAATCTAATTTGCTAAAAGATTATTTAATCTCAATAAGCGGTTAATGGTTGCTTGTTGGGCCAATTTGTCTAGGGTAGATTGACTACCTTTTAGTCCTGCTAGATTAACTCCAACTGCTATTCTTAAATTATGAGCGACGGTACAAACGAAGGCGAACTGGTGGATCGTCTGATCGAAGAACTGCAATCTGCCCAGCGAGATAAACGCAATGCTCGCAATATCATGACCGTTTTGGTCCTGATCATTGTAGTCTTCTTCATCTTCCTGGGCATACAGGAAGTGAAAAAATTCCAAGAAGAGGAACTGGATGACTTTGCTACGGCTCTCAGCGACGAGGCAGCCGAATTAGTCCCGGTTCTGGGCGAGGATTTGAGCAACTCCTTCAACCGTTTGGTCCCGGCTTACGAGACGGCTTTTGTGGATGTATTCCAGGAGAACGAAGAGCTTTATTATGAAGTTCTTTCCGATGAATACATTGGCCTACAGGTTCACGCGCAAGATGCGTGGCCGCAGATTGAAGAAGCCTTGGCGGAGCTCGTTGTACAGCAGGAAGAAACCGCCAGCGCTGAGCTTTCCAAGTTCATTCCACGCGATAAGCTTGCCAATCTGAGCGTGTATTATAACGAGGCACTGGATAACTACCTCACCGAATACATGGAAGGTAAGTTCGCGGTTAACCTCGAGGTCAGCCAGGACATTATCAACAAGCTCACGCAGATTGCTGAGGAAGATCAAACCATGCAGCCGACGGATGTGCGTTTCACTTTGGGCCTGATGCTTGAGCTGTTGGGCTTGGAAATCCAGCAGGCATCTGAAATCGAATCCGAATCCTAACCACGGAGCCAACGAATATGAGCAACGAAAAGAAGCTAATCGATTTCATGCGGGAGGAAATTTCTCGCACTCGTAAAGGTGTAGGCCAAACCTACATTTTCGGCATCATTGCCGCCGTGATCGTGGCCGGTTACATGTCTTTTATCCTGACGATGGTTAAGGAAGCGACCGATGGCGAGTTCCTTGCCATTGCAGTTCGTCAGCAGGTAGAAGCTGCCGTGCCTGAAATGATACGCAATGGTGAGGCGACGCTCGCGGATAATGCGCCTATCGCCGCCAAGAAACTGAGCAACCGCTTCCTCAAGCTGGTGCCAGAGCTGGCAGCAACGGGCAAGGAGCAGATCGATATGTCTCACGAGGAAATCATTCCGTTTCTCAGTGACGACTTCTCCCAGCGCATGGTGGAATACATTAACTCACACCAAGAGGCGCTGCGCGAGTTTGCCGCGCAAAACGATTCAGAAGCGTTTGCCGAAGAGTTCACTCGCCAGATGATGACCGAGCTGAAGCTGAACATCGACGCCGAGATGAAAGATGCCACGGGAGCAGGCTTGGACTACTTCAATGAAAATCTGCTGCAATCGCTGGTGGCGATGGACACCAAGCTCGAAGAGCTGATTAATACGCCCGAGAGCGAACTGACGCAGCGTGATCGTTTACAACGCCGGATCCTCGCACGCATGGTGTTGCACGTGACGGCGCATACGCCTCAGTCGTAAAGCGAAACAAACTTTGCATCGCAAAGCTCCCCGCTGTTCGGGGAGCTTTTTTTGTGCGTTGCTTATCGCTACAAAGCCTGATTAAAGCGCTCATTGCGGCGCAGCATGGCGAACATCGCGCTGGACAGGAAAATGCAACCGGCGCTCAGCCAGCCCACGGCCGGCGGCGAAAAGGTGGTCAGCACGAGGTAGCCAATGAACGGCGCACCCACCCCGCGCAGTCCAGTCATCATTGTGTGCACGCTCATGTAAGCCGAGACTTTATCCAGCGGCGCAATTTTGGTGACCCAGAGATTCCAGCCAATGCGGCCACCACCCATGCCCAGACCTAGCAGGACCGAGCCTACATAAACCACCCATAGGCTTGGGCCGTTGAAATACAAAATCATGCCCAGAAAGAAGCAGCTATTCACACACAAGCGCCAGAAGATGAAGTTCATCCGGTCGAAAAGGGCGCCCCAAACTTTTGCGCTCAGTAGCCCGGCGATTTGCGGGATGACCATCGTTGCGAGCAGGACTTGCTCGTTCGTGGCGTTGATGCCGTATTCGGGGTTGGCGAGGATTTCCACTCGGATGGGAATCGTCATCAGGTTGGCAAACCCCATTATCATCCAACTGGCCAGCAGCCAGCCAAACAGGCGGTCACTCCAAGCCAGCTTGATACTACGCAGTGGGTTGCCTGTTTCCTTTTGTTGAAGTGGGCGTGAGGGGATGCGACGCACGAGTAGGGCATTGATCACGCAAGCGATGCCCATGCCGATGAGGATGGTGGGAAACCAGTCAAACTTCCAGTCCAACAGCCGTGAACTGAGAAAGGAAAACGCTGCGCTGCTGCCTGAGCCAATCAGCAAAATAGTGGAGACGCGTTGCCCGCGCTCCTGTGGCGTATAGTTGTTTGAGTAGGCTTGGATCATCATTGGAGCCTGCTGGGCAAAGATAATGTAGGCCCCGACAAAGCAGGCCGTGAAGCCGATCAGGCTACCCGTGACGGACGAAAGCATCAGCAGGCCGCCGCAGATGATCAAATAGAACGCGACAATGCTGGTGGCGCGTGCGCCAGTCTTGCCCGCGATGGCAATGAAGATAGTGGTCAGCAGCAGCCCGATGAACGGCGCGGCATTGAGCAGGCTTTTAATGATGTCGACATTGCCGCCGGCATCAGCGCCAAATCCGCGAATTGCGATTAGCGTAGCAATGGCCGCAGTGGATTCACACACTCCATGAAAAGGGGCGCGCCAGATATCGTAGCGATAAGTTGTCGCTGCTCTGTCTGGGTTTGGGCTCAAGCGTCTAACGATGGGCCGAAGCGCTTTGCAGACAAACTAATTAGCTGATTTTTCCAAAACACGCCCTAGAAATCCACGATCCAGAATCCGCCTTGGGAGACCTGTTCGGCTTGCTCGGCGGGTACCCAACGCTCGGCGTATTGCGGGCCCCAGGAGTCACTGATTGCGATTTCATCGGTTTCCGAATTGTAGCCAATGATCATGCAGATGTGGGCGGTTTCTCGATTTGGTATGAGCTCAGGAGCGCTGCGTAATTTCTCCTTAAGTGCTTTCTTCCAAGCCTCGGCATTGTCGTACTGGCTGCGTGCCTGAGTGTTGCTGTTGGCCAGGTCGTTGAATTCCCGCGTCGAATAAAGCGTCCACAAAATAGGCTGACCGTCGTCGATGTATTTTGCGATGCTGCGTGCCTTGAGCTTGAATTGCTTGCGTTCCATTTCGCGGCCCGCACTTTTCAGGTAGCCTTCGGTGCCATTGATGAGATCGGACACGCGGGTGCCGCCACCGATTTCCGTTTGTCCTGCCATCGCGAGCAAATACATATCTGCGCTGACGCCCATGTACCGCAACACGCGCTCCAGCGTTGCCGGCACGCAGTAGCCTTTGGGGCCTTGGTTGACCATAGGAATGTTCGTAATGACCACATCGCCATTGGTGCGTTTATCGAGGTTGGCTTTTGCCTGTTCGCGGAGGGCAGAGCTAGCGATGCGTTCGGGGCGCCCGCGGTTAGCTGCTTGTTCGGGCGGGATGATGCGCAGCGCAACGTACTCGCCATCTTGGACGGCGAGCGTGAAAACATGCCCGCTCCATTCCCAGATATGCAGGCGTTCCTTCAGATTACGTCCGGTGGCGGTGGTGAGCTGCTCAGGTTCGCCCAGTGCGGCAAGCTGCTTGCTAATGGTATCGCCGTCGCGGGCAATGGCGTCGGCGATTTGTTTGATTGCCTCTTTGCCAATGACGGTGTCTTTGCTGATCGAGTCGCCCTTGTTGGCAAAGATGATCGAAATCATGTCCACCCTGCCATCTTTGCCGTAAAGCACCGAAGAGAACGGCCGTGCGCCAAACAGGCGGTCATTCGGCTTGTTATAAATGCGGTAGCTGGACTGCGTGGCGGTTTGTGATTCCTGGGGCCAGCCGAGGCGCTGAGCAGCGTCGCCGGGGGCATCATCCCAGAGGTTGCCATCGGCAAAAAGTTCGGCACCAACGATCTTATTGATTCGATTTAAATCATTGGCCGTGGCGATTTTTGCAGTGGGTGCCTCGGGCGTTTTCCACTGGCGGATGTAGTCTTGGTCGGCGGCGGAAAGCTTGTTGAGCGGCAGGCTGAATTCCAGGCCGTCACTTCGTTTGATGGTCACGCTGTCACCAGAGTCATAACTAACAATTTCGGCTTCCATCGTGCGGCCTTGTGTGTCGGTAAATGTCCGCGCCTGTAGGGGCGGTGCCAGCGAAATGCTAGTTATGATTGTCAGCAACAGGGGGGATTTCATCTTGCCTGAATCGTCGCGAGAGATGTTTCTCTTGGCAAGGTTTGTACTAAATTGAGATGCGATAAATCATCCTCGTAATGATTACTTGATCGACAGTTTACTGTGCTTGTGGCTTTTCAAGCCAAGGCTCGACCAGACTCAGGTAATCGGGGCCTGGGACGATGACTTCGTCGCCAGGATTCGGTTTGCCCTGCGCGACCCAGAAGCCAGCCGAGCGACCATCCTGCTCACCCGAGGGCAGGAGCACGCCGGTGGTTTCCAGCTCATAATTGCGTGTTACCATAGGCATGTTCGCGCGGATGTAACGCGTTTGCAGCCAGCAGACTGCGATCTCGCGATCCATATCCACAGAGACGAGTTTGCCGATGGACATGTTGGGCGTTGGGTTGATCGGGGCTTCCTCCACCCAGTCTTCAGGGTTGAATTTTTCAACCACGATTTTTTCTGGCGGCTTCGGTGCGCTGATTCGCTTGCCGCGGTTTTTGCTGGAGTAGAAATTGCGGGTGTTGCTTTCAGCCTCTTGTTGCAAGTAGCGCTGAAATTCCGGGCTCTGCTTGAGGGCTTCCATCTCTGCGGCGGTCAGTGGCTTATTCAGATCGATGACGACTTCGTTCTCGCCGACTTCTTCTTCCTCTTCGGAACCAAAGAGGAAATCAAATAAGCCGCCGCTTTTCTTTTCCTCGGTCTTGGCATTATCCGTTGGCGCCTCGGCTTCTGTGGTTTCATCTGCTGCCTCCTGCGCGGCGAGCAGGCCTGAGAAATCCGGGCCCTCGGGGGCTATGGATGCGGGATGTCGATTGGTTGCGGGCGCTTGCTGGGCGGGCATGCTCGCGCCTGCTTTTACCTTCACGCGGAAAAAGGGGACCATGGTTTCCGCTTGGCCTTCGCCGGTGCTGATCTTGCGCAGACCGATGGGAATGAGCTCAATTTCAGACGGTAAATTCGTAACGGACTGCTTGGTTTCTGGGTCGACGATGTCGCCATCGATAATCGTCACGACTTCCGGCCAGTTGCCTCTGGGTGGTGGGGGCGCCGTTGAGGTGGCGGGTGCATTGGAGGCTGTCACACTGGTGTCGGGCACCTCATAGGTTCGGCCATCAGTGGTCTGGACGACTTGCCCGTTGACGATCGTTTTATAGCCCTTGGTGAGGTAGCCTGGCCCGATGAGCATGACTTCCTCTGGTCGTGGTTCGTCGTCTTCTTGCGCGCACAGTGGCCCTGCCCAAATGGTGAGGGCAAGTGTGGCGATGGCGGTGGCGCGCACGGGTAATTGGGGAAACATAAGCAGCTCAGCTTAGGTCACTGCGACAGCGGAATCAAGCAAGGGTGTTGTTTGGAAAGTATAAATTCCCAAGCACTGCCTACGCCTTTTTCCACTCATGCATGGCGCTGTAAACGACGGGCACTACGAACACGGTGATCAGCGCCACCAGCATACCACCCACGGTCGGGATCGCCATGGGGATCATCACGTCCGAGCCGCGGCCGGATGAGGTTAGCACCGGCAGGAGGGCGAGGATCGTCGTAGCGCTCGTCATACAGGCTGGCCCGATGCGACGGTTGGCGGCTTCGAGCACGGCCTCGCGGACACTGGCCTTGTCTTTGGGCTCGTCTTTAAAACGCTCCTGAAGGTAGGTGCCCATGAGCACGCCGTCGTCCGTGGCGATGCCAAACAGCGCCAGGAAGCCGACCCAAACCGCAACGCTCAGGCTGACCGGTTGCACTTGGAAAATCTCCCGCATGTGCCAGCCTAAGAGGTTCACGTCGAGAAACCACGGCTGGTTGTAGAGCCAGATTAAAATGAACCCGCCGGACCACGCCACGAACACGCCGCTGAAGACCAAGAAGCTCATCGCCACGCGCTTGAACTGCATGTAGATCAGCAGGAAGATGCACAGCAGCGCTACGGGCAGCACGAGGCGCATGCGCTCCATTGCGTGCACCTGATTTTCGAACGTGCCAGTGACGCGGAAATAGGCACCAGCTGGTAGCGCAAACGCGCCTTCGGCCTGCCGGTTGTCAAGGATCTCCTCAGTGGTCTGGGCGACATCCACTTCGCTGTAGCCAAGCTCGATGTCGAAGATCACATACGCGGTCAGGAATGAATTTTCGCTCTTGATCGACTGCGGGCCGCGCACGTATTCGATCGTCGCAACCTGCTCCAGCGGGATCTGTGCGCCGTCTGAAGTGGGGATTAAAATTTCGCGCAAGCTCTCCTCGTTGTTGCGCAGTTCGCGCGGATAACGCACGCGAACGGGGTAACGCTCGCGGCCCTCGACGGTGGTGGTGATCGTCTTGCCGCCCACAGCGACTTCAATGATATCGTTGAGGTCCTTGACGGCCAGCCCGTAGCGCGAAAGCTCCTCGCGGTTGGGCGTGATTTCCAGGTAGGGCTTGCCGACGACGCGGTCCGCAAACACGCTACTCGGACGAATGCCGGGAATGTCCTGAAGCTGCTCTTCGAGCGTGAGCGCGGCTTGTTCGAGTTCTTCCAAATTTCCCGCAAATACCTTAATGCCCATTGGCGAGCGCATGCCGGTTTGCAGCATCACCAGGCGCGTTTCGATCGGTTGCAGTTTGGGCGCTGAGGTGACGCCGGGCATCTGCGTAACGCTTGCAATTTCGTCCCAGATATCGTCCGGGGTTTTGATTTCGTCGCGCCATTGGCGGACGAGTTCACCGTCTTCATTGCGGACGTACTCGGGCTTGTAATTGATGATCGTCTCGACCATCGAGACCGGTGCCGGGTCCAGTGGGCTGTCCACACGGCCGATTTTACCCACCACGCTATCAACCTCTGGAATGCCCTTGATGGCGCGATTTTGCAGGGAAAGAATTTCCGTCGTCTCACCAATCGAGGCGTGGGGCATCGTGGTTGGCATGAAGAGGAAGGAGCCCTCGTCGAGCGCGGGCATGAACTCTTTTTGCAGGCCGGGGAACATGCCGCGTAGCGGTCCAGGGCCGCCTAGCCAGCACATGCCGCCCAAGGCGATGATCGCCACGACACCGATTAAAAATGGCGCTTTGAAGCGCAGCAGCACGCTGAGGATCGGGATATAAAAATAAACCAGGGCTCGAAAAAATAACAACACGCCGCCGACTACGACGAAGACGAAGAGCGCATTGCCTACGGTGTGTGTGGGCCCGAGTGGTTGCCAGGTGGCGGATAAAAACAAGGCGACGACGAGTGCAATTGCGCCGTTGAGCAACAGGGTGGGCCAGGGCAGGTTGCGCGAGAAAAAGCTGCGCTTGCTGGGCGTGGCTTCCTTAGGCTGATTGGCGGCGCGCAGCAAGATCAGCGCGAGCACGGGCACCAGCGTGAGGCTCACGATGACACTCGCAATCAGTGCGTAGGTTTTCGTGAACGCAAGCGGCTGAAACATTTTGCCCTCGGCGCCCGTCATGAAGAATACCGGCAGGAAGCCGATCACGGTTGTCATGACGGCGGTCAGCACCGCGCTGCCGACCTCGCTGCTGGCCTCCCAGACGATCTGCAAACGAGGTGCGCCGGTGGTGTCCTGATCGAGCTTTTCCTGTATGTTGCCGCAAAGCACGATACCCATATCGACCACGGTGCCGATTGCGATGGCGATGCCCGCCAATGCGACAATGTTCGCGTCGACGCCGGTCACCTTCATTGCGATAAAGGTGATCAGCACCGCGAGTGGCAGTACCGACGAAATGATGATCACGCTGCGCAGGCGCCAGACGAGGAGGATGATCACCAGCACTGTGACGAGCACTTCGAGGCTCAGCGCGTCTTCGAGTGTGCCGAGGGTTTCGAGGATCAGCCCGGTTCGGTCATAAAATGGCACGATGGTCACCTGACTGACCGTGCCGTCATCGAGCGTTTTGCTTGGCAGGCTACGGGAAATATTCTCCACCTTCGCGTGGATGTTTTTAATGACCTCCAGTGGGTTCTCGCCATAGCGTGCTGTCGCGACGCCGCCCACAGCCTCGTGGCCATCCTTGTCGAGCACGCCGCGACGCAGTGCGGGGCCACGTTCGATTTCGGCAACTTGGTCTAGCGTAATCGGCGCTCCGGCGTGAGCTTTGACGACTGTCTGGCGCAGGTCTTCCAGTGACTGGACCCAACCCAGCCCGCGGATCACATACTCGACTTTATTGACCTCAATGGTGCGCGCACCGACTTCGTCGTTGGAGTTGTTGACCGCGCTGTAGATGTCGTCGAGCGTGATGTCGTAGGCGCGCATGGCGTCGGGATCGACATCGATCTGGTATTCATTGACGTAGCCGCCGATGGAGGCGACTTCAGAGACGCCGTCCGCGCTCTGCAAAGCATAGCGCACGATCCAGTCTTGAATGCTGCGCAGCTCCTGCGGGTCCCAGCCTCCGGCCGGGTTGCCCTCGGGATCGCGGCCCTCAAGCGTATACCAATAGACTTGGCCGAGGCCAGTGGCGTCCGGGCCGAGCGTTGGTTGGACATCGCTGGGCAAAGCGCCGGGGGGGAGGCTGTTGAGTTTTTCCAGGATGCGGCTGCGCGCCCAATAGAAATCCACCGAGTCGTCGAAGATGATGAAGATCGTGGAAAACCCGAACATGCTGTTGCTGCGGATCGCCTTGACGTCAGGCAGGCCGAGAAGCGCAGTGGTCAGCGGGTAAGTGATCTGGTCTTCGATGTCTTGCGGCGAACGACCGGACCATTCGGTGAAGACGATCTGCTGGTTTTCACCAATGTCGGGAATAGCGTCCACCCCCACCGGGTTACGAGTGAGGCCGGGAATTTCCCAGTCAAACGGCGCGACTGTCACGCCGCCGACTGCGAGCATGAGGGCGATGATGCCGACGACGAGCCGGTTATTCAAACACCAGTGGATGAGCGCGTTAATCATCAGGCGAGTCGGCTATTGGTAGTCATCCCAGCGGGCTTCCTGGGTATTCCACACGGCGAGGACTTCGCCGCAGGTGAGCATGTCGGGGCCGAAATACGGATTGGTGACGTCGGGCGTATTTTGCAGCCAGCGTGCACCCGTGTCGCCGTAGACCATCGGGCAGTGCATCAGGTAAAGCGGTTCATCGCCGCGCCATTTAAAGGTCTGCACTAAGGCGATGAGTGATTCAGAGAGGGCATCGATGTTGTTCGCGCGGTTGGCCTGGGCGTCCTGCGCAATGGTCTGCGCGCTGCTTTGGCCGGTGGCCTGAAATTCCATGAAAATGGGCATCTCTTCATCGGAAAGGCCCATCATGGGGATCGCCTTGATCTGCGCGGCGACTCGCTCCGCCTGGGCTTGGGCGTTTACGAATGAATTGGTGTCGTAATCACTTTCCAAGGTAAAGTAGCTTTGCAGCGTTGAGCTGAGCGCGGCGTTAAACTTGTCGCTGGCATCGAATTGTAGCGGGATTTTTTTATGCAGTGAGTAAATGTCGACTGGCTCGCTTTGGGCGGTGTCATCGCTTTGCTCGTGCTGGTCCATTGCCATGCCTTCGTCGGATGGATTCATCATGCTGGGCTTGGCCTTGATCTGCAATTCGCTGTCGAGGCGGAATGCGCCATTGGTAACCACGACATCGCCTTCCTTGAGGCCACTTTGCACGACAAAGTAATCACCTGCACGTGGCCCGAGATTGATCGCCCGTCCGGTGAACTCGCCTTCGCCGGTTTTTAGATATACCACTGCGCGGGCGCCGGTGCGGAGGACCGCAGAAGCAGGGACAATAAGCGGCGGCTCGCCGGGCTCGTAGGCGGCGTAGCCCAGTTGTTCTGCGGGCTCGAGCGCCATGCCGCAGATTGGACAGTCACCGGGCTCGTCGGAGAAGATCTCGGGGTGCATCGGGCTAATCCACTTGCCCGCAAACTCCGGTGCGATGACTTTACCGCCGTCGCCTAGATGGGCCTCAACCTTGCCCCGCACAAACATGCCCGGGCGCAGCTTGCCAGTGGGGTTGTCCACATTGACGCGGACTTTAATCGTGCGCGTTTCGGGATCGAGCATCGGCTGGATGAAGGCGATGGTTCCGCCGAACGTCTCTCCGGGAAATGCCTTGGCGCGAATCTCGACGTGTTGTCCGTAGCGCAGCCAGGGAAGATCGGTTTCGTAGGCGTCGAAATGGACCCAGAGTTTGGACAGATCCGTGACTTCAAACATGCGGCCGCCGGCGCCAACGAAGTCGCCTTCGCGCACGTCTAGCTTGGTGACGACGCCGCCGGCAGGGGAGTCGATGCGCACGCGGTGAACCGGCTTGCGTGTGCTGTCGATGAGGTCGATTTGATCCTCGGGAATGTCCCACAGGCGCAGGCGCTCCTTGATGCCCTCGGCGGACGTCGCATCGCTGTCGTAACGCAAAGCTCCGATGAGCTCACTTTGGGCCTCGACGAGCTCGTCACTATAGATTTCGGCAAGGTGCTCGCCCTTGCGCACTTGGGTGCCAACAAAATTTACAAACAGCCGCTCGATGCGGCCGGGGAAGCGGGCGGTCACGGTGGCCACGCGTGTGTCATCTGGGGCTATCACGCCAAAGAGGTCAATGGTGCGCTCCACCAACTCACGCTTGACCACAGAGGTTTGGATGTCGGCCAGGGCCTGGGCCGCCTCGGAGAGTGACAGCGCACGCGGATCGGCGGCGTCACCTGACTTCATGGGGATCAGGTCCATGCCGCAGATTGGGCAATCTCCCGGTTTATCCTGCTGGATTTGCGGATGCATGGAGCAAGTCCAGATCGTTGGTTTGGCCCCCGCAGATTCCGAATTCGGGGTGTTCTGGCCGCCGCAACCGCTAAAGGTGGCTACAGCAATGCAGGCTAAGCCCGCGATGAAGAATTGAGTGGCTCGATTCATCAGAATGATTTGTCGCAGAAATTGAATCCTGCTTACAGCTGTAGCGCAAACTTTTGTTAGGCCTCGAGTTTCTCGGTGAGGCCGTCGAGTGCGCTGCTGAAATTGCTGAGATCCTGGCAAAGCGCACTGATGCGGTGACGGAGATCGGCATCGGTGATGCTGGGCCCCTCGAAATGTTTGCCAGTGGCGTAAACGAAGCGGGGGACGATCACGGAGCGGAAATCGAGCATGAGGCTATTGGCAACTGCCATGACGGACATGTAGCTGCTGTCGCCGCCCGCGGCGCAGAGGAAGCCGACGACCTTGCCGGTCCAGTGGCGACCGGTCAGCTCAAGCATATTCTTGAGCGCGGCGTTGACGTCGTAGTTGTAAATGGGAGTGGCAATGAGGATACCCTTGGCGGCCTTTATCTTCTCCGCGATGAGCGAGACGTTCTCATGGCCGTAGGCGGCACCGCCATCGCAGAGCGGGAGCTCGCTTTCCGCCAAGTCGAGCCATTCGGCGTTGGCAAGGTCTTCTTGGGCGGCGCGCGCCATGATGCGGCTGCGGCTGCCAGGATTCAAGCTGCAAGAAATAATCAGTAGGGGGACATTATCATCACTCATAGCTGGAGCGTGCTTTCCTTTACGCTGAGTGTCAACTGCCTTGGGCGGATTACCACTCAACAAAAAACCCCGGCGTGTGCCGGGGTTTGTCGAAATAAATTATTTTAAAGACTTAGGCAGGCTCTTCGACATTCTTTGGAGTTGTCTGCTCGGGATCTTCGGAAGGCTGCGGATTGCTTTGCGACGGATCGGTGCCGGATTCATCAGTGATTATCGTCGTGTTGGGCTGCGACACGATAGTCGCATTGTTGGTCACTGTTACCTCGAAAGGAGTTGCACGTTCGATTTGTGCTGCAACGGTTTCAGCTTTAGCGATCGCTTCCGGTGAAGCCGGGCCTGAAGAGCCGCTGTCAGTCACGTTGAGAATGATGTGGGTTTCGCCTTCTGGCACACTGATGGTTTCGCCAGTGCCGGTGATTACGAACACGTCTCCATTAACGTTGGTGGTGGAGAATTGGCCAGTGGCAACATCGTAAGTGACGACCCAAACGGTGCCGCGGATGCCAGCAGATGCAACCGGTGTGTTGATCGTGAAGCTGGAGCCGGCTTCGAGGTCGAGCTTACGGACTTCACCGATGATCTCACCATAGGCGAGGCTGGTATCAGTGGTGGACATGCTTGGGTCCTTTTTAAGACGCAGGTAAGAGCCGAGGGCCGGATCGTAGGCAGCCTGTTCGAAAGTGGTCACGTCGAACTTTGAATTCGGAGTCACGTTGACGGAAGCGCCGTTGGAGAAGAGTAGCAAGGCGGTTGAGTTATCACCGGTGATGACGGTGTAGCCTTCGGAGAATTCCTGACCACGCTTGAGTGGGGTTGCGGCACCGGTATCATTCTCAACCAACTGGACGTTACCCTTAACGAGGAAGGCCTTGATGAGGCCAAGCTTCTCTTGGGCGGATGCAACATTCGCGAGACACAGCGCAGTAGCTGCGAGAGTGATAAACTTTAGGATTTTCATGGTCAGTACGTTAGAAAAATGGGTAATTTTGTGGCTGAAGGTTAGCAGTGTGTGACTGGCTGTTCAAGGAAAATCAACTCATCCCGGCATTAACAGATTGATGCGCGGAGTTGATATAGGTTTGCATTTCATTGAACACCGTTGTCATTATGCCGTCGCTGGTCAATGATTGATTCATCTAAGGTCTGAGATTTTAGCAAATTGTAACCTAAATGAAAGCATTGGGAATCGATGTGGGGGGCTCAGGCACCAAAGCCGCTTTGGTGGATGTGCAAACTGGAGATTGGCTCACCGAGCGGCTGCGAATCGAGACGCCGCATCCGGCTAAGTACGAGGATTTACTTGAGGCTCTGCAAGCGATCATCGCTCACTTTGAATGGTCAGGGCCGGTAGGTTGTGGGTTCCCTGGCGTGATTCGCCAGCAAACCATCTTCACCGCGGCTAATTTGCACAAGTCCTTGGTCGGAAGTCGATTGGGAGAGGCGATGACCAAGGGGAAACAGCCTGCTTGGCTAATCAATGACGCCGATGCGGCTGGCCTCGCTGAAGTTCGTTTCGGACTGGGCAAGGAAAAGCCTGGTGTCGTCCTGTTCCTGACGATTGGTACGGGCATTGGCACGGCGTTCTTTGTGGATGGCAAGCTCGTGCCGAATGCTGAGTTAGGCCATCTGCTGATGCAGGTGGGGAAAGGCAAGGTGATGGAGGCCGAGCATTATGCGGCGGATTCGGCACGCCATCGTGACGAACTTAAATGGCCGGAATGGGCCAAGCGATTCGACGAGTTTTTACACGTGATACATGCGCTCACGCAGCCGGATGAGATCATTATTGGTGGAGGCGTGGCGAAAAAAGGGCATAAATTCTTGGATCACATTGATCCGCCGTGTCCACTTCATTTGGCGCAATTACAAAACCGCGCCGGAATCATCGGCGCGGCTTTGGCGGCGGCTGAGCGAGTTGCCAGTCGCTGATCTCTAAAAGGGCGTTAGACGTTGTGCTCGATCACGAGTACGGACGCTTCACCTTCCTTCTTCTTGTCCTTGTCTTTCTTTTGGCAAGGGCAGGCAGCAGCGATGCTGGCTCCGAAGGCAAAGATGGAAATGATAGCAATGAACTTTTTCATGATTTTGTTTATTGGAGGGTTGCTTGCTTGGTGAGTATTAGGCTGCACCAAAGTCATTTTTGATAAAACAGCAAGTCGCGGAATAAGTTTCCTGAATTTATCGATGCAGGCTTACTTTTATCCTTCGTTGATGAGATCCAGGCAGTCTTCGAGTGGGTAGGACCAGATCTCGCTCAGTGTAGGGTGATACCAATGCACTTTGAGCAAATCCGCCAGCGTGGTGCCCAGGCTAACCCCGACCGCGAGTGCATGAATCAGCTCTGAGGCATCCTTACCAACGCATTCTGCGGCGAGCACTTTGCCAGTTGCCTTGTCGGCCCAGGTCTTCACGTAGCCGTATTTGGCCTCCATGAGGATGGACTTGCCGTGGTCGTCGAACGGGTAATCCGCCGAAACAAAGTCGATGCCGCGCTGGGTCATTTCGGCCTCGGTTAGGCCGACGTGGCCGATCTGCGGGTCGGTAAAGACCACGCTCAGCAGCGTATCGTAATTAACTGGCTCCACTGGCTGCCCGAAGGCGTGCTTAGCGGCGAGCTCACCCTGCATAATGGCGATGTGGACAATTTCGTGCGGCCCGGCGACGTCGCCTGCGGCGTAAATGTGCGGGTTGGTTGTCTGCTGGTTGGCGTTGGTGACGAGGTGTCCGCTCTGGCGCGTTTCCAAACCGGCGGCTTCGATGGCCAGGCCCGCGGTGTTCGGTTTGCGGCCGAGGGCGTTGAAGAGGTGCTTGGCTTCGCGGACAACTGTTTCGCCTGCGTGTTCGAAGGTGACGCGATAGCCGTCGTCCGTTTTTTCGACCTGTTTCAGAGCGGTGTCGGTGATCAGCTCGATGCCTTCGTCGCGGAAGGCTTGCTCGACGACTTTGGCTGCTTCGGGCGAGACTTCTTTTAAAATATGGGGGCTACGTTGGATCTGGGTGATCTTACTGCCAGCGCGGTGGAGGAACTGCGCCAGCTCGCAGGCGACGATTCCGCCGCCGAGCACGATGACCGACTCCGGCAGGAAATCCAGCTCCAGCACGTCGTCACTCGTCCACACGGGCACATCGCTCAGGCCGGGCACGGGCGGGAAATTGACCACCGAGCCCGTCGCCACCATGATCTTGTTGGCCGTGAGGACTGTGCCATCGTCAAGGGTGACCTCGCGTTCGCCGGTGAACTTCGCCTGGTTGCGATACAGCGTGAACCGGTCGCTCTGGAGCTGCTCTTGGCGGTATTCGGAAAACTCGTCGATCATCCGCAACTTGCGCTGATGCAGCTCGGACATGTCGACCTTGGCGCTGGGGATATCCAGCCCGAACCGCTTGCCTTGCTGGGCGAGGTGCAGGACTTCGGCAGAATAAATCAGCGTTTTTGAGGGCATGCAGCCACGCAGGATGCACAGGCCGCCGAGGGTTGCCGCGCCGTCGACGATGGCGACGCGGTCGCTGTGTTCACGGGCTGTGCGCGCTGCCGCGTAGCCTCCGCTGCCTCCGCCAATGACGAGAAAATCGAAGTGGGTGCTCATTGGATGACAGTTGAGCCAGTTTACGAGCAAAAGGCAAGCGGTGCGCTTGATCTTCTCGCGCACGCAGAATCAGGTAAATTTTTGCGATTTTCTGCGGTTTAAGGTCCTGAAAATGCGTTAGTTCTATAAGTTGATGGAAATGAATGACTTAAGGAAAATGGAACTTTAAAACTAGCACTTTTATGCCATTTTTGGGGCTATTTGGGGCAAAAACATGGCATCTAAAGCAAACTTTTGGCCTCGGGAGGTGGCTTTGGCGGTTGATCGAAGTGCCTTTTTTTCAGCTAACCGCATGATGGCTGGCTTGCATGCTGGCGGGGAGATGTGGGGCAGGACGCGACAATTTCTGGGGCTGAGCTTGCTCGCCAACACTTGAATCCAGCTTGTCACTGCTTGAAAAGTCATCAACCATACCTGCATGGGAGACGCCGTTGACGCCGAAAGACCAGAGCTCGCCGCTATCGATGCATTTTTGCGGCACCTCAGCAGCGAGCGTCGGGTCTCTGAATACACGGTGCGGAACTATGGCGCTGCGTTGAGGCGGTTTGCAGATTTCCTGCGTGGTCGTGGGTGGGAGGGCGACTGGAATGCAGTGGTCCCGGCCCAGGCGCGTGGCTACTTGATTGAATCCCAGCGGGATCTCTCGCGTCGCACGGTGCACAACCATTTTTCCGGGTTGCGAACCTTTTTCCATTGGCGGCGCCAACGCGGTGCTACGGCTAATCCGCTGGCGGGCATCAGCTTGCCGAAGCTGCCGAAATCGCTCCCCAAATTCCTCACGGAGAAGCAGATGAAAACCCTGCTCGACGGTCCGATGCGCCTCCTTGATAACGAGTCCATTGAGCCCTTCATGGCTTGGCGCGACCGTCTGATGATGGAGTTGCTTTACGGCGCCGGTCTGCGCGTCAGCGAGTTGGTGTCGCTCAACTACGGCATGATTGACCCGCAGGGTGTCGCGCGCGTCGTGGGCAAAGGGCAAAAGGAGCGCCTGTGCCCGATTGGTAAAGTCGCACTCGTAGTCATGGAGAAATTTAAGCGGGAGTTTGCGCCACGCACTGACCGTGACGCGGCAATCCTGGTCAGCGAAAAGGGCAAGCGCATCACTGTGCGCCAAGTCCAGCTGATACTGAAAAAATACCTTGGGCTGGCCGACTTGCCGATGGATCTTTCGCCGCATAAGCTGCGTCACAGCTACGCCACGCATTTACTCAATCATGGGGCCGACTTGCGCATCGTTCAAGAGCTGCTCGGGCACGCCAGCCTCTCGACCACGCAGATCTACACCCATGTAGGCGTCGCCCGTCTGCAAGAAGCCCACCGACGCGCACACCCTCGCGCCTGAGCGCTGTTCATCTATGTTGGCCGATGAGGCCACAGTGGTTTTTCGCGTCCAGCAAGGTGCCTTGAGCGCGGCGTGCTTCCAGTCAACGGCTCGCGTGCTTGGGGCGTCAAAAAACAACGGGCGCAAACGATTATACAAATACCAGGCGCAGGCGGGTTTTGCGGGAGGTGTATTGGGCGGCGAGCTGCTCGATGTAGTCCTGCGAGTGGTTGTAGGTCTGCTGGCGTTTGCTGGTGAAGTAGCGTCCGGGTGGGCAGACGGTGCGACGCAGGCCGGTGATCAGGATGATGGCTTCGCGGCAGCCGCCGACGGTGCGCAGGGCCTGCATAATGGCCGGGCGCAGGAAAATGGGATCGTTGTCGCAGCCCTTCAGGTCGCAGTGGGCGACGCCGGTGTGGCGGCTGCCCGCCAGGTGGAGGCTGAGCAGTTTTTCGACGACTTTGTTGAGCTCGGTCAGGTCGCTGTCGTTGTTGCGCTGGGCAAAGTCGACCGCGGACTGCACCTGCCGCGCCAGCTCCGCATCGCTCTCCGTGGCCAGGTGGAGCAATTGGTTGAGCGCCTGCAGGTTGATCTCGGGCTCACTGTCTGTTTGGCGTTCTGACATGTTGTTTATCCCGCAGAGGCGCGGAGGCGCAGAGCGGGGTTGGGGCTAGAGACCATTCACACAGCGTGTGATCCCTTCTTTCAAGAGGGATTCATTGAAATTGAGTAGATAGCCAAGTTTGCAACCGGTGAGACGGAGGTAGGTTTGGGTTTGCTTTTTGTGTGTCGGAGAAACCTTCTCCACCGATTTTAATTCGATCAGGACCTTGTCGTTGACGATTAAATCGGCGCGAAAACCTTCGTCGAAGACCACATTCTTATAGCGAATCTTGATGGGGACTTGTCGCTCGGCGCGTAACCCACGTTCAGCGAGTTCACTGGCCAGCGCGATTTCATAAACACTCTCCAGTAAGCCGGGTCCGAGTTCACGGTGAACTTCAATTGCGGCCTCAATGACCTGCGTACCGATGTCGTTTTCGTTCATCCCCAAATCTCTGCGTCTCTGCGCCTCAGCGGGAAAAATTCGTTCGCTGGGCTCGCGTTACTGGACGATTTTGAGGTCGCTGATTTCCTGGGCGAGCTCCTCGATGTCGCGGAAGTCTTTGTAGACGCTGGCGAAGCGGACGTAGGCGATCTGGTCGATTTCCTTGAGGCGGCGCATGATGTGCTCGCCGATGGATTCGCTGGGGATCTCGCTGCCGTGCTCGCGCTCGAGCTCGTCGATGATCTCGACGATCATCATTTCGATTTGTTCGGCTTCGATGGGGCGCTTTTCAGCGGCGCGGCGGATGCCGGCCAACATCTTGGCGCGATCGAATTCCTCGCGGACGCCATTGCGTTTCACCACAACGAGGCCTTCGCGAAGGATTTCCTCAATGGTGGTGAAGCGGTAGCCGCATCCGAGGCACTGGCGCCGCCGCCGGATGGAAAGGTTGTTTTTGCCGAGGCGGGTGTCCAAGACCTTGGTGTCGGCGTGGGTGCATTTGGGACACTGCATGATCTAAACGTTGAGCAATCGGGGATGGCTGCGGCCTGCTCAATTGGCCGATAGTTGTAGGAAATTCTCCAGTAGCTTCATGCCGTGCGCCGTGGCGTAGGATTCGGGGTGAAACTGCACGCCGTAGACGGGCAGCTCCTGGTGGCGCATGCCCATGATTTCGTTGGCGCTGTCGGCGTAGTCGGGGTCGTCCACCCAGGCGGTGACTTCGAGGCAGTCGGGGAGGGTGGCCTTTTCGACCAAAAGCGAGTGATAGCGCGTGGCGGGGAAGTCTTGCGGAATGCCGTTGAAGACATCGCTGTCGGTGTGTTTGACGGGAGACGTCTTGCCGTGCATGAGGCGGTTGGCGCGAATCACGTTGCCACCGAAATACTGGCCAATGCACTGGTGGCCAAGGCAAACGCCCAGCAGCGGGACCTTGCCCGCAAAGGCTTCAATCATCGCCATGCTGACCCCGGCTTCGGTCGGTGAACAGGGCCCCGGCGACAGCAAAACACGGTCTGGCTTAAGCGCCACGGCTTCCTCCGGCGTGATCTCATTGTTGCGGAACACGCGTTGCTCCACCCCGAGCTGTCCGAAATACTGGACCAGATTGTAAGTGAAGGAGTCGAAATTGTCGATAACCAGAAGCATGATTGGAATCGGCTAGACTGCATTCTGCCCCACAAATAGTCAATATCCTACTTTCCCCACTAAATGTAGGGTTTTTGGCGCTGTATTTCCGGAACGCGAAGCTTCAGCGAGTGTTATTTCGGCGCATAGACCCAATTCCTTTGAAAATCTAACTTTGGTGTGGCCCCAGCGCAAACACTCGCTGAAGCTTCGCGTTCCTTTTTATGACGAACTCCTTCCAGCTTCTTCAAGGCGAGGCCAATGGGCCGCGGCGCGGACGCGTCTTTACGCGTCATGGCGAGATCGAAACGCCCATTTTCATGCCCGTGGGCACGCAAGCCACGGTCAAGGCGCTGACGCCGGCGCAGGTGGAGGAAGTCGGTGCGCAGATCATCCTGGGCAACACCTACCACCTGAATTTGCGTCCGGGCTCGGAGCTCGTTGCGCAGTTGGGCGGCTTGCACAATTTCATGAGCTGGAACAAGCCCATCCTCACCGACAGCGGCGGCTTCCAGGTGTTTTCCCTGGCCAAGCTGCGTAAGATTACGGACAAGGGCATCGCGTTTCAGAGCCACATTGATGGGCGTAAAATCTTTCTTGGGCCGCGTGAGTGCTTCGACATCCAGCGCAATCTCGGCACGGACATCGCGATGGTGCTCGACGAGTGTCCGCCGTTCCCCTGCGACGAAAAGGACTGCCGCTCCGCGGTCGATCGCACCATCCGCTGGGCGCGTGAGTTTAAGGAAATTGCCGCCGGTGAAGGCTGGCTCGAGGCCGGGCACCACGCCTTTGGCATCGTGCAAGGCTCTGTTTTTGAAGATCAGCGCAAGGAATGTGCGCAGGCGCTGGTGGACATCGGTTTTCCCGGCTACGCGGTGGGCGGCGTGAGCGTGGGCGAGCCCGAGCCCGAAATGCTGCGGCAGGTCGCGGCGAGCATTCCCGAGCTGCCCGCCGACAAGCCTCGCTACGTGATGGGCGTCGGCACGCCGCCGCAGCTTTTAAAGATGATTGCGCTTGGCGCGGATATGTTTGACTGCGTGATGCCGACGCGTTTGGCGCGCCACGCCAATGTCTTTACGCCCGATGGTACGATCAATTTGCGCAATGAACGTTTCAAATTTGACGAGTCTCCCATCGTCGAAGGTATGGATAATTATACCTGCCGCACGTTCAGTCGCGCCTATTTGCGTCACCTGGTTATGTCGAACGAGTTGCTTGCGCACACGCTCTTGTCGCTGCACAACGTGCATTTCTTCCTCGATTTGATGCGACAGGCGCGGGAGCACATTGAGCTTGGGGATTTTGCTCAATGGTCTGGGCAATGGATTGAGCGCTACAATTTTCCAAGGTAATTCCCCGTCATTAGTATACGTAATTATGCAAAATGTATTAAGGGGTGGACTTTAGGAGAGAATTATTGCAGTTTTGTCATTATCGCCATTCTCCGAAATGTCTCCCATTAGAATACTGATAGTTGAAGGGGTGGAGCTGACTCGCATCGGCCTCCGCACCTTGTTAACGGAGCGAACTGACTACGAAATCGTCGCCGAAACCGGTGATCCTGACGAAGCTCAATCGCTCTACAATGAAACAAAGCCAGATCTGGTGATCATGGATTCCATGCTCCCAGATTGTCGAGGCCTCGAGTTCTGCCGTAATGTGAAGGCTGCTGAGCACCCGGCAAAACTGTTCCTGATTAGTTCCTGCACGGATCGTGGCTGTCTGATTGATACGTTCTCGCTCGGCGTTGAAGGCTTTGTGCTCAAAGATGTTACCAGTGAAGATCTGCTGCTGTCGCTGAGTCAAGTGGTCGCCGGCAAATCCGTGTTGGCACCTGAGATCGCAGAATGCGTCGTAGAGCACATGCGTTCAGGCAGCGGCAAAGGCAGTGGCCAACATGCTCACGAGATTGAATCGCTCAGCGTGCAAGAGCGCCGGGTGTTGGAGCTCGTCGCACGGGGCAAGTCCAACCGCCAGGTAGCCGATCAGTTGGGGCTGAGCGAGAAGACGGTGAAGAATTACTTCAGCAGCGTCTTGAGCAAGCTCAATGCGAATCGCCGCACCGAGGCTGCCGCCATGTTCTGGGACTACCAGCAAAAAGGCAATCCGACCGCCAGCGCTCTCTCAGGCGTTTGCTAATCAGCTCACTTCTGCCCCCGCAGCGCGCCTGCGCTAATAGTCTTTCTTGGAAGACACCGCTTCAATGGCTTACTTATTGGGGTAGGTTTGTGTGTGCCAGTGTGGCACCCGGCAACGGGGTGCGGGGGGAATTGCCAACGGCGTGGAAAGCAGTCTGCTGGCCCATGAGGCGCGTGCACTTTTTTCTCTGAGTGTCGATCAGGCCTTCGCTTATGATCTTGGACAGCGGCCAGTGCTTTCGCCTTCGAATAATTGGGCCGGTATGACGATGTCCTGAAAATAGCTGACCTCGGTTTCATCATAGATCAGGTCACCAGCCACGCGGCCAATTTCTTCAGGGGTAGAGCCCGAGGACGTGATCGATGGCCATTCCGAATCACGCATGCGCGTGTAGTCGAGCGCCGCCAAGCTGATGTCTTTTCCAACTTCATAACCGTGCTTGAGGAGGCAATTGACAGCGCCTCGCGCCATCAGTCCATTAAAGCAAATCCACGCCGTGGGTGGTTTGTTCTTGGTATGTTTGAGCAATGCTTCCGCGCAGTCATAGCCTTCGCGCCGGTCAGCGCCGCCGGTCTTGTCGTCCTCCAGACATTCCAGGGTGAGGTTGCGGCGCTTGAGGGCCGCAATCACGGACTGGTGGCGCACATTGTGTCGCATGGTGCCCGGAGAGCCGCCGAGCCAGGCAAAACGCTGATGGCCGAGCTCGATCAGGTGGTCGACCAGCTTTTCGGAGGCATCGGCGTCATTGGCGACGACGGAATGGCAGACGCCAGGTAAGCGTGCTGCCGCATAAACTACCTTGGGAAATACATCGGACAAGCGCCGGACGACATCTTCTCCGACTTCCCCCATGATGACCAGCCCGCGCATGTGAATGCGGGTCTTGGCGAACTGGGCGTAATCCTTATCGCAAAGGATGTCTTCCGAGCCAAGGAACACCGTTTTGGCACCGTGTTCAGTTAAGCAATCGTGGAGCCCCTGGTGGACATGGCTAAAGAAGTTACTCTTGTTGGCCAGTCGCAGTGGCGCGCGCAAAATGTAACCCACGGTCGCCATGCCCATAGTCAGGCTGTTGGACAGCACGGCGTCCATTTTCATGCCGCGAGGTGAATAGCCGTTGACGAGGGCGTAGTTCCAGATTCGTTCAAAGGATGATTTTGCAATGCCATCGGCGCGGCCATTGAGCACCATGGAAACCAGTGTCTGGGATACGCCTAGGTCGGCGGCAATTTGTTTTTGGGACAGTCGTTTGGGTTTCTTGCTGGGCGTCGTCTTCATTGCTTTGAATAAATATTAAAGCGAATTTAACGACTCATGCAAGGCGCTACTTGCTACGATTGAGATATCCTGGGCTCATCGGTTGTGAAGTCTATGGTCATTGCTTCGCCGTCTGGCAGAGTGAACTTCACGGAATCCGGTTGGCAACTGAGAATCTCTGGTGGATGGTTATCTCCTTTGCTGGCATAGAGAACGGCATAGATGACTGTGGTGTCGGATGCTTTTTCGGTGGTTGCGGTCAGATGATATTGCGGATCATAGCCTTTACTCAAGTACTTGGGGTCGACGGGGGTTGCGAATTGGTTGGAAATGCTGATGTCCAGCGTATTTCCGGGGGATGCCATTGTCGCCAATAGCTCGGCGTTACCTTGTGTAATCTTTATTGTGCGATTATTAGATTCGGGTTGGTCCACACTGTGTAGCAGCCATTGGACTGACTCAGGCTGCGCGGTGTGGATCACGTCGCGGATAACGATTGCGCCAGATTGAAGCATGATCATATCCCTCTGGGCCAGAGCCAAGTTTTTGAGTTTGGGGTTCGCTCGGTAGGCTTCGGTGGCGTCACCGCGCACCCAGGTTGCGTCTTTGCTGCTCTGGTAGTGGGTGATCTTTCCTATCGCGCTGGCGTCTTGTGCTGGTTGACCTTCACCTCCGATGAGCACGGCGTTTTTAGAAAGTGTCTGGCGGGTGTGTGCTTTGTGATGTGGGCTGCGATGGTACTCGCGGTAGCCGGAATTGATTGCGAGTGGCTCGCCAAAGGCGCTTAGAATGAAGGCATTTTGGTCGGCGTGGCTGTGGCTAAATGAGCCATAGGGGCTACTTTTAAATTGCACGAAAATGTCGTTGTCCGGGTTGCCGAGATCGGTGTGGATCGCGACCCACCCAATGCTTTCCAGGTATTTGCTGTGGGGGAGCTCACTGAGGTTTTGAGGCGTGGGCAATGGCCTGTCGTTCACGAGAAAATCGCGTAGCAAGTATTCGATTGGCGTGGGGTATTTGCGCCAGAGCTTGAATTCGAGTTCTTCCTCGGGCAGGGCTCTTCGGTCCACATATTGGTCGGCGTAGGCGCGGAGATAGCCGTCTTGGTAGACCTTGGCGCCGTGCATGATGAAGTCGCGAATGCCGGGCTCCATACCGATTACGCCAGCGACTGGAGTATCGCCAAAAGCGGTTGAGCGCCAAGGCGTCAAGAAATACACAGGGAAATAGAATGTGTTTTTCCAAAAGGGTTGGGCATAGGCTTCGGGCGCATTGATCAGCAGTAGCGCATCTTGAAACGATGCATGCTCAATGACACCGCGCCAGTAGGCCATGCCTTCGGCCCAGCCGCCATCGTCGCCGCCCCAGGGAGAAAAGCGGTTTTCATAAAACTCATAGGCAAATGCAAACCAGTCTCGTGCTTCGGGTAAGTCGTCCCACAGGGCCAAGCCCATCATGCCCAGCATAGGTATGAATCGCACGGGGTGGCTGGAGGGTTCTACGGCGAGAGAATTGCGAACGAGTTGGCCTGTGCGTTTGCGTAATATGTGGTCGAAGCTCGTTTGCCCGCGCCTTTGTAGCATGGCCAGCACTTTGCTTTTTTCTTCTGGGCTAAGATGGTCGCGAATCTGGTCATAAACTTCTGGCATGAGTCGCAAGAGGCGGAAGTTGGTCTCGTCGTTGTACTCGATGCCGGTTGTGCCTTCGGCGTCCCATTCGCAGAGTTTGACGAGAAATTCGCGTGCTTTGTCGAGGTAGCATTGCTCGCCGTTTACACGCCAAATGATGGTGGCGGTCGAGGCGATGCCTGCGACGACATTGCAGGTGTCCTGAGCTTGGCGCCAAGAGTCGATTTTGGCGGAAGTGCGCTTCCTGGGATCGCTGTCGCCGAAGGATTCCGGTTCGGCTGGGAAGGGTAGGTTTAAATACTTTTCATCGAACCCTTCTTTGATACGGGCATAGAAGGGTTGGCCCTCTCCGCTGGTGCAATATTCGCGAAACGCGCTTTGCTGGTTGGCTAAAATCCACGTGCGCGGAGCTTCGGCAGGGACTTCGGGTAACTGTGCGGGGCGTGTCCAACGCTCTTGCCCCAAGGCGGGCAGGGTGGCAATTGCGGCAAGGGCGAGCGTTGCGGCTGATTTTCGAAAGGTTTTAAACATGAGTGGGGTTCCAGTCATCATAAAGGGGGTGGGTGAAGAGTAAACTGTTGTTGTTATTGTGGGCCGTCCATTGGCTGGCTTGTGCGCCGGTGGGGCCAAAGTAAATCAGGCAGGCTAGCGTCGATTTGCCTGCCGCTACTGATGCTTCTGTCGCAGGGATCAGGTGATGCTGGCAGAGGGTGTGGCGGCGCTTTGAGCCGACGCAATCCGGCGTGCTAAAGCAGGTTTGGAAGCCATCGATGGTTTGCAGCACCGACGTCGATTGCAGGCCGGTAATTGCAATGCGATCAACTTGATGGTTGTCAGTCGTCACTGTCTTGAAGTCATCAAAGCCCAGTGCAAATCCGCCCTGCTTCAGGGTGCAGGGGGCGCTTGCATGAATGTTGTGGGCCACATACAGCCAGGGACCTCGCCATGCCAGATGCGTTTCGACAGCGACCATTTCGTCAAACGTCTTGTGTCCGAGGGTGTAGGCGCAGCGGGCGAAGTCAGCCCCAAACATAATGGGGTAGGTCAGGTGACGTCCGAGGCGTAGATCGCCAAACTCGGCGACGAGTGAGAGGTCAAGTGGGTGTGGGTTTTCTTGGTCGGGCAGCACGGTGCCTGCGGATGCGCGATAGGCTAGCTTAGACCATTTGGAGGCGAAGTAGCGCAGGTTCATCAAGGCGATTGCAGAGCCTGTATTGATGATTTCGGTGTCGCCGCTAAAGCGCCTAAAAGTCAGCCCGACACTAGCGACCTGTTGGTGGCCATCGGGGTAGGCTTCAGCTTTGGTTGCCGCTTCTGTTTGCCAGAATGGATGCTCGCGAGGCAATAGCAGTAGAGAAAATCCCTTGGCAGCCCAATAGGTGCTGGATACGCAGGAATAAGTTTCGGCGATGGCGGGATTTTCATCCGTCCACCCAATGCTTAGCCAGCCTTCCGGAGTAAGGACATCTTTTTGAAGGAAGAAGTCGAGGTGGTCTTCGGTCAGGCGGCGAACCTGACTGTGGACGGTCGGGCAGCAATCGAGCATGATGGCTGGACCGTAGGGAGCAATGGTTGCGAAGCGGTAGGTTTGGGAACGTCCAAAGTTTGGCACGCCTCCATCTTGGGCAAACAGGTATTGGAAACCGCTGAGGAATTTCTCGGCGCGGTTAGTCCAGTATTCACACTGTTCGGGGTCGTTGTGGCCATAGAATAAGGCCCAGTTAAGCCCGTAGTAGTGAAAGGCGTAGGCGTTGTAATAATCGGCGGAGTCGTTCAAGCCATCGCGAAACCAGCCTCCACCGCGATACATGGTTTGCAGCTCGCGCAGCCAGCTCTGGATGAGGGTTTTGTCGCCTGGGCGTGCGCGTCCTTCCTTGTGTAAAAACTCCAGTGCAAAAATGCCAAAGAACATATGGTTGTTCCAATGCATTGCTACGCTGCGTGTTGATTCCAGCCAATCCAGGACTTTGCTTTGCGTTGCAAAGTCTAGCTTCGACCAGAAGTAAGGGCGTGATATTTCCAGACTCAAAACCAGTAGCCCCATTTCCACGACATGTTGATGAAAATTCGTGGATGGCCCCCAGTAGGCGGGGTGGTCTTGGTCGGCGCCGTTGCGTAAACACTCGCTAAGCTGAGTGCGCCAAAGTGTTGCTTCGGCCGGCATCTCCTCTCCTAAATGGCCAAGGAGCAAGGCGTATAGGTGAAAGGGGCGGGCAAAGCTCTCCAGTCGATCCGCTCGCGCATCGTGGTCTGAGGCGCGACCTTGCAGGCTGAGCATGGCTGCGTCAGGTGCGATGCGCGTCATGAGTGGGCGAAGGAGCTTGAGTGCTCGATCTGTCAGCCAACTGGAAGCTTGGCACTGGTCAGGTGGCGCGATCATAGATTTCAAGGGTCACAATGCTCTCAAGGTCTTCACCGCGCAGGTAGCGCTCGATGTTGGCCAGGCCGTAGGCGCCGGCGGTCTGGCGCTGGTCAACTGTCGGGCCGCCCAGGTGTGGCAGTAGGAGTGCATTCTCCAATTGGCGCAGGGGTGAATCCAGGGGAAGGGGTTCAGTGGTGTAGACGTCCAGTGCTGCGTGGATATGGCCATCGGCCAATACGCGGATCAATGCGTCTTCATCCACTACGGCGCCGCGTCCTATATTTACGAAGAGCCCCCCGTCAGGAATCATGCGCAGCAAGCGCTCGTTAACGATGCCTTCGTTTTCCGGTGTGTACGAGGCGAGCTCAACGATGATGTGATTCTCTGAAAAGAGCTCTTCGAGGCTATCGCATCGACCGACGCCATACTCAGCCAAGCCTTCGTCGGGGACGCTCGGAGAGTAGGTGGTGATTTCAACGCCGAAGGGTTCCAGGAGGTTTACCAGGCAGCGACTGATCGCGCCAAAGCCATGTATGCCGATTTTGCGCCCAAACAAAGACTGTGTGTCGAGGGCATCGGTTTTCCATAAGCCATCGTGGTGCATGGCGTTGTTCCAGTAGCCTGCTCGTCGTAAGCCGGCGATGATGAGCATCAGTCCGCACTCTGCGACTACGTGGCTGATTGAGCGCCCCCAGTTACTAACTATTAGGCCGTTTTCGATCCAAAGTCGTGGGATGAGTTTGCGTACAGATCCAGGAAGGTGGCAAAGGTATTGGACGCCGGATTCCTGAGCCAGGCCAACCTCAGGTGGAAGTGGTGGCGTACGCCATCCAGTGACTAGTATAGTGGGTTTTTGGCGACTGAATGTTGCTGCCCAGCCTTGCTCTGTGACTTCATCTGGAGTCAGGTAATTAAGGTTTGGGGCAATGCTCTCAAGCCTTTTCCAAAGAGGGGCTGGGAGGAAGTCAGCTTTTTCCCACTCGTTCAAAACTACGAGTAAATTTTCCGTTGACATGCCCTATTTAATTTTTATTAATCGCTCCAATGTCAACGAAAAAGCTTACCCCCTTTGTATTGATTTTAACTGCGCTTGCTTCATCGCCCCTTGTTGCCAATGCGGAAAATCTGCTGCAACCAGCAGGATTTGATAGCACACAGCCAGGCAGTGAAATTGGAGAACCGTGGCGGATTCGCACACGTGGCGAGCACACGGCGATCGTGGCGAAGGCTCCAGATGGAGACGCGTCCAAGGACTGGGCTTACATCAAGGATTTGGATGGCGTTGAAAAGGTCTATATGCAGACGGATTTTTCGCCGATCAGCAGTGGTGTTTTATCATTCCGGCTGTTCTTCCCCAATCCAGATGCAACGGTTGGCATTTACTTGCGCAATAGCGAGCTGGATAAAAGCGCGTGCAACATTGTAGAGTTTAAATCTTTAGAGGGGTCTGGAAATATTTATGTAGGCGCGAATGGAAACCGCCAGCGCTTGCCAGTAAAAATTTCCGGTCCCGAGTACATGCAGTTCGATATCGAGTTTTCTGCAACGGATGCTGGTGAAAAAATCGATGTGTATATCATCGATACATCAGGACGACATTTGATTCATAGCACGACGGAGCCAACCGCGCATCCAGTTGATACTGTCATGATTACTACCGATACGAAGACTGAGCTTACCGAGTTTTACGTAGGCCAGCTCGCACTGAATCGTAGCTGAATTCACCCCAACTAAAAAATATCCCTAACCCTCACATATCCATGAAAAAAACACTACTCACCACCTCATTAGCTGGCCTCTTAAGCGTTGGCAGCGTATCTGCACAGATTCTTTTTGTTGAAGACTTTGAAGGTCAAACTCCCGGAGATAAGCCGACTGCGACAGCGGTCCGTCCATCAACGAATTCGGCGACCGTATTTACAGAAGTTGTTGAAAATGCCGCTAACGGAGCGGGTGGTGGCGCCGGTAATGGCGTTGAGTTATTTGACAACGAATCTGGAAGTGGCGGTGCGTTCGTCTTCGAGAATAATTTTGTCGCAGATACAGCAAGCCAACAGTCTGCTGTGCAAGTAAGCTTTGATTTTGCCTGGCAACAAGATTTGGGAGTCACTGGCTCTTACGGTCGTTTTGGCGTCGGGGTTTATGACGCATCAACTGCGGCGACTTTGAATACCAGCGGTAATATCTTTCTGGAAGTTCGCTTTGGCAGTGACGGCATTTTTCGGGTAGTTGGTAGTGGTGGCAGTACGCCTTCAGTGCTGAGTGCCGGCCAAGCATATTCCTTCGATATGTTCATTAACGATTTGGATTCCAGCACCATTGACTATACCGCACCTGGAGGTGGAACGGTAACTCTGGCTGCTAACAGCTTCGCAGTCTATTTGGATGATGTTTTGATTCGCACCGATGGGCTGAAGAACGCAGCATTGTCGGGTGATTCTAACCTTGGGCGCTTCGGCATTGATTCGTTCACGAGCCACACAGGGGTAGATTATACTTTCGATAACTTTGTAGTGAGCACGGTCGTGCCAGAGCCGAGCACTTACGCCCTGATTGCAGGCGTTACGATGCTGGGCCTCGCGCTAGTGCAGCGTCGCCGCAAGTAGCATCTATTTGGGGGAATAATCACACGATTAGGACAAATGCTGTCCGACTGAAGACGAGGGTTCCTCATCAGTCGGGCAGCATTGCTGTATCCACTATTTTGAATGTCATGAAGCTGACCGCCGTTCTTTGTGTCTTGCTCTGTAGTCCTAATTTTCTGCCTGCGGAAATGTATCAGGTAGGATCGACTGATGAGCTGCGACAACTGCTTAAGTCAAAGTCCATTGTGGCTGGTGATGAGATCGTATGGGCTGACGGTGAATACGATCAGGTGGATATCAATCTTTCTGGTGTAAATGGTGAGCCCGGGTATCCCATTGTTCTCCGTGCAGAAACACCGGGTGGCGTTGTTTTTACTGGTGATAGTCGGTTGAGAATTGGCGCTGACCACGCAGTGGTGTCAGGTTTTCATTTTAAGGCGACATGTGGTTCCACTTTGCCTGACAAAGTTATTGCGTTTCGAGGAACTGGTGGTGATTTTGCGAATTTTTCTCGGTTGACAAACGTTGTCATTGAGGAGGCCGATCCGGGGCATCCGGTTTTGAGAAAGTCAAAATGGGTGGTGCTCTATGGGCAGTTTAATCGAGTAGATCACTGTTACTTTTCGGGTAAGCGTTCGCATGATAACTTGATGACTGTTTACCTGGATGAATCCAGTGAGCAACTGCCCGCGTATCATCAAATCGACCACAATTATTTTGCGAATCGTGCAGATGGCGCGCTTGCCGGGGGCACGACGAATGGATGGGAGATCATTCGAATTGGCGACAGTAAGACATCGCTGCAAGAAGCGCTTTGTCGCGTTGAAGCAAATTACTTTGAGCGTTGCAGTGGGGAGATCGAAGTTATTTCCAATAAGTCGGGTAGTAATGTCTACCTTGGTAATGCATTTGTAGAATGTTCAGGGCAGTTGACGTTGCGGCATGGGTTTGGCTGTTTAGTTGTGGATAATGTCTTTATTGGCTCGCCGAAAAATAGCGCGGAAGAAAGTGGCGTGCGCATCGTTGGCCCGGATCATACCGTTGTTGGCAATGCATTTTTGAACTTGGACGGAGAAGGGACGCGTGGCGCGATCGTGCTCACTGAAGGCGTTCGTGATGGATTGATCAACGAATATGAGCCCGTGACCAATGCGTTGATTCGCGCCAATGTGATCATCGATTGCCGGTCGCCGATCGTGGTGGGCGCCTTGCACGGCCGTAAGGCAAAGCATGCGAAAGTGAACGATGTCCCGCCCAGCTCGGTGTCTATTGATGGCAATGTGATCGTTGGTTCGTCACTGGTATTTCAATATTTCGGCGACTCTGCTCCGGGCATTTCATTCAGTAACAATGTGGCATTTACGCCGTTCTCTTCCGTTGAAATTCCTTGGGAGGATGAGGCGTCGAAAGGCTTTGTGGCTTTTCCATTACTTGCAGCGGATGTTGATCGAAAAGGGATTCAAGATCGCGCAGATTTTATTAGGCAGAAGTCTGGTCCTGAGTGGCGCTAGTTGCGGTGGGTGCTTTTACTTTGCTTTGCAAAGTGAATGCCCTGGCTCCACGTTTGAGTAACAGCGCAATTACGATTAGCGAGCCGCCGCAGAAGATGAACGCCAGTCGACCAGTCAAGGGGTTTGGAATCAGCGCCATGATGAGCATGAACCCACCGTAGGCCAGGGCTACGCGGCTAATCAGAGTCACTTGCAGGCTGGGGTCGTCTTGCCCGGCATCGCGATCTCCTTCTTCGACCGGTTGCTCTACATCGGCGAAGAAGGCCTTAACCTCGCTTTCACGTTTGGCGGGTATGTGCTTACTGAGAGCAGTGGCGATGAAGAACCAGCCGACGCCGACGATTAGATTGCTGAAGACGCCAATAATCAGTATCAAGTCGCTCATTTCTCGCGACGTTAAATCACCGCCGATAATTGCGCTAAGGCGTGCCTCCGTAGCGAGCGTCTTTACAGCGAACGAGTTGATGAGCCCAAGTAAAATGGCCGACCAGGCGGCCCAGTCAGGTGAGCGTTTCACGAATACCGCAAGCATGGCCGGGATAATCAACGGCATGGCTACCAGGGTGCCGAACTGCAGCATGATGTCGAACAGTGACATGTCTTTAAGCTGATTCAGGCCAAGCGCGATGACGATGATGAGCGCGCCCAAGGTGATCGTTGTTAGCTTGCCCGCGAGCATGAGTTCTTTCTCGTCTGCCTGGGGGCGACAAACAGAAAAATAAAAGTTGCGCACGAAGATGCCTGCGTTGCGGTTTAGTCCGCTATCCATTGAAGACATGGTGGCGGCAAACATGCCAGACGCCAGCATACCCATCATGCCGACAGGCAGTATTTCCAAACAGATGGCGACGTAGGCGACTTCATCTGGCTTGCTGAGGTTGGGAAAGACGGCTGACATATCGGGGATCATCGTTGCGGCTGCCATCGGTGGAATGAACCAGATGACCGGCCCAATGAAGAAGAGCACCGTCGCCAAAAGCGCTGCCTTCCGAGCTTCCTTGGTGTTTCGCGCGCTCAAATACCGCGAGGAGTCCAGCAGGTTGTTGACGTTGACGACCTGCTTGACCGCAATGGCAATGATCCACACGTAGACAATACTTGAACGAATTTCGAGTCCATTGCTCTTACCCGTTAGTGGAACCGTTTCAAAGAATGCGTCTATGCCGCCTAGTTTTCCGAGCGTAAATACCGCCGCGACAATAGTAATGAGCATGAGCACAACGACCTGAATAAAGTCACTTGCTGACACCGCCCAGGCGCCACCAAACAGACTAACCAGCAATACGGCGGAGCCGGTTAGGATGATCGTTGTATTCACATCGAAACCAAAGACCGCTGCGAAAAAGAGCCCCAGCGCATTCAGCCATATGCCCGCGTAGATCGTGCCTAGCGGAATTTGCAGCCAAGTGAAAACTTGTTCGTTTACTTTGCCGAAGCGGCGACGGATTGCCTCAACTGCGGTGATGACCCGAGCTTGGCGAAACTTGGCGGCAGTTAATAAATAGTTACCCAGAAAGCCCAGGCCATTGGCAAAATATAGGGCCAGGATGATCGCGCCATCTTCATAAGCTTTGGCGGCTGCTCCAGTAAAAGTCCATGCGCTGAACTGTGTCATGAAGGCTGAGCTGCCGGCCATCCACCACAGCATACTGCCGCCACCGCGAAAGTAATCACTGGTGTTGGATACTGCGCGGCGGAACACCCAGCCGATCAGTAGCATGAAGGCGAAATAGGCGCCCAGTACAACGAGGTCGTATGTGGAAAAGGTAGAATTCACGGGGATTTTGTCGCTTGACAGAACGATTTAATAAATATTAAAAACATAGGCGCAAGAGAAAACTACCCATGACCCCTCAAGAAATTTCTATACCGCAGACGCCTCTTTGTCTGAGCGCCAACCGTGTTTGGCGTTCTTACATAGGTGGACGTTTGCTGGATCGTAATGAAGGCAAGGCGAGCCCTGAAGACACTCACTTTCCGGAAGATTGGATTGGCTCTGCCGTGCGAGCGATCAACCCCGTGGAGCATGCCCGGACTGACGAAGGTCTTGCTGTAGTCGATTTGGGGGGCGAGCCGGTTCGGCTGGATGAGCTTCTGTCGGAATTTCCTGAATACTTTTTGGGGCGCGATCATTTTTCCCTGTTTGGTGCGCAGCCTGAATTCTTGGTGAAGTTCATTGATGCGGCGGAGCGTTTGCACTTTCAATGTCATCCCAGCAAAGAGTTTTCGCTTGAAAGATTAAACTCCTGCTATGGGAAGTTCGAGGCTTATTATGTGCTCGATGTCAGGCCCGATGTCCCGCAGGGAGAAGTCTTTGTGGGTTTTCAACGTCCTCCTTCGCGAGAGGCGCTGAAGGCGCTGATCGAGCGTCAGGATATCGATGCGATCCGTGACTGCTTCGATCCAATACCGGTTAAATCTGGCGATGTGGTCATTGTCCCCGGTGGCGTGCCGCACGCTTTGGGTGCTGGGGTCTTGCTGGTGGAGATCCTGGAACCATCAGATTGGGTGGCGCGATTTGAGTTCAAGCGCGGTGAGTTCCTTTTGCCAGAGAAGGATCGTTTTATGGGGCGCAGCTTGGACTTTGCCCTGGATATGTTTGATCTGCGTGAAAAGAGTTTTGAAGACGTGCGCGAGAACTACTTCTGTCGCCCTGAGTTACTTTGCGATGCAAAGCATGCGCGTCGTGAGCGCCTGATTGGGCCTTCGCACACTGATTGTTTTCAAGTTTGCAAAACCACGTGGACGGGACGCGCTCAACGCATCGTTAATTCTTATTGCATCGCGATCGTCGTTAAAGGCGCTTGTCGACTGGCGGGGCCTGATGGTTGGACGCAGGAGTTGGGACTTTACGACCGTGTGTTGATCCCTCATGGCATGGGGCAATTGACCCTTGAGTCGACTGACGAATGTAAGCTGCTTGAGTGCTACCCGCCAACTGCCCAAGTTGAATCCGAAACTTTATCCCTATGAGAACTATCCTATCCCTATCTGTCTTGAGCTGCCTGCTGTGTGTTGGTGCTGAAGCCAAGTTGGTTTTAAACCCGTTGATTGGCGACAATGCCGTTTTCCAGCGTAACGCGCCTATCAAGATTTGGGGCGAGAGTGATGCAGGCGCGACTGTGCATGCAGAATTTTCGGACCAGAAATTGTCAGCGCGCGCCGGAGACAATGGCCAATGGCTGATTGAGTTTCCTGCTCAGGAGGCCGGTGGCCCATATCAGCTCACTGTTCATGCGGGTGACGATACCTTGATTATCGACAAGCTACTCGTTGGCGATGTGTGGGTATGCACCGGGCAGTCCAATATGTATTGGCCCGTTGATCGAACGACTGGTTACAAAGAAAAAATTAAAACTGCGGGCAACGAGAACCTGCGTTTATTCACGGTCAAGCGCGCAGCTGCTGATGAGCCTCTGGCTAGCGTTCAGGGGGCATGGCTGCCTTGTAATCCCTATACGGTTGGGGGCTTCTCCGCAGTTGGGTATTTCTTCGGCAAAGAACTCCAGCCCAAGGCAGACATTCCAATCGGGCTCATCATGTGTACCGTGGGCGGTACTTTGGCCAGCAACTGGACGAGCCGCGAAGTGCTTGAAGCCAACCCTGCTTCACCGCCGTATTTTGAACGCTATGAGCGTGAGCGCGCGGAGTATCCTGCTTTGGTCAAAGCCTACAAGGAAGAGGTGAAAACGAACCCCAAGGCGGAGAAACCGCGTGACCCGAGCAAGCGACAGCCCAGTGGCTACTACAATGCCATGCTGGCGCCGCTTTTTCATTATCCGGTGGCCGGTGTGATTTGGTATCAGGGCGAGTCTGATTCCTGGAAGCATTGGGACTACGACCGATTTCTGCACGACTTGATTGCTGATTGGCGCATGGGTTGGCAGCAGTCGGATATGCCGTTTCTCATCGTTCAACTTGCTGGCTTTGAAGGTAAAAAAGGTGTCGACGAAAACTACCCGGAGATTCGAGAAATCCAGCGTCGCACTTCACAAGAAGCAAACAGCGGACTTGCTTTGGCAATCGATGTCGGTGAGGCGGACGACATCCATCCGCGCAATAAGGAACCGGTTGGCCAGCGTTTGGCGCGCGTTGCATTGGCCAAGGTTTACGGGCACGACATTCCCTTTCATGGGCCTGAGCCCAAACAAGTCATGGCTGATGGCGGTAAGGTCGTGGTTGAATTCGATTCAGGCGGCGGCCAGGTCATTGACAAAGATGGCGGTGATTTGCCTGGTTTTGAAGTGGCCGGCGCCGATGGAATTTTTCATGCCGGTGAGGCTCGCCTTTCGGGCAATACGGTTATAATCTACAGTCCAGACGTTGATCAACCAACCGTCGTGCGTTACGGCTGGACCGGGTTCCCGAAGATTGACCTCTACAACGAGGCTGGTCTGCCCGCTACCCCTTTCAAGGAATCCATCAATGCTCCGAAGAATGAAACACTGTAAGAAAACCTACCCCGGCTTCACACTCATCGAATTGCTAACGGTCGTCGCGATCATTGGCATCCTGGCGGTTATTCTGATCCCCGTTGTTGGCGCGATGCGTTCCAAGGCGCGCATGGCGGAAGGCATCAGTAACCTGCGTAGTATTGGCTCAGCGATCGCTCTCTACAGCGCGGATAACCTGAATTTTTTGCCCTATCCAACCATCAAAAAGAATGACTGGAATGCGGCGCATCCGGACCCGGATGATCAGGTGACGGGCGATCAACAGTGGCATAAGCAACTGCGCGATTACCTGCCGCAGCAAGGGAGTAGTTTGACGTCCAAAGGTCACGAGCTTTTTATCTGCCCGAATGCGGTTTACCATACCTCCAGTGGTGATGAATTCGCCGAAGACGACATGTCTTTAACCTACTCTGCAACGGATGCCATGTGGGGCGTGCAAAATGGCAAGCGCGCGCCTAGTGACGTGCAGCGCAACTTCAACACCATCGCTTCACCGGCCAATACATATCTGTTGGTGGACGCCAAGCAAAATGGCTCAACCTATGCGAGCTGCCGTTCGTCGGTAGTGTGGTCACAGTTCCAGAAGAATGCTTCGTCGAGCTCTGAAGAGTCGACGCCAGATCTAGATTTCCGCCAACCCGGAGAGCTGATGAACGTCCTATTTGCAGATGGGCATACAGGTTCGAAAACACTGGAAGAAGCCAAGAAGATTACCGAGCAACAATGGAGCGGTCGTGAAAACTAAACAACTATTGACGGATGTTTCGCCACTGGCCTGGTGCTTCTCAAGCATGGGCTGTGAAGAGCTGACTTTGCCAGAAATTGCTGACCTCGCACGTCGGCATGGAGTAGGGCAGGTTGAACTCCGCGCTGTCGGTGGCCAAATCGATATCCCCGCGCATGCGGCCGATGCGCATTGGCTGGAGCAGCGCCCTCAGGCGTTTCTGGGGGGCAGTGATGTGTCCATTGCGGGCTTTAATTCCTCGGCAAAAATCTCGCAGTCCTTTGAGGATGCCTCGCGTGAAATCAAAGCCTTTGCGCCGCTCATGGAACACTTCGGGGCGATGAGCTTGCGCGTGTTTGATGGTGTCCTGGACTTTGAACAGGGCATGGATGATGTATGGTTCTGGCTCGATGCCTGGGAGGCGCTGCGCGAGGAGTTTGATTGGTGCTTCAGTCTTGCGATTGAAACCCATGATTCATTGCTCGAACCTGAAGACATCGCCAAGTTTTTTAGTCGTGGGCACCAGCACGTCGGCTTGCTCTGGGACTCGCATCATACTTGGAAAAAAGCTGGCTCCGACCCAATACAGACTTGGCGTGAGGTCCGCCGTTGGACAACGCACATTCATGTAAAGGACAGTATCAGTGAGCCAAGTGCGCGGCATCCCTACACCTACGTTTTGCCGGGTCATGGAGAATTTCCACTGCTGCCGCTACTGAATCAATTGGCGCAGGATGGCTTTGCTGGGCCGGTTAGTTTGGAATGGGAGCGGCTTTGGCATCCATATATGCCGAGTCTCGATGCGGGCTTGGATGCATTGACGGAATTACTCACGTAAACTCTCTCCGTTGAGTGATTCAGGGTTCTTTGCCGGATTATCGTTCGATAACTTCTGGAATGGGAATTGCTGACACGGTTGCGTGCAGAAAGAATACCTATCTTGGGCTGACTTTGGTGAGCTCTTATCTCGTTTAACGGCCGCAGTGGCGGTGATTCATCAGGAACGCCCCCTGGATCGCATTGTTGGAATTAGCCGTGGCGGGCTACCCATTGGCGTGAGTCTTTCCCATCGGCTGGGCGTGCCTTTCACGCCGGTCGAAGTCAAGAGCTACAAGGACGACAACAGTCAGGGCGATATCACGCTGGATACGCCACAGGAGGTCCTGAGCCGCTGCACCGGCCACGTGCTACTGGTCGATGACCTCGCAGACAGCGGTAAGACCACGGACTTCCTCATGAAGCACCTGCACGAGCTGACGAGCCCGGAGATCACCATCGCGACGCTCTACTATAAACGAACCTCAATTGTGAAACCGCAGTGCTTTGTGGAAGAGACGGCCAAGTGGATCGTCTTTCCCTGGGAGGCCTAACTGCGAGCTGACTATGGAACATTTTCTTGATCGCTCAGTGGTGGTGAATCGTTGGAACCGCGACTATCCACCCCGGCTGGCTATTCAGCCGGGCGACACAATCACTTTCGAGATGCGTGACTCCAGCGACGGGCAAGTCCAGCCCGGCATGTCGGCTGAGGATTTTGAGCAAATCGACAAAACACGCATTCACGCGCTGACGGGGCCGGTCTACATTGAAGGTGCTGAGCCGGGTGACCGTCTCGTCTTAGACATTTTGGAATACCAGCACGAGGGCTGGGGTTGGAGCGGGCTGGTTGATGGGCTTGGCCTGCTGGCAGAGGATTTTTCCGGGCCGTATTTGCATACCTGGAAATTGGAAGACGGCGTGACTAAGTCGATGCCCGGGTTGACTATTCCGCTGCGACCGTTTTGCGGAATCATCGGCGTGCAGCCAGCGGAAGTTGGTGAGTTTCGCACCCGGCCTCCGGGCGCCTTTGGCGGTAACCTGGACGTGCGGCATTTGGTCGCGGGCAGTCGCCTGCATTTGCCAGTGCAGGTTCCCGGTGCCGGTCTTTGCGCGGGTGATGCGCATGCGGCGCAAGGCGATGGCGAGGTCTGCCTGAACGGCATGGAAGCGCCGATGACGGTGCGCATGAAAGTCAATTTGCTAAAAGATAGCCCGCTGCCGGGACCTTACCTGGAGTGCCCCGGCGAGCTTGAGCCTAAGGAGTTTGCCGAGCACGGCTACCATGTATTTATCGAGTCGGATGAAGACCCACGCGAAGCGAGCAAACGCGTGGTCCGCCGCGCGATCGATTACCTGGTCAAGCGTTTGGGGATTTCCCGGCAGCAAGCTTACATCACTTGTAGTGTGGTGATTCGGCTCAAGATCAGCCAATTGGTCAACGCGCCAACGATGACCATTTCGGGCTATTTTCCGGAAGCGGTATTTGATGAACGATCGGAGGTTATGCCATGATTCGCATTGAAGAGGAAGACTCCTGGCTGCTGCTGGGGCATTGCGCGCACGCAAACTTGGCGGGAGAGTTTGCCCGCCACTGGAAGAACGAATGCTTTCTGCCGCCCGATCCGTTCGTGCATATTCTCGATGCAGTGTCGCGTCACGATGACAGCTGGGGAGACGTCGATGCCAACCCTGTCCTGACGCCCGAAGGCAACCCCTCAGCTTTCTCGAGTGAGCTCGTGGGAACCTATGATGCGTTCGAGGAAATTGATCTAGACGATTACCTGCGTGTACGCGGTGAGGCGACGGAAAAAGCGGCCGCGCGTGATCCCTATGCAGGCATTCTAATTTCCATGCACACGGTAAACCTGCTGACCGAGCAGGCGGACTTGAGCACGCTGACGCCCGACGAAGCGAAGATTCACTCTGCGTTTATCGACGGCCAACTGAAGCGTCAGCAAGAGCTGATTGTCTTACTCAAGGAAACTGGCTTTGTGGAAAGTGCGTTATCGGAAACCGCGCTACGCCGAGGCTTCGAGTTTTTGCAGGCGTGCGATAGCCTCTCGCTGTTGGTAGGTGTGGATTTTGTCGAGCCTTCGCAGCTTCGCCATGCGCAGCCGATGCGCGATGGGGAGAAGGCGATTATTAAATTTACGCCTCAAGGCAACGGCGTGTTCGAGCTCGATCCATTTCCGCTCGATGAAGTCGGGCTGTCGTTCGAGATCCCCTATGTGCGCGTCCCCAAAACGGCGACCGTAAGTTTAGAAGCATACCAAGCGGCTTACCGAGTCGCAGAACACGTTGCGAAGAAAATAACCTTTATCGCGAAAACCAAATGAGCAGCCCCGAAAGCAAACTCGCAGCGTTGAATATCACCCTGCCGCCGCCGCCTCAGCCCGGCGGAAATTACCTACCGTTTCGACGCGAGGGGAACTTGGTTTTTCTTGCTGGCGTGATCAGCGCTTCGGCAACGGCGGGCGAGTACCTTGGTCAAGTCGGGGACGAGCTCTCACTGGACGATGGCTATCAGGCCGCCAAACTTTGTGCCCTCAATGCGCTCGCAGTGATGAAGTCGATTACCGGTTCGTTGGATGATGTGGAAAAAATTCTTTACGTCGGCGGCTACGTAAATGCGATTCCCGCTTATGGCAAAAGCCCGTCCGTGATCAATGGTGCCTCGGACCTTTTCGTAGAGCTTTTCGGCGAGGATGGGCAGCATGCTCGCGCGGCTGTTGCTGTAGCCGGCTTGCCGAAAAACGCCGCAGTTGAAATTCAGGTAAACCTCAAGTTGAAGGCTTAGCTATCTGCGTCGAGTAGCGATCGGATTTGCCTGTGAAGTAATTCCACAACAGCGCTCAGCCATTGCTCGCCCTCGGATGCGGTGGCCTTGGTTGCGTCGCCCAATGTGCCGCTGGGCGATAAGTCCGCGGTCTTCCAGGCAAAGGTAGCGGGCGCATTTTCTGAAGCAATATTGCCCGCCGGAAAGCGCTCATCCATCCAGTGGCAGTCAGCTTTTTCCATGTCGACTAGCTCCGGCTGGATGGCCAACATCAGCGCCGTCTCATATTGTCCCGCGTGAATGCCAAATCGCTCTTCGCGCGGATTGAGTCCGGTCTTTGGATACGAGGAAAGAATACTGGCCTTGATGGACATTGAATTTTCGATCTCGCAAACCGTTGTGCGTAGGACCGGCGAGTTACCTCCGTGGCTGTTTAAAATTGCGACTCGCCGAAAGCCCCAACGCTCGAGTTGCTTCACCGTTGTCAGCACTTGATTGCGGAGAGAGTTTGCGGAGATCGTCAACGTACCGGGAAAGCCATCGTGTTCATTGCTTTTGCCGACCCAAATCGGTGGTGCGATCCACAATGGATCGTCGTCGGAAAGCTCGCTTAGGATCCGCTGTAGAAAGGCGTTGCCGAGCAGTGAGTCAACGCCCACGGGAAGGTGAGGACCATGTTGTTCGATGGCTGCCGTCGGTAATAAAACGAGCGCATTGGGATCACTCGCCGCCGCGGCTATCTGCGAAGGTGTCATCGACATCAAGTAGCGCTCTTTACTCATCTGAGGACGCCTCCGGTTTGAATGGAGTTATCGGTGGAAACGCCAGCGCTTCGCGGAGCAGTTCCTCTAGTGGCGGATGATTCGCCGTTTCGTTCGGATCGACGAAGAGATTAAACGCCTGCAAATTCGAGTTCACCCGCAGTTCGCGTGCAATCGTGTCGACCCAATCACCGAGCGATTGGTTGGTGTGGATAAACGCAAGCTTCGGCACGTTTGATCGTTGGACTGATGTGGCGATTTCGGCGATGGACTGAGATGCCTGGGAAAGTTCTGCGCCGAATACCACATCGGGAAGGAAATCCGGAACGCGCTGAAAGGTCGGCAATACACGGATGGAGGCATCGGCCGACAGAGAAGAGAGGGCTTCAGTCGCTGTGCTGAGCCGCTGCCAAAGAAAGCGCTCGTCGTGGTCCAATGCGCGATCTGCTTGCGCGATCAGTGGGCAAACGGGTAGGATTGCCATCGCGGGACGCGTTGTTGAGTTCAGCTGAAATGCCGTCCAAGGCAATGCGTGCCATGCATGAAGGTGATCGACTGGAAGCAAACGGGTCATCGTTAGCGCTGGTGGATTATTTTTCCATCGCGGACAGTTCGGATGATATCCGACGGCTGACATCGGGTTACGATCGTGGCGGCGCAATGATAGGACGTGCGGAGATTCGGCGACGAAAAGTCAAACGCCACAAACGACGCAGGTGCGCCAACGGTCAGCTCGCCCGGAAGCTCGGTACCCCAGCGGGTTTGTCCGACATTGCTCGTGACCATTTTAAGTATGTCCGTCGGATCAATCCGATCTTGGTTCCCGCATTGCGAGCGCACGAGTTTGTAGGTGAAATCGAGCTCCGCCAAGAGGTTTGGTCCGTTGAGCATAGCGTTGTCCGTGCCGAGTAAAATGGGAATATTCGCTTTGAGTAGCTTGGCAACGGGCGGCAGGGGGAGGCCGAGCGTGGCGTTGGCACGCGGGTTAATGGCCACGGGGATTCCGGCCTTGGCGATGCGTGCGATCTCTTCGTCGTTCGCTACGGTGAGGTGGACGATTAAATCTGGCTCCAATATTTCTATTGCGCGTTGCAGATCACCGAGTCCGGTGCGCGAGAAACTAGTATCGCGATACGATTCGTCTTCCAAGCAATGAATCGTCTTCGCGCGATGCTTTGCGACGCAAAGTTCGGCAATGGTTTTCCATGCCGCGTCGGTTTGGTCGTTCATCGTGCTCTCCGAAAAACCGTCGGACTCTTCGAGCATTTCCGTTAGCTCTGCGATGAATGCTTCGGGCAGTGGCGCGACATTGGCCTCCAGTTCTGCTTGCGTAAACGGAACGCCGTCGAACTGGCTCAGAATCACGGAACGCACGCCGACGTCTTGCGAAACTTCGCGCAGGCGTCGGCAGCCTTCCAAGCCTTGCTCGCGGTAATCGATGTGCGCGATCGTGCCCGATGCCGCCATTCCGCACAGGAAGCCTTCCATTGCCTCCATGTGTTCTGCCCGAGACGTTTTTGCGAGTGACTGATATTTGAATCCGTTGGGGCGAAAGAACGCTTCGGCGAGCGTTAAGTTGGTGGCGGCGTCGGCGAGGAAGCAGTCGCCCACATGCGTGTGGCCATTGACGAAAGCGGGCGCGATAACGATGCGCTTGCCGATGGGGTGAGGCGCTTTGCCGATGACATTGATCTGCGTGATCTTGCCGTCCTCATACTCAAACGACGAGCAAAGCATCGGCTCCAGTTCTGGACCTATGAGGACCACACAGTCTTCGATTCGTCCAACGCCTTCAGTCATGGTTCGTCGAGGTTAGCAGTTGGAAAAAAGCTGGCAGCACCAGTTGCCAGCGGTCTGCTGGCATTAAGCACTGTAGGCCGAGGCTTGTTGAGGATTCGCCGCGCAGTGGTATGGTCACCACGGGGAGCCCGGCGAGGCTGGCTGGCGCGGTTTGACGCAGAAGTTCTTCGCGTTGGTCCTCGCTCATCGCATGCTGCGGTGCCGGAGATTCCGAGACCGGCAAGAGCACTATGTCGAAGTTTTCAAAGACCGGCTCTAACGCTTCGAACGCCGAGGTGCGAACCGCGTGCGCCTCGGTAACTTCTGCCTCGGTCCAAGCTTCCGCGCGGAGAATACGTTTCAAGACTGCTGGGTCGTAGTGCTCGCGAAAGTCCGCAATCCATGGTTCGTGCATCGCGTAGGCTTCCTTACTTTGCAATACAGAGAAAGCCTTGGCGACGTTCGGATTGAAGAGATCGTGCTGGGCGCTTCTTTGGTCGGCGCAGTCGGGAAAGCGTTTGCTAACGGCGGTAAAAAATTGATCGCTCATCGGTCCGATAGCAGCGCAGCGAAGCGTGGATGAATTGGCGGTTGGAGCCAGGTCGAGTAAAGCCAGTGAGGCGTCGACGAACGTGAAAAGATCGTATGCCATCCAACCCGTGGTGTCGAAGGATGGCGCGAGCGTTACGCAGCCTTCCGTGGCCCAAGTGCTCGGCGTTAGCCGCAAGCCATAAAGTCCGCAAAACGCGGAGGGCACGCGAATCGAGCCGCCGGTGTCGGTGCCGAATCCGATGTCCACGAGTTGCTTGGCCACTGCCCAGGCGCTGCCACTGCTCGACCCGCCGGAAATCAATTCAGGATCGAAGGGATGCGGGCAATTGCCGGTGTGCGGGTTCGCGCCATCGAGCCCGTAAGCAAACTCATTCATCTGCGTTTTACCGAGAATGGTCAGGCCCTTTGCTTTGATCGTTTGGACGAGCGGGCCGTCGACGTGCGGCGCTGGGCGGACGAGTTCAAGGAAGAGTGACGATGCATGCGTGGGAAACCCCGCGAGGTCGAAGTTGTCTTTGATGAGGCAGGTGAGACCTGCGAGAGGTTGACTCGACGAAGTCGCAACTTCGGCAGCTTCGATTGCTTGAACGCACGGAATGATTTCCGCAAATACGGAGTCCATCGTTGCCTGATCGAACACCTTAACACCTTCGTAGAATTGGTGAATACTGGGGTGCTTGATGGGTTCCTCGACGACCGGGTTAGTGAGCACGCCTAGGTGATCAATTTCGATTTCTACCACATCACCAGCTTGCAAAAAACGCGGTGGCGTGCGTGCGGTCCCAACACCTTCCGGCGTGCCGGTGAGGATGATTGTTCCGGGCATTAGCGTGGTGCTGCCGCTGAGGAACACGATCAGTTCTTCGACGGTAAAAATCAGATCGCAGGTCGACGAGTCCTGGAAGGTCTCGCCGTTGAGGCGGGAGCTGATGCGCAAGTCGTTGGGATCGGTGAGTTCATCGGCTGTGACGAGCACTGGGCCCAGCGGGCAGAAGGTGTCAAAGCCCTTGCCTTTGCACCATTGGCCTCCGCTGTAAATCTTCTGCCAATCGCGTGCGCTCACGTCGTTGGCGACGGTGTAGCCGACCACGTAGCTGAGCGCGTTGTCCAAGGTGGCGTTCTTGCACGTCTTGCCGATGACAACGGCGAGCTCCGCCTCGAAATCCACACTGTCGCTGCGGAGCGTTCGCGGTAGCTCGATCGATTCGCCTGTGGCAATGATCGAGGCTGGCGATTTCATTGTAACGACCGGGTGATCGGGATTGGGCTTGTTCATTTCCCGCGCATGCTCGCGGTAGTTCAGGCCGATTGCGTAAATGGTGTTGCCGGGGGGGACGGGGGCCAGGATGCGCGCGGCGTTGACTTGCTCTTTGGTGGGCGTGAAGCCATCGCCAAAACCACCTTCGTAGCGAAAGTAGCAATCGCCTTCGCGCGTGGCAAAAACGGTTTCGCCAGTAGTGGTTTCGATGCGAAATAGCCTCACTCGCAGGCGTCCTTTCCAGAGAATGGTTCGTTGAGCGCATAGCCTTCGCCATCCTGGCCTTTGCCCGGCCAATCAATGAGGTTGGCACCAGAGCGCCGTGCGGCTTCGACGACGATGTGATTCAGGACGCTCTCGTAATAGAAAATCGCGAAGGGTTCGGGGAGGGGCGACATGATTACTTGGGCGGGACTGATGCGGTTAAAGAGTCCAGCAGTGTCGGCGATTAATTTGCATTCCGCCTCGTAGTCGGTGCCAAATATCCAGCGGTTGGCTGGTGCCAGTGTTTCGGCCTGGAAAGGGCCATGCGAGTAGTCGAACACATCGCGTAAGCACGGCGCGGGGCGAAACGTCGTCTCAAGTAGCTTTGCGGCGAGGTTTTGTGAGTAGAGTAGGGTGGGGTTGGCGAAGTAGAAGTCGACGCCGGAGAGTAGCTCATCGGCCAACTCGCTAAGCGAAAGTTCGGCTGGGAGCTCTTCGGAAAAGGCAGATAAGATGTCAGCAGTTGGCAACGTTTGCTCACCGAGCTTGGCTGCGATGACCAAGGCTGCTGCTATGGCGCAGACGGGGCCAATGACACGCGGTAGGATTTCGAATTCGTTTTCGAGCGGATGCCGAATGATCGTCGTGCCTTCGTTGGCTAACGCTTGGAGTAGCTTCGCGCGGTCCCCTTTGCCGGCGTTGATTTGCCCTTCTTCAGTGGAGGAGGTGACCAGCGTTAGGCCGGCATACTGTTTGCGTTGGGCGAGTGCGATTTGCGCATTGGGCGCGAGCCCTTGGGTGAAGACAACCAAGTGGCGGTCGTCTTGTGCGGCGGCGTTGTAGAAATGGTTCAGCGGGAGAAACTCGGCGCGAATTGGCGTCCACAAATTCAGCAAACGCACCAAGTAGCGCGCTGCCGCTTCCGAGCTGCCCAAGCCGGTCGCGACCACGCCTTTGGCTGCCGCTAGTTTATCGAGTGAGGGCAGCACAAGCCCCAGTGTCTGCTCGAGATACTGAGGAATTTGGGTAAGCCTTTGACTTAAAATTTCGTGACCCAGCGGATCGGGCATGCATCAGTCCTCGGTCTCCAGGAAGATCCAGTTGACGACGTTGAGGCCACTGCGGTGAAGGGCTTGGGCGTATTCGTTTTTCTGAACCAGACTGTTGGGGGAATTCATCACCATCTGAATATTCAGGCTGGGGAGGTGACTCTTCAAGACTTGAAACACGACCTCGTAGTCGCGCTGGTCGAAGGGGATGCCCAGCTTGCGGTAGGAGTCGCGGGTGCCGAGGCTAAGGTTTTGCTCCATGAGCATGCGGTCGATGGCAAACGCGCCAAAGCCGGCACCGCGACCATCTTGATAAACGAGCACCACCGCGCCACTGCCGTAGCGCACGATGTGCTGGATGGCGCGGTTGTATTTTTCCTTGTTGTCGTCGACCTTGACCGGGAAGCGGTTGAGGATCGATTCGCTTTGAATGCGCACAATCGGGCTTTCGTAAGACTTCGGGTTACCGTGCGTGAGGACGACTAAATCGTCGCCCGTAACGACGTCGTAGTAAACGTGCACACGAAACCAGTAGGGCTCGACCAACAGCGCGCTTAGCGGATTACCGCCCTCGGTTTTTTCCAGGGCCTTCATTTCGGCGGGGTCGATCTTGAGCATCAACCGGTTGCCGCGGAGCGATTCAAATTTCTTCACCAGCGGATGAACGCCCTGGGTGTATTCGTCGATCTCATGGTTGCCGAGGATGCCACGCAGTGATTCGTAGGTGACGACAATTTCATCGTCGATCGGACGCACAGGCAGCAGATAGCTGGCCATGTAAATAAAGCGCTCGGCCTGTTTTAGGCGGCTGGGCTTAAAGGGGACAACCGGCTCCGGAAGCTTGATTTCAGCCAGCGGAATTTCGTTGGGCCGCGTCAGCGTATGGCCGGACTCTTTCTTCGACTTGAGGTAGAATAAATTAAAAGGACCGGGCTCGAATTCAATGGCTTCGGCGCGGGCGACCTTGAGGCCATTGCGCTCCATCGCGGCAACTTTGTCTGGGTTGTTCGTGAGAATGACCCACTCCGCTTCAATGCCGAGGATGTGGACAATGTCGGCAATGTTCTGGTATTGGCGGTAGTCCTTTTTCAGGCCGAGCAGCTTGTAGGCGTCAAAGGTGGACAGCGTGTCGCCGCTGGCTTGCACAAGCATGCGGTCGCGGGCTTTGGCCGAGTAGCCGACGCCGCGGCCTTCCTGCAAGAGGTAAAACAAAACGCCCTGGCCACTGTTGGCGATTTTCTCCATAGCACCCTCAAGCTGCTGCACGCAGTCGCAGTCGCAACCACCTAGTGTTTCGCTGGTTACGCAACTGGAGTGGAGGCGCGTGTGGAGCAAATCAGCATTGACGACATCACCAAAGGTAAGGGCAATGATGTATCCCTTGTGGATAATATCTTGGAAAATGCAGGCACGAAAATCTCCGAATCTGGTGGGCACGGCCGTGTGTCCTATAAAGACAGTAGCGCCATGGACCGGGTGGTCGTAGAAATTTCCGCGCTCCAGCTTGGAGGCATATTGGGAATATTCCTGGAGTGTGGCGCCCAGGTCTTTGATCTCAATGGTTTGGGTGTCGCCAGATTCGGTATGGGTGTGGTTAGCTTGATAAGGGCGACTCATGCTTTGAGTTTAAGCAACCATTGTGCCATAAATCAAAGCAGCTAATCCGATTACCTACAGTAACTTTGCTCTAGCCCGACTGGGCTCATTGCTCGATTTTCCAGATATCGTTATTTCCCACAACTTCTTCACGCGTTAGCAAGGCGACGCTGCCGTCGAAATGAACCACGTTGGCTTGGCCGTTATGACGATAGGCAATTGCATGTTGCGCGTACTTCTCACTGCCTTCTTCGTATTTTTGGGCACCCCAGCTGGCAATTTGCAAATCCAAGGCGTCTGCAAACGCGATAATCTCCGTTGGATTAATGACTTGGACAACGAGCGCCGTGCGCGGCCCTTCGTCGCCCCAGCCCTTTTTAAGGTTAGTGAAGTTCATGCCATAGCTATGGTTGCCGGCACCGCTGGGGTCTGCTTCCTTGGTGGCTTGATACACAGGGCATTCTGGGATCGCATCATGGCCCAAGTAGTCGAGAAAGAGTTCATTCTCGTTCCAGTAACCCCGGGTCTCTTTGCCACTATCTGAGATTTCTAAAATCTGTACCGGGGCAAAGTAGCCTTTCTCAGCTGCATAGGAAATACTGGCCAGCTGCATTTGGCGTAAGTTACTTGCGCATTTGGTTTGATCGGCGCTGGCGCGGGAATTGCCCAACACGGAAAATAATATACCCGCCAACACGGCGATGATGCCAAGGACGGCGAGAAGCTCTACCAGCGTGAATGCTTCGCGAGCATCGGATACCGCGCGGGAAGTATGATGAGATAGGGGAGCCATGAGCTTGATTGTGATGAGGTGAAAAAGGGATAGGGAAAATGTAGAAAAAATCTGAACTGCTGGCTAATGCGGGTCAGAAGCTCTATTATAGGGGAATTATCGGTAAAACTGCCACACATTTAATCATGCGAAGCGTATTTAACTGAGGTTAAGCGGGTCTGGATGTTCGAGAAAAGGGGAGGAAGGTAGATCGGCCTTAGTTTACGGCGATGGTCTGGTTTTATCTTACATTGATTGGGGTGTGAAGAAAATGAGCGATGTTACGGTCACAATGCTAAATTTGAGTTACTTTAGGCTCAAAAAAAGCGGGGCCTTTGCTGACCCCGCCTTCACAATGATAGTTTACACAGTGTAGCTAGCTCTTCTGTGCCTTGAGCAGCTCGGATACCGTGACGAACTGGTAGCCCTGCTCCTTGAGTTGCGGGATGATGGTACGGAGCGCCTCAAGGCTTTTGGGTGACCAGTCATGCATTAGCATGATGGTGCCGGCTTTGGTTTTCTCGGTCGTGGCGCGTTCGATGATGAGCTCAACGGTCGTGCTTTTGTCCCAATCTTTGACGCCCACATTACAGTCAATCGGCTGAAGCTGCTGCTCTTCCAGAATGCTCATCAGGGCTGGCGTGTAGAGGATGTAGGGCGCGCGGAAGAGGACGGGGGTGTAGCCGGTGGTTTCCTGAATGATCGCCTGAGTGTCCATGACCTCCTTCAGTGCTTCTTCATCGGTGAGCTTGTTGAAGTGGGGATGGTTGTAGGAATGATTGCCTGCTTCGTGGCCTTCGGCGAGTATGCGCTTGGCCAGCTCCGGGCGGGAGGCGACGCTTTTGCCCTTCCAGAAAAAAGTGGCCTTAACGTCTTCTTCTTTGAAGAGCTTCAGGTATTCCGGCGTGAGCTGGTTGGGGCCGTCATCAAAGGTCAACGCAATGAGCGGTTGATCCGTATCGACTGACTTGATGCGCTTAAACGTCGAGTCGTTGGCTTGTAAGCTGACGGCGGTCAGCAGGCTGAGTGTCGCGATAAGTGTTTGTGGAAACTTCATAACTAAGAGGGTGCGTAAGAAATTTTAGTTTACGGGCGTGACGCTCAAACCGTCCAGGCGGGCATTGCCTTCGCCAGACAGGATGAAGGCCAGGTTGACCTTGGAGGAGCCCTCGGGAATGGTTACCGTGCGGCTAAATTCCAGGACCTTGCCGTTGGGGGCGAGGTGGGCTACGTCGATCCAGGCGATTTGGTTGCCGTTGGCATCAAAGCACTGTAGAGCAACCTTGATGATGTCCATAGTGTTATTAACGGCGTAGCCCGACACGGTGGCTTTGCCACTGTATTTGAAGGCCATGGAGATGCTGCCGTTTACTTTTTCACCCATGACGGCAATTTTCAGGCCTTTGCCGGACTTAATGCCTTCGGGGTCGGTGGACAGCTTGATCTCGCCGGATTGGTTCCACTTATACCAGCCGGCGGCTCCGTGTTCGCAGTCGCCATGTGTCAGGAGGTTGGTCGAAGTGTCTTGCGCCAACAGGCTATTGGCCATCAGGAAGACGAGGAGGGCGCTAAATAAACGATAGTGAGGTGCTTTCATTACAGGCTTGTTTGGGTGTTTTTAAAATGCAGTTGTAGAAAATTCTTGAGCCTTGGGTTCTTGAGGCTGAGCGACACTAGACAGCGGCAGGTAGAAGACACCGTTGCCCGGGGTGCCGACCACGAGGCGATCACCCGCAAAAGCCAGCTTAAGGCGGTGGCGCTGGGGAATGTGGTTGTCGAGCGCTTGCCAGGTTGCGCCACCATCAGTGGAGAGCAGCAGTCCCTTGTTGCCGTGCAGGGAGACGGCGAGGCGTTGGCTGTTGTTGAGATCAATGGCCATGGACTCAACACCGCGGTCGAGGACTTGGGTCCAGCTCACGCCGCTGTCGTCGCTGCGGTAAACCCCGCCGCCTTGCTCCGATACATAATAGACGCCGGTTTCGCTCGGTGAGCTAAAGACCTGCATGAACTTGCTCCAGCTGCTGCTCGGGCTGAGGTCTGCGCGCTGCCAGGGGGCGTCGTCGCTGCTGCGGCGATAGACCGCTTTATTCTGCAGGGCGATCATTGAGCCGTTGCGGTTGCGGGCGAGTTGGTAGCCGGAGTCCCAAATGGAGCTTTGGAAGAAGCCGCCGCTGGGAAGCCCTTCGCTGTCCCAACGCCAGGTGGCGCCGAGATCGGTGCTGGTCCACACGCCGCCCTTGCCGGGCTTTACGTTGCCGCTGACACCGATGTAGAGCTTGTAGGGGTCGGTTCTGTCGACGGCGATGGAGTTCACGCGGAAATCGTCTTTGCCCTTGGGCACGCCGCTCATGCCCATGCGCTTGAAGCTCTCGCCGGCGTCGCTGCTCATGTAAACGGTGTCGGCATACCAACCGTGCGTTTTGGGGGCCAGCAGGTAAACCATGTCGGTGTCCGACGGCGCAACGACGATGGCTTTGCAATTGTCGAACGAGCCCGTGGTGTGCTGAAAGGAGGCAGCACCGTCATCGGAGCGGAAGTAGCCGTTGTCGGCCATGCCCATGTGGACGATGTCCGCGTCGTGCGGCATTTGGACGACGGTGTGGATGACGGTGTTTTCAATGCCGTCGATGGTCAGCGTCCAGGTTTGCCCGGCATCCCAGCTTTGATAGACGGTGTAATAATCCGTGAAGAACCAGTGCTTCGGGTCATTCGGATCGACAACGATGCTTGCGGTGGCGCGGCCAAATTTATCCCACTTGTTCGGTTGGCTGCGGGCAAACCAATCGCCCTGAATGCGCTCGGATTCCACTTCGACCCAAGGGCTGTTTACGGAAGTCTTCAAGAAGAACTTGCCGCTGCCGTTGGCTAAAACGAGGAAGTTCGGGCCAGCGCCGATCGCGCGGTAGCTGTTGCCGGCGGTTGGTTTGGGGCGGGAGTCAGCGAGGTCCAGGCCCTCGGAAGCGTCGATCCACGTGCCGCCGGCGTCATTGGTGTATTTGACGCGCATGGAGTCGAAGATGCCATACCAGCGGCGGGGCTCCATTGGGCTTTGAATGATCTCGATGGGGGCTTCGTCGGCGAGCTTGCCCCAGGTGTGGCCGCCGTCATCGGAGCGGAAAAGGCCGCCGCCAAGCTCGTGCTTGGTGGTGGAGCCGCCCCAGGCTTGCCGGCTGGACATGTTGCTATTCTGCGCGCAGATGAACAGGTATTGGCCGTTGGTTTGATCGATCTTAAAGTCGTTGACGTAGAGGCCGCCGATGCCGATCGATTCCCATGTTTCGCCATCGTCGTGGCTGACAAGTAAGCCTTCGACGCCGGGCGCCGCATAGATGGTCTGCGGCTCGTCGGGCGAGCGCTGGAGGATGCGGCCGGTGCTGCGGTTGGGGCCGTTGCCAAACACCTGCGTGCTGTGGACTTCCTTCCAGCTCTGGCCGCCATCGGTGCTTTTATAGATGCCTTGCATCGGCGTCCACTGGTTGCCCACGGCGGCAATGACGATGTCCGGATTTTGCGGATCGACCAACATATCACGCACGCAGTCGAGGCTTTGTGGCTCGACGTTGTTGTGCAGCATGCGCCAGTTGCGGCCGCCGTCATCCGAGCGGAAAATCCCGCCCACGTCGCTGTGCGTGTAGAGAATGTCGGGGTTGACGTCGTTCGTGATGACGTTGAGCAGGTAGCCGCCGCCGCCGATTTTACTCGAACGCCACGGGCCGTATTCGGCGAGGTTTTCCTGCGGGTCAAAAACTGCCTGCACGACGCCTTCCGCGTCCGGGCGCAAGGGCTCGCCAACGGGCTGTGCCGCTGCAATGAAAGGGATGAGGAGGGGGAACAACAATGGGCGAAGCATTGAATACTTTCGTGTTAAAGGCCCACTTTGGGGCCATGCGTTTAGGAAATCCCATAACTTTAACGCAAGTCGTCGCCCATTAGAAACTAGACTTTGAATGTTACTGTAACGTAAGGAAGGGCGCATGGCTCGGAAAAGTGCTTCCTGAACCATGCGCCATCCTCCCGGAGAACGCGAGCCTATCAGTTGCTCGCTTGGAGCGAGACTTCCTGAGCTATCTCGAGCTCGCCATCACTAACGCAAAAGCGAATCACGTAACTGCCCGCCGTGCTCAGCACGACTGAGGCATTGGCGGACGTGGCGTTGGTAAACGTCGCTGCGCCGGGGCCGCTGACCAGCTCCCACTGGTAGCTCAAGCCGGGGGTGGCGGGAATGCCGTCGTCGGTCGCTGAGCCGTTGAGCGCAATAGCGGCGCCGGTGGAAACATCGGCCGTGGCAATGCTGCCGGAGGTGGCGGCGGTGAAGTCCGCCGCGGCTTCGGCTGGCCCGGTGCCTGTTGGCGAGGCGCTGCTGGTCGACAGGTAAAGATTGTCGAAGTAAACGCCGTCTTCGCGCATCCAGACGTTGACGGTGTATTCGCCCGCGCTGGGGATGGTGATCTTCGCCGCCTTGTAATTATATCGGTTGCTCCACGACCACGCGCCATCGGTCGGCGTATCGACGCCATACAGGCCGAACGTTTGGGGGCTGCCATCGAGCCCATAGTGCACCGAATCGTCCACGTTGCTAGCGCCATACAAACGCGCCCAGACGTAGTAGGTTCCCGGTTCGCTGAAATACAGGGTGTAGTCCAGGCGCGGGCCGGTGGTGGTGTCGCCGGAGTTTTTACCGGTGTTCGATGGGCTGGTCAGCACGCCGCTGCCGGAGTAGCCGGATTGCGCGGTGGTGAAGGTCCAGCTGTCGCCAGCAAAGTCGCCCGAGCCCGCAATGGAGGCAGCGAAGTTTTCCGCTTCGATGGCAAACGTCGAGCCGACCGTGTATTCCGGGATGTCAATGTCGGTCGTCGGCGGGGTGTTGGTCAATATGCCGTAGCCAACATCGCCAGCGCCGGTGGGCGTGGCGCTGCCGGTGGTCAGGTAAAGCTTGTCGAACCACACGCCGTCTTCGCGCATCCAGATGTTGATGGTGTGGCTACCCGCGCTACTGATTGTGATTTTCGTTTTCACGAAGTTGGCGTAGGTGCTCCACGACCACTCGCCATCGGCGGGCGTGTCGACGCCGTAGCGTCCGTAGGTCTTGGGGCTGCCATCGAGCCCGATGTGGATTGAGTCATCGACATTGCTGCCGCCATATAAACGCGCCCACACGGTGTAGGTGCCCGGCGTGGTGAAATACACTTCGTAATTCAAGCGCGGGCCGATGGTGGTGTCGCCAGAGTTGTTGCCAACATTGCTGTCGCTGGTCATCGCGCCGCTGCCGGTGTAGCCCGGTTGCTGATCGCTAAAAATCCAGCTGTGCCCGGCAAAGGCGCCCGTACCGTCGGCGATGCTGCTGTAGTTCTCGGCTTCAATCGTCAACGCGCTGCCAAACTCCACATGGTCGCCAACGGGTTGGCTGTCGAGCACGGTCAAGACCGCCGTGCGCGTGGTCGTGAGGCCGTCGCTGGAGACCGCCGTCAGCAGCACGTTGTAGCGTCCTTCTGCGGTGAAGCGAACGCTCGTGCGCGCAGCGGTTGGCTGATCGATTTGCGCGCCGCTGGGGGCGTCGACAATGCTCCAGCTCAGTGAAGAAGGCGTATCGTAATCTGCCCAGCTGGCTTCGAGCACGGCGAGTTGATCCGTGGTATAAACGCCATAGTCGTGCGCCGGTTGAGCGATCTCCAACGTTTCAATCGTCAGCGGAATGTAGAGCGTGCCGTTGCCTGGCGTGCCGACCACGAGGCGCTCGCCCGCAAAGGCCAGCTTGAGGCGATAGCGTTGGGGCAGACCATTATCGAGCGTGAGCCAAGTCGCGCCGCCATCTTCGCTGAGCAGGATGCCGCCTGCTTCGTCGAGCGAGACCGCGATGCGGTCATTGAGCGGATCGACGGCCAGGGACTGCACGCCCTGATTGAGCACGCGGGTCCACGTTTCGCCATTGTCGCTGCTGCGATGCAGACCATAGTAAGATTCGCCTGCGTAGTAAACGCCGCTCTCGGTGGCGGATGCATGCACCTGCGTGAATCGCCCGCCATTCAGGCTGATCGTTGCCTGGGCCCAGTTGTCATTGTCGCTGTCGCGGTAGTAAATTTTACCACTGGTCGTGGCGACCATCGAGCCGTTGAAATTGCGCGCGAGCTGATGGCCGGTATCCCAAATCGACGACTGGAAAAAGCTCGATGAAGACGGTAAACCGGCGCTGTCCCAAGACCACGTGTCGCCGCCGTCGGCGCTGGCCCACACGCCGCCTCCGGTCGAGGAAACCGCGCCTGCCACGGTGATGTAAATTTTCTGCGGGTCGCTGGAGTCCACGGCGATGGAGTTAACGAGCCACTCGTCGATATCGTCGCCATTCGTGTCGGGATCCTTGGGCACGTTGGTCATGTTTTGGCGGCCAAAGCTCACGCCGCCATCCGTGCTTTGGTAAACCGTGTTGGAATACCAGCCGACATACCAGTTATGGTTGCCCACGATGTAAACGGTGTCCGGATCGGACGGCGCCACAGCGATGGCCTTGCAATTCGTTGTCGAGCCTGCGCGCGTGGGAAAGGAGTCCGCGCCGTCGGTCGAGCGGTAGTAACCGTTGTCGGCCATCGCCATGTGCACGATGCTGGCGTCGCTTGGGTCGGTCGCCACATCGTGGATGACGGTGTTTTCAATGCCGTCGATGGTCAGCGTCCAATTGGCGCCGGCGTCCCAGGTTTGGTGGACCGAATAATAATCGGTGAAGAACCAGTGGTCTTCGTCGGTCGGGTCGATCACCACCGAGGCCGTGGCGCGGCCAAAGTGATCCCACTCGCCGGCAACGGTCTTCGCATACCAGTCGCCTTGATAACGACCCACGTTGCTGACCAAATTCCAGTCTGCACTCAGCGGTTGCTTGATGTAAAACGTGCCGGAACCGCTGCCGACCAGGAGAAAGTCAGAACCTGCGGCGAGGGCTTGATAACTGCTGCCCCACATGGGCGAGGGAGACGACGAGCTCGTCAACGAGAGGCCGGTCGAATCGTCTGTCCACGTCACGCCAAGGTCGTCGGTGTATTCAATGCGGCGCGCGTCGCGGATCGCATACCAGCGACTGGCGTTGGTCGGGCTTTGCACCATTTCGCGCGGCGCGGTGCTGGCGACGGTTGTCCAAGTGGAGCCGCCGTTGTCCGTGCGAAAAAGGCCGCCAGTGAGCGTCGTGTATTGGCGGGTCGATGTCCACGTATCGATGGTGGACATCGTCCTCGCTTCCGCACACACAAAGATACGGTTGGCGTTGGCGCGGTCGATCTTCAGGTCGGTCACGTAGTGGTTCTGCAAGTTCAGCGAAGTCCACGTGGTGCCGCCATCAGTGCTTTTGTAAACATCGCTGCCGGGCGCGACGTAGATGGTGTCGTCGTCGGCAGGCGAACGCTGCATGATGCGACCGGCGCTGCGGTTGCCACCGTTGCCATAGACTTGGCAGTCGAGCGTCTTCGTCCAGCTTTGCCCGCCATTGCTGCTGATGTAGATGCCTTGGCGTGGTGCCCAGCGCGTGCCGCCGGCGGCAATGAGCTTGTCCGGATCATCGGGGTCAACGAGCAGGTCGCGCACGCAGTCGAGACTTTGAGGGCTCACGGAGTTGTGGACCATGTACCAGTTGCGGCCGTTGTCATCGGAGCGGAAGATGCCGCCCACGTCGCTGTGCGCGTAGAGGATGTCGGGGTCGGCTTCGTTCATGACTACATTGAGCATGTAGCCGCCGCCGCCCATTTTGCTGGAGAGCCAGCGGCCATTGACAGCTTCGTTGTAGTCGGGGTTGAACACTGTATCCACAATGCCGTTGGCGTCGGGACGCAGGGGGTTGGTCGCAAGGCAGATCGCGGGGAGTGCGATGCTTGCGAGGAGGGGTAGGACTATTGGTTTGAGCATAAAGGGGAGAACCGCACGACGGTGCGCGCAATCGAGCTCATTGGGGGCGGGGCTGATTACTGGTAGAAGTTTTCCAGCAGCTTATTGAATCTGGCGTATCGTTAAAATTTTTTGTCCGTGTTACAGTCACAGTCGATCATGCGACTCGCCAACGAATCGGCCGCCTCCATGACTCACCAGCTTTCCGTTCTTCCCGATCTTCCTGTTTAAAAAGAAGTGGCTGGCCCCTCTATTCGTAGCGCGGCTTGGCCCAAAGTATCTTCAGGAAATGCGCCACCATCTTGGGCTGACGCTCGCGCGTGAAAACGCCCTTCTTGTTGCCGCCCACGCGCACGAAATTTTGCGCGGTGCGGAAGTCGGCAAAGTTCCAAATGTGCTCGCCGATGACGAAGTCCATTTCGCGCATGACGCCAATCAGCTCCATGATGAGCTCGGTCTGATATTCCTCGCTCCATTGTTCGGCGGGGAGGCTGTGCAGGCCGGCAATCGTATCCGCGCCAAACTCCGTGATGAAGATCGGCTTTTGAAACTTTTCGTAGAGTGACTTTAAGTCGTGGCGCAGGTTTTCCTTCGCCTCGGCGACTTGCCCGGGGATGTTATACCAGCCCGGATAAACGTTGATGCTCATCACGTCGAAGAACTCGGTAACGAGGTCATCCATGCCCTTGCAGGTGACCATCGTGACGGGCCGCGTGGTGTCCATCGAGCGTACGAGGTCGGCGAGTTGCTTAAAGTAGGGCACGGCCACTTCGCGGTCGCTCGTGGCTTCGTTGGCCACCGACCACATGATGACGGACGGGCTGTTGCGGTCGCGCTCGATCAATTCACCGAGCACTTTCAGGTGAGCCTTGAGCGTTTGCTCGTTGACGTATTCGAAGTTGATCGACACTGCGGGCGCCTCGGAAATCAGTAGGATGCCTTGCTCGTCCGCGAGCTGAATCATCTCTTCTGAATACGGATAGTGCGACGTGCGGTAGGAGTTTGCGTTGATCCACTTGAGCAGCTCGTGGTCGCGGATATTGACCGAGTGGTTCAGCCCCTTGCCGATGATGTGAAAATCCTCATGCCGCCCGAAGCCTTGCAGGTAAACGGGTTTGCCGTTCAGCAGTAGGCGGTTGCCCTCCACCTTGACCGTGCGCACGCCGAAGCGCTGAGTGTATTCGTCGAGCAAATTACCCGCGGCATCCAAGAGCTGAATCTTCGCATGGTAGAGATTCGGCTGGTGGACGTCCCACAGCACAACATCGGGAATTTCCAAGGCAGCTGCGAATGCGCCATCGCTAATTTCCACTGTTGCTTCGGCATCGGTGTTAAGCACCGAGATGCGTGCTTGTGTCGCCGCGCCGTTTACTTTGCATTGCAAAGTAAGTTGGCCAACGCTGCCCGTGTAGGTCGTTTCGACGTGCACGGTGTCGAGCCACGCTTCCTTGGCGGTGGTGTATATCGCGACCGGGCGCTGGATGCCGGCATACGGGAAAAAGTCGAAGGGCGTGTCCGGGTATTGTCCGGCGAACTGGCCGGCTTCCGGCGAGTTCTGCAGGTTGCCCATGGGCACGGTTTCGTTGGAGAGGGTGTTGTCGCCGCGCACGCAAAGCAGGTTCGGCTTGTCGAACTTCACGCAGTCGGTGATGTCGAATTCAAACGGCGTGTAGCCGGTCTCGTGTCCGCCGAGCAGTTGCCCGTTTAAGTAAACTTCCGCGCGGTAGCTGACCGATCCAAACCGCAGCACGATGCGTTCGTTTCGCAGCATGCGCGGCAGCGTGAACTCGCGCGAATACCACACGCCGACGTGCCAGTTGCGGAATGCCTCGTCGGTAAATAGGTCGTTGTAGCTGCTCGGGACGGCGACTTGTTTTTCGGCCGTGAAGCCCGTGGCGTAAGTCGCGTCAGTGTTTTCGCGGGCGAAGTTCCAGACGCCGTTCAGTTCAAACAGGTCGCGGGTGCGGGTGCGCTGTGGATAAAGCATAAAGGAAAATTAATTTTGCGAAACTTGCGCGGGGTCGTCGTTGCTCACGTTGACTAGGTAGGGGGCGGACCACTCAGCGCCGTCCTTAAGCGCGCGAATTTTCAGCGTGTAGGTGCCGGGCGCGAGGTCGCTGATTTTCGCTGCGCCCTTGAGGCCGCGCACTTCGAGTGTTTGCGTGGCACCGCCGTCTTGCTGGTAGGAGATTTCGTAATCGTCGTTTTCGTCGACCACGCTGTAGCCGACCATGATCGCGTTGGGCAGCGGGACGGCCGCCAGGATGTAAACCTCGTCCACCGGGCGCTCGGCCGGGATGAGCGCCATCGTGGGCAGCGGTTCGTCGTTGGCTTCGTCGGTAAAGAGCTCGCGCATTTCGTAGGCCACGGCCTTGGGCTGGCGCCACACATTGTAGACGCCCCACGCGCGGTTTTCAGTGGCCGGCGTGCCGCCGAAGTGGCTGCGGTAATCGTTGTAACTCCAGATCGCGCAACCGACCACGTAGTCGTAATTTTTCAACGCCACGATCTCTTCCTTGAGCTGCTCGTGGAGCTTGCCTTCGTCGAGGTGATTGCCCACCTGGCTCTTGCCGAGCTCGGACACAAAGATTGGCTTGTCCGGCCAAATCTTGTGCAGCTTTTCGACCTGGCCCGGGGCGCCGCCGTAGCTGTTGTGCATCATGATGTCCACCACGTCGTTCGGGTCGATGCCGGGTCCGTTGGCGCCGGTGGCGGTGTTGCTCACGTAAGTCTTGAGGCGGGTTGGGTCGAGCGTGCCGACGTATTCAATCATCGTGCGAACGTATTCATACACGCGCCAGCTCATCTGCTGGCCCTTGTGCTTTTGCTCGGCGAGCTCGTTGCCCACGGACCAGCCAATGATCGACGGGTGGTTAAAGTCGCGGTTGATCATTTCCTTGAGCCAGATTTTCGTTTGCTCGTTGTTAGGCCACACCTGCGGGTCGGTCTTGCTCCACACCGGAATTTCCTCGATGAGCAGGTAGCCCACTTCGTCGCAATAGGCGAGCAGCTCGGGCGTCTGCGCGTGGTGGGCAATGCGGGAGAAGCGCGCGCCCATCGCCATCATCGCATCGATGTCAAACTTCACCAAATGCTCGGGGTCGGTCTGCCCGTAGGCGCGGTGCGTGGCCACGCGGTTGAAGCCGCTCACGTGCAACTCTTTGCCGTTGAGCAACAGCTTGGCGTCGACCGTGGCAATCTTGCGAATGCCGAAGCGGTCGCTCTTTTTGCTGATGATGGTTTGGCCCTGCTGCACACGCGTGAGCAGCTCGTAAAGATACGGGTTATCCAAGTCCCACAGCGTTGTCTCATCGGCGCTCAGCGCGAACTTCAGCTCCACAGTTTGCGTGGAGCCGGGCTCGAGCGAAATCTTTTTCTGGGCAAGTTTGCCATGCGGCTTTTGGCTCTTCCAACTGACGATGCGCGCAAGCACTTCGCCGTGGAAAGTGGTGTCGCCGAGATTGCGTAAAACCACGCGCACATCGACCTGCGCCGTGCCGTTTGCGAGGTCGGGCTCGGCAATGATCATCTGCCGCTCCACCTGCACTTGGCCGCCGCGAATCAACTCCACCTTCTGGTGAATGCCGCCCCACTTCCACCACGCGCCGCGGTTGTAAGTGTTGTCCACGGACACGGCCAAGGTGTTTGTTTCACCGGCGCGCAGCACCTGGTCGACATCGAATTCAAAGGGCGTGTAGCCGCCGACATGCTCGCCGAGGTATTGGCCGTTGAGCCATACTTTGGCCGTCTGATATACCGCGCCAAAATGCAGGCGCACAAAGCCGCTTTTCCAGTCCGCTGGCGTGGTGAACTGCGTTACGTAATACGCTGTGCCCTTGAAGTGCGCGTAGTCGTTTTCCGTGTCCCAACTGCCGGGCACTGCCATGATGGCCCAGCCTGCGGTGTCGTAGCCGGGCTGCGTCCACGCGTCGTTGTTAGCGAGTGATTTGTCGGTGGAAAACTTCCACACGCCGCCGAGGTTTTGCGTTTGCTCTGCATTGCAAAGTAAGGCGGCGAGCAACAGCCACGCGAACGCCAAGGCGCGGGCAGGGTGCAAGTGAACGGAAAAGTTTTGCGGCAAGCGTCGCATGACAACGGGTGAGGGGATCGGTTCGCGGGTTAATTAAGTCTATGAAGCAAACCACAAATTGCCATGCGAACGTTGGCGAAGAAATCTACCTGCCGCTGATACTGTCACATCGTGAGTGGGGATTCCATCTGAATAAAAGGTAGCGACCAGCGTCCTCGCTGGCCAAGGGTGGAACCAATAGAAGGAATAGGACCGCGCTAGCACCGTATCCGTGAATGGCGATTTTCTGTTCAACCATCTGTTATCAGCCTACATCGTGGCCAGCGGGGACGCTGGCCGCTACCTCAGTGTGATTGATTCGAACGAAGAGGCAGCGTGGCGGCTTGCTTTGCCTGCTATGACCTTGGGCAAATGGCAAGCCGCACCCGACCTCGTACAGCTCGATTAGCCATTTGCCCAATGGGCAAATCCGGATGCAACGCATCCGCCGGTCCAGCCGGAGGCTGGCTGGGTTAGCGGGGGAAGTAGGTTTCGAAGTGTTGGATGATATCTTTGGGCGGCTTGAGCGGGCGGCCTTCGGGGCTCATGAACGCATGACGTGAGCTGCCGGTGACAAGGAGCTCGTCGCTGCGGCGGACCTCGTAACTAATGTTGATGCGCAGCGTGGGCGGCTCATCGATGAAGCAGGTCACGGTGAGGCGATCATCGAAATGGGCGGACTTTTTATAACTGGCGCTGATGTCGAGCACGGGCAGCAGGTAGCCGCGGGACTCGAGGTCGCGGTAGCTCAGGCCGATGTTGTCGAGCATCTCCACACGGCACATTTCGAACCACACGAAGTAGTTGGTGTGGTAAACAATGCCCATCTTGTCGGTTTCAGCGTAACGGACGCGGATGTTGGTGGTGGATGAAATCACGCTGGCAGGATGGCCCCCTCACGCCGTTTGCCAAGCATTTTGACTTGGCGTAGCGAACTTCAGCCGCGAACATGAGTCTTTTTACGAATGCTTATTTCATCTAAATTGCCGGGTTATGTTAAGTGGCCGCTGCGTTTCCTCGTCTACTTCCTCGGCGTAGTCACGTTTCTGGGGCTCTCGGGGGCCGTGGTGTTCCTGCTGGTGGGCGCGATGACGAACCCGGATAAAGGTGCGCTCGAGCGCTTCTTCTACGGCTTTCGCCTCGGCGCGGAGCTGGGCGGTAAGGTGTGGGCACCGGCCATTAGCCTCGTGCTCTGTGTGATGCAGGCCCACAACGAAAAGCAAAAGCGCGCGCAGGCTCAAGTGGAGCAGGACCATGAAATTTAAGCAGCGCCTCATCATTTTTGGCTTCGGTGCGTTGATGGGTGCCGTGATCGTTACGGTGATTAAGGCCCAACGCGCGCGCGACAACAAGCCCAACGAGCTCGCGGCCATGACTGCCCCGAAGACCGACGTGGAAATCCAGCGCGAGGTCGTGCCCGGCATTCTCCAGGCCTACAAGGAGCGTCAGGTGCCGATGGAGTCGGACTTCATCAAGGCATCGAAACTTTACCCGCACCCGGACGAAAATACCTACCGCCGCGTGTTGATTCTTCAGGGCCAGGAAGAGCCGCAAACCCTGCGCATTGAGGAAACGATCCTGAAAAAGCCACAGGGAGAATTCGTCGACAGCGTGCGCGTGATGTCCGCCGACCGCCTGGTGGTGACCCTCGACCCCGGCGCCAGCAGTAGTGACTTCTCGCATGCCATCCGCGACTGGGGCTACCGTGTCAAAGAACGCGCCGACAGACCCGACGCCTACGTTGTCACGCTTGGCGCCAAGGAGCCCGGAACTGTCTCCGAAGCCCTCACGCAGATCAAGGGCGTCTCTCGCGTGGTGAGTGCGCAGCCGCTTTACTTGGATCGTTAGTCGGGTTTCTAAAAGCCGCCTTGCTGGACACGAAAAGTCACTGCGGCCTGATCGGCCAAGTTAGATGAAAACTGCTCTTAGCGCTCAGTTGAGCTTTGCCGGGGAGGGGCGTTGAGGTCGAAATTTCACCTCCCCCATACATACCCCGGTTTCTATATATCCTATAACCAGTCACGCGCTGGGCGATTTTTGTTGCCTCCGGCAAAGGTCTGCCAAGCAATGGCGGCGTGAATTGGATCATCGTTGCTTTTCTCGTTTTGATCATCGCCAAGACTGCGATGGAGCTGCGCCTGTCCGGCCTTAACCGCAAGGAAGTGCGCGCCAACCAAGACCGCGTTCCCGAGGCCTATCGCGACGTCGTCGACGATGAGACCTACCGCAAGTCCGTCGACTACACGCTGGCCAAGAATGCCCTTGGCAAGAAAGAGCTGATCTACGACGCCATTATGCTCGCGCTGATCGTCGCCACCGGCTTCCTCGCCTGGCTGTATAACACGCTCACTGGCGCGCTCGGCGAAGGCGTCTGGGGCCAAGCCGTGGTGATGTTTGCCACGTTGATCATCATCAGCCTGCCGAGCCTGCCCTTTGAGTGGGTCAATACCTTCAAGCTAGAGGCGAAGTTCGGTTTTAATAAATCAACGGTCGGCCTGTGGATCAAAGACAAGCTGATGGGGCTCGCCCTCGGCGCCGCACTCGGCATCCCCGCGCTGGCGCTCTTGCTGAGCATTTTCAACTGGCTGCCGAACAGCTGGTGGTTCTGGGGATTCATTGCGTTTTTTGCGCTACAGCTGATCCTCATGGTGCTGGCGCCGCGCATCATCATGCCGCTCTTCAATAAGCTCACGCCGATGGAAGAAGGCCCGTTGCGCGACCGCCTGCTGGCTCTCGGCGAACGCACCGGCTTTTGCGCGAAGACCATCCTCGTGATGGATGGCAGCAAGCGCTCCGGCCACTCCAACGCCTTCTTCACGGGCTTTGGCAAGTTCCGTAAAATCGTCCTTTATGATACCCTGATCGAGCAGCTGGAGCCCATCGAGCTCGAGGCCGTGCTTGCGCACGAGATCGGCCACTACAAGCGCGGTCACATTCCGAAGATGCTTGGCATCGCGTTCTTTGCCGGGCTGATCTGCTTCGGCGTGATGGGTTGGCTGGTGCAGCAGGATGTCTTTTACACAAGCTTTGGTTTCGACCCGGAGTCCGGCATGGCGCCGGTATTGCTGCTCTTCATGTTGATCAGCGGCCTGTTCACTTTCTGGCTGAGCCCGCTGTCGAACATCATGTCGCGCAAGCACGAATACGAGGCCGACGCCTATGCGCGCGAGATGATGAACAACGACCCAATGCCGCTTGTCACCAGCCTGCACAAGATGCATGAAAAGAACCTCAGCAACCTGACGCCGCACCCGACCTTCAGCTGGTTCTACTATTCGCATCCCAACCTCCGCGAACGCGAGGCTGCACTCCGCGCGGGATAGCTTTTAAAACGACGAATCACGCGAATGAACACGAATCAACTCCTGAAACATTCGCGGGCATTCGCGCTATTCGTCGTTCTGTTTTTCGCCAGTTCTTTGTCCGCCGAAACGATCCGCGTCGCGAGTTACAATCTGTATAATTACCTCGATGCGAACCGCTGGGTGGAAGGCCATTATCGCATGGCTTACCCGAAGCCCGAGGCCGAAAAAGCCGCCGCGCGCAAGGTCATTGCCGCTGTGCATCCGGACATCCTCACGCTACAGGAGATCGGCGGACCGCTCCACCTCCAAGAGCTACAAACTGACCTAAAAAAAGCGGGCGTCGACTACCCGTATGCCGAGTGCTTGATCGGCCCGGATGAGGATCGCCGCATCGCAGTCTTGTCGAAGATTCCGTTTGAAGCCGTCGGTCACACCGAACTCGATTTCAAATACTTCGACGGACGCGAGCTCATCAAGCGCGGGCTGCTGGAGCTGCGTTTCGGCAAAGGCGATACCGCGTGGACGCTGTTCGTGGTGCATTTGAAAAGCCGCTGGACCACCCGCGATGACGACCCCGAGTCCGGCAAGCGCCGCACTGGCGAAGCCCATGCCGCGCGCAACTTTATTCGCGAGCAATACCCGCCAGAAACGAATCCGCGCTACCTCGTGGTGGGCGATTTCAACGACACGAAACGCAGTGCGCCGATCCGTCGTTTTCTCGAAGTCGGCGACACGCAGCTGACGCAACTTTTGCCCGCTGGGGACTCCCGAGGCGAAGCCTGGACTTTCCATTACCGCGCCGAGGATAAATACGAGCGCGTGGACTTCATCCTCGCCTCGCCCGCGCTGGCGCCCTTCGTCGAAGGCGGCGAAACGCACATCTACGACAGCCAACCCGAAACTAGCAACGCCAGCGACCACCGCCTGATCTACGTGGACCTGAGCAACCTCCCGCGATCCGGTGGCTAGAGCCCTCACTGCATCTGCATGTTAAGGCCTCATGCATCCGCATCGAGCGTCCAGGCATCAGCTGGTGTCCAGTAAGGTTTTGCTCCGAATCCAGGCGTGGTTTGGAGCGACATCCGCAGCTGTGTTGGTCCTTACGTCCACGGACGTAGCGCATCTACGTCCCGGGACGTAACCTCTCTACGTCTATGGACGTATGGCGGCTACGTCCGTGGGCGTAGGGACCAACACAGGCAGTGGTCAGATGACAGCAAACGCCTGCATTCAGGGCAACAAAGGCCTAGGATCAGGGCTGCAGACGTGCGTCACTGCGCCTTGGCAGACTTCGGTGCCGCGAAAATGACTTGATATTCGGCCAAGTCCAAGGCGCGCTTGCGGATGCGGCGCATGAACTCAAGTTGGGAGAGTATCTCGCCTTCGCGCCCGATTTTGAATCGCAACTCTCGGTCCGCGAAGAAAAACTGACGATCAGCCTCATAGGCTAACTCCCATGCTTTTTGGGAAATTTCGAGGCGTCGCGCATCGTCATGTTTAAGTGAGTCCAGTAGCTCTTTATAGGTTGCTTCCATCTGCGCCCACCAATCTTTGGAGGTCTCCCCGATGTTAATGGCCATCTCGGAGTTGCCTTCCAGAAAATCCAACTTTCCCTCGTATTTCTGATCGAGCGGATGAGGGTCTTGGTCACCTTAGCCTTCCATCAAATATTGGGCATGGGCTAAAGTAGTGAGGCAAATTAAAAGGAAGACGATGAGTAGGCGAATCATTCGCTCAGGATGACGCGGGCGCTACCTGTTAGGCAAGATGCATTCAGCCATCACGCTTTTTCGGGGGCATGTTAGGTGCGTGCCTTCACCAGTTCCATCTTGTAATTAATCAAGTCTACGCCGCGGATGTTCACGTGGTTTTTGTAGAGCACATCGAAGCCCTGCTTGGCAAACACCGGTTTCGAGCAAATGGAGGCCTCGACGTGCAGGCGGTCGAGTCCGCGCTCAAAGGCCACCGTAATCGCATGCTGGATCAGCGCCGTCGCCACACCCTGGCGCGCGGCCTTCGGATGGACGTAGGCGCAATCGATGTGGCCATCGGGGTCCAGCTCCAGAAATCCAACGACCTCGCTATCGCGCTCATAAACGAAGGGCTGCTTCCGCTCACAGCGTCGCCGCCAATGCTCGGGATTGGGCTTATTCACGGTCCACGCGTGGCATTGCTCAGGTGTGTAAACGGCGCACGCGATCTCGTGCACGGCGCGCGGAAATATCTCCGCAATGGCGAGGTAGTCATCGGGCTGATAGGGGCGAATCATGTGGTGGTGGCAATACACGACAATCAGCAGGACTTTATTGAGCTTTGAGCTCGATTCACCTGCTTCCTGTATAGGTTACGTCATCATTATGAAGATTAATGTCTCGTCTTATCTCAGATAGAAAAATTAGCGCTTTGTTTCTGAAGGTAGAGAATTCCCATGTTTGTTTTCCTTCAAAAGAATCATAGATATAATCGATAATCAGGTTATACTCTTCAAAAACTTTATTTGGCGCAAACATGCATAATAGAGCGGCAGTTTCGAGCCTCTGAATATCAAATCCTTCAAGATCCTCATTCGTTAGATTATTCTGATGCTTTGCTTTTACGATCAGCGCAATAAGAGGGGACGAGACTTGCTTGTATAGTTCTATTTTCTGAATCAATAGGTGATTTTTATGCTCCAATTCTGAAGTGAGCTGAATTCTGATTTCAGATAATTCGCGGTCGTGCCTAGCTTTATAGCTAGCCATTAGTTTATCGGCCCATATTTTGCCCAACCAGCTTGAGAGGCCTACAAGTAACACACTTATTCCGCCAATTGAAATTACGATAGTTTTTATGGTTTCGATCATGACTTTTGGGGTAATCCTAGAATAATCAACTTATGTTATTATTCATGTATACTCACAAAGAAGTGACCACCTAAAACTTCTAGTAAATAGCAGCCGGTCTTGTTCGAACCATTTTACATCGCCCCTTTACATCCGCGCGTCTTTGAGCAGAGCACGTTCGGCAGGGAGGAGTTGGTCCGCGTTGACGCCTTCCATAATCGATTGCGATTCCTGCTTGTGGCCGTTGGCGGCGAGGATGGCGGCGTAGATGGCGCGGTGGCGCGGGCGGACCTCGCTCCAGTTGATCGGCAGCGTGTAGAGTTGCTGGAGGGCGAGGTCCGGCTTGCCCGCCTTGTAGAGGCCGAGTGAAAAGGTGATGATGTTGGCCAGGTAGGGGCGATCAGCGTCCTGGATCAACTGAGAAGCGGTTTGCAGCGACTGCTCGACATGCTCTCCTTTGAGCAGGTTGATGTAGGCGAGGTCATTGGCGACGTCGGTGTCGTTCGGATATTTCTCGGCCATGCGAGCCAGTGCGCTTTGGAGGGCGTCGATATCTCCAGAACGTTGGGCCAAGCTGATCATTTCCTCAAACGCGCGGCGCTGCGAGGCGGGCAGCAATGCGAGCTTCTCCAAGACCTCTTGCGCGCGCTCGGTCCAGCCAAGTTTAAGCGCATATTCGTAGGCAAAGGTGAGCATGCTGATGTCCTCATTGGCCTTAATCAACGCCTGTCCCCAGATGAGGTCGCTCAAGCGGTCGTTGCCAAGCTCCTGCTGGATGCGGGAGCGAAAGAGCACGACGGTAAACGGCTCCAGCGGCAAGCGTGGACGCTCGATGATTTTCTCCAATTGCTCCCACTGGCCACTGAGCGCCATCGAATCAAGCCAGACTAAAAGGAGGTCTTTACGTTGAACGGCCGCGTCGAGATCGACAATGGTCAGGAAGTCATTGGGGCGGTTGTGTTGGTTGAGCCAGCGCCCGATTTCAACCAATTCGGCGGGGTCTTCGAGGTTGAAGTTTCCCTTCACCTCGGCGAGGATCTCTTCCATCGCCTGCTGACGGACTTTGCGGCGAATGGAGATTTCCGCGAGCTTATCCTCGCGCTCAGCCAGCGGGTGCTCGGCTAGATTCTGCGCGGCGGCAAGTTGTTCCTCGGGCGTTAAGATCGGTGCGTTGAGTAGCTCGCGCGCAGCTTTGAGGCCTATCTCGTCCGTGCGCTGTGCCATTTGCCGTAGCCACGCGATGCCGGTGGCGCGGACAGCTTCATCTTCGCTGCCCTGACTGAGACTCACGTAAGCAAACTGGACTTTGATCGAAGCTCCGGGCGCGGCGGCAGCCTGCCGAGCGAGCTCGATGGCGCGCTCTGGCTGTTTATTGATGAGCGCGTGCTCCGCACGGCGGAAAAGGGCATCTGGAGAATGAGGAAAGTCGTGCATGAGCCGCTGAGCGATGGCGTTGAGCTGCTCCTCGTCTTGCAACCGCATGACGCTGTCGAACCACTCCAGCAGGTCTTCCTCCTCGCCGCTGAGGGCATAAGTTTTCTCCCAAAGGCCGGGCGCATCCAGGGGGGAGGCTTGGTTTACAATGCCCGCCAGCGTGCGAGCGACTTCGGGGTTTTCCGGATCGAGCGCGTAGGCGGCTTTGGCGGCTTCCCACGCTGCGCCGTAGTTTTTCTCCTCCACCTGCGCTTGGGCGTCTTCGGCCAGGTTGATGGCGCGCTTCTGCTTGACCACCTGCCAGAGGAAGGGCGTGGCGACAACGAGCAGCGCGATCAGGACACCGCCGATGATCGCGAAACGCTTGGCCTTGGGACTGAGTGGCATAATGGTTTATTAAATAACGACTTGCGGGACGCCAACTTAAACCGACGCTTCCAGCACGCGGCCACCCACGGAGTCGGCCAGCAGGCGCCCGGCATCGGTCAGGCGGAGGCGGTCGCCGGTCTGTTCGACCACGCCTTCAGCGAAAAGTTCGGCCCAAAGCGCATTGTAGGTCGCCCAGTCTGCGGCGGGAAAACGCGCCCGCAGCGCCGCGAGGTTCACGCCGTCGTTGAGGCGCAGGCCGAAGATTAACGCATCGGAGGCGACGATGTCGGTGCTCAGTGGGACCACGTCCAAGGCGGAATCAGCGAGCTGCCCGAGTTGGTAATTTTCCAGTCCGGCGAGCCATTGATTGAGGTCACTCGGGTTGCTCCAGCGCCGGGGGCCCCATTGGCTGGCGGCCGAGGGGCCGACGCCGCGCCATTGCCCCATGCGCCAGGTGGAGAGGTTGTGCGCACATGCGTAGCCCGGCTTCGTGAAGTTGGACACCTCGTATTGCGGGTAGCCGGCGGCGGCCAGCATTTCCCAGGTAAATTGATAGAGCTCGGCCTCCTGCTCAATGTCGCGCTTGAACTCGCCCTTGGACAGCTTGACCCAGAGCTTGGTGTCCTCCTCGAAGGTCAGGCAATACGTGGAAATGTGCTCGGGCTGGAGGTCGATCGCGCGCTGGAGGTCGTCACGCCACTGTTCGAGGCTCTGGCCGGGGACGGCGAAAATCAGGTCGAGGTTGACGTTGTCGCAACCGCCGTCGCGCAGCTCCTGATAAGCGCGGAGCACTTGCTTGGGGTTGTGGCGTCGGCCGAGCTTTTCGAGCAAAGTCTCGTCAAAGCTCTGCACGCCCATGGAGATCCGGTTCACGCCAGCCTCGCGCATGGCGGCGATTTTGTCCGCCTTCACGGTCGACGGCGCCATTTCCACGGTCCATTCGGCAATTGGTCCGGGGGCGCGCTCGCGGACGGCTTGGCAAAGGCGGGCCAGGTCGGGCGCGGCCAGGAGGCCGGGCGTTCCCCCGCCAAAGAAGACAGTCAGGCCCGCTTGGGCGTCAAGGGCTGGTAAAAAGTCGGCGGCGGCGGTATGGGCGTCCCACTCGGCGCACCAGTGGTCGAGTTCGCGCTCAATGCCTTCTAAATAACGTAGGAGGTCCGCGCGGCGTGGGGCCTCCTGATAGAACGCGCAAAAATCACACGTGGTGGCGCAAAAAGGCACGTGCAGGTAGAGTCCTGGGTGAATCACCTTGTCGGACTGACTATTTACGAGTTTTGCTTGCGAACAGTGCACGTACGCTGTTTGTCTTAGCATTAAGTTAAATGAAAGCAAAACTTTACCTGATTCTCGCTGCGACCGCCGCCTTGCTTACAGGCTGCGGCCCCTCGATCAATAACCTGACCAGCGAGCGTGTGCCGCAGAATGCCTCCGGCATTTACACGCTTAGCATGACCGTGACCAGTGACGACGGCGCGATTTCCACCAGCTCCTATGCGCCCAAGGTCGTCATTGATGGCGTGGAGCGCGACATGATCCAGAGCGACGTCGGCAAGAACATCTTCGAATACGACTACGCGATTCCAGAAGGGCGCACCGAGGCTAAGTATTACTACCTCCTCGATTACAAGCGCGATAACGAGCACTACGAGAAGTCGAAGATCTACCTACTCAACGTGACCGACCGCTACGTGACCGCCATCGAGTCCGTGCGTGGCCCCGTGGGCGCGGAGATCCCCGTCGTTGGACGCGGCTTCACTGACTTTGACAAGATCGTGATCGGTGGTTTTGAAGCCGACACCACCTATCAGTCGCCGACTTCGTTGACTTTCATTGTGCCGGCCCTCAAGCCGAATCAAGCCTACCGCGCTGAGCTCGTGAGCGGCAACGGCGTGAAAGATCTGGGCAAGTTCCACGTCGACGCCTCCAAGCTGACCGTGGTGCCGTCCATCATCCGCCTCAACCCGGGCGAGCGCACCTCCGTTGCTTTCGGTGTCGAATACCCGACCTCCGGCGTCGGCCTGCCGATCAGCGTCATGACGAATGTTCCAGACAGCGTGATTATGCCCGAAGTGGCGATCCCCGCCGGCGCACGCTCGGTCAGCATTCCGATCGAAGGCGGCAAGAAGGGCTCCGGTCTGCTTTACGTAACGGCCCCCGGCTACAACGAGCTGCAGGTTCCAGTCTTTGTTGGCATGGGCTCCGGTTCCACGACCGATTGGCAATATCCGCCTGCTGGCAGCTCGGTCAATGATCAGCCAAAGGAAGTCATTATCGAAGAGGAAACCTCCATCATCGAAATCTTCGACTAGGGCACATTTCATCTAAGTTGGCCCAAGTGATTCACTGAGGAGTCTGCACGCCAGCTTCGTTGGCGACTCACTCCCATACTTCGCTTGGGTAGACTCAGGCCGAACCCAGCATGCGGAGGATTTAGCAGGAAGATCGGAAAGAGCGGGAAGCAGCAAGAGACTTCCCGTTTTTTCCGATCTTCCTGTTTAATATTAGTTTTATTACACCAAGTGATACTGCGAAACGCTCAAATTTTTTGAGAAGCGGTATTACATATCCAGCAGCCGGAGGAATTCGGCGTTGTTCTTGGTCGTGCCCATGCGCTCAACGAGTGTTTCGGTGGCGTCGAGGGGCTTCATCGGAGAGAGCGCGCGGCGGAAGAAGCCGACCTTGTCCAGGACGTCCTTGTCGAGGATGAGCTCTTCCTTGCGGGTGCCGGACGCATTGATATTGATCGCGGGCCAGAAGCGGAGCTCTGCGGCCTTGCGGTCAAGGACCATTTCCATGTTACCCGTGCCCTTGAACTCCTGGAAAATCAGGTCATCCATACGGGAGCCGGTTTCGATCAGCGCGGAGGCAATGATCGTGAGGCTGCCGCCTTCTTCGGTGTTGCGGGCGGAGGAAAAGAGCTGGCGTGGCTTTTCGAGGGCGCGGATGTCCAGACCACCGGTCATCGTGCGGCCGCCGCCTCCCTTGGAGGAGTTGTGAGCCCGGGAAAGGCGGGTAATGCTGTCGAGCAGCAGGATGACGTCCTTGCCGACTTCCACCTGGCGCTTGGCGCGCTCAATGGCGATTTCGGAAACGCGAATGTGGTTTTCGATATTTTCGTCGTTGGACGACGCGTAAATTTCAGCCCAGGGCAGGTCGCGCTTGAAGTCGGTGACTTCCTCGGGGCGTTCGTCGACGAGGAGCACCATGACGAGCATTTCCGGGTGGTTTTCGTGCGCGCCTTCGGCGATGTCTTTTAAAAGGGTGGTCTTACCAGTGCGGGGCGGGGCGACGATGAGGCCGCGTTGACCTTTGCCCACTGGACAAAAGAGGTCGAGCACACGGGTGGTGAGGCGTCCGTCCTTGCACTCCAGTTTGATCTGGTCTTCGGGGGCGATGGTGGTCAGTTGCTGGAACGGGTAGCAGTCCTTGCGCTTATCGACGGCAAGGCCATCCACCTTCTCAATATACTTAATTTTGGGGTTGGGGAAGCGGTCGTCGTGGTGGGCGCTAGCGGTGATCCAGTTACCACGCTTGAGCTTGAAGCGGCGGATCATTTCGCGCGGGACAAAGGGGTCCGTCTTGCGTGGGCGCCCGTTTTTGGCGGGGTCGAGCAACTGCCCGGTCTTGTTGTTAGACGGTTCGAAGATGCCTTCTACGATGACGGAGTTATCCGACGTCTCGCTGGTGGCGTTGGTGGTCACTTGAGTTTCGCTCATAAGTTGAGGCAAAGTAAGACGATAGACGGAGCCCGGGGAGGGTCGTTTCATAGCAAATGACCACAGAGAATGGTCGTAAGCAGCGGTAACGGGCGAAGGTTTGATCATGCAAACTTGGCCTTTGCGCTACAGGGCGGCGCCGCTTTCGCTATCGTGTCACATTTCATGTAGTAGGGCGCCGTCGGGCGCAAGCATTAATTTTTAGCATGGATTTAACGATTGGCGAGTCACAGTGATGCGTTATGCTGATGTCCGAAGGTTAGCACTATGCGAATTTACAGTTTAGCCGGGTTTGTTGCGTTGCTGTTGGCAGCGCTGCTCCACGAAAAGCCATTTCAGGTTGTGCCGCTGTTTTACGGGCAGGTAATGCGTGTAGGCGATGGTGAGACTTACGTAGCGCCTGATTCGCCCAATGGCTTGGGCATGGACAGCGATTGGATTGTGATCGCGGAAAACACTTGGACAGTTCCCAACTGTCTTAAGCATGGCATCGGCCTCGAAATTGGCATTCTGAATGTGCCAGACGGCGTCGACAGCCTGCAATTAGTGGTCGATTATCCGCCGATGACGCTGCCTTCCGGCGCGGTGAGCACCCAGTTGGATCGCTTGCAGCCGATTAATGCGCAGGACGGCTTTGGTTGGTTCGATTTCTATTACTTTTTCGACGAAGAATACGAGCGCACCCCCGGCGAATGGCGGTTCCGTCTGTATCATAAAGACAAGCTCCTCTACGACCAGGCCTTCACAGTGGTGGCCTGTGAGGAGTAGGGAACCTGTTAGCGATATACTCCGACCCAGTATTTGCCGACCTTGGCTAGGTAGATTTGCACACGTTTGCCAGCGTAGCAGATGGAGTGCTTGTCAATGCTTTCGGCCGTGAGCGGGGTGCCTATTTTCTCGTAATGCTCGTAATCCCTCTCATTGGGGACGCAGACCGTGTCGTGGAACTCCTGCTCTTTGCCGTGGATGACATACACCGCATTGATCGCTGTGCCCTCGGGCTTAGGTAAGATTGACCAGGAGTTGTCGCCCTTAGGAACTTTGTCGCAGGATGCATCGATGTCCTCCAGGGGGCCGTAAACCCGAAAAAGTGAGAAATTCTCTTTATGGGGAACGCCAATGTTGGTGCCTTGATCTACCTGAAAGCCGTCCCCGAAATCAATGGTAATGAGGCGTCCGTTTTCCAGTTCGCCGTTTCTAATCCAGTTGCCGTAGCCGTATAGGTGCTTGCCGGCATGGCTGAGAGTGGTAGTGGACAGGCAGAGGAGGGCGACGATGAGGACTTTCATGGGAGAGATATAGCTATGTGCTGTCCCCCATTGCGTCAAAATTAGTCCGTTTAGCAATCACATTATAGGTGATTACTAAACTTGGGAACTTCGTAATTGCGTTACTACTGCTGATGGCGGTCGGAATTGGGATCGTAGAGGTCCCAGCGGTGACGCCGAAACCAAGAGTGTATCGCTGCATGAGTGTCGAGGGCTTCTCCGGTGCGCTTAACTTCATTAGCCTGATGGCGGCGAATGTCTTCGCGCTGCTCCTTGATAAATCGGAAGAAGCTGGACCGGTTGATGTCGAACCGCTTGTTAGCGTTACGTCGCATTGAACTGTTGGGGTGAGGTGACATGGGGTGTCTAATGTCTGTTGTATAGTTTATCGGCTGAAAATCTAAATTTCTAAGTGGAGTATCTATTAAACGAACGATTATGCGGGATTATTCGTTGGCTTTTGTAGCAAGGTGCTTTTTTCAAAATGGTGCCTAAGATCGTTCTTTCGCGGGTTTCTGGCTTGCCCTCAGCGGCGTAGCGTGTACTTATATACGCACATTTTGGGAGGCGAAGGAGAACCCCCGAAAAACCATAAGATTTTCAAAAAAAGCGCTTGCATTGAAGCATGTGAAGCGTAGTCTCGCCCCCTTTCCCTGAAACCCGCTGGTTCAGGCACATGTGTGTTTTGACTTCGGCGGGCCTTTTCTTTTACCGGAAAACCCTCTTTTTCAATGCCTACAATCAATCAGCTCGTCCGGAACCCACGCGTTCTGCAGAAGACCAAGTCGAAATCGCCGGCCATGGCCAGCAATCCGTTTCGTCGTGGCGTATGCGTGCAGGTCATGACCCGCACCCCGAAGAAACCGAACTCCGCTATCCGTAAGGTTGCCAAGGTTCGCCTCACCAACGGCTACGAAGTCATCGCCTACATCCCGGACGAAGGTCACAGCCTTCAGGAGCACAGTGTTGTTCTCGTTCGTGGTGGTCGCGTGAAGGACCTTCCGGGCGTTCGTTACCACATTGTTCGTGGCGCTCTTGACTGCCAAGGCGTGGAAAAGCGTCGTCGCAGCCGTTCGAAATACGGTGTGAAGCGCCCCAAGGAAGCTAAAAAGTAAACTTTAATTACTATGTCACGTCGTCGTAGAGCCGTTAAGCGGGATGTCCCCGTTGATCCCCGTTATCAAAGCCAGCTGGTTGCCGGCCTGATTAACCTCGTTATGCAGCGCGGTAAGAAGTCCGTCGCTGAGCGCATCGTTTATGGCGCATTTGAGCGTGTCTCGGAAAAGCTCGAAAAGGGCGACCCGATTGACTTGCTGCTCGGCGCGTTGGAAAACGTCCGCCCGAAGCTGGAAGTGAAGTCCCGCCGTGTCGGTGGTGCCACTTACCAAGTGCCGGTTGAAATCACTTACGAGCGTCAGCAAAGCCTCGCTTTCCGCTGGATGGTTGACGCAGCCAAGAAGCGCAAGGGTGTCCCGATGGGCGAAGCGCTCGCTTCTGAGATCATCGACGCCTACAACAACACCGGCGGTGTTGTTAAGAAGAAGGAAGAGACCCACAAGATGGCCCAGGCGAACCGCGCCTTTGCTCATCTTCGCTGGTGATCGCCTTTTTCTGGCTCTCCCAGTTTTTCCTGTTCTTTGACTTCCCTTTCCCATGTCCACCACGATCCAGTTGTCTCCAGCGAATGCTTCCGATCGGAAGTACCCGCTTGAGTATACCCGGAACATTGGGATCGCGGCACACATTGACGCAGGGAAGACCACTACCACCGAGCGCATTCTGCTTTACTCGGGTGTGGTGCACAAGGCTGGCGAAGTGCATGATGGCACCGCCGTAACTGACTGGATGGAGCAAGAGCGCGAGCGTGGCATCACGATCACTTCCGCAGCTATCTCATGCCATTGGACCACCAAAACTGGTGACTTCTCCGGCGTTGAGCAGCAGATCAATATCATCGACACCCCTGGGCACGTCGATTTTACCGCAGAAGTAGAGCGATCCCTTCGCGTCCTCGATGGCGCAGTCGGCGTATTTTGCGCAGTCGCAGGTGTCCAGCCGCAGTCCGAGACTGTCTGGCGTCAAATGGACAAATACCACGTCCCCCGCATCGCGTTCATTAATAAGATGGACCGGACGGGGGCCGATTTTTTTGCGGCAATCGACTCGATCCGCGAAAAGCTGGGCGCGAATGCCCACCCGATCTGCCTGCCGATCGGCGCTGAAGACCAACTTCGCGGCCTGATCGACCTCGTCCGCATGCAAGCGGCGGTTTACGATTCGTCCGACGAGACTGGCATTACTTTCAATTGGGAGGAGATTCCCGCTGAAGAACTCGAGCAAGCTGAAGCTCACCGCGAAAAGTTGATCGAAGCCCTTTGTGACTTCGACGACGCGCTGGCCGAGAAATACCTTGAAGGCAAAACCATTGAAGCTGCGGTGCTCCGCCGCGCGATCCGCAAGGCAACGATGAGTCTCGACTTCATGGCTGTCATCCCCGGTTCTGCTTTCAAGAACAAGGGTGTCCAGATGTTGATGGACGCTGTGGTCGATTACCTGCCGAGCCCTGTTGACGTGAAGCCCATGCCGGCGCACGACGAAGATGGCGAGAAGGAAATTGCCCCCGTGATGGCGGACGACGCCGGCAAGACCGCCGGCCTCGCGTTCAAGCTGATGAACGACAAGTTTACCGGCGGTAAATTGGTTTTCTTCCGCATGTATCGCGGCACGCTCCGCAAGGGCGATCAACTTTACAATCCCCGCACCCGCCGCTCGGAGCGCATTTCGCGCCTCATGATCATGAAGGCGGACGCTCGCGAGGATATCGACGTTGCTTATTCGGGCGACATTTGCGCGCTGGTTGGCGTTAAGGACGTCAAGACCGGCGACACGCTTTGCGCCAAGGACGAAGTCGTCACGCTGATGCCGCCGTCGTTCCCGGATCCGGTTATCTCGATGTCGATCGAGCCCAACACCAAGGCTGACCAGGACAAGCTCTCCACCGGTTTGCAGCGTTTGGCTGACGAAGATCCGACCTTCAAGGTAACTGCCAACGAAGAAACCGGCCAGACCATCATTATGGGCATGGGCGAGCTGCACCTTGAAATCATTCGCGACCGTTTGTTCCGCGAGTTCAAGGTCGAAGCCGAAGCTGGCAAACCACAAATTTCCTACCGCGAAACGATCCTCACCGCAGCCGATGGCGAAGGCAAATTCGTCCGTCAGTCTGGTGGTAAGGGCCAGTATGGCCACGGCATTATCAAGCTTGAGCCCCAAGAGCAGGGCAAGGGCATTGAAGTCGTCAATGCGATCGTCGGCGGTGCCATTCCGAAGGAGTTCATCAAGCCCTTCAGCGACGGCATTAAGGAGGCAGCCAATTCAGGCACCATCGCCGGTTACCCGGTGGTGGACTGGAAGGCGACCATCGTCGATGGTTCGTTCCACGAAGTGGACTCTTCTGAAATGGCCTTCAAAATGGCAGGCATTTTCGCTTTCCGCGATGCGATGGACAAGGCTTCCCCGGTTCTTCTCGAGCCGATCATGGAAGTTGAAGTCAACGTTCCGGAAGAATACCAGGGCGATATCGTGGGCGACATCAATCGTCGTCGCGGTCAGATCCAGGGCATTGAATCCAAGGCCAATCTCGCCGTCATCGACGCCAAGGTGCCGCTGGAAACAATGTTCGGATACGCCACCGACGTGCGTTCCCTTTCCAAGGGGCGTGCAGATTACAGTATGCAACCACTTTGCTTTGAGCAGGTCCCGAACAGCGTGCTCAAAACAATCACCGAGGGATCGGGTTACGCACCCGCCCGTTCCTAGTTTCAGTTCCTTTACCAATCATCCTCTAACCTTTCACTATCATGGCAGGTCCAAAAATTCGCATCAAACTCCGCGGTTACGACTATCGCATCATCGATCAGTCTGCAGCTGACATTGTGGACACCGCAAAGCGCTCCGGCGCTCGCGTCAGCGGTCCCGTCCCTATGCCCACGCGCATTGAAAAAGTAACCGTCAACCGCTCTCCGCACGTTGACAAGAAGTCGATGGATCAATTCGAGCTGCGCACCCACAAGCGCCTCATCGACATCATCGAGCCGACCGCACAGACGGTTGACGAGCTGAAAAAGCTCAATTTGCCGGCCGGTGTGGACATCAACATCACTGTTTAGCAAACTTTTTTCACATTTTTGAAGATTTTGCTTAACAAATGGGAAAAATCAGCGATGCTTCCCGGCTTCTCTTCATTAATTTTCCGCATTTTTAGTTCTTAGAACAACTAACTACACAGTCTAAACCTTCACGCAGGTCTCTCGAAAACGGAGACGAAGCTCACGCCAAGTTTCCACCTGCCTCTGTCATTATGAGCTTTACCCTAATTGGTAAGAAAATTGGGATGACCCAGATTTTCGACGGTAACGAGCTAGTGCCCGTAACCGTTGTTGAAGCTGGCCCATGCCCAGTCGTTCAAGTAAAGTCGTCCGATAAGGACGGCTACGAAGCCGTTCAGATCGGCTATTCTGCACAAAAGGAGCAACGCGTCTCCAAGCAACTCCAAGGGCACTTCGCTAAGGCGAAGGTTGCACCTACTAAGGAGCTGCGCGAATTTCGCACCGGCGACCACGATGGTGAATACAACGTGGGCGACGTGCTGACCGTATCCAAGTTCGAAGCCGGCCAAAAGGTCGACATTATCGGCACCACCAAAGGTAAGGGCTTCCAGGGCGTTGTTAAGCGCTGGGGCTTCGGTGGTGGTCCTGCTTCGCACGGTTCGATGTTCCACCGTCGTGGTGGTTCCTACGGTCACTGTCAGTGGCCGGGTGAAGTCTGGAAGGGTAAGAAGATGCCGGGTCACACCGGTGCCAAGCGCCGCACCACCCAGAACCTGAAGGTCGTCAAGGTCCTTGAAGACAAGAACCTGCTCCTCCTGAAGGGCAGCGTCCACGGGCACAATGGCGGCACGGTTTACGTTCGCACCGCTGTCAAAAAGAAGCGTTCTGCATAACTTTAACGTCTGAGAGGAATCATAGAAATGAAGCTCAAAGTATTTACTGCCGACGGCGCCTCCAGCACTGAGAAGGAGTATGCCATCCCCACTTTCGAAGGCGACAAGGGCCTGCAAGCCCTGAAAGACGTCGTCGTTGCTTACCAGTCCAACCTGCGCCAGGGCAACGCGAAGTCCAAGACTCGCGGCGAAGTTCGTGGCACGGGCAAGAAGGTTTATCGCCAGAAGGGCACCGGCCATGCACGTCATGGTGACCGCCAATCCCCGATTTATGTTGGTGGTGGCACGGCGCACGGCCCGAAGCTCCGCGACTGGACCAAGCACGCCAATAAGAAGGTGAAGACCCTGGCCATGCGCCGCGCGCTCTTCGATAAGGCTACCGACGGTGAACTCTCTGTAATTGAGAAGTTCGAACTCGCCGCCCCGAAGACCAAGGACTTCGACAAGATCATCAGCCAGATCAAGCCGGAAGGTAAGATCCTGATCGTTGATCAGCAGTTCGACGACAACACCGCACTTTCCGCGCGCAACCTCGCACGCGTCCACATTACCGACTCCGCCTCCCTCAACGCTTGGGACCTCGTTCGTTTCGACAACGTAGTCATCAGCGAGAAGGGCATCGAACAAGTGCTCGCCCGCACCGGCGAAGGCAAGTAACCGCCAACTACGAAATAGATAAGGCGAAATCATGTTTTCACCCAGCAACATCATCAAGGAATACCGCGTGACGGAAAAAGCGGCCGATCTGACCGCTAACACCAACAAGTACACGTTCGAAGTATTCCCTTCCGCCAATCGCCGCGAGGTAGCTTCCGCCGTTGAAAAGCTTTTCGACGTGAAGGTCGTGCGCGTGAACATCATTAACCAGCGCAGCAAGTCCAAGCGTAACCGCATGGCGCGTGGCCGTTCCGGCTCCACTGCTGCTATGAAGAAGGCTATCGTTACTCTCGCTGAGGGCGAAAGCATCGAACTGGTCTAACTTTATTAGGAGCTTAGAAATCCAATGGCTTTAGTTAAAACCAATCCGACCACCCCGAGCCTGCGCTTCCGCGTTCAGAACAAGCAAGACCTTGCGCCGAACAATCCGGAGAAGAGCCTCACCCAGTCGATTCACGACAAGAAGGGCCGTAACTGCTACGGCCGCATCACGTCGCGTCACCGTGGTGGTGGTCACAAGCGTCTTTACCGTTTGATCGACTTCAAGCGCAACAAGCTCGAGATGGAAGCCGAAGTGCTGACGATCGAATACGATCCCTACCGCTCGGCCAACATCGCCTTGGTGCAATACACCGACGGCGAAAAGCGCTACATCATCGCTTCCCGTGGCCTGAAGGTCGGCGATAAGATTCTGAACACCAACGAAAAGGTGGAGGAATTCGTTTCCGGTCTGTGCATGCGCCTCAAGGACATCCCCCCCGCAACCTTCATTCACTGCATTGAAATGTTGCCAGGGCAGGGTGCCAAGATCGCTCGCAGCGCAGGTCAGTATGGCCAGTTGATCTCGATCGACAAGGACTATGCTACGCTGAAGATGCCTTCCGGCGAAATCCGCAAGGTCAACTCCAACTGCCGCGCTACCATTGGTCGCGTAGGTAATGAAGAGCACGGCGACGAAGTAATTGGTAAGGCCGGCCGCAATCGCTGGAAGGGCAAGCGCCCGAAGGTCCGCGGTATGGCAATGAACCCGGTCGACCACCCAAATGGTGGTGGTGAAGGCCGTTCGAAGTCCGGTGGTGGTCGCCAGCATCCTTGCTCGCCTTGGGGCCAGCTCGCCAAGGGCTTCCCGACCCGCAAGAAGTCCAAGACTTCCAACTCGCTTATCGTGGTTCGTCGCAATGGCCGCAAGGTCAAGAAGCGCTAATCGCTCTCTCTTTTCAAAACGTAAATTTATTAAGCAACTAAGCTATGGCACGTTCGATCAAAAAAGGCTTCTTCGTTGACCCGAAGCTGATGGACAAGGTTGAGGCCGCGCAAAGCGCCGGCTCCAACAAGCCCATCAAGACCTGGTCGCGCCGTTCGACGATCACTCCCGAATTCGTTGGCCTCAACATGTCCGTTCACAATGGCAAGGGCTTCATGCCCGTCTACGTGACTGAAAACATGGTTGGCCACAAGTTGGGTGAGTTCGCTCCGACGCGCACCTTCAAGGGTCACCAGGGCGTCGGCAAGAAGTAACCCGCTAACCGCTTTCCACGTTAATCCAATGTTCCGTTTCCTCCAGCACGCACTTCTTGTTTCCGGTCTCATGATCGGCGGGTTGCTGCATGCCGAGACGCAAACGGACGCCCGCTTCGATCTGCGCGTCATTGCGCCGGACTTTGAAGGCCAGTGGGCAGAGATTAAGGTGGAAGAGGAAAAGCCGGCAGCGCCGATTAATCCACAGGCAATCGCCAAGCCCCAGGAAGAAGTCGTGGTCTATAACGACCTGACTCCTGCCGAGGCCGCCGCGCTACGCTCCACGGGCCGTGAAGAAGTTCCCGGTCCGGAGTTTGCCTCCAGCAGCATTTACCCCTCCGGCCAAGCGGTCGTGTTCGGGGTTACTGAAAACAAGGCCGCAGATATCGTCATCCTCGACGACGGCCTCGACCAAGGTTTCCGGGTCGGCATGCTTTGCGATGTGCTTCGCGGCGAAGTCGTAGTGGGAACCATCATCTTAGTGGCAGTCGAAGCAGATCGCTCCGCCGGCCTCATCGTTAATCTTCAACCGGGCCGCACAATCGTATTTGGCGACCTGGCCCGAATCAAGACCGTTCAATTTTCTTAACAGCATAGTCATCATGGAAGTTTTGGCATTAACCAAATACGCGCGCATGTCGCCCAAGAAGGTTCGTGAAGTCGCCCGCGAAATCCAGGGCCTTCCCGCCAATGAGGCGATGGACCTCCTCAAGTTCATCCCGCGCAAGTCCGCACGCCTGCTCAGCAAGACGCTGGCCAGCGCTATCGCCAACGCGGAAAACAACCACAACCTTTCGTCCGACGATCTCGTGATCAAGAGCGCGATCATCGAAGAAGGTCCCGCCTTCCGTCGTTTCCAGCCGGTAGCCCGCGGTTCCGCTCACCCACTCCGTAAACGCACCTCGCACATCCGCATCATCCTCACTGACGAAGTGACGGAAGCGGCCGCCAGCTAACACCTCAATCGCAATTTCCTATGGGTCAGAAAGTAAATCCTAAAGGCTTCCGCCTCGCCGTCCGCCGCGACTGGGACAGCCGTTGGTTCGCCGACAAGAAGCAGTTCCCCGAGTTCATCCACGAGGACAACAAGATCCGCACGTTCCTCAACGAGCGCCTGCGTTTCGCCTCCGTGCCGAAGATTTACATTGAGCGCGCCGGACAGCGTGTTCGCGTCAAGATCTACACCGCCCGTCCGGGCATCGTCATCGGCCGTAAGGGTGCCGAGCTGGACAAGCTCAAGGCTGACCTTTCGAAGCTGGTGGATCGTGACGTGTTGCTCGACATCGCTGAAGTGAAGAAGCCCGACCTCGTGGCTCAGCTCGTCGCCGAAAACGTCGCCCTCCAGCTCGAGCGTCGCATTTCCTTCCGCCGCGCCATGAAGAAGGCCGTTCAAACGACCATGCAAATGGGCGCTGATGGTATTCGTATCCAGTGCGCAGGCCGTCTCGGCGGCGCGGAAATCGCCCGCACCGAGCAGCAGCGTCAAGGTCGCGTGCCTCTACACACCCTGCGTGAAAACATCGACTACGGCTTTGCCGAAGCGCGCACGGTTTATGGCATCATCGGCATTAAGTGCTGGATCTGTAACCCAAGCCCCGAAGAAGGCCTCTAAGCCTTCGCGCCAAGAGAACACTTAATCATTTAGACCAATGGCTAAACTTCTTCCATCCAAGACCAAGTACCGCAAGGTGCACAAGGGTCGTATCCGCGGACGCGCTAAGGGCGGCGACACACTCGCCTTCGGTGAATTCGGCATCCAGGCTCTCGGCCGTGGCCGTTTGACCGCTGCACAGCTCGAAGCCGCACGTGTTACCATCAACCGCTACCTCAAGCGTCGCGGCAAGGTTTGGATCCGCGTCTTCCCGCACAAGCCTGTCACCAAGAAGCCTCAGGAAACCCGTCAGGGTAAGGGTAAGGGACCGGTTGAATACTGGTGCGCCATCGTTAAGCCCGGCACGATGCTCTTCGAAGTATCCGGCTGTGGATCCCAGGCTGCTCGTGAAGCCATGCGTCGCGCTGACGGCAAGCTGCCGTTCCCGTGCCGTTTCGTGAGCCGCGAAGAACTCGAAACTTACTAAACTCCGCTCGAATAGCGCCGACAATATACGCTCGCCATGAAAGCCAAAGAAATTCGTGAACTTTCCCCCGAGGAACTCAACAAGAAGCTCCGCGAAGCCCGCGAAGAGCTCGTAAATCTCCGCGTGCGCAAGCAAGTTGGCCAAGTCGAAAACCCGGCCCAACTGCGCACGATTCGCCGCGACATCGCCCGCATCGAAACCATCCTGAAGCAGAAGGCCGCCACCGCCGCCTAAGCAGCTAACTTATTACCACAATGTCCGAATCAGATACTCAGGCCACGGCTCGTAACAGCCACCGTAAGGACCTCGTGGGCGTGGTCACCAGCCGCACTGGCGACAAGTCCGTCAAGGTTACTTTCTTCTACAAGATTCCGCACCACCTCTATAAGAAGGAGATTAAGCGCAAGACTGTAGTCCACGTTCACGACGAAAGCAACGAATGCGCCGTCGGCGACAAGGTGGAAATTATGGAAACACGCCCGCTCAGCAAGCTGAAGCGCTGGCGTATCGTTAAGATTTTAGAAAAGGCCCCGATCGTCGGCTAACGCCGAGCGGAAGCCGCTTTAACCATTAAAGGGAACCCGTTCCAATGATTCAGCCGGAAAGCAGATTAGAAGTAGCCGACAACACGGGCGCTAAGGAAGTGCTCATGATTCGTCGTCTTGGCCAAGCGAAAGTTACCGCCTCCGTAGGCGACATTATCGTTTGCGCCGTTAAGGAAAGCAGCCCCGAGGCCACCGTTAAAAAGGGCACTGTGGTCAAGGCAGTGGTTGTGCGCACCAAGGCACCGATCCGTCGCGCCGATGGCAGCTACCTTCGTTTCGACAAAAACGCGTGCGTCGTCCTCGACGCCAACAGCAACCCGCGCGGCACCCGTATTTTTGGGCCGGTGGCTCGTGAGCTTCGTTCCAAGAAGTTCATGAAGATCATCTCCCTGGCGCCGGAAGTACTGTAAACCCACCAGACACATTTAGTCATGAAATTCAAAATCAAGGCAGGTGACGAAGTCGTCGTAATCGCAGGCGCTCATAAGGGTCAGCGCGGTAAGGTGCTGCAGGTTCTCCGTGAAAAGCAGCGCGTGATCGTCGAAGGCGTTAACATGATCAAGAAGCACCAGAAGGCCACTCAGGAATCTCCTGAAGGCTCCATCATCGAACGCGAAGGCACCGTTCACTACTCGAACGTGATGCTCGCAGAACGCTACGAAAAGAAGAGCGCGTAACTTTTTAAATGATGAATTCTGAATGCAGAATGATGAACTCATCAGGATGCAGCGAAAGTAGTTCACATCGACACGACCTTTCATACTTCATAATTCTCAATTCATAATTAATTAATCTTAGCCAAGACCTGAAGGGCCGGAAATCCTCAGGCTAAAAAACCAATGAGCCAAGAAATCGCATATTTGAAGAAGCACTATAACGACGTCGTAGTTCCTGAGCTGAAGAAGTCTCAAGGCTATGCCAACGCGCACCAAGTGCCGAAGGTCACCAAGGTCGTTATCAATTCTGGCTTCAATGCCACCAAGGACAAGAACTGGGCCGCTGAAGTGCAGAAGGAAATCTCCTCTATTGCCGGTCAGCACGCAGTCATGACCAAGGCCAGCAAGAGTGTTTCGAACTTTAAGCTCCGTGAAGGCATGCCGATCGGCGTGAAGGTCACCCTGCGCGGCGAGCGCATGTATGACTTCCTGTTCCGCCTGATCGCAGTTGCTCTGCCGAACATCCGTGACTTCCGCGGCATCTCGCGCAAGCTTGACGGTCAGGGTAACTACACCCTCGGCGTCACCGACAGCACCATCTTCCCGGAAATTTCCGCTGACACCGGCGGCCGTGAAGCCATTGGTATGGACATCACCATTGTCACCTCGGCAGATAGCGACGACGAAGGCCGCGAGCTGCTCCAACTCATGGGCATGCCTTTCCGCAAGCCAACCACCCCTAAGCCTGAGGAAACGCAGGCTGCCTAAGCACAACCAATCTTTTATTTACTAAGTTATGGCCAAGAAAAGCGCAGTAGCCCGCAACAAGAAGCGTGAACGCATGGTGGAAAAGTATGCCGCCAAGCGCGCCGAGCTCAAGGCGATCATTAAGAATCCGGAAAGCTCAGATGAAGAGTTCTTCCAAGCTCAGCGTCAACTCACGCTGCTTCCCCGCAACTCTGCTCCGACCCGTTTGCGTAACCGCTGCTCGGTCACCGGTCGTCCACGCGCACATATTCGTAAGTATGGCCTGAGCCGCATCACTTTCCGCGAATTGGCGCTTGCTGGCCACATCCCCGGCGTCACCAAGTCGTCCTGGTAATTTCACCCATCAATATCAATCCAATAAACAACACCCTATAAGTCATGGCATCCCACGATACTATAGGAGACTTCCTCACTCTCTTGCGCAACGCCAGCACCGCTGGTCAGGAATCCTGCACGACGCGCTTCTCCAAGTTGAAGGCTGGCGTCGCCGCCATCCTCAAGGATGAAGGCTATGTTCAGGATTTCGGCATCCGTGAAGAAGGACCCGGACACAAGTTCATCGACATCGCTCTTAAGTATGTCGACGGCCAACCCGCGATTGTCGGCATCGAGCGTTTCTCGAAGCCCGGTCGTCGTCTCTATTCCGGATACGAAGAGATCCCCAAGGTTCTCGGCGGTCTCGGCATCTCCATTCTCACCACTTCCAAGGGCATCCTCAAGGATCGCGACGCCCGTCGCCAGAAGGTTGGCGGCGAGGTGATCTGCAAGGTCTGGTAAGCCCAACTATAAGGAGATCATTATCATGAGCAGAATTGGTAAACTTCCCGTTCCGATCGCCGACAAGGTTAAGGTCGCCGTAAATGGCCAGACCGTAAGCGTTGATGGCCCCAAGGGCAAGCTGAGCAGGACTTTCGACAGCGACGTTAAGATCACCGTGAACGACAGCGTTGTTGTCGTTGAGCCGAGCAATAGCTCCCGTCAGGCCAAGGCCATGTGGGGCACTGCCCGCTCTATCATTAACGGCATGATCATCGGCGTCACCGCGCCTTATAAGAAGCAGCTCGAAATTGAAGGCGTTGGTTTCAAGGCCAACCTTCAGGGCAACATCCTCGACCTTGCACTTGGCTACTCGCACGAGATCAAGTATCCGATCCCGGCCGGTGTCACCGTAACGGTCGACAAGAGCGGCACGAAGATCGACGTCGAAGGTGCCGACAAGCAGGCCGTTGGCCAAGTCGCAGCCGACATCTTCGGCTACTACCCGGTTGAACCTTACAAGGGCAAGGGCGTCCGCATCGTAGGTCGCTACGTCCGTCGCAAGGAAGGTAAGAAGACCGGCTAAACCAACTCAGTTGGATCGAGTCATTCTTAATAATTGAAATTTGTAAGACTGGATAAGTCATGAAACTTGCAGAAAAACTTCGTCAAAACCGCCAAAAACGCCGCTGGCGCATCCGCAAGCGCGTAGTGGGCACGGCCGCACGTCCGCGCCTGACGGTTACCTTCACCAATCAGCACATCCACGCGCAGTTGATCAACGACGACGAGGCCAAGACCATCGTCGCGGCTTCCACACTTGCCAAGGATGTTCGCGAGGACAAACTCAAGCCGAATGTAGCCGGCGCCACCGCCTTGGGTAAGAACCTGGGTGAGAAGGCCAAGGCAGCAGGCGTTGAGGCAATTGTATTTGACCGCGCAGGTCGCCGTTACCATGGCTGCGTTAAGGCTTTCGCCGACGCCGTTCGTGAAGCCGGCCTTAACTTCTAAACGGACCACCGAAATATGAGCAACATGCCAAACACACAGCAAGGTCGCCAAGGCGGCGGCAATCGCCAGGGCGGCGAGCGCGGCGGACGTCGTCGCGACCGCAACGACCGCAATCGCGGTCAGCAGCAAGAGCAAGAGGGTCCTGAGTTGATCGAAAAGGTGGTTCACATCAACCGTTGCGCTAAGGTCGTTAAGGGCGGTCGTCGCTTCAGCTTTGCAGCGCTCGTCGTTGTCGGCGACGGCAAGGGCAAGGTAGGCCTCGGATACGGTAAGGCCAAGGAAGTGCCGGAAGCGATCCGCAAGGGCACTGAGCGCGCACGCGCTAGCATGGAAGAAGTTCGCCTGAAGGGCACCACGATTCCGCACGAAGTATTCGGCGTGAAGGATGGTGGCCGTGTGCTGCTTCGTCCGGCCACCGAAGGTACTGGCGTTATCGCTGGTGGCGGTGTTCGCGCCGTCCTTGAGGCCGCAGGCATCTCCAACGTCCTCTCCAAGAACCTGGGCTCTAATACGCCCTTTGCCATGGTCAACGCGGCTCTCGACGCACTGCGTCAGCTTCGCTCGGCCGAAGAAATCTCTCGCCTCAAGGCTAAGGAAACTGAAACGGCTCCGGCGGAGTCTATCGTCTAACACTTTGAACAACTGCTAAATTGGCAGGTCCAACCTCCCAGCAAGCAACGTCATGAAACTTCATAATTTGAAAAACGTCCCGGGTGCCCGTAGCCGTCGCAAACGCGTCGGTATCGGTGAAGGTTCCGGTCGTGGTAAAACCTCCTCGCATGGTCAGAAGGGGCAGAAGGCCCGCTCCGGCGGCAGCATCCGTATCGGATTTGAATCTGGTCACATTCCGCTGTATCGTCGTCTGCCGCACCGTGGTTTCAATAACCACAACTTCCGCACTGATTACGCGATTGTTAACCTCAGCGACCTCGAACGCGTTGAAGGTGACATCGTTGATCGCGCGACACTCGTCAAGGCCGGGCTCATCCGCGCCAAGGCAAAGCTGATCAAGGTCCTAGGCGATGGTGAAATCACCCGCGCTGTAACCGTAACCGCTGACAAGTTCTCGGGTTCGGCCAAGAGCAAGATCGAAGCCGCTGGCGGCAAGGTCATTGTTGCCGACGAAGCCAAAGCTGAATCTCAGGAATCGGCAGAATAGCGCTACGCAGCACTTACCGAGGGAGAAGGCAGAAGCAAGAAAGCAGGGCGGGGACCTTTCGTAAATGAAAATATCCCCGGTTATCGTAGATTAATATCTCGACACTTCTGCCATCTGCCTTCTGCCTTTTCTCTTTTGAAACCCACCCGCTGTCATCCAAATGACCAACGCTTTCGTCAACTGCTTTAAAATCCCCGAACTGAGGACCAAGATCCTCTTTACGTTCGGGATGATCTTCATTGCGCGTGTAGGCGCGAACATACCGCTGCCTGGCATCGACCCGCGACCGCTTCAGAATTTCTTTGAAGCGCAGGCCGACGCTGGTTTGTTCGGGCTTTACAACATGTTTACTGGTGGCGCGCTGCTCAACGGCGCGGTCTTCGCGCTGGGCATCATGCCGTACATCAGCGCGTCGATTATCCTTCAGCTCATGGGCGCTGTGGTGCCGACCCTCGCGCGTTTGCAGCAGGAGGGCGAAACCGGTCGCCAGAAGATTACGCAGTACACCCGTTACCTGACGATTGCGATCGCCCTGGTTCAGTCTGTATTGCTGAACCTCACCCTGCTCCGCAACCCGGGCGAGTTCTTCCAGGGCTTTTCGGTTGAGCAGTATGGCAGTATCGTTTTGATCGACCCGACCTGGTTCCTGATCACCTCGACCATCTTCCTCACCGCGGGCACTGTCTTGCTGATGTGGATTGGTGAGCAGATTACCCAGCGCGGCATTGGCAACGGTATTTCACTTTTGATCACCATCGGCATTCTTGCCGACTTGCCCTCAGCCGTAGGCTTTGCCTATGAAGGCCTCACTGCTGGCGCTGGCGCTGCTTACAAGATTAGTTGGGCGCAGTTCGCTGCAATGATGATTTTCCTCGTTGCCGTGATCGCCGCAATTGTCTCCGTGACGCAGGCCACCCGAAAGATCCCGGTCCAATACGCCAAACGTATGGTCGGTCGACGTGTGATGGGCGGTCAAAGTTCTTTCCTGCCACTGAAGGTGAACTACGCCGGTGTGATGCCGGTCATTTTCGCCAGCGCGATTCTGATGTTCCCGACCTATTTGCTTGGCGCTCTTGCTGGCGCAACAGGTCAGGACTTCTTCCGCGACATTGGCGCATGGCTCAGCCCAGACCACTGGTTTTACTATGTCTTCTACTCGATGCTGATCCTGGGCTTCTCGTATTTCTGGGTATCCATTATGTTTAAGCCGATCCAAATTGCAGACGAACTTAAGCGCAATGGCGGCTACATTCCTGGCGTTCGCCCCGGCGAACCGACTGCGAAGTTCCTCGACTTTGTTATGACCCGCCTGACTTTGGCTGGCGCACTTTTCCTGACTTTGATTGCAATCCTGCCGCTTATTCTCGGCCAATGGCTGCAGATTCCTTGGAAGGTGACTCAGTTCTTTGGTGGCACCGGCACGCTGATTGCTGTTGGTGTGACTCTGGATACGATGCGTCAGATCGAAACCTATCTCTTGAATCGTCACTACGACGGCTTCCTGAAGAAGGGCAAGGCCCGCAACCGTTCTAAGTCCCGCACCCGTCAGTTGGTGGACGTGTCAGAGGTCAAAACCATGAATGTTGGTATGCTCTGGACTGCATGTGGCGTTCTTTTGGTGGTTGGCCTCGTTTCGTGGATCTTGCTCAAACTCAACGTAGTTTCCTAAGACGCATTCCACGTCGTTCATTCGTAAGCACTTAAATTCATGCTCCGCAAACGCAGTTACCGCTCCATCCGTCCCGACGAAGAAGTCGAGGCTGTGCGAGAGTCGTGTGTGATTGCGGCAACCGTTCTGGACAAGCTTTGCCAGATGGTTGCGCCGGGTGTGACGACATACGATATTGACCAAGAAGGCAAGAAGCTGATCGCGGATATGGGTGCCGAAAGCGCCTGCTACAACTACCGCGTTGGCGATAAAATTTACCCGGGTCATACCTGCCTGTCAGTCAACGACGAGGTGGTGCATGGTATCGGCAAGATGGGCGTAACGCTCAAAGAAGGCGACAACATCACCGTCGATGTTTGCGTGACATATAACGGTTTCGTGGGCGACAACGCGCGCACAGTTCTCGTGGGTCAGGTCAGCGATGAGATGAAGTTGCTCGTCGAGCGCACTGAAGAAGCGCTCAAACTCGGCATCGCTCAGGCGAAGGCAGGCAATCGGGTGGGGGATATCTCCAACGCGGTTCAGGCCTACGTCGAAAGCTTCGGCTACAACGTGGTTCGCAACTTTGTCGGACACGGCGTTGGACGCACGATGCACGAGGACCCTCAAATTCCCAACTTCGGACGCAAGAAGTCTGGCGCTAAGCTTTTCCCGGGCATGACACTCGCCATCGAACCGATGGTAGTCGCCGGTAGCTACGATTTGGTGGAGGATGAGGATCAATGGACCGCCCGCACGCGTGACGGGCAACCGGCGGCCCATTTTGAACACACGGTTCTGGTTACGGAGGACGAACCAGAAATTTTAACAATTCCGAAAAAATAAGCTTTCCAAAGCGGCTGAATTTGCTATTTTCTCCGCTTTTCCCTGTTTACACACCTAACACCTTTAGCACGTAATGCCACGTTTACTTGGAGTCGACATCCCCAGCGGTAAGAAGATTGAATACTCGCTGCAATACATCTATGGCGTCGGACCGACCCGCGCCAAGAAACTGTGCGCACAGACCGGCATCGACCCGGATCGCCGCGCCCATGAACTCAGCGAAGAAGAGCTCAACAAGTTCGCCGTGCAGATCCAGGAAGACGGCTACCCGGTTGAGGGTGACCTCCGTCGTGAAGTGATCGGTAACCTGAAGCGCCTGCAGGCAGTTCGCTGCTATCGTGGCCTCCGCCACCAACGCGGTCTTCCGGTTCGTGGTCAGCGCACCCAAACCAATGCTCGCACCCGTAAGGGCGGCCGCCGCACTGTGGCAGCCAAGAAGAAGTAACCTTTTAGTACACACCCGATGAGCGAAGAAGAACAAAAGAAGGCTGAAGAAGCAGCCGTTGCGACCAAGGAGGTCAAGGACGAAGAAACCCCGGCGACTGCCGAGGGTGAAGCTCCTGCCGCTGAAGGCGAGGAAGAAGAAAAGAAGTCCAGCCAGCCGAGCGCCAAGGACCTGCTGACCGAAGACCTCGGTATTGGCAAGATCCGTAAGGCCAAGGGCAGCAAGAACATCCATAGCGGTGTTGTGCACATCCTGGCCACTTTCAACAACACCAAGGTTACCTTTACGGACACCAATGGCAACGTCATCTCCTGGTCCAGCGCTGGCAAGATGAACTTCCGTGGTTCCCGCAAGTCCACCGCTTACGCGGCACAGGTTGTGACTCAGGACGCCGGCAAGGTTGCCCTGTCCCACGGCATGAAGGAAGTTTCCGTCAAGGTTAAGGGCCCGGGCATGGGTCGTGACTCAGCAATCCGCGCTCTGCAAAGCCTCGGCCTGATTGTTACCGGCATCACGGACGCAACTCCGGTTCCTCACAACGGCTGCCGCCCTCCCAAGCGTCGCCGCGTTTAATTCCTTTCACTTTACTCGCTTTCCGGTGATGGCAATCCGGGAAGCGTATTCATACGAGACTGCCACCAATAGAACACCATTATGGCTCGTTATACCGGACCAACCACACGCATCAACCGCCGCTTTGGGCAGGCGATCTACGCCCCCAGCAAGGCATTCGAGCGCAAGCCTTACTTGCCTGGACAGCACGGCCCACGCCTGCGCCGCAAGACTTCCGATTACGGCATCGGCCTGAACGAGAAGCAGAAGCTTCGCTACATGTTCGGCCTGACCGAAAAGCAGTTCCGCCTCACCTTCGCCAAGGCGAAGAATCAAAAGGGTGTTACTGGTGAAATCTTCCTGCGTTTGCTGGAAATGCGCCTCGACAACGTTGTCTATCGCCTCGGGTTGGCTAAGACACGCCGCGCTTCCCGCCAGTTCGTAAACCACGGCCACATCAAGGTGAACGGCCACAAGGTTGACATCCCCAGCTACTCCGTGAAGCCGGGTGACATCGTGGAAGTTCGCGACCGCACCTCTTCCCGCCAGCTGGCAACCCGTTGCCTGGAAGAAACGCAATTCCGCACGGTTCCCGCGTGGATGTCGATGGAACGCGACGCAATTCGCGGCACCATCAGTCGCGAACCGGCAGTCGACGAGATGGAGCAGGATATTAACCTGCAAATCATCGTTGAATACTACAGCCGATAATTAATACATTACAGGGGAACGCATGGTTCCCCTTTCCCCTTTTCTCGCCCGCGGCCACTAAAATCAATTAAATCGGAAGTAATGAGCACTGTCGAAGAAGCACCAGCCACCGACACTAATTTCACCTCGCGCACCAAGCGTCTTGGTAAGTTCGAGCTGCCTAAGCGCCTCGTCAAAGACGAGTCCACGGCAACGGACACCTATGCGCAATTCACTGCCGAGCCGTTCGAAACCGGCTACGGCCACACCATTGGCAACAGCCTGCGCCGCATCCTGCTGAGCTCCATTGAAGGCGCTGCCTTCAGCTCGGTTAAGATCGACAACGTCGACCACGAATTCCAAAGCCTCGAAGGCGTCGTGGAAGACATCACGGATATTGTCCTCAACCTCAAGAAGGTCCTCCTCGTTTCTCACAAGCGCGAGCCCGTTAAGCTCCTGCTCGACGTGAACAAGGAAGGCGCTGTGACCGCTGGCGACATCAAGCCGGACAGCAATGTCGAAGTCCTCAACCCGGACCAAGTCATCTGCACGCTGGACAAGCCGATGCGTTTCCTCGCTGAGTTTGAAGTTCGTGTTGGCCGTGGCTATGCAACTGCCGAGCAGAACAAGCCGGAAGAGCAGCTCATTGGTCTGATCCCGATTGACTCCCTTTTCAGCCCGGTTCGCCTCGTGAAGTACTACGTGGAGCAAACTCGCGTTGGCCAAATGACCGACTACGACAAGCTGATCCTCGAAGTGACCACCGACGGCCGTGTCAGCCCGGACGACGCACTCAAGGAATCCGCTGCGATCCTGCGTCACCACCTAGACGTGTTCGACCAGGTCAGCAAGGAAACCGTTGAGTTCGACCACGAGACCAAGGAAATCAGCGAAGAGCAGAACCGCCTGCGCAAGCTGTTGAACATGTCCGTGAACGAAATCGAACTCTCCGTCCGCGCCGCGAACTGCCTCAACAACGCGAATATCACAACCGTTGGCGAGCTGGCGATGAAGACCGAGCAGGAAATGCTCAAGTACCGCAACTTCGGTAAGAAGTCGCTCAACGAAATCAAGGCCAAGCTCGAGCAGCTGGGTCTGTCCCTGGGAATGAAGCTCGACGAGCGCCTGCTCGAAAACATTGGCGAGTAAATTCCAACTTTTTTTCAAACACACGTAATTCTTTAGACCAATGCGTCACCGTTCACACCGTCACAGCCTCGGCGTCAAGAAGGAGCACCGCGAAGCTCTTATGGCCAACCTCGCCGCTGCGCTCTTCCGCCACGGCCGTATCGAAACCACCTTGGCCAAGGCCAAGGCGCTTCGTCCGTTCGCCGAAAAGATCATCACCCTCGCCAAGAAGGCTGCCGCAACTGACGATGCTGCCCGCAAGCTGCATTATCGCCGCCAGGCTATCGCCAAGGTCCGCGACAAGGCTGCTGTTAAGCAACTCTTCGACGAGCGTGTCAGCGAATTTGCTGACCGCAAGGGTGGCTACATCCGCATTTACAAGCTGATCCAGCGCGAAAGCGACGGCGCGCACATGGGTATCATCGAACTGATCGATGGCAGCGACGAAGGCTACTCCAAGCCGAAGCGTTCCGCCAAGAAGCCTGCCGCCAAGAAGGAAAAGGCTGAAGTCGAAGCTCCCGTAGCCGCAGAAGAAGCTCCTGCCGCTGAAGAAGCCGCTGCCGAACCCGAAGCAGCTGCTGCGGAAGGCGAAGCGTCGACCGAAGAGGAGAAGAAGGACTAATTCCAGCTCGCAAGAGACTTGAGTTTTTTACGGATCGGCGCGCACCTGCCAGCAGGGCGCGCCATCTTGTTTGGATTTTCCCGGCAGCTCGCAAACCCACATGATCGATATTGGATTTTCCTGGTTTACTTTGCTCTATGTGGCAGCGGGTTTGCTTACGGTATTTGGCCTTTGGCTCTACTATGATTGGCGCGACAAACACCTTTACGACCGAGACCGGGCCCGTGTGGCCTTCCACTGCATCAAATGTGGTCAGGTTTATTCGGCGCGTAAACGTGCAGAAGTAGCCAAATGCCCTTCTTGTGGTTTCGAAAACCAAAAACTGAAATTTTAAAACTCCTCAACTTTAACTACCTTACCGCTTTTCGATATGTCCCAGCAGACACTCGCCGTTCTTGATTTTGGTTCCCAATACACCCAGGTGATTGCTCGTCGCATCCGCGAGTGCAACGTCCTCTCGCGCATTTATCCGTATTCGGTCTCCATGGAGGAGCTGAAGAAGGATGGCGTTTGCGGCGTTATTTTGTCGGGTGGCCCCAGCAGTGTGCTGGCGAAGGACGCGCCACTGCCGGACAAGAAAGTCTTCAAGCTCGGCGTGCCGGTGCTCGGCATTTGCTACGGTGTTCAGCTGATGGGCAAGCTTCTCGGCGGCGAAGTTGCGCGTAGTGAGCGTCGTGAATACGGCCGTGGTGCCATGACGGTCAAAAAGAAGGGCAAGCTGCTCAAGGGCCTGCCGAAGACACTTAAAGTCTGGAATTCACATGGTGACAAGCTGACCAAGATTCCTAAGGGTTTCGAAGTCCTGGCCTACACGGACAACAGCGAAAACTCTGTGATCGCTGACGAGTCTCGCAATTTCTACGGCATTCAGTTCCACCCCGAAGTGCACCACAGTGAGCGCGGCGTAGACATCCTGAAGAACTTTCTGTTCGGCGTCTGCAAATGCAAGGACGACTGGAAGATGGCCAACTACATTGAGATGGCCACGGAGGAAATCCGTAAGCAAGTCGGCGACAAGCGTGTCATCCTCGGCCTCTCTGGCGGCGTTGACTCCTCCGTTGCTGCCGCGTTGATCCACCGAGCAATCGGCGATCAGCTAACCTGCGTATTCGTGGACAACGGTTTGCTCCGCAAGAATGAGCGTGAGAAGGTCGAAGATCTGTTTAAGGGCCACTTCCACATCGACCTGCGCACGGTCAAGGCCGGCAATCTCTTCCTGAGCAAGCTCAAGGGCGTCACCGATCCGGAGAAGAAGCGCAAGATCATTGGCAAGGTATTCATTGATGTCTTCGACGATGCCGTAAAGAAGATCGGCGATGTCGATTTCCTCGCCCAAGGCACGCTTTACCCGGACGTCATTGAGAGTGTTGCGATCGACGGCAACCCGGCGGCGCTTATCAAGAGCCACCACAATGTCGGCGGCCTGCCCAAGCGCATGAAGCTCAAGCTGCTAGAGCCGCTGCGTGAACTTTTTAAGGACGAAGTCCGTAAGCTGGGCGAAGAGCTCGGCCTGCCGAAGGAAATGATCTGGCGCCACCCGTTCCCGGGGCCCGGCCTCGGCGTTCGCGTCATGGGCGAGATCAAGCGCAAGTATCTGACCATCCTCAAGGAGTCTGATGCAATCTTCCTCGAAGAAATGAAGCGCACAGGCTACTACGACAAGGTTTGGCAGGCGTTCTGCGTCTTCCTGCCGGTGCAGACGGTCGGCGTGATGGGTGACGAGCGCACCTACGACTACGTCATTGCGCTGCGCGTGGTGGAATCTCAGGACGCGATGACTGCGGACTGGGCGCACATTCCGCACGATGTCCTTGGCCTGATTTCCAACCGCATCATCAACGAAGTCGAAGGTGTGAACCGTGTGGTGCTGGACATCAGCTCCAAGCCACCGAGTACCATCGAGTGGGAATAGGCAGCGTGCCGCTGCACCCGGAGGTTTGCCCATTGGGCAAATGCTTTGGGGCAGGGGGGGAGCAGAGGCAGGATGTTTAGGTAATCTGCCGAGGGAAGCTATGGCTGAAGTTACCTAAATGTCATGATTTTGGCAAAGTGGTTGACGAACTCCGTAGTTAGTGCCTTAAAAGCCGTGCTATGGCTGACGCATTATCCGGTGAAACCTCGACCTCCACGAAATACCAGCGTATCGTGCTAAAACTCAGCGGCGAAGCTCTGGGTGACCGCGCAAGCGGCGATACCATTAGCGGGGAAATCCTCCAGCGCATTGCGATGGAGATCAAAAAAGTCCACGACTTAGGCGTGCAAATCTGCCTTGTGGTTGGTGGCGGCAATATCTTCCGCGGCAAGCTTGGCGCGGCGAGCGACCAAAAGGTCGACCGCACGACGGGCGACTTTATGGGCATGATGGCGACCATGATCAACGGCCTTGCGGTGATGGACTGCCTGGAAAAGAACGGCGTGCCCGTCCGTGTGCAAAGCGCGTTGCATATTGAGGAAGTCGCCGAGCCCTTCATTTTACGCCGTGCGATTCGCCACCTCGAAAAGGGCCGCGTGGTCATCTTTGTGGCTGGCACCGGTAACCCGTATTTCTCTACCGATACCACCGCCGCCCTCCGCGCGAGTGAGATTGGCGCCGATGTGATCATGAAGGCGACCAAGGTGGACGGCATCTACGACTCCGACCCGGTCAAGAATCCGGACGCCAAAAAGTTCGACAAAATCACCTTTATCGACGCGCTAAAGAACCAATACGCGGTGATGGACTCGACCGCCTTCTCACTCTGCCTAGACAACGAAATGCCGATTCTGGTGTTCGATATGAACGAGCAGGACAGTATTTTGCGCGCGGTCATGGGCGAACCAATTGGTACGCTGGTTAGCTGACGTGGCATTGCTCGACATCGTGATCTTGGCTGCATTGGTACGGCTGAACATGGAGTTTGATTCGCCAATTCCTTGCACCGTCATCTATGCCGTCATCTGCTTGTTCTTTATGTTGATTTCCGGCGTGCCTTTCTTGGCGTTGCTCATGTGGGGGCTAATCTATGCTGCGGTGGCTTGGCTGCTGTTTTGGGGACTCATCAAGACTAAGAATTCTCCTGCTTGGTGGGCCGTCGCAGTCATTGGCGTCATCGGGCTGACGATTATATAAGGCAGCGCAGTGGTGAGATTGCTTAGTTCGAGCGAGTCATGCTTCTGCGCTTTACACCGTGAGTAAACCAGATTGGAATTCCTGTCATGGACCCTGATGAAATTTTAATGATCGCCGGCGACAGCATGAAAAAAGCTGTTGACCACACCCTTCACGAATTCAGCACGATTCACACTGGCAAGGCATCGCCCGCTATGGTGGAAACCGTGCAGGTTGACGCCTACGGCAGCATGATGGCGCTCAAGGAAGTGGCCGCCATTACGACGCCCGACGCCCGCACCATCAGCGTGCAGCCTTGGGACAAGACCGTCCTCAAGAGCGTAGAAGCTGCCTTGCTGAAGGCGAACCTCGGCTTCACGCCAAACATCATGGGCGACAAGATTTTCTGCCCGCTGCCAGAGCTATCCAAGGAGCGCCGCAAGGAGCTCGTGAAAATGTGCCACAACCTCGCTGAGCAAGGCAAGGTCGGGGTGCGAGGCGCTCGCCGTGACGCGATGGACGCCATCAAGCAGTCGGAGAAGGACAAAGAGATTTCCGAGGACGACCGCAAGCTCTACGAAAAGGAAGTCCAGGCTGAGACTGATAAGTTCACCAAGGAAATCGAAGATCACCTGAAGAACAAGGAAGCCGAGCTTCTCAAGGTGTAACAAATGAGGAGTGCGAGGTGCGGAGAGCGGAATGTATGACCACGTCCGTTTCCGTTTCTGCTTTGTTTTTCGTTTGGTAATAGAAAAGCCAAGCACAAACGCGTATGTCTGAAGCAATCAGCAATCGGGAGTCCGCCATCTGCGATGTCAAACGCGTCGTGGTGAAGCTCGGTACGGGCATCTTGACATCGACCGTTGGTCGACTGGATGCGGCGTGTCTGGAGCAGATCGCTGCGCAAATTGCCGAGCTGCGGACGCAGGGGTTGGAGGTGATTGTGGTCAGCTCTGGCGCTGTAGGCTTGGGCATGGGGCGCCTGGGTCTGACGCAGCGTCCCAGCCGTTTGGCGGAGCAGCAGGCCTGCGCTGCCGTTGGGCAGAGTATTCTTACCGAGACTTGGCAGGGCGCTTTTACACCACATGGCATCACTGTCGCGCAACTGCTGTTGACACGCGACGATGTCCGCGGGCGACGTCGCCACGTGGCAGTGCGCGATCTGCTCGAAGAGCTGATCGGCCAGGGCATTGTGCCAATTATCAACGAAAACGACTCCGTCAGCAAAGCGGAGTTGGAGCTGTTGGGCTTTGGCGACAATGATGTGTTGTCATCGCTGGTGGCCAGCCTGGTGAAGGCGGATTTGCTGGCTATCTTATCGACCGCCCCTGGTGTTATCGACCGCGCGGGCACGGGCGAGGTGATTCCCTACATTGAGCGCATTACCACGGAGATCGAAGCGCTGGCCGGCGGCTCGGAAAGCGTGACCGGCACTGGCGGCATGGTGACGAAGCTGGAGGCAGCGCGCATTGCCACGATGTCCGGCGCCACGGTCTTCATTGGCTTTGGCAAGGAGCCCGATATTTTGTGCAAACTGTTGGCGGGCAAAGCGAGCGGGACAATTTTTGCTCCGGGCGAACAGGCGCTCAATGCGCGACATCGCTGGATTGCGCACTTCCAGGAATCACATGGCGTGCTGACGGTAGATGCCGGGGCAGCCAAGGCTTTGAAAGACAAAGGCAGTAGCCTGCTCGCGAAGGGCATTACGAGCGCCGAGGGCGAATTTGACGCCGGTGAGGTGGTCAGCGTGGCCGACCCGGATGGTGTGGTTTTTGCGCGTGGCGTGGTTCACTTTGATCAGGCGACGCTGCTACCGCTGTTGGGGAAAAGCAATGCGGAGATCGCCGCTGCGCACCCGGAATTAACCCGTATGGAAATCATCCATCGCGACGAGCTGGTGCTGATGGGGCTTTAGGCGGGCTATGCGGAGAGGTCTGCGCCGAGTTTATTTGCGAAGGCTCGGAAAATCTTTTGACTCGATTTGTAGCGCTTGGATTTTAGGTATTCTGGGTATTTTTCGATCAAGGCCTGAGCAGAATGATGTTTTTCCTTTAAGATTTTAAATGCGCCTTGGAATTCTCTGTAAAAAGGTGCCTCGGCTAGCTTCAAATTGAAATACACCGTATTGACTGGCCAGTAATCCCAGTGCGACGGGTCTTGGATGTCAGCACCTGTGATGTAAGATGTTCCACCAACGTGGAAAGTTAATTCTTCAGCGCCTGGGCAGGTTTGCATTGAGTAGCCCTCAATATTTGCTGCCGACCAATAATAGTGTAGCGTGTCGTTGTAGGTCTTACCCTGTTCTGCGCAATACGTTGTAGGGTCGAGTTTATTGCTCTGGAGCAGCGTCGCCATCTCGCTTGATATCGCTTTGCCTACGTCCGGGCTGATGTTGTATTGAGCGGTTAGCTTGCGATAAAGCTCCTGCTGGATTCGAACGACAAACGTATCCGGAAGTACGCCATCGAGGTGGGCAAATGGCTTGTCGTAGGGCCCGAGTGCATAGGAATCGGAGGTCATCTCAAGCATGTTTTCCCACCAGCTTTTATCCATGACAAATAGGTCAGCATCCTGGATGCAGAAATCGCCCCTGCTCACCTTATTGGCCATGGTGATCAGCTCACCATGAGCCAAATAAGTCGGTCTGCCTTTTCGCATGGAAGCCAATAGCTTAATGACTGGCACAGGCGCACATTTTTCTTTGAGCCACTCGAATTGCTGGTCCGATATGCCGTTTCCGATTACGTAGGTGTTTACTCGTGGATGACGGTTACAGATTGCTAGGGGAGCTAGGTGGCAATCCGGGATTGACGCTAAGATGAAGTTGGAGAACGCGCTGCTTGAATCAGCCCGGTAGCTCTTCGCCATCTGTCGACTATTCTGATTGCGCAGATATTCGTTCCGCAGATTGATCAGGTGTTTCTTGAAGTCCATGTAGTGAGTAGCTATAAATAACAGAGTATTATCCTGGCAGATCTGAGCCCTCGGGCTTTTCGTCGAACTCGCTCACGAGATCTTCTTCGTCCTCGAAGATTTCGTCGTCTTCAGGCGTAAGGATGCGTTTTTCGCAGTGAATGTCGCCATAGTTCGCATCCTGTTCGACGAGTAGCTTTTTCAGACGGGTCAGTTCGAGCACTGCCAGGAAGGTGGAGACGAGCATGTTGACGCCGTAGGCTTTGCCTTCGAAAAGTTCCGTGAAATTAAAGCGGTCGCGCGTCTCGATGACGTTGAGGATGTATTCCATGCGGTCAGCGACGGAGACTTGCTCGTCGTTGATCTCACCCGACTTCATGCCTTCAGCCAAGCGACGGAGCACCATGTTGAAGGAGTTCCATAGTTCGATTTTATCCGTGGGCTTGAGCGGGCGGGCTTCCTTTTGCTCGTTGGATTCGCGGTAGTTGCGCGGAATGAGGTCTTGCTGTTGTTCGACTAGGTCTTGCAGCTGATAGGCGGCTTCCTTGAACTTCTTGTATTCGAGGAGCTGCTGGACCAGCTCCCAACGTGGGTCTGCTTCTTCCTCTTCTTCTGACGCCTGTTTTATTTGCTCATTAGTCGGCAGTAGCATGCGGCTCTTGATGTACATGAGCGTGGCCGCCATCACGAAAAAGTCGCCAGCAACCTCGAGATTGAGCTGCTCCATGGACTTGAGCACTTCCAGGTATTGGCGGGTCACGCGCTCGATCGGAATATCGTAGATATCGATCTCGTTCTTGCGGATGAGAAACAAGAGCAGGTCGAGAGGTCCCTCAAAGACCGGTAGGCGGATGGCGAGATCCTGACTGGGTCCCAAGGCTCCATCTTGTAGTTGTCCGCTGGCTTCTATCACGCAGGCAGTGGATAGGATCGGGGCCTAAAATTCAATGGGAAAGCGTAGCTTACTCTTCAATTACGAAGAGGAAGGTTTTGGGACCGCTAATAGTCATCTTTCCACTGGCGGTGTTTCCGTCGTCCACCGCCGCATCGATCTGCTCGATCAGATCGTCATCTACTTGATAATCGGCTACGCCAATGGCAAAAATGTAGGTGTCAACGTCCGCCGTCCAATTGCCGCCAATCACCGTTGTGCCAGTGATGACATCTTCGCGGATGTATTCATAGAAATCCGCAGACGGGCCACCTGTTCCGATAGGATAATGCCCTTCTTCCAGGCTGTAGCGGTTAATGGCTTCCTTAACCGCACGAAAATCGCTGGTGAACGCAGCTACGCGCGAACGTTCGCGTACAGCTTTGAATCCAGGTATCGCCATTGCCAACATCACGCCAATAATGATCACCACGACCATTATTTCGAGCAGGGTAAAAGCTCTGCGCTTTGACTGTTGGGCGAAATGCATCAGGTTCTACAATCAATTAAAGTTCCTTATCTAAGGGTAATTATGTAGGCCTGTCCAGATAATTCCCCAGCCTTGGAGCACTTTTCATCTAACTTGGCCGATCAGGCCGCAGTGATTTTTCGTGTCCAGCAAGGCGGCTTGAGCGTAGCGCACTGGAA
>JAVDPD010000017.1 GCA_031296935.1 Cerasicoccus maritimus
ATTCATCAAAAAAGACCGATTTTGCTCAAAACAGCCCCCGGAAACTAATCGTAATATTAAATCCGAATAAATCCTGAACGATCAATCGCTCTCATGCAATATCCGGGCTAGCGTCACTGGATCAAAGCAGGCAGCGGATACTAACCACTGCCTGCCTATGTTTTAAACTGGGTTTCGTCTCAGCTGTAGCTGACGTTCTTGTGGGCAGCTTCATAGAGGCCCTGCAAGTAAGCCGCGCCAAGAGCGCGGTCAAAGAGGCCGTAGCCCGGGCGTCCAATCTCGCCCCAGATCATGCGACCGTGGTCGGGCCGGATCGGGCCGGAGTAGCCGGCTTTGACGAGGTTGCGCATGACGGCATACATGTCCACGCTGCCCATCGACGAAAGGTGCGGCGCTTCATGGAAACTCTTCGGGCCGACCACGGCCACGTTGCGCATGTGGACGAAGTGGATGCGGCGGCTGAGCTTGCGCACGATCTGGGGCAAGTCGTTGCTCAGCGAAGCGCCCAGAGAGCCGGTGCACAGCGTGATGCCGTTGGACGGGCTGTCGACGATGTTGACCAGGCGGATCAGCGCGTCCTCATCGACGATGATGCGCGGCAGGCCGAGGATGGACCAAGGCGGATCGTCCGGGTGGATGCACATTTTGACGCCGGCAGCTTCGGCGACCGGGATTACCTTGCGCAGGAAATACTCGAGGTTTTCCCACATGGCGTCCTGGCCAATGCCCTGGAAGGCTTCCATCAAATACTTGAAGCGGGTAGGCGTGTAAACTTCGGCCCAGCCGGGGAGGGCGTCGACGAGGTCGTTGGAGTCTTCGATCTTTTGAAGCTCCTCATAGTTAAAGCTTAGCGCGTGCGAGCCGTCGGCGTAAGGGTGGCTCAGGTTCGTGCGCGTCCAGTCAAAGACGGGCATGAAGTTGTAGCAGAGCGTGCGGATGCCAGCGCGGCCGAGATTTTCAATGCTGGCGCAGTAGTTCGCGATGTACTTGTCGCGGGTTTCCAGGCCGAGTTTGATGTCCTCGTGGACGGGAATACTTTCGACGACCTCGAACTGCAGGCCTTCCGCGTTAATGAGCGCCTTGAGTTCCATCAGGGACTCGTAGGGCCAAATCTCACCCACGGGCACATCGTGCAGGGCACTCACAATACCGCTCACCCCGAATACTTGCCGGATACGTTCCAGGGTTACTGGGTCGTCTCCGCCGAACCATCGCATGGTCATTTTCATAATTGATCTCCTGCCTCCTTTGTATTAGAAAAGTTGAGCAAATGGGCGCAAAAGGTTAGTGTATCTAATTATGGGGGCGTAGAGGGCAACTCAGAAATAGGAATATTCGGACAACTGTTGCAGAGCGCTGGATCATATCTACGATCAAGCGCTATTTCTCGATGCGGGCGATCTCGGTGCGGATACCGGCGTTGCGATAATGCTGGAGGTCTTCTTCGCTCGCTTGGTCATCGGTGACGAGGGTATCGAACTGATTCGTTTGCGCGAAGATAAAGGGACTCTTGCGGCCAAGCTTCGTGGAGTCGCACACAATGCACACGCGCTCGGCGCGCGGTAGGAGGCGCTCTTTTAAGACCGCTTGGCCGGGATTGACCTCGCTCGCGCCAAACTGCGGATGCAGGCCATCTACGCCGAGGAATAGCCACTTGATCGCAAAGCGCTTCAGTGCGTCTTCGGCCATGGCGCCAACGTAGGAGCGTGACCGGGCCTCGTAATTGCCGCCAGTGCAAATTAGGTCGCACTGGCTGCGTCCGCCCAAAGCGACGACAACGTGGTGGGCGTTGGTCAGCACCGTAAGCGGCATCTCGGGCAGGTATTCCGCGATGAGGAGAACGGTCGAACTGGCGTCTAGAAAGATGATGTCGTTGGGCTGTACGAGCTTGGCGGCCTCTCGTGCGACGATGATTTTTTCCTCGCGGTTGACCCATTGACGGGCGGGGAGGGGGAGATCGTGGTGGACGTCCGTCGCACGCGTCGCGCCGCCATGCGTGCGGATAATGCGGTTTTCCGATGCGAGCAGCTCGAGATCCTTGCGGATGGTTTCCGGCGTGACTTGCAGGTCTTTGGCGAGGTCGAGGCTGCGGACTTCTCCCACGCGCTCAATACGGCGCAGGATGGTTTCTTTACGCTGTTGGGGGGACATTTAGAGAAAAAAGTTTTCCAAGCAATGAAATACCCAAGCTTGGGTTTTGCAAGTCATGCAAGTGGGTTTTCTTGGGAATTATTGGAAATGTAGATTTGTTCGCTTCGTTTTGGCGGTTTAAAGGGGCTGCTCAAGGTCCTTGTTTTGGAAATCAAAAACAATAAAAGATCATAAGTAAATGTGAATTAACGACTTGCAAAATGCTTAACTTCGGTATTGGTTGTTCTTATCGAATCTCTACCTCGATCTCGAACCCCAAGTATCCCAAAAGTATGAACCCCTATCTAGCCGAATTTGTCGGAACCGCTATCTTGATTCTATTTGGCAACGGCGTTGTTGCCAATGTGCTCCTCAACAAATCCAAAGGCCAGAATGGAGGCTGGATCGTGATTACGGTCGGCTGGGCCTTTGCGGTCACCTGTGCGGTGTATGCCACCGGTCGCATTTCTGGTGCCCACCTGAATCCTGCTGTCTCCGTCTCGCTCGCCAGCATCGGCGCGTTCGACTGGGCGCAAGTCCCGGGCTACATCGCGAGCCAAATTGCGGGTGGCTTCATGGGCTCCGTGCTCGTTTACCTGACCTACCTTGCACACTGGGAGGAAACGGAGGACCCCGGCCTCAAGCTCGCCTGCCACAGCACTTCGCCTGCGATTCGCAAAATCGGCCCGGCGGTCATTACGGAAATCATCGGTACAGCCGCTTTGATGTTCGGCATCCTTTCGATTGGTAAAGTCGGCCTCGGCGGCGACAGCAACATGGAAGCCTGGACTGCCGCCGTTGGCACGTGGTTCGGCCCGGCGGCTGTTGGTCTGCTTGTGCTCGGCATCGGTCTTTCTTTAGGCGGCCCGACGGGCTACGCGATCAACCCGGCGCGTGACCTCGGCCCCCGCATCGCGCACGCAGTGCTGCCGATTCGCGGCAAGGGCTCCAGTGACTGGGGCTACGCTTGGGTGCCGGTTGTCGCCCCACTAATTGGTGGCGTGCTCGGCTCGCAGCTCTTCGTACTCCTCGGATTTTAATCAACGTGTAACCCCAAAACGATACCCTTATGTCCAACGAAAAATTCATTCTCGCATTCGACCAGGGAACGACCAGCTCCCGCTCCATTATCTTCGACCAATCGGGCACTATCCGGTCTGTCGCCCAAAATGAGTTCCGCCAAATTTATCCGCACTCCGGTTGGGTGGAGCACGATGCGATGGAAATCTGGTCCAGCCAAAGCGCGACCGCCGTTGAAGCGCTTTCCCGCATGGATTTGACCGCCGACTCCATTGCCGCAATCGGCGTGACCAACCAGCGCGAGACCACGATTGTCTGGCACAAAGACACCGGCAAACCGATTTACAACGCCATCGTTTGGCAAGACCGCCGCACCGCTGACTATTGCCGTGAGTTGCGCAACGCTGGCCACGAAGAACGCGTCACCGAGCTGACCGGCCTGCGTATCGACCCGTATTTCTCGGGCACCAAGATTCGCTGGATTCTGGAAAATGTCGAAGGCGCGCGTGAGCTCGCCAAGCAGGGCAAGCTCGTGTTTGGCACCGTTGACAGCTGGCTCATCTGGCAGCTTACCGGCCACCGCGTGCATGTGACCGACGTCACCAACGCAAGCCGCACGATGCTCTATAATTTGAAAACGGGCGACTGGGACGACGAGCTCCTTGACCTACTCGACATCCCGCGCTCAATGATGCCCGAGATCCGTTCCTGTTCCGAGGTTTACGGTTCCGTTGACGCGAAGCTTCCCCTTGGCGGCGTCCCGATTGCTGGTGTCGCCGGAGACCAACAAGCCGCCCTGTTCGGCCAAGCCTGTTTTACGCCGGGCATGGCCAAGAACACTTACGGCACGGGCTGTTTCCTGCTGATGAATACCGGCACGGAAATCCCGCGCTCCAAGAATAACCTGCTGACGACTGTCGCTTGGCGAATCGGTGACCGTACCGAATATGCGCTTGAGGGATCCGTGTTCATCGGTGGGGCCGTCGTGCAATGGATTCGCGACGAACTGCAAATGGTTCGCACCGCGAAAGAGTTGGACGAACTCGCCGCTTCAGTACCGGATGCAGGTGGGCTGTTTTTGGTTCCGGCTTTTGCTGGCCTCGGGGCGCCGCATTGGGATCCCTACGCCCGTGGTGCCGCGCTCGGCATTAGTCGTGGCACGAATCGCGCGCACATCTGTCGTGCTGCGTTGGAGGGCATCGCTTTCCAGAGCGCGGACCTCATCACGTGTATGGAGAAGGACTCCGGACTGACGTTAAAAGAGCTCCGTGTCGATGGCGGCGCTTCGCGCAGCGACCCGCTTTTGCAATTCCAAGCCGACCTGTTGGGCAAGCAAGTGGTCCGCCCGAAGTGCGTGGAAACCACCGCAATGGGCGCGGCATATCTGGCTGGTCTAGCGGTGGGTTACTGGCAGTGCCGGGACGACATCACCAAGAACTGGCTCGTCGATAAAAACTACAATTCGCAGCGCGATCAGAAGGACATGGATACCCTCCGCCTTGGCTGGAACAAGGCGCTCGAGCGCTCCAAAGCCTGGGAAGCCTAAGCCCGTAGATTCTCGTTCACACCCCAAACACCCCACCCATGAAAAAACTTATCTTACCATTGGCCTGCCTGGCGCCATTCGCCGGCAGCGCCCAATCTGACGAAGACATTCTAACCCGCGAGTATCTGCTGGGCGACTGGTATGGCGCCCGCAGCGACCTCGCAGAGGAGGGCGTCACCTTCGACTTCAGCAACACCTTCGATTATTACGATGACCTCTCCGGCGCCTTGCAAAGTGGCGGCACATACTTCGGCCGCGCTCGCGCAACGCTGAACCTCGACTTAGAAAAACTCGTTGGCCTGGAGGGCGCGAAGTTCTCCGTCGGCGGTATTTCGCAATACGGTAAAAATTACAACCGCACGCGCTTTGGCATCCTGACGAATCCGAGCTCGATCGAAGGCGTCGATACCACTCGCTTTGCGAACATCTGGTTTGAGCAAACGCTGTTCGATGACTTCGTGACGTATCGCATCGGCAAGGTTGACGGCGTCGGCAACTTCGGCGCGCAGCCCTACGGTGGCACGTTCATGAACGACGAACTCGTTTATATCCCGAACCTCTTGTTTGGCGCAGGTTTGCCTTATGATCCGGCACAGCAGCTGGGCGCGATTGTCACCCTGCGTCCCTTCGAAGACTCTTCGTTGAAGGGGCTCTACGTGAAGGGCGGCGTGTTCAATACGAACAACAGCAACGCGATTATTTACGATGACATCGGCGCGGACTTTACCTGGGATGGCCCCCTCGCCATCGCGGGTGAGGTAGGCTACAACTTCGGTGAGTCGCCAGCCGATAAGCCGGGCTATATCAAGGCAGGCATCCATCACAACTTCGGCACGTTCGACGAGATCAACTCCACGAACCGTAGTCGCGGCAACACCTTGTTCTACGCTAATGCAGGGCAAACGCTCTGGCTGCTGAACGAGACCGGCGAACGCCACGTGGACGCCTCGCTCTCGCTCAGCTACGCGCCGAAGGAACGCGTCAATGTTTACAACTTCGAAATGACGGCGCTCCTCCGTGCCATCGGCCCCTTTGAAGCGCGGCCTCAGGACGAGGCGGGCGTGGGCTTCATTGCCGCATGGTTGAGCGACGATTTTAACAACGCGAGCAGCGCAGCGGGCGTCAATACGTCCGGCAATGAATTCACCGTCGAGCTCACCTACAAGGCGCGCGTAACGCCCTGGTTTGTTGTGCAGCCCGACATTCAAGTCGTCGTCAATCCCGGCGGCAGCGCCAGTCGCGATCCGGTCTACATCGCCGGCATTCGCAACGTGGTGACGTTCTAACTCCAATCTTAAAAATCCGAACAAAGATCCCTCATGAATCGCAATAGTGCAATCAACCGCATTCGCAACGACAGTGAGCCGTTCGATGTGGTCATCATTGGCGGGGGCGCATCCGGTCTTGGGGCCGCGGTGGACGCCGCCGCCCGTGGCCACAGCGTCGCCCTGTTTGAACAATCAGATTTCGCCAAAGGCACATCGAGCCGCTCAACGAAGCTCGTGCATGGCGGCGTCCGCTACCTGCAGCAAGGCAACGTTTCTCTCGTCTTGGAGGCGCTGCGTGAACGCGGGCGACTGACGCGCAACGCCCCCCACCTGGTCCGTTCCCAAGCGTTCGTAATCCCCAACTACTCCTGGTGGGAGGGCCCCTTTTACGGCATCGGCATGAAGGTCTATGACCAGTTGGCGGGCAAGCTCGGCCTCGCGCCGTCGCGCCACCTCAGCCGCGAAGAAACCATCAAGCAGATCCCGACCGTGGAGCAGAAGAATCTCATCGGCGGCGTCATCTACCACGATGGTCAGTTCGACGATTCGCGCCTCGCCGTGAACCTCGCGCAGACGGCGACCGACCTCGGCGCCGTGGTGGTCAACTACTGCAAGTGCGTCGGCCTCGTGAAGGAAAACGACGTGGTCTGCGGCGTGGAAATCAAAGACACCGAAACCGGTGACGAATACCAGGTGCGCGCCCGCAGCGTGATCAATGCAACGGGTGTATTCGTCGACGACGTGCGCCGCATGGACGAGCCGAAGGCGAAGAACATCGTGGCGGTTAGCCAGGGCATTCACATCGTCTTGCCGAAGTCGTTCCTGCCGGGCAATGCCGCGATCATGATCCCGAAGACGGCAGACGGACGCGTGCTCTTTGCCGTGCCGTGGCATGATCACGTGGTCGTCGGGACGACGGATACACCGCTCAACGAACACAGCCTTGAGCCGCGCGCCTTGCCGGAAGAAAAGGAGTTCGTGATGAGCCACGCGCGGAAATACCTGGCCAAGGATCCATCGGACTCCGATGTGCTGAGCATCTTCGCGGGCTTGCGTCCGCTGGTCAAAGCCGGCGATGGATCGGACACCGCAGCGCTCTCACGCGACCACACGATCATGATCAGTGGCAGCGGCTTGATTACCCTGACCGGAGGCAAGTGGACGACCTACCGAAAGATGGCCGAGGACGTGATCGACCAGGCGGAAACGCTTGGTGGTTTCGACAGCAAGCCTTGCCAAACGAAGGATCTGCAGATCCACGGCTGGACCAAGGCCGTGATCGAAGAATCCAACCTGAAGCCTTACGGTGCCGACGCGCACAAGATCAAGGAGCTCGCCGTAGCTGACTCTACTTTGCAAAGCAAAGTTCACCCTGACCTCAACCTGACCAAGGCAGAAGTTGTCTGGCATGCACGCCATGAAATGGCACGTACGGTGGAGGATGTGCTGGCCCGGCGTTCGCGCTCGCTCCTGCTCAATGCGAAGGCCTCGATCGAAGCTGCGCCATACGTTGCAGATATTCTGGGCAAGGAGTTGCACCAGAGCGCGGAATGGGAATCCGAGCAAGTCGCCGCCTACACGAGCTTGGCTAAGGAATATGTCTTCTCCCTGTAAGCGTAGATTTTTCGTGAGGTATCAGCTCTAATCGAGTTGAGCTCCCAAGTTTTTTACAAAGCGTTCCGCTTCGGCGGAGCGCTTTTCCGTTTACGACAAAGGCCCTAATCTAGTGTTGGATTTCAAGCCCCCCGTTAATTGAACTGATACCCTTCAGATCGTTCTCTACTAGCCTCGCGTCGATGATACAGTAACTTGCCCAAGTTGCTGTTAGAACGTTAAAATATCTGGCTGAATAGCCTTTTTACCCTGTGATGAAAAAGATATTTTACCGTGCCAGAGCGGCGGTACTTCTCGTGTTTGCTTTAGCGAGCGTAGCCCGCGCTGAAAATAAGGTGTTGTTCCTTGGCAACAGCTTCACCATTGGTGGTGGCGGTACCAGAACGGTGCCGGCTATTTTCGACGCCTTGGCGCGCGCGGGTGGTCAGGAAGATCCGACCACGGTGATGGCGGCTGTCGGTGGGAAAGACTATAAATACCACTACGAAAGCCATCAAACGCAGATTGCCTCGCAGCAATGGACGCACGTGGTGATGCAAAATTATTCCACGGAGCCAACGCATGTTGGCAATGTGACGGAGCACATGACCTACGGTGCGCTGTTGTATGGCTCCGTCATGGCGAACAACCCCAACACGCAAGTTCGTCTTTATCAGACTTGGGCGCGTTCGGCGATTCACTCGATGATTACCGGGACGTCCACCTCGAGCAGCTTCGAATCCACTGACGAGATGCTCAACGAGCTGGTCACCAACTACCAAGCATTGGCCGATACGATTAATGCCGACAATCCCGCGAACCCGCCGGTGAAGGTGAATCCCGTTGGTCAGGCTTGGAACAATGCTGGTGGGAATCTGGATCCGAGCGATCCGGGCTATATCGACCTTTTCGCTACCGATGAATATCATGGAAACTGGCTGGGCTATTATCTCTCGGCCTGCGTGCACTACGCGTCGATTTATCAAGCGAGCCCAGAGGGGCTTTATGGCACGCCGGAAATCGCGGCCCTGAGCATGGGGCTGAATACCACTGCAGCGGCTCACGTCGAGAGTATTGCTTGGCAAACTGTCGTTGCCGCTGGGTTGGCGGAAGAGGCCGATGATACGACGCCGCCCGGATGGACCAACTTGGCGCAGGTTGATCGCACGACGCTGACGCTGCAGTTCGATGACTTGCTGGATGAAACGTCCGCCGTTGATCCGGCGAACTACACCATCATTAATCGCGGTAAGCGCATTCAAATTGAAAGCATTGAGATCACCGGCATGGGCAACAGCATTACGATCACCACGGCGACTGAGCTGGTTGGTAATTTGCTCGTAGAAGTTTCGACGGGCTTGCTCGATGACAATGGCAATGCGCCAACCGATCCTATTCGTAAGAGCCTACAAGCCGCGGAGTCTGAGACCGGTATCATTTATTTGGACTTTGGCGGTGCCGCAACGGTTTCCGGAACCGACGATACCTGGAACCAAGTCGTGCTGACCGGCACGGCGCGTGATGCGGTGGGCAATGGGACCGGCGCACCGGAGGTAATGCTCGGTGATTTACTCGATTTGAGTGGTGCCTCAACTGGCATTACCCTCACCATGACTGATGCCCCGTCTTCCACGAACAATTACGGGACAACGTCAGGGCCATATCCCAGCGGCGCGACGTCGGATTGCATCTACGGCAGCAATGGACTCTGGAGCGGCTACACGGACAACAGCCAGGCAGTGTTTGTTTTTTCCAATTTGGACCCGGGCGTGGCATATGACTTTACCTTTTTTGCCTCCCGCTTGTCGGTTTCGGATAACCGTGAGGCTGAGTACCGCCTGGTCGGTGCCAACAGCGGTTCGGCTGCGTTGGATGCCGCTGATAATGTATCGAATGTCGCGCAGGTAGTCGGCATTTTGCCAGATGCTTCAGGCAATATTACGCTGACGGTTGCTGAAGGCGCTAATAACGATAACGGCAACGGATTTTACTACATCGGCGCAGTCGAAATCGATACCCATGCTGCAGTGGAGGCCCCCGTGCTTTACTGCCCAGTTTTGCTAGGCAGCAACTTCATCGTCGATTGGGCCGGTAGTGGAACGCTTTACTTCAGCACTGATATGTCCGATTGGGCGATGGTTGAGCCGCAGCCGACGCCGCCTTTTGAGGACACGATTCCCGCAGGCGGAAACCGCTTCTACCGTATCGAATATTAGCGTTATTGGCATTTATTGGTAACGGTCATAGCTCATTGATATTGAGCGCGCGGATTTGGCGCTCACTGGGTGTGAAAACACAGAGTAGCAAACTGCAAAACAAAGCATCGGTTGTTTCGCAAACAACCGCATAGGCTTTTCCGAGTTTCCTACTTAGGGTTTTCCTAGTTTCCTATGTAGGCTTTTGCAAAACAACCGAGTAGGTTTCTCTAAAACACAGCATCGGTTGTTGTGCAGACAACAGTGGCTGTACTTGACCAATAACCGAGCGGTTGTTGGGGAGAGAACCGCATAGGCTATTTTGAGTTTCCTTACTAGGAAACTCGCAAACAACCGTATAGGCTTATCGGAGTTTCCTACGTAGGCTTTTCGGAAACAACCGAGTAGGCTTTTTTAATTACGCTGCTGAACGCCGAGCCAGAGGAAGCGGGAGTCGAGGCCGGGAATTGTCTGGTAGTCGAGGATCGTGTCGACGCCGTTGACGGGGGTGTTTTGCAACACCGAGCCAGTGCCGAGGATCCAGCGGTTGTCTTCAAACGAGGCCAGGACTTCGGCGTGTTCGCGCTCGAGATCGTCGCTGGCGTAGATGAGGTACACTACTTCGTCGGGCGGGCTGGCGGGCAGCTGAATTTGGACCGCGAAATTGTTCCCGTCCATGCCGCCACTCACGCGCTCAGCGATGGTTTGCGGGCCTTTAATGTCGCTGACGGGGGAGGACGCGTCGGAGGTCAGCGCGTAGTCGAGGCCGTTGGCTACGCCGATGCCATTTTTGTCATCCGCCCACGCTTCGCCGCCTGCGCCGGGCTGACGCTCGATGTAGGCACCGAAGGTATAGTTTTGGCGCGTGAAAGTGCCGAGGTGGTTTTCATCGAGGAACTCGAAGGTGACGGACTCGGCGTTGTCTTCGCCGGTTTGGTTGAAGGTCACGGCAGAGATGCCGACCCCGTTTTCGCCTGGGGCATACCAAGCGAAGATTTTGCCGTCCCAATGCGGGATCTCGTAATCGGTTTGGTCGGGGCCGAGTCGCGCAATCAGGCCGCCTTCGCCGTCGCCGACGATTTCCAGTTCGCCATAGTAATCGCTGTGGTAGTTGCCGATCAGTAGGGCGTGGTCGGGTGCTGCGGTGGGGTTGGTCGGGAAGTCCTGACCGGCCAGCTCGCTGTGGTTGACGCGGAATGCGGCGTAGAGCTGCTCGTAGCCGGTGGTCCAGTCGATGCGCGGTGCGCCGAGCTCCACATAGTCCATGAAGATTTGAGTGATGGCTTCGGCCGCGCCAACGGGCGTGCCGTTGGTCAGCACAATGATGCCGAGGTTTTCGGAAGGCAGCAGCATGTAGGTGGTGCCAGTGCCAATGAGGAACGCGCCCGAGTGGCTGAAGCGCACGCGGCCAGTCTGGTCTGTGCCGATGCCGATGCCGTAGCCGTAGCTGCTGGGGCGGGAGTCAAAGGCGGCCAGCGGGCCTTCGTAGTTTTGCGGCAGGATGGCTTCCTTGAGCGGTTCGGATTCGACGATGGTTTCACCGCCGAACTGACCTTCGTTGAGAACCATGCGAAGCCACTTGGCCATGTCGACCACGCTAGAGCTGACGCCGCCAGCGGGCGCCTGGGCATCGGGATCGCGCTGTTGCGGTGTGGCTTCCCAGCCGGTGTCGTCGTGGTAAACGTTGCCCAGCGCTTTGTTCGGCTGCGCCTGGAAATCTGCATAGCTCATGCTGGCTGTGGTCATGCCGAGTTGGTCGAAGAGGCGGGTCTTCGCCAAGGTTGCCCAATCCATTTTCATGGCATTGGCGGCGGAGACGGCGCCCGCGGTCAGCCCGAAGTTCGTGTAGCCATAGCTGGCGCGGAATGAGTTTAGCGGAAGGTATTGCAGGCGGTCGAAGACGGTTTCGCGGTCGAAGCCGAGGTCTTCGAGCAGGTCACCTGCGTGGCCGGGCAATCCGCTACGGTGGGCAAAGACATCCCCAATGGTTACGTGGGAAGTCACGTAGCTGTCGGCCAAGGTGAACTCCGGGAAGTGCTCGACGATGGGCGTTTGCCAAGTGATTTCTTTGTCGCCCACGAGCGCGGCGATGATGGTGGCCGAAACCGACTTCGAGACCGACGCGATTTGAAAGACGGTGTTTTCGTCGATGGTGTCAGGAGAGCCAATTTGCTTGATGCCGAAGCCTTTCGCGTAGACCACCGCGTCGTTGTGGACGATGGCCACCGCCATGCCGGGAACGCCGGTTTGGGTCATGACGTCTGAGACGATGCCATCCATTTCGGCAACGGCGTTATCGATGGCGGCCTGCGTGATCTCGACAGCCGAGTATTGGCTCGGGCTTTGTGCGTAGGTGGACTGAACCGAAGTAGCCGCCAAGGCCGCGAGTGAAAATTGGAAAATTGCGCGTATGGGAATCATAGTAGGAAAGTTGCTAATCATGCTAATTAGGTTGGGAGCCTCGGCAAACGCATTTATTCCGGGCCTTGACCTCATGGTTGGTGACAAAAAAAAGACCGTCCATTGGGACTTTGTTTTCTCGCATTCAACTAACGACGGGGGACGACTGTCTAGGCCTAGCGGACATTCATTCTGAGCGCCAAAGGTGCGGTCTCATTCTAGCCTAGGGTCAGCAAGGAGCGAAGCGACGAAGCGCAGCCCTAGGTAAACATGTCGTACTATTTTGAACGCTGAAAGCGCGGGTTCAAGCGGCTAGTCTCAAACGTAGCCTCATTAAACTCAATTTGGTATTTTGCTAACAAACGCCGATACTCCTCTTGGCTATCAATGTATTCGATCAATGCGGTTAAATGGCTTGGACTGATAGAAAATGCTCCATAACCCCGTTGTGAGGGGGGGAGCAGGGCGCTGGCCGAAAGTGATAGTCTATTAGAATGAGTGAACTTTGCATTGCAAAGCTTGTCGGTTCATTAGTAATGAGCTTTCCGCAGACAGTTGCTTGCACGGCCACGGCCTTGATCGGTCTGGCTGGTGTGGCCCAAGCCGGGCAGGTTGAATCACGCTACTTCCCGACTGATGAAGTGTTGCCGCTCTTTGAGCCGCCGCCGTCACTGGAGCGTGAGTATGCGTTGTTTCAAAAGTCGCTGCCGTTCTTGTCGGAGGGTCTGGTCGTGCTGAGCGTGATCAGCTTTGGAGCGCAGGAGACGGATGTTTCGCCCCAACAACAGCAGGCGCTGATGGCGGGTTTCAACGATGTGTATTTGAATATCGCGCACGACGAGGCCATGCGCCGCGTGCCGCATTCGCTGGCATATTCTTATCAATCGGTGACGCCAACGCAGGGGCACTACTACGCTTATTGGCCGGAACATGTGACACCCGATACGCCGAGTATTATCTTCCTACATGGCTTCGGCGGGAACTTCCTTTACTACACGTGGCTGCTCAAGGAGGAGTTTCCAGACGCGATCATCCTGCTGCCGACTTACACCTATTCGTGGTTCGATGGCTCGCTGGATTACCTGCGCGAGGCCGAGGCGGACTTTGAGGCGCGGCATCCCGGAGTGGCAATTGACGACCCCTGGCTAATCGCGCTTTCGGCGGGCGGTCCGGCGGGCTTTCGTCTTTATAATGCAGCGCCGGACGATTTCGCTGGCTTCGTCTGCCTGGCGTCGGCGCCGCTGGGCTTGCGGGCGCGGGATTTCAAACGGGACCTGAATATCTACATGCTCAACGGAGCGACCGACGACCGTATAGACATCGACGATGTGCGTCAGATGGCCAAGCAATTTCAACGGCAGATTCCGGGCCTCAAATACCAGGAGCTGCCGGGCGATCATTTCTTCATGCTTACCGATCGCAAGGAAACTTTCGAGCGGGTCCGGAGCTACATGGAGCTGGTCCAGCCCAAGGCCAATTAGAGATAACATGAAGTTGCCGGGTCCAGCCCTTGCTCAACCCGGCAACTTCATGTTATCTCCAGCAGATGCATCCGTGCTTACCAGCAACACCGGAATTGCCTCACATTTGTGCATTGCGCAAATTCACCGGTTAGGCGGGACGCATAAAAAACCGGCAATCCGAAGATTGCCGGTTAAAGCTGCGCCGTCGCTGGGCAAGGTGGTAACGGGGACTGGATCGATACCTAACTAACGCAAGAATGCCTGACGACGACGCTGGAAATTGGTTGGGTGATTAAGGGTATTGCGCGACCAGGGCGGGTTTCGCCTTGTCGCTGCGGTAAAAGGTGTGGAGGCCAATGGTGCACGTGGGCTTCATGGTTTGCGTCCAGTAGGGCGTCTCTCCGTTTTCGGCGTGGTAGTGATCCGCGCCGCCGGTGATGTCCTTGAGCTGGCCTTTTTCCATGCGCACGACGAGATCATAGGCGAGGCTGAAGTTGGCGTCCCGCGTTGCGCGCTCGATGATGGGTCCATAATCCGGGTTGCGGACGCCGGTTGCGCTGTTCATTGCCGTGAATTGCTTGGGGCGGCAGACGACGCCGGGGACGCGGGAAACATCGCCATTGGCGCGATTGACGATCACGTTGAGCACTGCGTGCATGCCTTGTTCACCTTCGGAGGCCGCTTCCAGCACCAAACAGGATGCAACGACGAGCCGCTCGTAGTGGGTAAGCTCCGCATTCGCCGCTTGAGCTTGGAGACCCAAGAGCAGTAGCAGACTGCATCCAGTTATTCGCATTAGCTTCGTCATTTATTACCTTCACGAAAGTTAGTAACAAAAGGGAGCGCCAATAAGGCGATTAGCCTAACTTTTGTAAAGCCGATTCACTATAGTGAGTTTGCAATAGGGGCTAAGTTGCTGATAACAAACTTTTAACAAACCCATAAAGTTATTCACAATTTAATGTTAACAACTCTCCGGGTTGTGAATTACTTGTGAATGACCGGTTTGGGTAGCCCTGGAATTCGTCTAATTCAGCCCAATGAAATGTCTTTACTGGGGGCCGGAAAGAAGTCGCCTTAAGTTCAATATAGGGGCTAATAGCACCCTATAATTACAGCCATTAAATGGATGTGGCTACGTAATCTATAGTAGGCCATGTTCCGTAAAAAGAGCCCAGCTGGAAATGGGCACTTCGATTAGTCTCCTATGAGACGAGATAAATCGAAGTGCCCATAAGCTGGGCTCTGCTGTAAAAAATGGGGTAAGTAACTACTTACTTAAGGTAGCTTTCGAGCATCCAAATGGTCTTTTCGTGGACTTGGATGCGGGCGATCATGAGGTCTTCGGTCTGCGAGTCTCCAGCGTCGCCAGCGATATCGCGCGCTTTAGCGAGATTAGACACGGTGCTTTTGTGCAGCGCCGCGAGGTGGGCGACCATTTCCTCGTCGCTGGCGTCCTCATTGATTTCGTCGAAACCAGCCATCTTGGCAAGGTTGGCGAGACCGCCTGGAGCGTAGGCACCGAGTGCGCGAATGCGTTCCGCGACTTCATCCACGGCGGTGAAGAGCTCGGTGTATTGCGCTTCGAAGGCGGTGTGCAGGGCGAAGAAGCCCGGACCTTCGACGTTCCAGTGGCACAGGTGGGTCTGGCCCATCAGCGCGTAGGTGTCGGCCACAATTTGACGCAGGGCGTCGGCGACGGGATTAGCAGAAGTGGATTTCTTGGATTTCTTTTTTGCCATGACCGCAGCTTATGCAGGTCTTGCCAATTATCAAGTGATCCCTCTGGGAAAACTGACAAATTATCAGTGCTAATGTACCTTACCAGTGTCCGGCCAAGTTGTATTCCTCGCCGATTTCCAGAGCCGGGTCGAAGACATCAATGTGCAGGTTGTGACTGCCGTTGCGGAGGGGTTCGAAATGCCGGTCCACGAGGTTGGGGCAATTGCAGTCCTTGCTCAGGTGGGCGAGGCAAATGTGGCGCCAGCGGGGGCTTTGGGCCTCGGCCAGCAGCTCGTAGGCTGCTTCGTTGGAGAGGTGGCCGTGGCGCCCGCGGATGCGTTGCTTGGTGCTCCAGGGGCGCTTTTCGCAGCGTTCCAGCAGCTCAAGGTCATGGTTGGCCTCCAGGACGAGTAAATCACAGTCACGGATGCGCTCCTTGACGAGCTGTGGCGCGTAGCCGAGGTCCGTCAGCCAGGCCATTTTCCGGAATGGGGAAAACAGGCTGCCGTCGCCGCTTTCGAAGATGTAGCCCACCGGGTCATGGGCATCGTGCGGAATGGAAAACGGGTGCACCTTCAGGTCGGCAAAGGAAAAGCTGACGCCGGTCTCGAACAGGCCCCAGTTGACCTTGCGCTCCAGCTTGGCCTGGGCGGCGCGGGCGGTGTCGCGGTTGGCGTAAAATTTGATGTGGGGAATCCGGCTGAGGCCCCGCAGGCCTGCGGTGTGGTCGCCATGTTCGTGGGTGAGGAAAACGGCGTCGATGGACTCCAGTTTTTCGCCGATTCCGGCCAGCTTGTCGCGTAGGCGCCGTCCGGAAAATCCGGCGTCTATCAGCACCTTGCATTGCGGCGTTATCAGGAGCGCCGCGTTCCCCGAACTACTGCTGCCCAGAATGCGGAAACGCATAAGGGAATCATCATGCCTGAGCCTTCAGGCTGTTCAAGTGCGAACAACAGGCATGCGGAATTTTACTGCCATAAAAGCCGCCAGCAATCCCTTACTGGCGGCCATTATGTCGTTTTTTTGGTCGTGGAACATTCGGCATTAGGCCGTTTGCTCCTTATACCATTCTACCCCTTTCGGCGCACCATAAGGAGGGCAACGCCGAAAATGAAAAGCGGAATTATGTAAGTTGACGGCTCGGGGATCACCGTCAGCTGCATCGAGTTGATGCCCGCGTAGTTGGAAACATCTGCTGGCTTGGTCAGGCGCACATCGAGGGTGGTCTCAGTCAGGGTTATGCCGCTGATGTTCATGTAGCGACCCAGGGTGTAGCCGTCGGCATCGTTGTCATAGAGCTGGGTGGCGGTGGTATTGGTGTCCCAGCCATCGGTGGTGACGGCGTCGCCGTTGATATCGAGCACATCGAACCCGAGCCATGAAGTACCGCCATCGAGCGAATATTCGTAGTTGGCGAGGAGGAGGAGGCTGGAGCTGCGGCTGGCAAAAACGTCCAGACTAATTTCGGAGCCCGCAGTCAATCCGCTAAAGGAAACGGTGTAGCTTAGCTCGCTGCCGATGGTGTTCCCCGTCCAGAAGAAGTCACCGGCGGGGGCGGTGGCATCCGTCCAGGAGGGGGCGCCGACGCCGGAGTTATACATGCCCGAGCCGGATGAGGTTAGGAAGTCACCCGAACCGGCAATGGTGATGCTGCTGCTGGCGCCGGTGGTATCCGTGAGGGTGCCGGTGACATCGCCGGTTGCCGCATAGACGTTCCAAGTGGAGGCGTCGGGGTAGGAGCCCGATTGAGCGGTGTTGAAGTCAATGAGGTAGGTTGCGGCGTGGGTATTTGCCGCGAGTAGGAGGCCCGAGAGAGCCAGCGTGCGGGTGAGTAGGTGCGTCATAAGGGTTGAGTTGATTTCGGGGTTTTAATTTGAGGGGTGGATCTAGTTGCGGGTTACGTTTAAACGAACAAAGGAATAACCATTTGCAGGCTGAACGAAGATGGTGCGGGTCGCGCTGTCTTCGTTGTCGATTTCGTCGATTTGCGAGGTGTAGCTGTCGCCGGAATACCAGACGCTGAGGTTGTCAGAAACTTCCACGACGTAGATCAGGTCGCTGGCGTTGATATTCCGCAAAAAACAAAAGACCGGCGTGGTCACGCCTTCAACGAGTAGTGTTTGTACCCAAGGTTGACGGCTGCGTGCGCTCGCGTAGGCGTCGTCTAGCCCAAAGGCGTATTTGATCAGATTTGACATGCCGTCATTGGCGGGGCTTGCCTCGTCGCCGCTGATAGCGGGGTCTGCCAGCTCCTCTGGCGTAAAAGCATTCTGTCGCCACTGGGCGTAGGGTAGTTGCGTAAGCTCCAAAACGAGGTTGTTTCCTGACAGCTTCAACTGCGCCTGGTAATCTTCGAGGCCTTCGCCAATGCTGGCGCCGCCGGTTATGTAGCCGTCGCCATCGATGGTGAGGCCGGTAAATGCATCGGCGGCATCGGCAGTGATGAGCGGGTAATCGCCATCGGGGAGCAGGCTACTGGAGAGCACGTTGAAGTCGAAGGCGTTGCCTGACAGCACGACATCACTGGCCTGAGCGGAGGTGAGGTCAATTTGGTCGCATTGCAGATCGGTGGGGCCGTCGCTGTCCAAGTCAAATACCAGTGCTGCTGCATCGTCCAATTGTAGCAGTGGCTCGTCAGTTAATGAGCCATTGAGGGTTAATACGCCTAGCTGGCTTTGGCTCGTAGCGGCGTCCCGCGCACCGGGAGACAATAGACCGCCATTGACGGCAATATGGTTGCCTGAGCCGGGGGTGATTTGGCCGTCGCCGCCGAGCACACCACTTGCCTCCACGACGACCGCAGCCTTGCCGGTGGCGGAGTAGACGCCGCTGGCTGAGGCGTCAGCTTGCACGAAACCATCTTGAATGGTGAAGGTGTTGCCTGCGCTGGCGCCCCAGGTGGCATTGCTTTCGAGAATGAGGATGCCCGGGCCAGTCTTGGTCAGGCTGATGTCACCTGCGAACTCCGCGGTCGGCCCGATGCGCAGCGTGCCCTCGGCGTTACCCACGCGGATTTTTCCACTGACTGCGGGGGTGATTTCCAATACGCCAAGTCCGGAGTTGGTGCCAAAGTTAACGACGCCCGTGGTCGTGTCACTGAGCCGGATCAGGTCGCTGCCGCCAAAGGCGTCGAGCCCGCCACCGATGTTTAAAATACGGGTGCTGGAGACGGTGGCGTTGCCCTGAATGCTTTTGGTGGCGGCTCCGATGTCGAAGTTGACGGATTGCACCGAGTAGGTGGGCTTGCCGGTGGTGCTGTTGGCCACGATGGAACTGCTGGGGGAGTCGGAGTCGAGCAGCACGGATTGCGTGGCGTCGAGCGGCCCTTCGGACCAGTTGGCCTCGTTGTTCCAATTGTAGGGGGAGAGACCGGACGTGAGGGTGTTGATGTTGGGGGTCGGCGGGTCCGGTGGGGCGGGCAGATCGAATTGCAGCGTTTCGTAGGCGACTTGGTGCATTTGCTCGGCGTGTGTGGCAGTGATGCCGAGCTCGTAGGCCGCTGTGCCAACGCCGGTGCCGAGCGTCCGTGGATCGATGCCAGTGATATGGCCTAGCATCATGAGGGCCGACAGATAGCTGCCCTGGTAGCTCGCGTGGCGATGGTCTTCGGAATACCAAAAGTAGAGTAGGTCTTCGCTGCTCGCGGTGGTAGAGTCCCCCGAGGCGTAGCCGAGATCGATGGCGTGCATGAAGGCGTCGCCCACGCGGGAGACCGCGGTGAAATTCGGGTGTGTTTCGGCGCTTCGCACGTAGCGGTAATACCCGTTGAAAATGATTTCCTGTAGGTCGTCCTGCATGGCCTGAAGGTCGCTGCCGTAGCCCTTTTCTGTGGCGGAGGTGGGCGAGGACCAGGTTTCGTATAGGATGACATCGGTGTCCGCATTGGCGCCTTGAATCAAGTCCATCAGCGCATCGGCGGCCGAGTAAAATGCCGCCGGTTCACCGCCGTTTTCTTCGGGTAGGGGGCGGGTGCTTTGATCCTGCAACACCACCACATCCCAATCGCCGCTGCCGATGATCGCGCTTTTGTAGGTGAGGTGATAGTCCAGCGTCTTGCCCCCTACGGCTTCGATGGTGACTTCGTAGTCAAGGCCGGCCTGGTCGGTGAGCTTTTTGAAAATTCCGGGCACGCCGCCATAGTTGGAGCTGTTTGCGTCGGTAATCGCGGCCTGGTTGTAGCTGACGGCGGGCTCGTTGTGACCATGTGTAAAGCTGTTACCCACAAACAACACACGCTCTTGGGCATGAATCAGGGGGAGAGGGGCTACTAGCGCAATTACTGCGATAAAATTTTTCACTGGGGGAAGGGGGATTTATATTTTGCAGATTCAAATCAGCAAAATGATAGCGCTAACACAAGCCTAAAATGTTATCGCTAACAATTTTATGCGGGCGCAAGCATTTGGCGGTTTTTTAGCGAGGCACCGGGCCGGTGGATTGGCGGATCGACAAGCTGGTTTTGACGGCCAGGTGCCCGGTGGGGGGCTCATTGCGGTCAAGCGCATCGAGCAGGGTGCGGGTTCCGAGTTTTGCCATATCCCGCAGAGGTTGGTGAATCGCGGTCAGTGGCGGCTCAGTATTGCTTGCGTAGTGGTAGTCGTTACTCCCGGCGACGGATAGATCTTCCGGCACGCGCAGGCCAAGAGTGTGCGCGCCTTTAATGATGCCAAGCGCGGAGATGTCGTTGCCAGCGATGATCGCGGTGGGCCGATGGGGTACCTCCAGCAGGCGCAAGCCGGCCTCGTAGCTGGACTCAGGTGTGTATTCGGAGTGCGCGATGAATCGCTTGGGAACGCGCAGACGGCGACGCTGGCAGAAGTCTTTAAACGCATCAACGCGCAGTTGGGCGAGAGACCAATCTTTGGGGCCGCCCAAGAAGGCTATGCGGCGGTGCCCCTGATTGTAGAGATACTCGGCCATGTCGATCACGCCTTGGTAATCTTCGCAATTCACCGTGCAAATTTGGGGGTTGTTGACTGGCTTGCCCAGCACGACGAGCGGGATGCGCTGGTCGTGGGTGGTGTCGAGAAAGGCGTCTTCAGCAGTCGGCGTCACGCAGAGGATGCCATCGACCTTTCGACTGTGATACAGGCTTTGCACACGAGCTCCCCCGGCGAATTCCGACGAGTGGTAATCGAAAAGCGCCAGATCGTAATTAGTCACTTTCAGCGCGTCGTTGACGCCCTTCCAGATTTGGGAAAAATAATCGGAGCCGACGATTCGGTCCATCGGCGCAACCAAGCCTACGAAATTGGATTTGCGGCGCGCAAAACTACTGGCGATCGAGTTGACTGCAAAGTTGTGCGCCCTGGCCACTTGCATCACCTTGTCGCGTGTCTTCGCGCTTACGCTTCCTTTGCCGCTGAGCACACGCGAGACGGTCATCATCGACACGCCGCACTCTTTGGCGATGTCTGCCATAGTCACGCTCATGCCATGTTATGTGAGCGTTAACGCTCTTGTTGTCAAGGCCGCCTTCAATGGGTTTGGAATCTCTTTTAGCTTCACTCTCGGTCGTTTTTTCGGCGCAGGTTTTCGCTCAGGCCGCTCCTGCTTTAGGCACCCAGTTGGCACACAAAGACGCCCGGGCACGGATGCTCGGGCGTCGCCATTTTTGCGGTGCAAAAATCTATCGGTCCAGCCGGAGGCTGGCTAGAAGGTGTTGTTGATGACGACTTGGTCGTAGGGGAGTTGACCGGGTTTGGGCCAGGCTTCCTTGGTTCCCTTGCCAACGGCGATCATGAAGCTGATCACGTGATCGTTGGGCAGGTTGATGATTTTGCCGACGGCATCGAAATCAAAGCCGTCCATGGGGCAAGTGTCGTAGCCCATTGCCTTGGCGGCGAGCATGATGGTCATGCCAGCCATGCCGCAACTGCGCATGCACTCGTCTTGTTGGACTTGCTCGCGGCCTGCGTAATATTGGTTGATGGCAGGTAGCATGAAGTCGCTCACGCCTTCGGGGGCGTTGGCCCAGTAGGCTGCGGGGTCTTGCCAGGCGGCTTTGTTGGCGGCGAGAATGATCAGCAGCGAGGCGTCGGTGACCTGGGCTTGGTCCCACGCGGCGGCGCGGATTTGCTGGCGCACCTCGGGGTCCTTCACCAGGACGAAGCGCCAGTGCTGGATATTGAATGCGGTCGGGGACTGCATCGCGGCTTCCAGCAGCGTCTTTTCTTCCTCGTCGGTGAGGCGGTGTTCGGGGTCGTAATGCTTAATGGCGCGGCGCGCCTGAATGGCAGAGAGTGTGTCCATGCCTTCAAATAAACTCAGCTTTCGCGAAAGCACAAGTCTCGACATAAAGGCAATTGGCAGGTTTTTTGCGGCTTTTGATCGTTCAAAAGTTTGCTTTAGATTCCATGAAATGGGTCATTTTGGGCCTAAAAAGTGCATAAAAGTATTGGTTTACAGCTCTTGAAATGACAAAAAAATCCCCTAAAGCATTGATGGGTAGGGGGATGTGTGAGAAATCCAATTTTAGGCGGCTAGTTTTGCCCGTTTTCGCTTATCATAATGCCCGGCCACGGCGAGAAAAGCGGCACCGATGATGAATAACAGGGCGACTGATCCCATGCCCAGTCGGGTGGAAAATGTTGGGTCTTCGGGGTTGTTAAACCAGAGGGCAACGCTGCCCATGAGCCAGGGGCCCATGACCGCGGCGCTCTTGCCGATCATGCTGTAAAACCCGAAAAACGACACCTCGCGTCCGGTTGGAATCAGCGAGGTAAAGTAGCTGCGCGACAGCGCCTGGATGCCGCCTTGCACCATGCCGATCAGGGCCGCGAGCACATACATTTCGGACATCGTGATGCCGAAAAGTTTGAAGGGCTCAGGCTGGATTGTCGCGCCGACGGCGGTCACGCCGAGGTAGATCACGATCGCGATGAAGATCATTTTGCGCGGCCCAATTTTGCCGCCGATCCAGCCAAAGAGGATCGCGCAGGGCACGCCGAATATCTGGACCACGAAGAAGGCGATGAAGATCTTTTCCTTCTCAAAACCGATCGTGGTGCCATAGTTCATGGCGGTCATGATGATGGTGTTCACGCCGTCGATGTAGAAGAGGTAGGCGAGCAGAAACCAGAGGATGGGCTTGATGGCGATGACCTCTTTAAACGTTGCCCAGGTGTCGGTGGCGCCCTCGGTGATCATGGCCCAAACGGAGGGGCGGTTGGGCTTGGGCTGCTCCTTGATGTTCAAGGCCAGCGGCAGGGTAAACAGCGCCCACCAGCAGGCGGCCACGAGATACATCACACGGCTCGCGGCAAAGCCGTCTGCAAAGCCGTATTTTTCGGGATTGAGCGTGATGACAAACGTAATGCCGAGCAGGATGAAGCCCGCGCTGTAGCCAAAGGAGAAGCCCATGCCGCTGACGAAGTGGCGCTTGGCGGGCGTGGACACCGTGGCCAGCATGGAGTCGTAAAAGATGTTGCTCGAATAGAAGCTGACCGTGCCTACGATGTAGATCAGGCTGGCAAGCTGGTAGTCGCCGTGGAGCAGGAAATAACAGGATGCCGTGGCGACGACGCCCACCGAACAAAAGAACAACAGTAGGCGTTTACGCAGCCCACCGAGCTCGCCAATGCTGCCGAGAAACGGCGCGAGCACGGCCACGATCAGCGAGCTGATGGAGAGTGTGCGCCCGAACCACGCGGTCTGCTCGGCGTCGCTTAGGTCCATCGCGTAAACGCTGTTGTAAAGATTGGGAAAGAGCAGCGCCAGGACGATCATGGCGTAGCCGGTGTTAGCCCAATCGTAGAAGGCCCAGGAGATGGTCTGCTTCAGTGACGGTTTGGCGGTGGTGTTGGCGGCAGGCTCGGTGGGAGAATGGCTGCTCATAGTGGTGGCTTTAGCGTGCAATAAGCGCTGGGCTCCGCGAGCCCAAAGTTAATGGTGCTCGTGATGTTTGGCGTAGCTTTTACTGGTGGTCAGGCCGACCAGACGCCCGATGAAAACAGCGATAAACAACACGCCGGAAACCGAGCAGCCAATGGTCGCCGAGCGGGCGGCGTTGGAGACGGGCACGATGTCGCCGTAGCCCAGCGTGGTCAGCGTAACGAAGCTGAAGTAAACGAAGTCCATGGGCGAAGTCACTCCGCCAATTTCAAAACTGTTGGTCGCGATGAGGCTGCCTCTAGCAATCAACTCAATGGCGGCGAAAATGATGGACCAGTTTAACCCCAAGAGCAGGTAGACGCAGATACCACCGCATATGGTGTCGGCGTTGACGCGCTCGTCCACCAATACATCACGCAGAATCGAGAGATTCACGAAGCCATAAAAGGCCAGTTGGAAGGGAAGGGCGAGTAAAGGCGAGGCCTTCATGAAATACGAGCCGGTGCTGATCACATAGGCGATCACGCCCAACGAAGTGGCGAAGATCAACGTGGCGCGTTCATGCGCCAGGGTGCGCAGCGCCAGCACCAAGGTGAGCATCGTAATGATGCCAAGAACCGGTGCCCCCCATCTATCGTCATCGATGATGGGCACGATCACGAGTAGCGCAATCAGCCCGACGAGCAGCATGAAAAACTTATCCAGCTCCATGCGTTGGCGAAAGGTCGGGTTGCTTGCAGTCATGCCCTACTTCAAGACGAGCTCGATGTGTTGGTCAAGGCGGAGATCAAGCTGCTCGGCAGCGTGACCGCCGTTGACGGCGATTTCGAGTAAGCCGCCGCTGCCAAAGTAGGCCAAGGCGCCGCCGGGAGGCGCATCGCTAAAGGTCTTGAGTAGAGGCAGTCGTCGGGGATGCAGGGAGACGGTCGCGTTGGCCAGTGAGAAGCGTTCTTCGATGTATTCCAAGCGGAGGTTGGTGATCGCGTTGCCGTAGTGGTCAATGTAAATAATTTGGCCGAACGCACGCTTTTCATCGTATTCAGGTTTGGGCCAGGGAGTGGCAATCAGCTCGTCCAGCACGGGGCCAACGTCGTCCAGCCTGGCTTTGTCCGCCGCCAGTTGAGCGCCGACGGGGGCAAAGATATCCCGACCGTGAAAGGTATGGGTAACTTCGTCGCGAAACAGCCGGGTATTGGTGATCTGGCGGCATTGTGGGCGGAAGCGTTTCAGCCAGCCAAAGAGGCCATTATCCGGCCCAACGAAATACCTGCCTTCGGCCTCAACAGCCACGGCTGCACGCGTGGAGCCGACGCCGGGGTCGACCACGCAAACGAACACCGTGCCGAGCGGGAAGTCCTGCCAGCATTGACTTAAGATAAACGCTGCGGCGGAGACGTTGCCCGCAGTGACTTGGTGGGAGATGTCGAGTAGCTGGGCTTGCGGGGCAATGGTCAGAGCGACGCCTTTCATGGCGGCCACATACCAATCACGCTCGCCGAAATCAGTGAGGAAGGCGATGGTTTGCATGCTGTCTGGTTTAACTCTCCACGGGGTAGGTGGCGAGATAAGAGATGGCAGCGGAGAGGGATTCTTTCAGTATGATGCTGAGATCGGGCGCGGAGTCTTCGTGTAGATGCTCCTGGTGGTCATTGAGGTGGTTTTCCAGGTGTGCAGCGGCATTGGCCAAGCGGGAGAAGCCTGAGCTGGATGCGACGCCGACAATGGCGTGTAGGCATTGCATGGCATCGTCAATGCTTTCCTCTTGGCGCAATTGTTGGTAATTTCGGACATGCGTTTTGAGCTCCTTCATCGAGAGCGAAAGCACTTCGCGAATCAGGGACGAGTCCTCACCCAGGCGCCGTTCAAGCTCCTCGATGTCAAGGACACACAGCGCATCGTCAGGCTGGTTTGTCGGGCTTCCGGGGTTATCCAGAAAACTGTCCACGATCTCGGCAACGGTATCCGGGCACAGTGGCTTAACGAGGCAGGCGTTCATCCCGGCGGCCAAGCAGGCGCGTCGATCTTCAGGACGCGCATGCGCTGTCATGGCGATGATTGGGGTGGCGGCAAGCTGCTGCCCTGCCTCCCATTCACGGATGGCAAGGGTGGCTTCGAGGCCGTCCACCTCTGGCATCTGGATGTCCATGAAAATGACGTCGTATTGCTTTTGGCGACAGCGCTCGATGGCTTCCAGTCCGTTTGAAGCGGTGTCGACCGTGATGCCTAGTCGGTCGAGCATTCCACGGGCGACAAGCTGATTCACGCGATTGTCCTCGGCCAGCAACGCTTGCGCAGAATGGCGGCGGAGCTTGGTTTCGACTTCCTCGGCTGTAGTGCTGTCCGCATCTTTGCGGGTAAAAGGGCCGGGAAAACCAGACGCGGTTTCCGGCGCAATCTCCAGGCGGGCTGTAAACCAGAATTCTGAGCCCTGGCCAATTCCGCTATGCACGCCGATTTCGCCATCCATCAGCTCCACGATTTCTTTGGATATAGCCAGGCCGAGACCGGTGCCGCCATAGATGCGGGTGGTGGACGCGTCAGCTTGCGTGAATGCATTGAAGAGGCGCTTTTGGACATCTGGGGCAATGCCGATGCCGGAGTCTTTAATGGCAATGCGCAGTATGACGTGGTTCGTCGTTTGCTTGAGTAAATTAACTGACAGGCGGACTTCGCCCTGTTGCGTGAACTTGATGGCGTTGTCCACCAAGTTTTGGATGACTTGCTTGAGCTTGCCGGAATCTCCATTGAGCCGCTGCGGAGCTCGGCGATCGATGTTCGTGCGAAACTCGATGCCGACCTTGGCGGCGCGAAGGCTGAGCGGGGAGGAGAGCTGGCGGATGAGCGCACGCAGGTTGAAGCGGTGGATATCCAGCTCAAGCTTACCGGATTCGGCCTTGGAAAAATCCAGGATCTGATTGATAAGCGTCATCAGCGATTCACTGCTGCTGAGAATTAGGTTGGCGGTGTCTCGGTGGGCATCGGTGAGGCCCTTCATGTCGAGGAGCAAGTGTGTCATGCCGATCACGCCGTTGAGCGGCGTGCGAATTTCATGGCTGACGTTGGCAAGGAACTGGCTTTTGGCCAAACTGGCTTGTTTGGCTTGCTCGGCAAGGCGCAGCAGATCCTCCTTTTGCTGGACGGCGGCGGTGATATCCCAGTTTGTGCCGACCACACGGATGGCCTTGCCCTTGGAGTTGCGTTCCACGGTGGCGAATGCGCGTAGGTGGCGTATTTTGCCTGTTGGCTGGACGACGCGAAAGGCCAGATTGAAGGGCTCGCCGTTGTGGAGTGTTTCGCGCAGTCGCTCAAAATACTCGGCAATATCGTCGGTGTGAAGCCACTCTCCCAAGGCGTCGATTTTGCCGCTAAACTGGTCGGCGCTGATGCCGTAGAGCGCGCACATCTGGGCGTCCCAGCTTAAGTGGTCGTTGGCCAGATCCCAGTCCCACACGCCAACGCCGCCCGCGCGCGTGGCCAAGGCTAGTCGTTCATTTACGGCTTTTAACTCACGCTCCAAGCGTTTGTGTTCCGTGACGTCCTCAATCTGGGAGACGTAAAAGAGCAGCTTGCCATTGGGGTCAAAGACACTGGATACAGTGAGTTTCGCCCAGATGGCGTGTCCATCGGCATGGATGTAGCGCTTTTCGAGATGGTAAACATTAACCTCCCGGTCAAATATCTGCCGATAGTGGTGGATACTTAGCTCGATGTCGTCGGGGTGAGTGATCTCTATAAATGCGATGCCGACTAATTCCTCCCTGCTGTAGCCAAGAATATTGCACAAGGATTCATTGACTCGCAACCAGCGACCTTCAGTGCTACAGATGGCCATACCGATGCCGCTGGCTTCAAAGGCTGCACGAAAACTCGCCTCGCATTCTAGTATGGAAACAGGCGAGGTGTCGGATGCTGGCTTACTGGACTCAAAAAGGGAGGGTAGCCGTTTTTTGGGGTGCGGCTCCATGAAATTGGGGTCGTTGCAAAAACTAAGTGTGTCATTTAGGTGAATTTCCTTTAATTTGTCCAGCTAACACTTGGATCGGCTCGATGGAGGGCATTTTGCGAAGTCTTTTGCTGCTACAGGCAAAGGTGAATCGCTACCGAGAATGACGGTGTTTTTGTCGGGCAGGCTTTGACACGGCTGGATTCCGATAGCACTGGCGATGGCAGGTGATACATATCCATCGACAAACTCATCCTCGTTCTATACCGCGTAATGATAATGCAATTTTCGTTTCCTCAGTTTTTCAGCGCTCTCCTCGCCTTGGTTTGCTTGGGTAGCCCTTTAGTGGCGCAGAATCAGGAGCTACAGGTCGCCGAAGGCGTCGCCAAAGTATTGCCTGGCTTTCAATTCAACAAGCGCCTTGCCGGAAGAACAGATGCCGACCACATTTTGTTGTTTAGCAAAGGGCGTGATGTCGCCTTGGTCACTTGGACGACTGGCGCCCCCAAAAATGTCATTATTCCGGCAAATCCGGCCACTTTCAGTGTATTCAATACCAAGGGGGAGCTGGTTGGGGAGTTTTTTAATGAAGGCTATGCATTGCAGCTTTTTTGCGGCGATATTCCAGCTATCTTTGTGCCCAAGGGAGAAAATCAATTCCTCCAGGTTGCGGCGCTCGCAGAACGCATCCCTGGCGAGATGACTCTTCGTGGCCCCCAGCTGATCTTAATTGACTGCGAGTTTGTTAACCCGATGGATAAGCCCCTGGTTCTGAAGATGCCTGGCAAAAAGAGCGTCGCGCTGAAGTCGGGAGACCGCTTTACCATATCGGAGGAGGTCGAAGTCGGGCGTTCATTTGAGCCCATGTATGTGCCAGTGGGGGCATCGGGCGTCTATCAGATGGTCAAAATCTCAGTGGATAATCCGCTGATGATTGATGTTCGCGCCAACCTGCCGGGCAAGCTCACGGTGGACATTATCAACCCGGCAGGTGACCCATTTTCCGGGCGTATGGCGCTGTCGCTTCTGGGCAGCGATAACGCGCCTTTTGAGTTTCCGGTGGACATGGCGCCTCGAGAAACGATCAAAACGCTGGAAGTTCCACTGGGTATTGAGCTTCCCTTGCCCGCGCCCATCCAGCTTTCACTCACTCAATACATTGGCGATCCGCGTCGCGAAATCACCCTTACTGAAACCAGCGCCCTGCAATTTGTCAATGTGCCGGGACTGATCCCGGGGGCTGATCAAACTCCGGCTGGATGGAAACTTCACGAAATGGGCGATGTCTTTGGCCAGGTGCGAGCCGGTCAACCGCCGAGCGGCGCGCCTTGGGGTAGCAACACGGCCATGATCGCCTACAAATTTGAAGAGCCGGGGGCCGTCATCAGCCTGAAGCCCCTGGACCCGGCTTCCGTCGCGATTGCCGACTTGCCAAGCTCGCTGGGTATGTGGATCAACGGTGACCGCTCTGGTAACCTGATCTCTGTGCGCTGGCGTGACGGCCAGGGCAAGCTCTTCCAACCCAAACCGCGGAAAATCGACTGGAGCGGCTGGCGTTATGAGACCTTCGCCACAGATGGCATGATGCAGCCGCCACTTACTTGGGATAGTTTGGTTCACCTGGAATCTGCCGACAAAAGCTCGGGGGCGATTATGGTTAGCGGCCCAGTGTTTAATTACCAGTCTGAGGTCCAGCGGACGCTCGACGAGGAAGAAGACAAGACGGTGGAAGTTGTGGACGACATTAGTTTCGGCGACGCGATGAAAATTGATCCCACACGGCAGCTCGACACCACTAAATTTCAGCAGGTGCCAAGCGGGACTCAGCAGTAGTGCTAATCGATCTTTCGGCGTAGCCAGCGGATCGACACGTTGACTCTGTTAACAAGAGCGGGGGGCTACAGCGCCAGCGTCGAACACAGAGTCGCAGGGCAAGAGGCGTGGCTCTGGATTGGTCAGAGAAGGAAAACCAGCACCAGCGCGGCCAGTGCCAGGCGATACCACGCAAAGAGCGCGAGCCCGTGCTTGGCCAGATAACTGACCAGCCACTTGACGGCAAACATCGCCGAGATCCATGCTACCACGATGCCGAACAGCGCGGGGCCGGGATCGAGCGCTTTGAGCATGACTGGGCCAACGGATAGCGCCTTGTAGCCGGCAGCGGCAGTCAGCGTGATGAGCCCCAATAAGAAGCTGAACTCCGCCGCGCGCTTGGGCGTAAGCCCGATCAAATAACCGCCGACAATGGTCATCATCGAGCGGCTGGTGCCCGGCCACATGGCCACGCATTGGAGGAAGCCCACGATCAGCGATTGCTTGATGGTCAGCTCGTGCAAGTCTTGGCCAGAAGCTTCGTCGGGGTGGGGTTGTTTTTTGCGCCAATGCTCCACGCCCAGCATCAGCACCGCGCCAGCGGCCAATGCAATGACGATGGGTATCGTTTTGAAAAGCAGGCTTTCGATCAGGTCGTCAAAGAGCAGCCCGAGCACCACGGCGGGCATGAAGGCGGTAAACAAATTACGCGTCAACAGCAGGCCGCTGCGGCTCTTGCCCAGGACGCCCATGAGCATGTCGATCAGGCGACCCCAGTAGAGCAGCACCACGGCGGCAATCGCCCCGGCCTGAATGATGATCGCATAGGCGTCGGCAAAGCCCTTCATCGTCAGCGGACCGTCGTCCGTCATGATGGGCTGCCCGGCGTCGTCCAGCAGGACGGTGTCGGAGTCGAGACCTAGCGCGACATTGGTCAGCAGAAGGTGCCCAGTAGAAGAAATGGGCAGGTATTCGGTGATGCCTTCCACGATGCCGAGGATCAGCGCGTCGAGGTAGGTGATTTCGCTTTTGGCGATACTCGTGGGCTCAGCAGCTGGCTTGTTGTCCTGAGCAAAGAGGGAGACGCTCAGACAAAGCATGAGCAGGAGAGAGAGGGCTTTCCGCATATCTAATTACCATGACTGCCCTAAGCTGAGCTTGGTGTAAAGCCTGCACTGAAGGACGCACAAAGTGTTTGTCACCGCGTGGCACTATCACTAGACCACTCAAATGCTCTGCCTCTATTTGAGAAAACTCTCCATGCTGGGCCTCCTTTGCGCCGCGACTCTGTGCGTTGGCACCAGTCAGCTTCGGGCTGAAGAAGCGCCCCAAGTGTTAGCCGCAGTTAAATTTCCGCCGCTGAAAAAACTCACGGCTGAGGTCATGGGCGTGGCGCGCAAACTTTCTCCCGGTCAGCAGACGGAATTTCTCCCGATGATGGCGCTCGGGCCGTTTGGTTACCCGAATTATCCAGGCGTTTCGGAGACAGAGCCCGTCACGGTCTTTTTCTTTGAGCCGCAAAAGGGCGAGCCGACGCCCTACGTGATCCTGTCGAAGATGGAGTCGACGTCATTGATCAAAACCGCGCTCACGATGAAGTCGCAGGGGGGCAACTCGATGTTTGCGTTCCTGACGCCGGGCTTGTCCGTGACCGAGCGTGACGGGTGGACTCTTTTTGCGGAAAACGAAGCCGCCTTTGACTACGCAACCGACGTCGATGCCCTGGTGGACCTCTCCAACGAAATCTCCGGCTTCGATGTCACGGCGCGCTTCTTCATTGGCCCAGAGCGCATTGCAAAATGGGTTGAGCTGATGAAAGACGAAATCGCCGAAGCCCACGTGCTTAATGGCGGCGCGGAGAGCGACCCCGCGCTCCTGCATAAGCAGCTCTGGGTGGAGTTTCTGGCGACGATTGGCGAAAACCTGGCATGGAGCGGCATGGGACTGGACATCAGCCAAGAGACCTTGTCGCTCGGCTTCTCGGTGCAGGCGATCAAGGACACGCCGGAGTTTGAAGCGCTTTCGATGCCCGTGGGCGGCGAGGCCCAGGTCGGGGATTTCGTTGCTGCTTCGACGATTTCGTTCCTGTCGAAGTGGGACATGCCCGCCGCGCAAAAATACTACGATGTCCTCGAAGCGCGCGGCCTTAAAATAGCTACCGACGGTGGCAAAGAATGGATCACCAAGGCCGGTGCATACAACCGTGAGTTCTACGCGAAGCTGGATGGCACGCACGCAGGCACGATGAGCTTCTCCGACGAAACGCCGGTCAGCACCAATGCGATGGGCGGCTCGTTCGACGCTGACACACTCGATCGCGTCATGCATTTTTACTACGACGAGCTGATCCCGTATTTGATGAAGGAATACACGCCGCCTGAACAACAGGGCTTGGTGGAGCTGCTCTATAAATCCAAGGTCGGTGAAGCTGCCGGTCAGCCGGTCTTCGAGGTGGAGTCGAAAACGCCGGATGTCGCCCCGACTTTGGACGAAGGCGATACGACCGAATTCATGACCGAGCAGACGTATTTTGCCGCCGTCGATGGCGATTTGCTAGGCTCCACTGAGATGTCAGATCTTGAGGCACTCGCCCAACGCGTCAGTAAGGCCGAACCGGCCGACGGCAGCGTAGCCCAGTGCATTCAACTCAAGCCTGGCGAGGCCATGCAGATGCAGGTCGACGTCCGTTCGCTGGTGAAGCTGATGAACCAGGAGTTTGAGCCGGAAAGTGAAGTCGCGCGTCAATCGATGCGCAAGCTGGCTAAGAGCGAGCTGGCCCCGCTTACGGGCGCTTTGACCATTGGTCAGGGGCAGGGCGTTTACCGCCTCACCGCACCGGTCAGCACGTTGGAGAAATTTGCCGAAGCCCAGCGCCAGATCAAGCAGGCCGAGGACGATATGTCGCACGGCGGTAGCCAGCCTGCATTTCCCGTGACAGGCGAGGGTGGACAATAGGCCCGCTTTGTGAAAGCTCCCCGCATGCCCAAGCCCAGCGCCAAGAAAAATTCCCGCTTCCCGGACCCCGCGCCCATGCGTCGCGAGGGCGATATGGACGGCCTGCCCTCGGTGATGCTCGTCAACACCGCGCTCAAGGGCTATGCCGCGACAGAGGACTTCCCTTACCACGTGTGGGTTGCCGTGGGCTACAACTCGACCGACGCCGAGCAGGGCCTGCCCACGGGCAAGGAAGAGCGGACGCTGAGCTCGATTGAGGACGCACTCCTCGCCGCTGTGCGCAAGGGCTCAGCTGGCCATTACATCGGGCACACATCGTGGAATGGCGTGCGCGAGTTTCATTTTTACGTGGATGATCCGGACGACGTGGAAGAGCGCTTGGAGAAGGTTGCCGAGCAGCAACACCGGCCGGTTCAACTGGAAATCAACGAAGACTCGGCTTGGGCCGGCGTCAGTTACTTTTTCGACTACGAGCAATGAGCAAGAGCGCAATTGTCATCGGCGGCGGCATCACGGGGCTGACCCTTGGTTGGGCACTCCAACGCGCAGGGCGGTCTGTCACCGTGCTGGAGAAAAACGCGCAAGCCGGTGGTGCGATCCGCACCATCAAGCGAGACGGCTACCTGGCCGAAGCGGGGCCGAATTCTCTGCTCGTCAACAGCGTGGTGCTGGACAACTTTTTCCGCGGCTTGGGCCTTGGCCCGCAAATGCAAAAGCCGACCGAGGCCGCGAAGAACCGCTACATCCTCCACGAGGGGGAATTCTGCGCCACCCCATCAGGGCCGATGAGCGCCCTGAACACGCCGCTGTTTTCCCTGAGCGCCAAGTTGCGGCTTTTGGGGGATCTCTTTCAGAGTAAGCCCGACCGGCTTCGCGAAGAAAGCCTCGCGCGCTTCGTGGAGCGCCACTTTGGCCCGGAGGTTCTGGAGTATGCGGTCAATCCCTTTGTCGGCGGCATCTACGCGGGCAATCCGGGCAAGCTCTCCGCCCAGCACGCCTTCCCGATGCTGGCAGAGGCCGAGAACGAAGCCGGCTCCGTGATTCGCGGCATGATCAAGCGCCGCAAGGCCAAGCGCGCCCGGGGTGAGACGTTTAAGAGCTACTCACTCTCTTTTAAAGACGGTCTGCAAGAGCTGCCGGATACCTTGGCCCGCAAGCTCGGTGCCGCGCTGAAATTGTCGGCCGACATTCAGTCCGTCGAGCCAACGGATGCTGGCTGGAGTGTTACTTGGCAGGACGCCGAGGGCGCCGCACACACGGAGACTGCCGCCGACCTCTACCTGACCGTCCCGGCGCACGCGCTGGGTAAGCTCGCGCTGCCGAGCGACGTCTCTGACGCCTTGGAGCCGCTGAGTTTGATTGAATACCCGCCGGTGGCGTCGGTCGCCCTTGGTTTTGACCGCCAGCAGATTGAGCACCCGCTGGACGGCTTTGGCGGCCTCATTCCCGAGGTCGAAAAGCGTAAGGCGCTGGGCGTGCTGTTTTCGTCGACCTTGTTCGCTGGCCGCGCGCCCGAGGGCAAGGCCCTGCTGACGGTGTTCGTTGGCGGCGCACGTCAACCTGAGCTCGCTGAAAAGCCTGCGGAGGAAATTCAGGCCATCGCCCTGCGCGAGGTGAACCACCTCCTCGGCGTGACGGGCGACCCGGAGTTTACGGAGGTGACCGTCTGGCCCAAAGCCATCCCGCAATACAATGTCGGCTACGGCGACTTCCTGGAGACGATGAGCGCTGCGGAAGCGAGGTTCCCGGGCCTGCATCTTCTGGGCAACTACCGGGGGGGCATTTCTGTCGGCCAGTGCATCGTTAACGGCGCTGCGGCCGTGGAGCCCTTGGGCTAAGGGCATGTTTACGGTGTCTAGTGCTCGCGCTTGCGCGATGCCGCTGCATTTCCGCTGCTTTGTGGGTAGGTTTCGCCTTTTGAACCCGAAATTAGCGTAAATGAGACGCTATTTCGCTAATGCTGCCTAAAAGTGCGCGTTAATGTGTCTCAATAACAGGCCAAATGGCGCTACTGTGTCTCATTAACGGTTTGAGGCGTGTAAGTTGCTGAAAAATAGGGCTTTATGGAATATTTTTCGTGTTTTACGCTTGCGAAATAGAAAAAACGGGCTTTCCTTATTGAGACACGAGCAAAACGTTCTAACCAATATTCAACCAACAAAATTATCATGTATACCATCAAGCCCGACCTCTGCGTAATGTGCGACGCTTGCCGTCCGGTCTGCCCGCGTAACGCTGTAAGCGCCCACGCAACCGAAAAGACCTACGTGGTCGACGCTGATCTGTGCAACAGCTGCGCCAACATGGGCGCCGTTCGTTGTGTGCCGCAGTGCCCGACCGACGCTATCGTCGCTAAGTAACGCGCAACGCCTTTCGTGGCGATTGCCACAGCGCCGCATCCTCTAGGAGATCGCGGCGTTTTTTATGCGCAGAGCTCTAGCCCAGGCGCGCCGGCGAGGAACTTGAGCGCCAAGCAGCGGGCTTGCTGATACGCGCAGCTGCGGCGCTGGGATTCCTGCATGCAGCCATACACGCGCCAGCCGCAGGCACCGAGACAGGGCAGGGGCATGAGGCCCATGTAACCGAAGACGTCCTCGATTGGATAACCCAAGGCGAGGCCGATCTCGTGCGGCAGGGATCCATGCTCTTCCCAGCGGTCGCGAACCTCGTCGATGAAAGTGTCGGCTTTCAGTGGAAGCTCGTAATTGAGCTTGCCGCTCATCACGCAGGCCGGAGCAATATCGAGCACCTCCTGAAGGCGGTCCGGCTGATAGACCACGAACTTCAGGGCGGTGTCGCTCACGTGCAGCAGGCGGTAGGCAAACCCCCATTCGCCGGCCAGACGCTGCAAGTTGGTCTCAACCTCATCGATGTTGAGATTGAGCTCGCCCCAGGACATCGCCAGGAGCTCGCCGGTTTTTTCGCTGAGCAAGACACTGGCAGCGTTTAGGAACAGCCATTGGTCAAAGCGCCGCGTCCGCTCATCTTGCGATGAGAGCTCGTCCCGCCACTCAAGGTAGGGGGCTGCCGCGTTGCTTGTTTCGACCAATAGTTCCATATTGCAAATGGGTCTTATTAACGGCAGGCCCCCGCGGCAAGCAATTTCTGCCATTAAACTTTTTCTCGGAGGAATGAGAGTAGCTAATGATCGGCAACGCACTGAGTAGCTGTGGCTTACGAATACTGAGACCAAGCAGGACGTTTTTTTACACGAAGAGCACGAAGGCCGAGAGGCAACGCATGGAAACTCACGCAAAGACGCGAAGGCGCTAAGTTCATTATTCAGTGGGGTGGCCTTTGCGACTTTGCGTCTTTGCGTGCGGAAAACACGCCACGCTGGCCGCGTCTCCCTCGGCTTACCCCAAATCCTGCTCAAACAGCAGGTAGTCGATGTGGCGGAAGACGAGTTCGCCCATGGTTTTGCAGTCGAGGAAGCCGGTGTAGCCGTGGTATTCGGAGAGCTCTTCTTTTAGCTGCTTGAGCTTTTCGGGCGGCGAAATGGTGTCCTCGCCCATGCAGGTGCGCAGGTTGCTGAGGCGGTAGGGGATGGTGTTGGCGCGGCGGGCCATGAGCGCGCGTTCCTCAATCTGATACTGCTGGATGGTCTCGTAGTTGAGCAGGCCGGTGCAGAGTTGCACTACGGGCAGGTTGTCCTTGAAGAACTGCGGCAGGTAAATCTTGTGGCGGCCTTCGTAGCTTTGCTGGTCGAAGTCGATCGGTCGCACGCGGTATTGCTCGTTGTCGAAATCGGGCGTGATGCCGACCACGTAGTTATACGAACGCATGTCGCCGAGCAGGCGGGCGAAGCACCGCTCGTTGAACTTGATAAATTCCTTGGCCACGCGGACACGGTTGAGGCTTTCGCGGCCGAAGTATTCGCGGATAAACTGATCGCCCGGCACGCCGACGATGTGCTCCTCGATCAGGGTGTCCTGGTTGACGAGGTAGTTGATGCTCGACGGAGAAAGCATTTCCTCAAGCTCGAGGCCGTAGATGCGCGACGCGTCCGCCTTCTTCACGTAGAAGTAGTCGTAGTTGTCGTTGTATTGGTTGATGATCCGGATGCGGAACGGCTGGGAGTTGCCAAACGTGCAAAAGTCCACGCGGTCCACACGGAGGTGCTCCACGCTGTCAGCGCCGGCGATCTGGAGCAGGGCGTAAATCCGGGTCAGCGCCTCGTTGATCTCCTGGAAAATGGTCGGCTCGTAAATGAAGGTCTGCCACAGGGTGTCTTCGCCGTCCTTGTCGAGCAGAGCAAAGGACTCGTAGGGCTGCGTGAGCCCTTTGTAGAGAATGGGCAAATCGATCTCGCGCCCATACTGGCGGAGGTAGTCATGCAGGTCCGCATTGACGTCGTAGTGCTTCTTTCGCTTGGAGATAACCTGCATGCTACCAGTTATGACTGCTTGAGCGCTGCTTTGCCAGCGCGTTTTGCGATGAAGAGCGGATTTGAACCCAAGTTTGCTTGCAGTAGGCAGCAGGAAAATTAGCCATGCTTAAAGTTATATTTGTTGTACAATTTTATGGCTGATGGGTTCATAATATGCTTATCCTGAGGTATGTTAGTTACCTCTTCCGCCTCTTTCATTAAAGTTACTGAAATTTGGGCCCCGTCTAGTTCGGGCGAACACATGGAGCTACAGTCGGGCAGCTACGGCGAGCTCGACGCCTTTCGGGAGGCCAGTAAAAGCGAGTCCTTTGCCTACGACGAAGGCTTACCCGGCAAGGTGTGGTCGACCCGCGCGCCAGTGATCCTCAAGGAGTTTACTAACCAGAATTTCAAGCGCACGGCCATTGCCCACGAGTCCGGGTTGAGCTGCGGCATCGCATTCCCTGTTTTTATTGGCGAGTTCCTCAAGGCCGTCGTGGTGTTTCTCTGCGGTGAAGAGGGCGAGCACCTTGGCGCGATCGAATCTTGGAAGCGCGAGTCGCATTCGGGCCATGATATCGGCCTGGCCGACGGCTACTTCGGCACCATGGACGACTTCGGGTTTATCACCCAGCAGACGCGCTACACCAAGGGCTTTGGCCTGCCCGGACTCGTTTGGGAGAAGAACATGCCCGTCATCATCGACGACCTGGGGCACAGCGGCTCTTTCTCGCGCACTTTCGATTTAAGCTCGGCCGAAATCACTTCGGCAGTCGGCATACCCTGTCATGGCGACTCGGGGAAGACCTCCATCGTTTGCCTGCTCTCAAGCGCAAAAATGCCGATTGCCCGTCGCTACGAAATTTGGATTCCCACGATCGATCGCTCGGGGCTTGAGCTGTTTTCCGCGACCTGTAGCCAGACGCCTGGCCACCGCAAGGCGATGTGCTCACACAAGATCGAAAAGGCAACTGGCGCCCTGGGGCTCACTTGGCGCACTGGCTTGCCTTACATCGGCACATTATCTTCCGACAGCACGTCCATTCCTGAAAAGAGCGCCTTCGAGGCTGGCCTGACGCAAGTCGTCACCGTTCCCACGACGGAAAACGGCCTGCTCAAGGCGATCATTGCCTGGTATCTGTAGGGGTATACACGGCTAAATTGGCTGTGGCATACTGGGAATTGAGTTCCTAGAGCACTTTTCATCTAACTTGCTGCTGCACTATCGCTTCAAAAGAATACATTGACCGATACACACGATTCGCTTACTGTGTGTGTATGAAGCGGACGAACATTGTGCTCGACGAGAAGCTGGTTGGGAAGGGCATGCGCCTTACCGGAATTGAAACTCAAAAGGGTCTGATTGACTATGCCTTGCGGGAGTTGGTTCGCCGGAAGGAGCAAAAGAGCATCCTCAAGCTCAAGGGCAAGATTCGCTGGGAAGGCGATCTCGACGCACTGCGCGCGAAGCGAACCTAGGCATGGTTATTGTCGATACCACTGTTTGGATTGATTTTCTACAAGGCCGGGAAACCGGAGAAGTCACGAAGCTCGAAGCGCTGCTGGCCGATGAAGTGGACGTCTTCATCACGGGGCTCATCATCCAGGAAATCCTGACGGGCATTAAAGCGAAGAAGGACCGGGCGAAAGTTATCAAGGAACTGAGTCACTTCATCCTCATTAGCCCAACTCTAGAAACGCACATTCAGGCGGCGGAAATCTTTGACGCCTACAGGAAAAAAGGGCTCACCATTCGGAGCATCATAGACTGTCTGATCGCAGCGCTGGCGCTCGAATACGATCTCGCGATTCTGGAGAAGGACCGGGATTACTCCTTCATCGCCGAGGTCTTTCCGCTTAAAAGATATTGTGCAAACTAAGACTAAGTCGCCGGATAGGTTGTGAGTTTCCTGCTCTTAACTAAACCGCCGACGTAAATTCGTTGGGAGGATGCCGAGTTCTTCGCGGTATATCGTGGGACTTATCATATTTGACTCTTTCGTCTTTTAAAAAATACCTTGAATAAATGGCCGTTTGGAAATTCCAGCTTTTACCAGGAACCCCCGGAATACTTGGCGAGAGGTTTCAGATCGATGAGACAATGGGGCTGTTTGCGAACGAAGTGAATGATGCGCTCCACTATCCCTTTCGATTCCACGGCGTAAACAAGATCGTTATCGAATTGGGTCCGAATGTTCGGCCTGCTCCTGCTCGCTAAGTAGAAGCTCTCGGTGTTGGAGTTTTGCAATACGTTGAATTCGATTTAGTCGGGTATAAATCGCGGTCTACTGAAAAGAAGCGAGAGAGTCTTAAGAGCGTTGTAATAGAAGTCTTTAACTGGCTGATTTCTTCCTACGATGATTCATCTTGTTTTGTGAATGCGTTAGATCGATTAGCGTGGAAGAATGAGCCGAAACAAGCGGAGCTGGCACCGCTGACAGAATAAGTTAATTCAACCCAAGTTATGGAGTGACGACTCATGCCAGCCCTGCTCTTAACTAAACCGCCGGCGTAGATTCGTTGGGAGAATGCCGAGCTCTTCGCGGTATTTGGCGACGGTGCGGCGGGCGATTTTGACGTCTTCTTCGGCCAGGATTTTCACTACTTCCTGGTCGCTGAGTGGCTTCGCCGGGTTCTCATTGCTGATGATGTTCGCAATGCGGTCCTTGATGGACTTGTTGGAGACGGCCTGGCCGTCCTTGCCCTGGTAGCCGGGGGTGAAGAAATACTTGAACTCAAATACGCCGTGGGGCGTCTCGATGAACTTGTTGGCAATGGCACGGCTGACGGTCGTTTCGTGCACGCCGACGGTTTGCGCAATCTGGTTCATGGTGAGCGGGCGTAGCTTGGAGACGCCGTGCTCAAAGAACTCGAGCTGGAAGTTGAGGATCTCCTGCGTGATGCGCTCGATGGTCTGCTGGCGCTGCTCGATGGAGTTCATCAGGAAGCGGCCAGCGCGGATCTTTTCGCGGATGTATTCCTTGTCCTTGCCGACGATTTTGCCGGTGGCGATCATCTCCTTGTAGGCTGGGCTGATGCGCAGGCGAGGGATGTAGTCGTTGTTGAGGATGATCTGCCACTCCTCATCGCTTTTTTCGACGATGACGTCCGGCACGACAACGCGGTTGTTGTCGTCGCTGAACTTGCTGCCCGGCGCGGGGTCGAGCGTGGCAATTTCCTCAATGGCAAACTGGACTTCCTCGATCTTGGAGCTGGTCTTGCGCGCGATGTCCGGGATGCGGTGGCGCAGGAGCAGCTCGTAGTGGTCGCGGATAATTTCGGCGGCGAGGGTGTCGTCGCGGTCGGTCAGCTTGAGCTGGGTCAGCAGGCAGTCCTGCAAATCCTTGGCGCCGATGCCGGGCGGGTCGAGTGACTTGAGCACATCGGCCGCGTACTGCATTTCGCTGAGCGGCAACTGGGTCATCAGCGCGGCGTCCGACAGAGTAATGGTCAAAAAGCCGCGGTCATCGAGACTGCCGATCAGGTAGTCGATGCCTTCCTTTTGCGCACGGGTCAGGTCGCAAAGATCAGCCTGGCTGAGCAAGTGCTCTTGCAGGGATGTTTCGCTGACGAGCGAATCAAAAAAGTGCTGACGGCGTTGGGCGTCTTCGCTGGTAAACTGCGAGTTCGAGGCCTCCTGCGTGTAGTATTCGCGGTAGTCCTCGTCGAGCTGGCTCAGCTTGGAGTAATCTTCCTCGCTGAGCTGAAGCTCGTCGCTGCTGTTAGGCTCATTTTCCTGCGACTCCGTGCCTTCGCTGGCTTGTTGCTCGATGCTGATGCCCTCGATGGGCAGCTCTTCCAGCGTTGGGTTCTGCTGGAGTTCTTCGAGAATGGAATTGCGCAGCTCCAGGGTAGGAGCCTGGAGAATCTTAAGGGACTGACGTAACTGTGGCGCGAGTACAAGAGTTTGCGCCTGCTTCTGAACCTGTTGAAGTCCCTGATGTGCCATATACTACTGAAAGGATGTCGCTCACGGTGGGGTAACTTTGTGTGCGCGTGCTACTGTTTTGTTAGGTTTAACGTTCTGCGTGTCGTGAGGCGGCGTTGTCGCCATCGGGCCCGAAGAGATCTTGCAGGTAGAGGGCAAGCTTTTCGTTGGTTGGGCCGTAACCATCACTGTAAAGATAAACTTCGAGGGCGGTCAGTAGTTCGGTAGCGGATTGGTAGCGGTCCTCGCGATTGCGGGCGAGGGTGCGGTAGAGGATGTCGTTGAGCTTGTCATCGACACCGTCACGCATGCGGCGGAAGTCCGGCAGGTCGAGCGTGAGGATGCGCTCGCGGGTGGTCTCGGAATCTTCGCCTTCAAAGATGTTGTAGCCCAGCAGTAGTTCGGAGAGCACGATGCCGCAGGGGAAGATGTCCGCACGGGCGTCGGTGACTTCCTTGCGCGCTTGCTCGGGAGAGAGGTATTCGTCCTTCCCGGCAATGACTTCGCCTTCCTCGTTGTACATGAGGTCGAGCGCCTTCGCGATACCGAAGTCGGTCAGCTTCACGTCGCCTTCGTAAGCGAGCATGATGTTCTTCGGGCCAACGTCGCGGTGGACAATGCCCACGGGGCGGCCATGAACGTCGCGCTTATTGTGCGCGTAGGCGAGGCCGCGGGCCACGCGGGAGACGATGAACACGGCCAGATCCACGGGGATCAGCTGATTGGTCTCAATATGATGGTTAATAAACTCCTCGGTATTGAGGCCGTTTACGTATTCCATCACCATGAAATATTGGTCGCCCAAAGCGCCCAAATGGTAGGTCTGGACGATGTTGGTGTGAATGAGGTCAGCGACCAGGCGCGCCTCTCCGATAAAGTTGCTGCGAAATTCGTCGAAGACAGAAAATTCTTCGCGAATCAACTTGATGGCGACGACCTTGCAGAATTCGTCGCTGCCGTGTTGCCGACCTTCATACACAACACCCATGCCGCCTTCTGCGATCTTGCGGACTAGCTCGTAGTGTATTTCATTGAAGAGGTGTTTTAACCGTTCCACTAAACTGCACGATAAACGACGAAGCGTTTCAATCAAGCGGAAAGATTGAAATGTGCACGTTTCCTGCTCGCAGGCTCCGTTCGTCGATATTTGACAAGCGCTGGAACATCACGCATGCTACTAAGATGATTAATTTAACTGAATCCGCCGCTGCGCAAATCCGTAAGCTCCAGGCCGAGGCTGACGCTGCCGACAAGCAGCTCCGCGTCTTCATTGAGCCGGGCGGCTGCTCGGGCTTCGAATACGGCATGACCTTTGATCTGCCCAAGGATAACGACCATTGCCTGAACGATCAGGGCATCGATTTTCTGGTCGATCCCGACAGCTTTTCTTACCTCGACGGTTGCCGCATTCACTTCGATGACGGCCTCCACGGCAAGGGCTTCGAGATTAATAATCCCAACGCCGCGTCGACCTGCGGTTGCGGCCGCTCGTTTAATTAAAGCAGCAAAATATTTTGCGAAAAGCCGGCCTTGAGTCGGCTTTTTTATGCTCAGATAGAAAATTTGCTACGACTGGTATCTGGGCGATTAAAGAACGGTTTTTTGAACCGACTTGATGCTTTCCTATTGCATATCAGCTTCCAAGACTTGACGTTCAGGGGCGTATTTTCTGTCCGATCCGATGATCGGAAGCTAGCTTTACTACTCAAATATGAACCCACTACTGCTGTTTCGGTACACGATATGGCAGTCTTCTCTGAATTGCACCTGCATCGGGTGAACCCAGTTTAAATTCTAGCCAGTATGATTATCCAATTCGTCGAAGCAGGTTTGTGTAATCGACTTCGTTGTATACATTCGGCCGTCATGCTGGCTGAGAGAATAAATCGACCGCTGCATGTGTCATGGCGTCCGAGTCGCGACTTGGGAGCAGAATATGATGATCTATTTGCTTCGTCTCCCGCCTTTCAGGTAAATTCACCTGATGCGAATCGCCATTTGCGCCTTTTCGAGTCGTCCCGTTTGCCGATGAAGGCTTTGCGCAAAACGCTAGCAGCAGTTGGCTACTCGACCGAGTTGCGCGATATTAAAGACCCGTATTTCTATACCGATTTTGGCGGCGAGTTGATGGAAGAACCTTTTGAAAAGCTAAGCCGAAAATCCCTGATTTACATTCGTTCGATTCATTCCTTTCTCTATGGAAGGCAGATCGATTACCTGAAGCCACATTCAGATATAATGGCTGCAATTGATGGGATCGCATCCGGATTTACGCAGAAAACTGTTGGAATTCAAATCAGGCGCGGAGATCATGCCAAGGCCATTGCGCAAAGCCCGCTAGTGCTATTTGAGCGCTATATGCAACAGGCCTTAGATCAAGATCCAGAGGTGAATTTCTACCTGTCCACCGATTGTTTTGATACGATTGAGAAGTTGAGCCAAATGTTTGGGGACAGAATTTTGCGCAATGAGGATGTCGTGCTGGATCGTAACAGCGTGGCTGGACTCAAGTCTGCTGTGGTAGACGTTTGGAGCTTATCGAAGACTCAAAAAATAGTTGGTGCCGCATTCAGTTCGTTTGGCGAATATGCTGCACGATTGGGTGATATCCCGTTAGAGCGTCTACAATCTACAAACTAGTTTTCGGCGTGTTTCTACGGCTGAAACATCGTCAACGCGCGAAAGCTTTCGAAGACGATCCAGAGTAAAATTCCACTGACTGGCAGGTAGATCAGCACGGCCTTCCAGCGGCTGATGCCGCCGTGGTCGTATTTGCCAAAGGTCGCGCGCTCGAAGGCGCTGTTGGTGAAGCGCCGAAACTTGGGGATCAGCTTCCGTCGGCCGTGCAATCTGTCATGCGCCGCCCTGCGTTGACGGCGGTGATAGAGCCAGCGGAATAAGTGTTTAAACATGGGTTCGGGTTTCGACTGCGTCGCAATGAGTTGCGCGCCGTAACCATTTGGCAGGCTGCGTTTCGCTGCAAATAAAAAGCGCTTCTGTGAATCCTCCCGTTTGTCCCCGACGCTCTGATTCGTCAACTCGCCTGGTCGGTTAGCGAAGTCACCTCAATCGACCGCGATTACGTCTACAAAGACTTGTTTACGAAGCTCGCGAAACTGTCTTAACTACCCAGCGTGAAAATCACCACGCAGACCATTCGCAAGCTCAAGGGCGACCGGCCGATCGCCATGCTGACGGCCTATGACTTTATCACCGCGCAGCTCGCGGGCGAAGCCGGGGCGGACATTATCCTCGTCGGCGATTCGTTGGGCAACACCGCTCTGGGCTTTGAGTCGACCATCCCAGTGACGGTTGACATCATGCTCCACCACTGCGCCGCCGTTGCGCGCGCCAAGCCAGATGCGCTGCTGCTGTGCGATGTGCCGTTCGCCGTGGCGGGCCACTCGACCGACTACGTGCTCGATGTCTGCACCAAGCTCCTCCAGCAGGGCGGGGCGGAATGCGTGAAGATCGAAGGCGGCGTCCGCCGCGCCGAGAAAAGCGCGGCCATTGCGCGCGCGGGCGTCCCGGTGATGGGCCACATTGGCCTCAAGCCGCAGGACGTGTTGCAGCTCGGCGGCTACCGCAAGTTTGGCAAGACCGACCAGGGGCGCGAGCGTTTGCTGGCCGAAGCCAAGGCTTGGGAAGATGCGGGCGCCTTTTCGCTGCTCTTGGAGATGGTCGACGCCGAGGCGGCGGCGATGGTGACTGAGGCGGTTTCGATCCCGACGATCGGCATTGGCGCGGGCCCGAATGTCGACGGCCAAGTGCTGGTGATTTCCGATGCACTGGGCCTCAACGCCGGCAAGTATCCGGGTTTCGCCAAGAAATACGTCGACTTGCGCGGCATCGCATTGAAAGCCCTGGGCGAATACGTCAGCGAAGTGCGCGAGCGCAAGTTTCCGGAGTAGGCGCGGTAGGGCGCGGCTTTTAACAGGAAGATCGGGAAGACCGGAAAGCTAAGAGGGCGTTGTAATGGCACCTCAGCGGCCGAGCAATTTCTTGGCGCGGCGGAGGATTTGCTGATGGCGGGCGAGGCCGTGCTGCGCCCAGAAGGCTTCGCGGTTCCAATGGCGGCGGTAGCCATCAGCGGTTTTGCCTGCGCCGGATTTTATGACCGCAGAGAGCTTTTCGATGATCCACACAATCTGCTTTTCCGGCGCAAAATATTGCTCCCAGGCTTGACGGGCTTGGGCGGCCAGGGCGTCGGCTTCAGGTAGGCGGCCATCGAATACCCGACATAAATTTTTGATGCCTTTTTCCGGCAGCGTGATAGCGCACTGCGACCAATCCACGACATCGGGCGGCGCCCAGCGGTCAGATAAAATGATCGGTGCGCGCTCCAGCTGCATGGCCTCGTAGAGGCGGTAAGTCGAGGGCCCCAGGCCACCCGGGCACAGTGCAAAATGCCCCGCCAGCAGCTCCTGGCAATAGTTGTCTTTGGCCTCGATGGTGTGGTTATACCAAGCGTCGGCGGGGGGCTTTTCGATCAGCACTTCGTCACCGAAGGAGTCACGCAGGGCGAAGAGTTGTTCGCGGGCCGGGCAGTTGATGCTGCCGCGAAAGGTGGCCAGCTTGGTGCGGGCTTGGTGACGCTGTTTGGCCCATTGTGTGACGCGTTCGTTGGGTACCATGAGATAGCCGGTGGCCACGGTGTCAGCGCGGTGCTGAGTGCGCGGCAGGTTGACGTAGCCGCCGGGCAGGAAGGGCACGGGGTGGTCGTCGATGTTGAGCGTGCATACCTTGGGCGCGTGCTGGGCAATGACTGGATCGGCCAGCAGCTTGTCCGCATGGGTGCGCCCTTTCTGGACGCATTTTTCGAGCAGTAAAATCAGGTTAGCTTCGGCGGGGGAAGCGCAGACGGCTATGTCGGAAGAGTCGTTGATGAGGCGCGTCAGCAGCTCGCGAAACGATTCACCGCTCCAGGCAATCACATCCTCGTTGGCGAGCGTATGGAGGTAGATTTTAGTCATCGCCCAGGGCAGTCGCGGCGTGGTTAGACGAGCGGCATGGTGAACTGGAAAATCGTGCCTGCTTCGCCGGTTTCGACGAGGCTGATCTCGCCGCGGTGGCTTTTGATGATTTGCTTGGAAATGGCGAGGCCGAGGCCCGAGCCCTCGCTGCGGCCGGACAGAAAGGACTGGAAAATACGGTCGCGCAAATTCTCCGGCACGCCGGTACCGTTGTCGCTGACGACTACGTAGCCCATCGGTTGGTGGGGGTTGTCGTCGCGCTTGACGGCCACGGTGACTTTGCCGCCGTGGGGCATGGCCTGAAATGCGTTGAGCACGAGGTTGAGGATGACCTGCTGGATCTGCCCTTTGTGCGCCTCGACGCTCAGCGGCGTCTTGCTCCGCTCAAAGACCAGCTCCACACCGCTTTGCTCGGCCTTTAGGCGGACAAGCAGGATGGTCTCATCGACGAGCGTGTTGAGGTCGTAAAGCGCGTGCATGCCGGTACGGCTTTTGCCAAAGGACAACACGCGGCCGACGATTTCTTCCAGCTGTTCGATCTTTTCGCTGATGACCTCGGTGTCTTTGTTGCGGGGGTCGTCGGGGCTGAAGTCGAGCGTGAGGGACTCAAACAGCAGCTTAATGACCGTCAGCGGATTGCGAATTTCGTGCGCGATTTCTGCCGACAGTAGCCCAAGCGTGGTCAACTGAAGGTTTTTGCGGAGGCTTTCTTCGCTCTGAAAAACGCGGGAGTAAAGCTGGCTGTTCTGGATGGCCACGGCGCCCATTGAGGCCATGGAATTGAAGAGCTGGCGCTCGTCGTTGTTAAAGCGGTGCGGGGTGTCGGTGTAGGCATTGAGCACACCAATGGCCTGGCCATCGCAAATGATCGGGGTGGAGAGCATGGATGAGAGGCCAGCGCTTTGAGTGAGGTCCAAAAAATGGTGCTCCTCCGTCTGTGGCAGGTTTTGAATCGCCACCTGTTTGCGGCGTTCGATCGCCACGCCCACAGCGGTTTCAGCGATGGGTAATTCCTCCTCGTAGTCGATCGGGCCATCGGCGCCTGAGACGACTTCCAGCTTCAGGCGTTTGCGGTCTTCGCTGAGCAGATAAATTGCGCACATCGTGCAGGGCATTAGCTTGCGCGCTTCGCGGGTGAGGGATTTGAGCACATCGCGTTGTTCACGCTTGCCGCCGAGTAGCTGGCCAATGCGCAACAGTGTCTGGAGCTGGTGGTTTTTCTCCTTGAGCTGACCAATGAGCCACAGGCGACTGACGACCGACGTTGCTTCAATCGTGAGGAGGGAGAGTAGCTTGAGGTCGCTTTCGCTGAAGGCGTCGCGCTGGTCGCTGTCCACATTGACAACGCCTACCGGCATGCCGTCGATGAGCATTGGCGCCGCCATTTCTGATTGCACGGATTCCTTGACGGGCACGTAGCGCGTGTCTTCGCTGACGTCGGGCACGAGAAGCGGCTTCCCATGCAGGGCGACCCAGCCGGTGATTCCGATGCCGAGTGGCAGCGAAAAGTGGCTGTTGAGCATCAGGCCGCGCGTAACCTCGATTTCGAGCAAATTGGTGTCTGGGTTCGTCAGTGCGACGGAGGCGCTGGAGGCTCCCAGCACGTCGACCAGCTCTTGTAAAATGGCTTCCAGTGCCTCGCGGGCGTCATCGGTCTCGCTGACTAGTCGGCTGATGCGATAAAGTGAGTCGATAACTGAGCGTTCGGGCGCGGCGGTGGACATGTTTTGAAGTGGGTAAGTTCGTGTGTGGGTAAGTTCGTAAAGTTGGCATTTTTAACGGTAATTGCCAGCCAAGTGAACTCCAAATGCTCACCGAATCAACTTACACACTTACGAACCTACGCACTTTACTAACCTTTTTATCCCGCTGCTTCAAACTGATCCCGTGCAATGATGCGCTCGATGGCGTCGCGGAGTGGGACCAGCGTGTCCGTATTGCTGGCGGTGTGCGGTCGAGTCGGTTCGATGTAAAAGGTGTCCAGCGCGGCACCGCGTTCGGTGGAAATCCGGGCGAAGCTGATGTCGTAGCCGTGTTTGAAAATAGCGTAGCCCAACTGGTAGAGCAGGCCTAGGTGGTCATTGGCCTGGACTTCGACAATGGTGCGCTTGAGCGAGAGCTCATGGTAGACATCCACCTTGGCCGGAATGGGCGCGCGGAGGCGATTCTTGGAATCGGAGCCGAACGAGTTGGCGAGTCGGGCGGCCTGCTCCTTGATGGCGGGCATCAAGTTTACATTGTGGAGGAGGGCCTGCTCCAGGTGCTGGCGGAAGCTGGCTTCGGCCATTGAATTCTGGACGGGTCCGCCATCTGGCGCCACCACATAGAACGTATCGATTGTGATGTGGTCGTTCCGGGAAATCGCCTTGGTGCTGAGGATGTTGACCCCGGCTACCGTGAGTGCGCCAGCCAGCTTGTAGAATAAGCCGGCGCGGTCCCAGGTGACGATGTTGACCACGGTCAAGCCTTGGTCTTCGTCGTTGCGCCAGTCGACCACGGGGACGAGCGAGCCAATGCTATCGGCTTCAGATATGGTTTCGAGTAGCTCGTTGACCATCCGGATGTGGAGGATGATGTCATCGGCGTCATTGTGGATGAAGTAACGCTCTGGGAGCAGATTGAAGTGGGCATCGATCTGGTCCTTTTCGATATCCGAGAGGCGGCGTTCAATGATTTCGCGGTAGATCATTGATTTACGCTCCTTTCGGCGTTTGGCAATCGCATCAGGTTCGTGGTGGAGAAACTCCAGCGTGGCGCGGAAAAGGTTATCATGCAGCGAGTCCTTATAGCTGTTCCACAGGCTGCTCGCAGTGCCAGAAGCGTCGCAATAAGTGTGCACGTAAAGGTAGCGAAGGATATCTTCGTCTTCAACAAGCTCGGCAAAGGATGCAATTGTCCTAGGGTCATCAATATCCAGTCTCTGCCAGAATCGTGCCATCTCCAGATGATTGCGGACGATTGTTAAAATTATTTTTCGCCGCTTCTCGTCGATTCCCATGCGCTTGAGGATGGGCTCAGCGACGCGCACACCGCTTGTACAGTGGCCTTCCACGCCTTCGGTCTTCCCTAAATCGTGAACGAGGAGGATTAAATAAAGCAGGGCGGGGGTCTCGGTCGCAACTAAGGCTTTATGATATTTTTGGCCATAATTTCCTTCCACACGAAAGACTTCGTCGAGTTTGCGTATAGTGTTGAGCGTGTGGATGTCGGCGGTGTAGCGGTGGTAAAATTCGTGCTGCACCAGGCAGGTGATGTCGCCAAACTCCGGGATGAAGCGGCCGAGGACGCCTGTTTCGTGCATGAGCAGGAGCGTTGGGTAAACATTACCTCGGGTTTGCAGGATGGAGCGGAAGGTGCGGTTGGCCGACTCATTGTGCATCAGCCGGGAGTCGATCAGATGGATGGATTGGCTGATGAGCACGCGCAAATCGAGGTCGGGCTGGAGGTCGAATTGCTGTAAATACCTGAATACGCGGATGATGCGCGTCTTTTCGTCCTTAAAGACTCTACTGCTTTCCGCAGAGAGGGTTCCGGGGCTGATCAGGAAGCCGTCCAGATGTTTTTGGCGGTCCATCCGGCGGGAGTTCAGGACTGCCTGGAAGGTGTAACCGCGGTTGGAGTCGAGATTGCTGAAGGCCAGGCGCTGCTCCAATAGCTTAGAAGTCTGGTAAATGTAATTCGCGTGCCGGTAGTAGTCATGCATGAAGGCTTCCACGCGGCGGAAAATATCATGCTGTTTGTAGCCGAGAGCCCAGGCAATGGTGGGTTGGCCTTCGAGGCTTAGCGTATCAGTTGCGCGTTTGCTGTTGAAGTGTACTTCGTTGCGTACGCGCAGGAGAAAGTCGTAGGCCGCCAGGAGATGCGCACGCTCGTCGGGGCTGAGGAAGTTCTTTGCGACCAAGGCGTCCAGTGAGCCATCGCTGAGGCGCACTTCCGCCATCCAAAGGATGTTCTGGTAGTCACGCAACCCGCCGACGCCGTTTTTAATATCCGGCTCTTGTAGAAAAACACTCCCGCCATATTTCTCGCGGCGCTCGGCTTGGTCAGCGAGACGCTCTTTGGCATAAGCACGGTGATCCGTCCGCTCGTAATAGCGGCGGTAGGTTTTCTCGAATTCGTTGAAGAGATCGGTGTCGCCGCAGATCAGACGGGCTTCGAGCAGGGCGTTAAGCGTTTGGACGTCTGCTTTGGCCTCGGAGATGGTTTCTCTAACCGTGCGGCTGGAATGGCCGACCTTCAGCCCAAGATCCCACAAGGGATAAAGGATCTCATCGGACATGATTTCCTGCAGCGGCTTGAGCGCTTCACGCCTTGCGCGCTTGGGATACAGAAACATGATATCGATATCGCTGAGCGGACAAAGCTCAGCGCGACCATAACCGCCCAGCGCCAGCATTGCGACAGGGTAGGGCGGCGGGCCCTTTTTCTGTGCGTAGACGGCCATTGCGTTCTGGAATAGATGCTCAATCAGCACGTCCATCATCATGGTGCGTGCCTTGGCCACACGCAGTCCGCCATCACCTTTTTCGTGGTAGCGGTGAAGCATCTCCTGCTCCAGACGCATGTATTCTTTTAACTGTTTGAGGCGTTCGCCGGGGGCAGTATCCGGGGTAAACGTCAGCCTTTTGTCCGCGTGAAGGCGGATTCGCCGAAGAAGAGGGTCCTGTATCTTGCTGTTCAAGAGTTGGTTATATGACGCATACCCTGCATAAGATTTCAACGTGGAAAATGCAAACGGTTGTTCTATTGACAATTTTATGGTCTCGCATGAATTTTATCAATGCAACGACTTAACTTACGCTACTCTACGTCATGAAAAAAGTTCTCTTAACCGGTTTTGGCGACTGGGCTGGCAGTAATGCGAATCCAGCGGGCGAAGTTGCTCAGGCGCTTGACGGCGCAAAACTTGATGGCGCGCTCGTTTCCAGCGTCATTGCGCCTTCTGTTTTTAAGGAAATGATCCCCTGCGTTACGGAGGCTATGGAGGCGCAAAAGCCAGACATCGTTCTCTCCATGGGCGAATACAACGGGCGCACCATGATTACCGTCGAGCGCCTGGCTCAAAATTTTATCGACGCCACACGCTACGGAATGGGGGACGAGGCAGGCGACCGACCGCAAGATGAGCCCATTGTTGAGGGCGGTCCCTACGCCTACCCGGCCACGGTCCCACTCCGCGCAATGGTCCGTGCGATGCGCGATGCCAGCGTGCCAGCCGATATCTCCGACACTGCCGCAACCTTTGGCTGTAATTTATTGATGTATGGCGTGCTCCACTACATCGCGGTGAATAACTTGCCCATCCGCGCTGGCTGGATTCACCTGCCGTCCCTACCGCAAACTGCCGCGCTGGATGAAAACGTTGGCCTGCCGAGCATGGCGCTGGAAACACAGATAGCCGGCATCAAGGCCGCTATCGAAGCCTGTGTTCGTCATGAGACGGACATCAGCGATCCGATTACCGGCCGTTTGCAGATTTAGAGATAACATGAAGCGGGACAGCACGCTTCTTGCGTCGTCCGCAAAAAAATCGGAAAAATTCTGCGGAGGGTCTCTTCGCGGCACGATATTGGGCGTTCTCGCTATTAGTGAGCACGAGTAATTAATAGTGAGTAGCTTTCAGTGGCTCTCAGAGCTGCTCACTGGCGCCGGAAATTAGACATAATGCCCAAAAAGTGCCCCACGGAGCCAACTGAGCCAACTGAGCCTGTGTAGCCAGCTGAGCCATTGGCAGGATAGGGGGCTTTTGATATAATACTCCCCATGAAGCAGCCCAAAACACCAACCAACGCATTTCTTCACTACAAATTTCGCAGATGTTCGCAGATACTTTTTTTAACCGTACTCCAACATCCCACGACGATCTGCGTTCATCTGCGCTATTCGTAGTTAAAACCAAAAGTTTCACCTACCCCCCCCCCAGCCACTGAATAAATTCCGATGAAAACTGAATCCGCACACTCGACTGAAAAATGCCCGCCAACACCGGCCAACGCACAACATTTAGGCTCGCCTCGCGCCTCTGCGCATGGCCATGTTAATCCCGCTATGGCTTCAGAAAACACCCGAAAGCATTCCTCCATTGTAGTTGACGGCACTGATCGCGCCGCCGCCCGCGCCATGCTGCGCGCCGTTGGCTTTGAAGATGAGGACTTCCAAAAGCCGCAGGTCGCAGTGGCTAGCTCTCCGAGCGACATGACCCCCTGCAACGTTCACCTCGGCGAACTCTCCGAACACGCCCGCAAGGGGATCGACGCATCCGGCGGCAAAGCCGTCTCCTTCAACACCATCACCGTCACCGACGGCATCAGCATGGGCACGAAGGGCATGCGCTACTCGCTCGTCTCGCGCGACGTGATTGCGGACTCCATCGAAACCGCCTGCGCGGCGGAAGGCTTTGATGGCCTCGTGGCCATTGGCGGCTGCGACAAAAACATGCCCGGCTGCATGATTGCCATTGCGCGCCTCAACCGCCCGGCAGTCTTTGTCTATGGCGGCACCATTCTCCCGGGTTTCCTGCCCTCCGACGAAAAGGAGTGCAACCCGATGGACGTCGTTTCCGTGTTCGAAGCTGTGGGCAAGCACGCCAAGGGCGAGCTGACCGACGAGCAGCTCAAGGAAGTTGAAAAATACGCCATCCCCGGCCCGGGCTCCTGCGGCGGCATGTATACGGCCAACACCATGGCCAGCGCCATCGAAGCCCTCGGCATGAGCCTCCCCGGCAGCAGCGCCCAGGTCGCCGTCGGTGAAGCCAAGCGCAAGGACTGTGAAAACGCCGGCGCCGCCGTCATGAACATGCTCGAAAAGGGCATCAAGCCGCGCGATATCATGACGCGTGACGCGTTCCTCAACTCGATCACCACCTGCCTCGCGCTCGGTGGCTCGACGAATTTGATCCTCCACATGCTCGCCATTGCCCACAGCGCCGAGGTCGAGCTGTCCATCGACGACTTCAAGGAAATCGGCGAACGCATCCCGCTGCTTGCCGACATGAAGCCCTACGGCAAATACAGCATGAGCCACCTGATCCGCATCGGCGGCATCCGCCCAATGATGAAGCTGCTGCTCGACCGCGGCCTCCTCAATGGCGACTGCCTGACCGTGACCGGCGAAACCGTCGCGGAAAGCCTCAAGGACGTGAAGCCCTACGGCGCTTACCCGACCGAGCAGGACATCGTCCGCCCGTGGGACCAGCCGATGAAGCCCACCACACACCTCCGCATTCTGCGCGGCAACCTTTGCCCCGGCGGCGCGGTGGGTAAGATCACTGGCAACGAAGGCACTTACTTCAAGGGCGTGGCCAAGGTTTACGAAGGCGAAGAAGAAGCGCTGGTTGGCATCTTGAAGGGCGACGTCGTCAGCGGCGACGTGGTCGTGATCCGCAACGAAGGCCCGGTTGGCGGCCCCGGCATGCGCGAAATGCTTTCCCCGACTTCCGCTGTGGCCGGTCGCGGCCTGATCAAGGAAGTCGCGCTCATCACCGACGGACGTTTCTCTGGCGGCAGCCACGGCTTTGACGTGGGTCACATCACGCCGGAAGCCGCGAAGGGCGGCCCGATCGGCATTGTGAAGAATGGCGACATCATCGAGATCGACGCCGTGAAGAACGAGATGAACCTCCTCATCGACGACGCGGACTACGACGCCCGCATGGCGGCCTACACTCCCCCCCCTCCCAGCGAGACGCGCGGTGTGTTGGCCAAGTATGCGAAGCTCGTCGCCACCGCCTCTGAAGGTGCCGTAACCGACAAGAACCTGTAAGGCGCAATCCGCTGAATGGTTGTTCCGGATTCCAGTTGCGAGCCGATCGATGACTGGCGCAATGAACTGCGAAGTCTTGGTGACTTCGAGGGCGTTGTATCACATTGGCCGGGCTCGGAACCGGTTCTGTTTATGACACTCATCTTACGCGGTTGCAGTCAATTGGATGCTTTGCGTATCGGCATCGATTTTTGGTCGATATGCGACAGGATGAGTTGCCACTATTCAGTGGAAAAATTGAAAGTCCGAGTAGCTTTAGCCAAGAAGAATAGTGAGGGCGCGTTAACTGTGGACGACTTTGATGAGCGAATATGCGAGCTCTATGGTGTTCCTGGTGGTCAACCAGGTGGCCACATTGCATGGAATCGAATGCGTTCAAAGCTTTGGATCAAAGATGGAGCATTTTATGGCGAACCTCACTGGCTAAAAGACAAGAATAACTGACATACCAAATACTTTATCAGCATCATGAGTAACGAAAATTTCATCTGGGGCGTCGCAACGGCCGCCCACCAAATCGAAGGCGCCTGGCTCGAAGACGGCAAGGGACTCAACACGTGGGACGTTTTTGCCCACACCCCCGGTAAGATCAAAAATAACGACACTGCCGCCGTCGCCTGTGACCACTATCACCGCTATGAGGAGGACATCGAACTGATGGCCCAGCTCGGCGTGAAAGGTTACCGCTTTTCCATCGCGTGGTCCCGCATCCTCCCCCAGGGCAAGGGCGAGGTCAACCAGGCCGGCATCGATTTCTACAACCGCCTGATTGACGGCCTGCTCGCCAAAGGCATCACGCCGTTCATCACGCTTTACCACTGGGACCTCCCCGCCACGCTGCAGTTTGAGGACGATGGCTGGCTGAGCTACTCGACTGCCGAATACTTCGCCGAGTACGCCGACGTCTGCTTCAAGGCTTTTGGCGACCGCGTGAAGCATTGGATGACCTTTAATGAAAACTGGTGCTCCGCCGTTCTCGGCCACGGCATTGGCTGCTTTGCGCCGGGCCGCGTGTCGCGCACCGAGCCTTACATCGCCGCACACAACTTGTGCCTCGCGCACGGCCTCGCCGTGCAGAAGTTCCGCCAGGGCGACTACGGCGTTGTGGGCATCGCCAACAACTGCGATTTCCGCGAACCCCTCACCGATAAGCCCGAAGACAAGGCCGCCGCTCAAGAAGCGTTGGAGTTCTTCTACGGCTGGTTGACGGACCCCGTCGTCTTCGGCGAATACCCGGCCATCATGCGTGAGCGGGTAGGGGACCGCCTGCCGGAGTTTACCCCCGAGCAAAAGGAAATGCTCAAGGGCTCGTGCGACTTCCTCGGCCTTAACCACTACACCACGCACTACGCCTCCCGCGAAAAGCCGGAAGCCAATGTGATCGGTGGCGACGAAGGCAACGGCGGCATCGACGAAGACCAGCAGGTTTTCCTCAGCAAGGACCCCGAGTGGGCGCCGACCAGCATGGGTTGGTTCGTCGTGCCGTGGGGCATTCGCAAGATGCTCAACTGGGTCAGTGATCGCTATAAGGGCCTGCCAATTTACGTCACTGAAAACGGTTGCTCGGTCAACGACAACGACCCGTCCACCGCCAAGCACGACGGCTTCCGCGCGGACTTCGTGCGTGGCTACACCGCTGCGGTCAAGCAAGCCCGCGACGAAGACGGCGTCGATGTGCGCGGCTACTTCTGCTGGTCGTTGATCGACAACTTCGAGTGGACTCGCGGCTACGACATGCGCTTCGGCCTGATCTTCTGCAACTTCGAGACGCAGGAGCGCATCCCCAAGGATTCCTACTACGCCTACCAGGAAGTCATCAAGGCAGACGCCTAACCTTTTCAGCGCTGGTCCCCCCCCCGGTGGGATCAGCGCTTTACCACTCCACAATTTTTTTCAACTACAGATAGCGCAGATAAGCGCAGATGTAGTTACCAAAAAATTGTCCTTAATCCGCTCATCTCATTCGCGTTTATTCGCGAAATTCTTAGTTAAATAAGATTTGCCTCTTCGATATCTGCGTTCATCTGCGCCATTTGTAGTTTTAAAAATATCCCTGCCTCTCCGTCCCCCCCCGCCATGCTACGCTCCCAACAATACGCCAACATCGCTGACCGCCTTGCCCTAACTTGTAATGCCAGTATCGGCGATAACGGCCTTCAGCACAGTGACCCCGCCGTGCACGGCCTACTGAGTGATGGTAATGTCTTTTACTGTGTGGGAGAGATGAGCCGCGTGCGCGGGTCCCCCCCCCACGAGATCGTCGGCCGTAATTACGTTTCTATCCTGCGGGCGATGATTGGGCGCCGGGAAGATATCGATACGCTCACTGGTTGCTTCATGGCTATGGGGCTTGCTATGCTCGGGCGTGATGGCCCGAGGCATCCCGTGCTCACCCAGCTTTCCAATTACGAACGAGCGAAGGTAAAAGAGCTGCTCGATGTGACGCGGGCTTTTCCCCACAATTGGGAAGTCTTCAACGCGAGCATGCGCATGGCGCGCACGGTCCTGTGGGGCGACGACCCGGAGTTGATTTTGCCGCACATCGAAAAGCTCGTCCGCAAGTATGAGGAGTCCGGCTATTTCGACGACTCGCTTGAGAGTGGAGACTACAACAACTACGGGCTGATGACGATTAACTTCGCGCTGCGGCTCTCGGAGTTCCTCCCCCCCCAGCACGATGTCCGCACGCAAATCGAATCGCTTTTCCGCCCGCATGCGCTGCGCTACGTGGAGTTGCTCAAGCTCTTCATTGGCTCCCACGGCGAGGGCTGGCTCTTTGGCCGCAGCGCCGGTGTGCTCGGGCAGTTGCAATGCCTTTCATTCTTGGAACAGGTGCTGACCAAAGGTTGGCTCCCCCCCGCCGACGCCGCCTGGGCGCGCACCGCCTGCCGCGCAGTGCTGCAATACATGGAGGATGTTTTCTGGGACGACGAAGCGCAGTGGTTTTCCTTCCGCGACGCTCACCGGCAGTGTTATCACTACCGCTTTACGCTGCCGATGACGTGGGACCTCTGGCGTTACTTCCTCCAACTGGAGCACTATGCCAAGCTCGACGAAGCGCAGGCACCGGACTCTCCCCCCGTCCCCCTGAGTGAGCCCGTCTGCCGCGAGGTCATCACCAACACCGAGCGCCACACCACCTTCCTCGTCTGGAGCGATGGCGAGGTGAAATGGCAAATGCCGATCATGGGCGGGCCCACGATTATGTGCGGCGACAATCTGCCGCGGCCCTACCTCCCCGGGCTCTTTGAATGGACCACCGGCACGACGTTCGCGCCCGCGCTTTGCCCGGAGTTTACGGTTGGTGGCAAAAAGGGTTGGCCCGCTTGGTGGCCGACGTCCACCAAGCTCGAAACAGATGGCGACAACTGGCGCTATGTCGTCGACTACCCCACACTTTGTGATGATCACGGCCGCGCGCTCGATTGGCCGATGTCGATCACGGTGGAGTATCGTTTCGGCTCGGGCTTCTTCGAGCGCATCGACCGCATCCACGTCTGCGAAAGCATGCAGCTCGACGCCGCACGCATCGAGGTTTTACAGGGCGCGCCGCACCCGAAGTCGCGCAATTACCCGATGGTCTATGCGCTGAACTCTGCGTTGCAAAGTAACCTGCCCGGCGTCTCCTTGAGCGAAGTGGATGTCTCCGCCGATCCGCTTTACCGCAACTATTTTTCCCATGCCGAGAAGAGCACGATGCTCACCGGCGAGGGCATCGCACTCCTCCCCGGCGAATACGAAATCCACACGTCGTTGCGCTGGTGATGACAGATCACGGGCGGTGACGCGTTCTTTGAAACCAAATGAAACTTTTTTAATGCTCCGGTTTTCAATGGGGCATGTGTTTCCTGCTGCCGAATAGTCTTCGCCACATCGTTTGCGTGTGGCTTTTGCTGTTTACGCTTGGCGCTCATGCCGTCGATAAACCCTACGGGATATTCTCCAGCGCTGGTGCGGCGAATGATCAGATTTACGAGAACCCACAACTGCGCGGTGTGCTGATCCGTGTGACCTGGGCGCAGCTTGAGCCAACGCCTGGCAACTACGATTTTAGCGCCTTGGATTTGCAAGTCGCCAAGGTCGAGTCTTACGGCAAGCAGTGGTCGCTGGCATCGCCTGCAGGCGGCGTGGGAACGCCTGATTGGTTGATGGACGAGCTCGGCGCGGACTACATTGACTACAGCTTCCGGGGCGTTCCGGGCTACCGGCTGCCGCTGATCTGGGACCCCGTGGTGCAAGCGCGGCTTAAGCAACTGGCGGAGGCACTGGCCGAGCGTTACAACGATTCGGAATCGCTCAAGCTGGTTTACGTTTCGCAGATGACGAGCAATGGCTTGGAAGGTCATTTGCAGGGCGTCAACATGACGACGATGTCGAACGCGGGCTACTCCGATGAAAAGTGGGTCGAGGCCAGCATCGCCAATGCGCGGAATTTTGCTTTGGCCTTCACGAACAAGGCCTTGGCTTTCGAAGTGCATGACATTAACGGCAGTCACGAGCCACCAATGGAAATTCTCGATGCTTTGTGGAGCGACCCCGAGCTGGAGCAGCGTGTTGGCGCGGCCGTCTGGTGGGTGTCGGGCAAGGATTCTTACCAAGCGGATTTGCTGGCGGCGCTCGCGGATTACCCGGGCGATATTTATGGTCAGGTGATCGGCAATTCCGGGCAGCCAGAGCGCTTTTCGAATGAGGATTACTTGTCCGCTTTGGCCCAAACCAAGGCGCTGGGCATGCGATATCTGGAGCCGTGGGATTACGAATTTCGCTACTCGATGCTGAGCGCAAACGGCGCTTGGGATGAAGACTTTGCCCGCTACAATGCCTGGTCGGAGGCGGTTTTTGTTTCAGAGCGTCCAGCATTGAATGTAACGATCCAGGACGGTGAGATTCTCTTGGCTTGGAATGCTCGGGAGGGGCTGCGCTACCGGGTGGATCGTTCGCTTAACTTATCGTCCTGGGATGAAGTTGCGCAGCTAACCCCTGAGTTAGATGGCGCGCAGCAAGTGATACTAGACGGATTGGCGACAGCGGAAAATAGGCAGTTCTATCGTGTGGTGTTGATCGATTAGGTTCGCCTTTCGCTTTGAGCGAAAATGACAAGTGAATGATCGTGTGGGTTATTCTGTTCTTTGACCAAATTTGTTAGGATAGGGGCATGCCAAAGAAATCCCCCGCTAAGAAAACACCCTCCAAAAAACGCTACGTTATCGTCGGAACCGGCGGACGTTCCTTCATGTATGCAGACGCCTTATTGCGCACCTACAAGCGCACCAGCACCCTGTGTGCTATCTGCGACTTGAATGCCCAGCGCATGGCCTTCCACAATAAGCGCTACGTGGAAGAGTGGGACTGTAAGCCCGTTAAAACCTACGACTCCGCGGATTTCGATCAGATGATCGCGAAGGAAAATCCGGACATCGTCATTGTCACCACGATGGATCGCACGCACCACGATTACATCATCCGCGCCATGAGACTGGGTTGCGATGTAATCACTGAGAAGCCCATGACGACCGACGCCGACAAGTGTCAGGCCATCGTTGACGCCGCCAAGCGCACGGGCCGGAAAGTTCGCGTGACCTTCAACTACCGCTACTCGCCCTCGCGCAGCAAAGTGAAGGAGTTGCTTAAGTCTGGTGTGATCGGTGATGTCAAGTCAGTGCATTTTGAATGGCTGCTCGATACCCGTCATGGCGCGGATTACTTCCGCCGCTGGCACCGCGATAAGCGCAACTCGGGCGGCTTGATGGTCCACAAAGCGACGCACCACTTTGACCTCGTGAACTGGTGGCTCGGCAGTGAGCCGAAGGTGGTTTTCGGTCTAGGCCAGCTTGGCTTTTACGGTCGCGCCAACGGCGAAAAATACGGCAACTACCGCCCTTACTATCGCGCCAGTGGTTCGGAAGCAGCGAAGGATGATCCTTTTGCTCAGACGATGGATGACGTGGCTAACTTGAAGGGGCTGTATCTGGACGCAGAGCACCTCGATGGTTACATCCGCGACCAGAATGTCTTCGGCGACGGCATCAGCATTGAGGACACGATGAACGTCAACGTGCTTTACCAAAGCGGCGCGCAGATGTCCTACTCGTTGACGGCTTACTCGCCCTGGGAAGGGTATCGCGTGGCGTTCAATGGCACTAAGGGACGTATCGAACTCGACGAGCTGGAGAACTCCTACATCAGTGCTGGTGATAGCCATATCTCCGACGGTTGCACCCACAGCACACGCCTCATGGTGATGCCGCATTGGGAGAAGCCCTATAACGTAGATTTCGTAGTAGGTGAGGGCGGCCACGGCGGTGGCGACGTCAACATGTTGGCTGATCTCTTTGCGCCGAAGAAGGCGAAGGATCCGCTTGGTCGCGCCGCCGGGTTCCGCGATGGCGCGATGTCGATCATGACCGGCATTGCCGCGAACCAGTCGTTTGCAACTGGCCAAGCCGTTCAGGTGAAGGATTTGATCCAGCTTCACTAGGCAAGCTGTCTTGCTATGTGCTTGCGAGTGGCGCAGTCGGATGACACTTTGACAGCGCTACTGCATGCACGTTTTAGGAAATAAAAAGTTGGGCCTGTTCATGGCCACGATGCTGGTGACCGTTAACATGGTGGGCACCGGCATTTTCGTGCTGCCAGTCACGATGGCCAGTGTGGGTAGCATCTCGATCTGGGGCTGGCTGGTGGCCGCGATTGGCGCGGGTTCGCTGGGCCTGATGTTTGCCTACCTCGGCGCGACTGATCCGCAGCCGGGCGGGCCGTATGCCTATGCGCGGTCGACCTTCGGTCCCTACCTTGGCTTTCAAACGAACTACGTTTATTGGACCGCCAATCTCGTGGGTAACATCGCTGTGGCGACGACCGTTACCAGCTATTTCACGGAGTTCATTCCAGCTCTGAAATCACAGTGGGTGGGCGCGGGTTTCACGGTGTGCATCATCTGGGTGGCGACGGTGTGCAACATCATTGGCCCGCGTTTTGTAGGCATAGTGACGGGGTGGAGTACGGCGCTGGCGATTATCCCGCTGACCTGTGTTGCGGTGTTTGGCTGGTTCTGGTTCGACGCCGATACTTTCCTCGCTGGTTGGAATCCGCACGATAAAACGCCGATACAGGCGCTGGCGACGAGCGCGACTTTTGCGCTGTGGGCGTTCATTGGCATTGAAAGCGCGTCGGTTGCTTCGGGCGTCATTGAGAACCCGAAGCGCAATGTGCCGCTAGCGACGCTGCTCGGGCTCGTCATCGCGACGCTGCTTTACGTGAGCACCTGCACGGTGCTGATGGGGATCATTCCGGCGGAAGAGCTTGCCAAGAGCGACGCGCCATTCAGTGTGGCGGTGCATCAAGCCGTGGGCGCGATCGGCGCAACCATCATTGGCGTCGCGGCGATTTTAAAAGCGAGTGGTTCGCTGATCGGGTGGACGCTAACCATTGCGCAAAGCGCGGAGTCGGCTGCGCGCGATGGTATTTTCCCCGGTGTATATGGACGCGCGAATGAACGCGGCGTGCCGGTGTGGAACTTTGTTATTTCGGCAATCCTGATGAGCTTCATCGTGGTGTTCACGGCTTCGCCATCGTTGACGGAGCAGTTCAACAAGATCATCGACACCGCGATCATTTTAACGCTGCTGCCCTATCTGTATTCGGCGGTGTCATTCGTCGTGAATTACCGTGCGCGCGACTTGAAGGGTTGGCGGAAAATCGGTGCCTGGGCGGTGACGCTGCTCGCGATGGCGTATTGCTTGTTTGCGCTGATTGGTTCGCAGAACGAGCTGGTGCACGATGCGATGTTTCTGCTGTTCCTCAGTGTGCCGATCTACTTGGCGTTCTTGCCGAAAAAGAAAATTTAGGTGGCGAGTTTCGCAGCTTTCAGCAATGCTTGCGGTGCGAAAGTGAGCAAGTAGGCCACGATGTATTTTGGCTTCGTCTGGAGCTGGATAGCGGCGCGGAATAAATCACGGGCATCGGCCCGCTTGGAGAAGTAGAGGCGGTCCTTGCCCGCATGGAATTTTGCATTCGCGAGCTCGCCTTGGAGGTGGGCCTGGTAGTCCGGGAATGAATTCAATTCCAGAAGCGTTGCGTAGATATAGACCTTGTTATCGAATTTATCGATGCTGCGGCGCCCGGTTTCCATTTGCCCATGAATACGGTAGCGGGTGAGGCGTTCGGGGGTGAAATAAAAATTTTGGCCAGTGGCGGCGAGGAGGCACGACAGCCAGAAGTCATAGGCACCGACGATTTCATTGGTAAAGCGGCTCCAGTTGATTGCGTTTTTGCGAAAAGCCGAGGCCATCGCGAGCGGGACGCCGTTGTGCATCAGCACGAATTCGGATGGATTCGGCACCGCGCCTTTGGCCAAATAATCGCGATGGTATATGCGCGGGTTCTCCTCCGAATAGGCTTCGTCGATGTCGCCTTCGCCGTCGATTATCCAATGCTCGCAGAAACTCAGCACGACTGAGTTATCGGCTTCCATCGGCGGGATTACATGGGCCAGGAACTCCGGCTCCCAGGCGTCGTCATCGTTCAGGATGGCAATATATTTGCCCGAGGCGCGCTTCACCGCTTCGCGAATACTGCTGACGATGCCAACATTCGTTGGATTGGGCAGGTAAATGATTGCGCCACTGGCAATGTGCGGCGCGCAGATTTCACGCGCGGCTTCCGTCCCGGAGTCATCGACGACGATGATTTCCTTATCGCAGAACGTTTGGGCGAGCGCGCTTTGCAAGGCTTCCGGTAGGTAGTCCACCCGTTTGTAAACCGTCAATACGACTGTGACCAATGCGCTCATGTTGCCTTAACGGTGTAGCGGATTAGTTCCAGCCGTTCCAGCTGATTCCGAGCTGAATCCAGAGTGGGATGGTGATCAAGCTGAGCAGACAGGTGGGGATTACGGTGCGCAGGGCGATGTCGGTGCGGCCGCCGTAAACGCTGGTCAGCACGACGGGAAATACGCCACAGGGCATCACCGCGTGGACGAGCGCTGCCTCGCGCAGCGGTAGGGATGCGGGGATAAAAAGATAGGCTGCCACGAGGATGAGCGGCATGATGCCGAGCCGCGTGATGCAGGCGCCGAGTGCGACTGTTGGCCGCGTGAAAATGGGTTCGCGGGAAATGAGATCCCACATCGTTGCGCCAATCATCATCAGGCCGATTGGGATGGCGCAGCGGCCGAAGAGGTCCAGGGATTCACTGGCGAACTTTGGGATGAATGGTGTGAGGCCCAGCAGGTTGACGATCACCGCGAGCAGGATGGCCATCAGCGGCGGCGAGATGATGCGCTTGAGACTGCTGCGGTTGAATTCACCACTGACGATCAGCACGCCCACGCTCCACATGGCGAGCTCGACGCCGACGCTGATTACGAGCAGCACGCCGGTGGTTTCCAGGCCGAAGAGCGGTTGGCAAACGGGAATCGCGAAGTAGCCGTAGTTGTAGATGCCGCCGGTGAAGCTGAAGGCGCGGCGCTCGGCGTTGTCCTTCATCCCGAAGAGCGGCGCGATGGCGTAAAACACCGCGTAGCCGACCATTACGAAGATGAAGCCGGTCAGCACCGCGCTGACGATAAGCCCATCACTGCGGAGCGACTCATTCCGCGAAACAACGGAAAACAGAAAGGCCGGGTAGAGGATATTGACGACGAGCTTGAGCAGCGTTTTCTCGCCGGCGTTGGTGATCCACTCGAGTTTACGGGCAAGCCCTCCGGCGCCCATGATGATGAACACGGGGACAATCGCGAAAAACATGTCCATAAAATCGAGCAAGCCACTCACCCTGTGCAGGGACGAGTGGCTGTCGAAATAATTTTGCGAACTGGTTCGCGTCGAGGCTAGCTAGCAGGCGTGCTTTCGCCGCTGTTAAGCGACTGAACGGCCTTCAATATATCGGCAGGCTCGGCGCGTTTCTTGTAGTCGGGATCAACGAAGTCCCAAGCGATCGTGCCGTCTTGTTCAATCACATAGGCGACGGTGAGCGGGAGCTCCTTGGTATCACTGCCGTTGTATTCCGAGAGCTTGAGGCGGCCTTCGAGGATGTCGTAAGTGTCGTCGTCGAGGCTGTAAACGATGCCGTATTCCTTGGCGACAGCGTTGCCATTGTCACTGAGAACGACGAATTCCAGCTCGTTCTTTTCGGCAGTGGAAAGCGAGTTATCCGGGGTCTCCGGGCTGATCGCCACGAGCTGGGCTCCGGCTTCCTTGAGCTGTGGCAAAATGCCCTGCATCGCATGAAGCTGCAGGTTGCAATAGGGGCACCAACCGCCGCGATACCATACGACCACAACAGGGCCCTCCTTGAGCAGCTCAGACAACGCAACCTGCTCGCCATTGGCGTTGGGCAAGGTGAAGTCCGGGGCTTGGTCGCCTGTTTTCTTGGCGCTGGCGGTGACGCCGGATTCCGCGACATGTTCAATGCCGGCCTTAAACGTTTTCTTCAGGGGCTCAGGCGCAGTCGCGGCAAAGTTCTCGGCGCGGGCGTCGAGGTCTTTTTGCAGGCTCGGGACGGCAGCGGTTTTCTCGCCGGCCGAGCAGCAAGACGGCATTGCAAAGGCTTGGCCGCCGAAATACACGAGGCCGATAGCGGCCGCTGCGATGAGTTTAAAACTTAGGCAAGGAGAACACGTTTTTAACATGCCTATCTAGTCGGCGGCTGTCCGGAAACCTTGCGTATTATTTGGAAAAAACTTCGAAGACCTTTTTCGCGAGGAGTTTCTTGCCATCGGCAATGGAGCGCTCACGTGTGTAGTTGGATGGCGCGAGCACGTTGCCAGTAGCCTTGTCGGGCAACTTGATGCCGCTTTCGATGATGCCGGCCATGACCTTGGCGGGCTTCCCTTGGCGGGCAGTTTCCTTGAGAATGGAGCCCGGGCCTTTGCCCTGTAGCGAGGAGGAGTCGAAGCGGCCTTCGCCGGTCACTATGAGGTCCGCCTCGGAAATCTTTTTCTTCAAATCCAGCCAAGCCTCCACGAGGTCAAAACCGGGTACGAGCTGTGCATCGCAGGCCACGCTGAGGCCAAAGGTAATGCCGCCTGCGGCGCCAGCGCCGGGTTGCATCATTTCGGTGCGCTCTTTGCCGAAGAAGCCGCAGAGCTGCTTAGCCATCTCGCCAAAGCTTTTCTCGTAGGTCGCCATATCGGTCGGCATGAGCCCCTTTTGCGGACCGTAAACCGAGACTGCGCCATTGGGCCCGAGGAGTGGGTTTTGCACGTCGCAGGCAATGTAAATTGGGGGGATATGTGGCCAGATTTCGCCGCGGAGGCGGGATACATTACGCCAGTCGCGCGGAACGACGTGGTCCATGCTGTCCATTTTTTCGTCGAGCAGTTCCAGGCCAATGGCTTCCAGTGCGCCGAGCCCTAGATCGATCGTGGCGCTGCCGCCTACGCCAAGGATGATGGCGCTGGCACCAACGTCGGCGGCTTCGGCTATGAGTTGGCCGGTGCCAAATGAGGTGGCGATCCACGGATCACGCGCGCCTTCGGGAATGGCTTCGAGCCCGCTGGCTTGAGCCATTTCGATGATGGCGATCTTGCCGAAAGAGGGGAGCCCGAGCATCTTTTTAACGGCGGCCGGGACTTTTTTCGCGTCCACGTAACCCATTTCGGCTCGTAATGGCTCGAGCTGTGGGCCGATGATTGGTTTGGAAACGATTTCTCCATAGAGCGCCCGGGTGAGAATCTGGCAAAAGCCTTCGCCGCCGTCAGCCAGCGGGGCTACGGTGACTTCCCAGCTGGGACGCGCCTTTAGCAAGGCCTCTTGCGCGATGGCGCAGGCCTCAAAGGCGTTCATGGAATCTTTAAATTTATCGAAAGCGAACAGAATGTGCATAGTCAGGCTCCGTTTCGGGGGGATTAAACGGGCATATAATCAAGCAAGTTGAGAGGCATAGGTCATTCATCCTCTTTATCACCAAAAAGGATGGTTTCGCTCTGGGCCAGAAATTGTTCGCGCGCTTTGATGAGCTTTTCGGTCTTGGCGAGGGACTTCTCGCGGGCCACAAGCTCGTCTTCCTTCTCCTTGATTGCCGCGCGCATGTTCTCGAGTTCGCTGAGCTCTTCGGCAGAGAGGCCTTCGCCGCCGCCACCACCGGAGCCACCACCTTGTTTCTCCAGATCTTCGCGCATCTGCTCGAGCTCGGTCTCGATCTCTTGCAGGCGCTGGCCTTTCTCGAAGAGGCTTTCCTCGGATTCCTGCAGGAAGAGCTCGCGTTCCTGAATGCTGGTTTCCATGGTCTGGAGTTCGGTTTCCTTCATCTCCAGCTCTTCCTTGAGGCGCTGAAGCTCGGCCTGGGCCTCGGCGGAGAGACCACCGCCGCCTTGCTCCTTCTCGGCACTTTTGAGGGCTGCCATGCGCTCTTTCATGACGTTTTCCATCGTCTTCATGGCGCCTTCCTTCAGCTCAAGCTCAGTAAGCTTTTGCTTCAAAGTCTTGTCCTGCTGCTTGCGGTCGGCGAGCTCGGTACGGACCATTTCCAGCTCGGCCTCGAGTTGTTCATTGTGCACCTTGGCGTCTTCGTAAGATTCCAACTCCGCACGCAAACGCTCCATTTCGTCGACCAGCTCCGGGTTGGCGCCATCGGCCGTGGCGGTTTGCAAACGTTGCTGCCGCTCTTGAATGCCCTTCTGCACAACCTCAATCAATTCGTCTTCGTCGTAGGGCTTCTCGATGTAGTCATAAGCGCCGAGTCGCAGGGCCTTGAGCACGAAGTCGCGGGATTCGGCGGCAGTCATCATCACGACGACGACGCGCTCATCCATCTTTTTGAGTTCGGAAAACAGCTCGAGGCCGGACATGCCGGGCATCTCAATATCGGTCAGCACCAGGTCGATTGTGTTGTTGCAGAAGACTTTTACGGCTTCTTCACCGGAGAGGGCATGCAGCAAGTCAATGCCGGTCTCTTCAAAGACCAAATCTAGCATTTCATGTACGCCTTCAATATCGTCAACTATCAGTACCTGTGCCATTGCAGTAATTTCGTAAATGTCACCATATGAAAACCTTCCCGTCGACGGCAAGCGTTATGATGAATCCTTTATCACTGATTTCCCCTATGCTATTTACGTCTTTTAATGATGGGAGCAACGAAATTGGCATTTGCCAGAAAGTTAAGGCCCTGCAATTGCAGCATTTGGCGGACGGTCCGCATCGTCCCCAGTATGGAGCCTTCGCCGAATGTTTCCGGTTCTTTGACGCGGCGCAGGAGCAGGAGGCCCAGCAAAAGCGCGGTGGGCCCGGCTGCAAAGCCCACTCGGTAAACTGAAATTGCATCCCAGCCCAGGTTGCCGCTGATTTCCAACACCTGCCCGGCAATGACGGGCGCAATGGCCGCTGCAAGCGACGTGATTGCCATATTGGCGCTGATGGCGGCCGTGCGACCTTTTTCGGGCATGACTTTGAAAATCAGGTTGAAGAGGCCCAGCAGGTAGGCATTGCCGACGATGCCGCCCCAGATCCACATGGGATACAAGACCCAGGTCAAGTTGGGCGTGAGGATGCACCACAGGAAATTTTGCACCTGCCAGACAAACATCGACAGGATCATCACCGGGATGCAGCCGTGTTTGTCGATCACCTTGCCCCACAGGGGGAGGGTGAGGGCACCGGAGAGCGTGGCCAGGATGTTGATCAGCGCAAATTGCCAGGGCGCGACTTGCAGGTGTTCATAGACAAAGCGCGGGATGAACGGCCCCGTCAGGCTCATCCAGAATCCACACCAGGCGCCAAATAACACCACAAGCAAGAACATCTTGTGCTTGCGCAGGCCGATCAGGTCTTTGACCCACCCAGCGGTGACCAGTGAGCCACTCGCCTCGGGCGGGCTGACGATCAGGTGTTGGTAAAGCAGGGAGAAAAAACGGCAGAGCAGGGCCACGATGATCAGTGACTGATACGCCCAGATGGAGTCCGAAAACCAGTTGAGCGCGCCCATCGCAATCAGCAGAAAGCCCACCGTCACGATGCTGATCAGGCGGTTGCGGTTGCCAAAGTAGCTGCCGCGGATCTTGGTTGGCGTCCACTGCTGGACCCACGCTGTCCAACCGACACTGGCTAGCGACTGGCTGAGCGCCGCCAGCATAAAGAAAATCAGGAAAACCTGACCGGCGGCTTTTGCGTCGTCCGGTGGCAAAAAGCCGAGCACCGCGCAGAGCATGGCCCAGAGCCCGAGGTTCATCCAGGAGAGCGTCAGGGCCAGGTCCCGCGCGTTGAGGAACTTGGCCACGACGGGCGTCAGGACAATCTGTAGGGCGTTGCTCCAGGCTGGTAGCGAGGCGATCACGCCGTATATGACGGGCGAGACATCAAAATAGAGCGTCAGCAGAGCGGACATGATGAATCCCGCCGGTAGACACAGCAGTATCCAGGGGGTAGCCAGCAATCCTTCGAGAACGCCCAGGCGCAAGTTGCGTTGCTCCGTGGTTTCCATGTTTCCAGCCGTTTAACATTTTGACAAATTCGTCAAGACTCATGGCGCTGGAACCGTAATAAAAGTGCAGCGGGTAATGACCTTAATTAAGGGAAATCTACGGCGGGGGTGGAGAACGCTGTCGGAAGTTATATATCAAACTATAACCCAAAGCTTGTTCCTTATGATGAAAAATATGATGCTCCTGGCCGCATTGTGCGGACTGCTTTTCAGCGGGCTGGTATCCACTGCCCTGGCCGATGACGGAATCAACCCCAACACCGTTACGAACCAAAAACTTCAGACCATTCGCATCCCTCAGCTTAAGTTTAAGGACGCCCCCTTGTCTCAGGTGCTAGACTACATTCAGCAGGAATCTTTTAAGGAAGACCCCGGGCCAGTCGTGACGGGCATTGAGTTCATCTACATGCCGCCCAAGGGCGAGGAGCCGACGGTGAAGCTCTCCCTGCGGAACATCAAGGTCGGCATGGCCCTGGAGATCATTTGCCAGAAAACCGGCATGCAATGGGACTTCGACAAGGGCCTCATCGTGGTGAAAAAGGCGCAGAACCCCAGCGGCGAATCTGCCTCTAGCCAGCCCATGAAAACGGAGATCTTCGACTTCAACCGTGACATGGTCAACCGCGCGAAGTATAGCCAGCAGAAGTAACCCCCCGAGCTATTTCACTCGTAATTCCGTTTGGGGTATATCAGCGGTCATTACGCTGGATTTGACAGCATTGCTTTGAGCCTGTTCACTTGGGAGGTAGAGGCTTTCGATGCTGGTAGAATCATCGTCGAACTTCATATCCAGTTGCACAGAACCTAGGCTTGAAGCCCAATTCAGTTCGGCCATGATTCCGTTGTCATAACTGAATTTTACCCCTGCTAGTCGGTCTTCCTCGATTTGCCTTGGGGTCCAGTTTAGCCAACCGCTCCTGAAACTAGAAGTCACTAGTTTTACTGCGACAGAGCCGCCGTCGAGCTCGGCTTTCACTGCGAGGCGTTTGAGCTCTGGAATTTCATAGCGCTGAATCAATCGCAGTATCTTCTCATGGTTGGCAGACGTTTGTCTGACGACCAGTTGTGTGCCGTCGTAGACAAGGCTCGCTTGCTCAGAGAAATCGATGTCCTCACGCTCAAGTCGTTCGCGAAGTTCAAGATCGTAGTCGATATCCAGAGATTTGGAAGGGGGGGGCGCGGCAAATGGATCACTCGGAGCATTCGTATACGGGTCCAGAGTCGTGTGGACCATTTCAATGTCGAGCAACTCAAGGATTGTGCGACGGCTGATCGGATAAAACTTTAGTGTGTACAATTCGTCTGTTTCCTTTAGGAGGGGTGCCAGCTCGACCGTTGAGAAGTAGCGTTGTTTTATCTGTTTTCCGTTAACGGTATGCTCGAACGACGCCAGTTCGAACTCGGAGCCTGAAAATTGCTCCGTGTCCGACCTCAGCATTAATGTGTCGCCGCTTGGACTCCTGAATCCAGCTTCGACTTTAAAGGGGATACGTGCATTGTCCATTGCGCTGGGGGTTACCTCAATTTCAGCAGCCTGTATTGATTCGGTATCAAAATCGAGTGTTTGAGGCATATAGCTGTGAAAGAAGCACGTTCGGTCGTTGAGGCCATGAATTGAGATTATGACGTCGCCGTAGTCGGTTTGTTGTCGCAGGGTGGTCGCCACACTTTTGGGTGTGTCATAGCGCCTCAGAGCATTTTGAAGAACTTTCATGTCTTTCCGTGGCAGACGAATCGCGACGAAGCCACTGCACTCGACGATTGCACTTCCAGGATGATCGAAATTGACCCCAGCACTGGTGAACCAGTTCTTTAAATTCTCTGTGGTTTCACTTTCCTTTGCGCGGGATGGCAAAGCATCCAGGCTGCTGAATTGTTTCTTGGCCTCTTGGTGGTATCGCTGCTCAGGTGGTGGCGACTCTTGGAGTAGCGCTCGTATCTGCCAGAGTAGCCGGATTTGCTTATCACCAATCGGCCATTTAGTGCTGCCAAGCTTGGTCAAAACTCCGGGTTGCAGGGAGAGTTCAGTTCTAATGCTTCCCCACTCTTTGGTGTGTAGATCGACTTTGGTCTGAATATAGTCATCAACTATGGTGACTGCGGAATTTTCGTTTAGCTTTATGGATTGGGGAAATGCAGCCAACTGACTTTCGGGCGTTGGCTCATATAGCGGTTCGCGAGAGAGTGTTAGTTTGTTTGATGATGTAGATCCGCTTCTGAGTTCGACTGCTTCGGTAGAGTGGCGAATGTGTTCAAGGAGTTGATCTTCCTGATAGATTTCGGCAGTCAGGAAATAGTAGAGCTTGAGGCGAACAGGTTCTGTGTTGGCCGCAAGGGCCTTTCCCCCGATGCACAGCACCAGCAAATAAAACAATAGGTAGGGCAGTTTAGGCATGCGATTGACTGTAGGAGGTTATATTTACTTCTATATTGCTTATGGCGCGTTTCTGCTCGGTTCAGTCTTTAATATTCGTGGCGATACTTTGGGTGTGGGCGTTGCCGAGCCATGCCGTCGAGCCGAATGATCAACTCACGCTGGCCAAGCTGGATGCAATCAACTTGCCCGAGCTTTCGATGCCCAATGAGCCTCTCAAGTCGGTCCTTGAGCAACTGACAGCGAAGGCTAAGCAGGCTGACCCTAATCCAACTCTGCCCGCCATCGATATCGTTATTGCTGAGCCTGCGCTGCGAACCATGAAGGTGACTTTGAAATCGCCTGGTGGAACCTTGGCTAAAGCGCTGAACATGCTTTGTCAGCATGAGGGATTGCTTTGGAAAGTCCAAGACGGACGCATCATGATTTTCGATCAGCTAAAGTCGAAAGCAGAGCGCGAGGATGATATGCTGATTGAGGTCATTCCGCTTAGGATGTGTTTCTAAACCGAGGTTGTGTTAGCTTTGATTTTGGCGCGGTTCTGAGTAAGGTGGTATGGATTATCGTTCCCTCGGACGCATGCGCGTGACTCGCGCACGGAGATTATGTGTCGCCATACTATCGGGGGGACTTTGGCCCACACCAGCATCGTTGGTAGCGTCGAACCCCAGGCTTTGTTGTTGTGAACCTAGCCGTGTGTCGGATCAATGCGCGTGGGGTTCTTGCCCCTTACGTCCGCGGACGTAAGGGTGCTACGTCCATGAACGTAACTAGTCTACGTCCCGGGACGTAACTGAGCTACGCCCGTGGGCGTAAGGACCAACACGCGGGCGTATGGCGCCGCAACGCAGGCGTGGGTTTACGGCAACAACCGCCTAGACTCAGCTTGCATTACGGGCGGGTCTTGTCACGTTGATGCGTGATGCGATTGCTTCGCTTACACGCAGAGAACTTCCGAAACATCTCATTGGCCGCCGTGCCGCTGGGGGCGGACAGCGTGTTCCTGCTTGGCCCGAACGGGCAGGGAAAAAGCAATCTGCTGGAAGCCGCGGGCTTGGTGACAGCGGCGCGGTCGTTTCGGACGACCGAGACGCGCCCGCTCATTCGGCAGAACCAACAGCAGGGCCGCGTTTACTTTAAGACCGACCACGAGCAGCGAGGGGAAACGGAGATCACGCTCACGCTGGCCAGCGGTGCGAAGCAGATCGAAGTGGACGGTGAGAAAATGCCGCGACTGGCGGACTTCATTGGGCAATTCCCGAGCGTGGTTTTCTCTGCGGAAGACATCCAGCTCTTGCGTGGTTCGCCGGGGCTGCGCCGCCGGGCTCTGGACCTGACCCTCGCCGCCACGGACCGCGACTACTTCACTGCGCTCTCGCGCTACACGCGCGCTTTGCGGGACCGGAATAAGCTGCTAAAAGACGAGGCACCAGCGTCGTCGCGGCGCCCCTTTGAGCGGCTGCTAGCCGAAGAAGCGGTCAAACTGATCGCCAAGCGCGCGGCAGGCGTGGAGCAGCTTTCGGCGTCGCTGGTCGAGTGTTACTCGGAACTTTGCGGCGTCGATGAGTCGCCCGCTTTGCAATACAAAGCGGACACCTCGGCCGACAGCACAGAAGCCTTCCTCAAGCTCTTGGAGCAAAACACGCGTCGTGACGAAGCGATGGGCTCGACGCAAAAAGGGCCGCATCGCGACGACCTCTCTTTTAAATTGAAGGGTAGGGCGGCGCGCGACTTTGCGTCCGATGGCCAGCAACGCGGCTTGGTGGTGGCGCTGCGCTTGGCGCAGCTAAGGTATTTTCAGACGCGGACAGGACTCGCGCCCGTGGTGCTGGCTGACGATGTATTGGGCGAGCTCGACCCCGTGCGACGCGCTGGCTTTTGGCGCGCAGTGGGGCCAGACTTGCAGGTCATCGCGACCGGCACTGAGCCGCCCGAGGGCGATGCGCGCGACTGGAAAATTATCCACGTAAAAGAGGGCACGTTCAGCGAGGCCTGGGAGGTGGCGGAATAATGGAATTTCTGGGATTAAGTGTGGACCAGTGGTTATTCGCGGCGCTGGGCGCGGCGTTGATCGGACTCGCCAAGGGCGGGCTGCCCGGCGCGGGTAACGTGAGTATCTGGATCTTTGCCGAAGTCTTTGGTGCCAAGGAATCCGTGGGCTACCTGCTGCCGGTGTTGATTTGTGGCGACACCATCGCGATCATTATCTACCGGCGCAATGCGGACTGGGGGCACGTCTGGCGGCTGTTCCCACCGATGGCGATTGGCGTGGTGGCCGGCTGGTTGTTATTTGATGTGATACCGGGCGCGGAGTTCCGCATCGTGATGGGCTTTCTGCTGCTGATCATGACGGCGCTGCATTTCGGCCGCAAGTGGATGATCCGCAAGCAGGCCGAAGGCGAAGACAAAGTCCCGCATGCGAAGTGGTTCATTTGGAGCACCGGTGTGGGCGGTGGTTTGGCGACGATGCTCGCGAACGCAGCTGGCCCGGTGGCGGCGTTTTACCTGATGGCCGTGAAGCTGCCGAAGTTTGCCTTTATTGGGACGTCGGCTTGGCTGTTTTTCATGATCAATCTTTTCAAGCTGCCGTTTCAGGCGCAGCTCGGCACGGTGAATGTGACTTCGATTCGCGTGAGCCTGATATTAGGCGCGATAGCGGCGCTGGCCTGCATGGTTGCGCCGAAGATCGTGAAATACATTCCGCAAAAGCAATTCGAGTGGCTCGTGTGGGGTGTGATCGTCTTTGCGGGGGTGCGATTAATTTATTAAGAGGGCGACTAAAAACTCAAGTGGTCTTCGCCGGAGAGCGTCTTCGAGGTCAAAAGATCATTTCTTCATCTCGACGAAACTGGTTTCGCCTCGATTCAGAAGCCGAAATTCTGCCTCTCGAATACATCTCGCCGACTTGATCAGACTTTTTAGACGCCCTCTAAAAAAATCTTTCGATCAATGCTTGACGAGCATGTCTTCGGATGTAGTTTACAGCGCTTACGTAGGCCCATGGTGTAATGGTAGCACAGAGGTTTTTGGTACCTTTAGTTGGGGTTCGAGTCCCTGTGGGCCTGCCACCAAAGCGTAGCTTTGGAAACGAGATGCTGGCGCATCTCATGCTGAGAGGCAACCGCCGTCCAGTGAAGGGACGAGAAGCCCCAAGGGGTTTGACGAAGCGAGCTTCTGCGAGCGAAGAGGGGGCGATGTAGCGTAGCGCAATCGGTCCGTAGGACTTGCGTAGCAACCCAGTCCCTGTGGGCCTGCCACCAAAGCAAAGCTTTGGAAACGAGATGCTGGTGCATCTCATGCGGTGAGGCAACCGCCGTCCGGTGAAGGGACGAGAAACCCTAAGGGGTTTGACGTAGCGAGCCTCTGCGAGCGAAGAGGGGGCGATGTAGCGTAGCGCAATCGGTCCGTAGGACTTGCGTAGCAACCCAGTCCCTGTGGG
>JAVDPD010000018.1 GCA_031296935.1 Cerasicoccus maritimus
CCTGCCACCAAAGCAAAGCTTTGGAAACGAGATGCTGGTGCATCTCATGGCGAGAGGCAAGTTCGGGAGCTACAGGCGCAAAAATAGACCACGCAGCTTCCAACTGCTCGACAGACACAATTTCTAAAGAAAACGGTAAAAGCCGACAGTTTACTCAGAGCTTCGACTTAAATTGGTCGCGCACAGCTTTGGTTTGCAGGGCCCAGATGGCGTAGCCACCAGCAATGAGCATGAGCGCGCTGAGTAGCCAGAACATGAGCAGTTGAGTGGTCGTGGCGCCGGAGAGCGCATCGGGCGTCTTGAGGATCATGAATATTTTGCCGGCGGTGAAGATCACGAAGACATAGGCACACGAGAGGGCGAAGGTGCGCCACATGGCCTTGCGCTTAAGGAGACCCCAGCCGACCACGAGGAAGACCATCAGGAAGTTTGGTGCCGCCAGCGGCTCGTTGACGAAGGATTCGATGGTCTGGATCAGCGCAAGCACGCCGATGAAAATGAATGCCCACGCCACATAGGTAAGGTGGTTGATGGGTTTCTTCTCGATGACAGTTTCCGTTTTCGCAGGTTTGGGTTCGTCAGCCATTGTTGCAAGCTTGTCGAAAAGAGCGATGAGGGCTAGTTCAAATTTCCCTACCGGGTTGATGTGAATTAAGAGGGCGTCTAAAAACTCAAGTGGTCTTCGCCGGAGTGCGTCTTCGAGGTCAAAATATCATTTCTTCATCTCGACGAAACTGGTTTCGCCTCGATTCAGAAGCCGAAATTTTGCCTCTCGAATACATCTCGCCGACTCGATCAGACTTTTTAGACGCCCTCTAAGAGCCATCAGTTATGCGTATTCTAATAGGTTGCGGCCTAGCAGGCGTTCTTTGGCTTCGAGGCAGAGCCCAATGAAGGTTTCCTCAAACAAAGTCAGCTCGTGCTGGCGCGCCCAGTAGAAGCGCCAGTTGCGCTTAGGCCCGCCATCAGTGATCGGGCGGAATTGCAAGCTGCCGATAGATTCATCGGCTCCGGCGACCCACTTGGGCGCAAAGGCCAAGCCCTGGCCGATCTTCACCATTTCCAAAATAGCCTCCATGCTGCCGACTTCGATCATTTCGGCGGGGCGGACGCCCTGGCTGTGGAGCTTTTCCTTGATGATGGCGTCGGCAGGATTGTTGCCACCGTAGAGGTGAAGCGTTTCGCCGCTAAGATCGTTGAGGTCGACTTTGTCTTTTTCCGTGAGTGAGTGAAAGGGAGGCATCGCCACGAGCAGTTCGTCTTGAAACCAATCCAGTGACTCCAAGTCGGATGCCTCGGAGCCAATGCCAAAGGCGAGGACTAGATCGACTTCGTTGTGGCGCAGGCGTTCGATATTGAGGGTGCTGGGCGCGGGACTGATGCTGATCGTGCAGCTGGGAAAGCTTTGCTTGAACTCACGAATGATCTCCGGCAGCACCAAGTGCGAGCAGGCAGGCGTCGCGCCGACACGCAAACGACCGCGGCCCCAGCCATCGAAGTTGCCAATGCGTTCACGCATGGATTCCAGACGGGCAAGGATTTCGGTGGCTTCGCGGATAATGTATTCGCCGGGTTCGGTGGGGCGAATGCGGCGGCCTTCACGCTCAAAGAGGCGATGGCCGACGTCGTTTTCCAGCGCCTTAACCGCGTGGCTGACCGCTGATTGCGTTAAATGGAGTGACTTCGCTGCTTCGGTAAAGCTCCGGGTTCGGGCGACCGCAACGATGGTCATCAGTTGTCTTGTGTCCAGTGGCGCAATCATGGCATGGAACTGGCTAGCAATCGCCATACCATTCATGGCGCTTACTGCAAATAATGCTAATACGATCAAAATCGGATTGGTGCGGCTACTTGACGCCGCGCCATATATTTTGGCGGGTGAGCTTGGCTACTATCAAGAGGCCGGGCTAAACGTGAAACTTACCTGGGAGCTCGGGTGGGCCACAGTTAAGCACAAAATTGCTTATGGGGAACTGGATGCTGCGCACGGCCTAGCGCCTTTGCCGATGGCGATCTCAATTGGTTACGAAGTTGCCGCTCGCCCCTGCGAGGCGCTGATGGTCACCAGCCGCTTGGGCAATGCGATTACGTTGTCGAATAATATACGTGCGCGTGGCGTGCAGACTGCCGATGATTTTCGGGCGGAAGTGCGCTCCATGCGGGGACAGCGCCTCTACAAGCTTGGTGTCGTTTCGCTGGATTCCTGTCACTACTTTCTAATGAGGCAATGGCTAACCAGCATCCGCCTCGACCCCTCGAAGGATGTTAAAATCGTGGTGATTCCACCTGGTCAGGCCGTGCGTAACCTCCGGGCAGGCACGCTGGATGGTTATTGCGTAGGCGAACCCTGGAACAGCCTGGCTGTCCGCGAGGGCTTGGGTTGGACGGTGGCAGTGAGTCATGATCTCGCGCCAAATCATCCAGAAAAAGTTCTGCTCGCTCTTACATCCAAGATTAAGGAGCGACCGAAGCAATATGAAGCCTTGGTTGGCGCTCTGCAAAAGGCCTGCGCTTATTGTGCGGACCCGGAAAACATTGTCCGGGTTTCCCGGCAAATGCGTCGAGTTCAGATTTTGGGTAGTACGGCGCAGGGGGCAGAGAAAATTTTGCGTGGAGAATATGACCGAGGTGGTGGACTAGGCTCCCTGCCAGAGCCGGTCATCGATTTTTGTGCCAATGGCCAAACGCAAATCACCGCAGCGGATGTCGCCTGGATCACGCTCAGCGCCAAGCAGGCCGAGTGGAGTGGGGTGCCCACGCACACAATTATGGATGCCGCTTCGAGCGCTTATCCATCGAATTGATCTAATTTCTGCGGAAACTTCACGCTAATTGGCGTTTGGACCCCCGCGCAGATGTGGACCCGTGGTTTGCATCAGGATTTTTACTATAGACCTGCGGTTGGCCATGCTTGGTTTCATGGCCTGCATAAAATTTAGCATAAACGTGACTCAGCTGTGCTATTTTAAACATGAGGCTTGTTCATGATTTTGCTGAAAACAGGGTCGAGGATTCCATGTCTAGGTTTTATGCGGCATTCAGGATGTATGAATCCATTTCATGTGTCACATGAGATTATTAGGCCAGCGATTCTGGGGTATAAATCGGAATTGGCATTCATGGTGCAATATATTGGCACGAACCGCAAAACACTCACTGCAATTTGTCAATAGACACCACACTTATGAAACGCACGATTATCAACACTGCCGCCATCGTTGCCCTTGGCGTCACCTCGGTTTTTGCCGACTTAGACCTCGAAAAGGATGAGCTGAAATTCGGCTTCATTAAACTCACGGACTGCGCGCCGCTCGTTATTGCGAAGGAAAAGGGTTTCTTCGAAGATGAAGGCATTCAGGCTGAAGTTATTGCGCAGCCGAACTGGAAGACGCTGCTCGACAACGTGATCAACGGCAATCTGGACGGCGCACACATGCTTTCCGGTCAGCCGATCGCGGCCACGATTGGCATCGGCACCCAAGCTGACGTTATCACCGCCTTCACGATGGACTTGAATGGCAACGGCATCACCGTTTCCAACGCCATCTGGGAAGAAATGCAATTCAACGACCCGGACCTCGACACCCCTACGCCGAAGCACCCGATTTCCGCCAAGGGCCTCAAGCCGATCGTCGATGAAAAGCTTGATGCTGGTGAAAAGCTCCAGATGGGTATGGTTTTCCCGGTTTCTACTCACAACTACGAGCTCCGTTACTGGTTGGCAGCATCGGACATCCACCCGGGCATGTATACCGAGTCTGACACTGGTGGCCGCACCGACGCTCAAGTTGAGCTTTCCGTGACGCCTCCCCCCATGATGCCGACCGTGCTTGAAGCTGGTAACATTCAAGGCTACTGCGTGGGCGAGCCGTGGAATCAGCAAGCGGTTGCCAAGGGCATCGGCGTGCCGGTGACCACCAACTACGACGTGTGGAAGAACAACCCGGAAAAGGTATTCGGTGTAACCAAGGAATGGAACGCCGCTAACCCGAACACCCACATCGCTGTGGTCAAGGCCCTGATCCGCGCTGGTAAGTGGCTCGACGAAAAGGACGCCGACGGCAACTTCGTCAACCGCGAAGAAGCAGTCCGCATTCTTTCCCAGCCGAACTACGTTGGCGCCGACTACGACGTCATCAAGAACTCCATGACCGGCACCTTCATCTTCCAAAAGAGCGACGTCCGCAAGATGCCCGAGTTCAACGTGTTCTTCGACCACTACGCGACTTACCCCTGGTATAGCGACGGTATTTGGTTCCTCACGCAAATGCGCCGCTGGGGTCAGATCACTGAGTCCAAGCCCGCCAGCTGGTATTTTGACACCGTGCAGAAGGTTTACCAACCGGACATTTACCTACAGGCCGCCACACTGCTCCTCGAAGAAGGTCTCATCGAAAACAGCGATGTGCCGTGGAACACCGATGGCTACAAGCCTGCGACCACCGAGTTCATTGATGGTGTAGAGTATGATGGCCGTGATCCAATTGGCTACATCAACAGCCACAAGATCGGCAACAAGGATGCTGAAGGTCTCGCCTCCAAGTAATCTTTTCTAACTAAAAGTATATGTCCCTGGGTCCGGCGGCTGCCTTTATGCCGCCGGGCCTTCGGAACCACTATTCAATTTCACCTGACGCTGACCGTTTCCATGAAATTTAAAATTCTCAAAGCTCTCGACGTCGCTGGCCTTCAGGTCTTCGATCCAGTCGTTCGTCTCATCTGTGGCGAAAATCCGCCGGAGCAAGTTCGCAAGATTCTGCTCTTCATTGGCGTGCCGATTGTAACGTTTATTGTCTTCCTTGGCGTATGGACCTACCTGGCGCCGCGACACACCACCAAGGCCGGCGAAGTGCCGACTCCCGGAGTGGTGAAAAGTGCTGCGGACGGCATTTGGACATTTCACGTTCGTGAAAACCAGAAAGCCACTGACTTTCTGCTGGAGGGGGATGCGCGCGAGGCTGCATTGACTGCTGTCGAAGCGCGCATCGCTGAGCTCGAGCCGCTGGCCGCCGCCGCCAAAGTGAAGCTCGATGAACTTGATGCTGCCGCCAAGGCCAAGATTGACGCCGAAGCCGCGCCCTTGCAGGAGCAATACAAGGAAATGCGCAAGACTTCACGCGATGAAAACAAGGCGACCAAGGCTGCCTTGATTGCCGAAGCCGATAAGCTTCCCGTTAATGATGCCGCAGCTCGCGATGCATTTCTGGCCAAGGTTGCTGCCTTCGACCTCAAGCAAGAAGCCGACAAGCAGGCGCAAAAAGATTTCAAGGCCAAGATCGACGCGGCCTACACGACAAAGTTCCCGGAAATGGAAGCTGTTCGTTCGGAATACAATGGCTACGAAGAAGAGCTTCAATACTTGAGCAAGCGCCTCGACTACCTGACTGGGGACAATCAGTCGCTCAAGATCGCTGGCGAATCGACAGAGCTCAACGAGCTGGAAGCAACGTTTCTCACTGCCGAAGGTGGAAAGGCTACTTTCGCCGCTGCGGAAAAAGTCCTTAAAAAGCAAGAAGCCATCACGCGTATTTCCGACAGCGAATACTCTCGCCCGTGGACCTTCCCGCGCCAGATTGCGCGTAGTGTCTGGTGTGTGTTTGTCGGCTTCTTCATTGGCACCGCCATCGCTGTGCCGCTAGGCGTCGTTTGTGGATTGAGTCGCGTCTGCATGGCCGCGTTGACTCCGCTCATCGCGCTTTTCAAACCGGTGTCGCCGATCGTCTGGCTGCCGATTGTTTTCATTATCGTTGGCGGATTCATCTCCGACCCGGAGCTCGCACCCGTTCACCCGGCATTCCTTTCCTCGGCGATCACGGTGGCGCTCTGCTCACTCTGGCCGACGCTGGTCAACACCGCGCTCGGTGTGGCTTCCGTTGAGAAAGACCACGTGAACGTGGCCCGCGTGCTGCGCCTCGGCTTCTTCAGCCGCCTCTTTAAAATCGTCCTGCCTTCCGCGCTGCCACTGATTTTCGCCGGCCTGCGCATCTCCCTCGGGGTGGGCTGGATGGTGTTGATCGCCGCCGAGCTGCTTTCCTCCAGTGAAGGCATTGGTAAGTTTGTTTGGGACATGTTCAACAACGGTTCCTCGCAGACCTTCGCCCAAATGTTCGTGGTGGTCTTCGTGGTCGGCGCAGTCGGCCTCTTGCTAGACCGCATCATGATTGTCCTCCAGCGCTCGGTTTCCTTCGATGGCGCTCCGACGGCAATCTAACTCTGCACTGCAAAGTAACTTTTAACGACAAAGTTAATATGGCTTTCCTGGAAATGGAAAATGTCAGCGTGGGCTTCGGTCCGGAAGGTTCTCGGACCGAAGTCTTGCGCGACGCATCTCTCTCCGTTGAGGAGAATGAGTTCATCGCCGTAGTCGGATTCTCCGGCAGCGGCAAGAGCACCCTGGTTTCCCTGCTCACCGGCTTGCTGCGCCCCGATAGCGGCGTGATCAAGCTGAAGGGCAAGCCGGTAACCAAGCCCGGACCGCATCTTGGCATCGTGTTTCAAAACTACTCGCTGTTGCCGTGGCTCTCGGTTTACGGCAATATCGAGCTCGCCGCCAAGCAGGTGTTCCCACACTATAGCAAGGCCCAGCGCAAGGAGCACGTGGAGCGCTACATCGAGATGGTTAGCCTCACGCCGGCCCGTAACAAAAAACCGAGCGAGCTCTCCGGCGGCATGCGCCAACGCGTTTCTCTGGCCCGCACGCTCTCGATGCAGCCCGAAGTGCTGGTCATGGACGAGCCGCTTTCTGCGCTCGATGCCTTGACCCGCGCCAACCTGCAAGACGAGCTCGTCCGCATCTGGGAAGAAGACAAGCGCACGGTGGTCATGATCACCAACGACGTTGACGAAGCTGTGCTGCTCGCCGACCGAATTGTCCCGTTGACTATGGGCCCGAGTGCTACGCTCGCCAGTGATTTCAAGGTTACGCTCGAACGTCCCCGCGACCGCACCACGTTGAACACCAACCCGGAGTTCAAGAAGCTGCGCAACGAGATTATCCACTTCATGACCGCCATGAACAAAGAGGCCAAGATGCTCCGCGTCGACAAAGGCCTGGCCATGCCGGACATTCAACCAATCGATTATTCCGCAACTAAGCGGTCCGCTTAAAACACTCAATCATCAACGCTGACATCTCATGATTGACGACAGATATGTAGAAATTTCCAACCTCGTTAAGGCCTATCCGAATCCCTTCGGTGAAGCCGTGAAGGTTGTCGACGGGTTTAACCTGACCATTAAAAAGGGCGAAGTGATCGGTGTGATCGGTCACTCTGGCTGCGGTAAGTCCACGGTGCTGACCATGGTTGCCGGGCTCAATGAGATATCGGACGGCGGCATCGTCGTGGCCGGTAAGGAAATTGACGGTCCTGGTCCCGACCGTGCGGTGGTTTTCCAGGCACCCTGTTTGCTGCCTTGGATGACGGCCTACCAAAATGTCATGATGGGCGTGAAGCAGGTTTACCCACACGCCTCGAAGCAACAGCGCCGCGTCATTGTGGAATATTCGCTGAGCGTAGTCGGTCTCGCCGACGCCATGCACAAGTATCCGCGTGAGCTCTCCGGCGGCATGCAGCAACGCGTCGGCATCGCCCGCGCCATTGCACTGAAGCCCAAGGTGCTGCTCCTCGATGAGCCCTTCGGCCGTTTGGATTCGCTAACCCGCATGGAGCTTCAGGACGTGATCCTCGGCATTCTCGACCGGGAAAAGATCACTACGATGATCATCACCCACGACCCGGACGAAGCCATTTTCATGTGCGACCGTATCTGCATGATGACGAATGGACCGCGTGCAAAGGTCGGGCAGGTGATGACCGTTGATTTCGAGCGACCACGCAGCCGCGAAGAGATCATGGAGACGGATCAATTTTACGCCTATCGCCAACGCCTGCTACAGTTCCTCGATGACTGTGAGGCCGAAAAGCATGGGGGTGGCCCAATCCGCTTTGATACGGAAGAGGCTCCGACAGAATCCGGAGTCGCACCCGCCGCTTCATAGTTAGGCAAGCTGCCCGGAACTAGTCATTTGAAACCGCTGATGAATTTCAACCATGTCTAAAAATTTCATCAGTCAGAGTGTTTCGAATGGTTGGTTTCAAGGGCCTCACTACTCGATTTTTTGCAGCTCGCTGATGTCTTTAAGTATTCATGTGGGCTTCAAGTCCTAATGAATGGGATTCATGGATTGCGTGAGTAATTCGAACACCGACACCGTGGTCGTTTGGGCCATTTGGCATATCCGCTGCATAAATACCGGCATCCAAGTTTTTCATTGATCTAGATGATTTCAAACTTCCAGTCAGCCGACACTGATGAGACTCCGATCGACCGATTGTTGCGTGAACAAGCGCAACTGCAAACTCCGGTCACGGACTTCTCACGTCGCTTTGACGAAGGCGAATTCGAAGGGCCCTTTCGCGAGCTGATCCCCTTGGAAAATCCCAAGGAAGGTGAGCAGTTTGCCTTTGAAGTGGATCTGGATCGCTGCACTGGCTGCAAGGCATGTGTCGCCGGTTGCCACAGCCTCAATGGATTGGAAGAACACGAAACCTGGCGCGATGTGGGCTTGATTCAGGGAGTCCGCGACGAGAAGGCCTACCAACAGACGATCACCACCGCTTGCCACCATTGTGTCGACCCTGGCTGTCTGAACGGATGCCCGGTCGATGCCTACGAAAAAGACCCGAAGACGGGCATTGTTCTCCACCTCGACGACCAATGCATCGGCTGCCAATACTGCGTGCTCAAGTGCCCCTACGACGTGCCGAAATACAGCAAGCGTCTGGGCATCGTTCGCAAGTGCGACATGTGCTACAACCGCCTCTCGGTGGGTGAAGCGCCTGCCTGCGTGCAGTCCTGCCCGACGGAGGCCATCCGTATCACGACCGTAAAGAAAACCGATAAAGAAGGCGCCGCTGCTATCGCCAGCGCACCGGCATTTTTGCCTGCCGCGCCACACCAGTCTTACACCAAGCCGACGACCGCCTATGTTTCCACACGCTCAGTGCCGCAAGACGCTGTCGCAGGTGACGCCACAGCGCTACGCCCGCAGCATGCGCACTGGCCTTTGGTCATTATGCTGGCCTTGACTCAAATTTCCGTCGGCCTCGCAGCCGCCGCCGCGATCTGGACCACCCGTCAGCCCGCGCTGCTCGTCGCGTCCAGTGTTTTCGCCATGATTGGCCTCGCTGCCAGCGTGCTTCACTTGGGCCAACCGCTCAAAGCCTGGCGTGCCTTCCTCGGAGTCACGCATTCCTGGCTAAGCCGTGAGATTGTTACCTTCGGTGGCTACGCGCCGTTGTTGTTCGGTCTGACCGCTGCGCAATTTATTTCACTGCCTTTTGAGATTCCGGCTTTCGCGCTTTGGGCCACAGTCGCAGTCGGCTTCGCTGGTGTCTTCACTTCGGTGATGATTTACGCCGATACCCAGCGTCCATTCTGGAAGTTCGCCTTCTCCGGTTCGCGCTTCTTTGGCACGTCGCTCATTGCGCTCGGAGCTGGTGGCTGTGTTTTCGGTTCCTGCCCGATGAGCTTCATTGCGCTGACGCTCGGCCTCGTGCTTAAGGCAATGGTCGATATCACCGGCATGATCGAACTTTGCAATCCAGAGTTTGGCCCCGGCAAGCACTCCGCGCTGATTCAGCTTGAGTGCGAGCGCGAAGTTTTCATCTCCCGCTGGTTGTTCACGCTGGTCGGTATTGCGATGCTCTGGTTTGGCGCGCAGTCGGCTTTTGCTCTTGGTGGCGCGCTGCTGATTTTAGGCGGGGAAATCACTGAACGCTACTTGTTTTTCCGTGCCGTTGCCGCCCCAAAAATGCCAGGAGGAATCGCATCATGAAGACCCGCTTTGCACCACGCCCTGAGTCCAACACCGCATTTCGCCAATGGAATGGTCCGCTGACGAAAGAGATCGTTCAGCGCCCATCCGAGTTCGGCCTTGGTCAATTGCCGCAGCGCACACAGCCCGACGCCACGACGGACAGCGTTTGTGGCTACTGCGGGACCGGCTGCTCATTGAAAGTTCACTTGAAGGACAGTGAGGCGATCAACCTTTCGGCAAATCAGTCGTATCCGGTCAACATGGGCATGGCTTGCCCGAAGGGCTGGGAAGCATTGGCGCCACTGAGCGCGCCCGACCGCGCCACGACTCCGCTGCTTCGCAACGAAGCTGGGGAGATGGAGCCGATCTCATGGGAAAAGGCGATGGAAACTCTTGTTTCCCGCTTCAAGGGCATCAAGGAACAGCATGGCGGCGAGGCGTTGTCCTGGCTCAGTACGGGGCAGATTCCCTCGGAAGAAATGGCTTTTCTCGGCTCGTTGTGCAAGTTCGGCATCGGCATGGTGCATGGCGATGGTAACACCCGTCAATGCATGGCCACCGCTGTTACGGCCTACAAGCAATCTTTCGGCTTCGACTCGCCGCCTTACACTTACCAGGATTTTGAAGAATCCGACGTGCTCGTTTTCATTGGCTCCAATGCCTGCATCGCGCACCCGATCATGTGGCAGCGCGTCATGCGCAACCGCCGCAACCCGGACATCTATGTGATCGATCCACGTCGCACGGAAACCGCGATGGCGGCCACGCATCACTTACAGCTCAAGCCCAAGGCGGACCTCACGTTGCTCTACGGATTGGCGCGTCTGTTGATCGAAAAGGACTACATCGATCACGACTATGTGGCCGCGCACACCGAAGGCTTTGAAGACTTTCGCGCGTTCCTGCTAAATGGCCCATACGGTCTCGCAGAAGTCTCGGCTGAATCCGGCATTGAGGAGAGCGCATTGATCGAGTTGGCCCAGAAGATCGGTAGTGGCAAGCGCCTGTCTTTTTGGTGGACGATGGGCGTCAACCAGAGCTACGAGGGCACCCGTGTTGCGCAGGCGATGATTAACATCTGCCTGATGACGGGTAACATCGGCAAGCCGGGCACCGGCGCAAATTCCATCACCGGCCAGTGCAACGCTATGGGCTCGCGTCTGTTCAGCAACTCCACGAATTTGCTCGGCGGCCACAAGTTTACCAGTGCTGAAGACCGCGCCAAGATTGCTGGTATTCTGAAGATCGACGAGTCCGACATCCCGCAGAAAGACTCCCTCGCTTTCGACCAAATTCTCGAAGGCGTGGAAGAGGGACGTATTAAGGGCCTGTGGATTATTGCGACGAACACTGCGCATTCCTGGATCAACCAGAACCGCTGGAACCGCCTACGTGAAAAGCTCGACTTCCTCGTGGTGCAGGACATGTATCACAACACCGTTACGGCGCAGGCCGCCGACCTCGTGCTGCCTGCCGCAGGGTGGGGCGAGAAGGAAGGCACCTTTATCAACAGCGAACGCCGTATCGGTCGTATCCGCAAAGTGCGTCGCGCGCCGGGCCAGGCCCTGGCGGATTTCCACATTTTCCAGCTCATCGCGCACTACTGGGGCTGCGGCGAAAAGTTCGCACGCTGGACTTCGCCTGAAGCCGTTTTCAAGATTTTCACGGAAGTTACCCAAGGCCAGCCCTGCGACATTTCGGGCATCAAAGACTACAAGATGCTCGAAGAAAATGGTGGCATTCAGTGGCCTTTGCCTGCTGGCACAGAGACGTTTGAAAAACAGCGTCGTCTGTTCGCCGATGGCAAATACTTCCACCCGAATGGTCGCGCGAAATTCCTCTTCGATGCTCCGCAGGCGTTGCCTGAAAGCACAGACGAGGAGTTCCCCTTTGTGCTGCTGACCGGGCGTGGTTCGTCTTCGCAATGGCACACGCAGACGCGCACCAGCAAGTCCGACGTGCTGCGCAAACTTTACCCCGCCAAGGCCTACATTGAGATGAACCCCGAGGACGCGCAGCGACTTGGCATCAAGCAGGACGACCAGGTTGTCGTGCGTTCGCGACGCGGCGCAATTACCATTGCGGCGCACTTGACGCCGATCACGCAAGTCGGCGCTATCTTTGCGCCCATGCACTACCGCGAGGTCAACCAACTGACCATGTCCTCCTTCGATCCGCATTCTCGCGAGCCTTCTTACAAGCATTGTGCGGTACAGATCAGGAAAGCCTGACACCTGACATTTTAACACGACTGACATCGACATAACCATGAACACGAACCAGGAATTCAGCCCAGTTCAGAAGCAGTATTTGCAAGGCTTCTTCACGGGCGTCTCCCAGCGAGGGTTCTTTGTTGGCCAAACGGCAAACGGGCAGTTTACGAACGACCCGGGCGCAGCCGAAGGCAGCAATCTCGCTGAAGCAACAGTCTTCGGCACACCCATAGACGAACTCTCCAAGGAAGAAAAAATCAAATATGATCAGCACGGTCTCGATATCTGGGACACGATGCTCGACAACGCTGCGAAGGATAAATTTCCCGAAGGCGGCGATGTTTTCCGCTACAAATTTCACGGCCTGTTTTATGTAACGCCAGCTCAGGATTCGCTGATGCTGCGTTGCCGCATTCCGGGCTGCGTGTTGCAAGCGCACCAGATGGTCGGCCTCGCCGAGATTGCTGAAGACTGGGGCGGCAACTACGCGCACGTGACGACGCGCGGCAATTTCCAGATCCGCGAAATCCAGGCCAAAGATAGCGTTAGCGTGATCGTGAAGATGCGCGAGCTAGGGCTCACCGCACAAGGCTCCGGCGCGGACAACGTGCGTAATATAACGGCTTCGCCGACGAGTGGTTTTGATCCGCTGGAAGTGATCGACGTGCTGCCGCTGGCCAAGGCCATGCACCACTACATCCTCAACAACCGCGACCTCTACGACCTGCCGCGCAAGTTCAACATCGCCTTCGACAATGGCGGCGCAGTCAGCGTTTGCGCGGACACGAATGATATCGCTTTCTACGCAGTGCGCGTAGGGGAGGGGCACGACATTGAGCCTAGCGTTTACTTCCGCGTGCAGCTCTGCGGCATCACCGGCCACAAGCAATTCGCGACCGACTGCGGGCTCTTGCTCAAGCCGGATGAATGCGTAACCGTCGCTGCGGCGATGCTGCGCGTCTTCCAAGAAAACGGTGATCGCACCAACCGCAAAAAGGCCCGCCTCAAGTACCTTGTGGATAAATGGGGCGTCGAAAAGTATTTGGAGGAAGTCGGCAAGAAGCTGGCCTTCGACCTACGTTACTTTGCATTGCAAAGTTGCGAGCCACGTCAACCGATCACTCGTCATGGCTACATTGGGGTTTATCCGCAAAAGCAGGCAGGCCTCAATTACGTGGGCGTCACTTGCCCGGTAGGTCACATGACTCCGGATCAGATGAAGGGCGTTGCGCGCCTGGCCAACAAATACGGTCAGGGCGAGATTCGCCTGACTGCCTGGCAGAACTTTATCATCCCCCACATTGCGACGGCTGAGCTCGACGCTTTCAAGGCGGAGCTGAAGGAGCTCGGTATGGGCTGCGAGCATGACCACATTATGAACGGCCTCGTGGCTTGCACCGGCAACGCGGGCTGCAAGTTTGCGGCCGCCGGCACTAAGGCGCATTCGCTCAAGTTGGGCGAGCACCTGAAGCAAACCGTGGAGCTCGACCAGCCGATTAATATTCACCTGACTGGTTGCCCGAACAGCTGCGCGCAGCACTACGTGGGCGACATCGGCCTGCAAGGCGTGAAGGTCAAAGTCGATGGCGAGTCCGTCGAAGGTTACCACATCGTGCTCGGCGGCGGCGTCGATGACGAGCAGGGCATCGCGGAGGAAGTTTTCCCAAGCGTGCCTTTTAATGACATCCCACCGCTCCTAGAGGGTGTCTTGAAAACTTATCTGGAAAAGCGGGAAAGCGGCGAAAGCTTTATTCAATTTACCCGCCGCCACTCAACTGAACAACTTAAAGAACTATTCTCCAGCCATGTCGTCCACTAACACCCAGGCCATCGTTCCATTCATTCCGGACAATGCACCGTTCTCTCCGGAGCAGCGCGCCTATCTCAACGGTCTGCTTGCAGGCATCTTTTCGGGGGCAACGATCTCCGGTTCCGCAGTGGCTGAGTCCACGCCGGTGCGTCCGCTGACGATCCTTTTTGGCTCGCAAACGGGCAACTCCGAAACGCTGGCCAAGCAAGTCGCCAAGAAGGCGAATGCCGGCGGCTTCAAGGCCGAGGTGTTCGACATGGAGGCCTATCCGAAGGAGCGTTTGGCCAGTGAGCAAAACCTGCTCATCATTACTTCGACTTACGGCGAAGGCGATCCGCCCGACAACGCGCAGGACCTGTTCGACTTCATTCATGCCGATGACGCGCCGAAGCTCGAAGGCGTTCGCTTTACTGTGCTGGGCTTGGGCGACTCGAACTACCCGGACTTCAATGAGTGCGCCAAGCAGTTTGATGCTCGTTTGGCAGAGCTCGGTGCCGAGCGCATGAATGACAGCGTTTACTGCGACGTGGAGTTCGACGATGACTTCGCGGCATGGCTCGACAGCTCTCTGGCAGCTGCAGGCGAGGGCGATGCAACTGCAGCAAACTCTGCAACGCAAAGCTTACCCGCGCCGGTTGATGGAAAGCCCGAAGGCTACAGCCGCAAGAATCCTTTTCCCGGTAAGTTACTGAACAACTACGTCTTGAACAAGGAAGGCTCAGGCAAAGAAATCCGCCACGTGGAAATCTGCCTTGATGGCTCTGGCCTGGAATACGAAGCGGGCGACGCGCTGGGTGTATCGCCAATTAACTGCAAGGATCTCGTGGAAGAAATTCTGGCGGCTTCTGGCTTCTCCGGCAGCGAGCCAGCGCCGAATCCTCTCGGCGGCGAAGTTACCCTGCGTGAAGCCCTGGCCGAGCTTTACGACATCACGAATTTGTCGAAGCTCTTTCTGGCGAACTTGGCGCCTTACGCGCAGAGCGAAAAGTTGAATGAGCTCCTGGCTGGTGGTAGTGGCGAAATCGACACTTACATTGCTGGCCGTCAGATCATCGATGCGTTGCTCGACTTCCCGGGTAAGTGGGACACCGCGCTCGACTTCGTGGAAATGTTCAAAAAGCAAGCCGCGCGACTTTACTCGATTTCTTCGAGCCCGAAGGCGCACCCGGGGCAGGTTCACTTAACCGTGGGTGCCGTGCGCTACGAAACGCATGGACGTAAGCGCAAGGGCGTGGCCTCGACGTTTTTGGCCGACATGGACATGGGCGGCGAAGTCCGCGTGTTTGTGCAGCCAAACAAGCACTTCAAGCCGCCGTCGAATCCGGAAACGCCGATGATCATGGTCGGGCCGGGCACCGGCATTGCGCCGTTCCGCGCGTTCCTCGAAGAGCGTATGTCCACCAAAGCACCCGGTAAAAACTGGCTGTTTTTCGGCGACCAAAAGAGCGAGTTCGATTTCATTTACGAGCCTCAGTTGAAGCTCATGCAAGCAACCAAATGCCTCACGCGGTTGGACCTAGCGTTCTCCCGCGACACCTCGGAGAAGGTCTACGTGCAGCACCGCATGCTAGAGCAGGCCGAAGAGCTCTTTACCTGGCTGGAAGAAGGCGCGCACTTCTACGTGTGCGGTGATGCTTCCCGTATGGCGAAAGATGTCGACTCCGCGCTCCATGAAGCGATCGCCAAAGCCAGCGGCAAGAGCTACGAAGAAGCCGCCGAATACGTCGACAAAATGCGCAAGGAAAAGCGCTACGTGCGCGACGTTTATTAAGTCAGCGTTGGGGTGACGTTTTGTTGATGCAGATGTATGCACGACAAAACGTCACTACTACTCAATCGAAGAAACAGAAAGCGTCCTCACCGGTGCATTCGGGCTGCTCTGGAATCTGCATGGCAAGCCAATCTATCTTTGCCCCGGCTTCATCTAGCAGGGCTCTCGAATAATCGATCAGTTCTGCAGTCATGCCTTGCAGGCATGCTACATGGAAGCGATGGGTGACGTCGGACATTCGGCCAATCGACTGAAAGCCAAGGCGCTGGTAAAAACTCATCGATGTTTCCAGCGCATTGATCATCACACCAACAGGAGCTCTTTCCAGGGGTATGAGGCCGAAGCGCGCAAAGCACATCGTGGTGCCAATGCCCTGATGTTGGAACAGCGGGTCGACGAGCCCGTAAGTCAAGCAGAGCATAGTTTCGCCAGCCCATTGTAGCGAGCAGGTGGCGACTTGCTTATCTTGTAGGCTCGCAATGAGCGTCAGCATTTGCCCATTGCGCAATGATTCCTGAAAGGTTTCGATATGGTCGGCAGGAACGCCGTGTGCCTCGTTTTTTCGGTGAAGACTTTCGCAAAACGCAAAGTCTGCTTCATTGACTGCGGGTCTGAATTCCAGCGGAAGGATGCGGGAGCGAACGTGGGAATCTTTCCAAGGATAAGGCGAGGAGAAGAAATTTCCGAAGATGCCCATGCTTCTGATCGTTTATACTAGATCCGGGGCGCTGGGGTGGCCGACTAGCCATTCCAGTGCATACAGGTAGCCGTTGAGGCCGAGGCCGGTGATGACCCCCTTGGCGAGAGGCGCGGTGTAGGAATGCTTCCGGAAATCTTCGCGGGCGTAGATGTTGGAAATGTGCACTTCGACGAAGGCAAGATTACTGCTGGCAATGGCGTCGCGGATGGCGACTGAGGTGTGGGTGAAGGCCGCGCCGTTGAGCACAAAACCGTCGAACTTCTCTTCAGTCCAGAAATGGATTTTCTCGACCATATCACCTTCGTGGTTGGTCTGGAAGCAATCGATCTCCACGCCGAGCTCTTTGGCCTTGGCTTCGACCATGTCTTCGAGGTCCGCCAGGGTTTGCGAGCCGTAGATGTTAGGTTCGCGCTTGCCAAGACGATTGAGGTTGGGGCCGTTGAGGATGCCGAATTTCATGAGACGGAGATTAAAGGAAAAAGATTAAAGGAAAAAGGATATTTATTGGGACAAGTCTGGCGCTAAAGCGGGCAGCCGGTTTCGATGAATTCCCAGTCGAGGCTGAATTTTTCGGCGACTTCTTCAGCCAAGGCGCAGACACCGAATGTTTCGGTGCGGTAGTGTCCGCCGAGGTAGATATTTACCTCTTCTTCCTGTGCTATGTTAAAGTGCTCCTGCTTGAGCTCGCCGGTGATGAAGGTATCGATGCCGCGCTCTTTCAGCTCGGGGATGGCAGAGCGCCCGCTGCCGGTGAGAATGCCTACGCGGCGGATGTTGGATGGGCCGGCTTCGATGCAATTAAGGGTGTCCGGGAAGAGCTGTTGAAGCTTGGTCTTTAGTTGGTCACGGGAGCCATGTGCGGGCGCAGTCACGGCGATATCGTGGCCTTCGTAGCGGACGAAGCCGCCATCGACTTTGAGCCCGAGCTTGCGGGCGAGGATGGCGTTGTTGCCGATTTGCGGGTGGCAATCGAGCGGCAGGTGGGAGCTATAGACCGCGATGTTGTTGGCCAGGAGCACGAGCAATTTCTTGCGGAGCTGGCCGACGAATGGCGCGGGCTTGTTCCAGAACATGCCGTGGTGCACGATGAGGAAATCGATGCCGAGGTCTGCGGCTTTTTCGAAGGGGATGAGGCCGGCGTCGACCGCGGCACCGATCTTGGTCACGTCGCCGTGGTTTTCAAATTGGAGGCCGTTTAATGAGCCGGGGAAGTCTTTGATTTCTTTGCGATGAGTGCGTTGGTCGCAGTATTCGACAATATCTTTGAGGCGTGGCATGCTGGGAGCAAATAGCCGTTAAGCAGTCGATTAAAGTCTAAAATTCAGCTCAAGCCGGAACTCAACTGTCTCATCGCCTTTGCAACGCGCGCAAATTGTCGATGCGACGGGATGCGGTAATTTCCCTTGATTCATGAATGCGGACCCCCATGCTCTCCCCATGCGCCGAGCAATTTATCCAGGCACTTTTGATCCGATGACCAATGGGCACCTTGACGTGCTCCAGCGGGCGAGACACCTCTTCGATGAGGTGGTCGTGGCCGTGGCACCGAATGATCCGAAGCACCCGATTTTTACGTTATCCGAGCGTATTGCCTTGGTGGAGAAAATCACTAAGGAAATGGACGGCGTCAGCGTGCAGCTCCTGGAAGGTCTCATTGTTGACTTTGCCCGTAAGAACCATGCGATGGCCTTGGTGCGTGGTCTGCGTGCGATTTCGGACTTCGAGTATGAGTTCCAAATGGCGCAGATGAATCGTCATTTGGCGCCCGACGTGGAAACGATATTTCTCATGCCTAATCAGGAGTATTTTTACACGAGTTCTAATATCGTGAAGGCCGTGGCAAACTTCGATGTAGACCGCATTGCGCACTTCGTTCCGCCGTTGGCTCTGGAAGCGCTGCAGGAAAAATATCAAGGGCAGAAATCTTAAAATAGGCATGCGCTACCTCGCGATTATTTGGGGACTCGGTGGAGTCTTCCTGTTCATTGGCAGCGCCGTTTACCGGCTGACTCCTAATGCGCTGGAGGCAATGCAGGGGGAACTGACCTCAATGCAGTGGGCAGTCGCGATTGTTTGGACGCTGTTCATGCTGGTGAGTGAAGGCTACCGCGGATTCCAGAAGCAATTTTCACCACGGGTGGTTGCGCGCTCGAAGTATTTATCGGCCAACCCCAAGCCGGTGCATGTGCTGTTTGCGCCGTTCTTTTGCATGGCGTTTTTTCATGCGACCAAGAAGCGCAAGATTGTTACCTGGTGCCTGACTTTGGGGATTGTTATGTTGATCGTTCTGGTGCGTCAGCTAGAGCAGCCTTGGCGCGGCATTGTGGACCTGGGCGTGGTGCTGGGCTTGGTTTACGGTTTGGTCTGGATTGCCATATTCGCCGTGCAATGCTACTCCGGCCGCAAGTTTGATGTCGATCCCGAGGTCAGTTAAACCGTAGCAAAGAATACCTCGAAGCAGAACCAGCCGATCATTGCCAAAGCAATGGCGAACTTCATGGCGAAGGAAACCAAGCCGCCAACAACGGTGCCGATGCCTGCTTTGCCGCCTTCTTTCATTGTGCGTCCAGCTGAGATCTCACCGAGAAAAGCCCCAATGATTGGGCCAAGAATCAGGCCAGCGATGGTGCCAATGCCGGGTATGAAGGAAAGGAGGAACGGCCCAATGATCGCACCGAGTAAAGCGCCCACGCCACCTCGCCAAGTTGCCCCAAACTTGCGCGCCCCATAGTAGCTAGCCACGAAGTCGAGAATTTGCGCAAGGATCACGAGCCCAGCCGTGGTCAAAATGTAAGGCAGGCCAATCCCGCCTGCTGGTTCCCAGAACCAATAAAGCAGCGCGCCCAACCAAATGACGAAGCAGCCCGGTATGACGGGCAATAGAGAGCCAACCAATCCGATAAAGAAAATTAGGAAAGTGACGCTCAGCGCCAGCCAGTTGTAGTCAATGTCCATCGGTGATATTCAACATGCTTCAGTGAAAACGCGCTGCTGCCTAGATATTGTCTATGGGGGGCGTAAATTGTTCCGAATTGGTAACGCTGAATAGCTTGCACTGGCTACTGCCCAAGGCCCATCTTTTTTTCCAGAAGTTGGCGTTCGCTTTTTTGCGGAAGCGTGCTTACGTCCGGCGCAGCTTGCTTGACGCCGCATGCCACGAGGCACAAGCGCAGGTAGGGGGGCATTTTCTCGTAGTCGGATCCCAGTTCAAAGGAGCCCAGTACTGCTTGGGCAAGACGCGGCTCATTGGACTGCTCATAACAAAAGGCCAGAATGATGTAATAGATGCTGTCCTTTGGATGCTGCATGATCAAAGATTCCGCCTCTTTGCGGCAAGTGGCAAGATCGACGCCATCAAGGGCTTTTAAATAGATGAGGAATTGTTGATAAGCAGGGTTGTTCTTGAAGGTAGTCAGCGGCATTTGACTGACGAAACTTTTCAGCTGTTGGTCAGCGCCAAACGTGTAGGTGTAAATGAGCGCGTTGAACAAAATCTCAGGCGATTCGGGGAAAAAGCGGAAAGCGGAACGCCAATATTCCATGATTTGTTCGTGGGAGCATTTATTCAGAATAATCGACTGCATTTCGTATATCGCTTCTGGGTCCCCACTGAATTGGAGGGCAAGGCGAATGTGGTTCGCATAGTCGTTAAACTGCTGATTGCTGGCGGCAATCATCGCTTGCCAGAAGTGCTCCTGGCTTTGGCTGAGCGCATTTTTATCAGGTTGATCGATCAGAGACTGGGCGGCCTCCAAATCAGGCGTGGGCCCAAACACGAGACGCTTCAGCTGGTGGTTGGCGTTCTCAATCTGTTCTGGTTCAAGGCGGTCCATTAAGTCATATAATTCAAACTGAGTCGCCACAATGAGAGCCTGTTCGCGTTGAGCGGGGTCGTTTAGATCATAAAGATCTGCTAGAGCTTCGATAGCTTCTTCCCTGGTTATTGCATGGTACAGCATGGCGTAGCCGATTGCTACCGCGATGTCATTCGGCTTCGCCTCCACTTGATCCTGGATGACTTCCAGCAAGCGCCCGTAGTCGATGCTGTCGACAACGGCCTGACTAAGACTGCCAGTTGACATCAAGATGTGCATTTGGATGGCAAAGCCGACTTCATCGTTTCGGTAGAGATGCTTTTGGAGGTATTTGATGAGCTTGGCCTGGACCTCGGCTTTCGGGGTGTTAATCCCGTTGGAAACGATGATGAGGTGCATCGTAATGCTGTCTTCACCCCTAGCCTCGGCTTGCTCTGCGAGCTGGAAAGCTTCCAGTGACATGTGCATGGACATGAGCAAGCGCAGTTGTGAATCGGTCACGCCAGGACTGTCGGGAAATTTTTGGCGCAAGAGGTAGAGATGCTTTTGCCCGATTTCGGGGAAGCCGGCTTTGCTGGCTAGCTCAATCACCTTCAGGAGCGATTCTTCCGAGTAATCTACTGCGATCGCTTTGCGCTCAGCCCACCAGACGCTTTCTGGATTCATCGTGGCTTCGCCCAGTTCGATCACCAGGTCGAGTGTTTCCGGGTTGTCGAGGTTGAGCATGGCGGCGGTGCGGCTTTTGACATAGGCTTCAACCAGGCGGTTCTCTTCCTGTAACTGCTTAGCTTCTGCGTAGACTTGCATGCTGCGATAGTCCTTAAAGCTCCTTAGCGCCCAAGGTCCCAAAATAACTGCCGAGACGCTGCCGATGAACAGCAATATTATCGAAGCGCGAATCCACCAGCGTGCGTCTAAAAATTGATACACCAATAGCAGTGCATGCTCGAACGTACGCTCGACAAACTCTCGATATCCGCCCCAAGCTTCCTTTAAGGCTGCCCGGAGTGACATGCTGCGCAGTATCTTATACAGAAATCCCAGCCAGCAAATAAACCGAATGGGCGACTTCAACACATCGATTATGAAACTATAGAATTGGTGGACACCTGCGCGCGCCCCCATGCCGAGGCGTTCAGCCGCTTCACGACGCTCCTGCTGCGCGACTTTCGCCCGCACATTGATTGTTTTCAGCCAAAGCCATAAGCTCTGAAGCGCGTGGGGGATGGCGCTAAGCGTTTGTCGTGATTGACTCTGGGCAACTTTTCTCCGGGCACCGAGGGTGCGGAACCACTGAAAGAAACTGGAGCAATTGTAGGTAATGAAATCCCAGAACCGGTACAGAAAATTCGGAGCGCTGTTACGCACCATGCCGCGACAGAAAAACCAAGCGTCTACGAACCAATTACGCAGCAGCCAAATGATGTATGTGATCTTACTTGGTTTATCGTCCATGAAAGCGGTGAATGGTGGAGAATCGTCTGGGGCTTGTCAGCCGCTAATTTTGCGCATCGGTGAAAGATTTTTGAACATCCAGCTTGTCGTGTCATTGCTGAAGATATCCCATGAAATTGCTAAAGTTGCACGAAATTGCATTTTAGCTTGATCTATGGCTGGTTATGGGCTTAATGGGAGAACATGCGCAGCAGAGAAGACGTTGGCTGTCTACTCTCGGTGCGAAACTTCCCCCTTGAATTTCAGATTGCTCGACCCCATGAGTAAGCCTAAAAGCCGAAGATCGATATACATTGTTTTAGCCGTTAGCTCTGTCTTCCATTTTGTTGGACTTAGCATACTTGGTGGCGTGATTATTTGGGAAAACGCCCAATCGCCAGCTCCGGAATTGGAGGCACCGCCGGTGGTGGAGCCGCCGACACCGCCGCAGCGTTTTGCGTTATCCCTGAACAACGAAATGGTGCGCCCGACCAAGTCTCGCATTGCCGTGCAAGATATTCGTATGACGGACTTGGATTCACTCGACCTGAGCCTGCCCCAAACCAGTAATCGTGTGGGGTTCGGTGGTTTTGGAGGCGGTGGATTGGGTATTGTTTCCGAGATGCCGAAGCTCTCGCTGGAGTCGCTTTTCGGCAACTCTCAGTCCGCTGGTGTGGATTTGGCCGGAGCGTTTTTTGACCTCAAACAAACTCCTGCGCGCCAGGCAAAAGAGGTAGACTACGCGGGCTTTGTGCGCCGCTATACTTCGGGCTCCTGGGCGATGTCGCAACTCGAACGTTTTTATCAGGCTGAGCGTAAATTATACGCAACGACCCTGCTCATCCCGCATCGAATGGCCGACCAGGCACCAGCGGCGTTTGGCGTTGCTGGTGAGGTGCAGCCCTCGCAATGGCTCGCGCATTACGAGGGGAAAATTACTCCGCCATTCAATGGTAAATTTCGTTTCTGGGGCTTTGCGGACGACGTATTGATTGTTCGCGTTAATGGCCGTGTTGTGTTGGATGGTTCCTTTCATGAAGGCGAATATACTGACTGGCGTTCACGCGAGCCTGATTTGAATCGCAAGTTCAATATCGGCAATGGGGCCTTGGCGGTGGGGGACTGGATTAACGTGCAAAAAGGCCGTGAGCTGAAGATTGAAATACTCATCGGTGAGCGCCCAGGCGGACATTTTTCCACCTATCTTTTAATCCAGGAAAAAGGTCAGGAATACCCACAAGGGCCTGATGGCCGACCCGTATTGCCGATCTTCAAGATGACGCCTCTACCTCCAGGGTTTGAACAACAGCTACTGGCGGAGATGGGCAATGAACAAGGTTTAATGAGCCTCGATGGCCCTTGCTTTGCCCGCTTTCAGTAAGCGACTAGAAGCTGTGTAATCCCTTTATTTATCTATGAGTACGCTCGATATTATCCTCTTCTTTGTGTCTGTAATTGGCGTCATTGGCTTTGGTCTTTGGAAAAGCAGTGATCGGGGCTCGAAGCCCAAAGACGCCAGTGATTATTTTCTTGCTGGTCGAGGGTTATCCTGGTGGCTCGTTGGCTTTTCACTCATCGCGGCCAACATCTCGACGGAGCAATTTGTGGGTATGTCCGGGCAGGCGGCAGACTGGCTTGGGCTAGCGATTGCGTCCTACGAATGGATGGCCGCCATAACGCTCGTGGTGATCGCATTTTTGTTTCTGCCACGTCTCTTGCGCTGTGGCATTTACACGGTTCCGGAATTTCTCGAATATCGTTATGGTGTTCTCTCGCGTATGATCATGGCCATCGCCACAATGGTTATCTTGGTCGGCGTGCCAACCGCCTCGGTGATCTATTCGGGCGCCAAGGTGATCAGCGTCTTTTTTACGGATGTTTCGCTGCTCGGGCTTGATTTAGGCAACCTCACGGTTGGCTGTTGGATCATTGCCTTCGCGGCGGCGGCCTATGTATTTATCGGTGGTTTGAAAGCCTGCGCCTGGACGGATCTCATTTGGGGCTCAGCGCTAATTTTGGGCGGAGCGATGGTGATGTACTTCGCTTTTCAAACGCTTTCTGAAATGCCGGCAGAGGAGCTGATGGCGCACAAGTCTGCAACTTCTGACGCGACGATTGCCGACCTCGAAACGGCTGGCCCAATTGCGCGACTCTTTCACCTGACCGATGGTCCTGCCGTGACTGGCGATAACGGATCAGGCGGAAAAATGCACATGATTCGGCCAGCTGACGACCCCTCGATTCCGTGGACTGCGCTTATCATCGGTTTGTGGATTCCGAACTTCTTCTACTGGGGCCTCAATCAATACATCATGCAACGCACGCTCGGTTCTCGCTCGTTGGCAGAGGGCCAGAAAGGGATCGTTTTTGCCGCTGGTCTTAAGCTGTTGATTCCCTTCATTGTGGTCATCCCCGGAATCCTCGCGTTTCATCTTTTCAACGATGATTTACGAGCGCAGGCGGACCAGAAAAACGCGCCTGTTCTTGCTGCGATTCAGGCCAAGCAAAGCGTCATTATTCCCTTTAGTGAGGAGTTTGCCCGCCTCAATCCGGAGCAGGCGCAAGCCGTGGTGGCGCACAACGCCGAGCAACTGAATCAGAACGAATTACTAGCGGATGACGTTGGTTTATTTGCGCAAAATTGCAAATTAGTATCCAGCGCCAAGCCGAATCAAATTGGCGTTAAGCTCGTGGCTTATGATTATGACTCGGCCTTTCCTACGCTTTTACGTAATTTGCTCAAGCCGGGCATCGCCTGGTTTGTGCTTGCCGCTATTTTTGGCGCTGTGGTTTCGTCGCTGGCGTCGATGCTTAATTCGGCGTCCACTATCGCTACGATGGATCTATATGCGAAGGCTCGCAAGGGGGCAGGGCAGCGTGAGCTGGTTCGCGCCGGACGGGTTTTTGTGCTAATTTTCGTGCTGATTGCCGGACTGATTGCGCCGAGTCTCGGCAGCCCGCAGTTTGGCGGAATTTACAACTTTATTCAGGAGTTTCAGGGCTTCCTAAGCCCAGGGATACTCGCTGTATTCCTCTTTGGCTTTCTCGCCAGGAAGTGCCCGCGCTACGCCGGTTGGCTCGGCATCCTGCTGAACGTCGTGCTCTACGGGACCCTCAAGCTGGTGGCGCCGGAAATCGCCTTCCTGAATCGCATGGCAATTTGTTTTGGCGTGGTGATCGCGGTCTTGCTCGCGCTGACGCTGCTCAATCCACTTAAAGAAGCCATTCAGCTCCCGCGCAATGCCGAGATCGAGCTCACCAGTTCACGTTCCGCCAAAATCTGGGGTAGCGTTGTGATCGTGGCGACTCTGGGCCTCTACATCATCTTCTGGTAGCCCAACTCCCGGTTGATATGCCGTCAATCTCCTTTGCCCGCCAATTCTCGTGAGGCAGTGTATAGGCGTTCGGCCAGGCGGATGATTTTCTTCTGGTAAACGATCATCTCGCGCCAGGTGTCAGGAATGCCGCTGATGCCATAATACGCGCCAGCGAGCTGGCCGTAAACCGCGGCCGTCGTATCGGCGTCTTCGCCGAGGTTGACCGCGGCCAGGACGCCATCGGCGTAGTTGTCGGTGCTGGCAAAAGCCCACAGTGCGGCTTCGAGGGAGGAAACCACGTCGCCGCGGCCACGGATGGCGGGCGGAGCTTTTTCCCAATACGACCCACGGGCGATTTCCTCGATTTCGCCAGTGAGCGGTTGGCAGAGCCACACGCCGCGGACGGGCGCGTAGCCGGGCTGGAGCAACGCCTCCTTTTCCACGCCGCGCACCGCGCCGACGATCAGCGCGCCGAGCAGGCGGCAGGCGTCGATGCACAAGCGGGTGGCGTGGGTGAGGCGGCTGCTTTCACCGGAAAATTCCAAGGCCTCCTTGGGCGATTCCGCATAATAAAGCGGTACGGGCGCCAGGCGCATAATTGAGCCGTTGGTCGAGCTGGTCTCGGTGGATAAGCCCGCGAATGGTGCGCCCTCGGCTTCGTAATATTCGATGGCGGCCTGGGTGGTCTGGCCAATGCCAAAGGCGGTCTCGCGGCTGCTCCAGTAGCCCGCGCGCCACCACTGGCGAAAGCGGTCCATAGCGTCAGGTGCGTTGAACCCGTTTTTGGCGACGAGGCTTTCGGCCAGGCACATGGCCAGCGAGGTGTCATCGGTCCATTCGCCGGCTTCAATCTTGTTGATGCCGCCCGCGCAAAAGGAGCTGACCTGCGGGAACATGCCCGGCGCCAAGCCCTCAACGGCAGCCCCCATAGCGTCGCCCACGGCCAAACCCAGCATGCTTCCGTAATAGCGTTCCAGCGGGTCCATCTCTCGCGACATGCCCGAAGACTAAGCTAGCACCGCGCCAATTCAAGGCTGTAAGTTGAAGAATGTAGGGGCGGCTTAGCGCAGATCCGAGGGCAGGGTGGAGGCGTTGGCCTGCAGGCGCTTTTGGTAGGCGCTGACGTCCGCCTCTGAGAACTTGGAACCGAGCGAGACCTTCGCTGCGGTGCTCGCCGAGGGCGCGATGACCGCAAACTGGCGGTTGACCATCGTGCCGATCACGTCACCGGTCTGCGAGAAAACGAGGTCGCCCGCGCGCGGGTTGAACTCGCCAAAGAGCTCGCTGAAAATCGAGGTGTCCATATCGAGATACTCGGGGTGCGCGGGGACGATTTTAAAGCCGACTTCGCCATACTTGCCCTGATTGCTGACGAGCACCGCCTGCGGGAATTTGAGGGGCTCTTTGGCCAGATTGAAGGCCTGCACGCCCCAACTGTCCGGGAAGCTCGCGGGGAGCTTGAGCGCCAGGATGCGCGGGTCAGCGGTCAGCGCGTTGAGTGTTTCAAAACGGCCGGCGCGTTGCCCGTAGCGGATGTAGCCGGTGACGGCTTGCAGCCCGCTCGTTGCAAACGGCGTCTTGTTGACGGGGATCAGCGCGTAGACGTTGCCGCTGTCGCGAATGAGGATCGTTTCGAGCTCGTATTTCTTGCTGCTGGCGCCGAAGAGGCCGGATTCCGTGGCGTCAAACTGAATGCGGATTCGGTTCTTCTGGTAGCGGTCGAAAATGGTGTTGAGCGAGAGCGGCTGCGCGCGCTTGACCTCTTCGCGGATCTGGTCGGTGGCCTCGGCCATTTGGCCAACGCCTTCAGCGAGCGTTTGCGTGGTCTCTTGCAAGTTGGCTTTTTCGATGCGGGTGATCTCGATGTCGCGCTGGGCGAGGGCGAGCTGCTCGGCCTTCGCGGTGGCCTCGGCCTTGGTGACTTCGAGCTGCGTGGCGAGGGTCTGCTTTTCCAACTCGGCGGTTTTGACTTCACTGGCCAGGCGTTCGCGTTCGGCGGCCAGCTGCTCGGCCATTGCGGCCTTTTGCTCCAGCTCACTTTGCAGAGAGCGCAGCCGCTCAGTCGAAGTGGCGGCGGTTTCTTTCACCTCGGCCAAAGTCTTGGCGAGCTCCACGCGGTCTTGCTCGGCGGCGGCGAGCTTTTCCTGAGTAAGCTTGGTTTGCTCGGCGAGTTCGGCGGTTTGGGCCTCGGCCTTGGCTTTTTCCTGAGCAATGCGCGCGCTTTCGGCCTCGGCGGCAGCCTTTTGTTTGGCGAGTTCGGTGCGTTGCTTTTCGAGGCGGGCTTTTTCCGCGGCTAGCTGTTCGGCGGTCTGCTGGGTTTCCTCGAGTTTGGCCTCGCGTTCAGCCAGGGCTTTGGCGCGGGCTTCGAGCTGCTCCTGGGTCTCGGCTAGCTCGGTGGAAAGCTCGTCGCGGTTTTCCTGTTCGGCGTCGAGGGACATCTTGAGTACGTCAATCAGGTCTTGGTTGGCGATGGCGTCTTGCTCGATCGCTTGTTCGGCCTGGGGCGCGGTCTGCTCGTCGGGGTCGTCAAACCGTGCGAGCGCCAGCAAGCTCAGCAGCAAGAAATCGCAAATGACGAGGAGGAGGGAGCGGTTCATAAACTTGTTAAAGATGTATGCGAGCCTTGTGGCAACGCAATCGCGGAATCACGAGCTGTGGGATTAAGAGAGCTTTTGGGGTATGCAAAATTCACTAATATTCAGTCGACATCAGCGAATCTGCTTTTCGTCGCGCTCAATAAGCGACATTAATGCGGATTCGCTTGAGTTGGGCTGTTGACATCTGAGAATGATATCTGTCATATTCTTCCAAAACCTCTCAACCCTATCTCGGCTATGAGTGCTTACGTTCTCTACAAAAATAACCCTTATCGCAATAAAAGCATGAGCAAGAAACCAATCCGTGTCGCAGTTACGGGCGCAGCCGGCAATATCGGCTATGCGCTGCTATTCCGCATCGCATCCGGCCAAATGTTTGGGCCGGATCAGCCTGTCGCGCTGAACCTCATTGAGATTGAACCCGGGATGAACGCCCTGCGTGGCGTCGCCATGGAACTGGATGACTGCGCCTTCCCGCTGCTCACCGAGATCGTGCAGACCTCGGATATGAACGTCGGTTTCAAGGACGTCAACTGGGCGCTGCTCGTGGGCTCGGTGCCGCGCAAGCAAGGCATGGAACGCGCTGACCTGCTCGGTATCAACGGCAAGATCTTCGTTGGCCAGGGTAAGGCCATCAACGACAATGCAGCGGACGACGTGCGCATTTTGGTGGTCGGCAACCCTTGCAACACCAACTGCCTCATCGCCCAAAAGCACGCGCCGAACATCCCGGCCGACCGCTGGTTCGCAATGACCCGCCTGGACGAAAACCGCGCCAAGACCCAGCTCGCTCAAAAGGCTGGTGTGCCGGTTAAGGACGTGACCAACCTCTGCGTTTGGGGCAACCACTCGCCGACGATGTTCCCGGACTTCTACAACGCCAAGATCGGCGGCAAGCCCGTTACCGAAGTCATCACCGACGAAGAGTGGCTCAAGAACGAGTTTGTGCCGAAGGTTGGCAAGCGTGGCGCTGAGATCATTGCTGCCCGTGGCGCCTCTTCCGCTGCTTCCGCCGCCAATGGCGTGGTCGACACCGTTGTCAGCCTGACGACTCCGACTGCTCCGGGCTCCTACACCAGCGTGTGCGTGCTCTCCAATGGCGAATACGGCGTGCCGGAAGGCATCATCACTTCGCTGCCGATCAAGACCGACGGCAAGAAGTGGGAAGTGGTCAAGGGCATCGAGCTCTGCGAATACGCCAAGGAGCAGATTGCCAAGTCCAACCAGGAGCTCCTCGACGAACGCGAAATGGCGCTCGCCGGCCTCCAGGGCTAAGCAGTTTCACAGCTTTTCCGACAAAGCCCGGCCTGTATGGCCGGGCTTTTTGCGTTTGCCTGCCGAAGTGTTGGGGACTTTTTTAAGGTGCTTCGATTCCGGTCGGTGTCGCTTGTGTCGCTGGATGCCTCCGTCAATTAAAACGATCCGCTGACTGATAAATCCGGTTCGACGAGTGCGCTTTTGCTTTGAGTGACTACGAGTGAATATTAGCCAATGGCTTTCACTAATAGTGAGTGGCTTTCAGTGGCGCCGGAAATTCGACATAATGCAAAAAAAGTGGCCCACTGAGCCAACTGAACCCACTGAGCCTGTGTAGCCAGCTGAGCCATTGTCAGGGCCGGGGAGTTTTGATAAAATGTTGGGCATGAACCCTTCATTACACCCTCTGCGAGAAAGCAGACGCCCGCCGTAGGGCGCTGCTATCTCTAGTCCAGCCAATGCCGCCAGGAACGCATTCGTTCGCGTGCGGGGAGTTGGAATCGTTTATCGGGCCCATTCGTTGGCCGGGCAGTGTGCGCAGCAGCCTTGCTTTACACACTGCCCTAGTCAGCCTAGCGAACTGACGCGCCAGCGACGCCCGTAGATTATAAGTCGGCTCAGGCCGCCCAACTCTCCGCCCGATTATGCCAGCTTGCGCTCCGGGTATTGGCGTTGAAGCGCGCGACATCACGGCGCGTTCGCCCCACCTGCGCCCGATCCCGGCGAACGGGCGGGTAGGGCAGTGTTCTTTGATATCGAATAAAGCAGGTTTTACCCCCCCCCGGCCCCAGTCGGGAAGGAAAAAGTTCATGATGTGGTGGGCTTGTATATGAGCCCTCCTGACAACGCTTTGGAGTTTTGCGTGGATGAAAAGAGCCAGATTCAGGCGCTCGAACGCAGCCAGCCGATTCTGCGCTGAGGCTTGGAGCTCCAGAACGCCAAACTCAGGATTATTATCGTCAGGGCACGACGTCATTGTTTGCGGCTCTTGATGTGGCCACAGGCCGGGGCAGTAGCAGCCTCAAGGAGCGCCACCGAAGCCGTGAGTTCCTCGCTTTCCTGTGCCAGATCGAACGCGAGGTTCCCGAGGGATTCGATATCCATATCATCCTGGACAACTAGCCACGCACAGAACCGCCGAGGTCAACCAGTGGCTAAAAAAGCGACCACATTGGCATCTGCATTTTACCCCAACGCACTCCAGTTGGCTCAACCAAGTTGAACGATTCTTCGTACTAATCACCAACCAGCGCATCCAAAGAGGTTCATTCAAAGCAGTCAAAGAACTCAAAGCAGCCATAGAGCAATACATCGAGCATCTATTCGCTTACGAAGGCCGAAGGTTCCCGTGGCGGACGCCTCTACTAGCACCTGCGTATCAATGGAAAATGCCGTAATCGCCACAAGAACAAAGCCAGTCACAGCAAGCTGCCAAACCATGTGGGCATTGAAAGTGCGTCCGCCCATCGTGGAGCGACGCAAGGTAATGGTCACTGGGAGTGTGACCTTATCGCGGATTGTCGCCCTGCAAGGCTATCACGTGAAGACCATCAGCTTCCAGCCAAAGAGCGGGATTGCCTCGGGGCGGGTGGTCTCGGGAATGCCGTTTTCGACCAACTGCGCGAGCCACGGGCGCAACTCTTCGGCGCGTTCGTGCTTATTGACGAGGCTCCCGATCTGCTTGCGGCGCTGGGTAAAGATTGAGCGGATGACTTCGCGCTGCGCGGCGTTGAAAAAGAACGCGTCGGGCAGGCGCTCCAGGTGGAGCAAAGTCGAGTCGACATCGGGCGCCGGGTAAAAGCATTGGCGCGACACGCGGTGCCCCGGGCGGCGCTGGTAGGCTGCCTCGATGAAGATGGATATCGCGCCGTAATTCTTCTGGCCAGGCGCGGCGGTAAAGCGGTCGGCGGCTTCCTTTTGCAGCATCAGCACGAGGCGCTCGGGGAGGGGGCCGGCGAGGATTTTTTCCATCCACGGGGTGGAGATCGCGTAAGGCAAATTTGCCACGATCTTAAACTTACTTTGCAATGCAAAGCTTGCGCGCGGGTGGTCCACTGCATCGCCGTGGAGCAGGTGGAATTTCTCGGGATTCTCAACCGCGAGCGTGGCAGCGAGGTTGGCGTGCAGCTCGGGGTCGAGCTCTACGGCCCAGACTTCGGCGCCGGCTTCGAGCAGAGCGGAGGATAGCGTGCCCAGACCCGGGCCGACCTCCACAATGCAGTCGCCCGGTTGGACATCGGCCAGCTCCAGGGATTTGCGCACGATGTTGCCATCGACCAGGAAGTTCTGGCCGAGTCGCTTGTTGGGGCGGCGGCCAAGGCGCTCCAGCACCGCACGCGTCTCACTCGGGGACAATGGCATGTGGGCATTCAGGCGGCCCAAGCGCAGGCAGGCGAGTCTTTTTCGCGCGGGTGCTTTACCCAATCAACGTGCCTTCAACGAAGTCTGCCGTGACGCGCTCCAGGCGGACGCGGGCCAATTCGTTGCGGAGCTCCAGTGCAGTTTTGCCGCGGAGACCGTCGCCGCTCAGGACGACGCGCACGTAATTATCCGTGAGGCCGCTGGCGGTGTTATCGCGTGGGTCTTCGAAGAGGACGTCGGTTTCGCGGCCGAGGTTAGCCTCATAAAATGCGTAGCGGCGCTCGGTGGAAAGGCGGCGCAGGCGGGCGCTGCGGCGGTGACGCTCCTCGACGGGGATGTGGTCGTCGCGGCGGGCGGCGGGGGTGTTGCCGCGCTCGGAGTAGGTGAACACGTGGCCGTAGGCGAGGGGATTTTCGGTGAGCACCCGGCAGCTCTCGGCGAAGTCCTGCTCGGTCTCACCCGGGAAGCCGACCATGATATCCGTCCCGATGCAAATACCGGGCACGCGCGCGGCGGCGTCGTTTACAAAGGCTTCCCACTCGGCAATGTTGTAGCGGCGGCGCATCTCCTGCAGGACTTTGTCCGAGCCGCTTTGCAGCGGGATGTGCAGGTAGGGCATCAGCGCGTGGTCGGCGGCGTTCATGCGGTCAAAGAGCTCCACGGGAATCGTGGTCGGCTCGATGCTGCTGATGCGCACGCGGTCGAGGCCGGGCAGGGCGCTGAGCGCGTCGACGACCTCCAACACGCTGCGGCTGGTGTGGTCGTAGGTGCCGATGTTGACGCCCGTCAGCACCAGCTCTTTCACGCCACGGCCGACCTGATGCCGGGCCTCGGCCATGAGGTCGTCAAACTCCCGGCTGCGCGCGCGACCGCGGGCAAACGGGATGATGCAAAAGCTGCACATGAAGTCGCAGCCGTCTTGAATCTTTAAATTCGCGCGCCACTCGAAGGGCGTCTCGCCGGCAAAGTGCATCGTGAAGTCGTCGCGGTCGATGCGCTCGCGGACGATGACCGGCGCCGGGTTTTTCTCCGCCGCTCCGATGTAGTCGAGCACGTTCATTTTATCGTGATTGCCGAGGATGAGGTCCACGCCCTCGATGCCAGAGATTTCCTTGGCGCCCATCTGCGAATAGCAGCCGACGACGGCGGTGTAGGCCTCGGGGTTGCGGCGGACGAAGCCGCGGATCGCCTGCCGGCACTTGGCGTCGGCCAGCCGTGTGACGGTGCAGGTATTGATGATCGCGAGGTCGGCCTCGTCTGCGAAGTCCACGATGTCATAGCCCTGCGCAATGAGCTTTTCGCGCAGGATCATCGTCTCGCTTTGGTTGAGCCGGCAGCCGAGCGTGTGCAGCGCCGCGCGCCGCCGCGTGGGGGCGGAGGTTGCGTTGGCTGGCTGACTGGCGAGGGCTTGGCTCATGCGAATCGGGTAACCAAAAACGTTCACGCTGACTTTTCAAGGCAGAAGGGCCGAGAATGGCCGTTGCGAGGGCGGCTATTTACGGCAGGGAAATTGTCCACCAATTATTTTTTCTCAGTTTCTTAAAATAATTCCTAAGAAAACCTGGGCTGGCGCGTATCCCTGTTAAATCGGCTTCACCCTGGCCGCCTGAACGACACACTTCAACACCGATGGGAGATGACTCATTATCCGCCGCCTCACGCCCGCAACTCTCGCGGGCCATCCAAGTCTATTCCAAGCCTCTGTCCCGCTACGCGTATTCGCTCTGTGGCTGCGTCCACCGCTCGCAGGACGCCGTGCAAGACACCTTTCTTCGGCTCGCCGAGCGCGATGAGCCGATTAAACCCGAAGAACGCCTCGGCCCCTGGCTGTTTAAAGTCTGCCGGTCGCGCGTCATTGACCAGTTTCGGAAGGAGGGCCGCATGACGCCGGGCGCCGAACTCCCCGAAACGAACCCCCAGCTGCCGCCCGTCGACACGCCCCGGGAATCCGCCGAACGCGGCGACAGCGCGGCGGCCGTCTGGGAACAGATGGGCAACCTGTCGCCCAATCAACGCGAAGTGCTGCGCCTGAAATTCCAGGCCCAGCTCAGCTACCGCGAAATCGCCGACGTGCTGGACTTGTCTGTGTCCAACGTCGGCTACCTGGTCCACACCGCGATGGCGAGTCTGCGCCAGCGGCTCCGCACCGAATCCGACCTGCTCGGCTAATCCCACCAACTTCAACTTTTTGATCACCGTGAATTTCGACCCAAATGATCCCCGCATCACCGCTCACGCGCTCGGCGAACCGCTGGACGCCGAGGCGGAAGCCTTCATCCGCGAACACGAGGCCGATCCTGCATTTCAGGAAGCCGTTGAGGAAATTCAGCAAACCGCAGCTCTCTTAGCAACCGCCTTCGCCGCCGAACCCGAAACAGTGGAAACGGTCGACGAAGAGTCGGTCCTGGCGAACGTTTCTCAGCCAGCCAAGCCGCCGAGCCGCTTTAAGCTCTTTGTGTTTTCGTCACCACGCATTGCAGCGTCGTTGGTCCTGTTTTTGGGTCTGGCGGGTGCGCTGGGCTGGTGGTTGGTGCAGCCGGAGAAATTTACCGCGACGGCCACGGTGCAGGTGCTTCGCCCCGAATTTGAAGGAGAAAATGTTCTGGTTTGTGGAAATGATTTCCAAGTGAAAGTTGGCATCGCCGAAAGCAATGCATTGGCGCAAGCCGCTGCGGAACGGCTCTCGACTGCTGACCGTGATCTATTGCTGAAGGGACATCCGCAAATGGACTCGTGGGTTGAGTCCGCGACGGCGGAAATCATGCGCATCACGACGGTTGAGCCTGATCGCAAAGCCTATCAGTTCGATATCAACGTCCAGCATCCCGATGAGCAACTTGCCGCGAAAGTCGCGAACTACCTCGCCGATGAATACATCAACTACAACGTCAAGCGGAACATCGAAATCAGCATGCGGACCGTCGAACTCCTGCGCACTAGCACCGAGCAACAGCGACAGAAAGTTGAAGAGATTCGCGAAGAGATTAATGAGTATCGGAAGTCATTTAAGCGCTTGGGGTTTGCTCCGGACGGCTATGACGCCAAGAAAGCACAGCTAGCGCAAGCAGAGGCGACCTATGCGGAGTTGAAGAGAAAATCTCAAACTGAAATGGCGCAGGTAGCGTTGGTCAGTGCGGATGCCCGCATCGTCTCGAAAGCGACTGCGGGAGAAGAGACCATTATGGTGGCTGAATACGCAGCGCCGCCGCCAGCGCCCGAGTCCGTTGGAGCTAAAGACCGAGATGCGCTCATACAGGAAAGCTTAAAGCCAGCAAATCGGCCGAAAGCAAGGATCGCGGTGACAAACGTTAGCCAAATTAATCTGTCTGATCAGGATGTGAATATGCCGGTGGTCGATTCGAGAGTGAGTGGGTATGCTGGAGTAGCAGCTGTTAGCAATGAAAAGCAACGTGTCGCCATTAATGGTCTAAATTCCATTGCTGTAGATCGTTATTGGTCTGATAGCCCAGACTCCAGCGTCGATTTCAGTAATTCCTCTGTCGATTTCTTTGGGGTTAAGCGAGAATCGCAGCGACTCCCTCAAGAGCCATTCAATCGCGAAGGCTATGATCTGATCAAGGACAACGAGTTCGTCACGCCGCAGGTGGAGCCGTTGTCGACCTTTTCTATCGATGTCGATACCGCCAGCTACGCGAATGTGCGCCGCATGTTGCGGGGTGGGCAATTGCCGCCGCTGGACGTCGTGCGCATCGAGGAGCTGATCAATTACTTCGACTACGACTACTCGGTTCCCGAAACCGGCGAGCATCCGTTCTCGGTTAATACCGAGGTCGCGCCGGTGCCGTGGGCCCAGGAACATTACCTGGTGCGCATTGGGCTGAAGGGCTACGAAGTGCCGTGGAACGAACGCCCCGCCAGCAACCTGGTTTTCCTGGTCGATGTGTCGGGCTCGATGAGCAGCGCCAACAAGCTGGGCCTCGTCAAGCAGGCGCTGACCGAGCTGAGCCTCCGCCTGGATCGCCGTGACCGCGTGGCCATCGTGGTCTATGCCGGGAGCAGTGGCCTCGCACTGCCGTCCACCACTGCCGACAATCAGGAGACGATTCAGCACGCGCTGGAGCAGTTGAAATCCGGCGGATCGACCAATGGCGGGCAGGGCATTGAGCTGGCTTACCAAGTCGCGCAAAAGCACTTTACCGAAGGCGGCAACAACCGCGTGATCCTCTGCACGGACGGCGATTTCAACGTTGGCGTGAGTGACCGCGGGCAGCTGACGCGGCTCATCGAAGACAAGGCCAAGAGCGGCGTCTACCTCTCGGTTTGCGGCTTTGGCATGGGCAACCTGAAGGACGACATGATGGAGTCTCTGTCCAACTCGGGCAACGGCAACTACGCCTACATCGACAACATGCGCGAAGCGCGTAAAGTGTTTGGCCAAGACCTCTCGGGAACGATGCTGACCATTGCCAAGGACGTGAAAATCCAGGTCGAGTTCAACCCGGCCAACGTCGCGGCCTACCGTCTGATCGGCTACGAAAACCGCATGCTCGCTGCCAAGGATTTCAACGACGACCAGAAGGACGCGGGCGAGATCGGCGCCGGGCACACCGTCACCGCGCTTTATGAAATCGTCCCCGTGGGCGCGGACAGCGCCGCCTTGCCTCAGGATTCCGTGGACCCGCTGAAGTATCAGCAAACGGAAGGAAACTCTGCAACGCAAAGCAACTCTGCATCGAAAAGTGAGTTCTCCGATGAATGGGTCACGGTGAAGCTGCGCTACAAGCAGCCGGACGGCGATACATCCACGCTGATGTCCACCGTGGTCAATGGCCCCTCCGAGGACACGGCGCCGAGCGCGGACTTCCAGTTCGCCACGGCGGTGGCGGAGTTTGGTCTGCTGCTACGTAAGTCGGAATACGCTGGCGAGGCCAGCTGGCCCGCAGTCATCGAACGCGCCCGCGACGCCCTTGGCGCGAATCAGGGTGGGCATCGGTCGGAGTTTGTCGAGCTCGCCCGCAAGGCGCAGGCATTATCAAGTCCTTTGCCGGAAAGTGACTAGCGATAGCGTTTCTTGAGTTCGCGTAGGCCTTGCGCGGTGTGCTTGTCTAGTTGTTCGGCAAAAGTCTGATAGCGGCTAAATTTCTCGGTGCGCAGCTCAAGCTCGGCTTGGCCGGCGTAAGCAGAGGCGCGGGCAAGGCCGAGGTTTCCCAAGCTGCCCTTGACGTAGTGGACGAGCGGAATCAGCTGAGTCCTTGCTTGGGAGGTGCAGCAAAGACGGATTTCAATCAGCTTGTCTGCATAGGTTCGATGAAATTCTGCGATCAAGTCCTCGATAAAAACAGGCATGGCTTCTTCACCTAGCGAGAATTCCCAGTGTTGGAGAAAAACTGAGTCGAGCACAGCTACGCTGGCTGGATCTACGGTTTCTTCAAAATCAGGCATGCTGGTCGAGGAGTTCCTGGACGGCTGATTGCAGTAGGCTGGGGGCAAAAGGCTTGGTAAATACTCGGTTTGCGCCTGCCGCAAGCAGCTCTTCGTGGACTTGGGTCTCGCCGTGTCCGGTTACGACGATGAGTGGCATTGAGGCAAGTTTGGGCTCTGAGCGCACAAACTGAATGAGCTCCAGGCCGGACTTACCAGGGAGCATGACATCGATGATTGCCATGTCTGGGCGCTCCGTTTTCAAGAGCTGCTCAGCGCCGAGGCCTTCTCGGCAGACAATGAGTTTGCATTTGATGCGCTTGAGGTTGAATTCCAGCAAGCGGATCATTAGGGGGTCGTCGTCAGCAATTAGAATAGTGCTCATAGCTTTTGCCAGCAGAGGAAGGTTTGGTCGTCATTGGCGGGTTCGTGTGCGTGGTCGATTTCGGCTCGCAGATCCTTCCAGATGCTTTCGGGGGGGTGGTTTTTGCGTTGCATAAGGAAGTTGACGAAATTCTCCCAGCCCCAGATGTCGCCGTCGCGCGACCATTCAAAGAGGCCATCGGTGACGATGAACACACGCGCTGAGGCGTCTAGGGAGAAACGCTCGGTGACATATTCGGCATCGGTATAGAGCCCCAAAGGCGGTCCTGATGGTTCGACGCTAAACGCTTCGGAACCTTCGATGCAGCCGATGACCGGGCAATGGCCGGCATTGACAATTTCTATCTTGCGCAGGTTTTTGGGAATGCGGGCAATCGCGCAAGTTGCAAACATCGTCATGTCTTCCAGCTCGCGGCAGAGCGTGCGGTTGAGCGCCATCATCAGGCCGACCAGCGAATACTGGAAAGTAATACTGATGTGCAAGGCTGTGCGGAACATGGCGGCGAGAAATGCTGCCGGGACCCCTTTGCCCATGACGTCGATCATGCACAGAATTATATCTCCGCCGCGCGTCTCGCAGATTTCCACGTGGTCGCCCGATACTTCACGCGCGGTGCGTCGGCGCACAAATGCACTCCAGCCTTCGCCTTGGGTCAGTTGGGGGAGAGGCAACAGGCAGTCCTGCATTTCTGAGGCAATTTCCAACTCTCGCAGTGCTTGGTTTTCGCGATCGCGGACTTGGGCGTTGCTGGCGTTCATCACCGCAATGCCGATTAAGTCGGCAAAGGTGCGCACGGTGTTGCGGATTTGGGCGTATAGCTCCATTTCTACCAAATGATTGGCCAGCAGCAGGGCACCGCATACGTTGCCGCCAGCAATGATTGGGCAGATGATGCCGCTGTGCGTTTCCGCGAGCTGCGGGTCGCTTTCGATGATGCTCTGCTCGGCCCAACTGAACTCCTGTCCATCTTCGAGAACAGATAAAATATGTGGTGAGTCGAGGGGCGGGCTGGCGGCAACTCCGCTCAGAGCTAGCTCGGCCATCAACGTGGATTCGATCACGTCGCTCAAATAAATTGCCACCTCGTCATGCGGGGCCACGCCCTGTAGGTCGACCAGCGCTTGCTCCAGGAAGTCGACCACGGTTTCACTCTGCACGAGAGCTTCGCCCAACCGGTAAAAGGCCGCCAGGGATTCGAAGCAGGTCGAGAGCTCCATCATGGCTTTTTCCACGAGGGTCTCCGGCGCGTGCGCTTGGTTGAGCCCGGGGTGTTGTCTAGTGACACGGCACAGGTAGCTGTCCTTGTTGCGCCAGTGCATGGTTTGGTCTACCAGATTGGCGACGAGAAACAGGCCGCGCCCATGAGTGGAGGCCTCACTGGGCAGGCTGGGGTTTTGGATTATTTCTTCGGGCGGGCCGTTGCCTGGGTCTATTACTACGAGGCTAATTTCTTCCTGCCAGATATCCCACTGGACCGTTATGATTTCATTAGGATCGCTCTTGCAGCCGTGGATCACGGCATTGGCAAAAATTTCGGTTAGCACCAAGGCCCAATCAGTGATGGCTTCTGGCGGGAGCGCCATGTCCGCGAGGAACAGGGTAAACTGTTCCCGCAGCGTATTAATTTCACTTAATCGCGCGGGTGCCAAGTACCTATGTCCAGACAGTGGGCCGTTCATCAAGTTAAGATAAATTAAAATAGCGTTCAGTTTAAAGCGTATTTTTCTTTATGAGATGGCGGCGATGGTTAAGGTCAATTCATTCGCCATGAAACTGTTCGACCATCTCATTGAAGAAAAGGCGCAACTGGAGGTTAAGGTACTCGCCAGCCGATTTGACGCGAGTGTGTGCGATGATTTTCGTGATTACATGGATGGGCTTTGGAGTCCGGGACTTGAGAAAATTACTTTGGATCTTTCAACGGTGCAGTTCATCGACAGCAGTGGGGTGGGGGCCTTGATTGGTGTGCAAAAGCGCCTGGGCCGTGGCTCCGTCAGCCTGCGTGGCGTCACTGGTCATGTGGCTAACGTCATCAAGCTTCTGCGCCTTCAGCGCGAATTTGCCCTCATCGACTAACTTGGCAACAACCGAGTAGGCTTTACTATTTTGGCTCAGTTGGCTCGGGGTCTAGGGAAGAGAGTCCCTAGATGGTTGTTCCTACGCTAGTCGCAGCTGTGGTGCAGCCCGACTTGCGCATGACGCCGATATTTTTGATGAGCGCAAGGACTTCAAAGTGGATTTTGTCGCGAATCAAGCGGGCCCCTTTTTTGCGTAGCTCGGGGGTGCCCTCAAGAGATTGGAAGTCGGAGATGGACCAAGGGATGACTTGGGCGGCCTTGGCGTATAGCACGTCGACATTGGTCATAAAGATAGGGCATTGCTCGGTGGTAGCTTGGTTGCAGAGTGTGACCACATAGTCGAATGGCGCACCGCTTTTGTAGAGGTCGAAGACAGATGCGGGTCCTTCGGCGGGGAGCTCGATGCCGACTTCCGCCATAATGCCGCGTGGCAGCTCGCCCAGAGTTCCCGGGTCAAAGCACGCGCTTTGCGCTTCGACTTGATCCGAGGCATGGTGGTGGGCGAATAGCTCGGCGATTTTGCTTCGTCCGCCATGGTAGGTGCAGACAAACAGAATGCGTATCTTTTTCATCGGGGTATTTGCTGACGTCAGGTTATAGGGTATTCCTTGTAGTTCGGTAAATTTATAAACGTCCGTTTCTGCCTAAATTTTAGACAAAAAAACTGCCCATCACCACGAGGCAATGGGCAGTCGCGAAAAGGTGACGCGCTTGGCTTAGTGATGGTGACCGTGCTCGGGGTAGTAGGCGCGGAGGGCGAGGATTGCTTTATTCAAGGCTTCGGCGCTGGCGGCGTCGGAGTTTTGCTTGGCCTTCATTGCGGCGACCATCACGGCGTGGTGCTTGGCGAGGCGCTCCTTGTAGTCGTCTTGCGAGGACTTCACGCGCTGGGTGAGGAAGTAGTTGCTGATGATTTCAATGACGTTGTCAGCGTGGTCTTCCTTGTTGTTGACCCAGCGGACAAACTGGTTGCCGGACTGCGGATCGGTCTTGCCAGCGAGGGCGTCGATCTCGGTCATGCATTTCTTGATGGTGGTCGCGTCGAGGAGCATCTGCTTGACCATCAGGTCGTCGTCGTAAATGCCACAGGGAATCTGGCAGTGCGCTGAAGCGGTGTTGGCCGAGAACAAGAGCGCGGCCAACATCGTGAGTAAATAGGCGAGGGGATTAGCCGTGGTGTTTGAATTCATAAGGCGACTGTCTGCCAAAGCTGAGGCATTGTCAAAAGCGGAAGGTGAATTTCCGGCAAAGGGCAGCGGCGTATTGTTTAGTCGCGGATGAACGCGGATGCTTTGGTAAGCGTATGAGAGTGCGCAGAATTAATCGAGCTGAACGTCGATAAGCAGGAACTTCGGTTGGTCGCCCAGGTCGACAGATGCTGTGCTGTAGCCATCCGAGTTCGGAGGTGAAATCGTTACGCCGTCCGTGCTCCAGGAGCTTAGATTCTCACTGGCAAGCACCGTGTAGGTGACCCCTTCACGGTTGGCGAAGTAGGTGAGCTCGAGCTTGTTGCCATCGGCAGGAACCGGCTCGGGCTGCGCGCTTTCTGTGGGGCTGTAGTCCAGCGCATATGGGATAATCAGTGGCTCGCCTTGGGCGGAGGTTGCCGTGGCGATATCGGTATCGTAGCTGAGCTCTTGTTCAACCAGCCACATCTTGCCTGTGGTTTTTGGGCCCATGTCGATTGATGGGCAACGGAACCAGGTTGGTGTGGTGAAGCCAGCTTGATCGGAGAAAAAGTAAACGGTGGGTTCCGGGTAACCGAGAGAGTCTGAGTAAGTAAAAAAGTAAAAATCTGCCGGCGTTGTGGGCGCTGCTCCGAGAAAGTAAATCTCCAGATCTTCCATGCCGGCAGTGAATGAGAATATTTGCGATTCCAGCTCTTCAAGGCTGCTAGGCAGGATGAGTTGTTGGATGCCTGTGCAACCACTGAAAGCGCTCGATTCGATGATTCTCAGCGATTCGGCTAATTCAATGGAGGTCAGGTTACTCGCTCCGGACATTGCACTGTCTAGGATCACCTCGACGGTGTCGGGCAGCGCGAACGTTGTCGCGGTCGATGCGCTTGGGTATGCGATGAGCTCGGTCATGCTCTTGTTGTAGAGCACAAAATCTTGGCTGGCATAGGTGGCGTTGCTCGGGCTGACGGTGTAGGATATGTTACCAAAGGAATTGCGGTAAAGCTCCGTGACCGAACTGGGAATGTAGACGGAGGTAATCAGGGTGCCGTTGAAGGCATACTCGCCGATGGTTAGCAAGGTTGATGGGAGTGTGATGCTGCTGATCCCTGCATTACTCATGGCAAAGGCATCATGCTCGATGTCGAGCAGACCTTCAGGCAGGTTGATTGTTTGGAGCTGCGAGCAATCGACAAACGACCATGAGGCTATGGTGGTCACGGTGGGCGGAACGTCGAAACTGGTGGCGGGATCGGCGATCGGGTAATTGATGAGCCGGGTGACTTGCTTGTCGTATAGCACGTTGTCGATTGCCGTGAAATAGGTGCTCTCTTCCGCAACGGTAATGCTCGTTAGTGAATGGCAGTTGGAAAAAACGCCGCCCGCTAGTTGGTTGACTGAGGCGGGGATGTGGATGGACGTTAAGCCACTGAAAATGAAGGCTCCGTATTCAATCTGAAGCGTGGCATCGGGTAGAGCGAGGCTGGTCAAGCTGCTGCATGAATGGAAGGCATATTCATCAATCAGCGTTAGCGATGCTGGCAGATTGATCGAGTCGAGTTGGCTACAGTTTGCAAATGCCCATTCGCCGATTTCCTCTAAACCCTCGGACAGGGTTACGGTCTCAAGTAGTGCACAGTTGTTGAATGCAACTAGCCCAATGTGCGTAACGCTCGATGGGATGGTGACGCTCGTGATGTTCTGATCTGCAAATGAAGCAATATCTAGTCGCGTGACCGTTTTGCCGTCGAGGGTGTCGGGGATGACCAAGTCGCCTTCGAGGACGCCATCCACATCGTAGATGGCAGCGGTATCTCCGTAATCAAAATAGAGGAAGGAGCCGGATTGAGCGGCAGACGCCCACACCACACTGAGTATGTATAGACTGACTAAGAAAATGATGCGGTGAATTAGAAGCACTATCTGATCTTGTGATTGCTTTAACGTTTATCGATTACAGCCTGCTGGGTCGCGGGAGAGTCGCAACAAAAAAACCGGCGCCCAATTGGACGCCGGTTTGAAAACTTGTTTGAACTCGCTTGGTTGGAAACGCGGCGTAGCCGTATCTCCGATCCAACCGGAGGTTAGCTGCCTTAGAGCTTGCCGCCGTAGATGGCCAGGTCGCCGAGCTCTTCTTCGATGCGGAGGAGCTGGTTGTACTTGGCAATACGGTCGGAGCGGCTGAGGGAGCCAGTCTTGATCTGACCGCAGTTGGTGGCAACGGCGATGTCAGCGATCGTGCAGTCTTCGGTTTCACCGGAGCGGTGAGAGAGGACGCTGGTGTAGCTGGCTTCCTTGGCCATTTCGACGGCGTCGAGGGTCTCGGTAAGCGAACCGATTTGGTTAACCTTAACGAGGATCGAGTTGGCGACGCCGAGGTCGATGCCCTTCTTGAGGAACTTGGTGTTGGTGACGAAAAGGTCGTCGCCGACGAGCTGAGTGGTGTCGCCGATTGCGTCGGTGAGCTTCTTCCAGGTATCCCAGTCGTTTTCGTCGCAGCCGTCTTCGATGGAGCGGATCGGGTACTTCTTGCAGAGGTCCTGGTAGAAGGCGACCATGTCATCACCGGAGAGGATGTCGCCGGAAGACTTCTTGAAGACATACTTCTTCTTCTTCTTGTCGTAGAATTCGGAGGAAGCGACGTCGAGGGCGAAGACGATGTCCTTGCCGAGCTTGTAACCGGCCTTTTCGATGGCGGTTGCAATGGCGTCCATGGCGGCCTCGGTGGACTCGATGTTTGGAGCAAAGCCACCTTCGTCACCGACGGCGGTGTTCATGCCCATGCTCTTGAGCACCTTCTTGAGGCTGTGGAATGTTTCAGCGCCGTAGCGGAGAGCTTCGCGGAAAGTCGGAGCGCCGATTGGCATGATCATGAATTCCTGGAAGTCGATCGGAGCATCGGAGTGAGCGCCGCCGTTCATGATGTTCATCATGGGAACGGGGAGAACCTTCGCATTCGGGCCGCCGATGTACTTATAGAGCGGCAGGCCGAGGGCTTCAGCAGCAGCCTTGGCGGTCGCGAGGGAAACACCGAGCACAGCGTTGGCGCCGAGCTTCTTCTTGTTAGCGGTGCCGTCGAGCTTGAGCATGGCGCTGTCGATGCCGACCTGGTCGCAGGCGTCCATACCAATCAGCGTTTCAGCGATGTCGGTGTTGACGTTGCTAACGGCCTTCAGAACGCCCTTGCCGAGGTAACGACCCTTGCGGTCGAAGCCCTTGGGGAAGTCCTTCGCGGGGAGGCTGCCGTCGCGCATTTCAAGCGCTTCGTGCTCACCGGTGGAGGCACCGCTGGGAACGGCAGCACGACCGATAACGCCGCTGTCGAGCTCGACATCGACTTCAACAGTCGGGTTGCCGCGCGAGTCAATAATTTCACGTGCGTGGATATCTACGATGGTAGTCATGGTAAGCATTGCTGATAGGGCGCCTGCACACAGAGTCAATGGCATTTCCCAATGAAACGATAAACGTTGCCGATTCGCTTAGGCCGCATAAGCCTGGCTAATTGAAAACCGGCTGGAACCCCTGATTTTATCAGCAAAAGTTTCCTGGAGCAAATTTGGGCATTTTCCCTGTATTTGGAGAATTAATTCGCCGAAAAGCGTGTTCGCCCAGGCAAACCAAGGGCGCGAAAACTGCGCCGGGGTCGTTGCGGTGGAAGGATTCGTGCATGAAACTGATACCCGCGTGCGTGTTCGTGAGCGTTCGCAGGCAGGCGCGGATCTCGGTCTCGTGGCGGAGGTGTCATCCGTTATAATGAGCGTGTCGGGACGGCCGTCGATTTCCTGGAAGTCGACGACAGACTCGTTGGAAGTATAGACCTGCACGGCCTCACTCTGCTGCTTGCTGACATGGCGAAGAAAACGCTCACGCGAATAGAACCGCTGCGAAGTCTGCGGCGTGCTGCCATCAACTTGATGAACCACTACGTAGCTGTCAGAGTGAACATCGATGCCGAGATTGACGTGAGTTACTGCTTTTGATCTATCAATGCTTGCCGACTTGAGCAAGTACCAGACCCCGCAACTTCATGTTTTCGCTAGTGCGAACCTCGCCGAGCTTCTTTGCCCCTGTCACAGCAGCTACTGCGGCGGCGGGGGCAATCATCCAATCGGCTGACCTCTATGCTGTCGGCTCTACGCCATCTACAGTGCAACTTTCCGTATAGCTGTGTACCTTATCTGAAACACTCTAATCAACACACAGACAACATAAACTTTTTCAGGAAGGATTAAGTGCCTAGTCGCTCGGGTCGGGGTCGCCGTTCCAGACGGGTGGATAGTCGTCGCGGTAGAGGGGCCAGAGCGCTTTGCTCAGGTCGGTGGGTTGATTGGCAGATGTGCCGCCTCCGTTGGTCCAGATCCAGTAGCGGTCCGCGTAGTCGAAGAACACATCGTTGTTCCAGATGTTTTTCGCGCCCATGATCTGCATGGAGAGCGCGGTGCCGACATTGACCGAGCCGTTGATCGCGCGGTAGTAGATTGGCAAGTCGGCATTGTCACGGGTGGGCCAGTAGCTGTGGCGGATGCCCCACTCGGGCGTACCAAGATAGTTACTGTCGTAGGGGATAATGTCTCCTTCGGCGATGTCGCGACTGTCGGGGTCCCATTGGCCGCCTTCTGATTTCAGGCCGCTCTGGGTGATATCGATCTCGGCCTGCGACACGTAGAAGTGCGTCTGGTATTCCTGGAACTGGACACCCGTGCTGCCGGAGTTGCCATCGTGCTTGCCCCAATTGCCGACGTCGAGCATGTGCGCGTCGTTGAGGAGGAGGCCGGCGTAGATGATCGGCATCTTGCGGCCGAGCATGTGGCCACCGTCGGCTTGCCAGCCTGGGCCATTGTCGGCAACGCCGGTGCAGTCGATGCCGTATTGGACGAGGTTGATGATCAGCTTGTCCTTGCTCGGGCTACCAGTCAGCTGCGTAAAATCGAGGTTGGTCATCAGGGCGGTGTTGTTGACGACGTGCGCCATGTCGCGGCCGTAGTCCGGCATGTTGAGTGATGGGTGGTAATAGCGGCCGTAGTAGCTGCTGCGGTGGTCGATCCACGGGCGGGACATCGCGGCCTCCAGGCTGGGGATGGATGGCAGACCGGTGCTCGGCGGTGTGAGGTTGGAGAGCTTTGTCAGGTCGAGATCGCCAAATTGGTAGTCGAGGCTTTTGTCCGAGCCGGCGTAGGGCGGGCGGAAGCTGTAGTCCGTCGGCGCGGCGTCGACCACGGTCAAGATCGCGGCGGAGCGGAGCATTGGGCGAGGGCCGCTGTCTTGATAAGTCGGGCAGCCGGGCTCGCGGTCGGAGGCGGAATTGTAGAGCCAGCTGACCGCCGACACGAGCGAGCTGTCCACCGGCACGGTCAAGGTGTTGCTCGGGGAGACGGGGCTGCCGTTGGGCAGCGCGACGTTGAGTGACTGGTCGTAGCCCTTGCCGTCGTCGTAGCCCTGAACGCTTGAGCTGTGACTGGCGAGCGGGTTGATCATCGAGCCGTTTTGGTTGAGCCGCGGCGTGTAGCTGGGATCGTTCAGATGGTTGTCGATGCCGATGATGGTGACCGGTCCCTTGACCCAGAAATCGCCGGTTACATAGGTGCCGTATTCATACTCCTGATCGAAGGTCCAGGTGACGCCGTATTGCTGAATGCGATCGGTCGTGCCCCAAGGCTTGCCAATCTCATTTGCCCCGGTGATTTCGAGATCGAGCACTGGTTTGATGCTCCCGTTGGCGGATTCGACGTTAATGTATTTAAAGTCGCTGCCGGGGACTTTATCGAGCGTGAGGATCAGGTAGGCGTAGCTACCGGCGGGCGTGTTATTGTCGTAGAAATCCTGCACCCAGCTGCTGATGTCCACACTGGTGCGGACGCCCCAGCCGTTGGCGGTCAGGTCGGCCTCACTGGCGAAGTCAGCTTGCAGAAGCGTGGCGTCGGGGTTGGTCGGATTTTCGCCGTCGACGTAAAACTTCGGGTCGCCGACCGTGCCAAAGGTGTCGGTGTCCGCATGGCCGTAGAGGTCGATGTTGCCCAGGCCGCTGGGGGCTCCGTAAGAACCGCCGGTGACGTTAACCGACAGCGTCGCGCCGGTCACTTCGCCGCCCATCAAATCGGGGAGCTTCACGGGGAGCACCATGCAGTAGCTCGTGCCGTTGCTATTGCCGCGGCCGAGACGTTCCGGGTTTTGGCCCGTGTAGCCGTGCCCACCGAGCTCATTGATCACGGTGTCGCTGCTGCTAGCCGTAATGGCCATGTTGGTGATCGTGGGGGGAGGCGGCGTGGCTGGACCGGTGACAAGGTTGAGCTCAGGCTTCACGCTGCTGTTGGCGCTGTTGACCTTCAGGTATTTGTAGTCTCCGCTGGGGATCGAATCCATCGTAACCATCAGGAAGCAGTATTCGCCCGGCTGTGCGCCGGCGTTATACAGGTCTTGCAAATGGCTGCCAATATCGGCGCTGGTCACGACGCCGAAGCCTCCGTTGACGAGGATATCGGTGTCGACGAACTGGTCTTGCAGCAGCAACGCGTAAGGGTTGGTTGGGTTACTGCCATCGACGTAGAAATCGGCGTTGGAGACTGTGGCGCTACTCGATAACAGCGTACTGCCATAAAGGTCAAGATCGGGCAGGGTGGAGGGGTTCCACGAGCCGCCGGTGAAGTTCAGGTTGAGCGTAGCGCTGTTGACGACGTCACCTTGCAGGTCTGGCAGGGCAAAGGGCATCACGAAGGCGTAGTTGTAGCCGTCGTTTTTGCGTTTGCCGATACGGACTTCTTGGTCGCCCACCCATTGGCTGGAGCCATTGACGTTGACGTTGTTGTCCTGATCATGACTGATTACGGTCAGGTTGGCAGCAGAGAGACAGCTGGCAACGGCCAGCGAGGAGATAATCATCCGTGAGGGGTGCAGCAGCTCACAGCCACGCAATCCCTGGGGGAGGGGGAGTGTATTCAACATAATGGGGGAATCTTTACGGTTCTAACGGGATAGGTGCCGATTAAAGGATTGTTCTGTGGCGCGTCAACTGGAAAAAGGCTTTTAAAGTGGTGGGTGGGTGCAGTGATTAGAGCACATTTCATCTAAGTTGGCCGATCAGGCCGCAGTGATTTTTTGTGTTCAGCAAGGCGGCTTGAGCGCGGCAGGCTTCCAGCCCGCTCAATCAATGCCGCCTTGCCCTGCTTCCAATCTCATCCCCACCAAAATCAGCCGTCATTTTCAGGCCTTTTGCCCTTGAGAAAACTAGCTCGGCTTGATTACATTCTGTCGTCGTCGGTTGAGTTCATTTTTTCACACAAATAGCTGTAAACAAGCTACTTGAACCTGCCGACGACTTTTTTATGCAATTTGCGGGCTAGTGTGGTGTCAGCGAAGTTTATCTCAAAATAATCTGTACTTTTTGCGGAGAGCCCATTCATGCTCTTTTGGATGGAAACACGTGGACGTAATGTAGCAAAGATTGAGCTAAACACCGATGAGCTTGGGTATCTTCAAACCCTTCTTCGTCTCCTAATCTACCTCAGGGCGAATCGCGTCGTGCTCGTGCACTGATGCGGATGCATGAGGGGCTTAACAACAAGACCATCG
>JAVDPD010000019.1 GCA_031296935.1 Cerasicoccus maritimus
TAACTACAAACCCTTACCAATGAGAAACGACAATGCTTACCATTGGTAGTCAAGTGGGATGGAGCTCGGACGCTTACTATTGCTCGATAGCTGTTTGGGTTCTTTGATGGCTTTGAGTTAACCTCTGCGAATGCGCACTTTTGTGATAAGTGCGAAGAATAGCTCAATTTGGTTGAGCCAGCTGGAGTATGATGGGATCAAATGCAGCTGTAAGTGTGATCGCTTTTTCTAAGCCTGTATCTTGGGGCAGTGGATTTATTGTATAAAAGCAAGCGGTCCCAGCTCATGCCGGGACCGCTTTAGGACTGACTTATGGCTATAACGGTCTGCCTAGAGACCAAGTGACGAAAGTTGTTGTTGAGCGGTCTCAGCACTGACGGGAAAGTATCCATTGTCCTCGACCTTCTGCTGTCCATTGTCGCTGTATACGTAGCGGATGAACTCGGCATGGAGCGTCTTGGGCTCGGTGCCGGGGCGGTGATTGAAGGTGAGGAAAAGATTGCGGGCGAGCGGGTAGGAGCCGTTGACGGCATTTTGCTGGTTGGCGGCGATCGGCTGACCTCCGTTGGCTAGCGGCACCACTGCGACGCCTGGGGTTTTGTATCCGAAGCCGCTGTAGCCGATGCCGTAGCGGTCGTTTTCAACCGAGCGAACGACATCTTCCGAGCCGGCCAGCTCGCGGTTGGTGCTCTTGTAATCGCCTTTTTTAAGCACCTCGTCTTTGAAGAAACCATAGGTGCCGGAGGCGCTGTTGCGGCTGTAAACGTTGATTGGTTTATTGGCCCAAGTGCCCGTCAAGCCAAGGTCGCCCCAGGTCTTGATGTCTTTGTCAGCCCCGCGACGGCGGGTAGAAGAAAAAATGGCGTCGAGCTCAGACATCGAAAGGCCCACATCTTTAATTGGGTTGTCAGGGTGCACGTATACGGCCAACGCGTCAATGGCGACAGGCATGGAGGTCGGCTTGTAACCGAACTTTTGCTCGAATTTCTCGGCTTCGGCAGACTTGACTCCGCGGCTCATGGGGCCGAAGTCGGAGCGGCCTTCAACGAGGGCGGGAATTGCAGTGGAGGAGCCCTTACCCTCGTGAATCACGCGGATGCCGGGGTGGTAGCTTTTGAAGTCCTTTTCCCAGTCGGCCACAATGCCATCCATGGTGTCGGAACCAATCGAACGAACGCGGCCGCGAACAGCATGGCTCGGCGCGTAGTGTGGTAGCGAGGGATAGACTGGCGTCACCGTTGTTTGATAGCTGGTGGGCGCAGTGGCGGCGGCAGCAGTTGATTCGTCGAAGTAAGATTGCGACTTGGATGACGAGCTCTTGGACTGAACCGTCTGGCTCTGCATTGGCTGGGAAGCATTGGTCGACGAGGCGGTGTTAGTCGAGGTGCTTTCACTACAGCCCATGAAGAACAGGCTGCCAATAACGCTCAGTAGAGCTGTCTGAGCAATGCGTGTGGTTGGAATATTTTTCATGACGTTTTCGGGAGTTATCAGTTAGAAATTGCTGACGACGAGGACTGGGCGAAGGCCAGTGTAGTCATTGGCGACTACGGGGGAGGCTTCACTGCGGTTGGCGCTGCGGGCCAGATAGGGGTCGTCCATGTAAGAACCACCGCGCACAATCTTCATCGCCAGATCAACGCGGCTTTCGTTTTCGGACGGGCCGGTTGGGTCGGTCTGGGCACCTGGCTGGTAGGGCGCGCTCCAGTCAGCAGTCCATTCGGAGACGTTGCCGTGCATGTCGTAGAGTCCCCACTGATTCGCTTTGCCAATGGAGCCGACCGCGGCGATGCCATCGAGGCCTTCGCCGGTCGGGTCGTAGATGTTCGCGTCGCGGCTAGTAAGACGCTCGGAGCCGTTGTTGTAGGGGGTTTGGGTTCCAGCGCGCGCGGCATATTCCCATTCTGCCTCGGTGGGGAGGCGGTAGGTTTTTCCCTCCTTTTCGCTTAGACGCTGGCAAAACTCAACGGCTTGCTCCCAGGTGATACTGTGCATGGGGAGGGTTTTGCCGATGAACGCCTGATCGACATTGTCGAATTTGACTCGGTTACCCATGACGGCTTCCCACTGCGCTTGAGTCACCTCGGTGGTGGCGATGAAGTAGCCTTTGGTAATGGTGACTTCAGCCTGAATTTCATCGTTGTCGCGGAAGGCTTCCGAGTCGGGAGAACCGCGGGTGAATTTACCCGGCACGATGTAGGCGAACTGCATGTCGACGGAGTTCGTGATGACTTCACCGGGCTGGTAGCGGTTCTGGTAAATGTATTGCTTGGCTGTAGTGTTGGAGGGATCCAGCGCGACAATTTTCTGATAATATTGAATCGCGTCGGTGGTGTTGCTGGCGGCGGCGGCTTTAGATGCGAGCGCATTGAGCTGGCTGATTAGGCTACTCTTGATTTGCGGCAGCTTTTGATTCTCAGCTGAGATGGTTTGCACTGCGTCCGTGTAGTTGCCTTTAGCCGCAGTTGCTTCGGCGGCCTTAATTTCGTTTTCGATGTTGATCCACATCGTGGTCGGGTAGTTGCGGATATCGCCCAGCCCGGCTTGGTTGATTGCGGCATTGAACTTTGCCTTGCTGGAGGAGACGGCGGCCTTGCCGTATGAAATTGCGGATTCATTCCAGAGATTTGCAGCCTGTGAGTAGTCTCCGTTGGTGTATGCCTGGAGCGCGGATTGTTTGTTGGCCACTGCACGCGCCATGTTCATCGCGTCGTATTCATCGGCATTTTGTTGCTCTGCAATTTTCGTTAATGCTTCGGCGCGGTCGCGAGCGATCTCAGCGGTAGCTTGCGTGACTTCCTGCGTGGCGGCCTTTGGCTCGGGCTTGGTCTGTTCTACGGGGGCGGTTGGCGCTGGTGTTGGCGCTGGAGCTTGCGCAGTGGTGGACGCTGGCTCTGGTGTTTCCTTGGAACCGCCCATCGACATCGCAATGCCGACACCCGCGAGTATGACTACCGCGGCAATGCCGATAATCGCGCCAGTCGGTGGCCCGGATTTTTTTGTTTGCGGAATGGGACTGGCGGTAGCGCTATCACCCGATTCGCTGATTTTAAGGAAGACAGTTTCGCCCTTTTTTGATTTTTCCCGGACGATTCCGGAAGTATCTGATTTTGCCATGGATTGTCGGTGTTTGCTAAAAGCGTTTTCGATAGAAACTAGGTCTGCGCCCTGACGGCACATGACGGTGATAAGACGGTTGTCGGTTCGCGTTAAATAAACGCAGCCCGACGCATAGCGGAGCAGGAGGCAAAAGCTCTGGGGGTAGTAACTGTCGACGGCGTAAAAACAGTTCAGTATCCAAGTCGCGAACTCAGTGCGCTTGATGCGGTTGGCGTATGAGCCTAAGTCTTGCGACAAGACGGCCCCTTTGACGTCCATGACCACATAACCTTCAACGCCTTTGGTTCTACCGAGTAGATCCCTGATGAAATTAAGTTCCATGGTTGGTATCCAAAAGGCGCTCGGCAACGTCTTGATGAATGACGCCCGCTTTGCGGTCATTGCATTCAGCGAAGGTCACTGCTTCGTGGGGCTGGATGACGTGCATCTCCAGCATTTGCTCCAAGCCCAGGCTTTGCCCAAGCTTTTGGCCGATGCGTATGAAGTCGGTGGTTGCCGAAGTCAGGTCACTGTCATGAGAACCACGTTGTGCGGCCACGGCACCATCGGGCCGTAGTTCCACCATGCTGCGCATACCGGATTTATTCCTGAGCTTGCGCAGTGATTGACTCTCGTTGACGGATAACTTTTCCATAGATTCGGATTAGCGAAACCGTTCTGTGCTTTAAGAGTCCAATCCAAATCCAGCCGTACACTGAACTTTGACATTCGTAACGGATACGACGCATTGGAGCGTCTTTTCTCTACAGGAATCTCTGTAGGTTTTATTGACTGAATTCCTAAGGAATAGGCGTATATTTGCTTGCTTAACCTTTTTGTAACCAACGCGTTGCAAGAGTGTCATCTTGTGTGCCGTTAGCGTTAAATGTTACAGGGCAGTCGTAAATGAAATCGACTTTTAAGGGGTATGAATCAACCATTTACAGCGTATTCAGTCGTTAAGTTTTAAAAACACTTTTTAGGATTATGTTAAGGAGAAGAGAGGCATTTCGTGAGTTTTCACTATACGAATTGTTAAGTGAGTCTAAGCCTGAGCACCACGAGGGGATTCGTGAGCTGTGGGGGAACGCCTCGGTTCATTACTTGGTGGTTTTCGGCAAGAAGCGGATGGGTGAGAAGGCGATTCTCTCGGTTGGTCCAGACCTTGACTATAAATCACTCGACGAAGTGATGAACCTGGTGCTCGATGGCCTGCGCGCGATTGGGTATGTAAAATGTCTGATCCTGGAGCAAATTGCCCGTGAAGGCGTCATGGCCGAGGCAACACGCCATTTGGAGAAAGAGCAGCGGCTTCAGCGTGAAGAAGAGGCCAATGAGCGAGCTAGCGTCATGGCGGCACGGGATTTGGACGAGGCGTGGAAGATTATCCGTGATCGTGAAAAAGAGCTGGATCAACGCGAAGTCGAGCTGCGGACGCGGGAATCCTATATCGAAGAAAGCGAAAACAAGCTCTCCGAAATTGCGCAAGCACACTACGAGGCGGAAAACGAACTCGCCCAGCGTGAAGAAAGCTTGCGCAAGTGGCAGCTTCGTTTGGAAGCCCGTGAGGCCTTATTAGGCGCCAAGAGCTAACGAATATTACGATGCGCTCTTGCCGAAGCCGTCAATTGCCGACGTCGTCAATTTCTACCAAGAGCCCGTTGACATCGGCTTCGCTAATCGATGGCAAATACTCTGCCTCAAAGAATTGATTTTCAATCGGTAGATTCAATCGGCTCTTCAGGACCTTGAAGACCGAGATCGTGCCCGTTTGCATGTTGGTCATGACCGCAAAGCGAGGGCGGACCGTTGTGCCGTCCACATCTGGCGAACGGTATTCGTAGGCTTGTAGTTCTTTGACGGGTTCGCCGTCCAATTCGTCGTAAAATTCAATCTTGCGCACCTCGAAGGTGGTCGGATCGAGAAAGATGTTGCGCGCTGCGTATTGGCTGCTGTCCTCTGAGGCGGGTACGGCCTGAACGACGGCGCAGATTTCGCCTTGGGCCACCGCATCGGGCAGGCGCGTGTAGGTGTAGTTGCCAGGTGTTTCACGTACGAGGTCTTCATAGGCAAAATCGGAACCCATGAATTGGCCACTGCCAACCGATCCGAGTTTGAGGGGCTTGCCCTGTGCCGGCAGGTAAAGGTATTGGTCGATTGTGTCACCTGAGATGTTGGAAAGCACGCTGACGCCTTCAATATCTTTGGGAAGGACCATGCGAATGAGGTAGTCGTAGGCACCGTCGTTTTTTTTCTCTGTTAATGCAATGAGACGCTTTTTAATGACCTCATCGGTAGGTGTTTCTGTCTCGAAAGTTTTTAGCTCAATGAAAGCGAGTTCGGAATCCACAGTTTGGCTGGCGACATATTGCTCCATCAACTGACGGCCATTGAGTTGTGCTGTCTCATCGGCTTGCAGCACGAGCGGGGTGAGGATGATCGCGAGGGAAAGCGTGAAGTAATTTTTTTTCATAGCAGATTTCTTTAACAGCATTGGTTTCCCATAGCCGCATGCAATCAAGCTGGCCAGAAAATTTACATGTTTGCACTGTGGCGATATGGTCTGCCGCTGGTCCTACGGTGATGAATGACCGCAGCACTTTATGCTATTTGAAGAGGTGGAAACTCCATAAAACAAAAATATTTAAGGGTTTTTTTACGAGCATCTGAGCGTGCGAATCTTGACGCGGAGGATGTCGTCTTTCAACGTGCTTACTGGACATTATCCCCCAATAAATTGCCCTAATGGATCCATTAACAACTGCTAAATCCCACCGTTTCTTTGCGGTGGAGGCTTTCAATGAATGTTGGGAGCTCATGCATCTTCCCGAGCGTAATTCGGATGAAGAACGTATGATGCTCCGACTTGCCGAAACGTCATTCTGGCACTGGCAACATGCTGCCGGGCGAAAAGCGACTAATGACGCCGTAGGCTACTGGCTTCTCTCACGAGTTTATGCTTTGGTTGACGATGCTGCGACTGCTTTAGACTATGCCGAGAAGGGAATCGAGGTCGTCAAAGGACACAAGCTTAACGCCTTTTATGTCGGTTATGCTTGGGAAGCTGCCTCTCGCGCCTATTTCTTGGCGGGAAAGACGAACCAAGCAGAGCAAGCGCTTGCTAAGGCCAAACGGGAAGTTGCCAAAATTTCGGACCCAGCCAACAAAGCTGCGCTTGAAATGGACTTGCTTAATGTCCGACCAGTTATGGAAACTAGTGGCTCCGCAATTGCGTGAGCCGCTATGAGATCCCCCCATTTCACCGTAACGCCACAGCCGCTAACCCTATCCCGTATTGCTCCAGTCAACGTCCGTCAGCTTGATGGTGGCGCTTGGTTGTTGGACTTCGGACGGGCGGCCTTTGGCACGCTGGAATTTGCCACGTCGCTTGGTCGAACTCTTGTCCACCTGGGCGAGAAGCTGGACGCTGAGGGGAGGGTTGACCGTAACCCGCCCGGCTGCATTCGCTATTGCTGTATCGAACTGGATGTAAGCGAGGCTGGCGAGCGCTTGGTTATCCCGCCAGATCAACGCAATACCGGTCCGGGCGCGGTCAAGATGCCGCCGGAAATCGGCGAAGTGTTTCCCTTCCGCTATGTAGAGGTGGAGGCGGGCCCGGACTTCGATCCGCAGTGCGTGACGCAGCTCGCGGCGCATTATCCGTTTGACGACGATGCGTCGCATTTTGAGTGCTCGGACTCCGGGCTCAATGCGGTGTGGAACATCTGCAAATACACGATCAAGGCCACGACGTTTTGCGGCGTTTATGTGGATGGCGACCGCGAGCGAATTCCTTACGAAGGCGATGCTTACATCAACCAGCTGGGACATTATTGCACCGATCAGGAATACGCTATGCCGCGCTATTCGCACGAGTACCTTTTGCAGCAGCCGACCTGGCCGACGGAATGGCAATACCACTCCGTAATGATGGCCTGGGAGGACTTTTGCTACACCGGCGAGAAGGCATCGCTGCGCAAGTTCAGTGGCATACTCCAGCGCAAAACACTGATCGACCTTGCGCGTGAGGACGGCCTAATTAGCACCAAAGAGCCCGCACCGACACGTGAGTTTGAGGAGTCGCTCAATTTGTGGAACGAGCGCTACATTTTCGACCACGGTTTACGTGACTTGGTTGATTGGCCTCCCGGCTCGTTTGCGAGTGGGGGAGTCGGTGAGCGCGACGACCACGACATGCGTCCGGTGAATACGGTCGTCAACGCGATGCACGCCTATGCTTGTCGCTTGATTGGCAACATGCTCGAGCTACTCGGTGATACGGCCAAGGCCGCGCGCTACCATGAGCAATCCGTGCGGGTGAAACAGCGCCTCAATGAACTCATGTGGCATGCCGATCGCGGCGTGTATGTGGACGGTGAAGGCTCGGATCATAGCTCGCTGCACAGCAACATGTTTATGCTGGCGTTCTGCTTGGTCCCGGAGGAGCGCCAAGCGAGCGTGGCGGCGTTTATTAAATCGCGTGGTATGGCATGCAGCGTTTATGGCGCGCAGTATTTGCTGGAGTCGCTTTATAATGCTGGAGAGGCCGAGGCTGCGCTGTCGCTCATGACCGCTGAGCACGACCGCGGCTGGCTCCACATGATCAACTCAGGCAGCTCGATGACGTGGGAAGCCTGGGATTGGAAATACAAAAACAACCTCGATTGGAACCACGCTTGGGGTGCCGCGCCGGCCAACATCATCCCTCGCTGCCTGATGGGCGTTAAGCCGGAGGCAGGTTTCCGGCGGGTGACGATTCAGCCGCAACCAGCGTCCTTGCGTTGGGCGAAGTTGAAGCACCCAACGCCGCATGGGCCGATTCATCTTTCGCTGGTCAATGAACCCGGCCAAGCCATGAGCCTGGAGCTCGAGTTGCCGGCCGGCGTTGAGGCCACGGTTATTTTGCCCGACGCATCCGGCACGCTACAAACGTTTCAAGGTCTGACTGGTCGCCATCATCTCAACCCCGCAAGCGCCTAGCCCATGACCAAGCAGAACATTCTTTTCATCTTCACGGATCAACAGCATTGGGAGCCGAACAACTGCCAGGACAGCACGTTCAATTCACCGAATATCGATCGGCTGGTTCGGCAGAGCACGGTGTTCGGTAGAAACTAGAGCGCCACACACTCTACTGGCGGTGGAGGGAAGGAGCATCAGGGCCTATCTAATGATCCATGTGAGATTGAAAAACTGACGGCGCATGCGGATTTTCATGATGAAAAGCAACGGTTGCGCAAGGAATTGGAAAGCTGGCTTGCGGCGAACGACGATCCGTTTCACTCCTATAGCTGCACCAATTTGGCTGGAGAGCCGATCGCATGACAGAGACACCACACTCCGGATTTTTGATTCCCCGCCAGCCCAAGGATTTCCCGGGCTTGGCGGCCTTTTGGCAATTTAATACGCAAGCCGATTCATTTCGGGCGCAGCAGGGCGAGGCTTATACGCTAACACCCAAGCACGCGGACATGCGCGTGGTCGATGATGCAGGCTCGCCGTTTGGCGACAAGGCGTTGGAGATTCAAGAAGGCGACTGGCTCACATGCCCGCGCGCGGAATGTCCGGCGCTCGATGTGCATGGGCCGGATGGCCACCTGACCGTGATGGCGTGGGTGAAACGTCAGCCGACTCAACATGGTGGCTGCGAGTTCGTGGCCGGGCAGTGGAACGAGACCCACCTAGGCCGCCAATACGGACTCTTTTTGAACATTCGCGTGTGGGACCAATTTAATCAAGTCACCGGCCATATCTCGAATGTGGGCGGGCCAACGCCGGGCTATAAATACTGTATGGACGGCCCAGTCGGCGCGACGGAAGTTGCCTGTGATGAGTGGTCCGTAGTCGGCATGAGCTACGATGGTTCGCACGGCTATGCGTGGTTAAACGGCCGACTGGATTCGCGCCTGGGCTTGAACCCATACAGCCTCGCTGGTGGACTCCACGACGGCGGGCCGCAGGGATCGGACTTCACTGTGGGTGCGGTGGATCGCAGCGGTGAGATGGGCAACTTCTTCAAGGGGCTGATCGCGGGCGTGGCGGTTTATCGTCGCGCGCTTAGCCCGGCGGAAATCTATGCCTTGTCCACTTTGAGAATCGATTCCGATGAATAAAGAAGCTCCCGTATTGTTCGATGAATCAGTCCGCTTGGAAGCGGATCTGGAATATCTAGGTTCTGACCGTGCTGAGAAGCTGGACGTGTATTTGCCGCCCGAAAGTTTCGAAGGCCCGCGTCCGGCGGTGCTGCTGATCCACGGTGGTGGTTGGCGCATGCTCGACAAGGGTATGGCGCGCGAAAAAAATATTGGCTACACGCTGGCCTCGCATGGCTACGCCGTTTTTTCGATCAACTACCTGCTCAACGAGGAGACGTGTGATCCTACTACTGGTGAGATCGTCGACGAGAAAGTTGCCTGGCCGCAGAACCTCTACGACTGCAAGACGGCGCTGCGTTGGATTCGCCTGAATGCCTCGCGCTTCAACGTGGACACCGCGCGCATTGCGACGATGGGCGGCTCCGCAGGTGGGCATTTATCCATGATGGTCGGCTGCACGGCGGATAGTGAAAGCCTCAACCAGGGCGGTCTCTACCTGGAGCAGTCCAACGAGGTGAAGTGCGTGATCAATCTCTACGGTTTGCACGAGATTCGCGATCCTTGGACGAAGGCCTTCGCCGGCTCAACTCCGGAGGAAACAGCGGCCAATGTCCAAGCTGCTTCGCCTGTGAGCTACCTGGATTCCTTTCCGCCGATTTTGATCCTGCACGGCTCCGCGGATGAAACGGTCTCCGTGGAATACTCGAGGGACTTGGCAGCCAAGCTTGAGGAGAGGGATTTGCCATACTGGTATTTCGAAATCGGTGGCGCGGGGCATTCGTTCCATCTTCAGCCGGAGCAGATGGACCTACGTCCGTTAGTCTTACAGTTCCTGCGTGAGAATTTGGACTGAGTCGAAGATGACTGTCAAAAATTCTAGAGATAACATGAAGTTACCGGGTCCAGCCCTTGCTCAACCCGGCAACTTCATGTTATCTCTAGTCGATTTCTGCCAAGATCGCTTCGGTTTCACGCAGGATCGCTTAGGTTTGGGACTGGATCGCCTAAGTTTTGCGCAGGATCGATGCGTTCTGGTGATAGAAAGCCTTGGTCCGACGCTGGAACACTTAGGTTTTGACGTGGATTTCTTGGTTTTTTAACTGTTACGGTCATCAAACCTCTGACGCTGCGGATGGCTCTACATGGGGCAACGTGCGCAGTTAGATCGAGGGCAAATGTTAATCCGATAATCCTACCCATTTTTTCTCTGAATCCCAGAGCGTCGCCAACGCTTCGAGCCAATCCCAGGTAGTGGTTGGTCCCAAACACTCCATCATTTAATCGAATCCTCAAGCTGCTGAAGGAAGGAAAGCAAATTGACTGCGTTTACTGTGGGTAGCCCCTGCGGCGTGAAGATTCTTTGATTAGTAAGAATTTATGTTAAAAATAACAATAAAAGGATACAACTTACCCGGAGAGAGGTTTGAGGATCCTCACAAAGGAGACGTCAAAGAACCTGTATACGTTGGAATACAGAAGGGGAAGGAGACCATTGATCTAAAGTCAGCAGGTTTGGATGAAGTTGAATTTGAATGTGAGCTGAAACCATCTGAAACAAAAGATGGAAGGCTCCATTTTCTTGGGCCCTATGTGCATGGAAAGGCTGGTGATCGTTTTCTATACCTTGGGTGGTTTATTGGAAATGAGGATATTGCTGGGAAAAGATTCCGAAGAACAAAGATAAAGTTAAATCATTTGAGCAGAAATGATATCGACACAGCCATCAAGAAATCGAAACCACTGATAGTAGAGATTGACTTGACTGGCGATGACGGTGGACCCCTTTGTGGATCAATGACGGAGGGTAATATGCTCTGGAAAAATTGCTAACAAGTCAGTGCGCACAACTCCGAGTGGCTGGCATCACTCTCCTGCTATTTGACGTTAAGCGTGAGGTTGCGCGCTGTCAGTCTATGTTGACGAAAATGGCCGAAGAGTCGCCAACCGATGCGCTACGAGCGCTCGTTTCCGCTGTTCGCGATTTGCTCATTCGGATCAACGGCGTGCCCAGGGGGCATCAATAAGATGCAACTGCTAGCTTGAGTTCTATGCAGTTTCTTAAAATTAATTGTCAAGATACATTTTGATGCATGCGAGGTTCACAAATGCGGCAAATGAAGTCACCGTTTTGCCATTGCGTGTGGTGAGTCTTCGGTTGTGTTTGAGCTTACCGATGGTGTTTTCGACCAGATGTCTAGCGGCAGAAAACAGCTTCTCATGCGGAATCGTTTCCTTACGATTGTTCTTTGAGGGTATGACGTCTTCGTTGGCTTGTTGCACGACACCTTCACGCACGGCGTTACTGTCGTAACCCTTATCTGCAATGACGGCTTGGACTACCTGTTCGCATTGCTTAAGCAGGGCGGGCGCTTGGGTGCAATCGGCGCTTTCGCCGCCAGTAATAATGAAGTGCATTGGGTAGTCCAAGGCGTCAACCATGAGGTGTAATTTACTGCTGAAGGCTCCCCCGCAGATCTTCAATACCCAGGGCAGCCAGTTCACTGGAGAGGCCTTCACTGGTGTGCTCAAGGCGCACCAGATCAAGATCAGTTTGGACGGCAAAGGGCGTGCCTTGGACAACGTCATGATCGAGCGGCTCTGGCGTACCGTAAAGTATGACGACATCTATATTCGTGACTACGAGACGATGGCTGAGTTCTATCAGGGCCTCTCTGCGTTCTTCCGCAAATATAACGCTCGCAAACACCAGATACTGAGCATGAGCCCGCAAGACAAGTATCGCAGCGGTTTTGAAATCAAGGACGCCGCGTGAGAAACAATCCACCACGGCTGCCTTCGCTTCGCTCCGGCCTTGCCGCTACGCGGCACCCCTGCGGGGACGGCCTGCACTACGCCAAGGCAGTTGCCAACCAACCACATCATCAACAAACATCCTTCCAGTCTGGACTTTCATCCCAAACACAACTGGATTACATCTTAACAATCAAGGCAACCTGTCCAAGGTTTGGGACCACCTCACAACTACAGAATTAATTTTTTAAGCGGCTCGATCAGTCGCTCATCGACCGCATTCAGATACACTGCTTGGGCTTTCATGAATACGACGATATAAGTATAAAATCAGAGTAAAACTCTTTTTTTCACTTTTAGAACACTACCTAGGCTTGCCAATGACTTCAGATAAGGTATCTGTATTACACATACCGCTCAAAATCAGCTGTGGCTATAATGCTTTTCAATACACTCTCCCAATATCTTAGAGCGATTAAGCTACCATGCGTGTGGCTAATGCTTTCCTGTTCGCCCGCTTGGGCGTCACTTCAACTGTTGATTGACTTAGAGCAGGAAGAGTTTTGGCTCGAAGGGTCCGATACTGGCACGCTGACGCAAGATTCAGAGCTGGGTGATAATTACGTATTTTGGTCCTTTTACCAGCAGGAAGCCCCATTCTACGGGATGAACCTTCCGTCCGGTGTCCTTTACTTCCCCGACTCTTTTCCCGTGGATGGTGCGGACACGGGCACACCAGTCAATTATTCCAATGCCGGTGCATTTGAAATGGAATACGTGACGGCTTCCATCGCCGAGCAAGAGACCAATTCAGGCAACAAGTTTGGCGCTTTTGGCGTCGTGGGAAGACTTCATCCTTCTGGCGAATTAACGATCACCGGTGCCGGATACGCCGAGCGAGTCAGCTATAGTGATCTGCATGATAAATCTTTTTTTGAGGCGATGATTGGGCAGTCCGTTCCCTATGTCGTCAATCCTAACGATCCCCAAAGTGGATGGAGTAACCTTGAGGTCGTCGCTGGTGTTCCTGAGCCAGCGTTCACGACACTGATCATCGCCGGCGTCTCGCTTATCTTTGTATTACATCGAGTAATGAATGGTCGAAACTCAATTCGATCAACCGTGACCCATTAAAACGTAGTCTCCTGAAAGCAAACTTCAGAGTTTAGGAGTTCGGCTTCCTTGGTCAGCCGGTGTCCCTACTGGGGTTGCTTTTACCTCTTCGTCAACTTGCTGGGTGATACAAGCCCGGCCGGGAACCAGGCTCCACCTTTCGAACACTCCGCAGGAAGTATGTATGTTTAGCGGGGCGTATTTTTGTGCAAAAGGTCGGCGACTTCCTTTGGGGCGGCGTCTTCGAGTTCGCGGCCCTTGCGCTTGAGGTCCTCACAGGTCTTGATGAGGGTCTCGGTCATGCGGTCATGCGTCTCCTCGGAGCCACCGACCACGGCAAACTTTTCGGCCTGCGTGATCCGCTTATGGCCGTCTTTGTTGTCCAGGCCGACGCCGAGTAGCGCTGCTTTGCGCTTGGGCTGGGAATTTTGTCTCATAAATGAATTGCTGCTAGTATTATGCCTAATCGGCAGAATTCCGCAAGGGATTAACTGGGAATGACTTGGTCCTGCACGGCGTCTTCCATCAGGAAGGTGCCGACGCGGGTCGCCGGGCCGGTCATGGTGACGGCGTAGTTCTCGCCAATATTGATCTGGATGTCGCCGCCGGGGCAGTGCACGAGGATCTGGCCGTCGCAGGCACCCATTTTGTGGGCCACGGCGGCTGCGGCGCTGCTGGAAGAACCGGAAGCCAAAGTGTAGCCGGCGCCACGCTCCCAGATTTCAATCTGGATATTGTTGCGGTCGAGCACTTTAAGCAGCTGCACGTTGGTGCGGTTCGGGAAGCGGCTGGTCATGTTTTCCAGGACCGGGCCAAGCTCGCAGGCAAGTTTCTTAGAATGATCTTCCAGCGGCAGGACGACGTGCGGGTTGCCGATCGTGGCGGCGTAGGTGCTGTAGGTCTGGCCGTTGATTTCGACTGGCTCATCGAGCACTTCGCGGGGCGGGCCGTTGACCGGGATCACGTCGCTGTGGAAAGAAACTTTGCCCATTTCGACTTCGATGGACTCGCCGCCATCGTGGATCTCGACCGTCACGACCCCGCCCAGGGTGTCCACGGTGAACGGCTGGTCGGTGACTTTGCCGGTGTCGAAGAGGTATTTCGCAAAAATGCGCAGGCCGTTGCCGCTCTTTTCCGCCTCGGAGCCGTCCGGATTCCAGATTTGCAGGCCGAAGTCCGCCTTTTCGGTGGGGAGGGGGCCGTAGAGAATGCCGTCCGAGCCGAGGCCGAAGTTACGGTGGCAGATGGCCACTGTTTGCTGCGGGGAGGGCATCGGGGCGTCCGCAGGGTCGAGGACGAGGTAGTCGTTGCCGAGGGCGTGGTATTTGTGAAATTTCATGGTGCGCAAAAGCCGACAATTGAGAACTTGAGAAATTCTCTGTCAAGGCGCTTTGCAGGATAAGAATCCACAGAGCATCACTATTTTCGCCGTTTAACCTTCGTCGGGCGAAGCTTCAGGCTTTGCGGCTTTCTTCTGGCGGCGGTGAAAAACGTAGGCTGCGCCGATCAGAAACGCGCCAAAGGCGTAGGTGCTGGGCTCAGGTAACACGGGAACCACTTCGCCAGAGCTTAGGATGCGTGCTTCGTAGATACCGGTCGTGCCCCACGGGTTGACGAAGTAGATGCTGTTGACCTGGCTGGTGGTCAGGCCGCCGGAGCTGTTGCCAAAGTAAACCTGATCCAAGCCGCCGCCTTCGCTATCGCCATTCCATCCGGTGATGTAAAGATCGCCAGTCCAGGCATTGCCCGAGCTGTTGCTGAAGTTCAGGGTGCTGCCGTCTCCGAGGTCGGAGCCCAAGTCGATGGTGGAGGTTGTGGACAGCGTGAGGGAGCCCAAGGCGTCGCTATTGTCATTCGCGTAAAAATTGCCCCCGGCCAAGGTCAGGTCGGTCGAATTGCCGATCTGGTTGTCGCGATTGAGGATGAGGGAGCCGGAGTTGAGCGTGATGCTGCTGCCGGCGATCGCGTTGCCGCTGGTCTTGTTGAGCGTGACCGTGCCGCCGTTGATAACTGTGCCGCCCGAGTAGGTGTTGCCGGTGGAGCCGCCGATCTCCCACGCGCCGTCGCCCTGCTTGGTGACGGTGGAGGCACCGCTGAGGGCGCCGTTGAAGGTAACGGTACGTCCGCTGGAGGCCTCTACGTGCGGATTGACGGCATTGAAGTTGATGTTGCCGTTGACGGTGATGTCGCCAGTGGATGCAAAAAACTTGCTGTCATCGCCTCCGGGTGCGGTGCCATTCGAGAGGTTGATGGGCGCGTTGATTGTCAGCAAATAGCCATTGGACTCATTGACGACTGTGTAGCCGGTGCCGCCGCTTTGGTCGGTGTCCAGATTAAGGGTGGCGGTACCATTGACTGTCCAATTGCGGGTCGCGGTGTTCAAGAGGCGTAGGTGGTCGGCATTGGCGTTGGTGGAGCCAATCGAGATGGTGCCGTTGCCGCTGGCGCCGATTTCCGCCTCGGTGGTGATGGATGGAACGCCGTTGTCCCAGTTGGAGCCGCTATGCCAATTGGTGCTGCCTCCACTGGGAGTCCACTCCGAGCTGCCGCCGGCAAAGGCATTGGATGTGGCCAATAAAGCAAAACTCCCGAGGAGAATTCCTCGGTGATGTATTGTTCGCCAAACTGTAAGCGTATCTTTCACCCTATTGGGATTTATCGGATAACTTACTTTATACTTAATTAATCTGACGCGAATCAACTAGAAATCAAAGCAGCGGGACCTGACCAACCATCCAGCCGCGGCGGTAGTCCCTAACTAGCTCTTTATCAAATGCTTCCCCGCTTGGGTAAATGATCAGGGTGTTGTTGGCGTTCCCGACCCGCACCCAGGGTTTTCGCGTTTCCATTACGTTGAGCATGCCGGCGGCTAAACGCATGTCTTGCATGCGGTTGTCGCCAAACCAGGAGTCGTTGGTCATCGACACCAGAATATCGGCGCCTTCGGCCACCCAGCGACGGGCAACGGAGGGAAACATGTCGTCGTAGCAGATGAGCGGAGCTATCTGAACGCCTTTTCGGAGCTCAATTGGTTGGAAATTCTCGTCTTTGGTTAAATTGTTCACTTGAGGAAAAAGGTCCCGCATGAATGGCAAAAACGATTCGCCGGGCAGGACTTCACTCATGGGAATCAAGCGCTTCTTGGAGCGCATTTCGGAGCTGGCGGCACTCGGATAGAGGAAATGAGCGATGGAAGCTGTCGAATCGGTGGCGGGGTCAACATTTTCCAGGGAGCAAAATAAGAGCGCCGCTTGGTTTTGGCTGCGCCATTGGTTGATCAATGAACGGGGTTGCGGCTGGGTCAGGTAGTCGATGCGCAGCGGAAATTCCGGCCAGACGATTAAGTCGATATCGGGGTGTTGCTGAAGGGCTTCGGTGCTCAGTGGGATCAGCAGCAGGTCTTCGCGGGTGTAATTTTCCGGGAACGGGAGGTCGACTTTGGCAGCGTTTTCAGGCGGTAGCGCTGGCTGAATCAACGCTACTTTTACGACGCGGCCTGCGGTAATCGCTGCTTGCTCGCGGTCCTCCCAGACCCCCTGTCGCCAATGGCCAACTCCGACAAAGGTGATGACCAAAACGATGGCTGTGGGAATGACGCCCTTGGGCGTTTGGCCCTTCTGCCAGAGCGATAGGACAAGCTGTGCAATGAGCCAGTTAAACGCAAACAGCCACAGGCTCAGTATCCAGGAGCCGCCGAACTCCGCCCATCCGTAGGCCCAGGGAAACTGATACAGCGACAAATAAAGCCCGGCGGGAAAAACAACCGGAAACTGCGTGACGCAAGTAGCGAAGATGAAGGGCGTGGCGATGTGCCCGGCTCGGCTCCAGCGTGCAGTCAATTTATGGCTGATCCAGGCGGCAAGCGCGTAGGGAATGGCTGTCCAGAGCGAGTTGATGGCAATCAAGGAAAAGGCCAGGGCGAAGGGTTGCCCAAACGCCGCGATCGGGTAGCGTATGAGCGGGTACGACAGCACAAAGGCAAGCACGCAGGCTACCGCAAACCACAGCGCGGCAACGGCTTTCGCCGAACGAGCGGTTGAGAACACCGCAAACATGGGCACCCACGCAATGAACGCGCCGAGCGCCACGTAGCCCGGAGGCATGGCCAGCAGAAACAGCGTGGTGCTGGCCAAAGCCGCTGCGCCCCATCCGAGTGCATGCTTGTAGTTTGCTGTTTCCATGCGGGGCACTACACACCTTTCAAGAGCGGAAATCAAGATCGCTGACGCGGTCGCACTGTCGCCCCCTGGAGCTTTTTTCTTTCAATGAGTCGTTTTGAAAATGGTTTATGTGCTAGACGTTTGAACAGCTATGCGCTTGCCTGTGTGTGTGACTGAGAAAACGACCGAAACCCCCATTGCCGGCGTCTGGATTGATGCCCAAGGCCAAGCACATGCTGCTGCCGTTAACGGCGCCGCGCCGCGTGTTGAGCAGACGTCCGCGTTCCAACCGTTTGTCTGGCTGACGGCGGATTTGCCCGGCGCCGAGGATCTGGAAGGGGATGGCGCATTTGCCTGGCGGCAGAGTTTTGACACACCGGGCGAGCTGGCGGATTTCACCAAGGCGCACAAGGGGGAGGCCGCGATGGAATGGCTGCGTCCGCTGGAGCATCAGTATCTGCTGGCCAGCGGGGAGCGCCTTTTTCAGGGCATGACGTTTAACCAGGTCCGCCGCGTGCAACTGGACATTGAAACCTTCAGCGAGGACCTGGGCTCGTTCCCCGATGCGCGTAATGCGGGCGACCGCGTCATTGCCATTGGCCTGCGTTTTGGCGACGAGACGCGGTTGCTCGAAATCGAATCCCTCGACGACGATGCTGAGCGCGCGTTGATGGAATCGCTCAACGAAGCCTTGGCCGAGCTGGACCCGGATGTCATCGAGGGACACAACATTTTTAAGTTCGATTTGGATTACCTGAAGACCCGCTGCAAGCGCTTCAAGGTGCCATGTGCGTGGGGGCGTTTTGGCCAAAAGGCGACGTTCCGCAGCAGTCGCATTCGCATTGCCGAGCGCTGGATCGACTACACGCGCTGCGACATTCCCGGGCGCACGGTTTTCGATACCTTCCTGGCGATTCAGATGTATGACATCACCACGCGCGACTTGCCAAGCTACACGCTCAAGGCCGCCGCGCGCTACCTCGGCGTGACGACTGAGGCCGACGAACGCACCTACCTGGCGCCGGAAAAAATCCAGGTAATGTTCTTTGAAGACCGCGAAACATTCCGTGCGTATTTGCTCGATGACCTCCGCGAAACCAAGGGAATTGCCGAGCTGCTGTTGCCGACCTACGTAGCGCAGGTGCAGGTGTTTCCCATGACGCTGCAAGAGGCTTGTTTGCGCGGCACGGGCGCGAAGGTGGACCTGCTGTTCCTCGACAAATATTTCCACGCCAACCACGCCATTCCAGCGCCGCCCGAGGTGAAGCCCTACGCGGGCGCCTTTAGCAAAAGCTTTGTCGAAGGCGTGTTCCACCACGTGATGCATTTCGACGTGGCCTCGCTTTACCCGAGCCTTTTGCTGCACATCGGGCGCAATCCGGAGAACGATTCGCTGGGCGTGTTTATTCCGCTGCTGACCGAGCTGCGTGACTACCGTTTGCGCTACAAAAAGCTCGCCCGCGAGGAGTCCGACCCCGTGCTCCAACGCGAGTATAACGCGCGGCAGGCGAGCTATAAAATCCTCATCAATTCATTCTACGGCTACCTCGGGTTTGCGGGTGCGCGGTTTGCCGATGGCGACCTCGCGGCGGAGGTGACGAAGCAGGGGCGCGACCTCATGCAAAAGCTCATCGTGGAGTTCCAGCGGCAGGATTGCACGGTGCTCGAAGCGGATACCGACGGCATTTATGTGTCGTCGGAAAAAGACTTCGTCGACCCGGAAGCTTTGCTTCGCAAAGTATGCGCGGTGTTGCCCGATGGCATCGACCTGGAATACGACGGCAGCTACGAAGCGATGTTCTGCTACAAGGCCAAGAACTACGCGCTTTACGACGGCGAAAAGGTCAGCATCGCCGGCAGCGCGCTGCGTTCGCGCGGCATGGAGCCGATCTTAAAAGACCTGACCAAGCGACTGATTTATTCCAGCCTTGGCGCGACCGATGAAACGCCCGAAGCGCTCGAAGCGGAGATCCGCAAAGACTTGGCCGATGGCAAGATTCCGGTCAAGCGCTTGGCCAAGCGCGAGTTTCTTTCGCAGAAGCCCGAGGCCTACCAGAAGGCTGTGGAGCAGGGCGGCAAGTCACGCCGCGCGTCGTTGGAAGTCGCGCTGCGCATGGACCCACTGCCGCGCATGGGCGAGAGCGTGAGCTACTACATCACGACCGGCCCGAAGTCGAAAAATCCGGACTGGCAAGTCGCCCGCAGTGTGGACGAATTTGACGCCGATCAAACGCCGATCGATGTGAACTACTACCTCCGCAAAATCGACGATTGGCGCAAGCGCTACCAGAGCTACCTCCAAGGCGGCGACAATGCGCAGCAGGGCGAATTGTTTTAATTCACTTTGCTATGCAAAGCTTAGGGGACGGTGAGTTTGATTTCGTATTCCAACCCAGTGATGAAATCTTCTGCGGAGCCGCTGGTGGCTTCGAGAAACAAGATGGCCTCACCGGTTGTGCCACCCGAAAGGTAGAATTGTAGCGGACGGACTACAGGCCCCTCCAGGTAAATTGTTGCATGGTCTCCGCCGAAGTCGTGCCATTCGTAGTAATTGATCTCATATGACGTGCCACCAGTTTGGTTGAAGTTACCGGTCAGGTCGCTATTGAGTGGGATGGTGTAGATAACGGTGGAGGTAGAGGCGTTAATGATCTCAATTGTGTAGCCGCCATTGGGCAAGCTTGGGTATTGGGTGCGGACTCCAGACCAAAAGCCTTGTGTTCCACCCGGCAAGGTTGAGCCAACCGAAAATGCTTGTACTCCTGTGCCGGTATTATAGCGTCCAAGGCTGCCAATAGAACTCCAGGTTTGGAGGTCCGGGCTGCTGTAAACATTATAGGACATGTCCGGCTGAATATCGAAGCTCAAGTAGTATACATCGTCCACTACAGAGGCAGTGATATCCGATTCGCCCAAGGTGGGAATGTTATAGGCAGAGGCGTCAAAGGCAAGGGCGGCTGAACCTTGCCGGATGATCGTAACGGAGTTGATCACGATATCTTCATCGGGCTTGTCATCGGTGGTCGGCGCCTCGTTGATCGCAGTGACTACCGCCATGCCGTCGACAACTTCGCCAAATATCGTGTGCTTGTTATTGAGGTAAGTCGGTTGGCTGACCGTTACAAAAAACTGCGATCCCCCGCTGTTGGCGGCGCCAGAATTCGCCATTGCCAGCAAACCAGTCCGGGAAAAATCAAAGTTGGAATCATTGAAGATAATCTCGTCAAAAATATTGTAGCCTGGGCCATCGGTGCCTTGTCCATTGGGCGAGCCAGCTTGGTTCATGAAGCCCTCGATGACTCGGTGGAAAATGATGCCATCATAAAACGGATGGTTTTGCTGAATCTTGCCAGTTGTCAGATCGAGCCACTCCTGTGTGCCTTCGGCCAGGCCGATAAAGTTGGCTACGGTCTGCGTAGTGTCTTCGAAGTAAAGCTGGCACGTAAACTCGCCCATGCTGGTGTCGAATACCGCATATAGGCCGTCCTCGGTCGGGGTGAAGGCTTGCGCTTGGCCGCTGAAACAAGCCAGGGCAATGATGATGGAAAGAAAGTTTTTTCGCATGAGTGCTGAGGGTCTGCTGAGCAGGCTGAGTCTTGATTCAATGGTAAAACGTCGCCACGGTGCAACCATGAATCTGGGGGCTCCAGACCCTGTTTAGTGATGGTGGGATGAGCTAACCGCTGGGTTTATTCCCGGGATGAGCGCTTCATTCAGCCTTCCCCGATGTGCTGCTTGACCCAGCTGACGATCGCGGAGTCGTCGTCGAAGTGGTCTGCGACGACCTTTAAAAACTGGGCGGGATGGATGTCGTGGAGCTTCAGGAATTTGCGGTCGCCGGGGCAGCTGTACATGGTGTCGGGGTCGAGCTCGCCGCGGAGCTTGGCCCGGGCTTTGGCGGTGATACGGGGGAGCCAGACAATGCCGTCGGCCTCGGCGTCCTTGGCGGGGAGCTTGGCTGGGGCGATGGTCTGATCGCTGGGTTGGCCCTTCATCTTGTCGTGGAAATACGAGCGCCGCACATCGGTTATCATGGCGAAGGTGGTGAAATCCGGCTCGCCGACGGCATTGTAGTCTTCGGCGAAGTCATAAATCTCCTGCGTGCTCACGCCGTTGGCGGTGAGCCAGAGGGTTTCTTCGGTGGTGAAAATGGTGGTGGAGTCGCGGTTGCCGTCGGCATAGGCGTCGACTGCTTTTTGCCAGAGGGTTTTGAGCTGAGTGTGATAATTATAATGCTTCATCGGGTTTCTTCCCAACAAAAGATTTAACGGTGTACGACGCGAACGAAAACTTGGGATTCGGATTCGGGCAGTTCGATTTCCACGGTGCTTTCATCGCCGCTAAAATTACCGAGTATAATGATGCGCTGGCTGCCTGTGTAGATTTCTGGATTGGGCAGGATTGGTTCGTAGTCCCAAAAAATCATGTCCGTGCTGGTCTGAATGGAATAATAATCGCCGCTGATTGAGTTCCAGGTAACGGCCATCTTACGGCCACCCGCGCTTTCCACGGTCACAGTTTTGATGACAAACGGAGTGGGGTCGATGGCGAGCTTGGGCAGTGTTTGGGCGGACTCGCCATCGTCGTTCACCGCGACGACCCAGTACTCGTAATTCGTTTGGCCATAGATGTTGGTGTCGGTATAGGTCGTGCTGCCAGCAGGCAGGGTGGCGACAACGCTAGCGTTAGGATTCAGTTGGCCGTCAGGATACAGGTTGAGGCGATAAACGCGGTACTCGGTCTCGTTGTCGGCCTCGTCCACCCAGCTAAGCACAGCTTCGCCTTCTTCGCTTCGTGTGGCGGTGAATCCACTTGGCGCAGCCGGTAAGTCGAGGGTGGTTGTGTTTAGTAGGTTGCCCGCCAGATCATAGGTGTAGGCAATGCCGCCACCGGAGGGGTAAGCCACTCGGGTGAGGCGCCCGAGGTCGTCAAACTGATGTGAGCGCGCGTTCGCTACTGGGATGAGCAGGGTAGAAACTAGGATGAATGTTAGGTACTTCATGTTCGGCGCAGCTTAGAAATTATCGACTGTCTGGTTGGGGTGGCTAGGCACGGGGCGGCCGGCGCGTTGGAGGGCTTCCACATAGATGCTCCAGTGGAGATCGGCGCCGTAGATGCCGGTGACGCCCTGTTGCGGTTCGTTGATTGTTCGGAGGAAGACACTGGCGTTGCCCGGTGGGAGCCCGCCCCCGGAGCCGCCATCCCCGACGCCGCCTCCAGGGGCGTCAATGCCGGTGGGATCACCGGCGAATCCATCGATTACAGAGTTCACGACGACGCGACCTGCGACCTTTTTACCGACTCCTTTAAAGACTTCCTTGAGTGATTCTTTAGCCTCAAGCGCCAAAATGTCACCCCAGCCGGAAACGGCGCGCCTTTTAGCCATGTTGAACGACTTTTTGCCAGCGCCGAAGACTGCGGTTTTTACACTTTTCCCTGCTTTCTTGCCGGCGGGGCCGATTTTGCCCAGCGCGCCGCCGATAAGGGTGTCGGTGGCGAGGCCTTGCAACGTCAGGTCGGTCTCAGGATCAGTTATTCCGACAAAGAGACTTTCGCTGAAGGCTCCCGCCGCCCCGGCGGTGAAGAGTAGCGTGGGATTGACCGTGAGAATCGCGCCGGTTACAGCGCCGCCGATGGCTGCACCGGCATATTCCTGCCAGGGAGTGTTTATCTGGCCGTCATCTATGAAGTCTACGACTAGCGTTGTGGTTGCGCCGACGACTGCGCCAACCGTTGCCCCTACCAGTGGCGCGAGGAAGGCTAGTTCGCCATTGGGATCGATGCGCGTGATCGGATTATTGTTCGCATAGGCGAAGCGGTTCATCGAGTCTGCACGAAAGATATTGCCGCGGTGGGCGTCGGCCGAAATGAAGCGCTTGAGTTCTGGCAGATACCAGCGGAAGCGCATGTTCACGAGGCCCTGTGGCGAAGTCATGACGCCGTATAGCCCGCAATAAAGGAACACGGTGTCGGTGTCCCCAGTGCGGTTGGCGATCTCGCCCCATGGACCGTAGGATATGCGGCCAACAGTCGCGCCGCTGTCGTCAGAAAGCGCTGCGGTGCTGCCCCGGGTGTCATAGTGGAAGGTGCGGGTAGCGCCCTCAGTTTCCTGATAAATCAGGCCGATGCCATAAACATAATTGGTGCGAGTGCCGTCCTCATCGACTTTGACAAGGGTTTGGCCGAGGCCACCGCCAGGGTGAACAATGAAGTCCGTTGACTCGCCGTTGATGTTCCAGTTGATCAGCCGATCGGCGGGGTCGTATTCAAAGGTGTTGGTGTAGTTTTGAGTGATCAGTCGGTTGAGGGAATCAAATTCGAGTGTGCCCAAACCAAGTGATGCGGGTGGCGTGGTCATGTTGCCATCCATCGAGACTTCGACCGATTCGCCGTTGTAGGTCAGCAACCGGTCGTGACCGTCATAGGTCATGGTCACGTCGGCGGGGAGATATGGGGCCTCCTCGTGTAGGGGGACTTCCGCGGCAAGTTCGGTGGGAAGATTGCGGACGTATTCGTAACCAACGATGACGGCGCCATCGGGCTCGCGGTCGTAGCGTTTGGTGATGCCGCCTGAGTTATTGTATAAAATTTCGCGGTAAGCGCCATTTGGGAAATCGATGCGTGAGACGCGGCCAATGTCATTGTAGGCATATGAGGTGCGGCGTGCAGCCCAGTCGGTGACGCTGATAAGCTGACCAGCGTCATTATAGGCGTAGGCGACGGTCTTGTTATCCGGATAAACAATCAACGAGACTCGACCTGCCAGATCGTATTGGAAGCGTATTTTATTACCGCCCGAATCGGTGTAACTCACCAATCTATCCAGGGCATCGTATTCGTGGCTGATGACTTCATCGGGAAGTGGATTGAAGTCAAAAGGCGTTGTTTGGGTAACGGTCAGCAGGTTGCCCTTAGGATCGTATTCGTAGGCGCGACCTTTAGCGCCATTACTCGGTTCGATGCTGCCGATACGGCCAAGTTCATCGTATCTGTAGCGGATATTGCGGGCGCTCGGGCGTTCTATTTGCGTCATGTTGCCGCTGTTGTCGTATTCCCAACGCGTTTCCAGATTCTGACTGCCGTAGGTGATGGCGGAAGTCACGCGGCCATTGGCATCAAAGTAAAAGCTGGTGCGGGTGTCAGCCGGATTGCGGATTTGCGAGACGCCGTAGGTCGAGCGAATTGTGCGGGAACCGCCTGGTCCGCTGATTGCTACCTCGTCAGAATTTTGCGTATATGACCCTGCCTGAATTTTACCTTGGGTGTAGGCCGCTGTTGGCGTTTGAAGGCCGGAATAGGTGAAATACGTTTCGAAGCCATCGCTATCGAGCTCGTATTCCGGCAAGCCGAGGCGATCATAGGTTGTGCGCAGAATGAGTTTGCCGTTCTGGTCGTAGCGTTCTGTTTCGTCGCCGTTGAGGTCGTAGCGGGTCAGTGTGTAGCGGCCTTCAGCGTCGATGGTTTTGACGGTGTTGCCCATAGCGTCGTAGACGCGCGTTGTGGAGTTCCCGGCAGGGTCGGTGCTGACCGTTGGGCGGTCTTCGCCATCGTATTGAATTGTGGTAATGAGCGGTGTCGACTCGTCGAGATACTCGACACGCTGGACCATGTTGTCGTTGCCGTCATAGCTGAAGGTCGAGACATTGCCGTTCTTGTCTATCTTGGAGATCATGCGTCCACGGTAGTCGTAGGCGAAAAATTCCTGATAGCCGAGTGGGTCGGTAGTGGAGGCGACTTGGCCGGTTTGGGTGAACTCAGTGGTATTGGTTTGGTCGTTGGTATTGGTTGTCTCAATAACTCGCCCGATTGCGTCGTAAATGGTGACAATGGTGGCGCCATCCGGGAGCGTCATCGTGCGTTCGCGGCCAATGGAGCCGTTCCATAGCACGTAGGTTGTTTCGCTGAGGGTTGCATCGTCATCATCAAAGCGAAAGTCGCGAGTTTCGCTCAATTGGCTGGTCGGGTCGTATTCATTGGCGCGGACATTGCCGCTCGGGTGCTTGAGGGAAATCGCGTTATTGAGCTCATCATATTCGAGCGTGGTTTTGCCGTCGTTGATGTCGATGACGTTGCCATTGTCGTCGTAGGCAAACGGGTAAACCGCGCCATAGGGGTTGGTCATTTTGGTTAGGTTGCCGAATTCATCGTATTCAAAGAGCCAAGTCCAGCCGAGTGGATTGGTCATACTGATGCGGTCGCCCACGGAATTGAGCTCGTATTCGGTGATAGCTCCACGAGAGTCAATGAGCTTGGTGAGGAAGCGCGCATCATTGTAGGCGAGCGTGAAATCGTTGCCCAAGCGGTCAGAGTAAACGGTGGTCAACGCATCGCCATTAGGCGTATAAGAGAGCGTTACCATTTGGTTGGTTGTCAGGCCATCATCCTGCGTCAAGACACGCCCCGAGTCGTCGTATGTATTGGCGTAGAGCTGATGACCGAAAAGATCTGTGGCTTGGCTAATGCGGCCTGCGGCGGGGAACGCGCCATCCTCGTATATGAACTGGGTCGTGTTGCTGGAGCCGGTGTAGCTCATTTGCCAGTCGAGCAGAAAGCTACTGCCGCTACCGGCTTGATCCTGAATCTGGAGTTGCCATGTGCCAGCAAGTGATTCGCCGTCGAAGCCATCGATGATTTCACCAGAAAAGTCATAACCATGCGCCTCCTGGTCGTGGATGACTACGCTTTTGCCCGAGGGAGCGAAAAGGGTGATGGTCACGTCGGTCATGTCGGCGCCGGCGGTGAGTAAACCTGTTTCGATGCGTAGCTTACCAACGGCGCCCATGGTATTGACGACCATATTGTGGGTGAGCGGTGCGCCACCGTCAGGTATGGATTTCGGTGCGCCGATGGAATCGCCAATCAGGCCTTCGCCAAAGAGCATTGGGTCCGATACGCCGACTAGTCGGCCTTCGTCGTCGTAGCTCAGCGTGACCTGACGTTGGATGTCGTCGCTGACGGTTTCGATGAAGCCATCTTCGTTGTAGGTGAGGAAAATGGATTTCTCGGCAATGGGTTCTTCGATGCGCGTCAGCATGCCATTGGTGTAGTGAAGCTGGAGCCATTGAAAGACGGCGTTGCCCACACGGTTGAGGCGCCCGTTGGCGTCGAATTCATAGTGTATTTTACTTGGAGTGCTCAGCAGCCATGAACCGTCGTCCTGTCGAACGAGCTGGTAATCGATCATTGATGGCTCGTCGGAGAAATAAGGTGTGCCGGGGCCGCGGTAGTGGAAGGTATTGCGGCGAGTGTTGTCCCAGCGCAAGTAGACCTCGCCATTGGGATCGCCAGTGAGGCGGATTTCATAAGCGTGTGTCCAGGCGTAGCCAACTTCACCGATGGTGGAGGTGAAGAGTGAATGATACGAAATCGGGAAGCCCAAGCCGCGTGCTCCCTGCACATCGATCAAGGAAATAGCAGGGCGGAAGTCTCCAGTGGCAGCATCCACAAAGTTGCCGATGATGCTGTCGGGGCGCTGGTGATTCAGACGCGCGAACCAATCGACTTCTGGAGCCAGTTCGGTTTGGAATGTGAAGTCGTTGCCTGCAAGCGAGGCATTGCCCGACGATTTGGCGGCGTCGGTAAAGGTGACGCTGATTGTCTCGCCCAATTCGAGAGGCGCATTTGGCGTGAAGGTTATTTCGTTCCCATCGATGCTGATGCTACCGCTAATTTGTCCGCTGATTGATCCGCTGACGAGCATGCTGCCAGTATTAATCGTGTCAGCGCTGATGTCGTCGTTGAAACTCATCACGATGGGCGCATCGATCGCATTACCGACCGATTTGGATGCGGGAGTGGTCGCTGCCAGGGTGGCTTCGGTCGTGACGGCAAAGGAGACATTGTCGAAATAAGCGGTGGTGTCAGCTTCGCGGTTGGTCAGGGCCACGATGATGGGCTTGCCCAGAAACGCAGCGTGCTGTGCTGCGTTGTAAACATAGCTTAGACGGTTGGGTGCCCATAGCCCTTCATCCGGATTGTTCGCACCTGCTGAGTGGCGTGTCAGCGAGGCTAATTGCGCGTCGTCCGTATCAGGTTCAAAGTTGCCGTCTTCGTCGGAATCTATCCAGAGCTCCAAGCTCCAGCCATCCGAATCTACGAGGAGATCATAGCCGATGGCGGCATTCAGTTCGTAGAGTGTGTCATTGGCTAATTCGACTCCGGCAAAGCGATACACGAAGGTTTCATCGGCGGCGATGTACAGTACGTGTTGGCCGTGTGCAGGGGCGGGGAGGGGAGTTGTCTGGTTAAAGCGCTGGCCTTCGGCGCTTGGGCCAGGGCGCCAGACAATGTTCAAATCTTCGTCAGTGCAGATCCAGGGTTGAGGTAGGAAGGTTTCAATGTCTCCATCGCCCAGACCGATTTCCCAGGATTCAGTGAAGCGCGTGTTGTCCAGACCGGATAACGGGTGTTGGTATTCGTAGGCGCCGATGTCGACAAACGCGCCATCTAGCCGCCAGAAGCCAAAGCCGTCGGTCGGGATTTCTTCGGAGAAATTTCCATCGTGGTCGGTGTCTGCCCAGTCGATGCCACGACGAATATTGCTGCCTGCATCAATTGCGGGCGAGCCGACCGAAAGCTCAAAGGTCGTGGGATCTAGCAATGGGTCTTCGGCGCCGTCGTCCTGATTTAGGTTGTGGCTGGCGCCGAGGATAAAGGGCACGTTTTCAACGGCGTTCGTCGAGCCGGTGTTACCCCATATGATCGAGTTGAAGAGAGAGTTCTCAGAGGCTATTTCTCCATAGAAGGCGCTACCTGCTGGAGCAGAATTATGCGCCACGGTGATGTTATTCATCTGGGCGTAGGCGTTCAGCATGTAAACTCCGCCACCCTGAGAAGTGGCGTTGTTGTCGGCCACCAGCACATTGGTGATATTGCTATAGTTATTGGACAGCGACATGCCTCCACCGAGGGCTGCTTCGTTGTTGCGGACCTGGGAGTTGAGCAGCTTGATGTAACCGCCGGCAAACATGCCGCCCCCTTGGTTATCTGCCCGATTGTCTGTGATGAACAGATTAGCGAGCCTGGGCTGGGAGCTGCTGCTGTAGGCGCTATAAATGCCGCCGCCGTTTTGATGGTTGCCGGAGCCGTTGGCGTTGCCGCCGTGAATGGTGAACCCATCCAGCCAAGGATCGTCGAAGCCATGAATGAACGATACGACATGGTAGCTGTTGTCCGAGCGATTGCTGAAGCCCGTCGTGTCATCGCCATTTAAGTCGCCGCTCAGCACGGTGTTGTTCGTCAGCGGATTGTAGTCACGCGCCTCGAAGCCACGACGTCCACCACCCGCTGGAAATCCGCCAAATACGGTGACGCCGGGATTGACCGTGAATGTGTCACTGCGTTCTGTTCCTGGCTTGTAAATACCTTCTGCCACCCAGAACTGATCGCCTTCGCGACTGTATTCGAGAGCTTCGCTCAGCTCCTGAAATGCCTTTTCCCAAGAGCTGCCATCGCCGGGCTCTGCAACGGACTGATCAACGAAAAAGATGGGATCGTAGTATTCGTAGGCACCGGGCTCCATGGTGTTGTTAACACGCGGGCGGAAGGCCAGGTCATAGGGCAGGGAGTCGCTGGTGGACAGGTCATTGTCGAGGTCGGTGTAGTCCGTGCCCATGTAGTAATACTCAAACGCATCGATGAGCGAAGAGGACTCGTGCAAACGCAGGTCGCCGTAGTAATTGTCTTCCAGCGTGAGCCAATCCCCGTCGCCGGAGTCAGGTGCGAAACGGAAGTCGGGATCGACACCGATGTAGTTGTTGACGCTTTGATCGGTGAGTGGGGGGTCCACATTGGGATCCGTGCTGGCCGTGTTGTCCCAGGCGATGCAATTGACCAGACGCGTAGAGGCAGATTGGGAACTGCTGGGGCCCCAGTTGGCGATCGCGCCACCGTCAGATACAGCGGCATTGGCGGTGTAGGTACAATTGTAGATCCAGAATACGCCTTCAGTGTATTCGTTGTCGTAGCTATTTTTACCGTAGGCATACATAGCGCCACCGGCGCTGGATGCGTTGTAGACTTCGTTTCCGACGAAGGCGCTGTTGTATAGCTGCACGCGGCCTTCGTAATAAAAATATATCGCACCGCCGCGGTTACCCGCTCGGTTGGCCAGAAATTGACTGGTGTGGATCAGTGCGGTGGAGCCGTGGACATACATCGCGCCGCCACCGTTACTGGCCTGATTGCCGATGAAACGCATTGAAGCGAAATAGACGAAGCTGAAGTTGTCCTGGATGATCACGCCACCGCCAATATTCTGATCGGTCCCGCCGCCATTGGCGTTGCCGCCGGTGACGGTAAAGCCTTCTATTTTTACGTTGGAGTTAATGCCGGTGACGCTCAGGACATGGTAGCTATTATCCGAGTCGTCGCCCTCTACACCTATGTCGCCTGAAAGGACACAGCCATTGGTCAGAGGATTGGGGTCGCGCTGGTTGACGTGGGTTTCGTCCCCTTCAAAACCGCCGTAGATTGTCTTACCGCTCGGGAGGGAAAAAGTAGTAGTGCGGTCTGTGCCATTGGGCTTGTAAACACCGCGCGCCACCCAGATATTCGAACTCTGGCCTTCGTCGAACGCGGTTTGCAAGTCGGTGTAGGCATTTTCCCAACTGGTCCCAGTGTTGGCGCCCGTGGCGTTGATGTTCACGTAGGTCTGTGCTTGCAGGGAGCAGGCTGTAAGAAGAACACCGCAGATGCTGCGATGTAGTAGGCAGAAAGTAGTATGCGAAAGATTCATTCGCTTAATGGCTTAGTTAAGGCTTGTTAATGGCCGTGTGCATCAGCAGGCCACAATATTACCCAGGTAGTAGATTTTTTGACCCCAAATAGGCGGATTGCTGAATGGCCGTTTTGCAGTAGTCAGTGTTTTCAACCACTATCTTTATTCCCTGTTTAGGAAATGGCGATGATAAATGCTTCTAATTAAACGTAAAAGCCCAACCGAAAAGTCGGCTGGGCTCTAGATTGGAAAAACCGTTAGCGTTATTCTGCGCCAATTGCATTGAATTGGGGAGAACGTAATTTTACCCATTCAACCACCGCCTGTTCGTCGTCCATGTGCTGCTCTACAAAGCGTAGAAAATCGGAAGGCGCAATGTCGTGTGTTTTGAAGAAATTCCGGTCGCCGCCGCAGCCATACATGGTGTCGAGGTCGAGCTCGCCACGGAGTTTGGCTTTGGCTTTTTTGATCAGGCGGGGGAGCCAGACTATGCCATCGATCTCGTCCGTTTTGGCCGGGTAATCTGCCGGGTTGACCGTTTTGCCGGTGTATTCGCCCCGCATGACTTTGAGGAAATACGAGCGGCGGACGTCGGTGACGAGCGCGAAGGTCAGGAAGTCGGGATCGCCGTAGTTATTGAAGTCTTCGGCGAAGTCATAAATCTCCTGCGGCGTGATGCCGTTGTCGCGGAGCCACTGAGTTTCCTCGGCGTTGAAATAGGTGTCGGAGCCCCGTTGGCCGGCCTGATATTGGTTGACGGCCTTCTGCCAGAGCGATTCCAGGGTCTGCTGATAGTTGTAATGCTTCATCACTGTATCGGTAGCCGGGTTTGTCAGAATTGCAACTACGTGGCGCAGTCCGTTGCCCGTAGGGAACCGCGGGGTTGAGAGACTGTCCTATTGGCATGAGAAGATTGAATTTACTGACTGTCGCCCTGATGCTGGGCACCGTGGCAATGACTCGCGCGGCCGATAATATGAATGCGTTTCCGCCCGCTGAAGAGGGAATGACGCGCCATGTGCTGGAGTTGCATCCGCAGTTGGATGAGTCTGCCTACAAGGTCGAAATTATCGTAGGCAGGACTTTGGAACTCGATGCCGCCAATAACTATTTCTACAGTGGTAAAATCCAGGCAGAGTCCATGCCTGGCTGGGGGTATACGCGTTACGTGGTCGAGGATTTGGGTATGATGGGCGGCACCATGATGGCAGTGGATCCGCGGGCGCCAAAGGTCGATCGCTTCATTCAACTAGGCGGCGGGCCTTACCTGATCCGTTACAACAGCAAGTTGCCAGTCGTGGTGTACGCGCCAGCCGACGCCGAGGTCCGCTACCGCATCTGGAGCGCCGAGCCGGAAGAGTTGCCGATGGAAGAAGGCTAAGTTTTGAAACGAAAACGCCTCCGGCGGTGAACCGAAGGCGTGTGCAGGAAAGGACAGTGGGCTGTGCTTAGGGCACCGTGGCGCGGGCTTGCAGCGTGGTGAAGCCCGGCGCGAAAGTGACGTTGGCGATCCAAGTGGCCTGGGAGAAATCACCAGTGGAGTAGGTCGCCGTGACCCAGCTGGAGGTCCCGTATTTTTTCACCACGCGCACTTCGACGACGCCGGAGATCGGGAAGTCGGTCGTTTCGAGGGCGACTTGCACCGTGCTGTTGCTTTCGATGTTGATATCGGCGCTGGCTTGCAGTGGTGCTTCGGGATCGATTGGCGCAGTGACGCCGTTGACGGAGGCCACGCGGACCTTTGGCGCATCGCTGGCGGGCCAGATGATAGGGAATTCCAGTGGTGGCACTGCTACCGAGTCAGGTGCGAGCTGGACGCTGGTGTCGAGCGAGTTGGCTTCGATGCGGATGCGGCCATACCCGATCGTGCTTTGTGGGGCAATCGCGGTCAGAGCACCAATGCCGGTTACGGAGTCGGCGATTAGGCGGATGGCGCCGCCGGAGCCGTCGGGATCGTAAAGTGAGGGCGAGATGCCGCCATTGGCGTCGATCGTGCCATCGATATCGATGTTGCCGGGAGTTGCAATGAGGATAGCGCCGCCACCACCGCCGCCGCTGATGCCGTCGGCACCGCCACCAGAACCACCGATGAGCGGGATGATTTGCGGGTTGCCGTAAACGCTGCCGTAAAGACCTTCGCCGGAGCCGGTGTTGCCGCCGGGGCCATAGCCGTCACCAGCTCCGTCTGGGCCGATGGCGCTGCCGCGGAAACCACCGGGGCCGGGCTCGGATGAGACGAGCTTTTCGATGGTGTCGGTGTTGCCGGCTTCACCGGAAATATCGAGCGTGCCGTCGATGGTGACATCACCCGAAACAAGCATCACCACGGGGGCGTGAGTGGGGTGGTTGATGAAACTCACGGTGACATCAGCAGGGATGTTGACCGAAGTGTATTTGAAGACCACGGCCCACTGCTCAGAGTCGTAGATGCCGTTGCCAGCGTTGCCGGAGTTGTCGTCGTCCCAATTTCCGGTGGTGGCCAGTGAGAGGTCGATGACGATGTCACTGGTGGGCGAGAGTGCGCCGTCGGATCCGTCTGATGGGATGGTGATGGCTTTGGCGCTGCCCGTAGCCAGGAGGGAGAGCAGTAGTGCGTGTGTGAGCGGTGCTTTCATTATGTGCTTAGGATTCGGGAATGTCGTTGTAGATCGAGACCTCGCGGGAAACGGCCTCGATGCTGTAAATGGGTGCGCCCATGTTGTAGACGCTGACCTCTCGTGAGTAGCTTTGCGGGTAGCCGACGATGGCCGGCTGCTCGCCGTTGTAGACGCTGACTTCGCGGCTCAGCGTTTCGATGCTGTAGGCTGCTGCGCCGAAATTATAGACGCTGACTTCGCGGGAGTAACTCTGCGGGTAGCCCGCGATGGCGGGTTGCTCGCCATTGAAAATGGAAACCTCGCGGCTGTAGTAGTTGGCAAAGGAGTCGCCGAAATTAAAGAGCGACACCTCACGAGAAATCGTCGCATACTCGCCGCCAATTGACGCGCCGAAGTTGAAGAGGCTCACCTCGCGGGAGTAAACCTGTGGGGCATTGTCGTCGAGGCCGTAGAGCAGCAGGAAAGCTTCGAGGTTCGTTAGGCCGGCAAAGATCGGTGATTCCTCCAGGGCGTCGGCGGGGTCCAGTGGGTCGAGGTAAGGGCGCTGGAGTTCGTAAACATCGTCAAGCCCGTCGCCATCAGCGTCTTGCGGGGCAAACATGCTGATCGGCTGCCCGCGGAAAAACCAATTTGCGTCCACGCCGGTGCGGTCGTAGGTGAAGGAGGGCGCCGGGCTGCCGAGCGCCATGTCAATCGTCTCGAAGTCGCCCAGGTATTCGCTGAACTCGACGCCGTAGTAGAATTCAGAGGTGTTTTCGAGCGTGACAGTTACCTCGCTGCCAGCACGTGATATTTCAATCGTCGACGCCGAGGTTCCTGATAACGCGCACAGCAAAATTGCCGGCAGAGTTAACGCCTTCCGTAGTAGTAACATTGGTTCTACATGTAATTATGTAGAACGCAACGGCAAGCGTATCTAGACACTGCTCGGGACTTTTGACACTTTTTTACGATTTGGGCGCGAACGCCGGTGGGTTCAGTGTAGCCTTAGCGCGCTACGCACCTTCGTATTTGAAGACCAGCACGGTGTGGCCGGGGAGGACGACTTCGATGCTGTGCTCGCGGTTGTCCCATTCGCCGGGGATGGAGTTCACGCCGCCGCCGTTGCCCGCGCCCTGGCCGCCGTATACATCGGCATTGCTGTTGATGACTTCCTTCCAATGGCCGGCGTGCGGTACGCCGAAGCGGAACGTATCCCGGTGCACGGGCGTGAAGTTCGCAATGACGACAAAGGTGTCCTCCGGCTTGGCGCTGCGGCGGAGGAAGATGGAGAGCGATTCTTCCCAGTAACCGTCGCCGTTGATCCACTCAAAGCCCGCGGGGTCAAGGTCGTGCGCCGAGAGGCTGGGATATCGGTGGTAAAGTGCGTTGAGGTCCTTGATGAGCAGCTTGATGCCCTGGTGGTCCATGTATTGGAGGAGCTCCCACTGGAGCTGGCCATCGTATTTCCACTCCTGTGACTGCCCAAACTCGCTGCCCATGAAAAGGCACTTTTTGCCGGGCCAGAGCCACATCCAGGTGTAGAGGCAGCGGAGGTCGGCGGCCTTTTGAGACATCTCGTAGCCGGCGCCCATCTTGAGCATCATCGAGCCCTTACCGTGGACGACTTCATCGTGGCTAAACACCGTGATGAACTGCTCGGAATACTGGTAAAGCATGCCAAAGGTGAGCTCGCCGTGGTGGTACTTGCGGTGGATGGGCTCGTGGGCGAGGTATTCGAGCGTGTCGTGCATCCAGCCCATGTTCCACTTCAAGTCGAAGCCGAGGCCGCCTTCGCTGGTCGGCTTGGTTACGCCGCCGAAGGACGTCGATTCCTCGGCGATCATCAGCACGCCGGGGAAATACTGGTGGACGAGGTCGTTGACCTGCCGCAGGAAATCGATGGCGCCGATGTTCTCATTGCCGCCGTATTCATTAGGAATCCATTCGCCATCCTCGCGCGAGTAGTCGAGGTAGAGCATCGAGGCCACGGCGTCGACGCGGAGGCCGTCGATGTGGAAACGCTCGCACCAGGCCAGCGCACTGCCGATCAGGAAATTGCGGACTTCGTGGCGGCTGTAGTTGAAGATGAGCGTGCCCCAGTCCATGTGTTCGCCGAGGCGCGGGTCTTCGTGTTCGTAGAGGCAGGAGCCGTCGAACTGGGCCAGGGCAAAGGCGTCTTTGGGGAAGTGCGCGGGGACCCAGTCGATCAGCACGCCGATGCCGTGGCGGTGCAGGTAATCGACGAGATACATGAAGTCCTGCGGCGCGCCAAAGCGGTGGGTGGGCGCGAAAAAGCCGGTGACCTGATAGCCCCAAGAACCGTCGAAGGGGTGCTCGGAGAGCGGCATGAGCTCGACGTGGGTAAAGCCCATTTCGAGCACGTAGCGGGTCAACTCGGCCGCCATTTCTCGGTAATTCAGCGGGCGGTTGCCGTCCTCGGGGACGCGTCGCCAGGAGCCAAAGTGGACTTCGTAAACGGAAATGGGCTGGGTCTTCCAGTCGCGGCCGGCGCGTTGATTCATCCACTCGTTATCGCGCCACTCGAAGTCGTCGATTTCCCAGACGATGGATGCGTTGTGCGGGGGCGATTCAAAGTATTCGCCGTAGGGATCGCTTTTCAGGCGGAGTGATCCATCGGCGCCGATGAGCTCGTATTTATACTTGGTGCCCACGCCGATGCCGGGCAGGAACAGCTCCCAAACACCGGAGCTGCCGAGGCGGCGCATTTGGTGGCGGCGGCCGTCCCAGTGGTTGAACTCACCTACGACGGACACGCGCTCAGCACTCGGCGCCCACACCGCAAACGCCGTGCCTTGCACGCCGTCGTAGTGTTTTATGTGAGCGCCCAGCTTTTGATAAATGTGGTGGTGGTTGCCCTGACCGAAGAGGAAGGCGTCGTCTTCGCTGATGGTCGGCAGGAAGCAGTAGGGGTCCCAGATTTGGAAAACTTCGCCATTGGCGTTTTCCGTGCGGATGCGGTAGTCGAACGCTTCGGTGCGGCCTTCGATGACGCCCTCGAAAAAGCCTTCGCGGCAGAGGCGCTTGAGGCGAAACCGTTCGTCGGTTTGCACATCGACGATGTCGCAGGTGACGGCCTCGGGCTGAAAAGTCCGGGCAACAAGGCATTGCGCGCCGCTGCGCTTCACGGTGTGCAGGCCCAGGATATCATGGGGTGCAGCGTGCCGGGCGGTGATGACGGAATCGAGTTCGGCCTGGGTAATGATCACGAGTTATGATGCTTAATAGGGTTGGGTATAAAGTAAAGTGTCAACCGTGCAAAACGCCATGTCAAATTCGGGTTTACGATTGATTAAAGGCTTATTCGGTATTATTATTTTTCTTATGAAGTCATTAGCCGTCCTTGTTTCCTCCCTTCTACTGTCCACTTCTGCTTTTGCCTCCGACCTCAAGTGGCAAAGCGTCTCCATCAACAGCGACAAAGTCACCCTGACGATGCCGGGCAAACCCACCGAAAAAAACGAAAGCTCCAGCTCGATCGTGGGCGACGTCAATACGCAGATTTACAAGGTGGTCGTGCCCGATGATGGCAACGTGACCATTGCCTGCTCCGACCTCCCCGGCGCGGCGCTCTTTTTTGCAGGCAAGGACACGATTTACGGCAACGCCAAGGGCAAATTCCTCTCCGGCGCCTACGGCAAAGAGCTTTCCTGGGACCCCATCACCTACGAGGGCATTGACGGCATGAAGCTGATGTTCCAGACCCCGCCGCTGAAGGGGCACCCCGGCTACGACGGCGAGGCGCAATTCTACTTAGTCGGCGATTATCTTTACGTAATCTCGGTCACGGACTTGGTCGGCAGCGACCTGAAAATGCAGGATAAGGTCTTTACGTCGCTTAAGTTCGCCGACGCCAGCTCGGGAAGCTGAGGGTTGGGCGCGTGGTTTTTGAACAGAAGGCAGCAAAGAGAGGAAAGCCACTCCGCCGTATCGTTTTCCACGCAAAGACGCAAAGGCGCGAAGGTTACTTTAAACATGTTTAATTTTTTTGGGTGGCTCTTTGCGCCTTCGCGTCTTCGCGTGAGTTTCAAAGTCCTGCCTCTCAGCCTTTCCTCTCTTTGCTGCCTTCTGTTCAAAATTTAAAAACGCTGGTTTTAGTCTTCCCGTTCTTCCCAATCTTCCTGTTAAATCCCCAATATGCCGCCAACCGATGACATTGCCGACCTCCGAGCCCGCGCCTGGGTGGGGGACGCCGTGCTCGCGCTCTATGCGCGCCAGTGGATTCTTGCCCAAGTGGACATCAAGCCCGCCGACCGCACCGAGGAGTTTATCCGCATGACTGCCAACGACTTCCTGGGCTGCATGGGCGAACCGACGAAGGTCGAGGCCGGCATTGGCGACGTCTACCAGGCCGACGGCCTCGACGCGGCCTTTGCCCACATCGAGTCGACGCTCCTGCCGCTGTATTTGACACAGCGAAAAAAGCGCCGATAAGAGATTTTTTCACCTCCTATAAACTCCCGAATCCAAGGCAGCATGCAGGCTCCAGCGCGACGCGATCAACCGTTTTTCGTTACGTTGTTACGCGAGCGTGAATTCATGCTGGCTTTCTGGCTTTTGCGGCCTTTACTACGATGGGCTTTCCCTGATGAGCGACCAAATTAAGCATGAGTGCGGCATTGCGATCGTTCGGCTGTTGAAGCCGTTGCGGTATTATCGCGACCAATACGACGACCTTCTTTACGGATTCCAGAAGCTGTTTTTGCTGATGGAAAAACAGCATAACCGTGGGCAGGACGGCGCTGGCATCGGCTGTGTGAAGCTGGACATGCCTCCCGGTGAGCAGTTCATGGAGCGCGAGCGCGACAACGGGCGCAACCCAATCGCCAACGTGGTCAAGAAGATCATGAAGGACTACAACAAGAAGCTCAACAAGACCATCTTCCCTGAGTTTCCGGATACCTTCAAAAAGAATTTCCCCTTCGGCGGCGAGGTCCTGATGGGCCACCTGCGCTACGGCACCTCCGGTGGTTACGGCAAGGGCGTCTGCCAGCCTTACTTCCGCCGCAGCCCCTGGCCGACCCGCAACCTCATGCTCGCGGGTAACTTCAACATGACCAACGTTGAAGACCTGAACGCCAAGCTCATCGCCCGCGGCGCGCACCCTATTTTCAATACCGACACCCAAACCGTCCTCGAGGAAATCGGCTATCACCTCGATGAAGAGCACCAGCGCCTCTACCACGAGCTGCGCGACAGCGGTGTGCCGAGCGATCAGATTGCGGCGATCATTAGCGAGCGCATGGACCTGATCAATATCCTCAAGGATGCTTCGCACGACTGGGATGGTGGTTACACCCTGGGCGGCCTCGTCGGCAACGGCGACTGCTTCGTGACCCGCGACCCGCTGGGCATCCGCCCGGCCTATTATTTTGCCAATGACGATGTCGTCGCCTTCGCTTCCGAGCGCGTGGCGCTGATGACGATCTTTGACCAGCACGAAGGCGACGTGAAGGAAATCGCGCCCGGCAGCGCCGTGGTCGTGAAGGCCAATGGCGAGCTGCGCGTCGGCCAGGTCCGTGAGCCCGCGCCCGATCCCGCGCCGTGCTCATTCGAGCGCATTTACTTCTCCCGCGGCAACGACCCGGAAATCTATGCCGAGCGCAAGGCCCTCGGTGGTGCCTTGTCTGACCAGATTTGCGACGCGATCGATGACGACTTTGGTCACAGCGTGTTCAGCTTCATTCCGAACACCGCCGAGACGGCCTACTACGGTCTCATGGACGAGCTCCGTGTGCGCCGCCGCGAACAGGTCCGCAAGGGCCTGCTCGAAGCCCACGCCAAGGGCGAGTTCAACGAGCAGTTGCTCGACGAGCTCATCATGAGCAACTGGCCGCGCGGCGAAAAAATCGCCCACAAGGACATCAAGATTCGCACCTTTATCAGCCAGGAATCGAACCGTATCCAGATGGCGTCGCACGTTTACGACATCACCTACGGCCAGATCGAAAGCGGCGTGGACCACCTTGTCTGCATCGACGACTCCATCGTCCGCGGCACCACGCTCAAGCGCTCCATCCTGCGCATCCTTTCCCGCACTGAGCCGAAGTCGATTGTCATTGCCTCCACGGCGCCGCAGATCCGCTACCCGGACTGCTACGGCATCGACATGTCCGAGCTCGGCAAGTTTATCGCCTTCCAGGCGACAATTGCGCTCCTGAAGGACACCGGTGCCACCGAGCTGATTGACGAAGTTTACCGCGACTGCCGCGCGCAGGCCGAAAAGCCGGTCAGCGAAATGGTCAACCACGTGAAGCGTCTCTACGACCACTTCACGCCGGAGCAAATTTCGGAGAAAATCGCTGAGCTCGTCGCGCCGAAAACACCCGATTGGGACGGCGAGGTAAAGGTGATTTATCAGACAATTGAGAACCTCCACAAGAGCTGCCCGAACAACCACGGGGACTGGTATTTCACCGGTAACTACCCGACGCCGGGCGGCTTTGGCGTCCTCAACCGCGCCTTCATCAACTACTACGAAAAGCGCGAAGGCCGCTCGTATTGAATTGCTCAAAGGTTATTCAATATTGAAAACCGTCTTCATCTCTATGCCGTTGAGTTGTTTGAGGCCTGCTGCTACTTTTGGGAGAACGCTACAAGCCTGCTAGGTTTGGGGGATTGCAGGTTGAGCGGGTAACTCGTCTGATTCCGTATCCGTCTCGAGAATGTCCTGACCCTTCAGGTCTTCGAGGATCACGTAGAGGCAGGGTACGAGGACGAGGATGATCAGCGTGGCGAACAGGATGCCGAAGCCGAGCGAGATCGCCATGGGGATCATGAAGCGGGCTTGGCGCGAGGTTTCCATAATCATCGGGAAGAGGCCGCCGAAAGTGGTTAGCGTTGTCAGCACGATGGCGCGGAAACGCGAGGTCGCCGCTTGGGCAATTGCCTCCATCGGAGAAAGACCGTCTTTGCGGAATTGGTTGGTGCGGTCGATCAGCACGAGCGAGTCGTTGACCACCACGCCGCTCAGCGCGACGATGCCGAAAAGGCTCATAAGGCTCAAATTGTAACCCATGATGATGTGGCCGATCACGGCGCCCACGATGCCGAACGGAATCGCGACCATCACAATCGCCGGCTGCGAATAGCTGTTGAAGGGAATGGCCAGCAGGGCATACACACCGCCCACCGCGAAGAGCAGGCCAATGATCATGGCGCTGACGCTTTCCTGCATGTCGGCTTGGCGGCCTTCAAAGCTGTAGCTCAGGCCCGGATACTCCGCTTCGATTTGGGGCATTACGTTGGCCATGATGTCTTCGAGAATAGGTCCGGCGTCGGCGGGGTCGCTGGTGTCCGCAGTCACGTTGAGCACGCGTCGGCCATTGCGGCGCGAGATGCTGGTGAAGGCGCGGTCGCGGTCGATGTCCACAGCCTCGATTAGCGGGACCTCACCACCGTTGGGCGTCATGAGAATCAGCGAATCAATGTCGGCTTCCGAAGTGCGTTGCTCCTCGGGGAGGCGCACCATGATTTTGATCTCGTGGCGGCCGCGTAATTGGCGAATCGCTTCGGCTCCATAGAATGCGCCGCGCACCTGCTGGGCGACATCGCGTGAGGTCAGGCCGAGGCTTTGCGCCTCGGGGCGGACGGTGAAGTTAAACTGCTCCTTGCCGGGCTGGAAGCCGTCGTTAATGTCCTTGGTTTGCGGGTATTCGCGGAGCTCGCCAGCAAGGCGTTCAGCGGCGGCTTCGAGGATGTCGGTATCGCGGTGGCTGAGCTCGACCGTGATGGAATCACCCGAGCCGGGACCACCGCGGTCGGAGGCAAAGCTGCTGGTGTCGATGCCGTAAAGCTGGCCAACTTCTTCGCGCCAAAGCTGCGTGAACTGCATGGTCGAAATCGGGCGCGTGTTGGCGTCGGTCAGGAAGACGCGGAACTCCACGGCGTGGCTGCCGCCGCTACCCACGAGCGTGTATATGCCCTTGGAAAGTTGATCGCCGCCATTTTTCGCGACCACGCGTTCGGCGGCGGCGAGGACTTGTTGGCGAATTTTTTCCGTCTGCTCCACGGGCGAACCGTAGGGGAGCTCGACGGAGGCGTAGGCGTAGTCGGACTCAACGCGCGGCATGAGAATCATGTGCATGCGGCCGCTGTCGACGTATGAGAAAATCAGGGCCATGAACGACAGGCCGATGACGACGACCACGTAGCGCCAAGCGAGCACTTTGCGAATCCACGGGCTATAGCGATTCTCAACGAAACTACTGAATGCATTGCCAAAGCGTTGCTGCGCGTGGTGGAGCTTGCCGCGAATACCCGTTGGGTGGATGTCCTTTTGATGTGAAAGGTGCGCGGGCAAAATGAAGAGCGATTCGATCAGCGAAATGCTGAACACGGCGATGACGACGATCGGGATCACGCCAAACACTTTCCCCATAAAGCCGGGGATGAAGAACAGCGGCATGAACGCCACGATGTTCGTCAGCACGCTGAAGACGACCGGCATGGCGACCTCGCGCGCGCCATCAATCGCGGCAACGCCAAAGCTTTTGCCGCGTTGGTGGTGGCTGTAAATATTTTCGCCGACGACGATGGCGTCGTCCACCACGATGCCGAGCGTGATGATGAACGCGAACATCGTGATCATGTTGATGGTCGTGTCCAGTGGCGGGAAAAACAGGAATGCGCCGAGGAAGGAGATTGGAATGCCGAGTGTGACCCAGAAGGCGAGGCGCGCTTCCAGGAAGATGCCAAGTACGAGGAGCACGAGTACGAGGCCCATCAGCAAATTCTTCACGAGGAGCTCCGCGCGCTGGCGGTAGATCTCGGAGTGGTCGTCCATCACGTCGAGGTGAAGCCCCTCGGGCAGGGTGCCGCGAAGTTCCTCCACGACTTCCATGGTGGCGTCGGAAACACCGATTGGCGTTTGGTCGCCGATGCGGTAAACTTCGAGCAGCACTACGGGCTCGCCATCGAAGTGTGCGTAGAGATCGGAGTCTTCTTCGAAGCCGTCGGTGATGGTCGCGATGTCTCCCAGGAGCACACGCACACCGTCGTCGGTGGTGATGATCGGAATGTTTTCAAACTCGCGGGCGTAGTCGCGGCGCTCTTTAACGCGGACCAGAATTTCGCCCGTGGCCGTCTTGACGCCGCCGCCAGCCAAGTCCAGCGAGGACTGGCTGACGAGGTCGGCAATGTCGTTGAGCGTGAGTCCGTAGAGGCGCAGGGTTTCGCGCGGAACGTTGATCGTGACTTCATAGTCGCGGGCACCTTCCAGTTCGACTTGCGTGACGCCGCTGTTACTGAGCAAGGTATCGCGCACGGTTTCGGCGGCGCTGCGCAACGTCCACTCGTCGAGGTTGCCGTGGAGTGCGAGCGTGACCACGCCACGCTTGCGGCTGGCGATGGCGACATTGGGCTCCTCGGCTTCGTCGGGGAACGTGGTGATGCGGTCGATCTCGTTTTTAATCTCGTTCGACAACTGCTGCAGGTCGGAACCTTCGGCCAGCTCAATGCTGACCGAGCCGCTGCCTTCGTTGGCGGTCGAGGTGACTTCCTTCACGCCGTCGAGACCTTCCACGGCTTCCTCGACAGGGAGCACAATACTCTGCTCCACTTCCTCCGGCGCCGCGCCAGGGTAGCTGACGCTGACGTTGACGAAGTCCATGGTGAACTCCGGGAAGATCTCCTGCTTGACGCGCAGCATCATGATGCTGCCACCGATGAGGAAGACGAGCATGATGAGGTTCGCGGTGACGGAGTGTCCCGCCATCCAGGCGATGGCGCCCTTTTGCTTAGTGAAGGAAGATTTGCTCATTGGGTTATGCTTAGGCGGCTTGATGTGCGGGCGTGAATTGCAAGCGACGTTGGATGAATGGCCAGCCGAGTAATACGGCACCGGGCATTAACAGCATTAAGAAACCGAGCGCGACGATGGGGCATGACCAGCCTCCAGTGGTGAAGGCCATGCAAATGGCGCCCGCCATGAATTGCGTGAAGATGATCGTGGAGGAAGCCGCGCCGATGTCGCGGTCGACTTGCTCGAGCACGAGGTGGTTGGTCAGCGGGCGGCTGACGCCGGTGAAGAACCCGAAAATGCTCATGCCGATGACAAAGGCTGCGACGTGCAGCGAGCCAATCGAAAGCAGCACAATGCTGGCGAGGACGCAGCCGATCAGACTGGATTGAATCAAGGTGCGATCACTGTAGACCTTGAGCAGGCGCGTGCAGATGAATGCGCCGACCATTGAGCTCATCGGCACAGCGGCAAAGAGCAGTGCGAAAGTAGCTTCACTCAAATGAAAGTGCTCGATATAAACCACACTGGCGATGCCCACGTAGCCCAGAACCGGAGCCGCAATGAGCGTCATGCTGAAGTTGGCGATGACGAAATTGCGGTTCTGCGAAAGGCGGACAAAGCGGTTGAGCGCTTTGAGTGCGCCGCCGGTTTCGCGAGTTGTTGAACTCTCTTCAAAGTAGAACCAGGATAGCACGAGCATGCTGGCGCTGTAAGCGGCGAGGAGCGCAAAGATGGTCTGCCAGGGCGCGTAGTGCATGATGAAGGCACCGACCGACGGCGCAGCCATCGGCGCGACCATGAGGATGATGCCCAACCAAGCGAGTAGCTTTTGCCGGGCGTGCCCTTCAAAATTATCGCGGCAGTAGGCCATCGTCATGGAGGACGGAGCCGCTGCGGCAATGCCTTGCAGGACGCGGAAGACGATCAACTGAACAGGTCCCGTCGCCATGGCGCACAGAGCCGAGGCCAACGCAAACAGCGCGAGCCCGCCCAGCATGATTGGTCGGCGGCCCCAGCGGTCGGACAGCGATCCGAACACCAGCAAGCTGATGCTGAACGCGACGAACCATAGGACGAGTGACAGGTTAATGATGTTCGTGGGCGCGGACCAGGTTTCAGCCAAGTGCGGAATGGCGACCAAATACATATCGGTCGACAAAGGCGGCATCGCGCTCAGCGCCGCGAGAAAGATCACGCGGCCTTTACTGGGTTCGTTTGTAGTATGACTCATGAATCGCCTCCATTGCTTTCGGTGGGCAGCGCAGCCGACAGCACGTTGCCATCCTCGTCAGCGACGACGAGGCTCAGGCCGGGGGTCGGCATTGCCAGGTTGCTGAGGACGAGGCGCTCGCCGTCGGCCAAACCTTGGTCGACAATCACGAACTCGTCGCCTTGCCACACTGGTGTGATGGGGCGGATTTCAAGCTGATCGTTGGCGGCAGCCAACCACACGCGTCCTCCATCGCGGAAGGCTTCGCGGGGCAGGCTGTAGATATCGTTCATCTCGCGGCCGAGGATTTCGACACGTAAGTAGTCGCCGAGAAGTAGTGGTGGCTGGCCGGCGTTCTCGGCCTTGAGTGAAAGCGGGTCATCGATGGCGATGATCACGCGGGCCATGCGGCCGTCGGGATCGAGGTCGCCGAGGAGCGAAATGATTTTGCCAATGCGGAACTCGGACTTGCTGGCGGTCGGGTAAACGCGGGCCGTGCTGCCCGTGTCTTGATCGCTTGCCGGGACGGTGAGCCATTGGAGCTGAGACTTCGGCACCGCAGCGCGAATCCAATAAGTGTCGGTGCCAGCGAGGCTGGCGACTTCGCTTTGCGGCGAAACGTAAGAGCCGAGGTCGACGCCTTTCTCCAGCACAATCGCGTTGAACGGCGCGGTGATGCGTGTGCGGGCCAAGTCGGTCTGGGCCTGTTCGAGGGCGGCTTGCGCCATGGAGACTTGTGCTTCGGCATACTTCAACTGCGGCTGTCGCAGAGCCAGCGAGGAATCAACGCCCGCGACTTCACTGGCTTCTTGAATGAGCTCCCACTCGCGCTTGGCGATGGTCTGGTTGCCTGCCTCGATCGCCATGTCGCTCATGACGGAGTCGAGCGTGGCTTGGGCGCTGGCGAGTGCGGTCTGGTAATCGCGGTCGTCAATTTTAACGATGAACTGGCCTTTGGCGATGTGGTTGCCCTCCGAGAAATCGGGCCCAAGCTCGGTGACTTCGCCGCTGACTTGTGAGCTGAGCGAAATGGAACGCATCGGGATCACGCTGCCCATCGCGCTGACAATGATCTGCTCGTTCGTGCGTTCCAGTGGGCGGACCTTGACATTGGCCTGCATCGGCGCCGGCGGTTTGCGGGTGGCCTTCGGGCCTGTCTCGATCAGGACGACGCAGACTGCGGCGCAGACGCCGATGATGGCGACGATTGCAATGGTGCGACGCCAGGGAAAACGTTTCTTAGTGGTGGAAGGTTGGTCGGACATGGCAGTTAATTTTCGGAAGTCGTGGTTTCTTGAGCGTCGTCGTTTTCGAGCAGCTCGGCAAAGACGGGCACGAGCGGGATCGTGTCTTCGGGCGAAAGAATGGGCTCGGGTTGCGGGTTGGTCAGCGGTATGTCGCCACCGAGCGCGAGGTGCAGATCGATGCGGGATTGCAGTAAGTCGGCGAGCAGAGCAATGCGCTCACGTTGCAGGGATTGGAGCGAAGAAAGGGAGGACGTGACGTCTAGGTAGTTCGTGAGGCCGCTGAGGTAGCGTGATTGCGCCTCGGTGAACTCCTGCTGCGCGGCGTCCATCTGGCGGTCCATCGCTGCAAGCTCGGCGTAATACCACTGCTCCTTAACCAGTGCGTCGCGCACTTCCTTGTAGGCGGTAAGGACCGTCGTGCGGTATTGCAAGAGCGACTGCTTGGCTAGGGCGAGCTGGCGCTCGACTTCGGCCTGACGTTGACCTGCGTCGAAGAGCGGCTGCGCAAGACCGGCCAGGAACGAGGCGGACCAACTGTCGAACAAATCGGCAAAGGCGCCAGCGGTCGTGGTGGCGTCGACGCTCAAGGTGACCTTGGGCAAACGGTCGGCGCGGGCTTCGGCTACGTTCCACTCGGCGGAGTTGAGCGTCTCATAAGCGGCGCGGACATCCGGGCGCTGAAGCAGGAGTTCGGACGGCGCACCCGTGGTGGGGGCAGGGGGCATGGTCGGCATGCTAAGGCTGTCCACGGCGAACTCCCAGTCGGCCGGCTGGCCGAGGAGCAACGCGAGCTGATGCTGATAGAGTCGGATTTGCCGCTCCACTTGCGGGACGATGGTCTCCGCGCTGGCGAGGAGCTGCTTCTGTTGATAAACATCCAAGGCGCTGGCCTGGCCGTTGCCAAACCGCAGCAGAACCAACTCCAGTTGCGTGCGGTTGGTCGCGACCTGTTGCTCAAGCAGGCGCATGCCGTCGGCCAGCGCGAGGATGTTCAGCCAGGATCCCGCCACATCGCCGCTGAGGGTGAGGGCGGTTGCCTGGACATCAAATTGACTTACATTGACGAGCGATTGGGCGCTCTCGGCTTGGGCGCGAATGCGGCCCCACAGGTCGACCTCGTAGCCGACGCCCGCGCCGAGGGTCCATTGCTCCGTGGAGCCGGTGCGCGTGGAATTCCCTTCGTAGCCTTTGCTCCAGCTAGCCGTGCCGTCGACGGTAGGGTATTGGCCGACGCCACTGATCACGGCTTGCGCCTGCGCGGCGCGAAGGCGGGCCCAGGCTTCGGCGAGGTCGAGGTTGTCCGCGAGCGCCTGGTCTTCGAGGTCGTTCAAATCCGGGCGCTCAAACGAGGTCCACCAGGTCGTTTCGCTAGCCGCGTCGGTCACGCTGTCGTGCGTGACGCCGTAGCTCTCAGGCAAGGCTTGCGGCGAGGACGCACTGGGCGTTTGCGCCGTGTATTGGCAACCGGTCAAAACGCCGAGTGCCAGGGCTGCAGAAAGAGTGAGGAGTTTATTACACACGGGCTGCGATCTCCGCTTGTTTGTGGTGTAGGCCAGCCAGCGCAAAGCCTACAGTGTGTTGGATCACATGCTCAATGTTGGGCGGCTCCTTGCGTAATTTGCGCTGGAGCATTTGCCGAATTGAGCGGCTGAAATTGAAAAACTGGAACAACGCCACGATGGAAAGGTGGCTGAGTATGAGGTCCTCTTCGGTGGCTTTGGGACCGAGTATTTCGCGGACGATGCCGATGATGATGTCGCGCTCTTTTGCCACGAGGTCGCGTAAAATGGTTTCGAGGGCCTCGGTCGGTTCGGCCATTTCCTTGACCATCATTTTAGGGAAGAGACTGCCTTCGGATTCGTCAAAAATGCGTCGACAGGCGGCAGACAGGAACTGGCGCAGGCGCTCTTCGGGGGGCAGGGATTCGTCGCAGGGGAGGGGGAATTTGGCGCTGGCAATTTCGAGCGCGTGCTTGAGGCTGCTTTCATAGAGCTCATATTTGCCGCCAAAGTGATAGCTGACCGCGGCCTGGTTGGCCTCGGCTTCGTGGCAGATGTCAGCCACGCGCGCCTGGCGGTAACCTTGGGCAGCAAAATGCTCCGCCGCGACCTTGAGCAGGCGTTCGCAGGTTTCCTCCGACTTCTTGGTTTTGATGGTCATCACTCCGTCAAACAACCATATTAAACGAAAGTTTCAAATGGATATTTGAAAAATATTTGAAATACTTCGATAGCGATGTCCTTTGGACGCTAAAATTACTAGAGTGCTCTAATTTTATTCAGAGTTAATAAGTCTTAGATTGTTAGAGACTTAGATCATTTTTAAACGCTTTAAGTATGATTTGTGGTTAATATGTGGGTTGATATCTGAGAGGCTTTACTTCATGCCGTCTCAATGACCGGGTTTGCCAGATACCGTTTGGTATGGATTGTATGCATGCTTTTGCTGATTGGTTTTTTGACCAATAGCATCAGTAGCTACTATGTATCTCGCGCCAATGTGCGTGAGACGATTACTGAAAGTTCGTTGCCCTTGACTTCGGACAACATCTATTCGGTCATTCAGCGGGATCTCCTGCAGCCAACCTTTATCTCGTCGATGATGGCCAATGACGCCTTTCTGCGTGATTGGGCGATCTCGGGCGAGCAGGATCCGGATCAGTTGCGCCGCTATTTGGACGAAATTCGCCGAGAATACGGAACCGTGACGAGCTTTTTTGTCTCGGAGGAATCGCGCACCTACTACTATTGGGGCGGGATTTTGAAACAGGTGGATGAGCAAGAGCCGCGCGATGTTTGGTATTTCCGTGTCCGTGAAATCGATGAGCCATTTGAGATCAATGTCGATGTCGATATGGCCAACAACGACGCCTTAACCGTCTTTGTGAATTACCGCGTTTACGATTACGAACAGAACTTCATTGGTGTTACGGGCACTGGGCTCACCGTGAACCGCGTTAACGCCATGATTGAGGACTACGAGGCTCGCTTCAATCGAGAGATTTTCTTTGTCGGCGCTGATGGTCGTATCGTGTTGAGTCCGAGTAACAGCCGACTGGCGGCGTTTGACAACGTGTCTGAGATACCGGGACTTGCTGCTCAGGTCGGTGGTTTGCTGGCAACGCAGGAGGAGTGTAAGCTGAGCTATCAGCGGGACGGCAAAACGTATTTCCTCAACAGTCGATGGGTGCCGGAACTGCATTGGTATTTGATGGTCGAACAATCAGAGGACGAGCTGCTTTCGCCCCTGCGTAATACGTTAACGTTTAACATCTTCCTGGCGTTGGTCATCACGGTCATTGTGTCGGGTATGTGCATTTCTGCGATTGGTTTGCACCAAAAGCGGCTACAGGTGCGCAATGAAGAGCTCTCCTCGAAGAATGTGGAAATCGAAAGGCAGAAGCATGAGCTTGAGCTGTCTGCCCAAGAGCTGGCCGACGCCAATGCCGCATTGTCCATGGTGAATCGCGAGAAGGACGACTTTTTGGGGATTGTTGCGCATGACTTGCGTGGGCCCTTGAGTAATATTTTTGGTTTAGCCGATTTGATGAAAGACGGGCTGCGCGGAGACGATACTCAGGCCCGTGAGCTTCTGAGCGATATTCGAAAGTGTGGTAAGCAGATGCTGGAGTTGATTGGTGACTTGCTTGATGTTAGTTCGATTGAGAGCTTCCACGGGCCGGTGGAGTTGGAGCCCTGTCCGTGGAATCGCTTGGCGGTGGATGTGCAGGAGCGTTTTCAAGCTCGGGCTGCGGCGAAGCGCATCGAGCTTGTATTACACTTGGATAAGTGCGCCGAGCAGGGAATCCTCACGCGCAGTAAGTGGATGGATATTTGCCTGAATAACCTCGTGAACAACGCGATCAAATACGCACCGCAGGGCAGTCAAGTGACGATCGAAACAGCTGTCACGCCGAATGAGGAATTTGAATTGCGCGTGCGCGACGCGGGACCCGGGATTCCGGAAGGCGAGCGCGAATTGCTCTTCCAAAAATTTCGTCCACTTTCTTCTCGCCCGAGCGGTGGCGAACACTCCAGCGGCCTCGGCCTCTACATCGTCCGCAAAATGTGCCAACGGCTCGGCGCTACAGTTGAATTGGAAGAGACGAAGGGGCAGGGGTGCTGCTTTGTGATCCGGCATCCACGCTACACTACGACACGGATTTAGCGGATCAGCGCAGTTTCTAGGTGATAAAGCTTCAAGCTCACATCGGTGCAGACGGCATGCTACACCTCCATTTGCCCGTAAAAACGTCTGATGCACGCCCAGTCAATTTGGATAACCGGAATACTAGAGATAACATGAAGTTGCCGGGTTGAGCAAGTGCTGGACCCGGCAACTTCATGTTATCTCTAGCTTGGAGATCGGCACAATTTTGCTGGGTGCACTGTTTCTGATCCTACATCACTTCAGCAGTTTACAATTTTTGTTGAAGTTGGTGAGGTGAGGTTGCTCAATGGTGATATGCATGTGCCCTTAAAGAAAACCCTGTTGGCAACGCTTGGCTTGACGGCCATTTATTCCTCGCTCTGGGCGGCTGAATTTAAGATCCGAACGGACCGTGAGGATGGCATTTATCAGCCGGGTGAAAGCGTCATTTGGTCGATTGAGACCGTGAATTTGGAGGAGGGTGAGGCAGCGCCCAAGTCTGCGCACTATCGCATTTTACTCAATGGCTTGGACGAGTGGTTTAGCGGCGAGATTCCACTGGATTCACAGGGAAAGGCCTCGATCAGCGGTACTAAGCAGGAGCCCGGGACGCTGCTACTGAAGCTACAGTCAGGCGACGTGAAGGGTAATTCCGGTGCGGCGTTTTCGCCAAAAGAACTGGCACCCAGTATCGAGCGACCGGCGGACTTTGATGAATTTTGGGCGTCTAAAAAGGCAATGGCCGACTCCGTGGCGCTTAATCCTGTCTTAATTCCCGAAGAATCGACCAAGGACGGTGTTGAGCTTTGGCAAGTGACGTTGGACAACATCAACGACACCAAGGTCCGTGGTCAATTGGCAAGGCCGGAGAAGGCTGAGGGCAAATTACCGGCGCTGCTCATTGTGCAATGGGCGGGGGTCTATCCGCTGCAAAAGCCCTGGGCTTGTAATCGTGCAGCTGACGGCTGGCTGACGCTGAACATTCTTGCGCATGATCTGCCGGTTTACGAAAACAAGGAGTTTTACGCCCAGAAGTCCAAAGGGCCGCTGAAAGGTTACACTGCGCAGGGCAACGACGATCGTGAAACGAGTTACTTCTTGCGCATGTATTTGAGCTGCTATCAGGCGGTTCGCTATCTACAGGAGCGTGATGACTGGGATGGGGAAATCCTGGTTGTCGTCGGCTCGAGCCAAGGCGGCATGCAAACGCTGGTTACGGCGGCGTTGTGTAATGATGTAGTCACGGCGGCCCTGGCCAAGATTCCAGCGGGCTGCGATCTCAATGGACCAATGGCAGGCCGCGCGCCGGGTTGGCCCAACTGGTATAACGCGGTGGAAAACAAGGATAAGACCGCAGTGCGCAAGGCGGCCGAATATTATGATGTCGTCAATTTCAGCTCGCTAATCGAGTGCCCAACGCTCATCGGCTTGGGCTTGGCGGATATCACTTGCCCGCCGAGTGGTGTTTTTGCTGTCGCCAACGAAATCGAAGGCCCGGTCGAGCTTGTATCGATGCCGTCGGCCGGCCATAAATCGACCAAGGTGAATCCGCACAAGCCATTTTATGTGGTTGAAAGCCTCTGGCTCAATACGCTTCGCGAGGGGGGGAATCCTCTCACATCGCAGCAATAGATCTCGAAGTCCCCTTTAATCGGATGCCCTAAAAACTGCTCTAAATTGGGCTTGCCCTATAGTGTGGGATTCTTGCCTGCATCCAATAATTAGTGAGGGCTTTCTAGGGGAAGCTAGGGATACCGTTTTTAAGGCGATGTTGGCGTGGGGTGGTGTTGAGCTGTTGCTTGAAGACTTTGTAGAAGTGGCCCAGGTTTTCGTAGCCGCATTCGTGCGCGATATCGACGATTTCTTTCGTCGTGGTTTCAAGCTGGATGCTCGCCCATTGGATGCGCGCGCGATTGACGATGTCGCGCGGGGTGGTGTTGAGCAGTCGTCGACAATCACGGCTCACGTGCTCGTGGCTACGCCCAGCAATGCGGACAAACTCCGGGACACCGCCCACGAAATACGGCCAGGACTCAATCTTGCGCACCGCGCGGATCAGCCACTCGGGGCCTTGCGGGATTTGCGCTTGGTTGTTCACGTGGTTGGCGAGCATAGAGAGTGAGCCGTGGAGAAAGGCGGCTGCGTTGCCCGTGGTTAACCGACCTGCGGCGAGATCTGTGCCTAGGTGGCGGAGGCGTTCGCGCTCATCGAGGCCGATTTGATATTCGCGATCGGCGATGTCGGGCTGGTCGAAGAAAACTGGTTTGCCCGGGAAGAACGTATCGCGAATTTGATACCATAGGCGGGAGGGGAAGGCGAAGTTGATAAGGCTGGTGCGCCCATCGGTATCCCACGCCGAAAACCCGTGGATATCGTCGTGGCGGATCAGGGCGAGGTAGCCCGTTTCCATCAGGCGTGACTGCTCATTGATCGCGTGCTTGCCGCGCCCTCCCTCAATCCAGAAGAATTCATGGTAGTCTTGGCTATGCAAGTGCGGATGTCCCGTAAACTGATAGTCCCAGACTTCATACGTGCAGCCGTAAGCTTTAGGCCAGTCATGCGTGGAAAGATGACGCATCAAGTCAGCGTAAAAAATTACCTTGGCGGCGCAAGATATGTTTTGCGGAATCTGATAAGCTATCTACCATCGATATGCTTCCGAAACATCACCTCCCCCAACTGATCCCCAATCGTGTTAACGCGGCTGCTCAAAGGCTGGAAAACGCCATCTGGGCGAACCAGCGTCCGCTCCAAGTTGAGGCCTCGAAGCCCTCGCCAAAGCAGGTGACACTGGCCGAGGCCAAGAGCCTGAAAATGACCAAGGCACCGCGGGCGTCGTTTTGGGGCAAACTCTTCGACCAGCGTTGGTGCCGTGTGATTCTGGATGAGCCGACAGATGACAACAGCTGGTTGATCTGGCGCGATCAGGGGGAGGCGACGCTTTACGTGAACGACGAGCCGCATTTCGGCTTCAACGTGGCCCACCGCTACTGCCGTTTGCCCAAGGGAGCGACTGAGCTGTGGGTTCAGTCGAGCTGCATTCAAAGCGCAATCTGGCACCCGGAAGCAGCGGGCATGGGCGAGAAGGGCAGCTACTTTGAAGGTGCCACGCTGGCGGCTCGCGACTACGAAGCCTGGGATGCCTACCACGACATGAAGTGCCTCGTGGACTTGGCGATGGATCAACGTGTTCGCGAAAATCCGCTCATTCCACCGCTCAGCGGGGCTGGCCTCCAGCCGGTGGTCGACAGCTATTCGCCGGCCTACCGCAAGCTGCTCGCGGGCATGGATGCCGCCGTCGATGCGCTCGACCAAAAGGGCGTTGCCGCGATGCGCAAATGCTTGGCCGACGTTTACGCGAGCCTCAAGGCCGACAAGACTTTTGCCCGTTGCGTGCTGACTGGTCACGCGCACCTGGACCTCGTCTGGATTTGGCCTGAGCGCATGGGCGAACTCAAGGCGGTTAACTTGTTCGCCACGGCCGACCGTCTGATGGACGAGTATCCTGAATACCGCTTTGCCTACAGTCAGCCCGCAAGTTATGAGGTAATTGCCCGCCGCGAGCCCGGTCTCTACCAGCGCACGTTGAAGCGCATTGAGTCCGGCCAATGGCAGGCCACCGGTGCCATGTATGTGGAGTCGGACACGCTGATTGCCTGCGGCGAAGCACTTGCCCGCAGCTTTGTGCTCGGTCAAAAGGGCTTTGTGGAAATCATTGGCGAGCCGTCCAAGCTGACCTGGCTGCCCGACGTCTTCGGCTACTCGGCCTGCATGCCGCAGATTATGCAGCAGACCGGCGTGGACTATTTCTTCACCACCAAGATGACATGGAATGCGATCAACCGCTTCCCCCACAGCAGCTTCATCTGGAAGGGCAACGACGGCTCGGAAGTCCTCGCGCACGTGACGCAGGATTCCGGTTACGTGACCCAAATGGAGATCAGCCACGTGAAGGCGCCGATGAACGCCAACCAGCAGGCGGCGATCTTCGATAGCTTCCTGCTGCCGACCGGCTACGGCGACGGCGGAGGTGGCGCCACGGACTCCATGCTCGAGCGCGCGCGTCGCCTCGGCAATCTGCCGGGCATGCCGTCGATCGAGTGGGATCAGCCTGAGAATTTCTTTGATCAACTGAGCGGCGTTCGCGACCAGTTGCCGACCCACCAGGGCGAGTGTTATTTGGAATACCATCGCGGCACTTACACGACGCATGGCAACCTGAAGGCCAGCTTCCGCGGCCTCGAGCGTGCAATGCAAGTCGCCGAATCAGTCTCGGCCGTCACGGGTAAAACCTGGGAAATGGAAACCGCGTGGAAGCGCCTCGTGTTCGCGCAGTTCCACGACTACATTCCGGGCAGCTCGGTGTGGGACGTTTATTTGGAAGGCCTGCCGGAGCTCGATGGCCACGCCGCCGAGCAACTCGCCGCCGCCGGTAAGGCGCTGGCGGGTAAGGGCACCGACTGCCTCTTCAACCCGCACGCCGTGGAGGTCCGCCGTTGGGTGGATGTCGCTGGCCAGCCTGCTTACGTCAGCCTGCCGCCGGTGAGTGGCAAGCCTGTTGCTGAAGCCGTGATCGAGTCGCCGGAAGCAGTGACTGTGAAGGGCAAGACTGCGAGCAACGGCCTCGTTGAGATTCACCTGAATGCCGCTGGCTGGGTGGATCGCCTGAGCTGGGAAGGCGTCGATGTGCCGCTAAGCGCGCCGTTGGGGCAACTGGAAATTTATGCCGATGTCGCGGCGAATTTCGAAGCGTGGGACATCGACCGCCACGTGCTTTCGCTGGGCGAAATTTGCCGCAATAAGCCGACCGTGACGACGGTGGAAGCAGGCGTCCGCGCCGGCTTTGCCGTGACCCGCAAGGTCGGCCAAGCTAGCGAAGCCACGGTGACCTTCTTGCTCGAGCCGGGCAGCCCGCTGGTCGACATTCGCGTGGACCTGGATTGGCAGGAGCCGGAGTGCTTGATCAAGCTGCTCATTCCCACGGAATACGCCGCCGCCAACGCCCGCTTTGGCTCGCCGTTCGGTAGCGTGCTGCGTCCGCAGTTGGCCAGTGGCATGTTGGCCGAAGCCATGTGGGAGTTGCCGTTTAGCCGCTACCTGGCTGTCTTCGACGAAGGCGAGCGCGAAGGCATGTTTGTCGTGACAGAGTCGAAATACGGTGCCACGGTGCGCGATGGCGTGATCGGCCTGAGCCTCGTGCGCAGCCCGAAGGTGACCGGTTATGATCGTGGCCACGGCAATGCTTGGCCTGCACATTTGACGCGTCTCAAGGACCTGCCGACGTGCAGTGACATGGGCCAGCATTCGATCGAGCTGAGCATCGGCCGTTACGACTCCGCTTTGCCGCGTGAGCGTCAGCCCGCGATGCTCGCGGACACGCTCTTCACTGCGCCAGTGGCCTACCAAGGTAAGGCGTTGCCGAGCTGCCTGGAGTCGATTACTGGCGGTGAAACACTCATTCCCGCGTGGGTCAAGCCGTCGAAGCAAGGCGGCTGGCTGGTGCGTTTGCATGAGGCATCGGGCCAACGCGGCGTCGCGGAATTCCAGTTCAGCGAAGACGTGAAGCTGTTCAAAACGGACATCATCGAAAGCGGCGTCGGCGAGGCGCTCAGTGGTGCCAAGGTGCGTTTCAAGCCCTACGAAATCGTCACGTTGCGCATTGAGCCGTTGACGTAAGCGACGCGGCAAATTGGAAGCCTGTGAGCGAAAACCCAATGCGGCTGGTGCGGAAAAGCACTCGGTCCAGACATTCTGTGCGCGGGTAATTGGCTTACAGGAATTCCTCCGCCTATAGTAGGTGCAGCGGCTTGCCGTCGCACTTGAAGAAGGGATACAGCGCGGGGTTTTTCAGCCCGAAGCGTTGGGTGATGGCGCGGATGCGCTCGATGGTTGGCTCGGTCGTGTTGAAGAGGAGGAGGTCGACGTAGGTGGAATTGTGGCCCATGGCGCCGCCGAGGATTTCACCCGCGTGGTCGGCTGTGAGCGCTTCATCGATGGCGGCTTCGAGGCCGCCGCGAAGGGTGTCTTCCTCGCCCTTGGGCAGGGAATCCGTGTCGAAGGCCAGAAAGGTGAATTGCGCGCCGGTGCCGGCAATAGGGTCTTCGGCGATACGGCCGCCCTCGCTCAGGAACTCGTTGATGAGCGGGCGATGCCGGGTGCTGCCGACGAGGGTGTCGGACCGGATAAAGCTGTTGTCCGGCGCGGGGAGGCGGTAGGTGGAGTAGATGCCGCGGGCATCGGGGGCTTCCCAGTTTTGGCAGATGGACTCGACCTCTTCGCGCAGCTCGTGGATGGGGACGGATTTGGCGAGCTTGTCGTTGCTGATGTGGATGTCGCCAATATGGTTTTCCACGGCGTCCTCGCCGAGGGCCTCGTCGAGCAGGATGAAAATGATTTGATAGGCGGCATTTTCGGGCAGCTCGCTGAAGCAGGGGTGCCACGCCGAGAGGTTGATCAGCTGGGTGTCGCGCTGAGGGTGGAGCGTGACCCAGATTTCCTCCGCGCTGATTTTTTGGCCGGCGATTTCCAACTGAATACCGCCATGAAAGTCGGGCGAGGGCTGGCGGCTGGCATAAAAAGTCCACCCGGGTAGCTCAGGTGCCTGGGCGAGCCAGAAGTTGGTGAGCAAACGCCTGTGTGGGTTGCCCTCTGGTGACAAGGTGAAGGAGTGTCCACCTTTTTTCTCGGGGCCGGGGCCGAAAACCCAAGCCAAGCCGGGCAGGAGCTCTGCCATTTTCGCGCTGACTTCGTCGCTGAGGTCGGCGCAGCTCCCCGCGTCGATGGTCTGAGTAAAGCGCTCGGCCTGCGCTGCATACCACGCCCAAAACTGCGCAACGCGCTGGTTGAACGGGGGGATGACTGGCGCTTGGGATTTGCGACGAAAAAACATGACGCCGTTTCTATCGACCGATTAGGAAAAATGCTTATCGTTCATCTTCAATGGCAGTAATCTTATTGAGACGGCGTTCGTGGCGTTCGCCACCTGAAAACTCAGTGGCCAGGAAGATACGTGTCATCTTGGAGGCCATGTAGGGCGTGTCGTATTTCTGGCCGAAGCAGATGATGTTGGCGTTATTGTGGAGGCGGCAGAATTCGGCGGCGTCTTCGTTGTGGCAGACTGCCGCGCGTATGCCGTGGACCTTGTTGGCACTGATGCTGATGCCGATGCCCGTCGTGCAAATAAGCACGCCGTAGTCGGCCGCGCGGCTGGTGACGTCCTTGGCCACGGCTTCGCCGAAGTCCGGGTAGTCGACGCTGTCGTGGCCATTGGCACCGCGGTCAATGACTTCATGGCCATCTTCCTGGAGTGTGGCGACAAGCGCGGTTTTCAGGTCGTAGCCGCCGTGGTCGGATCCGATGGAAATCTTCATAAGTTAGGATTGGAGGTAGCGCGGGTATTCCTCGCGCAGAAATGTGAGGAGGCTGGGAATGGCCTCGACCATAGAGTCGCGGCAAAGCTCGTAGGCGTCCAGGTCGCGGCCGAAAGGGTCGGGGATCTCAATGGAGGCGTCTGGCGGCATGAGCTCGCGGAACAAATACAGGTGCCGCGGGATGTGCTCGAAATGCACCTCAATTAGCGCGCGGTGGGTCTGTGTCATGCAGAACACGGCAAATGCGCGGTTGAGCATTTCCTGGCTGATCTGCTGGCTCTTGTGGTCGCGCAGATCCAAGCCCACGGTGCTGAGCGCCTTAACTGAGTTGAGCGAGGCGGCGTCGCCCGTGTAAGCTGAGACGCCAGCTGAGACGACCTTGAGCTGGTTGACCGGACTTTCTTCGGCGGCCAGACCATGCGCAAGCAGGCGTTCGCCCATCGGGCTACGGCAGATGTTTGCAGTGCAAACGATGATGATTTGGTCGCGCTCTGACATAGTTATTTTCGTTATAACACGGGCTGATGGCCTTGCACTAAAAAACTAGAGCCGCCGCTAAAAAGGACTTTATCCTTCGCGGGCGAGTTGGCGCCAGGCGATGTCGCGGCGGTAGAAGGCGTTCTTCCACTTCACCTGTTCGACCACCTTATAGACGTCTTCCTTGGCCTGCTGGAGGGTGGGGGCGTTGGCCACCACGCCGAGCACGCGACCGCCGGCGGTCAGGATTTCGCCAGCCTCGTTCTTCACCGTGCCAGCGTGGACGATCGACACGTTGTCCGGCAGCTCAGCCGGGAAAGAGATCACGTCGCCCTTGTGGTAGGCGTCAGGGTAACCACCGGCGGCCATGACGACGATCATCGAATACTCGTCCTTCACGCGGACCGACTCGGGCTTGAGCTCACCGCGGGCGCAGTCGAGGATCAGTTGAACGGGGTCTTGCTCCAGCAGCGGCAGGAGGATCTGGCACTCGGGGTCGCCAAAGCGGACGTTGAACTCGACCACCTTGGGCTGGCCATCGGGCAGCACCATGATGCCGATGTAAAGCGTGCCGCGGTAGTCGATGCCGTCGGCCTTGAGAGCCTTGAGCGTCGGCAGGATGATTTCCTCGCGGACCTTCTTTTCGACGGCCTCGTCAACCACGGCTGCGGGAGCGTAGGCACCCATGCCGCCGGTGTTGAGGCCGGTGTCGCCTTCGCCCACGCGCTTGTGGTCCTGGCTGGCTGGCAGCATCACGTAGTCTTCGCCGGAGACCATCAGCATGATGGAGGCTTCCTCGCCGTCCATGAACTCCTCGATGAGAATTTCGCGCCCGGCGGCGCCAAAGGCGTTCTGGATGAGCATATCCTTGGCGACTGCCTGGGCTTGCTCGAAAGTTTGGCAGATCAGCACGCCTTTGCCCGCGGCGAGGCCGTTGGCCTTGATGACGATCGGGTAGTCGACGTTACTCAGGTAGTTGACCGACTTGGTGTAGTCAGTAAATTTCTCGCCCCAGGCGGTGGGGATCTTGTTGTTGATCAGGAAGTCCTTGGTGAAGGTCTTGCTGGCCTCCAGACGGGCGCCATCGAGGTTTGGGCCATAGACGTCAAAACCGGCGGCGCGCAGGGCGTCGGATGCGCCGACGGCAAGCGGGGCCTCGGGGCCGACAATCACCAGATCGGCCGCAACTTCCTTGGCCAAGGCCACGATTGCCTCGGAGTCGTTCACATCGACGGGGCGGCAATCGGCGTCCATCGCCATGCCGCCATTGCCGGGCGCGGCAATGATTTCGTCCACCAGGGGGCTTTTCTTGCAGGCGATGACCAGCGAGTGCTCACGACCACCAGAACCAATGACCAAAACTTTCATGGGGCTGAACAAACACACCTCGCGCGTGGGATGAAAGGAAAAAGCGCAAACTTCTCGTTTTGGCGGTGCTCATTCCATTAGTATGAACCTGTTCCATAAAATTCTCCTGCTAAGCGGCTGGACATATTCTCCGGCATTTTCCTAACTGGATAGCCATGAAGAAGCCCAACGTCATCTGGTTTGTCTGTGATCAAATGCGTGGCCAAGCCACGGGTTACAATGGCGACCCGAACGTCTTTACCCCCAATCTCGACAACATGGCCATTTGCGGCGCTGCCTTTAGCCAGGCCGTCTCGGGCTACCCGCTTTGCTGTCCCTTTCGCGCTACGATGCTCACTGGGCGCTACGCGCACAACCACTCGGTTAAGATTCACGAGGACAAGCTGGAGCCGTCCTATCAGACATTGGCCGATACATTTAATGAGAATGGCTATGAGACCATCTACCTCGGCAAGTGGCACTTGGCCGGCTTTAAGCAACGCGAAGGGCGCGTCTCGCTGATGACCGTTCCCCGGGAAGACCGTTTCCGCTTTGATACCTGGATCGGCTACGAAAACAATAATAGCCAGTGGGACTGCCACCTCCACGGCCACGAGGGCGACACCGAGATCCCGCATTTCAAGCTGATTGATTACGAGACCGATGCCCTGACCGACATGGCCTTGGAGCGCATCAAGGCGCGCAAGGATTCCGACAAACCGTTCTTCATGGTGGTGTCGGTCCAGCCGCCGCATGTGCCGTGCCTCGCGCCGCCGGAGCATCGCCACTACCAGGCGCAGCAGCTGGAGCTGCGTCCCAACGTGTCGGCGAAGCACGAGGAGCAGGCCCGCTTCGACCTCTCCGGCTACTACGCCCAGATTGAGAATATCGACCACAACGTCGGCCGCATCATGGAGCTGTTGCGCACCGAGGAAATGATCGACGACACGCACCTGATGTTCTTCTCCGACCACGGCGACCAGATGGGCAGCCAGGGGGCCTTTGGCAAATGCGTGCCCTACGAGGAGTCGGCCCGCGTGCCCTTCCTGATGGGCGGCGGGCAGCCGATGAATTACTACGGGCGCGCCGGTAAAAACGATTGCCTGATGAACCATGTGGACATCGCCCCGACCACGCTTGGCCTTTGCGGCATCGCCACGCCGGACTGGATGGAAGGCTTCGATTACTCGCATCGCCGCACCGGAGTCGACTTCGCCGACCGCGTTCACCAAGAGCCCGACAGCGCCTTCCTGCAGCTAATTGGCGACCGTGAATCCGGCTATGCCTGGCGTTGCGTGGTCACCCGTGACGGGTGGAAATATGCAGCCGTGAAAAGCGGCCACTGGCTCATGTATAATCTCAACGAGGACCCCTACGAGCAAACGAACCTCGCGTTCAATACTTGGTATCACCAAAAGCGCTGCGAGCTCAAGGCGCTACTCCAAGATTGGATTACCAAAACCGGCGACGACTTCCCCCTCCCAGCCGACTAGGCAACGTGCCGTTGCATCCATAGATTGGCGCATTGCGCCAATAGCCAATCAAGGACTCTGAGATAGCGCGGATCGTCTCGCCCCGCAGTTTCATCCGCTCGCCTGTGTTGTTTTAGTCAGATGAGAATCGGTATACAGGCGAGACGCCCGTGCTACGCCAATACACACCGCCTCCACGATACATCGCTAAGCCATTTGCCCACCGGGCAAAACTATGGGTGCAGCGGCACGCTGCCGCTGGGTTGGCAGAGGGGGCAGAAGCAGCTGGTGCGGCCGCCGACTGCTTTGCGTTGCAAAGCTTCGCCGTCTTTGGGGCAATGGCCGCCATCCCTCCAGCGGTGCCAAAAGAGCCAGCTCTCGGGGATGTTGACATTCATGTCGGGCGGCAGTTCGCCACCAGCGCCGGCAATGCAACGCATGGCGTCGGCTGCGACTTCGCGAACATTGCGATACAAAGTAATGCGCTGCGCGGCGGTGAGTTGGCCGCATTTGGTTTCGGGGAAAACCTGCGCGCGCCAGAGTATCTCGTCGGCCATCCAGTTACCGATGCCGGGGAAGCGTTCCTGCATCAGCAGCACGGCTTTGATCGGCGACTTTGCACGCCGGGCGAGAAAGGCGTCCATGACTTCCTGCGTGAAGGCGTCGGATAAAACCGGCGGCGGAAAATCGGTCCACCATTGGGGCGGCTCTTTGCCAATGTGCAGCTTGAGTAGGCCAAATTGACGCGGGTCGCGAAAGATGAGCGTGCGCTTCGCCTGCCGCAAAACGAAGTGGTCCCACTTGGCCCGCTCGACTTGCTTTGCATCGCAAAGTAACTTCCCTGTCATACCAAGATGCAGGCCCAACCAGCGTCCGCCAGAGAACTCAAAAAGCATTTGCTTGGCCTGCGCGTAGGAGGCCTTGAGCGTGGCGCCGGTCAAGGCGTTGATGACCACTGTGGCGGCTGACTCGCGGTAGATGCGCGCCTTGGGGTTGGCTTCGATGGCTTGAACTTTGCCGCCGATACCGGGGTCCCATTGCTGGCGGAAATATTCGACTTCGGCGAGTTCAGGCATGGCGTGAGAAAGGCAAAATTATAAATTCTAAATGCAAAATAATGTGGCTCAACTTCGCATCTTTTGAATTTTGCATTTATAATTTTGAATTGTAAGCTTTGCATCGCAAAGTTGATTATTCCTCTCCGACTTTCTTGCGCTTGTTGGGGTTGACGTAGATTTTGATGTCGACCTCTTGGTCGCCGAGAATCTCCTGGGCGCGGCCGAGGGCGAGTGCGGTGGAGAGGGTGGCGTTGGCGTGGTTGTCAGGGAAGACGTTCTTCGGGTTGAGCGTGTCCATGATGCCGGAGTTGGTCAGCGTGCGCATGCATTCCTCGCGGCATTCGCTAAGGATGAGGATGCGGTCGCGCTCATTCATGTAGCCCACTAGCTCCTCAATCGCCATGGCGGAGGTGGCGTCGAGGTGGCGCGCGTTGCGCATTTTAAGGACGACTATTTTCAGGTTTTCGCGCTCGGAGACGCGGCGCATTTGCTCGTCAAAAATTTCGGCAGCGCCAAAGAAGAGGTCGCCTTCCACGTGGACAATTGAGATCTCGGCATTCTGTGGCTTGTCCTTGTCTTCCATTTGCGAGAGGCCGCCTTCGTCGTCGAAGCCAAACTCCGAAAGCTCGGGCGTGGCGGCCTTACGCAGAAAGAGGATAATGCTCAGCGCGGCTCCGAGATAGATCGCAGTATCGAGGGGGATCAGCAGGCCTGCGATGCACGTCGTGTAAAAGACGGCGGCGTCACTGCGGGTGGCCTTGGTGACGATCTTGATCGCGTGGCGGTTGAAGAGACCGATGCCGATGAAGATGACGAGCACCGCTAGCACGGACTGCGGGATATACATGATCAGCGGTCCGAGGATGAAGGCGCCGGCGGCGACCATGAGGCCGTTCATTAGCGAGGCAAGCGGCGTGCGCCCGCCACTGCTCCACGAGAGCTGGGAACGCGTCAGCGAGCCCGAGGCTGGCATGCCGCCAAAGAAACCGGAGGCAATATTGGCTGCGCCGATGGAAAACATTTCCTGGTTGCCATCGAGTTTTTCGCCCGAGCGCGCGGCGAGGCTTTTGCCGATGCTGGTGCCTTCGAGGACGCAGAGCAGGGCGAGGGCGAGGGCCACGTTGGCGAGCTGCGCGATGGAGTCGAAATCGATGCTGGGCATCGTGATGGGCCAATTGCTGGCGTCGATGGGCTGGAGCCAGCGGATGTCGGAGCCTGACCATATACGCTCTTCCTCGGGGCGCTGTTGGTCGGCCATGACTTCGAGCGGAAATTCGTCTGCACGCGGGGGAATGGACTCGGGCGAGAGAATTTCCTCCTTCATCTCTTCCTCGACGATTGCGCTCTGCATGGTCATCAGCTGGGCATGGCGCTCGAAGCTGAATTCCGGGTTGAGCGTCTTGGTCGCGAGCACGGCGATGCCGGATACGACCAGCATCGTGATGGCGACGTTGGGCAGCGTCTTGAATTTCTTTTGCAGCGCGACGAACAGGATGGCCGTTATGGCGCTGAGCGTGGCGGACTCCAGATGGAGCTCGGGCAGGTGCTGGCAGGTGACGATCAGCTTTTCAAAAAACGTCGTGGCGCGCTCTTTTTCATCGGGGGTAAAAGTGATGCCGAGCGCGTTCTTGGCCTGGCCGACGATGATCAGCAGCGAGGCCGCCGTGATGTAGCCGGTGACGACCGTGCGCGAAATGTATTGGATCACGTTGGCCACACGCAGGTAGGCGCCGACGACCATGAAGCCGCCAATCATCACGAGGAGCAGGGGCAGCATCGCCGCGCGCGCCTCTTCGTTGATGATCGAGAGCGCCGCCATCGCCGAAGCAAAAGTGACAGAGGTGGCGTTCGTTGGCCCCAACGTGATGAAGCGCGAGCCTGCGAAAAACGACGCAACAATCGCCGCCACCGCCGAGCCGTAAATTCCGTATTGAATCGGTAGCCCGGCGATCAGCGCGTAGGCCATGCCTTGCGGAAAGGCCAGCAGCGCGACATTGAGCCCGGCGCGAAAGTCGCAGCCCGCCGTCTTCGCGTTGTATCCGCGCACGTGCTTGCGAAGCGGGAAAAAGTCCAGCTGGTTAGCTTGCTTCAGCCAGCGTAGCGTAGATTTCAGGCGTTCGGCGTTCAAGCCTTTACCCAAAGGCTAAATCAATCGAGTGAAAAGTCTTTTTTGAAACTAGTTTCGAGTGGCGAGTTGGGGGTTGCGAGTTGGGAGTGGGGTTGCTTTCTTCGCGGAATGGGAGTTAAGCGTTTCTTAACTCGCAACTCGCCCCTCATAACTCGAAACTGTTTTCATGAATAACCGCTCGGACATTTTTAAAGAAAAGGTCGCCAAAGACCCGAACAACAGCCTCTTCCGCTACAGCCTCGGACAGGCGCTCTTTGACGAGAAGCAATACGCCGATGCGCAGGAGCACTTGCAGTTCTGTGCGGACAGTCGCGAGGACTGGATGATGCCGCGCATTTTGCTGGGCAAGGCCTTGCTCGAAGCTGGCGATACCGAGGCCGCAAAGCCGGTCCTGGCTGACGCGCTACAGTTGGCTGTCGACCAAAATCACGACGACCCCGCCGCCGAGCTGCGCGAGATCCTGGCTGACTTGGCCTAGGAGAATTTCGATGCGCGTCGTCATCACCAGTCATGGCTCCACGGGGGACATGGTGCCTATGGTGGCCCTGAGCCGTGCGTTGCTCGATGCCGGGCATGACGTGGTGTTTACGGCGCCGGATTTGTTTCAAGATTTGATCGAAGGCGCGGGCGTGCCGTTTTACGAGGTCCCGCCCAAGTGGTCCACGGAAGACGGACGCACGGCGATGAAAGCGCTGGCGCGCATCAAGTCGCCGATGAATCAGCTCAAGCGAATTTACGAATTTGGCAGCGGGCATTACCAAGAGTATTTCGAGAAACTGGAGGCGCTGACCGAGGGCGCGGACCTGCTGGTGTCGTCGTATTTATACCCGTGCTTGCAGGCCTTGGCCGAGCGACAGGGCGCGAAGTTTGCCGTGGCGACCTTTGCGCACAATGCCGTGCCGACGGATGATCAGTCGCCGTTGCCGTTGCTGGATTTTCCGTTTTTGCCGGGTGCCTTGGGAGTTGCGTGGCGTCGGCTTTGGTGGTGGATCGCGGACACCGCTGTTGTGCCAACGCTCAATGGCGTGGTGGGCGCTGACCTGCGCGCACGCGGTTATTCGACGAAGTGGAGTTTCTTCCGGCGGCCGGCGCCGCTGGCGTTGGTGACGGTGTCGGAAAAGCTGTTTGCACCGGGCAAGGGCCGGGTGGACCCGCGCTTTGTTTACACCGGCTACTGGCGCTACCAAACGCCGGTCAACGACGCCTTCGAAGCGGAGGTTGACGCGTTTTGCGCGGGCGAGCGCGTGCCGGTGTTGAACTTTGGCAGCGTGACGTGGGACAGCGCGACGGATGAGTTTACCGAGCTGCTGGAGGTCTGGCCACGTGGCAAAAAACTCATCGTGCAAAGCGGCTGGGCGGGCTTTGCCCAACTGCCGGGTGCCGAGCGGAAGGACATTCTTTTAATCGGCCATGCGAACCACGACCGCCTCTTTGCGCGGGCCTCAGTGGTGATTCATCATGGCGGCGCCGGGACGACGGCTTCCGTGCTGCATGCCGGTGTGCCGCAAATCGTGATCCCCAGCATTGCGGACCAATTCTTTTGGGCGCGGCAATGCGAGAAGCTCGGCGTGGCGATCATTGGTCGACAGAAAACTTGGTCCCGTGATTTGCCCCAATGGGTGGCGACGGTGGAGGCCGGCGCTGGCTACCGTGCATCGGCGGTGTCGGTGGCGGAGACGTTGGGCCAGGAAGACGGCCCCGCGAAGGCGGTACGCATGCTGGAAGATTACGTGCGCTGATAGCGCGTGGGCGTCTGATACACATCAAAGGACGCTTCTATCATTAGCATCTCTTGGTGGATTGATAATTATTGCTTGCGCTCCAGTGCTTTACCTTCGATAACAGCGCGCGTGCCTCAACCCACCCCTACAAAAGAAGCGCTCGTTAACCGCTATTGGCGAGCAAATGTCTTAATTACGCTTGGCCTCCTGTTTGTCTGGGCGTTCGTCAGCTTTGGCTGCGGAATCTTATTCGCCGATAAACTGGACGCTATCCATTTGTTTGGCACTGGCTACCCGCTCGGGTTTTGGTTCGCTCAGCAGGGCTCGATTATTGTGTTTGTCTTCCTGATTCTGTTCTACGCGATTTTCATGAATGCACTCGACCGCAAGCACAAGCGTGAGATGGACGAGTTTAAGGCGAAGGGAGGTGAGGCATGAGCGTTCAAGTTTGGACATATATTTTCGTCGGCCTCAGCTTCTCGCTCTATTTGGGCATCGCCTGGTGGGCGCGCGTGGCCGACACGAAGGGCTTCTACATTGCCGGGGGCGGCGTGCCGGCGTCCGCCAACGGCATGGCTACGGCGGCTGACTGGATGTCCGCCGCGTCGTTTATTTCAATGGCTGGCCTCGTTTCGACGATGGGCTATTCGGGTGGCGTTTACCTGATGGGCTGGACCGGAGGCTATGTGCTGCTCGCGTTGCTCATCGCGCCGTATCTCCGCAAGTTTGGCCATTTCACGGTGCCGGACTTTGTGGGCGACCGCTTTGGCACGAACTACGGTGAAGGCAAGCCGGACTCGATGATGAAGCGCATTTTGGCCAACCCCGCGCGCGTGGTGGCGGTGGTCTGCGCTTTGTTCGTGAGCTTCACTTATGTGGCCGGGCAAATGCGTGGTGTGGGCTTGGTCTTTAGCCGCTTCCTCGAAGTGGAGATCAACGTTGGCGTGGTCATTGGTATGATCATTGTGTTTGTCTATTCGACGCTTGGTGGGATGAAGGGCATTACGTGGACGCAGGTAGCGCAGTTCTGGGTGCTGATCACGGCCTTCCTCGTGCCGACGATTGCCATTTCGCTCAAACTGACTGGGGAAATGGTCCCGCAGATCGGTCTCGGTTCGGAGCTGGTTGACGGCGGCATGATGCTGCTCGACCGCCTCGACGGCCTCCACAAGGAACTAGGCTTCAGCAGCTACACCGAGCCTTTCCAGGGCAAGTGGGACAAGGCGAACGTCTTCATGGTCGCCCTCGTTTTGATGGCTGGCACCGCAGGCTTGCCGCACGTTATTGTGCGCTTCTACACAGTGAAGTCACCCGCGGCGGCTCGCTGGAGTGGCTTTTGGGCGCTGCTGTTCATCTCGGGCCTCTACCTGAGCGCGCCGGCGCTGGCAGGCTTTGCACGCTTCTACATGATCAATACGCTCAATGGTGCGACCGAGGAAAACATTCCCCAGTGGTTCACCAACTGGGAGGAAACCGGCCTGATTCTATGGGTGGATGATGGCGACGGCAAACTGCATTTCTCCAATAAAGAGGACAACGAAATCTTCCGTCAGGGGCCAACGCTCAGCGATAGTGAACTGCTCCACATCATCAAGGATCACCAGCTCTACATTGACACCAAGGGGACTGCAGACCCGCGAGGCGTCGACGGACGTGCGGTTCTGCGCGACATGGGCCTAAGCGGTCCGGACAAGGATATCATCGTTTTGGCAACGCCCGAAATGGCCGAGCTGTCGAACTGGATCATCGCGTTCATTGCGGCTGGTGGTTTGGCCGCGGCGCTCTCCACGGCGAGTGGTCTGCTGCTGGTGATTTCCTCCTCTGTCGCGCACGACCTTTACTACCGCATCATCAATCCCGTGGCCTCGGAGAAGCAAAGGCTGATGGTCGGTCGCGGCTTTATTGGGTTGGCGGTCGTGATCGCGGGCATCTTTGGCATCTACCCGCCCGGGTTTGTGGGCGAGGTGGTGGCCTTCGCGTTTGGTTTGGCCTCGGCGAGCTTCTTCCCGGTCATTCTGCTCGGCATCTTCAATCGCCGCGTCAGCACGACTCCAGCCGTGTTTGGCATGATGGCGGGCATGGGCTTCACGATGTTCTACATCATCGCGGTGAAATACTTCGGGATGGCACAGTGGACCTTCTGGGGCCTTAGTGAGCCTGGTATTCAACCGGCGGCCATTGGCGCCATCGGCATGGTGATCAACTTCATCGTCGCGATTGCGTTGTCCTATGTTTGCGAAAAGCCGGGACCGGAAATTCAGAAGTTGATCGACTCCGTCCGCGAACCCGAAGACGCCGAAGGCTCAATCAATATCGAAGACGCGCCGGAGCACTGATGCCGTTTCGGCGGAGCCGAAACGGAGATTAAAGGAAAAAGTTTAAAGATTAAAGTAGTGGCGAATTCCTTGAATGGAGTTCGCCACTTTTTTCGCGGAGGTAGTGCATCAAAGTTGAAGCGGCATTTTGCCGCTTTGCCTTGTCAGGAGAGCGTTAGGGGCAGGTGAGAATGAACCGGATTTTTTGAACAGAAGGTAACAAAGAGAGCAAAGCCACTTACGGCTATCCTTTGCTAACTCTGCTGCATTCTGTTCAAAGAGTTGTCTCAGCCACGCTTCTTGGCGCGGCCTTCAGGGCGGCAGTTCTCGAGGACAACTTTCAACGCGTTGCCAGCGAGCATGACTTCGCGCAGGCAGACGGTGAGTGACGCAAACAGCAGCACTACGCTCAGCCCGAAGAGCACTTCGCCGAGCATTTGAAGATTGGTATGAATCGCGAGGATCGACGCCAGGCAACTGAGCAACGAGAGGATGCCCAGCGCCTGCATCCACTTGATGAGGACAAGGCGTATTTCGAGGTTGTCGATCTGCCGCTGCATCGACTCGTCGTCGTGCTCCATGAGCTGCCCGGCGAGGTCGCGGACGATGCGCGCGAGCGCGAGGAAGCGGTTCGTGTAAGCCAGCATCAGCAGTGATACTGCAGGGAATAGAATGGCTGGCGTCTTTACGTCGATCATGGGTGGCTGACTTACTGGGAGTGCTTGGTTACTTCTATTGAAATCCTTCGTGCTTCAAAATGGAGGAAGACCACGCCTGAACACAAGGCGCAAAGCTGTGGCGATGACTTCGAGATTGCTTCCCAGGCTGCGATGCAGTCTGATTGTTTATCCAATGAAAGCTACCGCGATCTACCTGGCCCTGGCCGTATACACCCCGACATTTGCGGGTGCCGGAATTTTTTCCAACATCCAGGAGCGCCTCAATGAGCGCACTGAAAACATCACTGATCGCAGCGCACTTCTGTCTTCGACCGAGCCGCTGGACACCGATTCCGCCAACCAAACCGGGCCAGCTCAGGCCATCGTCGATACGGTCAAGGCGCCGATTCAGGACGGCATCTCCGAGCTGACGCCTACGCGCGCGGCGCCGATGACCAAGTCCGGCTTTTTACCGAGCTACGATGGCTTTAAGGAAGACCCCGAGACTGGCGCCTGGATCTGGACTGCGAAGCCCAAGCCGTTGGCCGCATACAAGAGCTTCGCCATCGCACCGATCGTGGTTTACCCAATGAAGGGGGCGGAGTTTCAAGCCGTGAGCCCCGACGACCTGAAGAAGCTCACGGACTATTTCCGCTACGAGCTGACGAAGGCTCTGGAGGCGCAAGGCTTTTCCGTGGTGGAGCAGGGAGGCAAGGGCGTGGCCGTGTTGCGCATTGCGATCGTCAACGTCGTGCCAGGCAACCCGGTGAAGTATGCGGGCTCGTTTTTTCCCTACGCGCGCATTGCCGACGCCACGAAGTCTGCGACTGGCGGCACGCACATGGGCGTGGGCGTTATCTCCATCGAAGCCGAGGCGCTCGACTCCGCAACGGGAGAACCGGTGGCGGCGGCGATCGATACGCTGGCTGGCAAGAAGCTCGATGTCCGCCAAAGCCTCAACAAGTGGGGCGACATCGCGCAGGGCATCGACACCTGGGCGCAGCGCTTTGCCAAGCGAGTCAGCCAAGCGCATGGCGATAGTGCTTCGGGAAGTGCAGAGTGACGCCCTCTTAGAGGGCGTCTAAAAACTCAAGTGGTCTTCGCCCGAGAGCGTCTTCGGGGTCAAAATATCATTTCTTCATCTCGACGAAACTGGTTTCGCCTCGCTTCAGAAGCCGAAATTTTGCCTCTCGAATACATCTCCCCGACTCGATCAGACTTTTTAGACGTCCTCTAAGAGATAATCACGGATAAGTGTATTTGCATCGCGATTCTCGTAATTATCAATGCATTGACTCGCTTGGGTTACTGAGCAATTCTGTTTCCATGAAACGATACCTCGTATTATTTACCCTTTTGTGTCTGCTCGTCTCGGGAGCACAGGCTGAGCAAAATGTCGCCCTCGGAGATTGGGCCAAAGTGACTGCGCCAACGGAATACCAGCAAGGCGTTCCGTTTACGATCAAGGTCGATGTGCTAAAAGTTGATGCGCCGACGAAGTTGGTCATCAATGCAAATTGGCTGAAGAAGAGCGGCGGCTTTGGCGGATTCCTACAGCTGCTCAATATCAATGAGGACATTTCCGAGCCGAAAAGTTTCGAGTTCCAAGTGACGATTAAGAAGTCCAAGCCCGACTTGAAGAGCGTGAGCTTGGCCCTGTATCTCTCACCCGATGGCAATTGGAAAAACAAGACCGAGTCGGGCGTGGTTGGCCTCACACCGAAAGCAAAGCCAGCTACCGGCCATGAGACGATGGAGTACGAGAAAATCACTGCCGAGGCCAAGCCGTTTTACATGAACTCAGCTCCTCCAGTGGCGACCTTGGCAGAAGGAGGTTTTGCGGCGGAGCCGTCGTTTGAGGACAATTTTGATCCCGGTTGGCCCAACAAGAAGGCCTGGCGCGTGGCAAGCTGGAAGCAAAACGGCACGATGATGAGCCCGGAGCGCTGCTATGTGGACGATTCTGGCATGCTCGTGCAAACCGTTTTAAAGGGCGGCCCTCCTTACAAGGGTGGCTCGTTGCAGAGCGCGAGTGAGTTTGGCTGGGGGCGCTGGGTTGCGCGTATTAAGCCCACCGATGTTCCCGGCGCGTTGAACAGCATGTTCACCAAGGATTGGGACGATTTGACGACCGCCAAGCCCGATAACGACGGCACCGGCTTCGAGATCGATATTGAGCTGCTCTCCTACACCTTTGGCAAGGACAAGGGCGCGGTCCACCTCGCGATCCATGCTAAGGGCTACACCAATTACATCAGCATCAACCCGACGCTGGATTTCAATCCCTCCGACGATTATCACGAGTGGGGCTTCGACGTGTTGCCCGACCGCATCATTTGGCACATCGATGGCAAACTCTTGCACGAGTGGAAATACACCGAGGAGGTATACGCCAACGAAGGCTACGAAATGTTCTTCAACTCCTGGACCATGCCGAAGTGGATCCACGGTCCGACCACGGAAGACGCGGACTACTTCATCGACTGGGTGAAGTTCTACCCGCTGGAAAAGTAGCGGCTATGATCAGGGGGCGGCGCGCAAATCCTTACTTGTTGCGCCGCCGTTGACCCTGCCGGCTTTTGCCGCCACTGCCATAGCCTTTGCCCCCACGTCCGCCGCGCCTGGGCTTCTCTTCGATTTGGTCGGTGAGGCGGAAGTCCATCTGGCGCTTGAAGCGGTCGATGCGCTCGATGACCACCTGCACATTGTCGCCCACGCTGTAGCGCTTTTGCTTCTTGCGGCCGAGGAGGGCTGCGCCGCCATCGACGACGTGGTAGATGTCGTCTTGCAGCGTGGAAATGTGCACCATGCCGAAGGCCATTGTTTGCGTGAGCTCGATGAAGAGACCGTGGTTGCGGGCGTCGGTGATGACTGCGTCGAAGTGATTCTTCTCGGGGCGCTCGGCCTCGCGTTCGAAGAATTCGAGGAGCTTGATTTTATTGGACTCGCGTTCGGCTTCCTGACTGTTGCGCTCAGTGATCGAGACGTGGTCGCCGAGGCGGTCGAGTTCGCTCTTGGAGTAAATCTTGGGCGGTCGCGAAGGCGCGGTTTCGTTGCCGGACTTCGTCAGGTGGAAGTCGAAGATTCGGTGGACAATGAGGTCCGAGTAACGGCGGATCGGCGAGGTGAAGTGCGCGTAGAATTGCTTGGCTAGGCCGTAGTGGCCGTCGGCCTCGGCGCGGTAGCAGGCTTGCTTCAGGCTGCGCAAAAAGCTGATGCGGAGCGTGTAGCCTTGCGGGTGATCCTTGATCGTGCGGAGCAGCTTGGTGACTTCGCCGCGCTTGGTGAGGTCGCCGCATTTGATGCCGGCGATGGCCATTTGCTGGCGCAGCTCGTCGAGCTTGTCGGGCTCGGGTTCGTCGTGGACGCGCGAGAGGTAAGGCAGCTTCGCCAGGGACAATTCCTTGGCGACGACTTCGTTGGCCAACAGCATGTATTCCTCGATGAGCTGGTGGCTCTCGTCGTATTCGTGCTGGACGATTTTGTCCGCATAGCCAGCCTCATCGACGTAGATTTTAACCTCGGGCATATCGAGCTCCAGGCTGCCTTTCTTGAAGCGGTCACGGCGAAGTTTTGCAGCGACTTTCCACAGGGCGCGGACTCCCTTTTGCAGGTCGAGTAGTTCGTCGTCTTTGAGCTCATTCAGCGCGCGGCCGGTGGAGCCGGTCTGGTGCGCGGCGGGCAGCGGTGTGGCGCGAACTTTCTCCAAATCACTCTGCTTGAGCAGCGCTAGGGCCTGTGCATAAGTCAGGCGTTTGTTAGAGCGGATGACGGAGTTACTAAAAGATTTTTTGCGCAAGCCGCCTTTGACATCGAAGTCCAGCCAGACGGTTTTTACGAGCCGGTCTTCGGCCTCGACCAGCGAGCAAATGCCGTTGGACAAGGCGTGAGGCAGCATGGGGATCACGCAGCCGACGAGGTAGGTGGAGTTGCCACGTTTTTGCGCCTCGCGGTCGAGCGGGGTGTTGTGTTTTACGTAGGCGGAGACGTCGGCGATGTGCACGCCGATCTTCACGCCGCCGCTCTTTTTATACTCGATGGAAAGGGCGTCGTCGAAGTCCTTCGCGTCGTCCGGGTCGATGGTGAAGGTGAAGATTTTGCGTGCGTCGAAGCGGTTGCCGATGTCGCTGTTCGTCACCTTGGGCGAGACTTCGAGCACCTGCTCGCTGACGGCCTGTGGGAATTCCGGTGTGAGGTCAAACTTGTGGAGCAGCGCCTTAAACTCGGCGCCGGGCTCATGCGTTTCGCCGAGGACTTCGATGATCTCGCCTTCGGGATTAAGGTGGCGCTGGCGCCATTCGAGCATGCGCACGATGACCTTGTCGTCCTCCTTGGGGCGTGGAAGGAAGGCAGATTGCTCAGGCGGTGAGACGAGGATGTCCTGGATGATGCGCGGGTCGTCCGGGATGACATACCAAAACATGCGAGAGCGCTTGAGCGTGCCCGGGAACGTTTCCCGCTTGCGCTGGAGAATGCGGATAACGCGGCCAAACTGCATGTTGGCAAAGTCGGTGCGGCGGCGACTGCCACGGTCGCGCCCGTGAAAGCGCTTTTCGTAATCGTCCACGCGGACGAGGACTTTGTCGCCATGCATGGCGAGGCCAGTGTCCTCGGACTTGATTTCCAGGGGCTCGCGGGTGGCCTGCCCGGGTTTTTGCTCGGGAAAGACGCGGGCGGAGCCGCTTTGGCGGAAACTGATTTCGCCGGCGACGAGGTCGGCGTCCTTGGGCAGCACAAAGCGGTCTTTTTTGACGCGGGCAATGACGCCCTCGTCGAGCAGTTTATGCAGGGTTCGGCGCAGCTGTTTACGTTCGTTTTTGCGGAGCAGGAGGGCGGTTGCCAGTTCGTCCTGGCGCATCGGGGAGTAATCTTTCTTCCCCAGCAATTCGATAATCGATTCTTCTAAAGCCATAGGTGGTAGGCGAAGCATAGCGTAAGTTCATGGCGGGTGAACAGCTTTTATCTTCTTTCACGTGAATTGTAATAAAAGCAACGGCTCAATGCAAATTTTGTTGCCGATCTGAAGCATGGCTCACTGCTTGAGCAAATTCTGAATCATGGCGCGATCTGCGTCGTAGAGATTGGGGGTGCTGAGCAGAGCCGCGCCGTTTTGTGGATTGCGCTTGAGCGACAATTTTGCTGCTTTCTCCAGATTCTCGGCGCGCCGCTTGTCATCGTGAGTCATCGTCGCGATGAGCTCGAAGGTTAGTTGCGGCCGTTGTTTGAGACGCTTATCGATCATGGCCAGAATGGCGGAATTTCGGCGATGGCCGGGGGGCAGCTCAACAATCCACTCGACCGCCATGTCGTCATTAATTTCCAGCAAGCCCGTGGTTACGCCATAAGCGGAGCCGTATTCCGGGCCGCCCGCAGTGATCGTTTTGGCCCAGGCAATCGCGGCTTCGGGGTCTTCGGACGCCCACTTTTGGGCCACCCTCATGTAGGGGCGGTGGTGGGTCTTGGAGTCCGGGTGATTCTCCAGATAATGGGTCACGGCGTCCGGGCTGATGATGATCATGTCCGCGAGGCGGGTGAAGTTGTAGTCGCGCGTGGTGATCGGCGGCAGCGCTGCCAGCCATTCAAACATGACTTCGGGGTTTGCTTGAGCGGCGTGGCTCATAATCGCTTGCACCGTGACTTGCTGGAGATTGACGGGGAGGTCGTGCGGGTATTGTTCGATGGCAAATTCCAAATCGTATTTGGCGACGTGCTTATAAAATGCCTTGGTGGGTTCGCGCATGTCCATGGCGTTTTGGTTGTCGCGAATCCACTGGAGGCCAAGCGCGGGGTCGCTGTCCGCCAAGGCGCGGGCGATCTTTGGCGCTAATTCTGCCCGCGCGCCCAAGTCTTGAACCTGGTTAAACAGCTGAGCCGCCAAGCGGCCATCTGCATTGGCAGATGCATGACTGAGGGCTTGGATGACCAATGGCTGGAGCGTGGGTTCGTCCACCGAGAGTGACCATGCTTCAGTGGCGGTTGGGTCGGTTTGATACCAGCCATTGATTGCTTTGCCTAAGGGAGAGTTGCCCGATCCTTCGCAGACTCCGGTGAGTTGGGTGGATGCGGCGATTGCCGCGTGGGCGTCTTTGCTGGCCCAGTCCTGAAATAAGTCGCTGTGTTGGCAGGCGGTCTCAGGCTTTGATTTCAGATACTGGATCAGGCTTTCGGAGTCGAGGTAGAGCCAGCGGTCGAGTAGATGCCGCATCTGTTGCTTGCGATCCCAGTCCTCTAACTCGGCTTTGCTGAGTAGTTTCTCATAGGCGTAGAAGTCTGGCTGTGGATGACGCCTCAGATAATACTCGGCCAGGTTATATTGGAAATAAACGGGCAGCAGGTCTGTGTCTGGTGTTTTCAAACCGTATCGCAAGCGGGTTTGCATTACGTCATAAAGGTATTTCGCCTGCGCCTTCTCGGGCAGTGCTTCAACCACGGCCAGAACTTCTTGGGGTTGGTCGAAGGTGACGCGCACCAGAGCGTTGAGCAGCACGCCGACCGTCTCCCTTTCGCTTTGTAAGCTGTCGCCAATGGCTTTGACCAGGGCGGGGCGCTCGCTCAGCGCCCAAGCTGCCGCGAGGGTCAGCGCTGGTTGGTAGTCCGCATTCTTCGACTTCGGCGGAGGCATGAGTGAAATCACGCCGGTCAGGTAATCGGCTTGGACTGCTGGGTCAGAAATCGCCGTATAACTTGCAAACGTGGGGCCTTGCCCGAATGCATTGAGCAGGCAACACATGAACGCGAAAATCGTGAGATGGATGGGAAGTTTCGGCATGGCTATTTCACGTATTCCTGAACGTTGGCGAGCTCTGCTTCGGTAAAGGTTCCTGAGGCGCGCGCGTCGTCGAGTATCTGTTGTTTGCGCTCTTTGCTTTCGTCCCAAAAGATGGTGCCAAAGGCCTTTTTGCGGCGATCCGGATCTTGAATCTGGGCGGCATAGCGCGCGGATTTGATGGCGTCTATTTCTTCAAAATGCAGGGAGCAGGCGTAGGCGGCGGCGGAGTGCTCCAGCGAGCCGGCCTCCAGCGAAGTAGTCCACTGCTCCACGGTATCGGGCGTCTGGCGGAGGTAGCCATAGAGCGAAATGATCACGCCGTTGGTGCGAACCTCGTCATTGAGCGAGAGCGCCCACTCCAAGGCGGCAGGCGGGTCCTTGCGGCCCCAACTGCGGGCAATGGGGTTGATGGCATTGACGTCGTAAGCTTCGTCCGGTAGATCTTTCAGGTAGGCCGCCGCCTTAACGGGAGTTCGCCGGGATAGAGACTTCGCGATTTCCGCATTGGCATGTTTCTGGGCCGCAGTCGGCAGGGTTCGAATCCATTTTGCTGCGGCTGCCGGGTCTTGGCGGTAGAAGTCATTGGCGACTGCTTCGACGAGATCCTTGTTGTTAATTTTCTCACTTGAGGCCAAGTATTTGGCGGCTTCCTGGGGGGATTCGCTGGCCCAGCCTTCAAACAGGGATTCTTCCATGTCCGGGTTCCGGTTTTCGATGGGGACTGACTCGACCCAGGCCAGAGCAGACGCGGGGTCTTGTGCGCCCCACGAGTCCAGCATGGATTCCGTCGCCTTGTCACGGGCCCAATTTTCATTGATCGCACTGATTAGTTCCGCGGCGCGTTCGGGGTTATGCCGATAATGGCTGGCCAGCTCGAGCAGGTAATGATTGCGGGTGCGCCCCGGGGGGAGCGTTAACGCCCACTCGGTGGCGGCGCCCAAGTCTTTATCAGCCCAGAATCCAATCAACCTTTGGTGAGAGGTTGAATTGGTCGCTAAACTGCGAAGGCCGACCATTCTGGAACTCACCGCATTCATGGCGCTCTCTGGATCTTGCTGGACCCAAGGCTGGAAGACGGTGCTCATCATGCGGATTTCATAGGAAGGCAGCGCGATGGCGTATTCGGAGGCGGCGGCGGGGTCGCGCTCCATCCATTGGGACAAGATATCGGTGAGCACTTGCTGCCGGATGCCGGTGGCAACGATGTTGTTGGTTGCGAAATCCAGGGCCGCTACAGGCTCTGTGCGAGCCCACACGAGCATGGCGTCGGGCAGCAGCTCGTTGATGGCGGTCAGGCTTGGCTGTGAGTCAATAGCCATGATCGCCGCATCGGGATCGACGGCTGCCCAGTTTGCCACGATGAACGCAAAGCGGGATGCTTGATCAGGGTGGTCGCTGACGTAGTCCAATGCATACTTTGCCGCGCCCTCGGGCTCACCCTCGTAGATGCGCCGGAGCAAGGTAATGGTGGTGTCGGTGTCCGTCTCCGGGCCCAGGTGAATACGCATGAGGTTGAGCGCTTTTTCTGAATCTGTCTCGGCAAGGGCGTAGATGCTTTTCGCATTGGGCTGCCCGGAGTCTGCCTGCTCATTTAGCCATGCTTGAAATGGTGCTGCCGCATCCGTTCCTTTCAGCAGATAGGCGGCATATTTCGCTGCCCCCCGAAGGTCGTGTTCCTGGCAAATCTTCAACAACGCTTCTGGATTCTCCCGACTCAGAACTTGGACTGGTTGGGGGCTGAGTTCGTGGAGAACGCAGCGGGGATCTTGGCTGATTGTTGTGGCAAGGTTGGAGGCGTCTTGTTCGGCCCATTGGGTGAGTAACGCATCCAGCAGATTCGCGGCAAGGAACGGACGGCCCGTATCCAGTTCATCCATCATGCGGCCGTATAATTCGGCCCAATCCTGCACGTTGCCGTGTTCGATCAAGGCGAAGTCGCGGTCAAATTGCTCGCTGCGGGAGAGGGCGCGTGGTGCGGGCTTATCTGCGTGATCCTGTGGCGTTGGGGGGGCTTCTGGCTCAGGAGAGCAGGCTACCAGAAGGAACATAGCGCCCAAAGATACAGCGGATCGGCAGAGAACGTTCATAAGTGTGGGAGGGCGGGAGAGAAAAATATTGGCCGGAATGGGGAAGGCTGTGTTTATGTAGTAGTAGTTATTCGTTTAGATCAATGCAGTAAGTGCAGGAATTGATCTATATTTTTGATTTGGCCTTTGCCGAGCGCAGGCCCGTGGTCCGCGTCGAGTCGCACCATCCGGTGGTTGCGCTACGGGTATTGGCGGAGTCTTCGTCTTTTGCACCCTGCAAGATTGCTTTGCGCGGCAAAGTAAATAGCGTGGTTCTTTAATGCGACGCTTGTGGCGATTCATTTGGTGGACCGCGCTGGTAATCGGCCTGCTGATTGCTGTGGCGTTGTTCACGCTGCGCTGGTGGGTGACGAGCGCTGTGAATGCCGCCTTGCCGCCGCTGCTGGCGAAAGCTCCTTTGGAGCAAGCAACGCTGGAAAGCCGAGAGCTGGGCATTACGGCCAGTGAAGTGCAGATCGATGAACTGCGCATGCCGGGCGTGACCTTGCGAGACACCGAAATCGAAGTCGATTACACCGTCGAGCAATTGCAGCGTCAGAACATCGATTCGATTACGATCAGTCATCCGTTTCTGGCGCTCGATCTCGGTGCGCTGTTGAATCAGTCAAGCGAATCGGAAGAGGTCGAAAACGAATCCAGTGGCTTCCATATCCCAGCTGAAAAACCGCTGCGTCAGTTCCTGGTAGAGGACGCCGAGATCGAGCTGCTCAAGGGCGACTGGCGGCAGCAGCTGAACGCCAATGCGGACATCAATTTCGATGCGCGCACGCGCATTAAGCTGATGGTGGACGATGGTGTGAGTCCGCTGAACATGACTGCTGTTGGCTACCGTGAAGGCAAGCGCGCCGTGCTGCGCGCCTCGTGGACCCTCGACAGCGTGACGCATTGGCTGAACTCTGCGAAGGAGTTCGATGTTCAATTGCCGAAGCTCGCGCGCGGCATCGATATGAGTGGCACGCTGAATTTTGATGCAGCCTTGGCGCGCAAGGACGCGCTCGATGTAAAGGCAAGTTTGCGCGCGGCTCCGATCTCTGCGTCGATTGCCGATGGTTCGCTGGAAGGCGATTCGCTGGAGGCCGCGGTTTATGGCTTTTGGCCGGATGGCTTGAAGGCGCGTTTGGCCCTGACGCCCGCCACGCTGGCTTGGCTCAACGGCTCGGGCAGCATCGAAGGATTACGTGGCAAGATCGATCCCGTCTCACTGACGCCGCTTGGCGTCTTCGAGCCGCAGACGCTCAGCTTCGACAGTTTTGCACAGGGCAAACTCACGGCCAGCGAAGGTCGGCTCACGTTTACTTACACGCCGGATAGCGAGCCAGTGCTTGATGTGGATTTGGACGCGAAGGCGCTCGATGGAACGATTACCATTTTCATCAAAGGCAGCCCGTTTGAGCCGCGTTCGTTGGAAGTACGCGTGCGCTTTGACCACGTGGACTTGGAGAAACTCGCTGCGCTGATGCCCGATTTCGAAGGGCGCATCATCGGCTCCGTGTCGGGCGAACTTGGTCTACGGCTGAGCCACGAAATCGACGGGCTCATGCAAGGGCATCTTGAAATGACTCCGGGCACGACGGGGCGTTTTCAATTTTATAAACAAGGCTGGATCACCCAGGACCCGAGCATGGATGTGGCGGCTTACGTTCGCGACAAGGATTTGCTGACGCTGCTGCAAGAGCCCAATGGGGCGACGATCCTGACCGAGCTTGCCATGCGCGATCTGTCGATGACGAACTTTCGCCTCGATGTTTCCGAAACCAAGAAAGCTCAGCCCGCAAAGGTGGTGATTTCCATCGAAGGTGAGAGCACAGTGAAGGGCACGACGGTGCCTATCGTGCTCGATATCCCGGTGAAGGGCGACGTGCTGGAGACGCTCAACCTGATTTTAAAACTTCAACAAAAGATGTAATAATGCGTGGCATGCATTGACGCCCACGTTGCCCAGTGTATGCTCAGGTTTATGCAAAAAGCCTTTCCTCTGGCGGTCATCGCCTCGAGCCTCCTCTGCGGTTGTATACAGACCGAGCACAAAGTCGAAACGCATCACAAGATCGACCCGATTCATATCACCGTCGACGTGAACCTGAAAGTAGAGCGCGAGCTGGACGATTTCTTTGGCGATCTTGACAACCAGTCGAGCTTGATCGACGAATCCGCCGCAGACAGCGCTCAATAACCTCAACCCCCTTTACGAGCCATGAAGCAACGAGTCATCATTACCTTTTTCCTCTCTTTAATTTTCTCCATCGCCTCCGCCAGCGCCGCCGATTTGGGAGCGGTGAAAAAAGCGATGCAGCAGCGCCTGCCGCAGATTGAATCCTTGTGGTCCCAGGGCCTGGTTGGTGAAAACAATCAGGGCTACCTCGAAGCCCGCGGCAGCCTCTCGGCAGATCAGACGAAGCTCGTTGCCGCGGAAAATGCCGATCGCAAAACTGTCTACACGGCCATTGCCAAATCGGCGAATGTTTCCGCTGCGCAAGTCGGCCAACAGCGCGCCTTACAGATTTCCAAAGGCGCCAAGCCCGGGCTCTGGCTCCAGGACACCAAAGGCAACTGGTATAAGAAATAGCCGTGCTCTAGCTCGCAACTGACTTCAGCGCGATGCAGAGCTTGCGGCGGGTCGGCACGTAGCAACGGCCCGCAAATACATCGCCTTGCTTGCGCTCAATCGCGCCGAGGATGCCGCCGTAAACGCGGCTCATCAGTTTTACGCAAAAGCGCGAGCCATCGCCATCGAGGTAGCGCAGGCCGGTTTCGCCGGAGCGGTAGTAGTCGCGCGCGCGCTCGATTTGAAAGCGCACAAACTTCTGCCAACGCGGGTCCGCGGCGTTGGGCGTGGCGAGGAATTCTCGGTCGAGGCCGAACTCGGTCAGCTCCTCGCGCGGCAGGTAAATACGGTTGCGCGCAAAGTCTTCCGCCACGTCGCGCAGGATGTTCGTGAGCTGCATCGCGATGCCCATTTCGATGGCGCGCGGCACGCCTTCGATTTCCTGTAAGCCGAAGATGCGGCTCATGATCAGCCCGACGACTGAGGCTACGTGGTAGCAATAAAGTTCCAGCTCAGGCCAGTCGACAAACTCCACGGGCTTGCGGTCCCAGCAGCAGCCTTCCATCAGGTCCACGTAAAAGCTGGTTGGCACGGCGTATTGGTGCGTCACTTCGGCAAAGGCGGGCGCGAAGGGCAGGGCGCTTTGCCCAGCGAGCATGGCGTCGAGCTCGGCTTGTAGCGTGGCGAGGTCGGGCTGTTGATCCGGCGGCGTTTCATCGATCACGTCGTCGACCCAGCGGCAAAACGCATAGATCGCATAGGCCGCGCATTTCTTCTCTGCGGGCAGCGGAAACGACGCAAAGAAGAAGCTCGTTGCGTGTTCGCGCGTGGCCTCTTTGCAAGCGGCGAGTGATTCGGCCAGCGCAGGGTTGCGGCTCCAGCCAGCCTCCGGCTGCGGGGTGTCCCAGTCGGTCGGTAGTTTGCGGGTGATGTCGTTGCCCAGTGGTTTCGGCATGCGTAGCGTGATTTTTGAACTCAGGTAGGGACGGTTGCCCTCAACCGTCCGCCACTGTGCATACAGAAGATCGTTTGTCCAACTGAATGAAACGCGGACGGTTGAGGGCAACCGTCCCTACCATTTGCAAACAGCGATCAAAAACACCGCCAAGCTGAAGATACGGCGCGAGCCAGCCTCCGGTTGCGGGGTGTCCCGGTGGGTTGGTAATTTGCCTGTGATGGCGTTGCCCAGTGGTTTCGGCATGCGTAGCGTGATCTTTGAACTCCGGTAGGGACGGTTGCCCTCAACCGTCCGGTTTCATTGGGTAACCGTCCGGTTTCATTGGGTAGCCCTCAATCGTCCGCCACTGTGCCTAGAGAAGATCGTTTGTTCAACTGATTGAAACGCGGACGGTTGAGGGCAACCGTCCCTACCATCTTCAAACAGTGATCAAAAACACCGCCAAGCTGAAGATGCGGCGCGAGCCAGCCTCCGGTTGCGGGGGTTCCCGGTGGGTTGGTCGTTTGCCGGTGATGGCGTTGCCCAGTGGTTTCGGCATGCGTAGCGTGATCTTTGAACTCAGGTAGGGACGGTTGCCCTCAACCGTCCGGTTTCATTGGGTTGCCCTCAACCGCCCGCCACTGTGCATACAGAAGATCGTTTGTCCAACTGAATGAAACGCGGACGGTTGAGGGCAACCGTCCCTACCTGACGCGAGCGGAGGCAACAACGTACGGCCCAAAGAAAAACGCCGCTCCCGAATTGGGTGCGGCGCGTCATTTTCGCAGTGCGAAAATCTAACGGTCCAGCCGGAGGCTGGCTTAGAAGAAGCGCATCGTTTTGGACGCCATGCGCTCGTGCTCTTCATCGGTGCACGGGGCGTTGGTGGGGACGTCTGCTTCGGCGCTGCTGGGCTCGACAATCTGGTTGCTGAGCATGTAATTTTCGACTTCTTCGCCGCTGACGTCGGCGAGCATGACGCCGTCGATCTCGACACAGGGTGAAAGTGTTTGGCCTGATTTTTCTACCATTTCGGCGTAGATCTCCGGGTTGTTAATGATGTCCCGGTCTTCAAATTCGATGTTATATTTTTTGAAGATAGCGCGGACGCCATTGCTCCAGCCGCAGTATGGTTTTAACCAAGCAATTACTTTCATGTGTTGTTCTCCAGTTTAAATGTTGCGCGCGTCTCAGTTGAGTAGCGAGTATTATTAAAGTGGTAAGCTACAGATATATGCCGGGAAAATCAAGGTCGCACGTGAATTTAATGTTAATTCTGCGGGCCACCGAATGCATGGCTTTTAGATGTCCTCGCTGAAACCGGGTTTTGCGCTGAGGCGCCTGCCGAATGATCTGGCGCTGGACGCCGCAGGAATCGCTGTGGTGTGGCGCCTGGCGCTGGCGCATGGGTTGGGGCTAACGGTCTCGGCGGGCTCTCAGTGGGTGTTGGGATTGTCGGTGTGGCTGGTGTATTTGGGAGATCGTTGGCTGGACGTGCGTCGGAAAGCACCGTCGCAGCTGCCGACGCAGCGCCACTGGCTGGCAGCGCGCTGGCGTTGGCCGTTGCTGGGCTTGTGGCTTGTGGTGCTGATCGTGGATGTCTGGTTGGCCTGGCAGACGCTGACTGCCGCACAGTTTAATGCTGGTTTGCTCGTGCTTGGCTTGAGCGTGGCCTATACGGTTGGTATTCAGCGGCGGGCTCGAGTGCGACGGACGAAGGAGCTGCAGGTGGCGTTGATCTTTGCCGTGGGCGTGGGGGCGTTTTTTGTGGGTGAAACATTGGGCGGCGCAGCGTGGTTTTGGCTCGTGCTGAAGCTAATGCTGTTTGGCATGGCTTGCTTTGCCAACTGCGTGCTGCTGGCGCGCTGGGAAATGGATGCAGACGTCGCGCTGGGGCGGCAGTCTTTGCCGCTAGCTATGCCAGACCGCGCTGCAAAGCTCCGGCACTACGCGCTGGCCACGTGTATCTTTGGACTGCTGGTCTTTGTCTTTGCCACGCCGATCCTGTCGCACAGCGCCATCGCACTTGCGATTTACGGGCTCTCGCTTCTGGCGATTGATAAATTTGAATGGCCCCGCGATCCGGAAGACCGTCGTTGTGTGGCCGACGGCTGGCTGCTCGTGGTTGGGTTACTGGCCTGGCTGGCGTAGGGCGGGGTTTCCGGCACAACGGACTTTTAACCACGAAGGACACGAAAAGCACGAAGGCTGAGAGGCAATGATTTTAGTCTCACGCGAAGACGCAAAGACGCGAAGATTCTTTGGGGCAGTCATTGCCACATAATCTCAAATTCGATGGTTGGCTCTTCGCGCCTTCGCGTGAAACAACACTCGCCTCGGTGGAAACCTTCGTGCTTTTCGTGTCCTTCGCGGTTAAAAAACGTCTCGCGGGTGATTGGGCTATCGCATGACAGCGCTGGCTATTTGTCTAATCCGGTAATCTGACTTGGCGAAACCCGAGGCAAGGCGCGGCCCAAAGTATGCTTTAGATTCCATGAAATTGCCCCAAATGGGTCGGAAAATGGAATAAAAGTATTGGTTTGGAAATTCATAAGCACGGTAAGTGTGCTGTAAGTATATGAATACCTAGCGTTTAGGAAGTTTTAGCTCTTTTCTGGAGCGGGGGCGGCCTTTTTTTCCTTAAATGCCTCAATCAGAGACAAAACGATATAGATGCCGACGCCAACGGTAATGCCGCTGTCGGCGACGTTGAAGGCCGGGTAGCGGTAGCTGCCGAGGTGGAAATCAAGGAAGTCCACCACATGGCCGTAGGCAAAGCGGTCGATCATGTTGCCGATAATGCCGCCGATCAGCAGGCCGAAGATCAACTGTAAGAGACTGCGATGCAGCTCCAGCTGTTTGCGGAAAAAGTAGATAGCGCCCAGCGCAACAAAGCCCAGCAGGCCGAGGATGGTCGAGTAGCCGGAGAAGATGCTCCAGGCCGCGCCATCGTTGTAAACGTGGATGATGTAAAAGAAGTTGGGGACGACCTCGATCATCCCCCCATCATACGGGTTGGCACCCGCGGGCACCGAGTTGACGATCCAAAGCTTGGTGGCCTGATCGAGGACCAATACCACCACTGCGATGATCCATAGCTTGGCGTAACTAACGGGGGCCGAAGCGGCCTTTGGGTTGCTGGGGCTGCTCACGGCCGGGTTCGTAGCGGCCATCGACTAGTTGTCGTCGTCGTCGCCACCCATAGCGAGATCGTTGTCGTCCGCATCTGCAAAGACGCCGCCACGGTGGCTCTTGTGCTTGCGGGTGCGTTCCATCTGACGCTGACCTTCGAGTGAGTAGCGGGTGAACGGCACAGCCAGCAAACGCTCCTTGTCGATGGGTTCACCGGTGTGCTCACAGACGCCATAGTCGTCGTCGAAAATGCGTTGGATCGCTTCTTCGATCTCGTAAAGGGCTTCCTGCTCGTTGGACACGAGGCTCAGGGCGAAGTCGCGGTCGAAAGTGTCGGTGCCGGCGTCGGCCATGTGCTGGCCGTAGCCAGAGAGGTCGCCGGAGTCGTCGCGGTTGGAGCGCTTGAGGGTGTCTGCGGTGTGAAGCTCGAGCTCGGCGGTGACGTGCTCGCGTAGCTCGAGGAGCAGCTTGTAGTGCTTGGCCCACTTCTTGGGGACTTGGCGGCCAGGGGGGACGTCTGAAGACTTCTTCTCGGTCGGGTTGAAGCCGAGGATGTCGGCTAGCGAAGCGGCGTTGTGGGCGCGGTTCTCGACTGGCTCGTCCTTGATTTCGGTCTTTGCCTTGGCAGCCTTCTTGGCTACCTTGGGCTTTTCTTCTTCGGCCTCCGGCTTCTTGGATTCCAAAATCTGAGCCACGTCTTCCATTGTGAAGACGACGGGGGTCTTGCCCTTCTTCACCTTGAACATGGAGGGAGTGTTGCTGCGGCGGCGAGCGCCGAGCACAAGTGCCTTGGTTTGTTCGTCAGGCACATTTTTAGCCGCAGGCGCATCCTTTTTCCCATTCGATTTCGCGGGAGAAGCCTTAGCAGATGTTTTCTTAGACGACTTGGATGCTGTTTTCTTTTTTGCGGGCATAATTATGTGTGATTTAAGGTAAAGGGTATGTGGTTAAATTAAGTTCAGCGCCTTCAGAGCGTCGCGGTCGCGTGGGGATACGCTACCAAAATCACCTGCTGGCACGAGCTCAGAAACCCAACGCCAGGAGCGTGGGCAACGTTCGCCATCGGCATGTGCGGCTGTGAGTTCAACTTCGCCATCGGTCTTCGTGGCCAAGCTGACTTGAGAAACGATAAATAGTTCCGGTAAATCTGCTTCATACTTCTTAAGAAGCTTCAGGAGCGGATCTTCTTCCGTCGCCGTGATGGAAACTTTGGCCTCAAGGTTGGCCCCAATGACCTTCTCTTCACGCAGCTTTTCGAGGGGCAGGTTGACCTGCTCTTCGCGGAAGTTGATGACGGCGTCGATGTCGGCCGCGACTTGGGCGTCGAACGGGAAGTCGCTCGCCTTGGGCCAGGGCTGTAGGTGAATGCTGTCGTCGGCCAGCTCTTCGCCGCTGACGTGGAAGCTCCAGGCTTCGTCGGCGGTGAAGGTGAGCACCGGCGCAATGACGCGCACCAACGCACGGAAAATCAGGTAGATCGCGGTCTGCGAGGACGCGCGCTCGGTCCACTCCGGCGCAAAGGTGTAAAGACGGTCTTTGAGGATCGCATGATACACGCGCGAGAGGGTGACGCCCACGAAACGGTCGATTTCCTGATAGGCGCGGTGGAACTCGTAGTTGTCCATCGCCGTCGTGACGCGCTCCACGAAACCAGCGGTCTGCATGAGCGCCCACTGGTCGATCGGAGTCAGGTCGGCAGGCTTCACGGCGTCGGTTTCGTAATCGAAGCCGGCGAGGTTGCCGAGCTGATACATCAGCGTGTTGCGAACGCCGCGATAGACGTTCGAGACGAGCTTGAAGTGGTTTTCCGACAAACGGATGTCGCCACGGTAGTCCTGTGAAGCGACCCACAGGCGCATGATGTCCGCGCCAAACTTTTTCACCCAGCCGTCGGAGCTCATCGCGCCCTTGGACTTGGAGATCTTCTCGCCCTTTTCGTCGACTATGAAGCCGTGGGTGACGACGTTCTTATACGGTGCCGCGCCATCGGCGATGACCCCCGTCCAGATCGAGCTCTGGAACCAGCCACGGTGCTGGTCGCTGCCTTCTAAATAGAGGTCGGCGGGCCAGGAAAGCTTTTCGTTCTGCTGAAGCACGGCGCGGTGTGAGCAACCGGAGTCGATCCACACATCGAGCGTATCGCCGCCCTTGGTCAGCGTCTTGCCAGCAAATTCAGCGGGCAGCTCAATGCCATCGAGCAACTCTGCGGCAGACTGCTCAAACCAGATGTTGGTCCCGTTTTCAGCCACCTTGTCGGCGAGGGCCTTGATGACGTCGGCGTCGATCAGCGGATTCTTGTCATCGTCATAGAAAACAGGGATCGGCACGCCCCAGGAGCGTTGACGGCTGATGCACCAGTCCGGGCGGGTTTCGACCGCGCCGCGGATGCGCTTGATGCCAGCTTCGGGCGTCCACTTGACCTGCTCGATTTGCTCCAGGACCTTTTCGCGCATGTGATGCGCGTCGAGCGAGACGAACCATTGGTCCATCGCCCGGAAGACAACCGGCGTCTTCGAACGCCAGCAATGCGGGTAAGAGTGCTCGTGCTTCTTGACCGCCATGAGTGCGCCTTTCTCCGTAAGGATACTCAGGACGGCGCTGTTGGCCGGGCACTTGCCCTTTGTTTCGAGGACGGTCACGCCGACGAGTTCAGCAGGAACCTGGCCATCATCGACATAGCAGCCATTATCGTCGAGCGGACAGTAAATTTCGAGGCCGTATTTGAGGCCGGTCAGGTAGTCTTCCAGACCGTGACCGGGGGCGGTGTGCACGCAGCCGGTGCCGGACTCGGTGGTGACATAGTCGGCGAGGACGACCGGGCTGTTGCGATCGATGAACGGATGCTTGGGCTGGAGGCTCTCCAGCTTGCGGCCTAGGTGCTTTTCGCCCAGCGTCGCGCCTTCGAGTTCGCAGCTCTGGATAAAGTTTTCCGCAAGCTGGTCGACGACGATGTAGGTCGCGCCGTTGTGCTTCACCTCGACGTATTCGAGGTCCGGGTGCACGGCTACCGCGAGGTTGGCAGGCAGCGTCCAGGGAGTCGTCGTCCAGATGACGATGTAAAGTGGGCCGTCGATGTGGAGGAACTGATGGCCGGGGATTTCGAAGCGAACCCAGATCGACGGACTGATGTGGTCGTGGTATTCGACTTCGGCTTCGGCTAGTGCCGTCTCGCAGGGGATCGACCAGTAAACCGGCTTCTTGCTCCGGTAAACCAAACCCTGCTCGACGAACGACGCAAAGGTGCGCAGGATAGTCGCCTCGTAGGTCGGCTTCATGGTCTTGTATTCCTCGGCCCAATCGGCGAGGACACCAAGGCGCTGGAATTGACCGCGCTGCTTCTCGATGAACGATGCGGAGAAATCGGCACAGGCTTCACGCAGCTGAGCGGGGGAGAGGTCTTCGCCCTTTTCGCGCAGCTCTTTGGTGACCTTGAATTCGATCGGCAGGCCGTGGCAGTCCCAGCCAGGCACGTAGGGCGCGCGGAAGCCCTGCATGGACTTGTAGCGCAAAATGGAATCCTTAAGAATCTTGTTCAGCGCGGTGCCAATGTGCACATCACCATTGGTGAACGGCGGGCCGTCGTGCAGCACGAAGGAAGGGCCCTGGGCGTTCTGCTCCTGAATTTTTTCATAGAGCCCCATTTTCCGCCAATGCTCGAGGCGGGAGGGTTCTCGTTTGACCAAATTCCCACGCATGGGAAACTTGGTGTCTGGGAGGTTTAAGGTGTCTTTGAGTTCCATTGCCTGACGGCTTGGTCGCCGATTGGCGCACTATTTGCAAAAGGCGGGGAGTCTGCTGCTTTCACACCGCAAGTCAAGGGTGGTTTTACCCATCGCCGCATTCCTGCATGGTCAGAGTTTGTGTAAATGGATTAATGGGTCAATCCTCTGCTTAATGTTGAATTCTATTCACTTATGTTTGGTGGGGTTTGATTACTGTTTTCTGCTTCGGAAATTCACCGTTGATGTGGAAAATTCTGAAAAATAGTGCTCGCATTAGTCGGGGTAATTAGTCACATCAATGGCTTTACCTAAAGTGGCGTTAAATCGGCATTTTCTTAATCATATTCTTGTTAAATTGTAAAATCATCTTGTCACTGAGGGCTGATTTATTCAACAATTAGGTATTATAACCTAGATGGGCTGCGATGAATCGTTTAGTTGAGCAATGTAATTTATCTGAGTTCGAAGCAGATGTGTCCTTTTTGAAGAGGCTTTTGCTCGAACTATATGAGCGTACATCTTGTGAGGTGCATGATGATGTGCTGAGGTTCAGTTTTGAGCTCGAGCAGAAGTATGATTACGTCAAGGATTGTATGTTGTTTTTACTGATCATTGGCGGAACGTTACCGACTCAAACGAGGATTTATGATTTCGAAGGGACGGATTCTATCGAAAAATTCATTAAGAATTTGTATTTTACGCATTGTATTGAAGGCGTTGCATAGTGTTACGCCGCAGGGCCACATGGGTTTGGCGATATTAGATCGCAGCGGGAGCTAATAAAAATTTTCGGGCAAAGTGATGCGGTGTGCATGGTGTGCAGGTTACCATCATGAGTGTCGATTCTCTGCGTGTGTCAAAAAAACCGCGCCCTTACAGGACGCGGTTTGAAATGAATGAATTGAGAGCGGGCGCTTAGGCTTCGGAGGAAGCTTCTTCACGCTTGTCCCCGCCGGAGTCGCCATCGCGATCACGGCGCGGACCACGGCCACGACCACCATCGCGACCGCCACGACCGCCGTCACGGCCACGGCCACGGCCACCGTCACGACCACCACGGCCACGATCACCACCTCCATCACGGCCTTTGGGCTCGTAAGGCTTGCCTTGGGCTTCGCAGAGGGCTGCGAGGCGGGACAGGCGGACACGGCCCTTGTCGTCGATGCCAACGCACTTGACGAGGATTTCGTCGCCCAGCTTGCAAACGTCTTCGACCTTCTCCACGCGGAACTCTGCGAGTTCGGAAACGTGAACGAGGCCTTCCTTGCCCGGGAGGCATTCGACGAAGCAGCCAAACTCCTTAATCGCACGGACGATACCCTTGTAGGTCTTGCCCGGTTCGATTTCGGCGGTGACGAGTTCAATCTCGTTGATCGCACGCTGCATGGCGTCGCCATCGCTGGCGAAGATGAGCACGCGGCCGGAGTTGTCTTCGTTGATGTCGATCTGTGCGCCGGTGATTTCCACGATGCGCTTGATGTTCTTGCCGCCGGGGCCGATGAGGGCACCGATCTTTTCCGGGTCGATCTGGACCTGCTCGATGCGCGGTGCACAGGGCTTGAGCTCGGTGCTCGGCGCTTCGATGGAAGCGGTCATGATGTCGAGAATCTTGTCGCGGGCGATCTTGTTCTGGTAGATAGCCTCCTTCGCGAGATCCAGCGGGATGCCCTTGATTTTAAGGTCGAGCTGGAAGCCGGTGATGCCTTCCTTGGTGCCGCAGATCTTGAAGTCCATGTCGCCGAAGTGGTCTTCTGCGCCGAGGATGTCGGTCAGGATGACGCTTTCGGTTATGTTGCCTTCTTCCGCGCCACGGGTCACAAGGCCCACGGAGATGCCGGCAACTGGAGCGCTGATCGGCACGCCCGCGTCCATGAGGGACAGGGTACCGCCGCAAACGGAAGCCATCGAGGTGGAGCCGTTGGACTCGAAAATATCGGAGACCAGACGGATTGAGTAAGGGAACTCATCTTCGCCGGGGAGCACTGCGAGGAGCGAACGCTCGGCAAGTGCGCCGTGGCCAATTTCGCGACGACCCGGGCCGGTGAAGCGACCGCATTCGCCAACCGAGAACGGCGGGAAGTTGTAGTGGAGGATGAAGCTCTTGCTCTTCACGCCGCCGGTGAGGGCGTCAAGTTCCTGCGAGTCCTTGCTGGTGCCGAGGGTCAGGGAAACGATGCCCTGGGTTTCACCACGCTGGAACAGCGAGGAGCCGTGCACGCGGGGAAGGACGTCGGTTTTGCAGGAGATCGGGCGCAGGTCATCCGGACCACGGCCATCCACGCGCTTCTTGTTCACTAGGATGTTTTCGCGATAGAGCTCTTCCTGGAGCACTTCGAAAGCCATGTTGATCTGCGGGCCGATCATGCCTTCCTCGACGAGGTTGGCTTCGGTCAGGGCAGCGGTGGCTTCGTCCTTCAGGGCGGAAACGGCGTTGCCGCGCTCGACCTTGGAGTCCTGGAATACGGCGGCCTGCATCTTTTCGCCCACCGTCTTGCGGCAGAGCTCGAGGACGTCGTCTTGAACCTTGATGAGGTCAAAGTCCTTCTTGGTCTTGCCAACCTTGGAAGCGAGTTCCTTCTGAGCGGCGATGAGCGGTTGGATGGCGTTTTGCGCAAACTCAAGGGCTTCGATGAAGCGAGATTCGGGGAGCTGGTCCGCCGAGCCTTCGATCATCATCATTTCCTTTTCGTTACCAACGTAGATGAGGTCGAGTGTGGACTCGAACATTTCTTCGTGGGTCGGGTTGACGACGAACTCGCCGTCGATCTCGCCCAGGCGGATGCAGCCGATCGGGCCGTGCCACGGAATGTCGGAGCACAAGCAGGCGGCGGATGCGGCGTTGACCATGAGGACGTCCGGGTCGTTGACCAAGTCGGTGCTCATGAGGATGCCGATGACCTGAACCTCAAAGAGGAAGCCCTTCGGGAAGAGCGGGCGCAGCGGGCGGTCGCAGAGACGCGAGGTGAGGATTTCCTTCTCGGAGGGGCGGCCTTCACGCTTGAAGTAGCCACCAGGGAAACGACCGGCAGCGGAGAAACGCTCGCGGTAGTCCACAGTGAGTGGGAAGAAGTCCTGGTCTGGTGAGCGCAGGCTGGTAGCAGCGGTGGCGGAGACAAATACGGTGGTCTCGCCCTTGGTGATGGTAACAGCGCCGTTGGCCTGTTTTGCGATGGTGCCCGACGCAATAGTGATGTCGAGCGATTCGATGTATACGCTATGTTCTTGTTTCATTTATCTTTTTGGATGTGTCAGCGGGCGGATCGGACGCGGTCGCGGACATGTTTCTTTTTGGGTTTTATGATGAAATGGTTTTACGGAGAGTGGAGTAGTGGACGAGCCAGTAGAAGGCGGCGCCGATGATGCCGGAAATGAGCGTCATGAGTCCCCACAATGCGGGTGAGTCCAGAAAGAGCCCTTGGCGGTTCCGAAATACTTTGGCGTCAAAGAAAATATATAGCGCCAGCCAGACATGAAGCACGATGAGCAATAAGGGGAACAACAAAGTAATTAATTGCAGCCAATTGATCATTGGGTGGGGCTAATTAAAAGAAATAGCGGGCGCGGCGTAACCGGGCCCGCTATTGCGGAATTTAAAAGAACTGTCGTTGCTTTAGAAGGCGTTGAGCCATGCTAAACTTTGGGCAATGCCCAACCGTTGGGTGCAGCGGCACGCTGCCTAGCGGCGTAGGCCGAGGCGCTGAATAATATTCTTATAGCGCTCGAGGTCGTTCTTGCGCAGGTAGTTGAGCAGCTTGCGGCGCTTGTTGGTCATTTGGATCAGACCGCGACGGGTGTGGAAGTCCTTGCGGTGGGTGCGCAAGTGCTCGGTGAGGTGGCTGATACGAGCAGACAGCAGAGCGATCTGGACCTCGGGCGAACCGGTGTCGCCGTCCTTGGTTTTGTATTCAGCGATGATCTTATCTTTATCGATTGCGGTGGAACTAGCCATTGTATTGATTACTGTTTTTCACGAACGCCGGGACCCCGAAATTGCTCGGAATCGCATTTCCCGCGACGCGCCGGAAATGCCGTTAACAACCCGTGCTAACGGGCTGGGCTCGAGGAAGCGAGACTACGGCAAGCAGACTGGCTTCTAACGCAAGGCGAGAGAAAATCAGCATTTTGCGCCGAAGTTCAAGCTTTTTGTGCGTTCGTTTGGGCAAAGTTTTAAACGGCTGAACGGAGAATGTGCTCCAATAAACTCTTTTCTTGAGGATTTTTCAGCTGTCTATGACGTATTCGCCAATTAGCCGCAAATCGGCCCTGCTGTGGGCGTAATTTACACCCGTGAAATTACTGACAATTTGAGGGCAGGCTAGGGGGATGGCCCTGACGTCGCTGAAGTTTTACAAATCCTTCAGCAGGATAAAACTTTGTGTTTTGCTCAGGTTTTGATAAGGTTTTTTCCGTCGGAGCAGATGGAATAGCACCCATGCATCATTCTCACAATTATACCAACGCAAACCATGAAAACCAAAAAACGCTACCTATCCGTTGACGAGCTGCTTTATCTGGCTCAAGCCCCCAAGTCGCTCATTCTTGAAATTCTCAAAACCCCCTCAGCCCAACATCACCTGATTGAAATCGACGCCTTCACCGCTTGGGATAAGGAGCGGCAGCGCGATTACCTGGTGGCTAAGCATCGGCTCCAGGAAATCATTGCCGACGGCACGCGCTATGAGAACATGGAAGTCGACCTCTCGAACTTACAGCTCGAATCTTTACCTCCTGAAGTGCATTTTGTTATTCGCCGCGCCAAGCGCTTCCGTTTGAATCTCTCAGGTAACCAGTTTAGGCAGTATTTTGAGATTCGTCGCGCTATTACGCGGGATTCGCATGATCATGGCATTCCGTTTGATGCGATCAATCTCGATGGTAATCCGATTCAAGACCTGTCGTTAGAGATGATCGAGCGCGGCAAGATATCGGCGCACTATCTGGAAGAATACTGGCTACGCCATTGGGCGAAGCCTTTCACTATCGCCGAAAAGGTGACGCGCACAATGGAACTCCAGCGCTTCACTGGTCAGGATGTGGTCAATGCCCTCAAGCTAATGCTCGATATGACGGGCGCCTCGCACGCTGCCACGGTTTATACAGATGATGACCGCAGTGACGATCTCCTTGAGGCAATCAGTGCGTAAAAAACTTTCGCATAGCGCGAATAGCAGTGGTTAATGAGAAAGGGACGCTCGACGACGGGCGTCCTTTTCGCAACGTGCCGTTGCATCCTGAGATTGGCGCAGTGCGCCAATGGCGGAAGGCTTACTGCGTTATGCCGGCTTCCTTGGGGGCGACTTTCTCCGCGGAGGAGGTGTTGTCGAACTTACCCGCCATGATGTGGCCTGGGGCGTAGGCGTATTTCTTAAACTTACCGTCGCCAAACACAATGATGTCTACCCAGCCGGAATTGTAAACGATGGTGATGCGGTTGCCCTCATGACGCCAGACGCCCGTTTCGCCAAAGACGCCTTCTTTGCCGCCACTGTAGCTGCTGCGCGCGGTGCGATCGGGCTTGGTGATTAGGTAAAAGGTGTCACCGTTTTCATCGTCGAGCTTCCATACACCGACGAAGTTTTCTTCGCTAACGGGTGCAAAGAGCGGTTGGTTGATCACTTGCTTGGCGGCGGAGGTATTGGAAGGCTCTGCCTTTAGGGAGCTGATTGGGCTGTAGCCGTGCTTGGTGTAGCTGCCGTCGTCGTTTTTGATGATCGAGTCAGCCCAGCCGCTATCATATAGAATGGTGATGACATTGTCGTGGCGGTGCCAGTAGCCGACTTCGCCGAGAAAGCCATTGTCGCCCTTGCTGTAGTTGGTGCGGGCAAGATTGCCCTCAAAGAGTTTGATCAGGAACGTGCCGCCTTCGCCGTCACCAACTTCCCATACTTCCGGCAGGGGCTTGTCGGCGTGAGCGGAAAGTGTCGCGAGCAGTAGGGGGATCGTGAAGAGTATCAGTAGTTTTTTCATGGAGATGAAGGGATTGAGTCGCCAACTATGCGTTGATTGCTCCTTTAGGTCTAGTCATTTCAGGCGCACTCAAAGTCTGCTTTTCCCGCGGCTTGAGCGCCGGCGATCCAGCCCGTGGTCCAGTCGATCTGTAGGTTGAGCTCAGGGGAGATGGCGGTGGCGTTTAGGACGTCCCCCACGAAGAACAAGTTGGGTGTGATGCGGCTGGCGAGGGTGCGGAAGTCGATCTCCTCGCTGGCCACGCCGCCGAGGACGCTGCTGATGCCGCGCACGTTCTTTTTTTTGACGACTTCATAGTCGCCGGAAGCAAGCTCACGCACCAGCGCTGAGCGCTGAGGCGGTGTCAGTGAGCCCCAGGATTCCTCTCCCTTGAGCTTGGCTGTCGCGACGAGATTATGCCAGAGCCGAGATGCAATTTGCGGGTGCTCCAGCGCCCCAATTTTGCCATTTGGAAATTGGCGTAGTTGCTCATCGATTAACTTGGCCGCAGCTCGGGAGCCACCAGTGAGCCAACTGATGCGCAGTGGAAACCGATATTGCAGCTTGTTTAAATAGTCTGTCTGTTGGGCAGATAGCTCCCAGGCGGCTGGGCCGCTGATGCCCCAGGGCTCGAGTCTGACAATGCCCGCAGCGCGGCGATCGGTTTCGCCTATGCGCAGCTCGCAGTGACTGGGGAGCGTCTCGGTAAGGCCACGCAGACGCGGATCGTCGATCGTTTGAAAGCCAGTTAGCGCCGGGTAAAGCTCGGTGACGCTGTGCTTGAGGTCAGTCTGGATGATGCGCTTGAAGGCGCTGCTAATCAGTCCGCCGCCCGCAACGATTAAGCGGTCCGCCTGTAGGGTGCGCTCATCGGCCAAGGTTAACCAGAAGCCGCCAGTTGACTTAATGTCGATTGCGCGCGGCGCGGCTTTGGTGAGCACATTGACGCGGAGTTTGGCGAGCTGTGCTTGGAAGAAGTTGGCAATGTCAGCGGTGGTTGAATTCGCCAGGCATACGCGGCCATCGTCGTTGATGACGAGCGTTTGGCCGCATTCTTCGAGCCAGGCTTCGAAGTCGCCGGGACCATAGCGGGTGAAGGGGCCGATGAGTTCTTTTTCGCCAGCTACGAGCAGCGCAGCGAGCTCGGCAGGGTCCCAGATCTCGCGGGTTAGCCCGCAGGCAAAGGGCTCGCTGTTGCGCCAGGTGGGGAGGGGGGCGTCTTCGGCCAACAGGGTTACTTTGGCTTCAGGGGCGGTAGTTGCGGCGCTGATGGCGGCAAAAACGCCAGCCGGGTCTGCTCCGGCAATGATGATGTGAGGCGGGGTGTCTTCGCTCATGCCAAGAAAAAGCCTTCGCTCCCGAAGGAACGAAGGCCTGAAAAACTAGTCGTGAAACCGACGCATTGCTTATTCGCCGATTTGGAAACGGGCGAAGCGGCGGATCTTAATGTTTTCGCCAATGCGCTGGATGTTCTCCGTGAGGAGCTCCTGGATCGTCTGATCCGGGTTCTTCACGTAGGACTGTTCGAGCAGGGCTACGGTGGAGATGTACTTGTCGACCTTGCCCTTCACGATGTTCTCGATGATATTGGCGGGCTTGCCGGCAGCCTGGGCTTCGGCGACTTCACGCTCCTTGGCGATCACGTCTTCCGGAATCTCTTCGCGGCTAACGGCGAGCGGGACTGGGTTGGCGGCAGCGATGTGCATCGCGATGTCGCGAGCCAGGGCCTGGTAAGCGTCGTTCTTGGCAACGAAGTCGGATTCGCAGTTGAGCTCGAGCAACACGCCGACCTTGCCGCCGGTGTGGATGTAGCTGGCTACGGTGCCTTCGCTGGCGTCACGGCCTGCCTTCTTGGCTGCCTTGATCGCGCCGTTCTTCTTAAGGTGATCGATCGCTGCTTCTTGGTCGCCGCCGGCTTCGACAAGCGCCTTTTTGCAGTCCATCAAACCGAGGCCCGTGCGCTGACGGAGCTCGTTGACCATAGTTGCGGTAATTGCTGACATGGTTTTTCTAACGTTCGGGTTTTAATCGGTGGAAATTATTCTTTTTCCGCAGCGGGTGCTTCTTCAACTGGTGCTTCGGGAGCAGCTTCTTCAGCGGCGGGAGCAGACTTTTTCGGATCTTCGAGAACGATGTCGTCGGCGAAGGTCACTTCCGGCTCGTTTTCGGTGAAGTCCTGGCGAACGATCGGGGTCACGCCTTGCTGCGGTGCATTGCGCACTTCGGTGCGGCGGGCGAGGCCGTTTTGGATCGCTTCCATGATGACTTCCGTTACGAGACGGATGGACTTTACGGCGTCGTCGTTGCCCGGGATCGGGAGGTCGACGATGGTTGGGTCGGAATTGGTGTCGACGAGAGCGATGACCGGGATCTTGAGGCGGCGAGCTTCATTCACAGCGATGGCTTCGTTCTTCACGTCGATGACGAAGAGAGCCTTCGGGATGCCCTTAATTTCGAGCATGCCTTCAAAGTTACGGTGCATGCGGGCCATTTCGCGACGGATCGCGGCTTGTTCCTTGCCCGGCAGCTTTTGCAGGGAGCCATCGGCTTCCATGCGCAGGTAGCGCTTATATTTCTCGAGGCTGGCCTTGGAGGTGGTCCAGTTAGTGAGGGCACCACCCATCCAACGGTTCACTGCGAAAGGCATGTTACAGGTCGTGGCTGCTTCGCGCAGGATTTCCTGAGCTTGGCGCTTGGTGCCAACAAACATAATGTCTTCGCCGCTGGCGACGAGCTCTTCGATGAAGGCGTAGGCCTTTTCGAGGAGGGCGTAGGTCTTCTCCAGATTAATAATGGAGATGCCGTGGCGGTGGTCGAAAACGTAAGGCTTCGATTTCGGATTCCAGCGACGGGTCTGGTGGCCAAAGTGGACGCCTGCGTCCAGGAGGTCTTTTACAGTGATATTCATTTTGATCTGTCTCCGTATTCGCGCCAGCCCCGGCATTGGGCGAACCTTGGATAATAGGGCGGCTCATCCGTTACGGACTCGCCATTGTTTCTTATCGGGTTGATAAACCAAAGCGGCCCGGGAAGACGCCTTGGCAAAAGTTGAAGGGCGGAAGACTAGGCGCTGTCAGGCCTCTGGCAAGCAGGAAAAGTATTGTTTTTTGACGATTGTGAAAAATACTTTGAAATTTCTCTTGCATGAGGACGGCGCACCCGATTTGTTCCTGAGCTTTCCATTTGATGCAGGGTGGAGCAGCCCGGTAGCTCGTCAGGCTCATAACCTGAAGGTCGTCAGTTCAAATCTGGCCCCTGCACCCAATTTTGGAAGCTGGTTGTTGCCCAACTGGCTTAATTAATTAACTAATATATTGATGCAGGGTGGAGCAGCCCGGTAGCTCGTCAGGCTCATAACCTGAAGGTCGTCAGTTCAAATCTGGCCCCTGCA
>JAVDPD010000020.1 GCA_031296935.1 Cerasicoccus maritimus
CCCAATTTCGCGCGCTTCGCTTTCGCGCAGACAAAAAAACACCGCCCATTGCTGAGCGGTGTTTTTGCTTAAATAACTTAGGCTTCGCTGGCTGCTTGGCGCGGACCACGACGAGCGTGGAAGTTGCGTTTGCCGCGTGGGCCACCCTTGCCACGGAAACCACCGCCGCCGCCTTTGCCACGGAAGCCGCCACCGCCATTGCCGCGGAACGGTCCGCCACCACCGCCGCCATTGCGACCGCCTTTGCCCTTGCGTTGGAAGCGTTTGCCCTGGCCGGGACGTCCAGCAGTTTGGCGGCGCGCTTCGACCTTGGGCTGGTGAAAGTCGTGGTCATCGTGCGTGACAACCTGCTGCTTGATCAGGCGCTCGACGGCGCGCAGTTCATTGAGGTCGTCGCTGGTGCAGAAGGAGAGGGCCACGCCTTCGGCACCGCCACGGGCGGTGCGGCCGATGCGGTGCACGTAGGCTTCGGGCTCATCCGGCAGGTCGTAGTTGACGACGAGCGTGATATCCTTCACGTCGATGCCGCGTGCGGCAACGTCGGTTGCCACGAGGATGCCCACCTTACCGCGGCGGAAGTTTTCCAGCGCACGTTGGCGCGCGCCTTGGGACTTGTTGCCGTGGATGGCTTCGGAGCGGTGACCAGCGCGGCCGAGGGCCTTGGCAAGCTTGTCCGCGCCGTGCTTAGTGCGGCTGAAAACGAGGGTCAGCTGCTTGCCTTCCTTCTCCTTTTGGTCGTCGAGAAGCTGCTGGAGGAGGAGCATCTTGTCGTCGCGATCGACAAAGCACATGCGGTGGTCTACGGCGTCGGCAGTCTGCTTTTCCGGAGCGATACGAACTTCGGCCGGGTTGTCGAGGATCTCGTTGGCCAGGTCGGTCACGTTCTTGGAGAACGTGGCCGAGAAGAAGAGCGACTGGCGCTCCACCGGTAGCTTGTAAATGATCTTCTTGATGTCGTGGATGAAGCCCATGTCGAGCATGCGGTCGGCTTCGTCGAGCACGAAGAACTCTACGCCATCAAAAGTGAAGTGACCTTGCTCATACAGGTCGAGCAGGCGGCCGGGAGTGGCTACGAGGATGTCTACGCCGCGGCGCAGTGCCTTGATCTGCGGAGTCGCGCCGACGCCGCCATAAACGAGGGCGGTGGAGATGCGCAGATGCTTGCCGTAGGTGTCGAAGCTCTTGCCGACCTGGACTGCGAGTTCGCGGGTCGGGCACAGGATAAGCGCACGGAATTGCTTCTTCACGAGGCGCGCAGGGCCTTCGTGAATCTGGTGCAGAATCGGCAGCGCGAAGGCGGCGGTTTTACCGGTGCCGGTCTGGGCTGAGCCCAGCAAATCACGGCCTTCCAGCAGCGTTGGAATGGCCTGCGCTTGAATCGGAGACGGCGTGGTGTAGTTCTTTTCGCGCAAAGCGCGTTGCAGGGGCTCCGCCAGTGGCAGGGCCTCGAAGGATTGAGTCTCGCTCATATAGGTCTGTCTTGCCCGCAGGCTTTAAAAGCCGAATTAAATTGGCGGGTGCTTTCGATGAAGTGAAGTGATTCTGAAACAATCACTCATCGATGGAGACCGGTTCAGGAGCGTAACCCCACAAAATGCGGCGGTTTTCGGGACAACCCCGAGTAGCTTGCGATGGACAATGGGCATTAAAGTTCGCTTGGCAAGCGTTAATATAAGAGTTTTTTGCCGACTTTAATCTTTTTTCTTTAACCTTTAAACTCCCAGGTCAACTGACCTGGGCTGCCCACTCCGCTTCCTTGAAGCCGACGATGGTCACGCCGTCGCCAATCAGGAACGGGCGCTTCACGAGGTTACCGGTATCCTGCAGGCGGGCAAAGACGTCGCTCGGGCTCAGGTTGGGCAGCTCGTCCTTGATGCCGCTGGTGCGGTAGTCAGCGCTGCTGGTGTTGAGCACCTTTTTGATGTCACCGTCGTAGGCGTCGAGCATGGTCTGGAGCTCGGCGGGGGAAGGCGGCGTATCGCGGATCGGCAAGCGTTCGTAGGCGACGCCTTGGGCGTCGAGCCATTTGCGGGCGTTGCGGCAGGTGGAGCACTTGTCGTATTCGTAAAACTTGAGCATGCGGTGGATTTAAAAAACGCCTCGGTGTTGCGCCAAGCAGAAAGAGGGGCGGCAAGAAAGTCCAATCGCCTTCTGTAACTATTAGTCTGTGCTGTGTGATTTGTTCGTCAGAAATTCCACAATGGCGTGAGAACATGCCTCTGGCTCATCCATGGCGACGAGATGTCCGCATGGTAACCATGCATCCACCTGGTCTGGCGGCGGGATGACGCGGTCTTTTTTGCCATGAATACGCAGCATGCGCGGCTGGGCTTGCAGGCCCTGCCATTGGAAAATAGCGCGGCACATTGCGCGGATGAACGCGGCGTCGCTTTGGGCGAACATCGTGGACAGCTCCATCGGGATTTTTCCCGCAGACATTTGGACAAAGGCAAGCGGTGCGAGATCGATCAACGGGTGTATCCTGGAAAGCAGTCGGTTGACTTCGCTGGGATGCTGAGCGCTGCCCAGAAGGACCAATCCACCGACATTGATTTGGTTGGCAATCTCCGCCGCAATCATGCCTCCGAGCGAAGAACCGCAAACGATGTCGCCCGCAGCAATGTTGTGCTCAGCAATCAAGCGCTTCGCCCAGTCAGGCAGCGTGGCTTCGCCGCGCCATTCCGGCCAGTCATGGAAACTGGCCGAAGCAAGGCTTTGCCACGCGGAGGCGTCATACATCGCAGCCGTGGCCCCCATGCCGGGATAGACATGCAACGTTGCGTTACTCCCGGTATGGTTAGCCATTTTTGCAGTGCAAAAATCTAACGGTGCAGCGGGACGCTGCCTATTCTTTGCTGGTTTTGACTTCGACGACGTCGTGCGGGGAGCTTTCGCGCTGGCCAGCGGGGGAGACGCGGATGTAGCGGGCTCGCTCCTTGTGCTCGGCGAGGTTGCGGGCGCCGAGGTAGCCCATGCCGCTTTGCAGACCACCTGCAAGCTGGTCGAGCACGGCGTCGACGCTGCCAGAAACTTCCTTGAGCGCTTCGATGCCTTCGGCTGCGATCTTGCGATTCTTGTCCTTGCTGGCGTGGCCGTAGCGGGCGGCGCTGCCAGCCTTCATGGCTTCGAGGCTGCCCATGCCGCGGTATTGCTTGTAGAGCTTGCCGTCGATCTCGAGGATCTGGCCTGGCGCTTCACGGCAACCGGCGAGCAAGCTGCCGCACATGACGGCGTCGGCGAGGGTGAGGGCCTTAACGATGTCGCCGCTCTTGGTTATGCCGCCATCGGCAAGGATCTTCACGCCGTATTTTTGCGCGGCTTTGCTGCAGACATAAAGCGCGGTGAGCTGCGGAATGCCCACGCCCGCGACGATGCGGGTAGTGCAAATGGAGCCGGGGCCCTGGCCAACCTTGATCGCGTTGGCACCGGCGTCGGCGAGGAACTTCACGCCCTCGGCGCTGGTGACGTTGCCCGCGATGATGGTTAGGTCTTTAAATTCCTGGCGGATCAGGCTGATGGCCTGGCCAACGCCTTCGCTGTGGCCGTGAGCGGTGGAGATGGCCACCGCGTCGAGGCCCTCGTTGACGAGCGCGCCGACATGCCCGACGATGCGGTCGCGGTCGAGATCGCCCTCGCTGGTGCGCGGAGCGGAGACTGCGGCACCGCAGACAAGGCGGAAAGCTCGGTCGCGCGCGGGCTTTACGTTGGCGCGTTGCTCATCGTTGATGCGCTCAATGTCGCTGAGGGTGAAGAGGCCGTGGAGGCGGTCTTGCTCATCGACGACGAGGAGCTTGTGAATGCCGAGGTGTTCGTTGAAGAACTTGTCGGCGGCGGCAATCGGGTCTTCCTCGATGTCTTTGGTAGAAATCGTGTAAACATCCTTCCGGTCCGTCATGGCCTCGATGACCTTGCGGTCGCGGTAGCGCTCCTTGACGACGCGTCCGGGCAGGAGACCGAGTAGCTTGCCGCTGTCTTCGACGACAGGGAAGGTGCTGAACTTGTAGCCCTTTTCGTCAATGATCGCGAGGACGTCGGCGATGTAGGCCTCCGGGCCGATCTTGATCGGGTCCTGGATCAGGCCGTGGATGTTGTTTTTAACGCGGGCAACTTGCTTGATCTGCTCGCGCTCGCTCATGTTGTAGTGGATGAGTCCCAGGCCGCCGTTGGACGCCATGGAGATGGCCATCGGCGCTTCGGTCACGGTATCCATGTCCGACGAGATAATCGGCAGGGACAAATGCAGGCCGCTAGAGAGCTCCATCTCGGTGATGGTATTGCGCGGTAAAACAGCTGAGTGGCGCGTGGCCAGCGTTACGTCGTCATAGGTCAGCGCGATGCCGGCTTGGGCCGTAAAAAAGTCATCCGCTGCCTTGTAAAATGCTTGGTCGATGGTTTCGCTCATGGCAATGTGTATTGCCGTTGGGGATTATGGGCTCGCACCCTGCCTCGGCAAGTGAAAAGCATTCCTATTTCTGTATGACCCCGCTATCGCATAATCAAGAACTTCAACTCGATTACCGGCTTTACCGTCGGCGTTTCCGTAAACCTTTGGTGACGGCATATGGCGAGTGGGTGGAGCGAGAAGGCGTGGTGATCCGTTTGCAGACATCCGATGGTCGTGTGGGTTATGGCGAAGTGGCACCAATTCCTTGGTTTGATCCTAATGGCAAAGGCCTGCTCGAAGGCAGTACGCTGGTCGAACAGCTGGGTTTGAATGAGTTTGGATCCACGATTCAGCCGACTTGCCTAAGGCAAATTAAGCTTCCGACGCTCCACTGGGGAATGGAGTGTGCGATTACACAACTGGTGGATCCGACCTTACCGGGGGTTCGCGTGCCAGTGGCAGGACTATTGCCCGCTGGGGAGGACGCCTTGGAGACGCTTTCGCAGCAACTGGCATTGGGGCGACGCGCCTACAAATGGAAGATCGGGGTGCTGCCCTGTAAGCAGGAAATTGAACTCGCGAACCAGTTGGTGCCCAAGCTGCCCAAGGGCGTGCGCCTGCGGCTAGATGCCAACGGTAGTCTGACTGACGATGATTACAAGGCCTGGCTTAGCTGGTGTATGGCGCATCGCGAAGTGGTGGATTATCTTGAGCAGCCGTTGGCGGTCGGTCGTGAGCAGGAGATGATGGATCGCGCAGACGGCATGGATGTACCCATCGCGCTCGACGAATCCGTGGTCGGTGTTGAGTCGCTGATTGAGGTCGCAAGGCATTGCCCGGACGCGGTGTTGATCGTGAAGCCATCGCTGTTGGGCTCGCGCGCGCAGTATCTGCGTTGGCGCACGGGGCATCCGCGCCAGCGAGTGGTTTACTCGACTTCTTTTGAAACCGTAATCGGCCTCAAGGCTGTTTGGGAGCTGGCTGCGCTGGATTGGCCGCCTCTGGCACCGGCAGGTCTTGACGCCAGCTCGGCGCTCGAAGACGATGGGCTTTGCCCCATGCGCATTGGCTGGGAGCTGAGCAACGCTGATTGGCCAAACGGACTTGAACACGAAGTATGGGAGCATTTGTAGGTAAGCTAGAGCAGCTGAATTCCCGTCCGTGGCTGGCGTGCCCAGAGCAGCAGGCTGAATTTAACGCGGCCTTTGCTGCCGCGACTGAGGCGCTCAAGGAAAAGGCCGGCCCAGTGGTTATTTGCGAGGTCGATCGTGTGCATTTGCTGGCGGCGGTATTCGCGGCTATGCTGGAGGCGCGCCCGGTGTTTTTAACGAGTCCGGCTTGGGGCGCGCATGAGTGGGCTCAGGCCGAAGCGCAGATTCCCAATGCGGCGAATGTGCTCAAAACGAGTGAAAATACCACCGCCAAGCGCATGTTTACAGGCGAAATGAATGCTCCCGAGGCGGGGGCAGTGCTGGTGCCGACAGGCGGCACCGGTGGGCGGATTAAATTTGCGGTCCACACGGCGGAGACGCTTCTCGCGTCGGTGCGCGGCTACCAGAGCTACTGGGGAGGGACGGTGTTGAATGCCGTTTGCCCGCTGCCTGCGTGCCACATCGGCGGGCTGATGCTCGCGCTGCGGACGGCATTGACCGGTGGTCGGCTCTGGCTCTGTGATGCTCGTTTGGAAGAGGCGGCACCCGTGGGCTTCGACTTAGCGTCGGCGCATTGTTCGGTGGTCGGCGCGCAATTGCGGCGCGTGCTGGATCAGGGGCGGCACTGGCTGACAGATTGTGGTGCGGTGCTGGTCGGCGGCGGCCCGAGCACCGGAGAGTTGGTCAATGATGCGCTCGCGGCAGGCATTTCAATTTACACGGCCTACGGGCTGACCGAGGCTGCGGCGACCGTGGCGTTGTCAAAAGTCGAGCCAGGCAGCGATCCCTTTGCGGGCGAGGTGTTGCCCCATTGGCGGCTGGAGATTACCGACGGGCAAATCCAGCTGAGCGGCGAAGCGCTCTTCCAAGGCTATTGGGGGGAGGCACCACGTGCAGGCGAATTTTGGTCAACGGACGACCGCGGTGCCTTGGCCGATGGTCGGCTGAAAGTGCTGGGCCGCGCCGGACGGTTTGTCATTACCGGTGGGCGTAAGGTGGATGCGAATCTGCTGGAGCAGCGTCTCCTCGCGTGGCCGGAGATTCGCGACGTAATTGCCCTTGGCGTGCCAGATCGGCAATGGGGCGAGGCGCTGACCGTGGTGGCCGTTGCCAGCTGTGACAGCGTTGCGTTGGCGGATAAAGCGCGCGCCGAGCTAGTGCCGGAAATGCGGCCCAAAAATTGGTATCTAATGGACGAAGCGCCTCGCACGGCGCATGGTAAGCCGGATTGGGCTCGGGTCTATTACTTGATAAACAAGACGTAGGAGATGCCCAGAGCAGCTGCAATAAACAGCGTTGCGAACACCTTTAGCACCACGAAGCCGGTCTTGGAAATTTCTAAATCATTGACGCCGACTACACGTCCCACCAATGATTCCCACTTGCTGTGGCTCACAATTAGGAGTTGCACCCCAATGAGAAATAGGATGGTGGGAATGGCGACTTTGATCGACCAGAAGACAATGGGAACTATTTGGTTCATGGAGGGAATTGAGGAGCTGCCTAACACGGCTTAGGCTTGTATCTGAGTCAAGGTATTATGATGTTAATACATCGGCTCAAATAAAATGTTTCTGAACGATATAAGTAAATCACTTCATTTTTTCCATGAAAAACGAAAAAGTTAGCGTAGTTATCCCCGCCCGCCTTGAATCCATGCGATTGCCCGGTAAGGTGTTGCTGGATATTGGCGGCAAGCCGATGCTGCAGTGGGTTTGGGAACGAGCCATGTCCATGGGAAAAGCCGAGGAAGTCGTGATCGCGACCGATTCCGATGAAGTTTTTGCCCGCGCGCAGGCTTGGGGCGCCGTGGCGAAAATGACGCCCAAGGAGTGCCCCAACGGCACTTCCCGAGCTGCGTATTTACTCGATGAACTCAAGGGTGACTTCATCATTAATTTGCAGGGGGATGAACCCTTCATGGAGCCTGAGCTGCTGGATGCGCTGGTGGAAAAACGCGCCGAAGCCGGTGGCGACGTCGTCACGGCGGTGCGCCCGATTCAGGATCAGGTGGAGCTCTTTAACCACAATGTGGTCAAGGTCGCCCGGGGCGGCAACAGCCAGGCGCTGCTCTTCTCGCGTGCCACGATCCCCTTTGTGCGCGATGTGCCGGAGGAGAACTGGCTGGCCACGCGGAAGTTCTGGGCGCATATTGGTGTCTATGGTTACACCCGTGAAGCGCTGACCCGCTACCCGACGCTCTCCGCCGGTGACCTCGAAACCACTGAGAAACTCGAACAGCTGCGCTTCCTGGAGCATGGTTTTTCGATTACCGTAGTGGAGACGAATTACCGCTCCATCGGCGTGGACACCATGGCGGACCTCGAGCGCGCACGTGACATCCTGCTAGCCCGATAAAAACCGCCGACCTGAGCCGACGGTCTTTTCTGGGGGCTATCTACGATAGGAAATTTGCTGGTAGCTATTGGCCGGGGAAGAATCGCAGCGGCACGCTGGCTAGCACGCTGTGGCCGAAGGAGCCCGGGTGGTTGTTCCAATTGTGAAGCTGGGAGTAGGGTGGCATGCCGCGATGCTCCAGGTTGAGCCACTCAGTGTAGGTGTCCGCTAAGCCAACTTGGTGCTTGGCCGCCAGCTTCTTTTGCGCTTTCACGTAGTCGGGCCAGCGTTGGGCGTGGCCGCCGGGCTTCATCGGGTACGGCTCCATGGAGGTCATCAGGATGACTTCGATGCCGGCATCGCGTGCGGCGGTGATGATCTCATCCATATGCTTGGCGTATTGGGCGACGGCCACCTTCGCCCGGCTGCCGTCGGAGGGACCGTCGGCGTCGTTGATGCCCATCATGATGATAAGCAGGTCTGGCTTGGCTGGAAGCACGGTCTCGTTCAGGACTTGCAGGGCAAACTCCGTGCCCTTGCCGCCTTGCCACGCCGCGATCTCGCTGATGTCGGCATCTGGGTAGCGATTTTGGAGTGTGTGTTGAAAACGGCCCCGCCAGTGCTGGGTGTCGTCCTTCCACCACAGGCCGGCTTCGGCGCCGAGGGTGAGGCTGTCGCCCATGTAGGCTATGGTCACGGGCTTACCCGCATCGAGCTTGGCGCGGGTCTTGGCCACTGAGTTCGGGTTGAACGGTGCCACTGGATCGATGGTTTGAATGGGCAACACCAAGTCAGCACTCAGTGGCGCTGAGGCCTGTTGCCAGGGGGCGACATAGATGCCGGCCAGCGGCGCGCATCCGGCGTCGGGCTTGGGCAGGTGAGGGCACACAAAGCGCGAGTTGCCCTGCTTGATGGAGACCTTGCCCTGCGCGTTGACCTGCACGAGATCAAGGCGCTGGAGGACTTCGATGTAATTGACCTTTAACTTGCCTTGGCCAGGCTGGCCGAGGCGGTTCTTTAGATTGGCGATCTGGCCGGAGTTTTCGAAGAGTAGATAATCCTGCCCGGCAGTGTAAGTCGTGGCACCGTCTTCGCTGGTGACGAAAATGGACTCAGGCGGATACTGACGATAGGGCACGCCAAGCATCGGCACGCCGTGTTCGTCATTACGCTCGGAGAAGGTGATGGCGCCATATGTCTGCTTCTTAGGATTTTCCCTAGGCCAGGGCAGCCAAGCGTCCCAGTATTTCTCGTGATTGTCCGGTGTGGTGAAGATACCGCTTTTCTCGATGGCAACGGGTGCGGCCACGGTCAACTCGACAGGCTGTACGGTGATCGTTTTACCGCCCAACTCCACGGTTCCGGTGCCGACAGAGACTGAAAGGGGAGCACTGCCGGGCTGAATCGTGGGCACCGAGGCAAAGACCGTAGCGGAGGCTGCAAGCATGGCAAAAATAGCGGCCCGAAGGCGGTTTATCTTTGGGGTGGAGATCATGCAGCAAGGGTTGGATATATGCACTAGCGAGGCAAGTCCTAAAGCTCGAATCAGTTGATCGATTGAACGGCTGAGGCATGAAACCCCACTTCTTAAGCTCGACATATATTAGATTTCATTTTGAAACCTTAACCTAACGCTTCTGATTCCCCTAATTGCCTAAATCTCTACATGACTAAGTCTGCTGCGTCTTCCGACGACTCATCTTGCCTGCGCCAACGCATTGGCCTCATTGCTGGCCCCCTCGTATTCTTCATCGTGCTGCTCATTCCCACGCCGGAAGGCATGTCGATCGAGGGGCAGCGCGTAGCCGCTGTGGCGGCGCTGATGGCGATCTGGTGGATCAGCGAGGCCATTCCGATTCCCGCCACGAGTCTGCTGCCGATGGTGCTCTTTCCGACGCTTAGGGTGATGTCCTCGCAGGAGTCCACGGCGCCTTATGCCGACCACTTGATCTACCTCTTCATGGGGGGCTTTGTAATCGCGCTCGCCATGCAGCGCTGGAATCTGCACCGACGTATTGCGCTGGTGATTATTCACCTGATCGGGTTTTCGCCCAGCCGGCTGGTGCTTGGCTTCATGGTGGCGACGGCGGCGCTGTCGGCCTTTGTTTCCAACACCGCAACGGCGGTCATGATGATGCCTATCGGCATGGCGATTATTTCGCAGGCCACCGATGAAATTGCCCTGCTCAAGCTCAGCGTGCCCGAGAAGTCTATTGAGAATTTTGGCACCAACCTGATGCTCGGCATTGCCTACGCGGCGTCTATCGGCGGTATCGCGACCATCATTGGCACGCCGCCCAACACCGTGCTCGCCGGCTACCTTTCGAAGACCTACCACTACGAGATTTCGTTCCTCAAATGGATGGCCGTGGGCGTGCCGCTGGTGGTGATTTTTATTCCGCTGTGCTGGGTATGGCTGACCCGTTTTGCCAACCCGATGAAGGGACTCGCGCTGCCCAACAGCGACGACTTGATCAAGGAAGAGCTGGCGAAGCTCGGGCCCATGGGCAAGGGCGAACGCTACGCGCTCATTATCTTTGCGGTAACGGCAACTTGCTGGATCGCCCGCACTTGGGTTGCCGAGTGGTTCCCCGCGACGAATATGATCAAGGATTCCACCATCGCCATTGCCGGCGCCATTACGATGTTCCTCATCCCCGTGGACATCAAGAAGCGCGAGTTTGTCATGAACTGGGAGTGGGCGGTGAAGCTGCCTTGGAGCGTGCTCGTGCTTTTTGGCGGCGGCCTCGCGCTGGCGCAGGGTTTCAAGGTGTCCGGTCTAACCGCCTGGACGGTCGATCAAGTTTCCTTCCTCGAGACGATGCCCATCCTAATCATCATCATGGGCCTAGCGGCGCTGGTCACCTTCCTCACCGAAATGACGTCCAACACCGCGACGACCACGCTGCTGATGCCGGTGCTCGCGGGCGTGGCAATTGGCATCGGGCAGAGCCCGTTGATCCTGCTTGCGCCAGCGGCGATGTCGGCTTCGTGCGCGTTCATGCTACCAGTGGCCACGCCGCCGAATGCGATCGTATTTGGGTCAGGCCGGGTGACGATTCCACAGATGGTCAGGAGCGGTTTCGCGCTCAACGTGATGGGCATCTTCATCATCACGGCGCTGATTTATTTCGTGATGGTTCCAGTCTTCGACGTAGTCCTCAACGAATTGCCGACCTGGGCCATTGTCGAGTAACACTTTGCATCGCAAAGTTTGTGGGGGCGCGTTTGTTGACTTTGCACAACCGCCACATTCCGTTCACGGAAACGTTGCTTTTTTTGTTTTGCAGGTGGTGGGTTAGCTTGCGATTGCCAACGGATGATCGCTCCACTGTTTCCCCGGGCAGCATGCATGGCTGTCATTTTTCTGTACGCTAAGGCTACGTTGGTTCAGGCCGCGCAGTTCGGCGACTTTACTTACGATACAAATTTCGGTGAGGCGATCATCACGGGATACACCGGCGTCGGCGGCGAGGTGACGATCCCCGAATCGATCAACGGGCAAAGCGTGACGGAGATCGATGTCGGCGCCTTTGCCGGGCAGGGGAGCATAACGGCGCTGACCCTGCCGTCCGCGTTGTTGTTTATTCGCGCTGAAGCATTTGAATACTGCACGGGGCTGTCCAACGTCACGATTCCCGGTGGCGTGCTTGAAGTCGGTGAGTATGCTTTTGCCGGCTGTTCCAACTTGTCGGAGGTCACGTTTGAGTCCGGCGTGTCGCTGTTGTTAGAAGCCGCGTTCTTCGGTTGTGCGCTGGAGCGTGTGGTCCTGCCGGCGACGATTGATTTTATCGACCCTGGTGTCTTCGCCGACAATGTGCAACTGCGCGACATTTACTTTTTGGGCGATGCGCCCATGCTCGATAGTAATGCTTTGGGTGTGGCGGGCACGGCGTATTATTTCACCGACGCTACAGGCTTTGCATCGCAAAGTTGGACCTACGCGCCGGGCTATAGCATTGCCACGGTCGACCTCGGCGAGCTGGATCGCGCAAAGGCATGGCTGCTCAGTTCTCACTTAGACTACGCTGATTTCTTACAGTATCCCGAGCGTGCACCACAGCCGGTTGCGTTGAGTTATGCGTTTAACACTGCGCCGTATAAACCGCTGGATTTTTATCCCGCATTGAGCTCCGATGGCCTCTATTTTGAAATCCGCTACTACGCCAATCAAGATGGCGTGAGTTACCAGCCGCGCGCTTCGGGGGACTTGCTGGATTGGTCCACCGAGGGCGTTGTCATCGAGGCAATGGACTCCGACGGTTATCGCACCGCGAGTGTGCTTTTCGCCGGTGGTACACTGTTTTTTGACATCCAAGTTACGGTTTTACCTTAGCGTCACAGGGTGCTGCTTGGTGGTTATAATGTAATGAGTGGCCGCGACCCCTGATGATTAAAAGGAGTTCACTTTCCCTTAACATTGCGTTACTAAATCTTAACCACTCGTAACCTGAAGTGTGGTTGACCGATTGAAGGATAGGGTCCTTTGAATACCCCCCGCAGAAGTCATTTGGCTTTTGGTTCAAACTCCCTACTCATGAAAATTCTATCGACTGCACTTTTTTCCGGGCTGTCCCTGACGGCCTTTGCGCTGCCTTCGTTGCACGCGCAAGCAGCGGATTCCGAGCCGACGTTGACGATTAACGCCGAGGACGGATTGACCGTTTTTGTAAATGACATCGGCGAGGCCTATGATCTCGCAGGCATCACGATTGCTCTCGAAAATACCACTGGCGGCGCACAAGGTGAAGTCCGCGTGGAAGACTTAACGATCTTCATCGCGCTCTCCGCTGAGAAGCCTTCTTTCACCTTTGGCGAAGGCTCTACGCTGCCGGCCGGCGGTAAAATCGAAGTCACTGCTTCGGGCGCCGTGGTGCTCAGCACGAACTACACGGGCTACACGGCCACCGTTGGTTCCAGCGCCACGCCGCGCTCCGCTGATGCGCCGAGCAAGACCCCGCGCATCGGCGCGACCAGCTACACGCTGCAAGTGCTCCACGCTTCCGACCTCGAAGGCGGCGTCGACGCAATTGGCCGCGCGCCGAATTTTGCGGCGATCGCTCAGTTCTGCGAAGAAAACCCCGGCAGCGCCGACGGCACGATCATTCTTTCCGCAGGTGACAACATCATTCCCGGTCCGTTCTTTAGCGCCTCCAGTGACTTCTCCCTCGAAGACGATCTGCGCGACGCCTACGAAGCGCTCTTCGGCATCTCGCTGACCGACGCCATCGAAGGCAGCGAAATCGAAACCCGCAATGGCGCGATCGATATCACGATCATGAACATCATCGGGTTCGATGCATCGGCGCTTGGCAACCACGAGTTTGACCTCGGTTCCGAAACACTCCGTGACCTGATCGAAGAAGAGTTCGACAACGACCGCATCGACGATCCGTCGAACATCGTGGGCCCGGAAATCGAATGGCCCGGCACCACGTTCCCGTATCTCTCGGCCAACCTCGACTTCTCGGCCGACTCCGACTTGAGTGGTGTCTACGTGGGCGACATCCTCGATGGCAACGACTTCGCTTTCGATCCGCTTGATCTGAACAAGTTCCCGCAGAGCCAATACAACTCCACCAAGATCGGCAAGGCCGCCATCATCAACGTCGACGGTGAGCGCATCGGTGTGGTCGGCGCGACGACTCAGCGCTTGAACATCATCTCTTCGCCCAGCGGCACGGTCGTGATTGGCGCGCAGGACAACGACATGACGTTGCTTGCCAGCCAGCTTCAACCGGTAGTTGACCAAGTCCTCCTTGGCCTCGACGGCGCGGCGGAAACCAGCGACGATGTGAACAAGGTCATCATCGTTTCGCACCTCCAGCAGATCTCGCTGGAAGAACAACTCGCAGCCTTGATGAGCAATGTCGACGTGATCATTGCCGGTGGTTCGGATACGCTTCTCGCCGACAGCAACGACGTGCTCCGTAGCGGTGATGTCGCCGAAGATGTTTACCCGGTGCAGGTCAACGACCTCGACGGCAACACCACGTTGATCGTCAGCACTGACGGTGAATACAGCTACCTCGGCCGCCTCAATGTCCCGTTCGACAGCGATGGCCTCGTGGTCGTTTCTGATCTCGACGACACCGTTAACGGCCCGCTCGCTTCCACTGACTCTGTAGTGCAAAGTCTCTGGGGCAACCTTACCGCTCCTTTCGCCGCTGGCGAAAATGGCGCACTCGTTAAGGCGCTCGTCGATCAAGTTGAAGGCATCGTGCTTGCGCAGGATGGCAACATCTACGGCTACACTTCGCAATACCTCGATGGTGAGCGCGGCAGCGTTCGCACTGAAGAAACCAACCTCGGCAATCTCTCCGCCGACGCCAACCTCTGGAAGGCTCAGCAGATTGATTCGACGGTGGTCATCTCCCTCAAAAACGGTGGCGGCATCCGCACGCCGATTGGCGAAGTCGACGGCATCACCGGTGAGCTTCTGCCGCCGCAGGGCAACCCCGCAGCCGAGAAACCTAAGGGCGCGATCTCCGAGCTCGACGTCGCCAACGTGCTTCGTTTCAACAACGGCCTCGTGACCTTCACGCTCTCCGGCGCCGACCTGCTCGAAGTGTTGCAATACGCGGTGTCCCGCAGCTTTGGTGACCGCACCGAAGGCCGCTTCCCACAAGTCGGCGGTCTGCAGTTCGCCTTCTACCCGGTGGAAGACATCAATGAAAACGGCGAGTTCGACGAAGGCACGGACACCCCGGCTGCCATCCGCTCCATCGCCCTCATGGGCCTCGACGGCCGCGTGACCCGCCTCATCTACGAAGACGGCGCATTCGTCGACAGTGCTGAGACTGAAGAGTTCAAAGTTGTCACGCTCGACTTCCTCGCTGGCGGCGGTGACGGCTATCCGTTCCCGGACTTGGCCCTCGACCTCGTCGACCTCGATATCGGTGAAGTTGAAGCTATCGAAGAATACCTCGGTATGTTCTTTGGCACGGCTGCGCTCGCCTACGGTGAGCAGGAAATGGACCCTTCGCAAGACGCCCGCGTGCAAAACCTCGGCTGGCGCTATGACTCCGTGGGCAACGACATTCCGGTCGCCGCTCCCGGCGCACTTCGCCTGACTCCGGTTGCTACCTTCAACTCCGGTCTCTTCGACGAGTCCGGCGCTGAGATCGTCGCTTACCACGCTGGCACGGAGCGCCTCTTCGTGGTCAGCAGCGCTTCCGGCGAAGCCATCATCCGCGTCCTCGACGCCAGTGACGCAGCTTCCGGCAATCTGCCGCAGATCGACTCCATCCCAGCGCCACAAGCTGGCTTTGAGCCCAACAGCGTAGACACCTTTACCGGCCCGCTCGGTGACGCAGTCGCCGTTGCTTGGTCCGATGAAAACGGTGTTGCCGGTCGTGGCGTTGTCACGCTCTACAACCCGTCAACGCTCTCCATGATCGGCAGCCCGATCACCGCAGGCTATTTGCCGGATATGCTCACCTTCACCAAGGACGGCAGCCAGCTCGTCGTGGCAAACGAAGGTGAGATGGTGGGCGAAGACAACCCGGAAGGCTCTGTTTCGATCATCGACTTCAGCGGCAGCTACGCCGTGGCAACCCACACCGAAGTGACCTTCGAGCGTTGGAATCGCCGTGAAGATGTGCTCCGTGCCCGCGGTGTTCTGATGACGCAAATCGATGTCGGTCTCGCCGACACGGTTGCTCAGGACCTTGAGCCGGAATACATCGCACTGGCGCCTTCGGGCGACGTTGCCTGGGTCAGCTTGCAGGAAGCCAACGCCGTCGCCATCGTCGACCTCAAGCGTTACGCGATCCGCAACATCCTCTCACTCGGCACGATCAACTACGCCAGCATCCCGCTCGACGCCAGTGACCGCGATGAAGGCGAAGACGACGAGCCGATCAACGTCACCGTCGAGCCCGGCCTCTACGGCCTGCCGCAGCCGGACTCGATCGCGTTCGTCGAATACAATGGCATGAGCTACCTGCTCACCGCGAACGAAGGTGACGCCCGCGACTACGAAGAACTCCGCTTCAAGGACATCGGTGACGCCGGCGAAACGACCTACGTCTTCGATCCGTCCGTGGCCGATGTGCTTATCCCGCTGCAGGAAGACGACCAGCTTGGCCGCCTCGAAATCAACCTGGTCGCTTCCGACCTCGACCGCGATGGCGACATCGATACGCCGGTTGTCTTCGGTGGCCGTTCCATGTCGGTTTACGAAGCTCCGGTGGTCGGCCGCTTCCGCGCAGTTGGCGGCACCAGCGCCAATGGCAATAACGACCTCGACGAGTTCACCGCGTCGCTCTTCTCCACGGTCTTCCACTCCAATAACGACGACAACGATTCCCTCGAGTCCCGCTCCGACGCGAAGGGCGTTGAGCCGGAAGCGCTGACCGTTGCCACGATTGGCGAGAAGACCTTCGCGTTCCTTGGCCTTGAGCGCCAAAGCGCGCTCATGGTTTATGACGTCACCGATCCGCGCACGCCGATCTTCCACGCCTACATCAGCAACCGCGACTACTCCGTGGACGCCGATACGGAAGCAGCCGGCGACCTCGGCCCGGAAGGCATCGAGTTCATCGCCGCCGAAGATTCTCCGCTGGGCGTTCCCACCATCGCGGTGGCCAACGAAGTCAGCGGCACGGTCACGCTCTACAGCATCGAGTTCGGCATCTAAGCCTACTACTCTTGGGCGCGGGGTCGGCCGCAAAACCGTCTCCGCGCCACACCTTTAATTTCCACAGCATTCCATACCTATGAAAAACATTTTGCTCCTTGCGGCGGCTGCCTTGGCCGCGCCCCTGGCGTCGGCTGGCTTGCTCCAGCTCGATCCGATTACGGGAAGCTTCGATACCGGTCCGCTTGCGGGCACGGGCATCACCGGTTTTATCGTGGTGGAGGACAACGGGCTGACGTCCGGCACGGCGGACACCAATCCGCTCACGATCAACGATGGAACCATCGAAGATCTCGGCTTTCAGTTCACCACCACCGAGCTGGTTTACTTCGACCTCTACGACGACCTCGATCCGTTCATCACCTACGATATGGGGATGATCACCGGCATCGATTACTTCGGCTCCAGCTTCGATGGCAGCTTCCTCGACATTACATACGACGCCTACCAACCGGACCTCGCATCCGGCATCGCAATCCAGTTCGAAGACAGCCTGGGTAACATTTCCACTGGCACACTCAGCCTGCCCGTGAATGTCCCCGAGCCCTCGACTTACGCGCTGATGGTCGGCCTCGCCACGCTCACGCTGGCCTACGTCCGCCGCCGCAAGTAACCACGCGACGCGCTAGCTTCTACCGATTTACCAAGCCGCCCGGTCGCGTAACGCCGGGCGGTTTTTATTTGTGGGGACGCTAAGAGTCGGTGACCGTCATGGAGCACCATCAGTCGCGGAATGAAGTGGCAACTATCTCGTCCGGTTGTATGCTTTCATTCTACCTCTTTGTAAACATAGGAGAGGCTTTCGCCTGTGATAGTAAACTCGAATTGCATGTGAGAAGCAAAGAGCGGCGCAATTTGGTTTAGACCATTATTATACTCAAGAAGTTCGATCTCATCAATTCCTCGACCGATGCTGATAGTGAAAAATTTGATGTCTCCTTCATCTCTGAACGTTCTTGTTTCTCCCTTTTTCATTATCCCAGACATTCCTCCAGTCTTGATGTAAGCTTCGTCGAGAGGTCCAGCGTATAGCACTTGGATATCGTAGCGACTTGTTGTGAGGGAGGGGATTGAAAGGTAAACGGCCAATGTGACAATAGGAAGCAGTGAGAGCGCTTTCAAAAACAGTCCTGTTTTGGTAGATTTTTTGAAGGCACAGAATATGCAGAAAATATTTGTGACTACAAAAACGACAACAATTGTTAGATGTAGGAAAGCTAACTCCATTCCCTCCGGGCCATCTGAGCCAAATATCTCTTCCGCGAAGTAGAGTGTCGCGAGAAGAATAACGCACGTGGCTAAGAGAATTTTGACAATCATTTTGAAAATGAAGGTGCGCGGATTCCAACATCTAGCGAATAAAAGTGCGGATGGCTCCAATAGGCTTGAGCATGGCGGTTTCCTACAACCAAGAT
>JAVDPD010000021.1 GCA_031296935.1 Cerasicoccus maritimus
CCAGGTATTGTTTTTGATCTATCATCGGTTGCCGGGTTGAGCAAGTGCTGGACCCGGCAACTTCATGTTATCTCTAGACGACGCTGAGCTCTACGAACGCTTGCGGCGGTAAAACCAAATCAAGCCGCCAGCGCCCACACCCATCAGCAAACCGCTTGTGGCCGGTTCAGGGACCAATGCGCCATCGAAGGCGACGCCGCCAAGGAGCAGGTTTCGGTTGCCCGTATTGTTATTCTTGAGCTGCACCTTAAAGACGTCGCCTGCCTGCGCGTTATCGATGTCGAAGAAATACCAGTCCGTCACGGCGTCACCCGCAGTCAGTCTTTGGAAACCCGAATCCGCCGTGCCGCCAGTAGTCTGATAGACACGTATTTGAATTTCCGTCAGGCCAAACGAGTTGTCGGTGTTGTCCCACAGCATCGACAGACGGATGGACTCCGGCGCATCGGCGCCAACAGTAATCGTGAGGAAATCACTCTCCGTGCCCGCCGCCGCGCCATTCATATACCAGGAGCCAGACACCACATCATTGCCGCTGGCGTCCAGTGGATTGTCGATCTGTGCATAGCCGGCGTTGCCACCATAATTCGCCATGTGCGCAGTGATGTCGGAGATGTAGCCCGGAAGCGACTCGCCCACCGAACCGGCCATGTAGTAGCCATCCGTGCCGAGCACGCCGTTGCTATCGATGTCCAGTGGCTTATCGGGATCGCCAGCCGAGCGCCAGCCCGCCGGGTCATTGGAGTAGGTCTCCATAGACAGCTGCGAACCCACGTAAGTGACCGTGGCTGCGGTGAGGGGAAACGCCAGTACGCTGGCAGACAGAGACGCAAAGAGACCTTTGCCGGGCAAAGAAGGAACATTCATGGGTAAATAAAACAACGGGTGATTGGCTGTAAATGTTACACCTCACCTGCAAATTTGCAAAATGAAACGCGGCAAAAAATGGAGCCGCATCCACTGCGCCCGAGGGGGGGCTAAAACCGCCTCTATTCAATTTATCAAAGAACAAGAATCCCGCCCGCTCGCCGAAAATACAGCGCAGGTGGGGCGACTCGGCTTAGGGGCCAAGACAGGAACGTCGACACGGCGCTGGGCAGACTGGCATAGAGCGTCCGGCGTGGAGTTCATTTACGACAACATTGGGCGTCGTAAGCCGGGCACTTTACACCTACCCGGCGGCGAATGGGCCCATTGACGCAATGTTCACACGCTGGCGACTCGAAAGCCCCCGCATGGCGTCGACTGGGATACCTCGGCGGCAGGCGCTAAGGCGGATGGTGGTGGGTGGAGAGGTTCATAAGTGCGTAAGGTGTGTAGGTGGGTAAAAGTTGCGAAGCGGTGGGAGCGCGAAGCTTCAGCGAGTGCTACCTCCGTGCAGCCGAATAAGTGATCAATAAAACACTAAACAAACCACACCTATCCTCCAACAAAAAAGTGAACGCACGATCATTTTGTTAGTGAGTAGCTCTCACTAATAATCCGCGCTGGGAACCAACGACTTACGCACGCGAAACGCATGACTCCCAGCACGCGAATTCGCTTTCCCGTGGGGCAGGAGCCAACACTCGCACAAGCTTCGTGTCCGGCAGGGAGCCAGCGCCCGAAAATATTCTCCCCCAAAAAAGCTACGACCAACTTGATTTAAAACCGTTTATAGGATTACCTTGACGCAAAGATATAAATCTAATCTTATAAGCACTATGAAAAAAGCCACCATACTCATCACCAGCCTGCTAACGACGCTGAGCGTATTCGCTGAGCAATATACTTACAAGATCGATCCCAATCACTCGGGGGTCAATTTCGCGGTTCGCCACTTCGTGAATGACGTCAACGGCAGCTTCGGCAAGTTCTCTGGTACCGTCACCGTCGACACGGAAGATGCGACCAAGAACTCCGCCAAGGCGACCATCAACACCGCCAGCGTCGACACCAATAACGACAAGCGAGACAGCCACTTGCAAAAGAGTGACTACTTCGATGTCGCCAAGTTCCCGGATATGACCTTCGAGACGACCAAGTGGGTGAAGAGCGGCGACAAAAAATACCAAGTCACAGGAAATCTGAGTCTGCTAGGCGTCACGAAACCTGTCATGCTTGACGTCGAATATCTCGGCGCCGTCGAAGGCTCCGGGCACTACAAGGGCATGGAAATCGTTGGTTTCAAGGGCACGACCAAGATCGACCGCACAGACTGGGGCCTGAGCGCGGGTGGCCCAATCGTAGGCGACGACGTGGAAATCACCATTTCCATTCAAGGCCACCGCAAGCTGTAAGCCCAGCGGACAGTAACATTTTCAACCCGATCGCATCACGCGGTCGGGTTTTTGTTTTTCAAGTGGCGAAAAATCCTCATGATGCCCACTTGTGAGTCTGCCCACCACCCAGCTACGCACCCTCCAAATTGCCCTCCTGGGAGTGGCCCTGCTGTTGGCCGGTTGCGCCAGCTATCAGGACGACACCAAGGCGCTGCGCAATGCCTGGAAAGCCGGTAACGACGCCTCCGCCGCCTCCATCGCCGCTGCCGCTGCGGCCGACAAAGATGACGGAGTCGACCAGATTGTTTTCCGCTTGGAAGAAGGCTCGGCCCTCCGCGCTGCGGGCAATTACCAGGCTAGCATCAAGGCTTTTGACGACGCCGACGCCGAGATGAAGCAATACGACGCCGGCGCGGAAATCCGCCTGGCCGCCGAAGCAGGCGCCACGCTGACCAACCTCAGCTACCTGCCCTACACTGGCACGGCCTACGACAAGATCATGCTCAACACCTACCAGGCGTTGAACTACCTGCAGCTCGGCCAATACGACGACGCCCGCGTATTCCTCAACCGCGCCCTCGAGCGCCAGCGCGAAGCCGTGAACGACAACGCACAGCGCATTGCCGAAGCCACCGCCGCCGCCGAAAAGTCATCCGACAAAGCCAAAGCATCGAAATCTTCCAGCCAGCAGAATCAGAATTACGACGTCGAGCGCGCCGAACGCGACCCGCAGTTTCAGCGCAACATCAGCTCGGTTTACGGCTACCTCGACCAGCTCAAGGCCTACGCGCCCTACGTCAACCCGTTCACGGTTTACCTCGACGGCGTGTTCCACCTGGCCCAGGCTGCCGACCTGCCTGATGTCGAGCGCGCAGCGAAGGACTTCCAACGCACGGCGTCGATGATCGGCACCAATGATTACCTGGCAGGGGACGACGCCGCAGTCAAAGCGCTGCTCTCCGGGCAGCCCATGACACCGGCGACCTATGTTTTCTTCGAGACCGGCATGGCCCCCTACCGTGACGAGACCCGCATCGACATCCCGGTGTTTATCTTTGGCGCCAAGGGCGTGCCCTACGTCGGCGCCGCCTTCCCGAAGCTCAAAATGACCGGCCAATACGTGCCCTACCTCGATGTCGCCGTCGGCAGCCAGACTTTTCGCACCAAGACCCTGTGCAGCATGGACTCCGTGATCGCGCAGGAGTTCGACAACGAGTTGCCGATCATCATCACCAAAACGCTCATCAGCGCTGGCGCCAAAGCCGCCATCACCTACGGGCTTTACGAGGCAACGAAGGACAACAGCAACGTCGCCACCGCCATCATGATCGCGGGCGCCATCTACCAGGCCGCCATGAACAGCGCCGACCTTCGCAGCTGGATCACGCTGCCCAAGGAGGTGCAGTTTGCGCGCTTCGCCACGCCAGCGAGCCGGAAATTGACGTTGACCCAACCCGTTGGTGGCCAGAAGATCACGGTCACGTTGGAACCCGGCGTGGTCAACGTAGTCTACGTTAAAAGCAACAGCAATATGGCCCCGCTGCGGGTCACCCAATTTGTCCTCAAACCCGATCCTACCACGAATGAAACGCGTTTGTTATAGCCTGCTCGCCGCAACGTCCTTGGCCTTCCTGGCCGGTTGCAATTCGGTCAACACCGTCGAACCCGCCAGCCCCAAGGCTGAGCCCAACCTGATTGCGATCAAGAAGGTGGACACCGACCCCGCGCTGGCGCGCAAGGTCACCGTGCTCGACGTCAACGAAGGCCAACGCGGCGACCTGATGTTTGTGCAGGTGCAGGTGGAAAACCAGAACTACGGCCCCGAGGACTTCAATTACCAGTTCACCTGGATCGAGGCCGACGGCTTCGAGGTCCAAAGCCCGCCCGCACTCTGGAAAAGCGGCTTCATCCTTGGCCGCGAAAAAGTTTACCTGACCTCCATTGCGCCAAACCCGCGCGTGGTGGACTTCCGCCTGAAGCTCCTCGCCCGCGAAACCTACAACGCCACCGTCGGCCAAGGCACCCGCCCCCGCCGCGGCTACTAAGACAGGAAACTCACGCCAAGACGCAAAGCCGCAAAGAAATGGACGAGAATGCGATCAGCAGAATAGTCGTAAATGAGGCTTTGAAGATACACCGTGAGTTAGGCCCCGGGCTCTTGGAATCAGTCTACGAAGTAGTTCTGGCCCAAGCGCTAACCCAGCAAGGCCTTCAAGTTGAGCGACAGGTAAAAGTTCCGATACAATATAACGGAATCAGTTTCGATGAAGGCTTCCGAGCCGACATTCTAATCAACAAGAAAGTAGTTTTGGAACTCAAGTCAGTAGAGCAGGTAAATAAGGTGCACCACAAACAGCTCCTCACCTATATCCGCCTGATGAAAGTAAACCTTGGCCTCTTAATTAACTTCAACTCCCCCCTCATCAAAGACGGTATCCATCGTGTAGTGAATCAACTCGCAGCGTAAAACTTTGCGCCTTTGCGTCTTTGCGTGAGTTTCATTTCGTATTTCTGGGAATCAACATTTAAAGAACAGCACCATGAAGACACGCCTTGCCTTGCTTAGCCTTGCCGCGTTGCCGGTTATTTTCTCCGGTTGCGCCTCCTCGGGAACCCCTGGCCGCGACGCCCGCTATGTCGACTCCGAGGGCACGCAGACCATCGTCAGCCTCGACAAGATCAACATCCAGGATTGGTCCAACGCCGCCGACCAAATGGTGCAAAGCATGCTCCTGAGCGGCGTCCTCGATCGCGCACCCACGCAGCCCGCCGTCCTCGGCATTGGCCGCATCACCAACAAGACCACGCAGCAGGTCGACACCGATTATTTGACCAAGAAGATCCGCGTCGCGCTCAACCAGAGCGGCAAGGTCGTCACGACCACCACCTACGGCCTTGGCAACTACGCCGAAGACGAGCTGGCCCGCCAGACGATGGAGATCCAGAAGTTCGAGAACAACGACACCAGCACCCAGCCGCTGCCGTTCTTCACCCTCTCCGGCAAGCTGCTGGAAGACCGCGCGTCGGCTGGCAAGACGAACCAGGTCACCTACACCTTCCAGCTCAGCCTCACCCAAACCAACAACGGCCTCGCCGTCTGGGAAGACGAGAAGAACATCACCAAACAAGGCCAAAGAAACGCGGTTGGCTGGTAAAGGCCAACCAACCGCATTCCGCAACGAGATATTGCTTGTAGAAATTCTTGGAGTGCGACAGCGCTCAATGCCGGTGAGATGGACACAGTAGAAGCCTGATCTGAATTAAAAACAACGGATTCACAAGCGTTACTGTCACACCGCCGTCACGAATTCCTGAATGGCTGGAATTTTGCCTTGGCTAACCGCTTGCGCTGGAAAAAGATGCACGCATGGCCAAACGCCTTTTGGATGACTTCAGCCACCGGCTGACTTGGGACGAGCTCGATACCGATTGGTTCGCGCGCCTCATCGACCTCGCCTGGCGCGAAGACCTCGCTGGTGGCGGGCTCGACGCCGTGCCCAGCGGCATTGGCGACGCCACCACCGAAACCGTCATCCAGCCCGGTCGCGGTGAAGCGCGCCTCATCGCCCGCAAGCCGATGACCCTCGCCGGCCTGCCATTGGTCAACATGATCCTGGAGCGCTACAGCAGCGGCGCCAAGCACGCAAAGTTTCGCACCGAGCTCGCCGACGGCGCGCACGTCGCCGCAGGTCACTGCATCGGAGTGCTCCTAGGCGAAAAGAGCGTCATCCTCACCGCCGAGCGCGTCATCCTGAATTTCCTCCAGCGCCTGACCGGCGTCGCCACCGAGACACAGCGCTACGTCGCCGCGCTGGGCGACTCCCCCACCCGCCTGCTCGACACCCGCAAGACCACCCCTGGCTACCGTGTGCTCGAAAAATACGCCGTGGCCTGTGGCGGCGGCTGGAATCACCGCATCGGCCTTTACGACCGCATCATGCTGAAGGACAACCATTTGGCCGCAGAAGGCGCAGACAAGGGCGCCCGCCTCGCATCCGCCGTCAAGCTGGCCAAGCGCAAGCGGCCCGACCTCGGGGTGGAAGTCGAAGTCGACGAGTTGGAGCAAATTCCGCCCGTCCTCGAAGCCGGCGCCGACGTCATTATGCTGGATAACTTCGGCAACGAGCGCTTGAGTGAGGCAATATCTCTAATTGGTGACAAATCTTTAACCGAGGCAAGCGGTGGCATTACGATTGAGCGCCTGCCCTCCCTCGCCACGCTCGGGCTGGACTTTATTTCGACCGGCGCAACCGTCCACCAGGCCGCTTGGGTGGACATTGGACTCGACTGGCAATGAACGATTCCATCAACGAAGCCGAGCTCAGCCTGATCGCCGCCTTGCGCGACGCGCAGCCCGGCTTTGTCTCCGGTGAAGAGCTCGCGGACAAGCTGGGCGTCTCCCGCGTAAGCATCAAGAGCCGCATCGACCGTCTCAAGGAAGCCGGTTTCGAGATCGACGCCGTCCGCCGCCAAGGCTACACGCTCGTTGGCGAGCCCGAGGCGCTTCATCCGCTGCTCCTTGAGCTGGAGCTCCGCGCGCTGGGCACGGATATCCACTGGATTTTACTCGAAGAATGCGCCAGCACCAACGACGAGGCCATGCGCACGCTCACCGACGGCGCGAGAAGTCCCCTTGTGGTGATATCGCGCAAACAAAGCGCCGGTCGCGGCCGCCTGGGACGCCGCTGGCACAGCGACGACGGTGGCAACCTCATGCTCAGCTTTGGCGTGCGCCCGGGCAAGCCGCCCGCGTTCATGCAGCGCTTCACGGTGTGGGTCGGCCTCCGGTTGGCGGCCAAGCTTTCCGCCTACAGCGGCGTAAAGGTTAAAGCCAAGTGGCCCAACGACTTACTGATCGAAGGCCGCAAGCTGGCCGGTATTTTAACGGAAGCCCGTTTGGACTCCGACCGCATGCGTGAGCTGATCCTCGGCCTCGGCCTGAACATCAACAGCGCCGTGGATACGTGGCCCGTCGAAGTGCGCAGTATCGCCACCAGCCTGAGCCACGCCAGCGGCCGTCGTTTCTCCATGAGCGCCGCAACCGCCCTCGTCCTGAACGAGCTCGTCAACGCGTTTGACGACTACCAAAACGACAACATCGATGCCGAAATGCAGCAGCTTTGGGACGAACTCTCCGCCATAAACAACCAGTCGGTGACAATCTCCACTTACGAAGGCGCTGTGACCGGCGAAGTGGTCGGCATCGACTCAACCAGCGCCCTGCAACTGCGCTTGCCGACGGGTGAAATTAAAACCTACGCCGCGGGCGATGTCAGCTTGAGCGGAAATTACCAAGCCTAGCGCGCCATGGCGGAAGTATTGGTCATCGATATCGGCAACACCTCCGCCCACTGGGCCGTAGTGGCGGATAGGCGCGTCACGCAGCGCGGCGATGTCCACCGCGATCACTTAATCACGGAGTTGCCGACTATTCTCTCCGCCAGCAATGGACCGGTCAGCTGGTGCAGCGTGGTGCCAGCGACCGCCGATAATTTATCCGCCGCACTCAACGCCGCAGACCGCCCCCACTGGCGTCTCACCTGTGACGACGCGCCCGGTCTGACCATCACCTACGAACGCCCACAGCAAATTGGCCAAGACCGCCTGGCCAACGCCCTCGGCGCCCAGGCGCTCGTCAGCGAGTCCGTAGTCGTCATCGACATGGGCACGGCAACCACCTTTGACATCGTGTCCGCAAGCCAAGGCTTCATTGGCGGCATCATCGCGCCGGGGCTGGCCTCGATGACGCACTACATGCACGAAAAAACCGCGCTACTCCCGCAACTCTCGGAAGAAGATTTCGACCCGTCACTGCGCATTGGCCGGAGCACGGTCCAAGCGATGTCCGTCGGCTGCACCCGTGGGTACCCGGGCATGATTCGCGGCATGCTGGAAGGCGTGCGCGAGGAATACGCCGCCCTCGGCGAAGCAGAGCCCGCCGTCGTCCTCACGGGCGGCGCCGCGCGGGGCTTTCTCCGCGACGCGCTGGCGGAATTCCGCGCCGAGCCAGATTTAACCCTTCTGGGCTTGGCCGAGGCGCAGCGCAGACGAATAGCCATCGCTGACGGATAAGCCCCGTTTGATACTTGATTTAGGGCGGAACTTTCCCTTTGCTCTGCCGGTTTAAAATACAGCCCTAGTTGGATTTTCAGTGAACGAAATTGTGGTTAGGGCTGTCAGAAGTTCGCATCGTGCCAGAGGAGCAACCTAAAGAATCCCCACCACCCGCCATTGAAGTCATCGGCCTGACGAAGCGCTACGGGCGCGTCAAGGCGATCGACGGCGTGTCTTTCCGTGTTGAACCCGGTCAAATCGTCGGCTTCCTGGGGCCTAACGGCGCGGGCAAAAGCACCACGATGCGCACCATTTGCGGCCTCCAGCCGGCGAGCTCCGGCATTGTGCGGATCTGCGGCATCCCCGTGGCCACGAACCCCTACGAGACCAAGCGCCACATCGGCTACATGCCCGAGCACAACCCGCTGCCCGAGGACATGCGCGTGCTGGAATACCTCCGCTACCGCGCCCGCCTCAAGGAAGTGCCGATGGGTAAGGTCAAGGCCCGCGTCGATGAGGCCATGGAAATTTGCGACCTTCAGCGCAAGGCCCGCCGCAAGGTGATTGGCGCCTTGTCCAAGGGCTACCGCCAACGCGTGGGCATTGCCGACGCCATTTTGGCCGAACCGGATGTGATCGTGATGGACGAGCCCACGATCGGCCTCGACCCGCACCAGATCCTTTCCATCCGCAACCTGATTGACAACCTCCGCGGCCGCATGAGCGTGATCATCTCCAGCCACATTCTGCCGGAGATCGAGAAGTCCTGCGACCGGGTGATCATCATCAATCAGGGCCGTATCGTGGCCAACGGCAACTCCGCCGACTTGCGCAAGGAGTTCCTGCCCAAGACCACCTACCGCCTGAACGTCAACCTGAACAAGGGCGACCTCGCCCGCGTGCTGGCCGGCGTCCACCACGAGCTGAGCATCGACACCTCCACCCCGCTCGACGACGATTACTGGGAGCACCGCTGCAAGGCACCTTCCGAGCTCGTCCTCACGGAGCCTATTTTGGAAAACCTCCAGCGCGCCAACGCCCGCATCCGCGAGCTGGCCCGCCTTCAGCCCAACCTCGAAGACATTTTCATGGCCGCCACGCGCCGCAGCTGGGATGAAACCGCCGCGCCGTTCAAGGGCCGCACCCGCCCCGGCGTCCCCATGCCGAAGCACTAACCCATGCGTCACTTTTTCACCTTATTTCTTCACGAGCTCCGGATGCTGCTCATCGCACCGGCCAGTTATGTCGCGGCAGTGCTTTACATGCTGCTCATGACGTTCGTGTATTATATCTATCTGAACACCGCCGCCTCCGAACCGTCGGACTCCACAGTGGCAGAAATGTTTTTCCAGACCTTCTGGATTCCGGTGTGTTTCATGATCCCGCTACTCACGATGAAGTCCATCGCCGAAGAGCGCCGCCTGGGCACGCTGGAAACCCTCATGACCACACCTGCGACCGCACTACATATCGTGCTGAGCAAGTTCCTGAGCTGCTATTTCTTTTATATTTTCCTGTGGACTATGACGATCCCCTTCCCGTTCATCGTCCACTACTACGTCGGCGAAAGCGTGCCGCTGAACCTGCTGTTCAACCCCGCCTCGATGATCGGCGGCTACAGCTTCATTGCGATCAGTGGCCTGCTCTACATTGCCGTGGGCATTTTCGCCAGCAGCATGACGCGTAACCAGCTCGTCGCTGGCATGCTGAGCTTTTGCATTTTGTTCGTGGTCATCCTCGCCGGCGCGTTGATGGTCAAACTGCCAATGTTGGACTCCAACTGGATTCAGCAGTCCTACGACCTGGTTAATTACGTTAACTCGTTTGAACACCTGGCTGACTTCAGCCGTGGCGTGCTCGACTCCCGCCCGCTCTTCCTCTACGGCAGCCTGACCATGCTGCTGCTGGGCATCACCACCCTCATCGTCGAAAGCAAAGCATGAGCGCCCTGGAAGATTTTCGCGTAGCCCGTTGGGTCAAGCGGCTCAACCGCACGATCCAAATCACCCTCTCGCTGACGCTGGCCATCGCGCTCAATTTGATCGCGGCCAAGCACTTTCTGCGCGAGGACATTACCCGTACGCATCGCTACTCGCTGGCGCCGGAAACCCTGGCCTACCTCCAGCAGATCGATGAGCCGATCCGCATCATCGTCACCGAGCCGACAAACAGCCAGTCATCCGAACTTGCGGAGTTATTTCTAGAGATCCAGAACCTCCTGCGTGAGTTTGAATACGCTGCGCGCATCAATGGCCAGAGCAAGCTGAGCGTCGACTACATCAATATTTACAAAGACAGCCGCGCAACGGAAGAGCTTGTCCAGAAATACAATGTGAAGCCCGAGGAAGAGGCGCAAATCGTCGTCGTGGTAACCTGCGGCGACGACTACCACGAAGTTTACCTGACGGATCTTTATAAAGACACCGCCGTCAACGAAAAGGTCTTCACCGGCGAACAGGCCGTGACCACCGCCATCCTCGACGTGATACGCGCTGAGCCGACTACACTCTACTTCACCACGGGCCACAGTGAAATGAGCTTGGAAGACGTCTCCGAGCGCCGCGGTCTTTCGCAGATGGCGACCTTCCTGAAAAAACGCAACTACCGCGCCAAGGCGCTCGACTTGACCAGCGTCGCCGAAGTCCCTGAAGACGCCAATGTGGTCATCGTGGCGGCGCCGCAGATCGCCTTCATGCCCGAGGAGCAGGAGAAGCTGCGTAAATACCTCGACGAGCGCGATGGGCGCCTAATCGTGCTGCTCGATCCGGCCATCAACCACGGCCTAGACAACCTCTTCTACGACTGGGGCGTCCTCGCGGACGACATGATCGTGCTCGAAGCATCGGACAACTTTATCGCCTCCGGCGGTGACATGATCGTGGCCAAATTTGCCGAGCACCCGACCACGGAGTATATTTTAAAGAACAACATCAAGAGCCTCTTCGGGCTGAGCCGTCCGGTCCGCATCGACCCGGGCTCTCCACTGGACGATCGATTGCAGGCCGTGGAGCTCGTCGGCTCCTCCCCTATGAGCTGGGGCGAGCGCAACTACCGCAACGAGTCCTCGCAATATGACCCTGCCAGCGACCTCGCGGGCCCCGTCAGCATGGCCGTCGTGTCAGAGCGCGTCACCGGCTCCGACCTCGGGCTCGACCTGCAGGGCGGCAAACTGGCGGTGTTTGGCAACTCCGGCTGGCTCGGCAACGCGAAGTTCAACCGGGGCGCCAACCCGATTCTCTTCAATAGCGTGCTCAACTGGATGTTAGAGCGCGACGAAATGGTCAACATCCCACCCCGCGTCATTGAGCGACATCAGCTCTTGATTAGCCGGGACGAAGCCCTTCAAATTTACTTCCGCCTGCTGGCGCTTCCCGGAGCGGTCGCGTTAGTCGGCCTGATGATCCTCATGCTACGCCGCCGATAATTATGCGTTGGAAACTCACATTCGTGCTCCTGCTGCTCAATGCGGCCGCGTTCGCCTACCTTTACTACCTCGACAACCGCGAGGACCCGCGCGCCGCGCAAGCCGCTGACACCTCGCTCGTGCTGCCGGAGTCCAGCGACATCGTGGGCATCACCGTCACCTCCCGCGGCGAGGATGGCCAAGACCAGGTGCGCTCGCTCAAGAAAGACGACCGCACCGGCTGGCAAATCGACCAGCCCGTCAAATGGCCGGCCAACGAAAACGCCGTCCAAAAGATTCTCGACCAACTTCGCTTCCTCGAAAAGGAAACCCGCATCCCGCTGTCGGACATTGAAAAGCACGGCCAGGGCTTGGCTGACTTCGGCCTCGACCCCGCGAAGTTCGAGCTGATCCTGACCGCCCGCGACGGCGAAAAGACCAAGCTCGAAATCGGTTCGCCGACCCAAATGGGCAATCGCCTTTACATCATGGCACCCGGCGGCAAGGAAGTGTTGGTCGTGGGCGACGAGCTCCTGGGCTCCATCGCCGCCCCGCTCTCCGAGCTCCGCAACCAACGCATTTTCGATGTGCCCGTCTTCGAGCTGGAAAGCCTTTCCGTCCAATCGCAAGCCCAGCGCATCCGCCTCGTCAAGGGGGCCGACGGCTGGTCGTTTGAGACGCCGGTTCCCGCGAAGGCCGATGACCAACTCGTCCAAAACACGCTGGCGTTGATCGTTGGCCAGCGCGTCGTGCGCCTGATCCCCACTGGGCAAATCAGCCCCGAGCTGGCCGGGTTGACCACGCCTTCGCTCCGCGTCACCCTCGGCGGCAACAACCGTCGCCAGACGCTGCTGCTCGGCGGCGAAGTGCCGAACCTCCCCGAAAACACCCCGCCTCAGTATTACGCGCGTCTCGAAAACGGCGGCGACGATACGACCATTTTCACCGTCAACCAGAAGCCCTTCGAGCACCTGACCCGCGCCCAGGAAGAGCTCCGCGAGCGCCGCATTTTGCGCTTCGATCCAGCCAAGGTGACCGCGCTGGAAATCAACCGCGCTGGCAAGACTCTGACCCTCCAGCGCCTCGAAGCCCGCAGCGCAGATGAGCCCCCCGCCTGGCAAAGCGTGGCCAAGGGCGCCAACGGCGGCCCCGTCAAAACCGAAGCCGCGTCGACCTCCCTCGTCGATGCGCTCATCACCGAATTGCACAAGCTGGAAGTCGTGGCGTTCGTCAGCGATGCGCCGGCGCCGAGCGACCTTGAAGCCTGGGGCCTCACCGATCCGGTCGCCAAGGTAACGATCAAAGCCAGCCAGGACTGGACCCTTTTGCTCGGCAACAACATCAGCGCCTCCAACGAAACCAATCCGCCGCACTGGGCCAACCCGCGCAACCTTTACGCCAAGACCGCCGACAAGGCCTCGGTTTACGCGGTCGATCTCGGCATCCTCGGCGCCATGCGTGCCGACGCCCTGGCCTACCGTAGCCGCACGCTGACCAGCCTGCCCAAGGACGCCCGCGTGGAGTCGATCAAGATCACCGACTTGGAAGCCAACAAGGTTCTTTTCGAGCAAAGCATCAAGACCGACTCCCAGACTTGGCCCACCGCGTTGGCCGACGACAACGTGGACCGCGCCGAAATCCTGACCATTGTTGACACGCTGAAGGACTTCCACGTTAAGGAATACCTGATGCCGGAATTCAAGGAGCTGCCGAACCTCCCCTGGCGCTACCGCCTCGATGCAGACATCATCATCCCAGGTGGTGATGGCAGCAGCGAAAAGCGCTCTTACTCCTTTACCATCCGCGACGGCATCCGCCAGGTTGGCGGCTCTCCCCAGCAAAAAGTCACCTTCCTGCTGACCTCGGATCTGATCGACGCACTCTTCCCGCTAACGCTCGGCAAGAACCCGCCGGGAGCGCCGCGCAGCCCCGAGGAAGTGCTCGACGCGCCCGTCGACGCGACCAAGAATCAGCCCGCCCCCGCGACCCCGTCCCAGTAATTGCCGTCCCGCGAATAAGGAATATTTACAAGTGACCAAAGAACTTGGATGATGTGAAGCAATGCGCTGGCTCCGACTGATTGGCCGAGGAATACATTACGTGGTAAACACGTTCTTGGTCCTGTCGTTTTGCCTCTTTGCTGCACTGATCATCTTTGTGCTGCGGGACAGCACCACGCCCGTCCCCCCGCAGGTGGTGAAGCTTCTTGACGAAGAGGCCGCCAAGCATGGACTTGAAGTCAAATTTGATGCTCTGGAGCTAGACCTACGCGGGGTCATTTCTGCCCGAGATCTGGAAATTTTCACCACCGGCAATTCCGATCCCATCATCGAGGCTGACCTGCTCCAGGCCAACCTGAGCATCGTCAACGCGCTATTGGGCGATTTCGAGCCTTCGCAAGTCACGCTGCACAATGGCCGCTTCTATGCGCCGCCAGTCATTTCCCCCAATGGCCAGCGCGAAGAGCTAATCAACAAGCTCTATGTCGATCTTTCCCGGAAGGGGCAAAACTGGAAAATCAACACCTTTATCATGGAGGTGCTGGAAGCGCGCGCCCAAGTCTCAGGCAGCTTTTTCACGCCCTTGCCTGGGGTGGAGGAAAGCCAGCCCAGTGATCCTCCGCCCGACATTACTGGCATCTATATCGATACCTGCGAAGAGATGTTTCAACTCAAAGCACTTTTTGAGCGCTTCGAAGACTGCATTCTCACCGTGGAAATTTCCAACGAGCGCAACGGGCCACTGCTGACATCAGCCAAGGCCTTCATCGATGGCTACTACGACCAGGAAACCCAGGTCAAATATGGAGCCGCCAATTTGGAGCTAAAAACCAGCCTGGGAGCTGATGGCATTCTCCGCCCCAAAGGGCCAGGCCATCTTTCCTTGAGCAGTCTCCAGTGGAAAGACTTGGTAAAAACGGGCTTCACCGAAGCGCATCTGCGTTTGAGCAACGGCGTAAAGGGCATTAGCGATTTGCCAACATTCGCCGAATTTTACTCCTACAACATTGAAGCTTGGGGGATGCCGTTCGACGGCGCATTTGCCAGCATCGACATGAGCCAAATTGAGAGCAAAGGCCGCGTGAAGGGCGATGTCATGGTAAAAAGCGGACGCTACTGGATGGCCTTCAAGGGGCACTTTCATCCCAAGGACGAATCCGGCCACATCAAGATGCGCGCGCGCTGGAATCCCAAATTCATCCTGCAATGTTCGGCCTTGCCCACCGATGACATACCAGAAAATATCGAGGTCGGAGGCCGCCCTTATTGGCAGGCTTCCGTGAAGCTCGAGCCAGGCATGAAGCCCACGAACTCCCAATTTGCAGTCACCCTGGCCAACGTCCGCTATGAGGACATCCAGCTCGAAGCCGCCCACGTGGAAGGCAGCATCACCGAAACCGCCCTCGATCTCTATTCAGTAGACCTCTACGCCAAAGATTATCAGGTATCAGGCAACTACTATCAGGACTTCAAAAAAGGCGCCTACCACTTCCAGGCTGCTGGGACCGTCTGGCCACACCTGCTCAATGACATCATCGACGAAGACTGGTGGAATGAGTTGTGGGAGAGCATTCAGTTTAAGGACAAACCACCCCATGCCGCAATTCAGATGTCCGGCAAGTTTGGCGTGGACGGTTCCCAAAACCGGATCTACGGAAAGGCCAGCCTGGAAGACGCGCACTATCAGGGCTACGATGTGAGCCAGGCCTCTGCCCGTATTTGGCTGACCCCGCAGACGCTCGACCTGTTCGACTTCCATCTGAAAGACCCAGCTGGCGAAGCACAAATAAACCTGCATTGGCAATACCTGCCGAACAACGAGCAGGAATACATATCCTTCCAGGGGCAGACTCATGTGCCACTGGTCATGGGTGCGAGCTTCGCGACCGAAGACGCCGTGCCCATCGCCAAAATGTTCCCCTCCAAGGAAACACCGCGTCTGGACCTTGCAGGCCTCGTTTACTGCGATCACTCCGAGCACCCGGGGGACATTTACCTGAAGGCCCACGCGCTGTTTCCGAGCAATTTTGAGTTTCAAGACATCCGCTTTGATCACGGGAACTTTGTGGTCGCGCTAACGCCTAAGGAAATCCGCATTCCGCAGAGTGACCTGGGCATGGCTGGCGGAAAGGCCACCTTGCAAAGCATCATTGAACGCCAGCCCAACGACCAGCTTTACGTCAAGAGCGCAACTATCAACCTAACCGACAACACGCTCTACAAACTCTACGAAGCGCTGCCCTTCCTCCGCGTCGCCCGCGCCAAGCAAGACGCCATGGACAAAATCAACCAAGCCAAGGGCGGCGATAAACAACGCCCCTTTGAGGAGCGCTATGCCGGGCTCGTAAACCTGAAATTCCACACCCACGGCCAACTGCCCGACATCGATCAATTTATCGGCATGGGCAACTTGTCACTCTCAAAAGCTAACCTCGGGCAGCTCCACCTGCTGGGCGGCTTGTCCAGCTTCCTCTATTCGATTGGCTTGCACCTGGGCACACTCAACTTTAACGCTGCAAGCACGGACTTCACCCTCGCTCAGAGCAACCTCTATATCCCCAACGGCCGCATCACCGGATCCACGGGCGAAATCAGCGCCAATGGCAACTTCGACATCGAAAACGAAAACCTTGATTTCCGCCTCACGGTTCACCCCTTCGGCAATGTGCAAACCCCCATTGTCAGCCAAATGCTCTCCGTGCTCAGCCCACTGGCCAATACCTTCGAAGTCGAGCTGAAGGGCACCCTGACCTCGCCGAATTACAACATATCAGTTGCCCCGCTAGCGATCTTCACCGGCCAAGATAAGGTCGAAGATAAGAATGCGGACTACATCAAGTCTGGCAATCAATCTGCAGTAGACGCCGAAAAGGCCTCGCAATAGCGAATGGCCTCCTGCATTCGCGTTACATTAATTTTCCGGATGCCCTTCATATGGAACATGTCGGTAATGCGCGTCCCCTGGTCGTCGAAGTCATCCTTGAAGACGCGAATTATTTGCCCGATCGTTGTCTTCTCATAGTGCGACCACAGCACGCGCAGCTCATCAATTGCATCAAGCTGACTGCCGGAAGATTCCCGCAGGTCGATAAGCAAGCTCACCGGTTCATCAAACAAAACCAGCAAGGGCACGATCTCCTCGCGTATGTCGCGGACAATCTGCGCATCGATCTGGTCACAGATGTTGAGAAGAATGCATTTCTTCTCCAAATTGGCGGTAATTAGATAGTGTTTGTCCATCGCTCGATACTTTAAGACAACGAGTATGCAAATATTCTTCCAATTATTTTCGGCAGAGCATTTAACCGTTCATTTGGCTACCAGAGCAGAAGATGAAATAAGATGCTACCTCATTTTCGGTGGGAGATAGCAGCGCTGTGCCACGGCCTGAAAAAGCCTACTTAGGAAACTCGGAAAAGCCTAGGTAGGAAACTGGCCAAAGCCTATACGGTTGTTGCCGAAAAGCCTACTTAGGAAACTGGAAAAGAACCGCTCGGTTCTTTCCCCAGTACAGCATCGGTTATCCAGCAAGTACAGCCACTGTTGTTGCTTCAGTACAGCTACGGTTCTTTTTGAAAACACAGGTGTGGGAATTGAAAAGCACCCTGGATGACATCACCGAACGTCAAAAAGCTGGTGGATGATTTCATGGCAGAGATCCACTTCGAAAAATAATCCGAAAGGCCTGACCACTGAACCTCCGCCTAGCCGTATTCCCACCAAAACTTAGGTTGAATGTTGAAAAAACCCGCCGAGGTGCAGATTTAACGTGATTTTTGCGCAAAAGGGGTCATTTAAGGTGTTTTTTACGTTAAAAATAGACATTGCGCCATCAACAAAGCCTAGCCTAGTCTGTGGCGTTTTTTAATTCCCCGGAATAAGCCGACTAGGACTACTCGCACACTCACCAACTTGCTTATGGACATTAAGGAGATCAAACAGATCGTCGAACTGATGAAACGTTCGGACCTGACCGCGTTTGAAATTGAGGAAAAAGACCTCAAGCTCAAGATTTGCCGCGACTCAGGCAAAGTCGTCGCCGTGCCTACGGCGGCCCCGATTGCAGCAGCGCCCGCTCCCGTCGCCGCTGCTGCTGCTGAGCCGGCTGCCGCCGCTGCTCCGGCCGCCCCGAAGGACGAACCCGGCGTGACCATCATCAAGTCTCCGATGGTTGGCACGTTCTACCGCGCGGCCAGCCCGGACAGCAAACCCTTTGCCGACGTCGGCGCCAAGGTGAAGCCGGATTCCGTCGTCTGCATCATCGAAGCGATGAAGGTCATGAACGAGATCAACGCGGAAGTCTCCGGCTCGATCACGGAAATCCTCGTCGAAAACGGCCAAGCCGTTGAATACGGTCAGCCCCTGTTTAAGGTAAAGGCCTAAACGAACCCCTTTTGCAAACGCGTCGGCGGCAGCCCCAGGCTCCGACGACGCGTGCGATTATCCATGATTCAAAAGATACTCATTGCCAATCGGGGCGAAATCGCCCTGCGCATCGTGCGCGCCTGCCGCGAACTCAACATTCGCACCCTCGCCGTCTATTCTGAGGCCGACGAGCAGAGCCTGCATGTGCAACTGGCTGACGAAGCCATCTGCATCGGGCCGGCCCCCTCCTCCGAGAGCTACCTGAAGGCCGACCGCATCATCAGCGCCGCCGAGATTGCCGACGTGGACGCGATTCACCCGGGCTTTGGCTTCCTTTCGGAAAACGCCGAATTCGCCGAACAGTGCGAAAGCTGCAACATTAAGTTCATCGGCCCCAAATCCGAAACCATCCGCCTGATGGGGGACAAGGCTATGGCCAAGGAAGTCGCCAAGCGCGCCAAGGCGCCGACGATTCCAGGCAGTGATGGCCCCGTCAGCAGTGAGGTGGAAGCCGTCAAGATTGCCAAGGAGATCGGCTTCCCGGTCATCATTAAGGCAGTCGCCGGCGGTGGCGGTAAGGGCATGCGCCTGGCGCACAACGCCATGGCCTTCGCCAAGGAATTTAATACCGCGCGCCAGGAAGCCGAGAAGGCCTTTGGCAATGGCGATGTTTACATCGAAAAATACATCGAAGAGCCGCGCCACATTGAGTTTCAGATCCTCGCCGACGAGCACGGCAAGGTGCTTCACCTTGGTGAACGCGACTGCTCCGTGCAGCGCCGCTATCAGAAGCTGATCGAAGAAGCGCCCTCGCCTTACCTCGACGACAAGCTCCGCGCCAAGATGGGCGCCGCAGCCGTCCGCATTGCGGAAGAATGTGGCTACCAGAATGCCGGTACCGTCGAGTTCCTAGTCGATAAGAACGGCGACTTCTACTTCATCGAAATGAACGCCCGTATCCAGGTGGAGCACGGCGTCACCGAGGAAGTCACCGGCCTCGACCTGGTGAAACGTCAGATCCGCATCGCCAGCGGCGAAAAACTCGAACTGGAGCAGAAGGACATCAAAATCCTCCGCCACTGCATCGAGTGCCGCATCAACGCCGAGGACCCGACCCGCAATTTCGCACCCTGCCCGGGCGAGGTGAAGTTCTACTACACCCCCGGCGGCCACGGCGTCCGCATCGACTCCCATGTTTACCAGGGCTACCACGTGCCGCCGCACTACGACAGCATGGTGGCCAAGCTCATGGTCTACGGTCGCACCCGCGAAGTCGCAATGGACCGCATGTATCGTGCGCTCAACGAATACATGATCCGGGGCATCCGCACCACCATCCCGTTCTGCGCCGCCGTCATGAAGGACCCGGTCTTCCGCAGCGGAGATGTGACCACCAAATATATCGAAGAGTTCCTCAGCCGCACGCCACGGGACGTCTTCACCATCGACGATTCCATGTAACTCAGTCGCGAAAATGCCGGTTTTTCGACCGGCTTTTTTCGCGATCAAAGATTGAACAAAGGCCGATTTGTCCGTAAACATTTGGCTATAAACCATAAAAAACATGCCAGCGAATAAGAAAGCCGAAGCTCCGGTTGACGAACCGGATCAACACACTATCCCCGTGCCGACCGAAGAGAGCGACGCGGTTGACGAAATTAAAATCACGTTCCAGGTGGTCGCAAACATCGTCAAGATGTCCACGATGGAGGTCGATGGCGTTTACTCCGTGAAAGATGGAGCCGATGGTATTTGGGAGACTTTTGGCGGTCGCAAAAGCGAAAAAGGCGTCGAAGTTATCGAAGATGAAGCCGGTGAATACGCAATTAAGATCCACGTGGAGCTGCTCTTCGGCGTCAAGCTGGCCGACACGGCTAAAATCATCCAGCAGCACGTGCGCCACCAAGTCGAAGAAATGACCGGTAAGAACGTCAGCAAGGTTGACGTTTACATCGACGGCGTTCGTGAAGTCGCAGCCAAGGTCGAAGAAAAAGACACCTGGAACCCACCTCACACAGACTAAGCTGAATTTATATGAATTGGGATAGCATCAAGGAATGGCTCCTCAGCCTCTACAACGCCTCGTTCTCGTTCGAGAACCCGACGTGGTGGCAGTGGTGGCTTGGCGCCGCAGGCGTCATCCTGGTGCTGATCATCATCTTCCGTCTGCGCACCTCCAGTAAGAACTTCCGCGTCTTTCGTGATGAAAGCGGCGTCGCGGAAACCACCAACGCCGCCCTGCGCGACTTGGTGCGCATTGCTTGCGACGGCGTCGAAACCGCCAGCAAGCCGAAGATCAGCTTCAAAAAGAAACACGGCCGTATCAATGTGGACATCCGCGCCAAGCTCTACCAAGGCCAGCGCCTTGGTGAAGTTCGCGACCTGATGCGCCGCCGCGTGACCAAGATCTTCCAGGACACCCACGGCATTCTCGTGGGCGATGTCAGCTTCACCGCGACCGGCTTTAAGAAAAGCGGCAGCAGCCCCGACGTTGATTTCGAAGAAGAATTTCAGCCCACCCTCAAAGCGGAGCCCAAGCCCGAGCCCAAACAAGAGCCCGAACCGGTGATCGCACCCGCGGTTGATGAGCCTAAGGCTGAAGAACCCAAGCCCGTTGAAGAAGCACCGGTCGAGGAGCCCAAGAAAAAGGGTGGTCTGTTCGGTGGTTTTGGCGGCAAAAAGAACAAGCCGGTCATCGTCGATGAAGAGCCTAAGAAGGATGTCGACGAATCTCTGGAAGACGACGAATTTTCTGCCCTTTTGGCTGAAAACGACGACAAACCCGAGAAGAAATCCTAAGCGGAACTGCCTCCGATGAGCACGCTATGGCCGACGCCTCCCCGCGTCTACGGTATCCTCGATACGGGATACGTGGTGCCGGAAAACTGGATTTCCAAATGTCAGGCCCTCCTTGATGGCGGCGCTGATGTCATTCAACTGCGCGCCAAGGGCAGCACCCGCGATCAACGTCGCCAGCTACTGGAGTCCATTTTGCCGCTGTTTGCGTTGTCCAGCACGCCGCTGGTATTGAACGACGACTGGGAGCTCGCCCTTGAATACGAAGGCGTTGGTGTCCATGTCGGGCAGGACGATTCACCCGTGGAGGAAGTCCGCGCAGCGCTTGGGCCTGACCGCGTCCTAGGCCTCTCGACCCATTCGCCAGCCCAAGCCGACGGTGCCATCGCTCTGGCCAATCAGCTGACTTACTTTGCCGTGGGCCCAGTGTTCGCCACCCCCACGAAGCCCGACTACACGCCGGTTGGCCTGGAGCTCGTGCGCTACGTCGCAGAGCAACGCCCCCCCCTGCCGTGGTTCTGTATCGGCGGAGTCAAACGTAGCAACGCCTGCCAAGTCATCGAGGCAGGCGCGCAAGCGTTAGTCGCGGTGTCCGATATCCTGTGCGCCGACAACACCGCCGCAGCGACTCAGGAATTACGGGCAACTTTCGTCTAGCGGCGTGAAGCACTAAGCTTCGACGCCGAAACGATAAATGGTGGTCGAGCGGAAGGTCTCGTCCGGATAAAGTACGCCCTTGCCCAGCTCGGGGCAATTGACGGCGTTGGAGTAATCGTGCGCTTCCAGACACAGGCCACTGTGCAGACCGTAGCAACCCGTCTTGCCGGGTTCGTTTTCTTCCATCTGCGCGCTGGTGTAAAGCTGGAGGTAGGGCTCCGTGGTCAGCGTTTCCAAGGTGCGGCCGGATTGCAACTCACGGACACGGGCCACGAGGCGTGGCGCTTCAGTTTGACCGCCGGGCAGGAAGTAGCCATCGCCGTGATGCTGATGCAGACCTTCCACACGATCCGCGATAATCGCCGGCTCGCGGAAATCATTGGGCTGACCTTCCACGGAACGTTTCTCGTCCAGCAGCGTCATGTCGTCCGCGCAAACGGCGTATTCGCTGGCGAGCACCTGAATCTCGTGATCGAGAATCGTGCCTTCGCCCTGCCCCTTCAAATTGAAGTAGCTGTGGTTGGTGACCACGAGCGGCGTCGCCTTGTCCGTGCGGAAAGTGTAATCGATGACCAGCTCATTGGAATCGGTCAGCGAGTAATCGACTTGGCCTTCGAGGTTGCCGGGGTAGCCATTGGAGCCGTCCGGATCAGTGTGCGTGAGGCGCAGCTTGTCCTGACCATCTTCGGTGACGATTTCCGCATTCCAAAGGAACTTATCGAAGCCCTTGAGGCCGCCATGCAAGTGGTTTGCGCCATTGTTGAGCGCGAGTTGGTAGTCGACGCCGTCGAGGGTAAACTTGCCAGCAGTTAAGCGCCCGGCTACGCGGCCGGTCATCGCGCCAAAGTGCGGGTGACCCGCGAGATAGCCAGCTAGGTCAGCCTTGCCCAGCGCAATATCGGCCATATTGCCTTCGCGGTCGGGCGTCAGGATTGAAACAACGATACCGCCGTAATTGGTGATCGTCACCGTGAGGCCGTTGGCGTTGGTCAGCGTGAAAAGTTGCACGTCCTCTCCGGTCGGAAGGACGCCGTAAGCGGCGGAGGTAATGGACATTTTTCGATTTCAGCTCACAGGGGCGGAGCTGGGTTGCTGTGTTTCGTCAAAGAAAACAAACTTTAGCGACATACCGGCAACAAAAAAGCCCAGAATGAACATTGCGACGCTAATAGTAGGAATCAACCAGTTCTCAGTAGAAAAATTCATGGCCATGAATACCAGTGCTGTCAGTGGGCTGATCATCATGAAGATGGCGGGGATCAACGCGAAGCGGTAGCCCATGCGGCGGTCTTTCAGGAATACGATGAATGTGATCAACGCCAGGCCCGCCATCATTTGATTGGTCGCACCAAAAAGCGGCCAAAGCGCCTGCCAGGCGGGCACACCGTTGAAGTCCTGCACTGCAACAAAAGCTGGAACCAGAATCACGCCCAAGGTGCCAAGGTAACGCGCCGTCCCGCCTTCCCAGCTAAACATCTCCGACAAAATAAAGCGCGCCAGCCTCGTGCAGGTGTCGAGGGTCGTCAGCAAAAAGGTGCTCACCGTCAGCGCGGTAAATTCCCGCCCCCACTCTTGCGGAATGTGCAACGAGTTCATGAAGACCGCTGCTCCCGTCGCAAATATCTCAACCGGCTTTTTGCCTTCTATATCGCCTTGGCTCAGGATCGCAATCGACGCCAACGCAAACACTGCGAGCAAGCCCTCCACCAGCATGCCGCCGTAGGCGACAGGTTTCACGTCACTCTCGCGCTCCACCTGCTTGGAGGTCGTCCCGCTGGCCACCAAGCTGTGAAAGCCACTGCACGCGCCACAAGCCACGGTGATGAACAGCACGGGGAACAGGTATAGCGGGCTAGCGCCATCTCCACTCAATCCGATGAAGACCGGTGCTTGCAGGGTACGCCCCGAAAATAATAGGCCCACAATCCCGAGCAGCATCATCGCATAGAGGAAGATCGAGCTCAGGAAATCTCGCGGCTGCAGCAACACGTTAACCGGCAACACTGCGGCCACGAAACAGTAGATAACTATCAGCGTCAGCCAGGAGCTTTTCGAAATGCCCTCAGCTGGCAAGTAGTGCCCGGCGAGCAATCCGACGAATGTCAGCGGAATGAAAATCATCAACGTGACGCTCCACGGCAGCCCCTTCCAGCGTAACACTTGCCCAAAGGCAACCGCGCACATGATGAACCACCCTGACGCAGTTGCGACCGACGGCGCTGAGGCGAATGTACCCGCAGTCAGATCCAAGAAAACAATGATCACATAGATTAAAGCCAACAGCAGGAAAACGCGAAAGAACACCCCGGTCTGCGGGCCAACCAGCGACTTAGTGATCTCTGTGATCGTGCGCCCACGGTAGCGAAGCGACATCAGCAAGCTGCCGAAGTCATGCACGCCCCCAAAGAAGAGCGCGCCCACCAGGATCCATAGCCAAGTCGGCCCCCAGCCAAAATACATCGTCGCCAAGATCGGCCCGACTATAGGGCCGGCACCAGCAATCGAGGAAAAGTGATGCCCAAACACCAGCGACGCCCGAGTCGGCACGTAGTCCACGCCGTCGTTCTTTTCTACCGCAGGCGTTTCACGCGCATCATCCACCTCACATCGACGGCACAGAAAACGTCCATACAGGCAATAACCAAGAGCAAAAACAATCAGCGAGATTAATAGAATCGTTACTAGCATCAGAAAAGGAGCAACAGAGAAACTCAGGAGCTTGAGTCATAAACCCCGCTAATGCCAGCAAATACCCAGGTGCTCTAAGAGGGCGTCTAAAAAGTCTGATCGAGTCGGCGAGATGTATTCGAGAGGCAAAATTCCGGCTTCTGAATCGAGGCGAAACCAGTTTCGTCGAGATGAAGAAATGATATTTTGACCTCGAAGACGCTCTCCGGCGAAGACCACTTGAGTTTTTAGACGCCCTCTAAGATCCGATAGTCATCAAATCCTCGGGATTTGTGCTTTCTGAAATGCTCTGGTTTTCATTCACATGCCGACGTTCTTCCAATTGTGCCCGGATTTCGTAGGCCTTGGATTCGGTGATCAGGCAAAAGCAGGCTAGGACAATGGTCATTGCGAGAGCCATTACTGGTATGAAGGTGAAGCAGATACGCACCCCCAATATGATCTGTTCTGACTGTGCGCTACTGATCGTTGCGTCAAATCCGGTCCCCGATCGCACATTGCCGGACGCCAGAAGCGCAACAGGCCCCCTCTAAATTATTTATTCGCAGCGGGTTGCTTTTCGAAGAGCTTGGCGTATTCACCGTAGCCTTCCTTTTCGAGGTCGGCCACGGGGATGAATTTCAGCGAGGCCGAGTTAATGCAGTAACGCAGGCCGCCGGGCCCAGGACCATCCGGGAACACGTGGCCCAAGTGCGCATCCCCCGTCTTGGAACGAACTTCGACGCGGGTCATGAAATGCGAATTGTCCTCCACTTCGACAATCTCTTCCTGCTCGATGGGCTTCGTGAAACTGGGCCAACCGGTGCCGGAGTCAAACTTGTCAGTCGAGGCAAAGAGCGGCTTGCCGGAAATCACGTCCACGTAAATACCCGGTTCCTTGTTGTTCCAATACGCATTGCGGAAGGCGGGCTCAGTTCCCTCGTTGCACGCCACCTGATACTGCATCGGGGTGAGGCGTGCACGCAACTCTTCGTCGCTCGGGCGCTGGTAATCGGAGTTACTCTCGGTCATGGCTGGTGTATCGGTCTTGGCAGGTTTGCGGGTTTCGGACTCGGCGTTGGAGATGCTCCATATGATCAAGCCACCGACAATGGCGACAGGCGCGAGGTATTTAACAAGATGTTTCATGCTTCATTCGTCTGGCTAGTGCACAATACCTTACACAGAAAAGGGACCCAACGCAACCGCTGGGCCCCTGTCTTTTATAATAAACGTGTCATTCGCCGTGGTGGACAATGCGAGAAGCTTGCTCGTAGATATCAACAAAACGTCGACGGACCTCCGATTGCTCCAGAGGTGCTCCAAACGAATTACAAACCGGCTTCTCCAACACCGCAAACGGAATAGAAGTCGTCATCAAACGCTTCCTCCGAGGGTGAACCCGTGCTTGAGCCACGACGGGTTGTATGGAAGTAGTAGTCATCTTAGTGAATGATATTCAGTACGTTATAAAATAGTTAATTGAACACGCCAAACACAGGTGGTTTGCCTGCGATCAATTAACTTATTTAAACTAGCCCAATTGGGGCCATTCGGCAAACCCCTTTAGCGTCAAAAGAATGTAAATACGGGTAAGTTCCCGCCACGAAGTGCGGAATTACGATGATTTAGCATTAGAGCCTACTTGCCCTACTTGCTACGGCGATGAATAACAACTACTTACGCTTGGCCCAAGAATCCTTGAGCGCCACCGTGCGGTTGAACACCAGCTTCTGCGGCGTGGAATCCGGGTCCAGGCAGAAGTAACCCACGCGCTCAAACTGCACTTGCAGGTCGCTCGCGTAGAACGGGCGCATCGGGCCGTCGTGCGGGTGTTGGCCTTCGCGGAGGGGGACTTGCCCGCCGCTGGCGGCCTTTTCCAAAGCAGTTACGGCGTCCTTGCCTAACTCCGGCTCCAGCATGCCTTCGATGACTTGCAGGGACTCGGGGTTGAGGAATTCCAGGAAATTGCGCTCCTTGTCAGCATCGGGCTTTTCGACTGAAAACAGGCGGTCGTAGAGGCGCACTTCGGCCTTCACGGCGTGGGCGGCGCTGACCCAGTGGATCACGCCCTTCACCTTGCGGCCAACAGGGTTGGCGCCCAGGGTGTCGAAATCCACGGTGCACTTCAGCTCGATTGGCGTGCCGGACTCGTCCTTGATGACCTCTTCGCACTTGATCACGTAGGCGTTGCGCAGGCGGACTTCCCCACCCAGCTTGAGGCGGAAGAACTTCTTGGGCGCGTCTTCCATGAAGTCGTCCTGGTCGATGTAAAGCGTGCGGCCAAACGGGATGCGGCGGCTGCCGGCCGACTCGTCTTCCGGGTTGTTGATCGCGTCAACGACCTCCACCTTGCCTTCCGGGTAATTGGTCAGCGTGACCTTGAGCGGGTTGAGCACAGCCATGCGGCGTGGGCTGCGGCTGTTGAGCACGTCGCGCATTGTGTGCTCAAACAGGGCAATGTCGGTCATGCCGTTAAACTTCGTTACGCCGATGGTTTCGCAAAAACGACGGAACGCCAAGGGGGGGACACCGCGACGGCGGGCGCCGGAAATGGTCGGCATCCGCGGGTCGTCCCAACCGCTCACGTGGCCTTCCTTGACCAGGTGGAGCAGCTTGCGCTTGCTCATGACGGTGTAGTTCAAATTCAGGCGCGCGAACTCGTATTGCTTGGACGGGAAGATGCCCAGCTCGCTGATAAACCAGTTGTAGAGCGGCTTGTGCGTCTCGAACTCCAGCGTGCAAATGGAGTGCGTGATGTTCTCCAGGGAGTCGCTTTGGCCATGCGTGTAGTCGTAGCTCGGGTAGATCGGCCAGGCGTCGCCGGTGCGGTGGTGCGTGGCGCGCTTGATGCGGTAGAGCACTGGGTCGCGCAGGTTGAGGTTCGGGCTGGCCATGTCGATCTTGGCGCGCAGGGTGCGGGCGCCGTCCTCGAATTCCCCGGCGCGCATGGCGCGGAAGAGCTCGAGGTTTTCCTTCACCGAACGATCACGAAACGGGCTTGGCTTGCCGGGCTCGGTCAGCGTGCCTCGGTATTCGCGGGTTTGCTCGGCGTTGAGGTCGCAGACGTAGGCCTTATCCTCTTCGATGAGCTTTTCGGCCCAATCGTAAAGCTGCTGAAAGTAGTCCGAGGCATAGCACTCGCGGGCCCAGGTAAAGCCCAACCAGCGGACGTCGGCCTTGATCGACTCGACGTATTCGGTCTCTTCTTTTTCCGGATTGGTGTCATCGAAGCGCAGGTTACACTTGCCGCCAAATTCCTCGGCCAAGCCGAAGTTCAGGCAGATGCTTTTGCTGTGGCCGATGTGCAAATAGCCATTCGGCTCCGGCGGAAAACGCGTCTGCACACGTCCGTCGTGGAGACCGGCTTCGCGGTCGGCAATGACGATATCACGGATAAAATTCGAAGTCTGGGTGTCGGTTTCGGACATAAAAGAAAGATGGTTTAAGGGTTCTGGGAGGAAGATTAAAGTTTAAAGGTAGTACCGTTGAGAAGGATCGCGAATTTCCACATTCGCCACCAAGCCAACTTTGCTAGAATGAGTCGGCGCGTATAAGCGAATGTGGATATTCGCGATCCGCCAAGCCACTCTTTCCAACCTCCCTTTGGCGGCGCTGACACGCCCGGGGGGGGGGAAACTGCGATTCGGGCCTAGAGCACTTTGATTAACCTTTAGGTTTGATAACGATGAGCCAGTATCCATCCTGAGCCGAAAAGCGAAAAGCGCTTTCACTTTCCGAGCTACGCACACGATGAACAATAGGCAAAAAACCCATTTGCCGTTTTTGGACGGCATGCGAGGCATTGCCATATTCGCAGTGTTTGTCTATCATATGCTGTGGGCATGCTATCAGTTTGGCCAGTTACCGTGGAATGGCTGGGTGCGAGATTTCAGCATTTCCAAGACCTATCTCCTCATATTTCCTGCGACATATGGATTTACTGGAGTCGCCGTATTCTTTGTCATCAGTGGATTCTGCATACACCTAAGCCACCAAAGAAGCGGGGAAAAAGGATGGCGTTCGTTTAGCACCCGTCGCTTTTTCCGCATTTACCCGCCCTACGTCTTTGCCTTGCTGATTTTTCTTTTTGCCTGGCCTTGGGGATCACTGAGCATGGATGAACCGAAATTGGTGCAATTTCTCACCCACATTTTGGCCATACACAATTTCGACTCCCAAACAATATACGGCATCAATGGGTCGTTCTGGAGCATCGCCATCGAAATCCAACTGTATGCCCTTTACCCAATTTTGCTCATTTTTGCCAAAAAGCCAAATTGGAAGCGGGCATTATGGATAACCGGAGCACTGGAAATCGCCCTGCGTAGCATTGCCAGCATCTACGACCTGCTCCATATAAAAGAGCCACTGTTGCTCAACACCCCACTGGCATATTGGTTTAGTTGGGCGCTGGGCGCTTACCTTGCCGAGTGCTACTTGAAAAACCAAAGCAGCCGACTACTCCAGGTGCGCTTCGATCTCGTTCTGATAATTGCTTTAGCAGTGAACCTGTTTAAGCCTACTGAACACTTCACTTTCCTGGGGTTTGCGCTCCTCACCGCCATTGCGATTGAACGACTCATGACCGAAAAATGGCAACTGCCGACCAACCTGGTTTTCCGCTGGAGCTGGCGACACCTGAGCTTTCTCGGCACGATCAGCTACAGCTTTTATTTAATCCACCAGCCATTTCTCAACCTGACGTATCAGGTGCTGAACTGGGCTTTACCCGGTGCATATTTCCATCGGCTCGCGCTACTGGCAGTCTGTGGCCTGTTCTGGTATCCAATCGTGCTGATTCTTTCCTACCTGATGTACAAGCTCATCGAACTGCCATCCATCCAATTGGGCAAATTCACATGGAAAAAATTTCAAACACGCCAAACACTTCAGGAACTCCCCACGAATGATCCGCCAGCAAATCCCTAACCTGGCGGAGCAAGGCGAAATGAATCCTCAGAGGACACGCCAGACCAAAAATTGAAACGTGGGATTGTCAAAGTGGTAATCTGTGGCATCTAGTAAAGGGCTATGCCCGAAGGAGCCGCAATCAGCAAAATGTTTGGACAGATCGCGCATCGTTATGATGCCGCGAACCACGTGCTGAGCGGAGGCGTGGATTTCTATTGGCGCAAGGTGCTCGTGAAAATGGTCCAGCGCACGAAGCCGCAAGTGGTCGTCGACCTGGCCACCGGCAGCGGCGATGTCGCCTTTGCCCTGCGCCGCAAGCTGCCCGCCGATGTCTCCCTGACTGGCCTCGACTTTTGCGAGCCGATGCTCGACGAAGCCCGCGCCAAGCAAAAGGAGCAGTTTGGCGACGAGCAAATCCGCTTTGGCTTTGGCGACTGCCTGAACCTACCGCTCGAAGACGAGTCCACCGACGCCATCACCATCGCCTTTGGCGTGCGCAACTTCGAGGACCGCCTCCGTGGCCTGCGCGAAATGCGTCGCTCTCTGCGCCCCGGCGGCCGACTGTTCATCCTGGAATTTTCGCAGCCCTACACGTGGTTTCGGCCGTTTTACTACCTATATTTGAAGTGCATTTTGCCGCCGCTGGCCGCGATTGTGACCGGTAAAAAAGACGCCTACGACTACCTGGCGTGCTCGATCGAGGGCTTTCCCGCGCGGGAGACGCTCAGCGCGCAGATCCGCGAAGCCGGCTTCAGCGAGGTGCGCGCCGTGCCGCTAACGTTTGGCATTGTGGCGATCCACGAAGCGGTGCGATGAGCAATGCGGCGGTCAGCTCCCCTGCCCTCGCGCCGGCCTCCCCGTGGTCGGATGGATGGCAGCGCTGGCGCAAAAACCGCCTGGCCGTGGCGAGCGCGATTCTGCTGTCGCTGATCATCCTGGCCTGCCTGATCGGGCCCTTCTTTTTCCCCGCGAAATACCACGAGGTGACGAATCTTGAGCTCGGCGCGACCCCGCCCTCGGCCGAACACCTCATGGGCACGGACATTCTGGGGCGCGACTTGCTGGCGCGCTGCCTCGTCGGCGGGCGGATTTCATTTGCGGTCGGTCTGCTGGCCTCGCTGGTCTCGGTGCTGATCGGCGTCGCCTACGGCGTTATTTCCGGCCTCCGCGGTGGCGCCACGGACCGCATCATGATGCGCGGCGTGGAAATTCTCCAAGCGATGCCGTTCGTGATTTTTGTCATCCTGCTGCTGACGTTTTTCGGGCGGAATTTCGCGCTGATCTTCGTGGCGATTGGTGCCGTGGAATGGCTCACGATGGCGCGCATTGTGCGTGGCCAAGCGCTGGAGCTGAAGACCCGGGAGTTCGTGCAAGCCTCCCGCGCGCTCGGGCAGACCAGCGAATCAATCATCTTCAAACACCTGCTGCCCAACCTCTTCGGCGTGATCATTGTCTTCGCGACGCTGACCGTGCCCGGCGTCATGCTGCTGGAGGCGTTCATCAGCTTCCTGGGACTCGGCGTACAGGCGCCGATGACCAGTTGGGGCGACCTGCTCAACCAAGGCGCGCAGGCAATGGAGGAATTTCCGTGGCTACTACTGTTTCCGGCGCTGTTTTTCTCGACCACGCTGTTTTCGCTCAACGCGATTGGCGACGGCCTCCGCGACGCCTTTGATCCGAAATCGAGCCGTCAATAGGCGCAAGCAAGGGTTGCATGTGGCGTGAAATGGCGCCTCAGTAGGCGGCATGCGCATTGGTCTTTTTGGCGGTAGTTTTGATCCCATCCATCATGGGCACCTGCTGCATGCCCAGGATGCGTTGGAGCGCGCGGAGCTCGACCTGCTCGCATTTATCCCCGCCGCCCAGGCCCCGCTCAAGGCTAACGGCGCACCCGGCGCCAGCGCCGAAGACCGCGTAAAAATGATCGAGCTCGCCATTGCCGGGCAGCCGAAGTTTACCGTTTTGCGGGACGAAATCGACCGCGGCGGTGTGAGCTACACCGTGGACACCGTGCGCCGCCTCAAAAAACGTTGGCCGGACGACGAGCTGTTCTGGATCATCGGCGCCGACCAGGTTGCCCTGCTCGATCAGTGGCGCTCGATTGAGGAATTGTTACACATGGCGCGGTTTCTGTGCTTGAAAAGACCGGGTTTTGCGCCGACAACGCCAGCCAGCATCCCCGAGTGCGCCCTTAGCTGGATCAGCGCGCGGCAGGTCGAATGCAGCTCCAGCGAAATCCGCGAACGCGCAGCCGCCGGACGCCCAATCGACTTTTTCTTGCCGCCCCCGCTCGTGGACTATATTAATAGAAATCAACTCTACCGAGGATAACGAAAATTTTATATGCCGACCACTGATACGAAGACCAACAAGCCCGAAGTTCGCGCCCTCATGGCGCTCTGCTGCGAAGCACTCGACGATAAGAAAGCCATCGACCTGAAGATCCTCGATGTGCGCGAAATTTCGACCGTCACGGACTACCTGATCCTCGCCTCCGGTAACTCCCAGCCTCACCTCAAGGCCCTCCGCGGCTCCGTCGAGCGCGCGCTCAAGGACGCCAAGAGCCACATTGTGGGCGCGGAAAGCGGCGACGACACCGGCTGGCAAGTTGTGGACGCCTTCGACTTCATGGTGCACATTTTCACGCCCGAAATGCGCGACAACTACCGCCTTGAGCAACTCTGGGCTGACGCCGCGACCATCGACCTGGCCGACCTGAAAACCGCCTAGCGGCACTCTGGGATGCGCCAGCTGGCGCAATTTATTGCGCGCAAAAATTTTCTGGGCGAAAGTGTCTTTTTTGCCCTTGACGAATCACCGGCTCGCGTCATTTTTATGCGCTTTGCTAAGGGGCCGTAGCTCAGTTGGAAGAGCGCTTGCATGGCATGCAAGAGGTCGTCGGTTCGATCCCGATCGGCTCCACCATTAATCTCTTGTGACCAGTTTTCCTCCTTTTCTTATACCCAGGATCAACTGAGCCGAAGTAGCTGCTATCGACCGCATCCAAGGCTCCGAGCAACTCACCCCTCAGTTGACATCCTCGACGAAGCAGTCAGGGCGTAATCCCTTAAATCTAATATCAGAAAATAAACTGTCACTCTCAATAACATGCATTGGCGTTGACGCCCCCCGGCGGTGAAGGTTTTGATCTGAAGACTTTTCCTTACCACTGATGTCGCATCGCACTTTTCATTTCCTCCTGGCCCAAATTGTCATCCTGCTTCTGACAAGCGCTGGCAGCCTGCACGCCGAAACCATTTTAACGGAAGACTACTCCTCTAGCCTGCCAACCGAGGGCTGGGAGTATTATAAATCGAACACAACTTACGGGCGCATTCAGGTCGTTAGCGGTCGCATGCGCATGGATGTTACGACTAGTGGCTACTACTCCCTCAACGAAGCCATCCTGACTGTCGACCTGGCCGGGGCAACCGAGGCCAGCCTTAGTTTCCAACAAATCGACACTGCCGTCGAAGAAACCACCCTCCCCGCTACGTTCACCGGTCATTACAATGGTGATGGTGTGGCGATCAGCGCCGATGGAATCACCTGGTATACGATAGTCAATGCGACCGAGCTGAATGTCAGCAGCTTAACAACTTACAATATAGACCTGATCGCAGAACGCGACGCTATCCGCAGCAGCTACGACGCAGGCTTTGATTTCACGGAGAGTTTTAAGATCAAATTCCAGCAATACGATAACTACGCCTCTCCCACTGACGGCCGTGAGTGGGACAATATCGTCATCGATGCCCTACTTGACCCCACACTCTCCATCACTGCCGGGACGGAATTTCTTGAGGGCGCGACCAATATCCCCGCCAGCGTAAACATCGACATCGCGCCAGACGCGGATCTCGATGTGACCTTGACCGGAGACACCTTTCTCAGCCTTCCGGCGACGGTCACCATCCTAGCCGGACAAAACTCCGCTGATTTCACCTTCGCCATCGTCGACGATGCGGTTGTGCAGGGTGATCGCAGCGCAACCATCACCGCCACGGCGACCGATCACAATAGTGGCGTGCATAACCTGACCGTCCATGACGACGAGACGATATATACAGTCACGTTCAATCTGGATGGTAAGGGCACACTGGAGAGTGGTAATCTTATCCAGCAAATCATCTGGCCTGCGGTAGTCGTCGCGCCAGTTGTTCTCGACAGTGTCGATTGGCATTTTACCGGATGGGATGTCAATTTCTCTTCGGTAACTGAAGACCTGACGGTCACTGCGCAATACCTGCCAATCCATACAGTCACTTTCGACCTAGACGACAAAGGCACACACAACGGTGGCGGTGGACTGCTCCAAAGCATCATCGATGGACAATCCGCAACGGCGCCTCTTGTCTCGAACAGCGTCGATTGGCACTTTACCGGATGGGATGTCGATTTCTCCTCGGTCACAGCAGATATAACCGTCACTGCACAGTATCTTCCCCTACACACCGTAACCTTTGACCTTGGCGGCTATGGGACACTGATTACAGGCGAGTTGGTTCAAGCCATCCCCGAGGGCGGTACTCCGATAGCACCGGAGTTCTCCGTGGATGACGGCTGGGTATTTGCCGGCTGGGATCAGGATCTCAATAGTATCTCTGGAGACATCACAATCACAGCGACTTATCTGGATGAAGCGTTGGCAGGGTTACTGGAAAGTAAATTCACGGCCAGTGACGGTGCTTCTGGGGATCACTTCGGATACAGCGTTAGTCTCAGCGGGGATACAGCCATCGTCGGCGCATATGGGGATGACGACAAGGGCAGCATCAGCGGCAGCGTCTACGTTTTTGTGCGCAATGGCAGCGACTGGACCGAGCAGGCCAAGCTCATGCCCAGTGACGGGGCTTCAAGCGATGTCTTCGGCTCCAGCGTGAGCCTCAGCGGAGATACCGCCATCGTTGGCGCATATGGGGATGACGACAAGGGCAGCGCCAGTGGCAGCGCCTATATCTTTGTACGCAGCGGCAGCGTTTGGACCGAGCAGGCCAAGCTCACCGCCAGTGATGGGGCCGCTGAAGATCACTTCGGCGCCAGCGTGAGCCTTAGCGAGGATACGGCCATTGTCGGTGCTTATTGGGATGATGACAACGGCAGCGCCAGTGGCAGCGCCTATATCTTTGTGCGCAATGGCAGCGACTGGACCGAGCAGGCCAAGCTCACCGCCAGTGATGCGGCCGTGAATGATTACTTCGGCAGAAGCGTGAGCCTCAGCGAGGATACGGCCATCGTCGGCGCTCCTTATGATAACGACAATGGCAGCACTAGCGGCAGCGTCTACGTTTTTGTGCGCAATGGCAGCGACTGGACCGAGCAGGCCAAGCTCATGCCCAGTGACGGGGCTTCAAACGATTACTTCGGATACAGCGTTAGCCTCAGTGGGGATACAGCCATCGTCGGCGCATATGGGGATGACGACAATGGCAGCAGTAGCGGCAGCGTCTACGTTTTTGTGCGCAATGGCAGCGACTGGACCGAGCAGGCCAAGCTGACCGCCAGTGACGGGGCTTCAAGCGATTACTTCGGCTTCAGCGTTAGCCTCAGCGGGGATACAGCCATCGTCGGCGCTTATAGGGATGACGACAACGGCAGCTCCAGCGGCAGCGCCTATATCTTTGTGCGCAGTGGCGGCGTCTGGACCGAACAGGCCAAGCTCACCCCCAGTGACGGGGCCGCGGATGATTACTTCGGCTACAACGTGAGCGTAAGCGGAGATACGGCCATTGTCGGTGCTTATCGGGATGACGACATCGGCAGCGCCTACTTTTACAATCTGACTGCCCCACCGGTTCATGTGTCTTTTGATTTAGATGGAAAAGGCTTCAGGACAGGGGGCGGAGTGCTTTCTCAGTTAATAAAGCTCGATACGAACGCAATCGCTCCGGTTGTTGAATCTCTACTGCCAACTTATGCCTTTGTGGGGTGGGATACTGATTTTTCCTCGGTCACTAGCGATTTAACCGTCACCGCGCAATACCTGCCAATTCATACAGTCACATTCGATCTCGGTGTCAAAGGCACACATGGTGGTGGAGGTGAACTGGTGCAAAGCATCATCGATGGACAATCTGCAACGGCGCCTATCGTCACGGATAGTGTCGATTGGCATTTTACCGGTTGGGATCTTGATTTCTCTTCGGTTTCGGCAGATCTCACCGTTACTGCACAATATGTACCCTTATACACTGTGACTTTTGCTTTGAATGGTCAAGGCACTCACATTGGTGGCGGTGAACTGATTCAGAGCATCATCGATGGACAATCCGCAACGACGCCTCTAGTCTCGGACAGCGTCGATTGGCACTTTGCCGGATGGGATGTCGATTTTTCCTCCGTCACAGCAGATTTAACCATCACTGCGCAATATGTGCCTTTACACACGGTCACCTTTGATCTTGGCGACTATGGGACACTGATTGCTGGCGAATTGGTTCAAGCCGTTCCCGAGGGTGGTACTCCGATAACACCGGAGTTCTCCATTGATGATGGCTGGGCATTCAGCGGTTGGGATCTGGATTTCAACAATATCTTAGAAAACATAACGATCACAGCGACTTACGTGGATGAGTCATTGGCAGGGGTACTGGAAAGTAAATTCACGGCCAGCGACGGCGCTACTTACGATTACTTCGGCTACAGCGTTAGCCTCAGTGGGGATACGGCCATTGTCGGTGCTTATAACGATGACGGCAGTGGCAGCGCCTACGTGTTTGTGCGCAGCGGCAGCGGCTGGACCGAGCAGGCTAAGCTCACCGCCAGTGATGGAGCTTCAAGCGATTTGTTCGGCTACAGCATTAGCCTAAGCGGGGATACGGCCATCGTCGGCGCTTATGGGGATGACGATAAGGGCGGTAATAGCGGCAGCGCCTATGTCTTTGTGCGCAGTGGCAGCATCTGGACCGAACAGGCCAAACTCACGGCCAGTGAGGGAGCCGCTGATGATCGCTTCGGCAATAGCGTAAGCATTAGCGGGGATACGGCCATCGTCGGCGCTCTTTATGATAACGACAATGGCAGCAGTAGCGGCAGCGTCTACGTTTTTGTACGCAATGGCAGTGACTGGACCGAGCAGGCCAAGCTCATGCCCAGTGACGGGGCTTCAAGCGATTACTTCGGCAGGAGCGTTAGCCTCAGCGGGGATACGGCCATCGTCGGCGCAGATGGGGATGACGACAATGGCAGCAGTAGCGGCAGCGCCTATGTCTTTGTGCGCAGTGGCAGCATCTGGACCGAACAGGCCAAACTCACGGCCAGTGAGGGAGCCGCTAATGATCGCTTCGGCAATAGCGTGAGCCTCAGCGGAGATACCGCCATCGTCGGCGCCCTTCAAGATGACGACAAGGGCAGCGCTAGTGGCAGCGCTTACGTCTTTGTGCGCAGTGGTGGCGTTTGGACCGAGCAGGCCAAGCTCACGGCCAGTGATGGTGCCGCTAGCGATTACTTCGGCTCCAGCGTTAGCCTCAGCGGGGATACGGCCATCGTCGGCGCTCTTTATGATGACGACAACGGCAGCTCCAGCGGCAGCGCCTACGTCTTTGTGCGCAGTGGCGGCATCTGGACCGAACAGGCCAAGCTCACGGCCAGTGATGGGGCCGCTGAGGATTACTTCGGCAACAGCGTTAGCCTCAGTGGGGATACGGCCATCGTTGGCGTACGTTTCGATGATGACAACGGCAGCTCCAGCGGAAGTGCCTACTTTTATGATCTAGCGGTTCCACCGTTTACGGTGACTTTTAATTTAGATGGAAAGGGCACCAGGACAGGCGGCGGTGAGCTCAGCCAACAAGTCATATTCCTCGATGCTGCACTCCCCCCGGTGGTAGAACCACTACCGGGCTTGGATTTTATTGGTTGGGATCTGGATTTCTCCTCCGTGACGACAGGATTAACCATTACGGCACAATATATCGCAATTGACACCATTGTTTTTGACCTTGGCGACCATGGGACACTCATAGCAGGCGAGCTCGTCCAAATCACCCCAGCAGGCCTCGAGCACACCCCAATCCCGCCGGAGTTCTCCGTGGATGATGGCTGGGTATTCGCTGGCTGGGATCAGAATCTCAATGATATCATTGGAGATATCACGATCACAGCAACTTACATGGATGAGGCGCTGGCAGGGATACTGGGAAGTAAAATCACGGCCAATGATGGGGCTTATTATGATTTATTCGGATACAGAGTGAGCCTCAGCGGGGACACGGCTATTGTTGGCGCACGACACGATGACGATAATGGCACTGACAGCGGTAGCGCCTACGTCTTTGTGCGCAGTGGCAGCGTTTGGACCGAACAGGCCAAGCTCACGGCCAGTGATGGGGCTTCCAGCGATCGCTTCGGCAATAGCGTAAGCATTAGCGGGGATACGGCCATCGTCGGCGCTGATTACGATGACGACAACGGCGACGCCAGCGGCAGCGCCTACGTCTTTGTGCGCAGTGGCGGCATTTGGACCGAACAGGCCAAGCTCACGGCTAGTGATGGGGCCGCTGACGACCACTTCGGATACAGCGTTAGCCTCAGCGGGGATACGGCCATCGTCGGCGCTAATTATGATGACGATAGCGGCAGCGCCTACGTGTTTGTGCGCAGTGGCGGCGTTTGGAGCGTGCAGGCCAAGCTCACGGCCAGTGATAGGGCCGCTGAGGATTACTTCGGCTCCAGCGTTAGCCTCAGCGGGGATACGGCCATCGTCGGCGCTCATTACGATGACGACAACGGCAGCTCCAGCGGCAGCGCCTACGTCTTTGTTCGCAGTGGCGCCGTCTGGACCGAACAGGCAAAGCTTACGGCCAGCGACGGCGCATTTGGAGATATGTTCGGCTTCAGTGTCAGCCTCAGTGGGGATACGGCCATTATCAGCGCTTATGGAGATGACGAGAATGGCCACATCAGCGCCAATGCCTACGTCTATGTGCGCAGTAATGACGTTTGGACCGAACAGGCCAAGCTCACGGCCGGTGAAGGCCGTTTTGGAGATTACTTCCGCCCCAGTGTCAGCCTAAGTGGGGATACGGCCATTATCGGCGTTTATATAGATGACATTCATGGCCCCATCAGCGGTAGCGCCTACGTGTTTGTGCGCAGAGGCGGAATCTGGGCCGAGCAGGCCAAACTCAAGGCCAGCGATGGCGCCACTGGCGGTCGCTTCGGCATGAGCGTTAGCATTAGCGGGGATACCGCCATCGTCGGCGCTTATTACGATGACGATAACGGCAGCGCCAGTGGCAGTGCCTATTTTTATGATTTAGCAATCCCGCCGGCAAACGTTACTTTTGATCTTGATGGAAAAGGCGTCAGAACAGGGGGCGGTGAGCTCAGCCAAACAGTTGTCGTGGGAACCGCGGCCAATGCGCCTACCCTCACCCCCAATGCCGGTTGGGTTTTCGATGGCTGGGATACGGACTTCAGCAACGTGACGACTGACCTGTCTATCTTGGGCCTGTTCAGCTATGACGCCACGGATGCCGATGGCGATACCATCCCGGATGGCTGGGAGATCGTTCACCTGGGCGCGATTACTAACTCCGATGGCGCGTTGGACAGCGATGGCGATGGCAAATCGGACTACGACGAATTCCTCTCCGGCAATGATCCCAATAACCGCAATGACTACTTCAAAGTCATGCAGCAGGATTTCAACGCACAGGATCGCCGAATCACGCTGAGCTTTAATTCCAATGACGACCTGGCCAACCGCCGCTACCGCGTGCTCTACAGCCCGGACATGTCGCCCGGTTCTTGGATCGAGGTTCCCGGCTCGGTCACGGCTCCCAGCAGCGGAACCGAGACTCAAGTCACTTTGGACCTCCCCGGAGAAGGCGACTTGTATTTCGTGCGGATCGACGCGTTCCTCGAATAAGCGACATCCTCGACGAAGCTGCCAAGGGCTAAGCCCGCGGTTGCCAAACCGATTTCCACCAACCCCGGTCAGCAATGGCCGGGGTTTTTCTTTGGCCGTAATTTTCACTAGGTCAAAATGCGTCCGCTTTAATAGGGCATATTGCCTAAGCAGCAGACGCAGCGCCTAGATAGGGCACTAAGACCCTTTCAATTGGCCCCCGAAATAGGGGGTTCTACGACGCAATAGTGCAATTAATACCTAAATTGCGCAAATATAAGCCTAAATTGCGCAGCCAGAAAGACGATTATTCTGTAAACTATAACAAGCCAATCTCGCTACCATCCAACCCAAATAATAAAAAACCGAATACAAACCTGACTAAATATGCACACAATAGCTCACTCCTCAAAAATAGTAATAGCAGCCGTCTGCGGGTTGCTGGCATCCAATGTTTCGAATGCGGAAGAGTCAGCATTCTCAAACACCATTCGCCCAGTGACCAACCCGGTCTATTTTGACTCAGCCCTGCCACAAACTCAAATACACCCGATCTTCATGTGGCAGAACATGCCGAGCTCCATCAGCACACAAGCGGGTAACCTCAACCTCGGCGGCGATTTCCAGCTCTATGCCTTACAAGCTGAGCTGGCCATCAACGAGCGCTTCTCCATCGTGGCCGCCAAGGATGGCTACCTGGTCTTCAATCCTGATAACACCCTGGTCAATGCGGATGGCTTCGCCAATCTCGCAGCTGGTGTTAAATGGGCCTTCATTTATGACCCGGAAGATGGACTCGTCGTTAGCGCAAAAGCCATCGTCGAATTGCCCACCGGCAACACCGATGTCTGGCAGGGCGGCAAGTATTACTCGATTGCTCCGTCCATTGGTGTTCTCAAAACCTGGGAAGACTTCCAGTTTAGCAACGAAACTGGGTTCATCATTTCCACCAATGATAACGGCAGCGATGAATTCTTTACCAGCTTGCACGCCAGCTACAACCTGTGGGACCTCGTTTATCCGCTCGTGGAAGTCAATTACTTCCAAGTCATCAGCACTGGTAACGGCGGCAACCGCTTTGGCGCACAGGCTGGCGGCGCAGTCCCCAGCATTATCAACTTCGAAGGCGGTGACTTGGTCAACTTCGGCGCTTCGAACTCCAGTGTATACAGCAGCATCGTTACCGCTGGCGTAGGCTTCCGTGTTCGCCCGCTGAAGTCCATAGATGTCGGCGCCGCATTCGAAGTTCCGCTCACGCAAACAAGCCACAACCTCATGCAGAACCGCATCACGGTTGACCTCGTCTGGAACTTCTAGTCGTAAGCTCCCCCAAATACTAACAACACTCGCCGCAGGCCTAATGCCTGCGGCGTTTTTTTACGTTTTTCTACGAACACGGGACAGCCTGCGAGGTCTTCGAAAAAACATTCGCGTTCATACGCGCGATCCGTAGTTTCATTCACGTTAACCCATGCGCATTTCCGGATTCATTTTAGTCGTCCTTGGCCTAACCTTCCCCGCGTTGCTTTCGGCCACGGTTACCGGGCCGAATTTATCTACCTTCTCCGTGACGCAGCTCGTCCAGGGCCGCCTGCTCCAGCGCAATTACCCGGACGCCCTGCCCACGCTGATCGAAACCCTCAACGACACCACGACCTTCGACATCGAGCTCGACCCGGTCTTCATCGAATCCTTTGCCGATCCCAAGCTACTCCAGCATCCAGTCTGCTACGTCAACTTCGGTGACCGGCCCGACTGGGAGCTAACCGACGAAGAAAAAGCCAACCTCAAGGGCTTCCTCGACCGCGGCGGCTTTCTCTACATCGATGCCGGGATCAACGCCGACTTTCTCCGCAAGTCCAACCCCGCCTACAGCCAAAGCCACAGCTTTGCCGAGTGGCGTGTGAGCCCCGAGATCGAAACGGTCTTTCAGGACATTTATTCCGGCGAACGCTTCCGCGCCCTCCCCCGCGACCATGCCCTCTTCCGAGCCTATCACGCCGGCCTGCCCGACGCCAGTGTCCTACCCGAAACGGTCCGCGATTTCGTGGTCAACGAGAAGTGGCCGCAGGGCACCTACTCCGCGATGGGCTTGGAGGTGAATGGCCGACTCGCCGTGCTTTGCATGCCGATCCTCGCCATGGGCTGGGGTCAGAATGAAATGGAGCAATGGTCGACGTTCATTGGGTTTCGCATACGCGAAGGCGCCGAGGGCCTCTCGGAGCGTCTCTCCGAAGCGGCCTACTCCGGTACTCGTTTTGAGGCTGTTCGCGAAGACGGGCGTCAGGACATTATTTACACGCAGCAGGAGGCCATGCCCGCTTGGGTCCAGGAGCCCAGCGGCGATTGGCGCGTCTTCCGCTATTATTACACGCCCGAGATCAGCGACTACGCCCACCGCTTCTACACCCAGCTCGGCGTCAATATCTTCGTCTACGCCTTCACCCGCTAGGCAGCGTGCGCTGGCAGCGTGCCGCTGCACCCGGAGATTTGCCCATTGGGCAAATGGCTTATCCAACGTGCGGCTTGTCTAGAGACTGCGCCCTCCTTTATAGATAGTTATGCATTTGCCCATTGGGCAAATCAACCGGTCCTGCGGGACGCTGGCGCAATGCGAAAATCTAGATGAGCAGCATCTACCGATCCAACAGGATGTTGGACCAATGGGTGTTGGCGGATTTGGCGAGGGATGTTTGGTCGCCAGCGTTCCATTTTTTGAGGGTGTCGCCCCAGAACCCATTGTAGAATAAATACACGCGACCATCGACGATCTTGTAGTTCGTGGGGTCAACATCGACCTTGCTACCGTCTTCGGCCATGGCCCAGGCGCACCAGCCGCCGAAAGCGGGCTCATACTTACCGGGATCGGCATCGAAGATTTTCTTGTTGGCGGCATTCGCGAAATAATAAGTCACCCCGCGAAAGTTGCTGGAGAACTGCTTGCTGCCCTTGACCGGCTTGCCGGAGAAATACGACACCGGGTCGTAGCCTTTCTCGCCGAGGTCTTTCGAGCTAAGGTTGAAGTCCGCCTGACGCGCAGCGGGCGTTAACTTACTTTGCACCGGAGAGTTACTTTGCGATGCAGAGTCATCGGCGGCATGAGCAAGTGTTACCGCGACAAGCGATAATGCGAAGAGGAAGGCATGGAAATGTTTCATGGTTCATTGGACGCAAGCTCCACTAATTCCTGACATAAAATTTTCTTCGCGGCGACGGCATTTTTCCTGCAAGTAATTTGAGCCAACCTCGACTCATTCCACCATGACATCATCTCCCACACCACTCACCAAACGCGCCACCATCACCAGCTGGATCTTCCAGCTCGTACCCGCAGTCATCCTGCTGCAAACGCTGTATTTTAAGTTCACTGCTGCTCCGGAAACCGTCTATATATTCAAAGTCGTGGGCCTGGGTGCCCCGGGACGCATCGGCACTGGCGTCGTAGAGTTGATCGCTGGCATCTGCCTACTGATCCCCCGCTTCGCCTGGCTGGGTGCCGCACTGGCCATGGGCACGCTCGTGGGTGCCATCGCCGCCCACCTGGGCCCGCTGGGCATCACCTTTGAGTACCCCGGCGGCTACGAGGATGGCTCACTTTTTGCCATGGCGTGCATTGCATGGCTGAGCAGCGCCGTCGTGCTTTTTATTCGCCGTAAATCGATTCCCATCGTCGGCGCGAAGTACTTCGGCGCTTGAAAAAATGAACACTTGTGCTCGTCCGCAGTCTGATAAGACACTGACCTATGGCGAGCAAAGCCCGTGCACTCTTATTTTCCCGTCTGGCGATCATCGCCCTCCTCCTCACGCTCTTCGCGCTCGTGGTGCGCGGGCCGCTGGATAGCTGGATCAACGACCGCGCGCTCGGCCAACTCGACTACGCCAACCAGCAATACTTCGACGAATCGTTCGACAATGCATCGCGGTTGTTCCTTATCCTAACCGCCGTCAAAAGCGTGCTCGCCGTTGTCGAAGGCAGCGAAATGGGCGTGGGCTTTGGCCTGCAAGTAGGCGACATTGTGCAGGGCGTATATGACTATGTGGACTTCGCGTGGCAAATCGTCCTCTGGGCCACGATGATCATCGTCATGACGCGCATGCTGCTCGAGGTCGCGCAGTATCTCGACCAATGGCTGCTGGCTTTCGCGCTGGCCTCGATGCTGATGTATGTAACGGCGGCCTGGTTCCTGCCGCGCCGCCGCGCAATCGCCCGCGTGCTGCGCGACGCCACGTTTTTCAGCACTATTCTCGCCGTGGCGATGTATGCCATCGTGCCGTTGTCCGTGTGGGGTGGCAGCGCGCTTTCCCGGCAAATCACGCAAAGCCAACTCATCGAGGCCGAGGGTAACTTGGCGCTCCTCAACGCCGAGCTCGACCAACGCTATGAAGCCATTGAGCAAGCCGACGGCATCATCACCAAGGCAACCAAGATCAAGGAGGCCACCGGCGCACTCACCGCCTACCTGGCCGAACACACCAAGCAGCTGTTCTGGGATGTGATCACCGTCAGCGCCGCGTATTTATTCGACACGATTATTTTCCCGCTCGGTTTGTTCTTCGGCCTGTTTTGGCTCACGCGGCTGATTGGGCGCTACCTCTTCGGGCTGCGCCGCGGGCAAGTCATACGGGAGGACATGGATTCGCTCATGGGCCGCTACTGGCCCCTGCGACTGGAAAAGGCGCCGGTGAAAAGTGACGACACCCCAAGCTAATCCACGCCCACCGGTTGTCCAAACTGCATCCTTGGCTGAGTTAAGGCTCGTTAAAACTCCCGGCAAAAGCAAGGTTGCCGATTGTAGCTTGCCCTTCGAGTGGCCCGCCCCATGCTACTGCCTCTTTGATACTTAGATCATGGCAAACGCAGCTATATTTCTTTGCGCCGGGAGCGGCACCCGTATGCGCGGCCAAGTGTCGGACAAAGTCCTGACACCATTGGGCGGCAAACCCGTGTTTTGGCACTCGGTTAAGGCCTTCGTCGACAGCGGGCTAACCGAGCACGCCGTCATCGTTTACCGCGACAAAGAACAGCAAATCGAGCTGGCCAAGGTCTTGGGCGACCTCAACGTCGAGCACTGGAACATTGCTTGGGTCTGCGGCGGCAAAGAGCGGCAGGACTCGGTGTTTCACGGCCTGAGCGAGGTTTCGCTGATCGTCGACTACGTCTTTATCCACGACTGCGCACGCCCGATGATCCGCCCGGAAAATTTACAGGCGCTCTACGAAGCCGTGCTTCAGGACAAAGCCGCCGTGCTCGCCCACCGCGTGGCCGACACCATCAAGCGCGCCGCCGGCTCCCAGCGCAAGCAGACCCGCCGCAACCTGCGCGACGTGCCGCGCTCCAATCTCTGGGCCATGGAAACGCCGCAGGTCTTCCACCGCGAAAACATCCTGGAGGCCTACCGCCGCCTGCGTCTGGACGGCGAATCCGTCACCGATGACACCGCCGCACTCAGCCGCGAGGGACACAAAGTCACCCTGGTCGAAAACACGTTTCCGAACCCGAAGTTGACGACACCCGCTGATCTGCCTTACCTCGAGTTCCTCCTTCAACAGAAAAATTCATGAGTCTCCCCTTTCGTATTGGCCTCGGCTACGACATTCACCGCTTCGCTCCCGGCCGCCGCCTCGTGCTCGGCGGCGTGGAAATCCCGCACGATAAAGGGCTCGACGGCCATTCCGACGCCGACTGCCTGACGCATGCCCTCGCGGACGCCGTCCTCGGCGCACTCGGCCTCGCCGACATCGGCCACTTTTTCCCGAACGACGACCCGTCCTGCAAAGACATGGACTCGCAGGACATCCTGCGCCGCGCCGTCGAAGAGGCCCACAACCGCGGCTACGCCGTGGGCAATGTGGACATCGCCCTCATCGCCGAGGAGCCCAAGATCGCGCCCTACCTCACCGAGATGAAGGCCGCCCTCGCCCAGAGCCTGCGCATCGAGCCGACCGAAGTCGGCCTCAAGGCGACGACCAATGAAAAAATCGGCGACCTCGGCCGCTGCGCCGGCATCGCGGCGCATGCAGTCTGCATGCTGATCAAGAAGGACTAGCCCGGGTATGGCCGACGCGGCGAAAATCGTGCTCAGCCTGATCGGCGCCATCCTGCTGATTTTGCTGTGCGTGGAGATCATGGGCCCCGACCACACCTCGGCCAGCACGGTATTCGCGGTCACGTTTCTGGTCCTCCTCGCCTACGCCGTAATGCGCTTTTTCAAAAAGAAGAAGCCAAAGGATTGAGTCCTCTTTCAGATTGCTCAACTATCGACTAACCGCTACCTAAAATACTACCATGCTCAAACAATTCCTCAGTAAATTAGCTGACCGAACTAGAAGATTTTTCCTGTTAGATCAGATATTGAATCGTCAAAAGGAATTAAAAAGCGAACTGAGGCATCAGCAACTGAGGTTTAAGGAGCAAGAGCATTTACTCAACCAAGCACTCTCCCGCCTCGAATTCACGACCATCGACCATGAGCGCCTAACTGAGTCCTCAAAACACAAGCACTTCCATCGGATCATACCGCTATTAACTCCGATGGATGTAGAAGGCGCACAATACAAACGCTTTGGAAAAGACTTCGACGGCGGCTACGTGATGTTGGACGATTTCTCATCCAATAAGATCACTGCGGCCTACAGCTTCGGCATTAGCAACGATGTATCCTGGGATGAATCGATGGCTGCAAAAGGTATCGATGTTTACATGTATGACCACACGATCGACGGCTTACCCAAGCAGCACGAACGCTTCCACTACTTTAAGAAAGGTGTTACGGGAGAATCACCAAGCGCTGAACTGGATACATTGAGCAATTTCATTCGAGAAAATGGACACCAGGACTGCCAACAGCTCGTCTTAAAGATGGACATTGAAGGGGCGGAATGGGGAGTGCTCATGCACACACCCAGCGAAGTCCTGAACCAATTCTCACAAATCGCCTTCGAGTTTCATGGTCTCACCAATCACAATTTAGCCAATTCCAAGATATACCAGGCGCTTGAGCATCTGAACCAAACTCACCAAGTCGTCCATATCCACGCAAATGGTCAATCTCACACCTCTTGGTTAGGAAACATAGCGCTTCCTCACTTAGTCGAAGTCACCTATATTCGACGCACAGATTACAAGGATAAATTAAGACCAAATACTCGTAAGTTCCCCACCCCAATCGACCAACCAACCACGCCCGATACGCCCGAGATACCCCTCAATTGGTTTTCATTAAAAGACATTGGCTGAGCTTTTAGCCCAATTGAGAACTTTGGGGGCTTCATCTCCCTCTCACCTGTTTCATCATCGAATCCAGTCACGTTCAATAGCGCCATTGCAAAACCATTTCCATTGCAATCTGTAGTGGTCCGACCCGACTCTGAGCCGAAACTCGCCCCGACACCCATTTTTTTCTTTCCGCCGCCCCCCTTAGACGTAAGCCTTGGGGGCTTTTCTATTCAAGAACCATGGAACGCGACCCCGCCAAGCGCATCGTCATCACTGGACTCGGCCTCACCTCGCCGAACGGGAACACCCTGTCCGAATACCGCGCCAACTTGCTCGCCGGCAAGGCCCGCGTTCAACGCATCCCCATGCGCTACATGGGCGAGGTCAACGCCGGCGTCTGCGACTACGACCCGATGAAATACCAGAAGCGCAAGGAAGTCCGCAACGGCACCCGCGCAGGCTCCATCGCCATTTATTGCTCCCGCGAAGCGGTGGCCGACTCTGGTCTCGATTGGGATGGCATCGACAAGGCCCGCGTGGGCGTCTACATCGGCACCACCGAGCATGGCAACGTCGAGACCGAGAACGAGGTCTATAATATTTCCCAGTTCGACTACGACACCAAGTACTGGACGCATCACCACAATCCCCGCACCGTGGCCAACAATCCCGCGGGCGAAGTGACCATGAACATGGGCATCCACGGGCCACATTACACCATCGGCGCAGCGTGCGCGGCGGGTAACGCGGGCCTGATCCAGGGCGCGCAGATGCTCCTGCTGGGCGAAGTCGACTACGCGCTCGCAGGCGGCGTCAGCGAGTCCATCCACACTTTTGGCATTTTTGCCGGCTTCAAGAGCCAGGGCGCCCTCGGCGACCACGAGGACCCCAACATGGCCTCCCGCCCCTTCGACAAATCCCGCAACGGCATCGTCGTCTCCGAAGGCGGCGCGGTATATGTCCTTGAGCGTCTCAGTGATGCGCAAGCACGCGGCGCAAATATCATTTGCGAAATCGTCGGCTGGAACATTAACTCCGACGCGACCGACGCTGTGCTCCCCAACCCAGAGCGCCAAGCCCAGTGCATGCGCGCCGCGATTAAGCGCGCTGGCCTGACGCCGCAGGACATCGATATCGTCAGCACGCACGCCACCGCCACGCCCGCCGGCGACATCCAGGAGGTCAAGGCCGTGCGCGAAGTCTTCGCCAACTGCCCGACGACCTACGTGAACAACACCAAGAGCTTCATCGGGCACGCAATGGGCGCCGCCGGAGCCCTGGAACTCGCAGGCAATTTACCCAGTTTCAACGACAATCAGGTCCACCCGACCATCAATGTAACCGAGCTGGACCCCGAATGCGCGGTTGAGAACCTCGTTCTCAACGAACCAAAATTGGTTGAAAGGGTTGACACCATCCTGAACAACTCTTTCGGTATGCTCGGAATTAATTCTGCATTGATTGTAAAGCGGTTCGTTGACTGAGCCGCTCCCATATATTAGTTTATCCATCCCATGACCAAAGAAGACGTAAAGCAGATTGTGCTGGACATTATCGCCGAGATCGCGCCCGACGAGGAGCTCAGCGACATTAAGCCCGAGGTACGCCTCCGCGAACAGCTCGATCTGGATTCGATGGATTTCCTCGATATCGTGATGGAGCTGCGCAAGCAGCACGGCATCGAAGTGCCGGAAGATGATTATCCCGAGCTCGCATCGCTCGACAGCTGCGCCGACTACCTGCTGCCCAAGTTTGAAGCCAAGGCCAGCGCCTAACTCGCGCGAGCCACCTCTCCCCGCTGCCACTCGCGGGGTAACTCCCATTAAATGACTAGTGAGCTGAACGGCGCGCACTATGACTGCTTGGTCATTGGCGCAGGCATGTCCGGCCTCGCGGCGGCAATTCGCCTCGCGATGTTCGATAAACGCGTCCTCATCGTCGAGCGCCACAACGCAGCCGGGGGTCTCAACAGCTTCTACAGCATTGCCGGGCGCAAGTATGACGTGGGCCTCCACGCCATGACGAACTACGCCCCACCCGGGGCCAAGCGCCTGCCGCTCATTAAAATCCTCCGCCAGCTCCGGCTGGACCGCGATCAACTCGATCTCTCCGAGCAATGCGGCAGCAAGATCGTCATCCCCGGCTACAGCCTCAACTTCAGCAACGACTTTGCCCTGTTCGAGAGCGAGGTTGCCCAGGTCTTCCCGGAGCAGATCGACGGCTTCCGCCGTCTGGTAGAGCACGTTAAGTCGTTCAACGAGACTGCCTTGGACATCCAGGAAGAGTCCGCCATCGCCGTGCTGCGGGAGTTTTTGTCCGACGACGCCCTCGTCAACATGCTCATGATCCCTGTCTGCTACTACGGCAGCGCACGGGAGAACGACCTCGATTTCTCGCAATTCGTCATCCTGTTCAAGGCGCTGTTCATGGAGGGCTTTGCCCGGCCGTTCGACGGCGTGCGCGTCATCATCCGCGCCCTGCTCAGCAAATACCGCGAGCTCGGCGGCGAACGCAAAATGAAGTGCGGCGTCCGCGAAATCGTTGCCGACAACGGCCACGCATCGCGCGTTATCTTCGACGACGGCACGGAAATCACGGCCGATAAGATCATTTCCTCGATCGGCTACGCCGAAACGCTCCGCCTGTGTAGCGATCAGCCCGGCGACGCCGGTCGCGACAACACCGGTGCCCTCTCCTTTGTTGAGACGATTACCGTGCTCAAAAAGCAGCCAGCCTCCTTGGGTTGGAAGGATACCATCGTCTTTTTCAACAACAGCGAGCACTTCGACTACCGCCGCCCGAAAGACCTCGTGGACTGCCGCAGCGGCGTCATCTGCTTCCCGAATAATTACCAGTATTCCGACGAACGGAAGCTGGAGGAAGGCTTCCTCCGCGTCACCGCGCTGGCCAATTACGACCGCTGGGCCGCCCTCACCGACCAGGAATACGCCGATGCCAAGGACCAGTGGTATGAAACGCTCCAACGCCGTGCGCTCGACTTTTTGCCGATGCCCCGCGTCCGAGACAAGGAGCACACCACGCCCCCTATGGTCGCCCACAAGGCACAGGCCCGCCTCGTCTTAGAGCAGTACACTGAGGCCAAAGACATGTTTACCCCGCTGACGATCACCAAGTTCACCGGCCACCTCAGCGGCGCCGTCTACGGCGCGCCCAACAAGGTAAAAACCGGCCGCACCCACCTGGACAACGTCTTCCTCTGCGGCACCGACCAGGGCTTCCTCGGCATCACCGGCGCCATGCTCAGCGGCATTTCGATGGCGAATTTGCACGTGCTCGGGGCGGGTTAATCGCCCTTTTTCGCTGTTTGCCTCGCTTCCTCCAGTTCGCTCTCCAACCGCATGACGATCTGCCGGTAGCCTTTGCGCTCCTCATTAATCAGAGCCGCCATTGGGTAAAAGATAAGCGCGCCAATTCCACCGCCAAACAGGATGGAACGGAGTAAGTTAGCATGCATCAAAGATGCCATTTTCTCGAATTCATAAGCCGATACATACGGCCCGATCAGCTCAACCTCGGACTCAGTCAGATCCTCAATACTAACCTCTGGTGGCACGTGACGATTCTCAAACGGCAGCATGTTAGCCACTACAAAAGTTAATGCGGCAAAGATCAAAATTCCCGTAAAACCGGCAAACCACCACACCCAATATTTCCCAAGATACTTCTCAAACCACTTCTCACCGAACTTGGGCCTCAGCATCCAGCGAGCATAGCGCTCTTGCCAACTTCGTTTTTCGCATGTGTTGATACCAGTTTCGGCTTTCATGCCTGAATTCTGCCCAAATATCCGGCCAAAGTGAAGATAAACCGGCGACTTACGCCCAACTTATTCCCCGCCCGTTGTTAATAAATAAACGTTGCCGCTCGGGGCGGGCAGTCTAATTTCGGCAGGCTTTACAACGCACTACTGGCCTAATTTTACCGTCCTCAGACTTCTGACATCCGACCACTGATCTGCCGACCTCGGTCCTCCGACATCCGATCTTCGCCCAACTATGTATCTCAAGGAAATCGTCATCAATGGATTCAAGAGCTTTGCCGACCGGACCGTCGTCCGGCTCGATCCAGGCGTGACGTGTATCGTGGGCCCCAATGGTTGCGGCAAGAGCAACATCGTCGACGCCTGCCGCTGGGTGCTCGGCGAACAAAGCGCCAAGGCCCTCCGTGGCTCGAAGATGCACGACGTCATCTTCCAGGGCACGGACAAGCGCAAGCCGCTGCAATCCTGCGAAGTTTCCCTGACTTTCAGCGACTGCGAGGCCGAGTTGGGCACGAATTTCAACGAGGTAGAAATCACCCGTAAAGTCGACCGCGAAGGCGGCTCGGATTACTTCCTCAACGGCAAGCGCTGCCGCCTCAAGGACATTCATAACTTGTTCATGGATACCGGCGTAGGCCGCGCGTCCTACTCGTTTATGATGCAGGGCCAGATCGACCAGATCCTGTCCTCCAATCCGCAGGAGCGCCGCACGATTTTCGAAGAAGCCGCTGGCATCACCAAATACAAGGCCGACCGCAAGGAGTGCCTCAACAAACTGGCCCTCGTCGACCAGAATTTGGCCCGCGTCACCGACGTGATCGACGAAGTCAGCCGCAAGATTGCCAGCCTCAAGCGCCAGGCGTCCAAGGCCCTGCGTTTCCAGCGCTTCAAGCACCGCCTGACCCACCTCGACCTCTCCTACAACGCCTACCACTACGCCAAGCGCGGCGCAATCATCAGCGACTTGTCCGAGAAGGCCAACGGCCTCCGCGGCATCGTCGAGCAGGCCGAAGAAAAGCTCAAGATGGAGGAGCAATCTTTGGAACGCCGCCGCAGCGAGCGCAAGGAGATGACCACCACCCTGCAGGAGGCACAGCAGACCGTGTTTGACCTCCGCAGTGAGAAGGAAAACGCCGAGTCGCAAGCCGAATTTGCCACGATCCGCGAGCGCGACGTCGCCGAGCGCATCGAGAACCTGAAAGAGGAAGTCACCGGCCTCGAGCGCCAGATCGAAGAGCTCTCCACCAAGGCCCAAACCGCTGCCGAGAGTAAGGCCGAGGCCCAGGCACTGGTCGACTCATCCGACGAAATTTTCCGTGGCAAAAACGAGGAATTCGAGCGCATCTTGATGGAGCTCAACGGCCACGAGCGCACCCTCGGCCAGGCCAAGCAACAACTGCTCGTCCGCGAAGGCGCGATTACCCGTCTGCGCCAGCAAACGACCACGCTCGAAGTCGACCTGAAGAGTTTCCAGGTGAAGCACGCCGGCCTCGGCGACACACTTCACGAGCTGAAGGATCAGAAGGAAGTCCTCGAGCACCGCGCCGAGGAGGTCACCGCCGCGCAGGCCCGTCGCGAGCAGGAAGCCGCCGAAGCCGCGGAGGCCGTCGAAGCCGCCCGCGCCGAAACTCAGCGCCTGCGCGAAGAGTTCCGCAACCTGCAAAAAGACATTTCCGACTGCGACCGCGAAGTCGCCCGAGGCCAAGCCCAGCTCTCCACTTTGGAGGCCCTGCAACAGCGCTTCGAAGGCTTCTCCGCAGGCGCGAAGGCCATCCTGCAAGGCCAGCTTGGCGACCTCGCGCCGAAGGATAAATTCCGCCCGCTGTCGGCCGTTGTCGAAGCCGACGACGCCTACACGACCGCGCTCGAGACGCTGCTCTCCAGCTCCGCCGAGTCGATCTATTTAGACAACTACGACCTCGCCCTGCCCATCCTTCGCAAGCTCGAAGACGAGCGCGTGGGCCGCGCGGTTTTGCAGGTCGGCATCCGCACGGACATCTACGAAAACGAGTCCCTGCCCAGTTGGATCATCCCCGCCGAGAAGGTCATCAAGCCGAAGAAGACAGAGTTCAAGGACCTCGTGCACGACTTTTTCCAGGGCTGTTTCTTTGTCGATACGCTCGATGATTTTCTGGAATATTGGAAGACGAACCCGGGCTTTAACTTCCTCTTTGTCGCCACCAAAAACAACGAACTCGTGGACCACCGTGGCCTCGTTTACGGCGGCTACAACAAGAAGGGCAAGGACGACAGCTTCCTCAAGCGCGACCAGAACATTCGCAAGTTCAAGGCGCAAATCGAGATCGATAACGAGCGCCTGACGCAGCTCAACGAGCGCGCCTTGCAGCTGAATGCCGACATGGAAACGGCGGAAATGACTGTCGAAGAAAAGCGCGACCGCCAAAACGAAATTGCCAGCGAACTCTCCAGCCTCAAGGCCGACGCACGCTCCGTGCAAAGCATGCTGCAGGAGATTTCGCAGAACGTCACGCGCCAGGAGCGTCAACTCGCCGACTTAGAGGAAAGCCGCCTCACCGCCGAAGACCGCCTCAACAAGGCCCGCGAAGAAATGGCCGGCGCCGAACAGGCAATCGAAGAAGGCAAAGCCGAGATTTCCGGTGCCGAAGAAGCCATCAAGCGCCTCATGAACGAGCGCGATGCGCACAAGGACGGCCTGGCCGAAGTCCGCCTGGACCTCGCCGAAAAGAAGCAGCGCCTCGAACTTTACGAGCAGGGCTTGCGCGATGCCGAAACGCAGCGCAACGAGATCAACACTCGCATCCTGCGCCGCCGTCAGGAGATCGACAACCTGACCGAGCAGCTCGCCTCGCTCAAGGCCGACATCATGGAGAACCGCGAACGCGCGGCCGAGCTGGAGAAGACGCTCGAATCCACGTCAACGAATTTGGCCGGCCTGCGCCAGAAATCCGGCGAGCTCGAGCGCCAGATTGCGGAGTTGGAAAGCCACCTGGGCCAGGCTCGCTCTCAGCAGCGCGAGCAGGAAACCCAGCTCAACCAATACGACGTCAAGCTCGCCGAAGAGCGTTCGCAATCCAGCTTCTTGTCCGACAAGATCATGGGCGAATACGACCGCGAGATCGACGACATCGATTGGAAGCAGGAGCTCTGGCACGCCGACGAAGAATTCGAAACCAAGATCAAGCTCGACGAGCTCGATGAGGACGACGACGGCGAGCTTCGCCCCAAGGTGAAAACCGAGCGCGGCGAACCGACCGAAGAAGACCTCGCCGCCATGGACGACACCGACTGGCCCGAGATCGACAAGGAGATTAAATACCTCCGCAGCCGCATCAACAGCCTCGGCGCCGTCAATCTTGTAGCCATCGAAGAATACGCCGACGAGCGCGAGCGCTACGACTTCCTGAAGACCCAAAGCGACGACTTGTGGGGCTCGAAGGAAGAGCTGCTCAAGGCAATCGACGAGATCAACGAGACCTCGCAAAAGCTGTTCCAGGACACCTTCGAGCAGATCCGCAAAAACTTCATTTTCACGTTTACCAAGCTCTTCAACGGCGGCCAGGCCGACCTCGCCCTCGTCGAAGCCGAAGACGTGCTCGACTCCGGCATCGAGATCACCGCGCGCCCTCCGGGCACCAAGCTGCGAAGCCTATCGCTGCTCTCCGGTGGCCAGCGCACGATGACCGCCGTTGGCCTCCTGTTCGCGATCTACATGGTCAAGCCCAGCCCCTTCGCCGTGCTCGACGAGCTCGATGCACCGCTGGACGACGTGAACATCGGCCGCTTCACCGACATGGTGCAGGAGTTCGTGAAGTATTCGCAGTTCCTCATCGTCACGCACAACAAGCGCACGGTCTCCACGGCCAACGCGATCTACGGCGTCACGATGCAAGAACGCGGCGTCACGAAGCTCGTCTCCATGCGCTTCAACAAGAAGGGCGACGACCTCGTCTCCGAAGACGACGACACCCCGATCGAACTCGAATCCGCCGGCGTGGTGGGCTAAGCCAGCGCCACGCGTATTGCAGCGACAAAAACGGCTGACTCCACTCAGTGAAGCCAGCCGCGAAAAGCCATTCGCACCCCGTGCGAATCTATCAATGCAACCGGAGGTTGCCTACCAGATGCCGTGCTCGCCCTTTTTAAGGCTTTCGGCGAAGGCCACGAGGAGCTGGACGGTGTATTCGATGTCCTGCAAGTCGACGACTTCGCTCGGCGTGTGCATGTAGCGCAGCGGGATCGAAATGATCGACGCGGCCACACCTTCGCGGGCCATCTGAATTGCGCGCGCGTCGGTGGGCGTCGGGCGTGGCTCGGACTCGAGCTGGTAAGGGATGTTGTTCTTTTCGGCAACTTCCACTAGGCGCTCGAAAATGAACGGGCTGATGTTCGGGCCGCGGCCAATGATCGGGCCCCCGCCCTGAACTTGGCGGCCATGCTTGCGCGGATCGCAGTCCGGGTGGTCGGTGGCGTGGCCCACGTCCACGGCGATGCCGAGGTGCGGGTTCACCTTGTAAGCAGAAGTCGTCGCGCCGCGGGTGCCGATTTCTTCCTGCGTCGTCGAAACAGCAACCACCTTCGCGGCCAGCTTTTTCTTGGACTTGGCCAAACGGCGGACCACTTCGTTGACCACGTAGCAGCCGGACTTGTCGTCAAACGCGCGGGCGGCGCCGACGGTGCCGTGGATCAGCTCAAAGCCCATGTCGTAAACCATCGGGTCGCCAATGGCGATGCGCTCGAGCGCTTCGTCGCGGGACTTGGCGCCGATATCGATCCACATTTCGTGGAACTCGGGGACCTTCTTGCGATCCTCGGGCGACATCAGGTGGATGGCGCGCTTACCGGTGACGCCCTTTACGTCGCCGCCCTTGGCCATGATGGTGACGCGGCGGCCGGAGATCATGATCGGGTCGTGGCCGCCCAGCGGGTCAAAGTAAACAAAGCCGTTGTCGTCGACGTATTTCACCATCAGGCCCAGCTCGTCCATGTGGCCGGCGAGCATGAGGACGGGGTCGCCCTCGGAGTTGATCGTCGCGTAGCGGTTGCCGAGGGCATCCTTTTCAAAAGTCTCGGCAATGGGCTCCACGTGCTTGGCCAGCACGGCCTGCGCCTCTTGTTCGAAACCGGTCGGCGAACGTGCTTCGAGCAGGTCGACCAGGAACTCCGGCGGGGTGAACGTATCAGTTTTCTTTTTCGTGGTTTTCGCTTTTTTCTTCGCCATGTATCCAGTGCTAACCGATGCGCCCGGCGAAACCAACTGAAATCTTTTTAACAGGAAGATCGGGAGTAACGGAAAGCTGGTGGAGCGTAATTTTTATTGAACAGAAGGAAGCAAAGAGAGCAAAGGCTGAGAGGCAGCTTTTGAAAATCACGCGAAGCCCCCAAAAAACAAGTTTCTTCTCATATGAAATTCCTTTGGGTCTTCGCGTAAGAAATAAAACAGTGGAGTGGCTTTGCTCTCTTTGCTTCCTTCTGTTCAAAAAATCCACGTTGCCTCTCGGCTTCCCGCTCTTCCCGATCTTCCTGTTTAAAAAACGCGCCCCCCCGCCTGAATTTTCGCGAAAAGAATAGATTGAGCCGCGAGATTTAGGCCTCATAGTTGTTTTATGACAATTCTCCCCGCAATCGACATCAAGAACGGCCACTGCGTGCGCCTGATCCAAGGCCTGGCCGATCAGAAGACCGAGTACTACGAAAACCCGGTCGATCCCGCCAAGGAATTCTTGGCCGCTGGCTCCGAGTGGGTGCACGTCGTTGACCTCGATGGTGCCTTCACCGGTAAGCCCGCCAACATCGCTGCCGCCAAAGAAATTGCCGAGCTCGGCCTGAAGGTCGAATTCGGCGGCGGCATTCGCTCGCTGGAAAACATCCGCGAAGTCCTCGACGCCGGTATCTCCCGCGTGGTCGTGGGCACCCGCGCCTGCGAAAGCCTCGACTTCGTGAAGGATATGGCTCGCGAGTTTGGTGACAAAGTTGCCGTGGGCATCGACGCCCGCGAAGGCAAGGTAGCTGTGCACGGCTGGGTCGACGTGACCGATATGCCCGCGATCAAGCTCGCGCAGGAAGTCGCCGCCGCTGGCATTCAGCACATCATCTACACCGACATCGCCACCGATGGCATGATGACCGGCCCGAACTTCGAAGGCATGAAGGAAATGTGGTCCGCCGTGGACTGCAATGTCATCGCCTCCGGCGGCGTTTCGGACATCCACGACGTGATCCACTACGCGGACCTCGCGCCGCGCTTCCCGAACTTCTCGGGCGTCATCATCGGCAAGGCGATCTACGAAAAGGCCATCGACCTGAAGGCCGCGCTCGACATCGCCAGCGCGATCAAGGCGTAGCGCCGTTCCAGATTCTATAAAGACAAACGCCGCCTCAATTGGGCGGCGTTTTTTGTCTTCTGGGTTTGAAATGCCAGTGGCTTACAACCCGCTCACCAGCATATCCTGCGGGTATTGGATCGTGTAGCTGAGTGGGGTTTTCAAATCCTGGCCGGGCTTCAGCGAGAACTTCCACTCCAGGCGCTTTTGGTCATCAATGGTGGCGATGGCACCGCGCTTGCCGACCTCGGGCACCAGCAGCTCGACTTCGATGTCTTCGTTGGACGCCATCGGGAGCTGGTCCCAGAGCGAGAGCTGGATCGGCTGTTGGCGCTGGTTTTTGATGACAAATTCGTAGCTGGTCACCATGCGTTTGGTCTTGTTGAAAATGCCCTCGGTCGAGTCCTTGCCTTGAAGCTTGTTGCGCTCGACAGTCACGGCGGGATCGACGCCCAGGTAGACCCAGAACTTCTCGCCCGGAGCGACGAGATCGAGGTCGGCCTTGCCCACGAAGTTGCCGTCGATGAAGATGCTACCCTGCCCCGGCAAGAGCTGCGCATTGGTGGCGTTGGCGATCTCGGCCTTCAGGTAAGTGTAGGGCGAGAGCTTCGGCACAGCGGTGTGGCGGTAGTCGGCGGCGGAGTTAAACTGCAGAATCGTGCACACGACCCGCTCGGCGGAAGTCGCGACCGTGACCTTCGCCGGCACGTCGAATTTCGTGGCGATGAGGCCCTGTTGGATCACTGCCTTGGAGACTTCCATACCACCGAATTTTGTGAAATCTTTGGTGCCCAAGAAATCAACTTCCCCACTAATGGCTTTCTTTCCTTCAATATAATAATCGGCCTCATCGGCGGCCAATGCATAGCCGCGAGCTCTACTTTCCTGGGGCGCCGGCGCCGAGACAGGCATCGGCTTGACCTCGGCAATCCACCATGGGCGCAGTTCCGGCTCACGACCGTCGATATGCGGCTGCGCGGTGGAGAGGCTCAGTGCGACATCGGTCCAATCTTCGCCCGTGCTTTGGCGGACGTTGGCGCGGTAAACAATCTCCACGTTGCCGCCTTGGGAATCGGCCCGGACTTGATACGTGGGCGACCAACTGGCACCCGGCGTCTGGTACGTGAGCTGCAAGTCAGCGGGACCGCTTTGGCGGGCCTCAACCACCGCTACGACATCCGTGCGTGAACGCTGTTGCGTGGCGCGGACCTTCTGGATTTGCTGCTCCAGCTCGCGGATATTCGCATCGAGCTCCTTGCGCTGCACTTCGAGCTCCAAGCCCTGTTGGTCAAGTGCCGCCGAGCGCTTGGACTGCATTTCGAGCAGCCCTGCCCATTGCTCCGGATCGGTGGCCACGGCGGCGCCATCGGTCGGCGTGGTGACGCCTTTCCAGATTGACTGCAGCGCCTTAATTTCCTGCTCGATGCGCGCCGTGGCCAGCTCGTTGCGGCGGCGGTCGAGCTTCAGCGCGTTGAGTTGCTTAAAGAGCGCGCGCGACTGCTCGTTGGCCACTTCCTCTAGGTAGGTCGTGACGAGGCGGATGTCCTGCAACACGAGCGGCCCGTCGCACTGCAATTGCAGCGACTGGCGGTCGGTGTTGGCAGGCAGCCCTTCGAAGCGAATGTGATGCGTGCCCGCTTCCAGATCGAGCGTTGCCTCGCGGGTGACTTCCGCGCGATCGCCAAAAACCGTGACACCGGCAATGGTTCCGTTGGCGGTTTTATCCGCCGCGTTGAGGGACAGTGTCCCGGCCAGAAATAGACAGAATAATGCTTTCATGCTGCCTTGGAACACCCGCCCCAAGGCATTGTTCAAAACCTGACAAAAACCTTACAAACGATACAAATCCGTGAAAATTGGCGGCGCTACATCCACTCCGTCGGGTAGAGTTTGCTGGCTTCCGGCGGCTGGTTTTCCGCGTAGTAAACCGCCATGCGCAGGTAGGCAATGGCGTCGTGCTGCAGCTCCTTGCCCTTCTTCTGCATCTCGGACAGCAGCGACTCCGGTGCCCGCCCCTCAAGGTGGTAGATCTGTGTCACGCCGATGTCGAGCAACCCACGCGCGATATCAATCTTCATTTGCGGAATGCGCATGAACGGCGATTGCAGCGCCTCGTAGTCTTTCTTTTTGTCGCGTCGTGGTTGGGCCATGGCGGGGAACTTGACCGTCGTTCCCCGATCAGTCAAGCCGCCCCAATCAGATACTGCGAAAAGCGTGTTATAACACCCCGCGCTAAGGTCCGACCGGCCCAGTGTAGCTAACGGCCGATGAGTCATCGATCCTGACCGCAAATGGTCCGCCCAGGACATTCAGCGCCGCGCCATTGCGGATGACTGAAAGCGGTTCCGTGCCACTGTTATAGAGCTTCACATACCGCTCGGGAGTCACGGCGTCGCCAGCGACCTCCGTGATCGTCGCACCTTCGACATCAAAAAAGACCGCATTCGATGCTGGAACCTCAAGCGTAAACTCATCTTCCGACACACCAAGCAGCACGAGTTGGATCGTTTCCAAATCACTACTGTAATCCTGGAGAAATTGACGGTATGGGCTCACGAAATCATAATACTCACGGGTGCGCGGAAAATACTCGCGCGTCAATTGTCGCACATAAAAGCCCTCGGTCTCAATTGGCCGGCTAAGCGCCACCTCATAGGCGGCGGTGGAATCTTTATCCAGCTCAGGCTTGCGAACCGGCTCGTCTGTAAAAATCGCCGACCAGTAGCGTAAGTCGGGGCTCCACAGGAGGTATTCATCGACGTAGATGGATTCAATTTCACGATAAAACTGAAAGGTAAACGCGTCGCCTTCCATACGCATCTTCGGCTCAAAGCCGACATAAGACTTAGCTGGATCACCGCGAGTAATCCATACTTGGAGATTCGCCACCGTGTCCCCAGTGTCGTCTGCCGCCAAATCTACATCGGGCACAAAGACATCAACGTAAAAAGTATAGATGCCCCATTCGTTCTTTACCGGAAATTCCTCGATATAAGCCGACTCGATCGCGCGCGACAACGTAGGCCGACTCTCGCCATCGTAGGATTGCCAGCCCATAAAGGCATCGTTCGTGGGCAGCTCCAAATCGTTTAGCGTAAGCGCATAGCGCAGGTCAGCCGGAGTTCCCTGAAAAGGCCCCGCGCGCACATAGGTCCAGCCGTCGACCACTGTAATCGTTAGATCGGCAAGATTATCGTCCTCGCGTATAATATACTGCAAATTTGCGGCGTCCCCCTCAGCCGTCTCTTGATAAACTTCCGCGCCATAGCCCGCCGGCAAAATTTCTTCGAAGGCGCAGGCTGTCCAGGACGTTCCCGGCTCATTGAGCGATATGCTAACACGTGGCGGTCTATAAAAGTAAAATGGCGCTAGCAGCACGCCTTCGTAAACACTGGTATCGCCACCATTATAGCCTCCATCATAATGTCCGCCATCGGCCCAGACAATTTTTCCGGCCGAGGTGACCGCATTGATCGAGATCGGGTAGCCGCCGTCATCCGGCCACAATTCCCTCTGTCTCCAGGCTGAGGCAAAGGCCTCCAGCTCAACTTCAGAAATGTAAGCATTTTCGTCGAGATCCGCCGGGTGATAATACGAGCCGCCACCGCCGCCACCCGGAGATGGGATTGACTGGCTGGGATTCGTGCCCGGTTCGTCCACGATAATAATTCCTCCCGGACTAACAACCACGCTACCCTGACCATAGGTCAACATGGGCAAAGCCAAACAAGCAAACAAACATACGAGCGAACGAGGAAACATTTAATGTGATAAAGAACCGCATCAATTCACCACACAAGGCCAAACTGCGACATTTGCAAAAGTGTCACTGTGCTAAAGTTGATAAAACATGGGCAGCCACTAGGCGCGGCTAAAAATCAGTCTCCGGTGGGTCTGGAAAGACAAAGACCGGAGGCGTTTCGATGAAATATGCGCCATCGATACTGCAGTTTGCCTTCCCCGCGTGATTTTCCACCACCATTGCATTGTCGACCCGCCGGACCTCCAGCGGCGATCCCCCCGAATTACCAATTCGCAACTTCTTGCCTGAATTGACAGGGTAACTGTCTCCCGATGGATTGACGATCACTTCGTCGATACCTGAATGGCGTAGATCAAACACCGCGTTTTCATGGCCCGGGACGCTCAAGCTGAAGGCAGTCTGAGAATGACTCAAAACGATTTCGCGAGAGCCCTCGCTATCGCCACCATTAGAGCGATAAGGGATAAGGGTTAACGTCCCGGGTGTGATTAACGGCCTCGCTTCCCGGTAGAAATCATCTCGATAAAGCAGGCAGAAGAAATTCTCCGGATAGCTCTCGCCCGGAATGATCGCTTCCTGGGCCAATGCGCCGCCGACATCGAGGTCCGGTCGGCGGTTGATGATTGGATCCGTCACTTTGCGCCAAACCTTGAGATCGCTGCTGCAAAGGATCAGTCGCGGCGCATAAAACGACTCCACTGTTTCATAGAAGCGATAGCGAATCTTCTCGGCCCCATCCTCAGTGAATCGCTCAAAGGTCGGGCGCAGCTTTTCTACGCGCGTCGCGGGATCGCCAGTCATCAGCCAAGTCGCGAAGTTGGACACCCCGTCGCCATTGTCGTCGCCGGAAAAGTCAACATTGGGTATCTCCACATCGGCATTGCTGATGTTCACGCCGTAGTCATTAAACTGTGGGTAGAAGAATTCAAACGCAGGCTCGATGGCGCGCGCCAGCGTCGGCCGGCTCGTCCCGTCGTAGGATTGAACACCGGAGAAGTCCTCGTTGAGCGGCAACGTCTCGCCAGCGGATTTCAGCGCGTAGCGGTAGTCCAAGTCGTATTCGCTACTTTGAAACGGCCCCCAACGCACGATGCAGCGCCCGCCCTGCTCGGTGATCACCAGCGCGCCCAAATTGTCGTCCTCACGCTCGATATCCATTGTTGGCCAGCGAGTGCCATTTTTCTCCCAAATTTCGAGGTAGGTTTCGGCAGTCCAGCCGTCGGGCAGAATTTCCTCGATGGCCCCGGCAGTCCAGGATTTCTCGGGCTGATTGAGAGCCACGGTCACTCTGGCTGGCTTGTAAATGTGGTATTGCGTCGACAAAGTAGAGTTACCGCCCGGAGACACCAAGAATGTATCATTGGTCCCTTCTGTAAAGCTACCGCTCTCGCTGGAATAAAAGTAATAGCCATCGAACTTCCACTGGAAATAGGCCGCCTGCGTCAGCGAATCGATGGGGATCTCTTGATCGTCGTGCGCCGACCAGGTTTCTCCGTAGCGCCAGGATTGACCGTAAGCGTTTAACTCTTCGGTTGAAATCTGGTGGTCCTGATCGGTATCTGCGGGGTGATAGACATAGAAGTCCGCGAGGTATTGCTCGTAGGCGGCCTCGGTTTCGCCAGTCAGCTCATAAAACTCCTCCCAGGTCATAGGTATGTCCTCCCCCTGAACCAAACAGGTGGCAAACATCACAAACAAGCTGGCAATCGTATTTCTCAGCACCATTCAAATGTGATACACACCAACAAGCCTCACAACACCAAACTGCGCCATTTGCAAAAGTGTCACTGTGCCATGTCGCACTTTAGGTGTGACAGGTGTGACACAGTGCGCCACCTAGCGCGGGCGCCTAGTGGGACATTAGCGAGTTCCGTTTTTATATTTCGCTCATCAACAACACTTTGTGAACTATCCACATTCAAGGCACGGCGCTTGCATAAAAGTCGGCATGAGTAAAATTTTAGGCATCGACTTAGGCACGACTAATTCCTGCATGGCCGTCATGGAAGGCGGGGAACCTGTCGTGATCCCAAATAGCGAAGGCGCACGCACTACGCCGTCCGTAGTTGCATTTGCAAAGAACGGCGAGCGCCTCGTTGGCCAGGCCGCTAAGCGCCAGGCCATCACCAATCCAAACAACACCATTTTCTCGGCTAAGCGCCTCATCGGTCGCAAGTTCTCGGAAATCGCTGAAGAAGCCAAGCATCTTCCTTACAAGGTGGTTGAAGGCAAGAACGGCGACGCCCAGATCGAAGTAACCGTGAGCGGCGAATCCAAGCAATACACGCCCGAGGAAATTTCCGCGATGATTCTCGGCAAGCTTAAGGCAGACGCCGAAGCTTACCTCGGTGAGACCATCACCCAGGCCGTGATCACCGTGCCCGCATACTTTAACAACCCAGAGCGCCAAGCCACCAAGGACGCTGGCAAGATTGCCGGCCTCGAAGTGCTCCGCGTCATCAACGAACCGACCGCAGCTGCCCTCGCCTATGGCTTGGACAAGAAGGCGGACGAAACCATCGCCGTGTATGACCTCGGTGGTGGCACGTTCGACATCTCCATTCTGGAAATCGCTGACAGCGTCTTCGAAGTGAAGGCCACCAACGGCGACACCCACCTCGGTGGTGACAACTGGGACAGCGCGCTCATCAACTGGCTCGCTGGCGAGTTCAAGACTCAGAACGACAGCAGCGTCGACCTCCTCGCCGACCCGATGGCCAAGCAGCGCCTGAAGGAAGAAGCCGAGAAGGCCAAGATTGCCCTGTCCTCCAGCCAGTCGACCGACATTAACCTGCCGTTCATCACCGCAGACGACACCGGCCCGAAGCACCTCAACGTGACCCTCAGCCGCTCCAAGCTCGAGCAGCTGACTGACGACCTTGCCCAGCGCACGATCATCCCGTTCAAGAAGTGCCTCGAAGACGCCGATATCTCCATGAGCGAAGTCAACGACCTCGTCTTGGTGGGTGGTATGACCCGCATGCCCAAGATCATCGAGATCGCCAAGGGCCTCGCTGGCAAGGAGCCGCACAAGGGCGTTAACCCGGACGAAGTGGTCGCAATCGGCGCTTCTATCCAGGGCGGCGTGCTTCAGGGCGACGTCAAGGACGTGCTCCTGCTCGACGTGACCCCGCTGACCCTCGCGATTGAAACCGCAGGCGGCGTCGCCACGCCGATGATCGAGCGCAACACCACCATTCCGACCAAGAAGTCTCAGGTCTTCTCCACCTACTCTGACAACCAGAACGCGGTGGACATCAAGATCCTGCAGGGCGAACGCTCGATGGCGAACGACAACAAGCTTTTGGGCAACTTCCGCCTCGATGGCATCCCCCCCGCCCCCCGTGGCGTGCCGCAGATCGAAGTCACTTTCGACATCGACTCCAACGGCATCCTCCACGTGAGCGCTAAGGACAAGGCCACGAACAAGGAGCAAAAGGTATCCATCACGGGTGGCACCGGTCTCTCCGAGGAAGAAGTCGAAAAGGCCAAGGCCGACGCCGAAGCCCACGCCGAAGAAGATAAGAAGCGCAAGGCTGGCGTGGAAGCACGCAACCAGCTCGACGGCCTCGTCTTCCAGTGCGAAAAGCAACTTGGCGAGCTGGGCGACAAGCTCCCCGCCGACAAGAAGGGCCCGATCGAAGCCGCGCTGGCCGACGGTAAGAAGGTTCTGGAAAACCAGGAAGCTTCCGGCGACGAGCTTAAGGCCGCCCACGACAAGCTTCAGGAAGCCTTCGCCGCTGCCGCTCAGGAGATGTATGCGAATATGTCCCCGGAAGATCAGGCCACTGCACAGCAAGCCGCAGCTGAAGCTGCCGGAGCCGCTGGTGGCGCTGGCGCCCCCCCTCCCCAGGGTGGAGCAAGCAGCGATGACGACGACGTAGTCGACGCCGACTTCGAAGTGGTCGACGACAAGAAGTAAGCTTCGCAAAACTTTCATTGGAGCCCGATCCGTTCGGGCTCCGATTTCCCCTTTCAACATCCATTCAGCACTCCGCAATCCACATTCTGCACTCCAATGGCTCTTAACCACCTTGTCTTTACCGATCACGGAACCTTCCGGGTAAAGGCCGACAAGATGACCGCCAGCGAAATGCTCTCTCTCTATTCCGAGGGCAAGCTCGTTGCTTCTTTTAATAAAGATCGCGTCATCGGTGTGGGGCTGGAGCGAGCCATGCCGGATTACCTGGGAGCCAAGCTCAACGTTGTTGGCGAACAACAGCACGAAGCACCCCCTCCCCCCCCGGCCGATGCGCCTGCCGCTCCGGCAGCCGCAGCTAGCGAAGGCGACGATATGGACGATTACCTTCCGAAAAAATCACAGTAATAATCCCATACTAAAAATACTATGGCAACCGCAACCAAAGTGAAAATCAAGCCGCTCGGCGACCGCGTACTCATCCAGGCCGTTGAGCTGGACGAACAAGTCAAGGGTGGCATCATCATCCCTGATTCCGCCAAGGAAAAGCCGCAAGAAGCCAAGGTTATCGCCCTGGGCACCGGCGCTAAGGACGAAAACGGCAAGGCCCAGCCCTTCAACGTGAAGGTTGGCGACATCGTGATCGTTTCCAAATACGGCGGCACCGAGGTTAAGTTCGAAGACGAGACCTACACGCTCGTTCGCGAAGACGACATCCTCGGTGTTGTTGAAGGCTAATTGCTCTGCATTGCAAAGCAACTTTGCCACACAAAGCACAGAAATTCTTAAAACATAAAACGTAAAACTTAGAACCAAAAATGGCTAAGCAACTCAAATTCGACGAAAGCGCACGCAAAGCTATCCTTGCCGGCGTTCAAAAGCTCGCCGACGCTGTCAGCGTCACCCTCGGACCGAAAGGCCGCAATGTACTGATCGACAAGAAGTTCGGTTCCCCGACTGTCACCAAGGACGGTGTCTCTGTCGCCAAGGAAATCGAACTCAGCGACCCCTATGAAAACATGGGCGCTCAGATGGTTCGCGAAGTGGCTTCCAAGACCAGCGACAACGCTGGTGACGGCACCACCACCGCAACCGTTCTTGCTCACGCCATCTACAAGGAAGGCCTCCGCAACGTAGCCGCTGGCGCCAACCCGATCTTCCTGAAGCGTGGTATCGACAAGGCTGTTACCGCCGCTGTCGCCAAGCTCGCCAAGGACAGCAAGAAGGTTTCCGACCGCGAAGAAGTGAAGCAGGTCGCCACCGTTTCCGCTAACTGGGACACCGAAATCGGCGAAATCATCGCTGACGCCATGGACAAGGTTGGCAAGGACGGCACCATCACCGTTGAAGAAGCCAAGGGCATCGAAACCACCCTCGACGTGGTCGAAGGTATGCAGTTCGACAAGGGCTACCTGTCCCCTTACTTCACCACCAACGCTGAAACGATGGAAGCCATCCTCGAGGACGCTTACATCCTGATCAACGAAAAGAAGATCAGCAGCCTCAACGACCTCCTCCCGATCCTGCAGAAGGTTGCCAAGACCGGCAAGCCGTTCTTCATCATCGCTGAAGACGTCGAAGGCGAAGCCCTCGCAGCTCTTGTGGTTAACAAGCTCCGTGGCACGCTCAACGTTTGCGCCGTTAAGGCTCCTGGCTTCGGCGACCGCCGCAAGGCCATGCTCGAAGACATCGCCATCCTCACCGGTGGCCGTTGCATCACCGAAGACCTCGGCATCAAGCTCGACAGCCTCGAACTCGCCGACCTCGGCCAGGCTAAGCGCATCTCCGTGGACAAGGAAAACACCACCCTCGTTGAAGGTGCTGGTAAGGCTTCCGACATCCAGGGCCGCGTAAAGCAGATCCGCCGTCAGATCGAAGAAACCTCTTCGGACTACGACCGCGAAAAGCTGCAAGAGCGCCTCGCCAAGCTCGCTGGTGGCGTTGCCGTCATCAACGTTGGTGCCGCAACCGAGCCGGAAATGAAGGAAAAGAAGGCTCGCGTGGAAGACGCCCTGCATGCAACCCGCGCTGCTGTCGAAGAAGGCATCTCCGCTGGTGGTTCCAAGGCTCTCCTCAACACCGCCAAGGAAATCGAAAAGGCTGCTGAAGGCCTCGAAGGTGACGAGCAAATCGGTGCTTACATCGTTCGCCGCGCAATCGAAGCTCCCCTCCGCAAGCTGTGCTCCAACGCCGGCGTCGAAGGCAGCCTCGTTGTTCAGGAAGTCATCAAGTCCAACAAGTCCACGGGTTACAACGTCGCTACTGGCGTTTACGAAGACCTGATCAAGGCTGGTGTTGTTGACCCGACCAAGGTGACCCGTTCTGCTCTGCAGCACGCCGCATCCGTCTCTGGTCTGCTCCTCACCACCGAGTGCATGATCACCGACGAGCCCGAAGAAAAGGGCGCAGCTCCCGCAGCCCCAGACATGGGCGGCATGGGCGGTATGGGCGGCATGGGCGGCATGATGTAAGCAACGTCCCGTTGCATCGCATCATTCCTACCAAACGCAAAACGCAACTCTTTCAAAGCCCTCGGCATTACGCCGGGGGCTTTTTATTTCGTTGCTTCTCACTTACGCCGACACACACCAGCCACAATCTTGCCTCAAAATATTATGCAATGCGATATCCACCGGTACGGCGGGACGCAGCCTATTTGTGGCGACCGTGGCGGATGATGTCCCAGATGATCCAGCCGCCGAAGAGGATGCCAATCTTGAAACCAAATGCCGCGAGCAGCAGCACTACGTTAGTGCTGTAGAGTTCGCTCAAAGTCGCGTCTTTCGGGGCCATCGAGCCCACCACGATTGCGGACGAAAGAATAATCGCCGCCGTGATGATCGCCATCGTCAGGCGGTTGACGCCCATATCGAAGACATCGCCCACATCGGTGAGGCCTTCGTGCTTCATCGTCACCTTGATCTCACCGTCTTCCAGATGGCGGAAAAATCGCTGAATATCGCCAGGCAACTCACGCAGCTTGTGCATGTGCCCCTGCATATTCCACCACATGCGCGCGGCCACACTGGTCGGATTCCAACGCTCCCACTCAAGCTTGTGGAGGAAGGGTTTGCCGACTTCGCGAATGTCGAACTTCGGGTCCAGCGTCTGCCCGACTTCTTCAATGGAAATGATTGCCTTGGCCAACAACGAATAGTCGCGCGCCAAGTGAATCCCGTTCGAGCCAAAGACAAACAGCAGGTCGATGACGATCTTGCCGATGGCTTCATTTTGATCGAACTTCGAGCGATACTGCCGCAGCACAAAGCCGACTTCCTGCTCCAACTTCGTCCGGTCAATGCGCGTCTTGCCTTGCGCCATGATCATGGCTACGCGGCAGACTTTTTCCGGATCGTTCTTGGCAATGGCGCTAAACAAGTCCGCGAGGAAATAGCGCATGTCGCGGGTCAGTTGCCCCGCCAGGCCCCAGTCGATGAAGCACAGGCGGCCATCGTCGGTGATCAATAAATTGCCGCCATGCGGGTCCGCATGGAAATACCCGCTAATGACAATTTGCTGGAAGACGCTTTTGCCGCCAGCGCGTGCCAACTTCACGCGGATATCTTCCGGGATCTCGGGGTCCCAGGGCGGACGCCCCTCGACCCACTCAAACACGGTAACGCGCTCGTAGGTGAACTGATCATAAACCTTGGGCGCGAAGACATCCTCGTAGGGATTCAGTGCCGAAAAAAGCGCGGCATTGTTGGCCTCGATGGTGAAGTCCAGCTCCTGCAAAATGCCTTTGCCGGTCGACTCTACAATCGACGGCAAGTCGTAGGGGCGCAGTTCTTCCACCCGATCATGCAGCAGCTTCACCAACCAGCTGATGATCTCGATGTCGGCCTTAATCGCCTTCTTAATGTTGGGCCGCTGAATCTTCACGGCCACCCATTCATCTGTGTCCTTGATCCGCGCCTTGTAAACCTGGCCAATCGACCCGCAGGCGACGGGCGTCGTATTAAAATCGTCGAAATATTCTGTGTATTGACCGCACCCGAGCTCCGCACAAAGCATGGGCTCGATCTGATCAAAAGGAATGGGCTTAACCTGGCTGCGCAGGTTTTTAAACTCGGTGATCATGCCCTCCGGCAAGACATCCGGACGCGTGCTCATCACCTGACCAAACTTCACAAAAGTCGGGCCCAGATCTTCGAGCACGAGGCGCAGGCGCTGCCATACGTTGAGGTTCGGATCCGTGGGCGGAACAATCTTTTCCACCCAGCCTTTGGGGATCCGCACGACGTCTAACAAGTCGCCAAAGCCATGCCGCATCAGCACCGTGACGATCTCTCGTCCACGCGTCGCGTTGCTGATAAAGTCTAGAGTCTTGAGGGCGCTGGCCAAAGTTTACTCGCCGGATTTATCTGCAGCTTCCAGCGCGGCGATGCGCGCCTCCAGCTTGGCGATGTCCGACTGGGTCGCAACCTTGCCCTTGTGGAGCATTTCCTCGAACCACTTCTCCATTTCGGTCCGCGCCTTTTCGTACTCAGCGCGACCTTCCGCCACGATTTTATCCGCAGCTTCCTTGGCTTCGCCTGTGGAGATTTTTCCCTTCTCCACTAAGCCGCTCAGTGCCTGCTCGGCGCTTTCCTTGGTGACTACCGCGGCTCCAACCCCGGCCAGCATACTCTTTTTAATAAGATCGATCATGGCACCCACATTGAAAGCCAGAACCGCCCAAGGCACAAATCAATTCGCCACTTTGTTATAATTAATTAACCTGAACGTTGAACGGCATAAATCGCTCGACGCCATCTACTTTGACCTGCGCCCACACCCGGTAATCTCCTGGAATGTGGGTATTGAGCACGAACTCCAACTGCGGCTCAGCGTCCTTTTCGCGCCCCGTGTATTTAGGGTGCAAGTGGGCAAAGCCCGACACCGATTCGTCAAAGGCAACTAGGTGCGCCCAAGCGCCCATCACCGGCTCCAGCACCGCTTGCGCGCCGTCTGCGCGGGCAATTTTCAAATGCAGGCGCGCCTCCTGGTCGACTGCTGGCGCAGCGGGATCGACGACCAAACTTGCGGTCCAACCATCGGGCAAAGCCTGCGGCGCCACCGCCGTTGCTGCACCGGCAACATCGATTGCGCCATCGGCAATCACCACTTGCTGCGTGCGCGAAGGCACGAACTCGGCGAAGACCTGGTAAGGTCCCGGGCGGTTCGGCGTAAACGTAAATTCCCACTGCCCCGACTCGCCAATCGGCTGCGGGTGAACGTGGTGATAATCCTCGCGCGAGGGGTCGACCACGAGCACGTGCATGAGCTCGGTGTGCGTGACCGCCAGCTCCGACGGCGCCAGCGGCTCACCGCCCTTTGCACTGACGGACAACACCACCTTGACCGGCTCGCCCACGTTTAGAAATTCGCGCTCGGGCTTCAGCGTGAGCTTCACCGGATAATTCAACGAACCGACTTCAATGAAAACCGGCTGATCATCACCGCAGTATTGAATGCCGTCGCCATCCACCACCGGCGGATCGTAGTGAAGGAATCCACACTCGGAATCGGGCAATGAACGCAGCCCGACAAACAAGCCCACGGCCGCTACCGTAATCAATGCACACTGGACCAAACTTGTCATGATCCGGCGTCCTGCTCCCGTTCGCTCAGGCGATCAAAGAAATCCTGCGGCGTCCAGGTAGAGCCTTCCTTGCGATAAATGACCTTGCCGTTGCCGTCGGTGAGGATCGTCGCCATCGTGTGGTTGATCGTGCCGTCCTCATCGATCGTCAAAATACCAAACTGCTTCATCAGGTCCTCAATCGCCTCGGGGTCGCCCGTCAGCAAGGTGTAGTTGCCGAAGTGCGCGCCGCGCTGAACACCGTATTCATTGAGGATGCCGGGGGTGTCGTATTCCGGGTCGAAAGTGATAGTCACCAGCTGCGCATCTTTGAGGCCGGCTTCGTCGATCATCTTTTGCAAACGCAGCGTACGCGCAGTCGTGGCCGGGCACATGGTCGGCATTTGGCAGCGCGTGAAGATGAAATTATAAACCGTGTTCTTGCCCTGATACGTTCCCTTGCGCACGAACTCGCCGTCCTGATTGTAGAGCGCGAAGTCCGGCAGGTAATCCCCCAGCGAGCGAAACGCCTTGCGGCCTTGAAGCATGGTGTCGTTGTGAAGCTTCTTGTTGACTGATTTTTCGACGGCCACGTTGACCTCGTCCATCGGCCAAATCGCATACAGCGTCGGCGGCTCGGTCAGCGGCTCCAACTCGCCTTTGATCGTCTGCCCAACGTAGCCAATGCGCGCATCGCCAGCACCGACTTTAAGCACGCGGCCGTCTTCGAGGGTCAGGGTCTGCGCATCGGGGTCTGCGCTGGCGACTTTGCCAGTGAGCGATTCCGCATTGAGGGTGGCGGCGCACAACCAGCAAAGCGTCGTGTGAAACAGGGTTGTCGTTTGCGGTCCAAGCATACTTACTGATTATTTTACGCATTTACGTATTTTCGCAACCGAGAATGTTCAAAGCCCCTACTAACCGACTCGACCGCTACCAACCCGCCCTCTTCTGGTTTTCCCTGTTCGCCCTTTGCTGGTCGCTGCTCCTGCTCTATGCCGGTGCCTATACCACCAGTATTCAGGCCGGCATGGTGTTCCTCGACTGGCCGCTGTCCAACTCCTCCGTGATGCCGGACGGCTGGTGGGAAGACATCGAAATGCGCGCCGAGCACAGTCACCGCCTCCTCGGAGCCAAGCTGGGCTTCCTATCCATTGCGCTAGCCATCTGGGCCTTCCTCCGTGAAGGCAACGACACTACCCGCCGTCTGGCCTATGGGCTCCTGGCGCTCGTTATTGCCCAGGGACTCCTAGGCGGCGCGCGCGTGAAATTCGACCAGCTCAACACCGGCGCCGACGACAACGCCATCGGTTACACCTTCCGCATTCTGCATGCTTTGGGCGCGGAACTTACCCTCTGCTGCCTGGCAACGCTCACCCTACTCCTCTCCCGCTACTGGAGGGAAAAACAATGCGGCCTGGCCAAAGCGGTGCCGAAGTCTGTCCGTATTTGGGGGCTGGTCGCCGCAGCGACGATTATGGTGCAAATCCTCCTTGGCGCACTCATGCGGCACTACGGGGCCGGGCTGGCGATACCGACTTTTCCCCTCACGCCCGAAGGCGGACTGCTGCCTGCAGTTTGGACCACGCCGATCACGCTGCATTGGCTGCATCGGCTTGGCGCAGTCGTGGCGACCGTTGCCATCATGGGCTTCCTCGGCATGCTCTGGGGCCGCAGCAACACGCGCCAAGCGATGAAAGGCTGGATAATCGGCATCACGGCGCTACTGGCGATACAGGTGTTTCTCGGAGCGGCAACGGTCTGGACTCATAAGAACCCGGTAATGGCTTCTACTCACATGCTAGTGGGCGCGCTACTATTAGCATTTGTTTGGATTACGATTACGCAAACTTTCCGCTTGCCCCTGGCGAACAGTGATTTAACCAATAGATAGTCTACTTTTAACACCTCCAACGCCCCCATTGCGCCAATTGCCCCGCGCCCGTGACTGAATGAGCTCCTCCCCTTCCACGCCAGGCCTCAACCAAGTTGACGCCACCCCCTGGTCCGAACGACTCGCCCTGCGCGAATATTGGGAACTGACCAAGCCGCGACTAAGCCTCCTTTCCGTCATCACCGCCCTCGTTGGCTACATGGCGGCCGACCCGCAGCGCAGCGCGGGCATTTTCCTTTCCCTCCTCGTAGGCACCTCGCTCTCCGCCGGTGCCGCAGGCGCACTCAATCAGTGGCTGGAGCGTGAAGTCGACCGCCGCATGGCACGCACCCAGAGCCGCCCCCTGCCCAGCGGTGCCGTCTCGCCGCAAGCAGCACTGATCTTCGGCCTCAGCCTTGGAATCGCCGGCAGCACCCTCGTCTGGCTCGGGGCCAACCCACTCGCCGGCGCGTTAACCGTCGCCACGCTGATTTCTTATTTGCTGGTTTATACGCCGCTCAAGCGAATGACTTCATGGAACACCCTGATCGGCGCAGTACCCGGCGCGCTCCCCCCGCTGATCGGCTGGGCTGCCGCCAATGGCCAAATCGACCCGCTCGGCTGGATCTTGTTTGGCATCCTCTTCTGCTGGCAAATCCCTCATTTCATGGCCATTGCCTGGCTCTACCGCGACGACTACGCTCAAGGCGGTTTCGTGATGAGCACGGTCAATGACCCCAGCGGTCAAAGCGCCGCCCGCCAATCGATTCTCCACAGCCTGCTCTTGCTCGGCATCAGTCTGCTCCCGGTGTTCCTCGGTTACACGAGCTGGTTCCTCTTCGGTGCCGCTGCGTTAATCTGCGGCATGTATTATTGCTGGACCGCATTGGGCTTCTGGCGCGTCAAAGGCCAAGACCGCACGTCGGCCTCCCGCAAGATGTTCCTGGCCTCGATTGCCTACCTGCCGCTCCTGCTTGGTGCCTTGGTGCTCGACCGTTGGCTAATTGGCTAAGCCGCACTCACAGCAGCTGAACAACCTAACGCCTGAAGACTTCACTGAAAACGCTTTAGAGTTATTCAAAGCACCGCGCCCAAGTGAACAATGCCAGTCTTCATCGCATGAATGGCGGCTTGAGTTCGGTCCTGAATTTGCAACTTAGGTAGCATGTTCGAAATTTGCAGCTTAACCTTACGTTCAGACAGACCCAAATCATGCATGATATCTTTATTGCTACGCCCATGCACCACCAGACACATCACTTGCATATCATGCTATGTCAGAGTTCTTGGCGCATCGAGGTCATGAAGCTTTTTTCAAGTTCAGGCGGCAAATAATGTTCGTGCGCAGCCACTCCTATGATGGCGTTTAACGTATCGGAGATCTCGACAGACTTCGACCAATCCCCCTGCATACCAGCTAAAGTAGCCCGCCAAATTAAGTCATATTGAACAAAGAAAACTCCAGAAGTCAGGAGCCATTCCTGAAAGTTTTTGCTGTATTGAAGCCCACACACCCTCCCAGGATTCGCCATCATAGAGAAATAGGCTTCTTGGTCATTCGCCTCGATGCTAGCGCCACCCCATGTAGAGGCTTCCGCGCCAAACTCATAAGCGCCCGCGTCCGGGCTCTCCCCTACAGTACGCTCAAGGCCATCTAAATCCCGCACGCCTGACACCTCACTCGTTGAGCCGAGATCGATAGCTGGAGAGCCTGTAGTCAGTCGAAAATCACCTGAGGCAGCACCGATAAAACCTGGCGCAGCAAACACCTCTTCCGCCCTACTCAGGGCGAGGTTATCATACGTGGGCCAACCCTCGGTCCAATCGCCCCCCAAGACCCAAACCGGTGTTTCTGGCCCGTAATAAAGGTTGCGGTTAATCACGAGCCCAACGGCATCATTATTCCATTGCACAATGAAGATATTGCACTCCCCGGACTTAGTAATGTCGTGGTAAAAGATGTTCGCCGTAATTTCGGTATCGATCACTTGGTACTGAATGTGCAGTTGGCCGAATTCATCGCCGTTGGCCTGTGTGTCATTGTTATAAAACGTATTGTGCGTAATCACGCAATTTGCCGCGCTCCCTGTGGAGCCAGACTCATAGCCGCCGATGAACAGTCCGGCCATCAAGCATTCGGTCAGCAAGTTGGACCGCACGATGACATTCGAAGTCGACTTGCCGAGATGCTCGGACGCCACCTCAACGCCGATATCACACAGGCTCACTTGATTGCGCTCGATGACGATATCCCGTCCACCATCGACGTATATCCCTGCTGAGCATGGCCCGTTGTAGGATGGATTCCCAACCGTCGACACTCCACTGACACAGTTGCCGCTGATCCATCCGTTTCGAGCTTGATCCAACGCATCGGTTGGGCCAACGCCTTCATATCCGATACAATCAATGCCAATGTTATCGCAGTTGGAAACTGAATTCTCAATGATGCGAAAGCCATCTACGTTACCATTAATCACCAGCGCCTCACTGGAGCCAAGCGTCAGGTCGCGCACGATATTGCCCAAGACCAGGAGCTCACTGATCGCGATTGCATCCGTGCCAAATACGCCGATGCCATGCGCGTCACGCCCAGATCCATTGGCTCTCGGATTCGCGAGTGTTGCGATTTGCTCAACGGTGTTGTTAACCAGTTCAACGCCTGTTCCCGATCCTTCATAAAGAATGCCAACCGGCGTCTGGTCGCGATTACTCGTAGATAAGTTACGAACAGTCAGCCCTTCGATCCGCACATAGGAGCAGTCCTGTAGTTCAACCAAGCCCATTCGCCCCGAAACGATGATCTCGGAACCGTCAATTACCACCGTTTCGCCATCATGAGCACGAATGGTAATATACGCGCCCTCGCTTCCTGATTGATTGACCAACACACACTCCGCATAAGATCCTGCACGCACATTGATGCCGTCTCCTGGCGAAACTTGAGTGAGCGCATGGGCGAAGGTGCCCCAAGGCGCATCGATGTCTCCCGTAGCTGAATCACTGCCATCGGTCGCCAGATAATATTCGGCAGCAGAGGCTCCGGTTGGAGCAATTGCCAAGGCCGTAAAGGCGACTAAATTTTCAAACCTCTTCATGCTTATGCAAATCATCGGCATTCATTCCATTGACGACGGTGCCATCATCATCCACATCCAGCCGCACTTTATTCAAATCTGCAAACATACGACGCACATCCCCCACCCCGCCGCAGATAAACCAGCCAGTAGTAAAGATGCCAAGGATGACAGATATCCAGAGATTCACCTGCCAGAAAACAATCCATGTTTCCTCGCTGACTCCAACGCTTAAATTAACCGCACTGCCGATCAGAAAGACACACCACCAGCCAATCACCCATACTATTGTGCCGAGGTAGATTACTTTATCCCACTTCGAAAACTCCGGCCCCATGCCCAAGTTTCGCCATGACTTAATCGGCATCTCGACAGAAGGATCGTCCACGCGACGGAACTCTCCACGATGCAAAAGCTTATCCATGTTGTGCGCGTAGTTCTGCAAAAGCGAGCCTACCACATAGCCGATGATCGCACACAGCATCGAGAAAAACATCATCTGACGTCCGTTAAAGGGAAAATCATCCGCAATGCTTTGTAACGCAAAGTTATCTGGGAACCACTCAAGCAGCATTGGCGCAATTTCTGACCAATACGACTGTAGCAGGAGGCCTCCCGCCGAGAACGTTGCGCCAATAATCATCGCCGCCCATGCGCCGGCTGTCGTGCCGCGTTTCCAATACAACCCGCCAATGATCACCGAGCCCGCCCCTCCGAGGAAAATCGCCCCAGTGATATCGAAGAACATATAAATGTAATCACGCAGAGGGAAGATCATGCTAAAACACCACGCAAAAAACGCCACGCCCAGCAAACCACAGCGTAAGAGTAAAATGTGCTGCTTCATGCTCAGCGGTTTCTTTCGAAATGGCAGAATCACGTCCTGGATAAATATGCTACTCCAAGAGTGCAGATAAGTGTTATCCGTGCTGACCGCCGCCGCCACGATCACCGCCGCAAGCAGACCGGTGACGCCAATTGGAAGGATATGTTGCAAGCCGACTGGCACCGTCATTTGATGGCGAATGGCAGGCTCGCTAAACTGACTCAGGTCGCGCGTAATCTCTACTGCTTGCTCGCTGAAAACAGGATTGTGCAACACAGCAAACACGCACAACGGCATCAGCAGCATTGCCATGCCCTGCGCCATAGCCCGCCAGTTGCCCAAAATGCCCGCCATACGCGCCTCATGCGGCGAGCGGGCTGACGCATTGTAGGCGCTGCTCCCTTGCCAGGCCCGCGTGGTGTAAACCACCATGAAAACACCGATCAGGTAGTAGCCGATATTGAAGTCGTCCATGCCGCCGGCCTGGAACGGATGAATCATTGACTGATCAGCAGGGCGCGTCTGTAAGCCCGCAATAATATCTCCCCAATCAAACATCCACAGAAGGAATATCAGGATCACCATAAACGCGATGAGGCTAAACATCGACTGTGCAAAGTCAGTCAGCAGCACTGTGATTTGACCACCCAGAAAGACAAACAGTAGCGCAATGAGCAGCTCGATCGCCATCACAATGGGGAACACCGCCACGGGCGTCCCGAAGATCATGACCACATCCGGTAATTGACAAAAGTGGATAAAGAACCGCGCCGTAATTGCGGGAAAAACTCCGTAGTTAATCAGCCCCGATAGAAATGCAAGCAGCCCACAAAACACACGAAAACTTCTGCTGTAGCGCATCTCAATGAACTGCGGCATCGTCATGGAGCGCGTTTGCCTGAAGCGGTAAATGACAAAGCCCGACAGCGCAATGATAAGCCCAAGTGGTGAGAGAAAATAGCTCCACCAGATGGGAACAAATCCGGCTTGGTAGGTGATTTCAAAGGCGCCCACAATGGTAATCGCGCCAAGCCCCGCGATTCCTTCAGAAAGCGTCAGCAGATAACGACCGGCGCAGCGGTTGGCCACGAGATAGTCCGCCACCCCCCGCATATAGCGCCGTGAGTAAAGCACGAGCCCCAAAAGCGCGAATAGGAATACCGAGACGATTCCCCAGTCGATAATGCTCATAGAAAAACCTTAGTTGAGCGACTTGAGCCGAACCTGCTCCACCCACATGAGGTCGGGGCGACTCGGAGAACCCATGCCATCCACTTGCACCAGACGCAGAGCAACGATGTCCATCGCGTCGAATTTCAAATCGTTGCTTAACTGTTCGTTGTCCTCAACGGCAACCACCGGCACCCACTCTTCCGCCTGATCTGCGGGCATGACTTCGACACGAAATTCACGCGCTTGGTGGTGGACCCCATTGTCAAATGCCCAGTCAACTGAGAACCCATCAGCAGAGACTGGTCGCGGAAACTGAAACTCCAAAAAGTGCTCTCCGTGCTTTTCCCAAGAAGCCCAGGCGCGGCGACGCCAATCCAGCTGCTCTCGCTCGCTGATCCCGTCGACCACCGGCGTCACATCGTAGTCTGGATAAATCGAACTTGGAGCCACCTTCGTTCCCGCTGGAAAGCCGTTCGCTGATTCCGGCAGTTGATAGGTCATGCGTTCGGGCGTATTCTGTAGCTCGAGGTACTTACCATCTGGTGTGGGTGAGTAATCGATGTCATAAATGGCATCCAAGTAGATGGTCGACACCTCTGGCACGTAACCAAACGTTAACGCACGGTCCATTGCAATGCGGGTATTTTCATGATCAGCAGATTCCGCGTAATCCAGCGCCAGCACTACGATTCCATGATTATCCATCGCAGGCTTAAGCACATCACGCCACAGCACAAGACCGTAGTCCCAAGCCGACGGTTTGAGCAGCATGTATTCCTTGGCCGCAAAATCATAACTTGCCGTACCGCTCTCAAACATAACGCCGTCAATTGAACCTGCGAGGGCAGGAACCGTATGAAAGCCTCGGTTGATCACAATAATGCTGTCAGGCTGTTGGGCGCGCAAATCTTGTATGAGCGAGATCATTGCGTCCTTCGACTCCGGGTAAAGCTCGCTGGTGTCCACCGTATCGAGGAAAAAGCCATCAACCCCGTACTCATCGCGCATGGCGGCAGTTCTCTTCAAGAAATACTCACGCCAAGCCGGTTCACGCGCATCGGCGTAGTAGGAATTCCAGATTTTGTTTTTATCAGGTGCATCATTGCCGTCACGGTCAAAATAGCTAGAATCCATGCCTCCGGGCCCTTCGCCATCGCCCACGCGTAAAGCATCATCTTCGCCAATGCTGATGTAGCCAATGACAAGAGCGCCCCCGTCTTGCATTTGAGTAATCGAAACAGGGCTTTGTTGGCTGGTCTCGATAATGACAGCGTCTCGAGAAACGAGCTCCTCGACCTTTCCAGGACCATAATAGCACGCATAGGAATCGATCTGCTGGAATCGGCTACGCAAATCAGAGGCAAAGCCAAGGCACGCAACCCAAAGAAAGGCCGCGAATGGAAATATTAGTCGCATATTATTAGGGGTAAGTTTATTTAAAATCTGGCATGTTGCGAATCGGCACAAAGTAAGGCTCCTCTGTGGTAACTTCGGTGTAATCCAAAGTGTCCACATGGCCATCAAGGAACAGAGCCACTACAAGGTTATTGCCATAGCGGTCTGGGTCAGCCGGATGATCAGGAGCAATGTAGCCCCAGCAATCGGTCTTAGGCCCATCAGCAAGCACCAGCGTCTTCGAGGGATCGGCAAAAATGAACTGTGACAGCACGTGATCACCTTCACGGGATGTATCGCCGAGATGCCTCCCCATCACAACATAATTCCAGCCATAGGAAATGGTCTGTGCCAGCGTGTTGTAGTCAGTGTCATTAAACTCTTCATGAGCCGGACTGTGAAATATCTCTGTATCATCGCCAAGATACGGGAGCAGCAACTGCCACCAATATTGGCCGGTGTTATAGTTGTGCCAGACCGGTATGTTATTGTCGTGTTCTTGGGCATACATCTGGGTTCCGCCTCCAATGTTACGCACATTGGAGATGCTGTTCGTGAGTAGGCTTTTCTCCCGAACAGCGCCTAACACTGCGATGAGGATACTCGCCAGTATGCCGATTACCGCGACACAGACGAGTAACTCCACCAAAGTGAACCCAGATTGCTTACGCCATTCCATATCGTAGCTGCGTAAGCAGATACTATGCTAAGTTGCGGCGACGAAGCAAGGTAATCGCGCCAGCCAGTCCGACAAAGATCATTGCGTAATGAGCCGGCTCGGGAACCGAAGCAAAAGTATAAACTCCGGCACCGATAAAGTCATCCACCGTGGTCCCATTGCTATACATGGCAATCGCAATGGTGTCATTAGGGAAAATTGTGGCACCGCCTACCGTAAAGGTGGCAGAGCGACTGATAGATATTTCCTGTTCGCTGACGGTGGTGTTGTAGAGCGCAATTGCAGCGCCTCCATCGGTGATACCATTGCCGGTATTGAAATTGCCAGTAGCCTGCTCAAAAGGGAAATCGTTTTGCCAGCCTACTTCCGAACCAACCAAGCCTAAACCATACACATCGTAGCCCGTTGAGGTATTGTTGTCATTATCTAGCGCAATGAATACTTGGGCATTACTTCCATTTACGCCAACTGGATCATTATAAACCACACGCAGGTAAAGATTGCTATCATCATTGGCCGCGTACAGCGTGATGAAGTCTACGGGATCACCATCACCAGTAGTGTCAGTGGTCAAGATCGGAACACCGACCCAATCTGAGAAATCCCCGTCGATAGTGATATTCGCGTAGGTGCCTGCGACCGCCGATGCGCTAAGCACAAGTGAGCCCAGAACGCCGCAGATTAGTTTCGTAGTATTTGTTGATTTCATAGTGATATGGATTTGTTGAGTGATATGAGGGTTGAATTTCTGGAAGAACTAAGCGCCAGTAGAAATGCCGACTGACGCGCGCTGCACGTAGTAGCTACCGATGACATGCTTAGCTAATGCTCGCGGAGATTCGCTCTCTTCATCATCGAGCTGTGAAATAATGCTATCGACTGCAGTCTTCGCGATTTGACTACGTGGAATACCAATTGTGCTCAGGGAAGGCGTCGTATAGGCGGTAAATGCCAAGTCATCCATTCCAACAATCGAAATGTCGCCAGGAACATTAAGTCCCATGGCATTGGCTTCATTCAGCGCACCCATTGCCAAAACGTCTGTCGCACAAAGCACTGCCGATGGTCGCTGCGAAGCAACCTGATGAAATGCCTTTTGGCCATCAGAAAAGCTGACCGAACCTTCCGCAATTAACTTAGGATCAACAGCCACCTGGCAATCCCCCAGGATTCGTCGGAAGCCGTTAACCTTGGCCGTGATTCCCGTCCCCCCAATGAATCCAATTCGCTTGTGCCCCAAACTTGCCAAGTCTCGCACCGCGTCCGCCATTCCACTGAAAATATCCAGTTCGACCACGATCTCTTTCTTAATCGGAGCCCAAGGACGATTGGTCACGACAACCACCGGACACCCCTGTACGGACTCGATTAAGCGAGCCCCACTGGTGCGACCGTCTACGACGAGGATAATACCATCCAAACCGCCACCACCTGTTAGTTGGCGCAACCGCTGATTCTCGCCCTTACCGGTACGGCTAAGCTCAAGGTGCACCGCTTGCCCACGCTTTTCGGCCGCCTTGGCGATTTCTTGCGCGAGCTCCATGTTGTAATAGTCGAATATCGGGTCTTCCGAAAAGCTGTAATAAAGACCAATCTGATTGGTTCGCTTCGAATTGAGACGACTCGCATGGACATTGGGGGAAAACCCGCGAGCACGCGCCTCTTCCAAGACGCGCTCACGCGTCTTATCACTAATTCGCCCACGCCCGGAAAACGCACGGGAAACCGTCGCCGTTGAGACGCCGATTTGCTTGGAAAATTCTACAATATCAAGTGGCATTTGTAATAATGTTTACGCAAATTATCTTGAAATCAGCGACAGTAGGCCTCTCCGACGGCGACTTGAGCCAATTGGCGAACCTCACAGAATTGTCCAGTCTCGGAGCTCTCTTTCGCCGCCAAACAGGCATAGACACTTTGCAGTCCTGCCCAGATATTCGAGATGGAAGTCGCCTCACCACGAATGACCTTGAGGAAGTTTTCCGCCAAAACCCCATCGCCACCATGATGATGCAAATCGCAATCCACGCGTATAGTGTCCTCAAACGGTTTAAAATGATGCACCAGCTTAGCCTGGTTCTCATACCAATCAAAACAGAGAGTTCCCTGATGCCCCGAAAAAGTCGCGCCGCGCCGTGCCGCGCCACGCTTCGAGTAAAACACCTGCGTGTAGACACCTTGAACACCGTTTTCGAACTCAATGAGCGCACTAGAAGCGTCCTCATTCATACCAGTTTCGGGTGTTCCAATTTGCTCAAAGAAACCACAATTCGGATCAGGCTCAACATCCGCATATTTTGAGTCGCGATAAACACGCCCACAGGACTTCATTGCACCAACGCGAACGATCGGACTACGCATGCAATAGGCCAGATAGTCGAGATCGTGCGTTGCCTTTTGAAGAAATAAACCGCCCGTCACCCGGTAGTCGCGGTACCAACTATTAAAATAGACATCACCATAAGGCACATAATTAACAGCCAACACATGCTGAGGAATACCGAGTCCACCTTCATCTAAGATATGCTTCACTCGTGTACAGAGCGGTGATGCGCGTAGCGGAAAACTTACCACCGCTTCTGTTTCAGTATTCCGAAATGCAGCCTCCAATGCCATCGCATCTTCAAGCGTTGTCGCAACGGGCTTTTCTAAAAAAAGCGGCAACCCGGTAGTAGCAACCTCAATTGCATATTTCGCGTGTAAATTGCAGCGCGTTCCAACCGCAATCGCATCAACTCCAGTTGATGCAAGCTCCTCAACCGTCCTCGCAAATTTAACGGCCCTAGCCTCTTTCTCAGGAAGAACTTCACGCACCGCTGCTTCATCGGGGTCGAGCGCAGAGACAATCGTCAGTCCGGGCTCAACTTCACGCATACAGGTATTCACCATATGATTCAGTCGCTTGCCTAGTCCAATTACTCCAATCTTCATAATCGCCATAAAAATCACTCACCTAGCAATCGTCAAGATTTTTGTGTAAATGTTTACGCATTTTCTTGCCAAATAATTCTCCATGCCCTAAAACCGCCATTATACCCCCGAATCGAAACAAAGAACACTGCATGAATAACCTACCACCAGCGGACCTTTCATCCATCGCAGAGCTATTTAATATGCGGGCAGACTATGTCGCTTGCACACCATACGGCAGCGGCCATATCAACGACACCTACTGCGCCGAGTATGATCAAGCAGGACACCGGCTACGCTACATCCACCAGCGCATCAACAAGAGCATCTTTAAGAACCCCGAGGCGTTGATGGAAAACATACAACGCGTCACTGACCACAACCAGTCGACACTGATGCGCGAGGCAAATCCTGAGCGCCTTCGCCGCGGCCTAACACTTATTCCCGCACACACGGGCAAGCCCTACGCAATCGACGCCGATGGCGAGTACTGGCGAACCTACCTATTTATCGAAAGAGCGCGTACTTACGATAAAATCGAATCCATCGAGCAAGCCAAAGCAGCCGCAGCAGCCTTTGCCCAATTTCAAAAACTCGCCGCCTCACTCCAAGGAGAGCGACTGCACGAAACCATTCCCGATTTCCACCACACCCCCAAGCGGTATGAGGCACTACTCCTGGCGCTCGAACAGGACAAACACAATCGAGCGCACATGGTAAAAGCGGAAATCGATTTTCTACACGCACGACAGGACGACTTCGGAATGGTCGTAAAACAAATGTCCGCAGGCAACATACCTGAGCGCGTCACCCACAATGACACCAAACTGAACAATGTCATGATTGATGACTTTTCAGGAGAAGGCGTTTGCGTCATCGACTTGGACACCGTGATGCCAGGCTGCGTGCTTTATGACTTTAGCGACATGGTTCGAACCGCGACGAATTCTGCCCTAGAAGACGAAACCGACCTCAGCAAAGTCTCGATGCAAATGCCCATGTTTGAAGCGCTCTTGCAAGGCTATCTCGGCGTCGCAGCAGGCTTCCTCAACGACTACGAAAAGGAAGGCCTGGGTCAGAGCGCCAAGCTGATGGCGATGGAATGCGGAATTCGCTTCCTTACGGATTACTTACAAGGAGACACTTACTTCAAAATCAAGCACCCGGCACACAACCTTGACCGCTGCCGCACACAATTCGCACTCGTAGAATCGATCGAGCAACAACAGTCGGAAATCGACCGACTAATCCAGCGAACATTTATCGAATCTGAATTAAATTACTCGTAAAACATTAACTTCAAATAATTCGATCATGACACCTCCCACACTCCTCATTTTGGCTGCCGGCATGGGTAGCCGTTACGGCGGCCTGAAGCAACTTGATGTCATGGGCCCGATGGGCGAGACCATGCTCGACTTCGCGGTGCAAGACGCCATCAGCGCTGGCTTCGCTAAAATTGTCTTTGTCATACGTCGCGATTTCGAAGCCGACTTTCACGAACACATCAGCAGTCGCTACGATGCGCAAATTGACCTACAGTTCGCCTACCAGTCACTTGAAGATTTACCCACCGGCTTCACGCCTCCACCAGGTCGCTCGAAGCCTTGGGGCACCGCCCAGGCGATTTATGCCGCACGTAACGTAATCGCAGAGCCATTCGCGGTCATCAATGCCGATGATTTCTATGGTAAAGAATCCTACGAAATTCTCGCCACGCAACTTGCTACAGCAAAGGGATCAGATCTCGCTATTAGCATGGTTGGCTACCAGCTAATCAAAACGCTGTCTCCTCATGGCTCAGTGAATCGCGGCGTTTGCCAGATCCACGGAGATAAATTGAAATCAGTCGAAGAATACACCAATATTTCCTCCAATGCCGCAGGCGTGATCATCGGAAAAAACCTTCAGGGCACTCAAGAGGTGCTACGCTCCGAGACCATCGTCTCGATGAATTGCTGGGGATTCACACCCGCGATATTCTCTGCAATCCAATCGCACTTCATAGCATTCCTCAAGAAAAGCGGGAGTGAAATGAAATCCGAATGCTACATCCCCACTGTCGTAGATGAGTTGATCCGTAGCGGCGCTGCAGAGTGTCGAATCATGCAAACTAGCAGCCCATGGTTCGGCGTAACCTATCCAGAAGACAAAGCGCACGTAGTAGCGAGTTTGAAAGAACTATCAGAAAGTGGACAATATGCCTAAAAAAACATCATCCTCGCGACGTGTGCTCGTTACGGGCGGCGCTGGTTTTATTGGCTCCCATACAGTGGATCAACTTTTGGCTGAAAACGTCGATGTATTAGTCGTCGACAACCTTGCCACGGGAAGAATCGAGAATCTCGATGCAGCGTGCACCTCACCCAGCTTCCGGTTTGAACAAATCGATGTTACCCACAGTGGCACGCTTAGCCGTATCCTAGAAGCCTTTCAGCCACACGCAATCATTCACCTCGCAGCGCTCGTTAGCGTGCAAGAAAGCATCGAAAACCCAGCTTTAAATTTCAAACGAAATGTCTTGGCGACACAAACGATAATCGATGCTGCGCAACGCGGCATGGTGGAAAATATCGTCTTTGCATCCTCGGCAGCGATCTACGGCGACAACCCGGAACTGCCGCTTCAGGAAAGCGCAAAGAAGCAGCCACTCTCGCCCTACGGCGGAGCAAAACTTGCCAGCGAAGCCCTCCTGCTCGCGGCTGCAAACACCTATAAGTTAAAAGTCACCGCGAACCGCTACTTCAATGTCTACGGCCCACGCCAAGATCCAAAGTCACCGTATTCTGGCGTCATGTCGATCTTTCTCGATCGATTCGCCCAAGGCGTTGCGCCGATTGTATTTGGTGACGGCCAGCAAACACGTGACTTCATCAACGTTCAAGATGTCGCGCGCATGAATGTGCTCGCTACCAAATCCAACCAATCTGGTTTTAATGCAGTCAATGTCTGCACTGGCAAGTCCACCAGCCTACTAGACATCCTCGACGAGCTCCGTCTGCACTTTCCAGATGCGCCGGAGACTGTCTTTAAAGAAGCACGCACGGGCGACATAATTCACTCATTGGGTTGCCCCAATAGCGCGCGTGAACTACTGGACTTCACTGCTTCAATTTCCCTGCGTGAGGGACTGGCTCAGTATCTGCAAAGCACGACCAGATCTAGCGCTCTACTGCGGTAATTGACTCACGCTCGACAAAGAATGTGTTCACTGTGTGCATAAACTGAGGTGCCGCCGCCGCATTGCCATCGGATGCACTCATAACGCTTTCGAGCATCTGTATGGCGCTCGCAGCAATTTTGGAACGCGGGACTCCAATACTGGACAGCGGTGGAGAGGTTTGCGATGCTAGAGCAAGATCATCCATGCCAACAATGGAGAGTTGCTCAGGCACAGACACACCTAACTTAACGGCTCCTTGCAACGCGCCGATCGCAAGTAAATCCGTGCAACAAACGACCGCATCAATTTTCTTCTTTAATAATATGCCTACAGCGCGTTGCCCGTCTTCAATCGTCTTAGGACCATTTACAATGAGTGACTGATCAACTTTGATTCCAGATGCGACCAAAGCGGTTTGGTAAGCCTTAAGCTTGGTGTCGTCCGATAAGCCACGGATAAAACCGATACGACGATGCCCCAGGCGCACAAGGGTTTGAACAGCCTGCTCGATGCCGCTCTCGAAGTCCAAATGAATAAATCCGGTGGATAAATGATTCGACCAAACCTGATTCGCAATGACTATAGTAGGGCAGTCAGAGATGACTTTTCCCAAACCGTCCAAGCTACGCTCACTATCCGCTACAATGATCACGCCATCCAAGCCTTTTCCAGCAATGAGGTTGTTCAACTGCAAGTCAGGCTGCGATGGGCTCCTTAATACTAAGTGCAAGGAGATACCCCGCCCCGCACAAGCTTTGGCAATCTCCTGCGCGAGCTCCATGTTATAGTAATCAAAAATGATCTCCTCGCCAAACGTGTAGTAAAGCCCAATGACACCACTAAACTTGGATGATAAGCGACGCGCATTGATATTTGGCGCAAAGCCGTGCTTTCGCGCTTCCTCCAGGATTCGCTCCTGAGTTTTTTTACTGATGCGTCCACGCCCAGAAAAAGCGCGCGAAACAGTCGCGGTTGAAACACCTACAATCTCTGAAAATTCACGAATGTCCATCTACAATGCCGACCAGCTTGCTTTAGAATAAACCAAGCGTAACCATGATGGAGTGTGGGGGATGACCGTGACATGGTAAAGGACAAACGCTTACGCAAACAGGGCTAGGCCACGCGGACAAGCCGATGAGCGATGTCGACGATCCAGTCGTGGAATCACAAACGCCCAAGATGCCAACCGAATGCCATTTTAGCGCACTTCAATTTCCGTCAGCCATAGAATGTTCGGTCGAATCTCTGAGCCACGTCTCGCAGGCTGGAGAATCTCTAAACTTGCCAGCTTAGTCGGCTCAAAAACAACCGTCGTCACGTCAGTCGTTGCATCGTTCTGAAAACGTGTCAACTGACGGCGTTGCCCGTCAAGCATACACCCTTGTATAACTCCCTCCCTTGAGGTATAAGTAACGCCCCCCTCATGATTCCAAAAGAGCTTAACTTCGCTAATCTCGATGGGCTCCGGAAACTTAAAGCGCACCCAATGCGGAGAAGCAGATTCCTCTGACGCCCAGGCAGCTTCATTGAACGCCATGCTTGCAGTCGGTCGGGTGATGCCATCGCGCAGCGGTGAAGGTCCATAACCTGGAAAATCGCTGCTCGTTTCCACAATCACCGCTGTATCGCGCACCACGCTCACCTGCTGCCCGAGGAATTGCAGTTGCACCACGCCTTCGAACATCTCGAACCCCATTCCCGATACCTTCAGTTCAATAGCGCCAGACTCACGCCCCGCCGCAGGAACCGGGATGTAAACCGTTTGCTCATCTCCAGCATTTAATGGAAAAGCCTTCCGCCCTTCCCCAAAATCGCCACTCCAACGCACATCGACCAGACTAACCTTCTGGAGGAGGTTCGTCAGTCGCAATGGAACTTGCGCGACATCCTGAATAGAAATTACTTTGCTTTGTGGCAGGGCTACATCAACAGGATTCAAACGCTGCCAGGAAAGCGGTATTGCCAAGGTTTCCGCTATGCCTTCCTTCATGACAATAAAGCGTAGAAGAAACGTATCCTCGTCAAAATCCGCAGGAACAGTCAGCTCAACCTCACACGTTTCGCCTGCGCCCAAAGTGACATTAGGCATCTTCTCAATCGATGGCTCTTCGGACAACAAACTAATCTTCTCGAATTGCAACGCGGCACTGCCGACGTTAGCCATGTCGATGCGTATTTCCTGCGCCAAACCACGCAACGCGGGTTGTGGTAAATTAACCACGAGCCTCACGCCCAGGGCTTGCTGCTCCTGAATCGACTCCAGTTGACTAATTAACTGAGCGGCTTGTCCCTTGCCGTCATACCATCCGCGTAGAAAATCCATTTCATTCGAGATTTCACTGCTTGGAAAAATCATGAAAAAGCGCACCTGCTCAGGTTCTAGAAAAACAGGGATTTCACCCCGGCCACTTGCACCAACAGAAAGCCAGCCAGCATCGCCAGCTAAGGGGTTCAGCACAATCCAATCCTGTGCCTCACCAGCTAACGTCACTTGAATATGACCAGAGGTCGGAGCCTTTGACGTGTTGCGTACAGTTATGAATTTTGCCGCATCACGGGTGCCATAGTACTGCTCGATCTCAATGACATGACTAAACGATTGCGCCTCTCCCACAGGTTGCCAGCCAACATTCGCCAAGCGCCGAATCCAAGGCATGTAACGCTGAAACCAATGCCTGTCACGCTCATACCATGCTGCGTTTTCCCAATATGGATCATTGGCAGCGTCATGGCTAAATAAGCTTGGCTGAAATGCCCAATAAAGACTGTCCTCAAAATAGCGCCGCGCAAACTCCGGTCGAAGATGATCGTATTTGCCATTCATCAAAAAGCCCCAAGCTTTCTGGCCCGACATCGCTCGCCGGTAATTCAACTCGCGGTCTGCCATACGCTTATAATTCCCTTCATGAAACCAATGCGTTTCTTCACCTGGGATATCGATAAATGGCATAAAGAACGGAAAATTCCAGCAAGGAAAATTGCCCATTAGGTACTTCTCGGAAGCATTCATAAAACCACCTAACCCAGCAATAAATTCATAAGCAGCAATTGGCGTGGCGAGCCCTGGCGTCATGGCATCGGTCGTAAAAGTTGCCGGATAATTTGTAACTGCCATAGCCTCAGGATTGTAGTCCATGATAAACATTGCCGAAAGCGAATCTAGGTAGATGCCATCGATCTTCTCATGAGCAACCTGTTCCCGCATAAAATAGAACTCAGCCATTGCTCGATTAACCGGTGCGTCTGACGAGGTTGGTAACTCTGGATCGGTGCTAACCTCCATTCGTGCACCGGAATTCCAGGGCACATCCGAGAAAGTCATATTGATCCCGCCATCGGGCTCTCTTGCCGCACCCAATAAGCCCCCGGATGCAAATTCATTTGCCTTACCAAAGCCATCCACCGCAAGTCGCTCCATCATGGCGATGGCGTTCTCCGGTGTCCGCTCCATGCCTCCCGGCATTGGCAGCCAGTACAGCCACGGCTCCGTGTAAGCCAAGGTAAGCACACCATTATCATGGCAGAAGTCGACATCAGATCCAATTGCGCCACCCTTTTCGTAGTAAGCAAATCCAAAATCCTGCGGGCTCGGAATCTTTGAAATATCCGTGAAAGGCATCCAAAGCCCAACCTCATCAGGACGACGCTCAAAAAGAGATGTATTACGCTGATAAAACTCTGAAAGCGCGTGCCGAAATGCCAGCCCCTCAACTAACGAGCGACTTCGCAAAGAAGCGTGGAAAGCAGCCTGTCCGGGAAATTTTTTGGTCAATGGTGTAAGCGCTACATGGTAATCTATAGCAAGCTGCTCTCGATCCGTGTTGGCAGATATTTTAAAAACACAAGGCTCATTTAAGTCCGTTTCGAGCACTATAGCCTGCGAGCCATTATCAACCACACCAAATGGGTATTTGGAAACACTGCCATCCATCCCGTAGGGGCTGCTGCCAACATGCGCGTACTCGATATTCTCGCGATTAATCTCACGGGCAAATTGAACATCGTCATGCCATGTCCACCCCACAAGCTGGGCCTGCACTCCAATACTAAATCTAAGCAGTCGGACTCGCTCACTCTTAAGCCCCGCGTATAGGTCAAGGTCTCCGCGCTCAGATGATTGCGCAATCACGCGCCAGTCAACTCCGTCCGCACTTCCCTGCCACTCAATCATATCATCAGTTTTACGTACGCGAGCAGGCTGCAAGTCAAAGACCTCGCCGGACTTTGCATCACAAAGCTCAAACCGCAAATTAAGTGGCTCCGCAAACCCTGGAGCATCCCATGTGGGTTCAGACAGATCTACATCATACCAAGGCAAAGAGCCGAAGCGTTCGTTGAAGGTAATGCTCAACGAATCGGGAACAAAGGCGATGAGCTCCTCAACTAGATATTTTTTAGGCCCGACTTTTTGGTCGGGCCCATTATAAGAGTAATCACCCATGGTGTCTTTAGTAATTCGCTTGAACCCCTGCCCCGGATAACGCTCCAACACTTCCCATTGGCTGTTAGTCCTCTCCACACTGAAGTCCATCGATTCTCCGATTTCGATGTTATCAATAGAGTACACAACTCCATCAGGATTAACTTCGGGTGATAGCTGGTAGATTGGCGTCCAATTCCAGTCGTTGTCCACGCCCGAATGTTGGTAGAACGTCAGCCCTTCGATCATGTAGTCTGCACCATAAGGCGCTAAGCCCGTCGCAACATCCTCGTCATTATTAATTAGCACGCGCAGTCGTGAAGGCTCCACGCCTTCTCCTATTACTTTCACGGCCAGCCCACTTCTACCACTGCGGTAAAGACGACCAATCAAGCCATTATCCGCAGTAGGATTCGACGGCGTCAACTGCGAGTAATCGACTGATAATGCGTCAGTCTCAGGATAACGATCAACAACGCTCCAATCACTATCAACATTCTCTACATAAAAACGCATTACCTTGAACCTTGGCAACGCGTTCACCGAGTAAGTAAGCACCCCCTCGGAAACTTCATAAGGAACCACGCCCACCTGCTTCCACTCCCAACCAGTGGCAGTATCAGGATATGCGTAAAGCGTCGCACCTTCGATCATGTAATCAGCACCATATTCGCCAAACCCGCTACTGGAATCGCTATCGATATCAAACATCAAGCGTGTTTGTTGCACATCAGGAGCAGGCTCTTTTATCCCTACTTGCAAGGCACCGCTTTCCGCAAGCCCCACTTCTACGGAATCGATCGCAAATGCGGCTGACGTCATCAAAAAAAAGCCAGTAACCCCCTGTAGTGAAAACTTTAAGGTTCGATAAAAATCCAAAGAAGATACTACTGAAATCATAATGTAAAAGCAGGGGTTAAAGCTGTTTCAAATTTATTGCGTAAACATTTACGCAAACACTAAGAAAGTCAAGCTCTTTGGAACATTTTTCCAAGAAATACAGGAGCACAAATTGCGAACGAAACTGCCCATAGCATGGTAAAAGCTTCAATAAAAAGGCGGCGCGAGATGCCCCGCGCCGCCCAACTAATGGATCGTAATAATGGATAAATTACCCATGATAACATTAGAACGAGTACCGGAAGGACGCCCCACTGCTCGCGCCATCGGGATACCAATCGTATTCGCCCGAGACCCCGGTATAGAATTCGTTGTTACCGAAGCAGACGAAACTGATGGTGCCGGTTGGGCTACCAATCCAGCTCAACGGTAGATAAACCTCGCCCGTAGTTCCGCTCCAGATTCGGCCTACCTGAAAACCACCGGCAGCAGGAGCCGAGACCCAACTCCAGTCAAGGCCAGTGCCATTGTATTGGTAGACGTTTACGCCTTCGATCAAGTAATCTGCTCCAATCGGGAAGTTCGTGATACCAGCGAATGAGCCTTGGAAACCTGTCGCAGGGTTGTCATCAGTATCAATAAAGATCTGGAAACCCCAGCTCACGTAGATATTGGTATCATTCGTGTAGGCGAAGTAAAGTGTGCCCGTATCCGTGGCGTGCGCCACCTGAATTTGACGCCAGTTCGCTTGATTACCCGCACCGGAAATATGACTCGAATCACTAACGCCAACAACGTCATCAGGGTCACCAAGGTAGCTGCTTAGCGACCCCCATTCCGTGAGTAAGCCATCGAGCGTGATAGCGCTACTCAAGATCGGATTACTAAGTGCGGCAGAAGCGTAATAGTTCAACCCCGTATCTTCGGTATTCTGATTTCCGAAAGCATCCTTGGCCACGACCTTAAAGTTGTAGTTCTTATTAGCGGTCAGCCCCGTGATGGTGTATTCATTTGCAGAGCTGTTTGCCGGATCATGCCCCCAAGCCGGATTTGTGTCGAACGCGACATCCGAATAAGTAGTCGAAGTGCCGGCGTCGATATCGGTCACAATGATATCGTACGTAATCGGATAGGACTGATCGATAGCGACATCCCAACGAACGATTGCTTCAGACACCGAGCTGCCCTCTCCCACTTCCTGCACACCAACGCGAAACGATGTTGAAGCAGTGTTGTAGAGCACGTTACCCGTGGTGTCCCAAGTCGGTGCATTGTTGTCATTCGACGAGTCCGGCAGCAAGTTGGCAAAGTCAGTGTCAACTGTGATCAGGAGGCCATCCTCGCAAAGGTAACCAATGTAGCCAAACTCCCGGATGTCCGTGTTGAATGCATCGGTTACAATTCCAGTACGACCGGATTCGTACTCCAAACTAAACATGGTGAAGCCGTCGTCACGGTTTGCTTCGGCAAATACCTTGGGCGCCACATTGTAGCGATTCTCATTGTAGTATTCAGAAATCCCACCAGGGCCATCTGTAACTGGATCACTGTCGTAGCGGAAGCTCTCAAAAAGAAAAGCATTGATGTATGGACGGATCGAGTAGTCAATCGGATACTGACTCGTGAGAGGGCTCTGCAAGCCGGCAGTGAAGTAGAATGCGCCACGATTAGCGAATACAACTTTGCTGGTATAGTTATCGCTAATGTATTTCACCGTATCCCTCATTTCATCCACAGTCCAGGGGTACCACCCAGGCGCGTCATAAGGTCCGGCAGTATCCAGAGTATCGAGAAAAAAACCATCACAACCGAAGTTAGTCGTGCGATCACGCAAGTTCGCCGTATCCCATGCACCAGCAATCTGAGCAAGACCTGCTGTTAACGAGCGACCAGTCACCCCTGTACCTCCGATGCGCATATTATCGAGCACCCATCGCCAGTTAGTATCCGGATTCACCATGTAACCCAGGAAGATTGGGTTATAATCCGGATTGCCGTCAGGCGTGAGACGGGCAGTCGTCGTAACGGATATTGCACGCCCCGTGGAATCGTAGGTAACCGTCTGGGAGTCCACATCAACGTAAAAGCTTTGTAGGGTATTACCGGGAGTTGGAATCAGGTCCCCAGTGGCCGAGTCGTACTTGACCATGCCAGTGCCACCCCCCAGTGGATCCTCAATTGCATCATTGATAAAGTCCTCGCCGATACTGATGTAGCCGATAACATAATCTACGCCGTTGTCTTTCAGATACTTAACGACTTCCGGCGTGCAGTGCGGTTGACCTGGGTTAATAACAACAACATCAAACGACGCAAGGCTGCTCATAATCGTGCTATCCAGCACCCATGTGCTGGGATCGCCAGTATTGGATGAGTAGTAGTCATCACCGTAATAGATGATAAACTTTGAGTCGGACGTGACACCCGTCATCGGGCCACGGGCTTCGGCGGGCGAAGATAGGGTAATCGCGGCAGTAAAAAGTGCGATCATGCCTACAGATACTTTATTCATAGTGCTATTGGTGTTGAATTGGATATACGATAAGCCGCTCAACGGACACTTCCCTCTAGTAGTATTTAGAAGAAAACAAATATTTGCGTAAACGGTTACGCCCACAACCGCAAGAAAAATATTCTTTAGTCGCTACAGAGAGTTGCAGGACAAATAGATATAAAGGGGATGAAGCACATTGCTCCATCCCCAGAAACACAAAAATTGTGGCTATTACAGTTAGCGATAGATCACATCATACATAAGCTCCCACCAAAAGCTTGGGAGTTGGTCGAAAGGATTCCCCGCAAAGGTTTCATCCGTTATATAGACGTATCGAGTATTGCGACTACGTGCGATATCGGAAATCTCATTGACGTAATACTCTGACGGCGTTGCGACCATTGAATGTACAATCATAGCAAAGCAATCCTCAGAAAATACCCAACGCCAACTTGGCACGGAGTCCGAGTAGTAATCCCACGAATAACCTTCGTAAGTCACCAGCACATCGACTACCGACCACCAAAGGTAGAGATCGGTGGCGTCGTTACCAGCATTGCCCATCACCAGGAACCCCGGATAGTTGTTTTTAATGTAGTGATAGATCTCACTATAGTATTGAAGAGTCGACAAAGCGCCGTCACCCAAGGTTTCATCAAGGAAAATGCCGTCAATATCATACCAAGCAACATATTGATCAATGTCAGCTTTCACTTGGGCGATTGCTCTAGCGCCGTAAGTTGTAGGGACATAGCCGATCACCAAACCACCCTTTAACCTTAGATTATCAACTGCATTCTCATAGTTAACATCGTAGGAAAGCCCAGGCCCGCTCGCCGGGTTCATCACGGTGATAATATCAGCCCCAGCATCTAAACCAACGCCAATCATATCCCAATCACTCCCCGAAGGGGTAGGATAAAAATACGCCGGTACAACAACTGACAACGGTCCTGCCTGAAGGAAATTAGCTGCGACTATCCCTAGAAAGACAAGTGACATTTTGAGATTATAAATCATGATAGATATTAGTTATTAGTTCGTAAGCGCCGCGAATCAGGTAACTCTCGGCGGTTCAAGATGGGGTTACCAAAAGTAGTCAAGGAGAACCCAACCACTGCAATGCACGTGCTTCGGTAATTACAAAAACGAACGTGTTACCCAAACCGTGCGCCGTGAGCTAAACAAAATGCGTAACCGTTTACAATAGTTTTCTGCGCTATTCCATCACTCTACGTTTAGAGAGTTCACCCTCGCCATTCATCCAGATATAAAGCAAGCAGGAGCGTGCAGTGGGCTCTTGGCTCCTCTTCATAGATTGGGGACAAGGAATACAATATAGCCCAATGGCCGACGCGATGCGTCGTGAGATACGCAGTATCTCGTTTCCAAAGCTTTGCTTTGGTGGCAGGCCCGCAGGGACTCGAACCCCGACAGAAGGAACCAGAATCCTTAGTGCTACCATTACACCACGGGCCTAGCAAAGCGTGAGAAGATCACGACTTCTCAACCACGCGTCAAGCGAATTTCTGTAACCAAATCGCCACCCATTCCTCTTGATAGTAACAGATTTTTGGCGTTTACTAAAAACCATGCCTAAGCCACTCGACACATCGGCGCCACATTTGTGGCTGATCAACAGGAAGGCCTACCGGGCCATCGAGAAAGTCGACCGCCAAAGCATCAAGGACCAGGGGTTTGATGTGTTCAGTGACTTTGCCGTACTCGAAGTGCTGCTCCACAAAGGCCCCCAGCCGGTCAACACCATAGGCCGCCGCGTGATGCTGACCAGCGGCTCCATCACCGCCGCCGTGGACCGCGCCGAGAAAAAAGGCTACGTCGAGCGCCACCCCTCCCCAACCGACCGCCGCGTCGTCGAAGTACACTTAACGCCGAGCGGCAAAGAGCACATCACCAGCGCCTACGAAAAGCACGCCGCCGCTCTGGAAGGCATCTTCAGCGGGCTCAACGAAGATGAACGCACGCAGTTTTACCACCTGATCAAAAAAGTCGGCAAACGCGCCGCCGAGCTGGCCGGAGATTAAGCCAGTCTACAGCTGATTGCGAGGATGGTGCTTGTCGTGAGCCGCCGCCAAAGAGGAACCTTTCACGAAAGTATAGATCTGCGTCGTGGCAATATCCGAGTGGCCAAGCATTTCCTGAATCGCACGCAAATCCGCCCCGCCCTCCAGCAGGTGCGTCGCAAAGGAATGCCGCAGCAAGTGAGGCTTCACCGGGGCGTCAATGCCCGCCAGCTTGGCCGTTTTCTTAATCATCACCCAAAAGGTTTTGCGCGAAAGCGCCCGCCCCCACTGGCTCAAGAAAAGCTCGCTGCCGGTGCGCGGCTTGACCAGCTTCGGGCGCCCGACATCCAAATAACGCTCCAGCGCCGCAACGGCCTGCGACCCCAGCGGCACCACGCGCTCCTTCGATCCCTTGCCATAGACGCGCAGCAGGCCCGACTCCAGATCCACGGCTTGCAGCGTCAGCCCACACAGCTCACTCACGCGCAAGCCGCTGGAATACATCATCTCGAGCATCGCGCGATCACGCAGGCCTTGCGGCGTCGTTTCGTCGGGCGCCGTGAGGAGCTTATCCACCTCCTCTGGCGACAACGCGCCGGGCAGTTTACGCGAAATCCGCGGCCCGCGCACGAGCTCAGAAAAAACATCTTCGCGCCAGCGCTCGGCGACCAAATGTTTGGCCAACCCGCGCACCGCCGTAAGCTTCCGCGAGAGGCTGGATACCGCATAATCCTCGTCGCTCAGCGAGCCAATCCACTCGGCCAAATGATCCCCCTGCACCGCGCACCAGTCAGGCACTTTTCTGGCGGTCAAAAACGCAATAAACTGCCGCAAATCGCCCTCGTAGCCTTCGAGCGTGTAATCCGCCAAGCCCTTCTCCAATTGCTGCGTCGCCAAAAAACTCTGGAGCTGCTCTTCAAAGACTTGGGTGTTCGACATAGGCCCAACATGTCAGCTCACTGCCGGTTGACAATTACGTTCCCGACCTTGGCTAAAAAAACAGGACGCGCTTTCGCCATGAAACAAATCCCCAAAATCGTAGTCATAATCAAATACGATGAAACATACCTACGCCCTCCTCGCTGTTCTCCTGGCCTCCACACCCTTAACTTCGGTATTTGCCGACGAAGTCCCCGTCGAGAAAACGACGTTCGAGCAAAACATCCTCAAAGACTTGGTGAAGCCCGAAGGCGACAAGCTCGCCAAAACCGACGTCACGCCCAAGGATTACTACGCGATTTATTACTCGGCTCACTGGTGCGGCCCCTGCCGTAAATTTACGCCTCAGCTCGTTGATTTTTACAACGAAAACACTCCCAAGCATGACAATTTCGAAGTCATCTTCGTCAGCAGTGATAAGTCCGCGCAGAAGATGCAGGCCTACATCGATGAAGCGCACATGCCTTGGCCCGCCCTCGAATACGGCAAGAAAAAGGAATTCAAAGGCTACACCAAACACGGCATCAAGTGGATCCCCAGCCTGGTCATCGTCGACCGCGAAGGCAACGTCCTGGCTACGAGCATCGTCGACGGCGAATACATTCACCCGTCCAAGGTCATGGCCAACTTCCAGCAAATCCTTGACGAGCAGGACAGCTGACACGCTGGCGTAACACTCTTTGTAACAATAAATAACTTTACGAAACATACCCCCAGCTTACGCTGGTTTGGTGAGAAACTATTTGATATTAGTTACAATCGTCGCCTTGGGCAGCCTCGCCGCGCAGACTCATCTGCACGCAGCTGACTCGGACAATGATGGCTTCACCGACGGCATCGAGCTGCGCCACAACGCCGACCCATACGATCCGCAGAGCTATCCAAAATCTGGTCAGCTTCATGCCTGGCCCAACGTCACACTACCGCAAATCGACGTAGCACTGATCAGCGTCGACGCAGATACTGGGCAAATCGCCGGCCTCGGTATCAACGGCGAAGTCATCCAACTTGACGCCAATGGTCAGTTCGTCGACACCTCCGGCCTCCCCGAGTTGGTGGAAATCGAACTCGGCAACGACTTTGCCGTGGGCTTGGACGCGGCGGGCGGAATCCACGCCTGGGGCAGCCAAACTTCGCTCATCAATGCAACGCCTACGGGCACAGGCTACACCGAGCTTTCCACCAATACTAGTTGCGCTGTGGCGCTGCACGAAGATGGCTCCGTTGTCTCATGGGGCGCAGCCGCCCAAGCACTGCCCGCAGAGCTTGAGGGCGTCACCTTCAAAGCCATTTCCGCGGGCTTTTACTTCGTGGCTGGCCTCACCACCGAAGGCGAAGTCAAAGTTTGGGGCCTCAGAAGCGGTGGCGATTTGACGCCCCCCGACGACTTGCCCGCACTGGTCGAAATCAGCGCCGGGTTTTCCCACATCATCGCTCGGCATGCCGATGGCTCGATCACGACCTGGGGCAGCAACTCAGCCAATCAATTAGACGCTCCATCCTTAGGCAAGGTGCTCCAGGTCGACGCCAAGCTCAACCTCTCCGCCGCATTGAATGCCACCAATGAAATCATCAGCTGGCCGACGGATTACATCGCGGACATGCCAACCTTCACGGAGGAAATCATCGATTTTTCGCTGGGCTCCAACGTTATCTGCGCCATCGAGCACACTGGGCCACTGGTCATCACAACGCCTTTCGACAGCCTCAGCCCCAAATTGGGAAAACCGTTCACTTTATATGTCAACGCCGAGCGCTACGACAGCGTTGCTTGGTATAAAAACGACGAGTTACTCGTGGGCGAAACAAGCTTGGAATACACCGACTCAGCCTTCGAAGGCAACGATAGCGGAGTCTATAAAATAGTCATCACTTTGGGCGAATACACCGTGAGCCAAGAATTTCAAGTCAGGGGAGCAGACGCGCCCAAGATCTTGCTCAACGGGCAAGACGTCAGCCACAAATCCGCTTCACCAGGCACGATCTCGCTGTCGACCACCATCGCCGATGGCCTGATGTTTTACACCACTGACGGCACTGCCCCCAACCCGGCCAAGAACTACTACGCCACCCCGTTTGAAGTGACGTCCGATGCACTCATCCGCGCACGTGTCTACACAGCCGACTTCTCCACCTACCTCGAAAGCGAGCCCTTTGAAGTCGATATCGTATCCGTTCACACCATTCGATATAACGGCTACGCCGGCGGCTCAATGAGCGTCTCACCGCAGCAAAGTCAGTATCTCTATGGCGACGTAGTCAGCATCACCGCCAACCCTCCAACGGGATGGAGCTTTCTGAGGTGGACTGGCTCCCTGGCTGGCTACCCACAAACCGCAGAGTTAAGCGTGACTGAAAATATCTACGCAAATCCGGTTTACGGCGCCGATGTCGGCGTAACCATCCTGCCCGGCGGCAGCGTTACCCGCTCGCAGGAAAATCCCGTAGAATACAATTCTACCTTAACCCTCACCGCGATTCCAGACTACGGCTACCGCTTCATTCGCTGGGATAAAAACAGCTCTGCCTACAGCGCATCCCCCACGATCTCAATGGTCATCAACTCCACTGGCGAGAGCTACCGCGCGGTGTTCATCCAACTGCCGGAGGTCCTCAGCACCGTCGAAGTCGCAGAGTCCCCCTATGGCTCGATCAGCGGTGCCGGCGACTACGAAGAGGAGCAGCTGGCCACCATTCAGGCCACGCCCATTCCTGGCTATGTCTTTGTGGATTGGCAGGGTGATTTTGCTGGCCAGCCCAACCCCTTCACCTTTGAACCCAGCGGCTTGGTCGAAATTGCCGCAACCTTTGCTCAGGACACCCGCGACCCCGACGGCGACACCTTAACCAACTACGAGGAAATCATCCTCTACGGCACCCTGCCCGATAACATCGACAGCGACAATGACACCATTCGCGACGACTACGAAGTCGCGCTCTCAGACTACCTGGACCCCAACCGTCAAGACACCGCGCTCCTCCAGTTTATCAAAGATTTTGCCCCCGCGCTGAACCTCATCCCAAAAGAAAATCTGATTGAAGTCCGCGGCAATCTCCAGCCCTACCAGGATCAATTTGCCGACTCCTTTGGCCTCGAATTCTGGCTCAGCGAATCAACCGATTTAAAGACGTGGACCCAGGCGCCACTCGAACGACTGACCTACCAGCTAAAGTCCGACGGCACGCTCATCATCTACCTGGACAGCGACTTGGGCCAACAATTTGTGCGCCTGCATGGCGACGCCCACCCAGAATAACCAACGCTTCACCGTGATCGCCGCCGCGATGGAACCAAGCAGCCGCGAGAGAGTCATAATAAAGCAAACCAATTCCAATCAGATTTGCCATGAACTCTCTCACCACGCTCTGCGCTTCACTGGCCCTCATCGGCACAACCGCGTTCGCCACGCCTGAAGGCCATTGGCTCGATCTCCAGCTCGAACAAATGGCGTTGGAAACCCAATACCGCGAGCAGCATGAGAAGATGCAAGCCTGTCGCCTTGAGCTGGCCGCAGTTCATCAGCAACTGGACAAACCCGACTTTCAAGCCTACGCCGAACACGCGTCGGAACGCCTGTTGGAGCTGCGCTTGAGCGAAGTCGATCAGCTACAGAAATACCGCGTCAGCCACCCGGATCTGCAACTCACCCAGCGTCAGATTCGCTTTTTGGAGAGCATTCCCGGCACCCACTTGGACCCGCAGGCCATGCAATCCAAACTACTTGAGCTACAGGCGAAAAAAGCAGCGCTCGAAGTCCGCTACCGCGACCAGCATCCGGCGTTGCTCAGTCACCAAGCCAAGATAGATTACCTGCAAACCAAACTCGACCAACAGCGGTCCACGCAACTATAGACACCACTAATACTTCTCGGTAATCGCTTTGAGGCGGTCCCACTCTTCGATGTAGCGCTTCAGGTGTTCGCGGCCGCCTTCGATTTCCTTCTCGAGGAGCTCGCGGACCAGTTGTTGCTCGCACTCGTATTCCTTGGTGTCCAGGAGGCCGGAGAAATGCGCCATGCGCGCCCAGAGCAAATGCGTCGTGAAGGCGTCGAACTCGTTGTAATCGAGCACCTGCTTGACCTTGCCCAGCTCGATCAGCGCCCAGACGTTGTCGCCGGACACATCCACCTTGCCGGGGATGCCGCAGATCGTCGCCGCCTCGTGGAGGCGCGGCGTATTCTGCCCGCGCGCGAGCAGGTATTGTAGGTCGACATGGTAGTCGCTCGACGTCGAAAAATAATCCGCGCCCTCCCAGGGCTTATCGGGACGGTCACCAAAGCCAAAGCCCGGCAGCCCGTTGACCACCGCTCGCTGCGCCAGGATCGGCACGTCGGCGTTCTGCGAATTAAAGCCCACCAGCTGCGGCTTGCTGCGGCCAATGCCTTTAATGAACGCTTCCAGCAACACGCGCTCTTCGCACTTCTCGGGGTCAAAGGGATCACTGGGCAGCGAGACGAGCTTGAGCGTCGGCAAGCCATCCTTGTCCACTTCACGGAAAATGCCGGCAATGGTCACAATGCGGCACAGCATAGTCTTCACCCACGGGCGCGGCTTGTCCTCGGTGGCGCCGGCTTCTTTCCACATGCGGCGATAGGCGTCGGGCAGGCTGATCGGCGGGTTATGCGGCACGCCATAAAGCGCCTCGGCCGCCATCGGATCAGGCGTCCATTCGATGTCAAAAGAGAGTATGCGGGGCTGGATGGTCTTAATCACTTTTCCTAGCAAACGGCGGACAGGCCGTGCTTGGCAAATCATTTTACGTGGGAGCCCCCTCCGTTTCCGCATGCGGAAACACCTCCCCTTAGCAAGGGGAGAATTCTACCAAACCTTCGCGATGATATTTTTGAGTCATTTAGTGGTTGATTTGATGAATTGAGGCAGGCTCATGCTGGGCGATGAAACATCGCGAAGCGGTCAAAGTTGTAGGTGAGGTTGGTGAGCGCGGTATCAAATCGACATCGTTGTTTACCGATGCGCCTGAAGCGGTCCCCGGAAACCTCACCGAGCTCATGACCGCTTTCAAAAACGCCCCGCCATTCGGAGCTCGGCCAATAATCCGTTCCCGCGCTCCCCTGCTCCACGATCGGCGGCAAGAGTTCGTGGAAAAGCTTTTCGTAATCCCGCTTCAGCTTGGGACGGTCGCCGAAGAATTTTTGATTGAGCTGCGGCAGCTCATTGTTGCCACACCACAAAGCCAGACATGCGCGATCACGCAGGCGGGCGACCTGCTGTATAGCCTCAACCTTCACGCTCTTTAGGAAGCTGCGGTCCGCTGGCACGAGGATGCACGAAAACATGAAATCCTGCCAAACCATCAGCCCTAGCTCATCGAAGAGATCATAGAAGTCTTCGCTCTCATAGATGCCGCCGCCCCACACGCGAACGCAGTTCATATTAGCCTGCACAGCGGCGTTCAGATCCCGCTCATAGTCGCTACGAGTCAAGCGCGCCACAAAGCAATCGGCAGGAATCCAATTCCCGCCCTTGGCAAAAACGGGGCGGCCATTGACCACAAACTGAAACGACTCGCCCCACTCATCCTTGGACCGGTCAAGCTTCAACGTGCGCAAACCGATTCGCTTCTGCGCTCGCCCGATCACATGATCGTCGCGATCCAAAGCAATGAGCTTAACCGCATACAGTGGCTGCTCCCCCTGCCCTGCCGGCCACCAAAGCTGTGGATTCTTGACCATCAATTCCAATGGCTCTTTGGCTGAACCCTCAGCGGAAGCAACGGTTTCATCTTCAAGGCGTAGCTCGACTTGATAGCAAAGCCCGGCTTTGCGACCAATGAATTTTGGCGTAACTGCGACACGGACACTGCCACTATCTTCATGCTGTTGGTCGACCTCGAATCCCTCCAGACGAACGCGACTCCAGGCCTCTAGGCGAATGTCTCGCCATATCCCCGCCGTAACCAAACGCGGGCCCCAATCCCAACCAAACTGACACGGCTGCTTCCGAATCCGCACCGAGTTCCCAATCGGATCCAAGTGATCAACGGGCGGCACGAAATTCGTGCGATTGTTGCGTATGCAATCCAGCGCACTGGCAAAGCCTATGCGGACAGTGTTCACGCCTTCCTTCAGCTGCTTTTTGATATCCCAGCGATAGGCAATGTACATGTTGTCCGTTTGGGCGATTTCATGACCATTCACCCACACAGTCGCCAATCCCCCAACCGCTAGGCAAACCTGTAGGAATAAAATTGGAAAATATGAAAGTACGGAGCGCACTACTGAATACATAATTACAGGTAAAGCAGCTCAGATGGATCCGCAACGACGCCAACAAGAGAACTCAGTTTCTCGCCCTACCAATGCCAAAGGGGAGCATTGAGGCGAGCGGGACAACAGGGGCAGAATGATGAAGGGAGTAAACAAACGCTTCTTTTACTAAATAGTTATATTCTCTATCCTTTTTGTAAAGGACTATTTTATGAACTGCGATAAGCAGCGTCAAAATCGTCAATTTTTAGCATAATTATAGCAATTATAGAGGCATACTCCACTTAAGATGAAGAGAATTTTAGCATGGACAACTGGTAAAATGGATTCAAACCTGAGCACATTTAGATATATCGTTATATTCGCATCAAGAAAATGAAAGACCCCTTCCCCTACCAAGACCCAACAAACGCCATCGACACGCGAGTCTCAGACCTGATCAGCCGAATGTCACTCGAGGAAAAAATCGGCCAAATGCTTCAAATGGCCTGCGGGAAAGGCGACCCAAGTGAACATATTTTCGATCGCAAGGTCGGCTCATTGCTGCACGTTCAAAATGAAAGAGTCGCCCTCGCTATAGACCTAGCCAGTCAAACCCGCCTGGGCATCCCTATTCTTTTTGGGGACGACTGCATCCACGGACATTCATTCCACCCCAGGGCCACCATCTTCCCGACCCAGCTAGGCATGGCCTCCAGTTGGAATGCCGACCTAATCGAACAAGTGGCCCGCGTTACCGCGCGCGAAGTCAGCCTAACTGGATTAAAGTGGACCTTCTCGCCCGTGCTTTGCCTGACTCGTGATCTGCGCTGGGGCCGCGTTGGCGAAAGCTTCGGCGAAGATCCATTCCTGATTGGCGAATTTGCCTGCGCCATGATCCGCGGCTACCAAGGCAAAGGCCTGAATGACCCGGAGGCGATTCTGGCCTGCGCCAAGCACTATGCGGGCTACTCCGAGACTCAGGGCGGACGCGACTCGTCCGAAGCGGACCTCAGCAAGCGCAAGCTCATCTCCTATTTCCTGCCACCTTTTGAGCGCGCCGCCAAGGAAGGCTGCATGTCTTTCATGACCGGCTACCAATCGATCGAAGGCGTCCCATCCACCGCAAACCGATGGCTGCTCAACGACGTGTTAAAAGAACAATGGGGATTCAACGGCATCCTCGTCACCGACTGGGATAACTGTGGCCGCATGTACTGGGAGCAAAAAATCGTGCCTTCCATGAAGGAAGCCTGCGCTCTGGCCATCAAAAGTGGAAACGACCTGATCATGCAAACGGCAGGCTTCAACCAAGGCGCAATGGAAGCCGTGCAAGATGGCTTGGTAACGGAAGTTGAAATCGACGCAATCGTCGAACGCATCCTCGCTCTGAAGTTCAAGCTCGGTCTATTCGAGAACCCGGGCAAGCCCGACCTCAACAAGCAGAGCATTGTCATTGGCTGCTCCGAACACCAGGAGGTAAATCTGGAAATGGCGCGGCGCTCGCTGATCCTTTTGCAGAACGATGGAACGCTGCCGCTCAATGCCGAGCAACCGATGCGCATTGCGCTAATCGGCCCCAATGCAGATGACCAACAAGCTAACCAAGGCGACTGGGCCGGCGCCAGCGGTCAAGTGCAATGGATGTGGGACGGGCATCCGCGCGAGTGCACCCGCACCGTGCTAGATGGCTTAAAAGCCGTCGCTCCCGCTGGCAGCACGGTGACGTATACACGTGGAGCCGACATCACCATGACAAAGGAGGAGATCGACGACTCCTATGATGACGGTCAAGCCAAGCGTAAAGTCACCGTGATGGCAGAACCGGATGAACAGATGATCGCTGAAGCTGTGGCGAACGCCCAGGCTTCCGACGTCGCAGTCGTAGTCGTTGGCGACAACATGCACCTCATCGGCGAATGCCGTTCCACCGCGACTTTAGAACTTCAGGGTGGACAGCTCGCCCTGCTGGAAGCCGTTGCGCAATGTGGCAAGCCAATGATCGTCGTGCTGATGCACAGCAAGCCGCATGTGCTGCCGAAATCGGTACAAAACGCCGCTGCGGTCATCGAAAGTTTCAACCCGGGCATGATGGGCGGCACAGCCATTGCCGAAGCTATTTTCGGCCACTTCAATCCATCTGGCAGACTAACGGTTTCCGTGCCGTATCACGTAGGGCAACAGCCGATTTATTACAGCCAAGTGCGCGGACAGCACGGCCATACCTACGCCGACATGACACAGCAGCCGCACTTCCCATTTGGCTTTGGCTTGAGCTACACGTCATTTAGCTACAGCGATCTGAAGATCACGAGCAGCGAAACGCTGAAACCAGACGAAACAGTTCAGTTTGAAATCACCGTTTCGAACACTGGCTCGCGCGCGGGTCGTGAAACCGTCCAAGCCTACGTCGCGGACCTGGTGACTTCGGCCACTTGGGTCAACAAGGAGCTGAAGGCCTATCGCCAAATCGACCTTGATCCCGGCGAGACCAAGACCGTTCAATTCGAGCTACCCGTGTCGGCGTGCACCATGGTAAACGCCGCGAGCGAACGTATTGTTGAAGCAGGTGAATTTGAACTGCAAGTGGGCAGCAGCAGCCGCGATAACGACTTGCTCAAAGCAAGCTTCTTCGTCGAAGACTAGATCTCAAACGCTGGAACCGGCATCGCCAAGTCTTCATACTTGGCGTTGCCGATCGAGTGATAAGGCAAACGTTCGAGGAGCTCAATTTCCGGTCGCCGCTCCCATTCCGCCAAAAACGCGGCATGCGCCTCGGAGTCATTCACGCCCGGCACGATTGGGCAGCGTAAATGGATACGAGCGCCCGCCTCAACGAGCATTTCCAAGTTACGCAGAATCAACGCGCCATCAACGCCCGTCCAACGACGATGCCCTTCCGGCTCCCAGTATTTCAAGTCAAAGTGGAACAAGTCGACTAGCGGCAGCAGCTCCCGCAAGCGTTCAGTTGAAACCTGTCCACAGGTATCGAGGCAGGTATGAATCCCCTCCAGCTTCGCAGCGAACAACAATGCTTGGCAGAACGCATATTGGACAGTTGGTTCGCCTCCAGAGATGGTCAACCCGCCGCCTGAAGTTTCGTAGAACGAACGATCTGAGCGCACAGTCTCCATGACCTCTTCCACTGTCATGCTTCGGCCATAAACTTTTCCCGATAAACCAACCTCCGGCGCACGACGCTGCGACTCTGGATTGTGGCACCATGCGCAGCGCAAAGGGCAACCTTTCAGGAAAACCGTCGTCCGTAATCCCGGACCATCATGCAAGGACGCCCGCTGGATATCAAAGACAATGCCATGTGGCTCACTGGCTTTTGAATTATTCATCTCTAGTTCAGAGTGCGCGCGAGGACCTCGAGCTGCCCGGGACGCGCCAAGTCGATAAAGCGTATGCTGAAGCCGCCAACGCGCACCATTAAGTGCCCCCATTTTTCCGGTTCACGCATAGCCGCCTCCATATCTGACCGAGACACCACGGTGATCATTGCCTGCGAACCGCCGCGTGCAAAATATACCTTGAGCAGGGCTTCAAACTTTGGTCGCATGTCGCCGAACCACTCCTTGGAAAACTTCATATTCTGGACGGATCCAGCATGCAAAGAGGGATCGAGCTTAACCAATGAGTTGAGAAAAGCCGTCACACCGTTGATGTCCGACCCGGGCGATGGATTGTTCGCATTGGCCATTGGTTGACCAGCCTGACGGCCGTCTGCACTTGCACAAGTTCGCCAACCTAAGACCGTATTCGCCCAATTATTAATCACAACGACCAGGTAACTATCGAGGCCAACCACCTTCCCCTGCTCTGCCGTAGCCTGACAAATATGTTCGTGCACACGCCGGGCCATAGAATCCGCCAGCCCTTCGTCGTTGCCATATTTACTGACTTGCTTGCAGGCGTCACGAATCGCTTCGTAGCCTTCGAAATTCGCGTCCATCGCCGTAACGATTTGTCTCAGCGTGAAGCGTTTTTGCTTAAATACGAGTTCATCAATCACGTGCAGGCTATCTGCCGTATTCGTGTTGCCATAGGTTTCCAAACAGCCTCCGAGATAACGGGCGCCACCACCGAACGCCGAGCAATCGCGCTCAATACAATCCGAGGTCAACGCGCTGATGAACCCAAGTGGCGCATCCTTCGCCATGACATCGTATTCGATTTTCTGCTGCAAAGCCAAGGCCTCCACATAGTATTCGACTGTCTGCTGATAGATACTCCAAAGATCATCGAAAGACTGAATGCGCTCCACGGGACAAACATCAGGAATCAGCCGCTCGTCGGTATTAATGTCCACGCCCTGATGCAGGCACAGCTCCAGAACCTTGAGCAAATTAATGACGCCATTCGGCGAACCTTCGCTATAGTGATTCAGCACGTATTCGCCGCAGCCATAGGGTGTGTATTGCTCGGCCGTTTGCTCATCCACGCCAAACGCCTGCATGACAGCCGGGATGTTGACGTCGTCATTGTACAGCATCGGAAAAGTGCACCCTTCGCCAATCGCATCAATCGCCTGGGCCCAGAGCTCGGGATTTTGGGTTTGGTCAAAGCGAAAAGACAGCTGCGGTTGGTTAAGCCTGACTTTGCGCGTTGCCTCGATCGCCAATAGCGCAAAGAGATCCGCCGCATCAGCATCGTCACGCCCCCGACCACCGATGATAAGTCGGTTGTCATACATATTGTCGTAGTCGTGCATGAGTCGCCAAAGCGCGCAGGTCATCTCCAAAGCCTCGTCCCAAGTGATTCGACCGCTGTCCAAATCAGCCTTAAGAAAAGAGCCTAAAGCAACATCCAGTCGACCGTAATTCCAAGTCCCCGAATGCAATGCAAACAGCCAAAACAACTGGATGGCTTCACGGAAGCATTGCGGGCGATCATGGCGAATTGCCTTGAGGCATTGCGAAACATCAGCACAGGGGTCCGCTTCCAAATAGCGGCCAATGGTCGACTGCAATAGCGGCACAACATAGGTGAACTGCGTTGCCTGCAATTCACGCTCCAAGCCGTCTAACCCAAGCTGTAGCAGCTTGGGAAAATTCAAGCTAGAGCCCGCCATTCGATAGAGTGGAAACGCCGCCCCGCTCTCCTCCTGCCACGCATCTGAAGGCAGGCGCTCAGCCACCCAATCAGGATAGGCGCCACGCACCTTTTCAGCTGTTGTTTTCCCACGCCAAAAAGTTATCAGCGCCTCGACGCGATCAGCATACTGCGGATAGTGCCGCGCGCCTTCTTGCAACGCAGCATATGAGCAGTAATAGCCTAAATTAATCGGCTCAGGACTAAGCCCGACCAAGGGATAACACACCCGACCGGCAAAAACGTCGCCAGCTTGCATCGGCTGAAACAACTCTGGAAATTGCACAGAGAGCACAGCCGCTTCGCGATCGGCGGCAGGCGAAGCCTCGTGACGTTCATACGCCTCCGTGACGCGCTCTGCGTGACTGATTGCCCGGGCAAACAGATCGTTCGAGGAAAGCCAATATTCAGGCGAAAGTTCCGACAAGGTTTTCATTGGTTTTAAGCGCTGATTTTAAGTAGGCATTAAAGCGCACGTTGACCTCCCAGGCATCAGCCAATGGCCGCCCCGAGAACGGCTCAACCGGCATGTAGGGCGGCGGCCCAAACTCGGGTGTAATCGTTAAAAATTCCGCTCCAGCGCTTTGTCGCGCTTTGATAATACGCCTCCACAAGGCAAGGTGAAGCTCTGTCCATTCGGAGTATTCCGGGGCCAGCGGATCTGGAACCTGCGGCCCCTCCGAAAAACCCACGCGCGCGTGGATGTGCGATGATCGCTGAATGGCGAGCTCAACGTTTTCACCCTGATTGCTCAAATCGCTTTCGTGGACACAAAACCAATGCGAAAAATCCGCATTCAGCCTTAACTCGGGAATTGCCTCGAGCAATCGCTTCGTTTGTGGCCCGCTACTCGTTAGGCGTCCGCGATGCGTTTCATGTGTGAAGAGTATGCCAGCACTTTCCGCTAATTCACACGCGACTCGAAAGATTTCACAATTCTCCTCAAAGCTAAAAACGTCGCTTCCCGTGTGGCTGTTGACCAAGAGCGGCTTCGTCTCCACCGCAAAAGCAAACCGATCGCGCATCACCGCGATATGCTCGGCTGGCGTATCGCCTTCGGTGATAATCTGCGCAACAAGCAACAGCCCGTGATCTGCAACTCGCTGAGCAATCTCGGAGGCTGATTCCGGTTGGGCTGGCAAAAAGATTTCCACCGCGTCAAAGCCATCGGCTACCGCCCGCTGGAGAAACTCCTCCAACGGGTCGTCCCACATTTCCCATTTCGACTTGGTGAAAATCAAATCCATCAGTGAGCCTTCACTCCGAGCTTGCGGCGCAGATCATTGATGTGGGCGTAGCTCTTGGTTGGGTCAGCCAGAGGCTGGTTGAGCACATTCTTGCCACGCGCCAAATACATCAGATGCCGGTCGTGGTAATCTTCACTCAACTTGGTGGCTGCCGGGATGAATCGGAGCGTCCAACCACAGCGACGCATGTCTGAAGTGTTGGGCGGGCTGCCATGCTGAGTGCGAGCATCATGCAGTGAGCACTGGTTGCGCTCCAGCTCACACGGGACCGCGAGCTCATCCTTACGGTGACGTTTAATAATTTCGGAATCAAAGACGCTCGTATTGATGTCCACACCCTCGTATTCAGAAAATCCCTTTTGGCCGGTGTTGTGCGTCTGTGGGATCACATACATACAACCGTTCTTTGTCGTGGAAGGATCAATCGCCAACCACACGGTCGCGACCTCCATCGGGTTCAACATGCGACGCCAATAGGCGCTGTCTTCGTGCCACGGAACGCGTCGTCCATCCCCTTGTGGCTTGCAGATAAAGTGGGTCGAAAAGAGGATGATGTCTGGCCCGAGCAGTGGCTCAACCAAGTCAACGACTTCAGGGGCCAACGCCCACTCATTGAGCTTAGGGTCGCCAAAGTGCGGCGTATCCATTTGCTCCGGCCGTTCATCTTTCGGCCAGGCCGCCAGCTTCTCATCAAAGTATTCGGCGAGTGCGGCAAACTTTTCATCGGAGAAAACTTTAAGCTTCGGGATAACATATCCCTGAGTCTTGTAGTGTTCAACTTCTTCGGGTGTAAGGCGTGGTTGCGAGGTGGTAATCATGCCGAATAGAATAACATTTTTGCCAATGGAAATCGTCCTTCCCATTAGCAAATTTACGCTCTATTGTGATATCATGAAAACAATCTGGTGGCGACATATCTGCAATAAAGATGAACACCTTCACGTCGCAACCATTGAGCTGAAGCGCATGCATACGCCAGCCATGCATCGTCATGATTTTTACGAGTGCTTCCTCATTCTGGAAGGAAATGGGAAGCAGAGCACGCCCTCAGGCGACACCGATCTTCAACGGCATTCGCTCTACTTTGTCCGCCCTGAGCATGAGCATGCCATCAACGGCCAAAGAAATCTCGTTTTTCTAAATCTAGCCTTCGAGCGACTGACTTTCGAAGCTGCTCTTGCATTAGCGGGGTTTGCGCCTAAAAACTGGCAACCACATGCACCGATACACTCGGAAATACTTGATGAAAATCAAGTTAAAGAATTCCTCAACTTAGTCGCGACCGTCGCCAATCAACGCGATCAATCAAACGCAGCCTGGCTGCTGCTCAGTATCTCCCGCGTGCTAAGCCAAAAACAAGCCAGCACGCCAATACTGCCCAGCATGCCCGACTGGATGGTCGATGGATTTTCCAAAGTTGCCGATCGCGATGTGATCACTGAAGGCCTACCACTACTCAACCAATTAATGGGGCGCTCACGCGAACACGTCGCCCGCAGCTTTCAAAATAATTTAGGCATGACCCCCACCGAATGGCTCAATAAAGAGCGCATCCAGCGGGCCTGCCTGTTGCTGGCGACAACTCGCCTTTCAGTCCTCGAAATTGCGCTCGATTGTGGCTTTGAAAGCACCAGTTACTTCCATAAATGTTTTCGCGAATTAAAGCAGACAACGCCACGCCAATACCGCAAGGACTTGATGAGCATTCAAAAGTAATCGCCCTAGAGATAACATGAAGTTACCGGGTCCAGCACTTGCTCAACCCGGCAACTGATGATAGATCAAAAACAATACCTGGCCGTTAAGCTCGGCATCGATGTTCACGCTGACAGCTACGTGGTGGTTCGTCAAGTTGATGGCAGCACGCCTCAGACTTCGCAAAAGTTTCGCACTCGTGAGTCTTTTCTTCGCTTCGTGAGCAAGCAGCAGGCTGAGGCCGAGCAGGTGTATGCCTGTTACGAGGCCGGTCCGTTTGGCTATGGGCTGCACCGTCAGCTCTTGTCGATGGGCGTGACCAACTATGTGGTGGCTCCGCAGGATTGGGACGAGCAGGGGCGCGGAGTCAAAAGCGATTCGCTGGACGCGCTGGCTTTGTGCCAGCGGCTGGACCGCTACGTCGGGGGCAACCGCAAAGCCTTCACGTTGGTGCATGTGCCGAGCCTCAAGCAGGAGCGGCAACGCGCCCGCTGCCGTCTGCGCGAGCAGATCCAGAAGCACCGCAAAAGCTTGCAGGGGCAAGGTCGCTCGCTGCTGCTGACGCAGGACATTCGCGTGAAAGGCCAGTGGTGGCAAGGCGCCCGCTGGCGTGAGCTGGAGGATTCCGCACCGCAGTGGGTGTTGCAACACCTGAGCGTGCTGCGCGAGCTGCTGCAGGCAGTTTGCCAGCAGGAAAAAGCGCTGACCGAAGAGCTCGAGCAAGACGCCCCCAAGGCGCTGCCACGCGGCATCGGCGCGCTGACTTATCGTCAACTGGGCCTGGAGATGTGCGACTGGAGTCGTTTCAACAACCGCCGCCAAGTCAGCAGCTACACCGGGCTGTGCCCCAGCGAACACTCCTCGGGCAAAAAGCGACGGCAGGGCCACATCACCAAACACGGCAAGCCCGTTCTAGAGATAAGACCGCCTGCCACCCTCAAACGACATTGAATACGTCATTAAGCGCCGACAAGTCGCGCGCGCATAGCAGTATAAGCCGCTTGAAAACAAGCGAGCAACCGAGGGAGGACTTCAACCAGAAAAAATAACAAACAGCATGCTTGACTCAAAAAACTTCATAGCAGCATTTTTTCTTTAATTAGACCGATCAGGCCGCAGTGATTTTTCGTGTCCAGCAAGGCGGCTTGAGCGTAGCGCACTGGAAGTGCGTGAGTGAAAAG
>JAVDPD010000022.1 GCA_031296935.1 Cerasicoccus maritimus
AACAACCAAACGAAAATAGCCTGACACTTTAATCGACCAGACAGCACGATCTGTCAGATCAGATCGTGGCTACTACAGATTAGCGAGCCACGCGCTTCTACATCCTCTGCGCTACATCTTGTATAGCCTGCAAATCTCCAAATATCTCCAGCACGCTCCGCGTGCTGGCTGCCTACAGCGCGTTCATTTCCTCGTAAAGGGGGTAAAGGGGGTGGAGGACGCTTTCTAGCTTTTCGAGGGTGCGTTTCTCTCGTTGGGAGACCTGTTGGTGGCTGATGCCGACTTCCTGGGCGATCTCGGCAATGGGCCAGTCTGATGGCTTGGCTTAATTTTGTATATCAAAGCTCGAAAGCTGGGGGTGGATTCTTTACGGATGTCCTGAAATCGACGAAACTGCACTACACACTCGATGAGCACTGAAATGAATCAACCCAAGTCTTCGCTGGCTGGCCCGCCGCAGGCCGATGAACAGCAAATACAGGACATCTCCGCGATGGTGCGTGCGCTCAAGCCACGGATCAAACATGATCGCTTTCCCAATTTGTTTGTGATCGGGCCACAGGGGACGGGCACTACTTGGGTGCATGTGAATTTGGCTGCGCATCCGCAAATCAAGATGTCGGCGAAGAAGGAGCCGCATTTCTTTGTCGAGCATCGTTTGTTGGAGTACCTCGGGCGTGAAGATGAGCTGAATTTCGACGAATATAATGCGCTGTTTCATCGCTCTTGGCGTGAACGCTTTTTTGGGCCCAGGCCCTTCATCTTAGGTGAGTCGACTGCCTCCAGTGCATGGCAGCGCCCGTTTATGATCGATTTGATCCTGGAGTGCATTCCCGACCTGAAGTGCGTCATGCTGGTCCGGAATCCGGTGGATAAAGTGTGGTCCAACTTTCGCCGTAAAATGATCAGCCATGGCGGCTATGCATCACTCGACGAAGTACCCACAGATGAGGTTGACGCATTTCTCCATGACGCTCACCAGCTTCGGGCAGCACGATTTAGCGAGCTGATTGAAAACTGGGAAAGTCGGCTGAAGCCGGGAAACCTTTTTGTGGGTCGCTTCGATGACATAGCCGAGCATCCCAGGGAGCTGTTGATGGATCTCTACCGTTTTCTCGGTGTAGAGGCAGACGAGCGCTTTATCCCAGATTCGGTGAAAAGCAAAGTCCGCGTTAGCGAGAAGCGCGAATTGGAAGAACCTTGGAAAAGCAAGCTAAGCGCAATTTTTGCAGACGAACACACAAGACTCAAAGAGAGATACGGCTACACGTGGTAAACGTGGGTTAAAGAAAATCTAGCAACTTAACGAGATACACGCCTTACAACGCGTTCATTTCCTCGTAAAGGGGGCGGAGGACGCTTTCTAGCTTTTCGAGGGCGCGTTTCTCGCGTTGGGAGACCTGTTGGTGGCTGATGCCGACTTCCTGGGCGATCTCGGAAAGAGTCCATTGGCGGTTGCCCTCGTTGAGGCCGAAGCGCAGGGCGAGGACTTCTCGCTGCTTGTCGGTGAGCTCGCTCATCAGGCCGCGCAGGGCGGCGTGGAGGTCTTTGCGGGAAAGTCGTTCGTGCGGGTCCTGGGCAAGGTCGTCCGCCAGTTGGCGCGGTGCTTCGTCGTCGCCGGTGGGGGCGTCGAGCGGCACGCCGGGGTGCAGGAGTTCGTGGAAGGGGCTGAGCTCTTCCTTGGTGCGCGGAGCGGGGTCGCCGGGGCGCTTGGTTTTCTTGTCGTCTTCGCCGCGGCGCTGGGCTTCGTTGCCTTCGCGGAGAAGGCGCGAAGCGAGGTTGATCGGCACATGCACGGGGAAACGTTCGCCCATGAGGTAGTTGCGGATCTGCCGGGTAATCCAGGTGCGCGCGTAGCTGCCAAAGGAGGCACCGGAGTCTTCCACCTTGTCAATGGCGTGGATGAGGCCGAGCGAGGCTTCCTGATAGGCGTCGGACCGCTGACCGGGGTCGAAGACCTGACGGTTGACCAGCTTGTGCAGCAGGGACTGATAGCGGCGGAAAAGAATGGTTTGCGCTTTCTTGTAGCGATTGTGCTCCAGCTTCATGCGGGAGAGGAGGCGCTCCTTGAACTCCAGCCACTCGCTGAAGTTGAGGGTTTCGCCCATAGGTTCTTCGAGGCCGTCGAGGGCCCAGATGCGCGCAATGCGCTTGGCCTGGCTGGAGGGGAAGCGGCCGCGGTATTGCGCGATGACCCACTGCGCGAGCTGCTGCTTGTATTCGACGAGGAGGCTGTCGAGCAGGGATCGCAGGTTGATGCCGCGGCGGGGCAGGGGGAGGGAAAGATCTTCGAGGCCGGGCTGGTATAGCGCGTCCCAATCCGGCACATGGAGTAGGTAGTCTACCTGAACTCGGTGGCGGGAAATGGTCTTGCGGCAGAGGCGCTCGCTGACCTGCTCGTCCTTACTTTGGACACGGCCCAACCCACTCATCAGATGCGGGCGAACAGACCTGTCTTCGACGCTCATGTTTCTAGGGTGGGTTGATTATTGGGTGGCGATCAGCAAGCTCGCCAAGGTTTCGATGTGAGAATTACGTTCTAAATGTAAGGAAGGCGTTGCCTTTCTGGCTTTTATAATGCATCGAGAATCGATCACAATGCCACACTGAAATTAGGGTTCGAGTAAATTAGTAGATCTTCTGAATATATCACCTTACCCGCGCTAATTGCCGAAATTTTTCAAACTAATAACAATTTCACATGCAGGATAACCATAAAACCAGTCTCTGCGAAGCGCTTGCCCGCTTCCGCGCCATGGATGAAAAGCGCAGTTATTCGATTGGCGAGATTTTGCAAGCAATTGATGAAAAAGGGTTTGGGCTAGTTCTAGTGATCCTGAGCCTGCCCAGTGCACTGCCGGTTCCGGCGGCTGGATACAGCACGCCATTTGGACTGGCGATGCTGGCAATTGGGATCCAAATGCTCCAGGGAAAGCACTCTCCATGGCTTCCGGAGAAGGCAAAAAACATCAGTTTGCCGCAAAGTTTTTTCCAAAAAATGATCTCCGGGGCTACGAAATTTCTCGGTTTCTTGGAGCGTTTCATCCGTCCGCGGCTGCGTGGAGTTACCAAAACTAATGGGCGGCGGGCGCTTTCGTTCCTGGTGATTTTGATGGCTTGCCTGATGACTTTGCCCATTCCCGGGACGAATACCTTCCCGGCTTTTGTCATCTTCCTGATCGGCGTTTGCCTGAGTGAGGAGGATGGGCTGGTGGCGCTGGCGGCAATGCTCGCCGGGGTGTTAGCGGTGGTGATTTACCTCGTGGCGATTTACTTCCTGATCCACTTCTTCCAGGAATACGGCTGGGGGGGCATCAAGCACTTTTTGGACTTGGTGAAAGACTTCGTGAAGGACCTGATCGGCATGGGCGACGGTGCTATGGCCACCGACCCGAGCCTACCTGTTGACCAGAGCCTACCCGCGGAGGCGCAGACCTTTTAAACGAAGTGCATTGGTGATCACTGAGACCGAGCTGAGGCTCATCGCGGCGGCGGCGATCATGGGGCTGAGCAAAATGCCGAACAGCGGGTAAAGAATCCCGGCGGCCACGGGCACGCCCACGCCGTTGTAGATGAACGCGAAAAACAGGTTCTGCCGGATGTTCTTCATGACGCCCTGGCTCAGCGCGCGCGCCTTGACGATGCCGACGAGATCGCCCTGAACGAGCGTGACGCCCGCGCTTTCCATCGCGACATCGGTGCCGGCGCCCATCGCGATGCCGACATCGGCCGCGGCGAGGGCAGGGGCGTCGTTGAGACCATCACCCGCCATCGCGACCTTTTCGCCGGCCTGCTTGAGACGCTGCACTTCGTCGTGCTTGTCGGCGGGTTTCACGCCCGCCTGAAAGTCGTCGATGCCAACTGCTTGGGCAACCGCCTTCGCGGTCTGCTCATTGTCGCCGGTCATCATGATGATCTTGAGGCCCTGCGCGTGGAGCTGGGAAATGGCGTCTTTGGTCGTCGGCTTGATCGGATCGGCAATCGCAATCAGCCCCGCGAGGCTCCCGCCTTGCGACACCCAGATGACGGTCTTGGCTTCCTGCGCGAGGGCGTCGCCCTTGGCTTTTAGTTGATCGTTGGTGGACGTGTCTTTCGTGACGAAGTCCAGGCGGCCGATGCGGACTTCCGCGCCGTCGATTGTGCCGAGCACGCCGTCGCCGGTTTCGGAGTCGAAGTCGCTGACATCAGCCAGCGCTATGCTACGGTTTTCCGCGCCACGGATGACGGCCAATGCGAGCGGGTGCTCGCTTTGCTTTTCGATGCTGGCGGCGAGCTGGAGGACCGTGGATTCGTCGAAGCCGTCGGCGGCCACGATGTCGGTCACGTCGGGCTTGCCCTCGGTCAGCGTGCCGGTCTTGTCGACAACGAGCGTGGTGACCTTCTCTAAAGTTTCAATGGCCTCGGCGTTCTTCACGAGCACGCCTTCGTGCGCGGCGCGGCCGACGCCGACCATGATGGAAATTGGAGTCGCTAGGCCGAGTGCGCAGGGGCAGGCGATGATCAGCACGGCGACGGCGTTGATCAGCGCGTAGGCGAGCTGCGGCGAGGGGCCAAACGCAGCCCAGCAAATGAACGAAATCACCGCGACCGCGATGACCGCCGGCACGAAGATGCCCGCGACTTTATCGGCCGTGGCCTGGATCGGCGCGCGGCTGCGCTGGGCCGAAGCGACGAGGCTCACGATGCCGCTGAGCAGGGTGTCGCCGCCGACCTTTTCCGCCTCCATGGTGAAGGAGCCGCGCTGGTTGAGCGTGCCAGCGGTGACGGCGTCGCCCTTGGCTTTCTTGATTGGGTCGGGCTCGCCGGTGATCATCGACTCATCGACTGCGCCGCTGCCGTCGAGCACCTTGCCGTCGACGGGCACCTTGGCGCCAGGCTTGACGCGGAGGCGCTGGCCAACGGTTACTTCTTCGAGCGGGACTTCGCGCTCTGTGCCGTCCTCGCCAATGAGAATGGCAGTGTCTGGCGTCTGGCTCATCAGGAGCTGGAGTGCTTCGCCGGTCTTGCCGCGTGCGCGGGCCTCAAGCATTTGACCGAGTAGGACGAGCGAGATAATGACGGCGGCCGACTCAAAGTAGATTGGCGCATGGCCGTCCATTTTGAATTCCGCGGGCAGCAGATGCGGCGCGATGACGGCGACCGTGCTGAAGATAACCGCTGCGGCGACGCCGATCGCGATCAGCGAGAACATGTTGAGGTTCCAGCTGATGATCGACTTGTAGCCGCGGATGAAAATGAATCCGCCCGCCCAGGTGAGCACGGGGATGGTTAGCGCGAGCTGTAGCCAGCCGTTGGCCGCCGAGTGGAAAAACGCGATGTCGCCCATGCCGGGAATCATCGGCAGCATGGCGAGCAAGAAGACAGGGATCGAGAAGAGGAGCGAGCCGTAGAAGTGCTTGCTCATGTATCGATACTCGGAGTCGTCGACGACGCCGGTCGGCTCCTTGGGCTCAAGCGCCATGCCGCAGATGGGGCACTCGCCGGGGCCCTTTTGCTCGATCTCGGGGTGCATCGGGCAGGTGTAAATCGCATTCGGATCGGCGGGGCCGCTTTGCTTCTTGGGCGTGTGGCCGTGGCAGCAGGAATGTTCGCTGTGTTCGTGCTCACCATGATCATGCCCACCGCAGGAAGAATGCTCCTTGGTGGCGGGATCTTCGTGGCAGCACGACTTTTTCTCCTGCTTCGGTTTGCTACCGCAGCAGGCATGTTCCTCGGGCTCTGGCTCCTGATGGCAGCAGTCGGATTTCTCCTTAGGCTTTTCGTGGCAGCAGGAATCTTTTGATTCTTTAGGGGGTGCGTCGTGGTTGTGTCCGCCGCAGCAGGAATGTTCGCCGTGGTCGGCGTGATCGTGGCCTTCGTGTTCCTTGGAACTGTGCTGGTGTTTGTGTTCTGAGCCCATGACGCCCATCACTCTTATTTCATCGCCCCGATTGCGCAAGAGTGGACAAAGCCTTAAAAATGATTCGTCGTCGAATACGGCGAAATGTAGTGCAAAGAAGCTAGAGATTAAGTTTCACACCGAACCATCCAGCTTCAACCCCGCTTCAATGAATGGAGATTGATATATCTTTTCTCGTTTTGGAAAGGCTACAGCCAGTAGTCGCATCGTTTTCTGAACCACAAATCAACTTCATTCGAGCAGTGCGATCAATTCCGACAGGCTGCTACGCCTGATGATCAGCCACGTAAATGCGGCATGGTCGCTTGAGCTTGCCCCTTGAATCGGCGTACTGCTTCATTTGGGTGCCTACTAAAACTTTTTGCTGACTGATCCAAAGACAAAGCGATTACGGATTGTGTAAAGCGAGGTGTCATAGCCATCGGCATAGGCACCGGCTGCAAATGGCGGGCTGGTATCGAAGACATTGTCCACGCCCACCGTCAAGGTTAGGTTTCTCAGTAGCATGTTGCTACTGTCTTTGAAGTCATAATTTGCAACCAAGTTTACTGTCGTGTAGTCGTTGACACGACGAGGTTGGTTGCCTGCGGTGAAATTAGGGTCGTCGTTATATGAGTCGATGTATTGCACGGTTACGCCCAAGGATGCATCGTAAACGTAGGCAAATACGCTGGCTAGGCCACGCCAGCGGGGGATGGCACCAGGGCTGAGGTTATTCGTGCGTTTGTCTATGTAGTTGCCTAAAAAGTTCAACTCGCCTACGCCGGGAACAACGGCGTCGTAGCTAAGGACTTGGTTGGCAGTGAGAGTCGTGACGACCGTTACCGCATCGGTGAAATCATGCGAGTATTCAATGGTATAGTCCATACCTTGGGTGGTTAAGCGGGATGCATTGAAGAACTGGGAATTGACGAGCAGGATATTTCCAGAGCTATCGCGAATGACTTCGGTTGGCGAATTTTGATTGAGGGTAAACTGGGCGCCGTTAGCGATGGCGTTATCCACGTTGACATAATAGTAATCCACTCGGAAAGTTAGCCCATTGACAAACTCTGGCTTCCAGATGCCGGAAGCGTTCCAGCTTTGGGATACTTCTGGTTCTAGGTAGGGATTGCCTTGAATTAGTGTGGGGATCGCGGTTCCTGGCGGCGTGATGCCTGTAGGGTCCACGAGAATGGGATAGTCAAACACGCTACTGGAATAGGATTCGAATAAAGTAGGCGCACGGAATCCGGTGCTATAGCCGGCGAGTAGTGTTAGCTGTTCGACAGGTTTGATGCTGATTGCGGCATCCCAGGAGAAGTTGTTGTAATGATTGTTGGCGTCGAGAGACGTTTTGGGGTCTACACCTTGGTCGGAGAAATCTTCGTAGCGGAACCCCAAGTTTAAATCGACTTGCTGTAGCCCCAGGATTTTATGGTGCTTGGAGATGATGGGAACGTGCGTTTCGTTGAAAATGGCAAAAACGTTACGTTTGCCACTGAATGGCTGAGTAAACCCGGTGGCGCCAAGGTTCTGATAACTTGCCCAGAGTGAATCGGGATTCACATCAATGCTCTCGTAGCGATATTCGGCGCCGATAGCGCTAGTCAAATCACCAGCTGGCAGCTCAAATAGGCTTCCTGACACTTTTCCATCATAAGAAAACAGGTTTTCAAAGTACTTGTTCTTGGCGGTGGTTGCGGCTGCGCGCAAAGCGGTCGCATTGTCGAATGCGATACCGCCATTGACGCCAGTTGTCGAACGTGCATAGGGGTTGAATTGTCCGCTGTTGATATAAGGAATTAGCAATCTGGCGTCGGCAATGCCACTGACGGTGACATCTGCGGATGTTTGAGTGTATAGCGCTGCGGTATCCCATTCCCAGCGGTTATCGATCAAGCCGCGAGCACCGCCTACAGTGCGGACTGCATTGCGATCTATGTCGTTGGTCAGGTTGCCCAATTCAAAACTCCGATAAGAGACGCTGCTAATGCTGGCGGCGGGCACGGGCGCATGGGGACTATTGACGACTGCATTGAATAACGAAGTGCCGGGCGTAGGGCTCCAAGGAGCAGGGGCGTATACACTCTCGAATGTGTTGTAAGCGTAAAGGACATCACCATATAGTGTTACCCAGTCGGTTAAATCGTGCTCAATCGCGGCATAAGCGTTGGTGATTTCCTGTGCTGGTATGTCCGCCGAATATGCGTTGTAATTGAAAGAGTCGGTGTTGTGATTATAGGGTACATAGCTCGCCGCGCTGGTGGGAAATGGGACACCTGGCGCCAAAATACTGACTTGCGGGGTTCCCCCGACTTGAATCGTGGCGCGCCCAGGGAAGGTGCTACTGCCTCGATTGACGCCACCTCTTGAGCTATAATCCGTCGAGGCTGAAAGCGAACGGTCTCGCGCCCAGACTGCGCGCTGATCATAGAAGCTACCGAGGACAGTCAAATGGGTGTCTTCATCGAGCTTGAAGCCAGCCTTTAGTGAATATTGCTGGGTTTGACCTCCGCCATCAGTCGTGTCGCCATACAGTGCATCCACCTCAACGCCTTCGAAGCGACGGATTAGGTCTACGTTGATAGCGCCCGCGATTGCGTCAGAGCCATAGGTGGTGCTGGCGCTTTGCTGAAGGATATCAATGCGGTTGATTGCCGACTGGGGAATTAAGTTCAGGTTGGCAAAACCACCTGGTTCCAGCCAAAAGGCGCTGTTTCCACCCGCGCGACGACCATTGATCAAATTCAGGGTTCTTAATGTGCCAACACCGTGTATATTGGGCGAGGAGGCTCCACTGCTGTCGTTGTTGTTCGCAGTATTCATTGCCCCGAAGATCATCGGCTGTAGGCGCAGCGCTTCAATTGGACGTTGTATGCCCATCAGTTGCATGTCCTCAGCACTAAGAATCGTGATTGGCTTGATTAACTCGCTTTCATGTGGGATAAACAGTGACCCAGTGAGATATACCGGCTCGAGCTCATACAACGGCTCGTCTGGTTGCTCGATTTCGGGTTCTTCCGCGAATAAGTAACCAGTAACACTACACAAAGTCAGGATGAGCGTGCGTAGTAAAAAGTTATGAAGGGGCATTAGGGGATGAATATTCATTGCTGCTACGAGAAAAAATGGGCGCAATTCCTTGTGTATTGCAGATAGAATACAATATAAGAAATATCATGAACGTAATTGTTGTCGAGGACCAGAGTTTATTCCGTCAGTTGATCGTGAAAATGTGTAGCGAGAAGTTTAATGTAGTCGGAGAGGCTGGTAGCGGGCAGGAGGCTCTGGATATCTGTCGGGAGACAAAACCGGATATTTTGCTATTGGATATTCGTATTCCTGAGCCAGATGGCATTTCTGTGGCGGAAACCTTAATTGAGGAGCAGTCCTCGCTGAGAGTTTTAGCTGTATCCGCCAAACTGGACAGCGTGACGGTCTTTAGGTTGTTGAAGTCTGGGGTGCATGGTTATGTGAATAAGTTCAGTGATGAATTAGATACCGTGATGCGAGCGATGGATGCTATCGCTCGTGGTGAGCCGTATTTTTCTGAATCATTTGCCCAAGTTAAAGAAGAAATTAGGAAAAACCCCCTAGCTTTTCACAAGATATTGAGCAACAAGGAATTAGAGTTGTTGCCTATGTTCTCTAAGGGGTTGGACGACGGAACAATAGGTCAGTTGGTAACTCTTAGTGATAAAACTGTGCGGTGGCACCGCCGGAATGTGATGAAAAAACTGGAACTCCATGCGACCACGGAATTGATGCGGTACGGCATTGCTCAGGGGTTTTGGGATATTGAGGAAGCGACTGGTCTGGAAAACTAATCGAAGTACCCTAGTCGAGCTTGCGCCGCAGTGCTTTCTTCTCGCCGTGCTGCTTTTTTTTGTCGACTCGCCTGATCTGCGATCCGCGAGTTGGCTTGGTTGCGCGACGCTTTTTCTGAACTTTTGTTGCCGCGAGGATAATTTCTCGTAACCGCTCCAATGCGATGGCTTTGTTGGTCTCCTGAGAACGGGTGTCTTGGACTTTAATCACAATCGCGCCATCTTCGTTCATCCGGTGGTCACGGTGTCTGAGTAAGCGCTCTTTATAGAAGTCGGGCAGTGAGGACTCTTTTACATAGAAGAAGAGCTGGGCCGCAGTGGATGTCTTGTTGACGTGCTGACCGCCGGGCCCCTGAGCGCGCACCATGTTCCATTGGATTTCATGGGCCGGTATCGTGACTCTGGCGGAGATTTGCAGCATCATTCAGGGTAGGACACCGCAGTGGAGAAGACGGACGCTGGCAACCCTTCTTTGTTGTAGAGGTTGCCTGTCGGGTGCCCGAAGACTCCGTAGCGAACATATCTGGGGTCGCTTATTCCGCTTTCGATGATGACTTGATCATCGGAGATCTCTGCGGACTTTGCCCATTCCCAAGTGCGACCGTCGCTGGAAACTGCGAAACCTTCCAAATCGCCGTCTTTCGCCATTAGGCCACTACCTACGTCGGCAAATGTAATGATGCATTGACCGCCACTGAATTGGGCATCCTTGAGGCGGGGGCCACGGAATACGAGCTCTTCGTGCAACGCCAGTCCGCGCGCCGCCAGGGCGAGGCGTTCGCCAACTGGCTCCTTGATCGGCGGGTGAATATCCTTTTTGCCTGACTTTTCGCCGGTGTCGATGGTAACGATCATGGCGGAGTTCTGTAATCGGCCAGACCGATCAAGCGCGTCAAAGGCACCATTGAAATTCGGGTCGCCCCAGGGTTGTTTGGCATCCTTGGGGCCGCCATTGGGTGGAATTTGCACATAGAGGAAGGGCATGTCATCCCGCCCCCAGGCGCTGCGATAGGTTGTGGCCACAATCTCGGTTTCCTCGGCGCTCGTGCCGCTGCAGTAAAAGATGATGCCGCTCACGGGCAAGCCGACGATAGGCTCCACAAATGGGTGGTAGAGTGCGCCGATGCGCTCGTTTTTTCGTTGGTCAGAATACTCACGCGCTCCTTCGCCGGACTTGTGATAGCTGTGGCTCTCGGCCTCAAAATCGGCCAACCACTCAAGATTTTTCTCCTTCGTTCCGGGGGGAAACGCCTTTTCGTATATGCTGCGCTCGATCCACATGTAGCCCGGGCTGCCACCCCAGCCACTTTTGATTAAGCCGACGGGAATCCCGGTCTCACGCTGAAGTGCACGTGTGAAATAGAAGCCTACCGCTGACTGTTTGCCGGCAACTTGGGGTGTCATGATTTTCCAGCCGCGTGCTTGAACATCTTTTGCGGGATCCAGAGACGGCTTGTCGTATAGGCTATTGATCCTGACTAAGGGAAGGTCGGATTCGGCTGCAACAGCCTTGCCATTCACGGTTTTCTCTAATGGGAAACCTACATTCGAGCGGCCAAAGAGCACCCAAAGCTCACCGATTAGAATATCGTCGAGTGTCAGCGAGCTTGAGCCCTCGATGGTCATCTTCTGCCCCTCGGCGTTGGCTGATTGGGCCGGGAGCTCGACGCGCCATTCTCCGTCGCTGTTGGTCGCCGTCTTCGCACTTGTGCCAGCGAAGTTTACCACGACTTCTTGGCCGGGGTCATCAAAGCCCCAGACCAGGATTGGCATGTCACGCTGGAAAACCATGTGACTGCCATAAAGTGTGGAAGTCGACGTTTTGGCGGACAGAATTTGCGTGATGATCAGGGCAACGACAAGGGCGATCAGGGGGGATCTCATGAATCAATATTGCCTGGGTCTTACGCTTGATTAAAGCAAAAAACACCATTTCGGATGGTTGGAGTATCTTTGCTGCCATTAGGCGATTTTCGCCTCAAAGCAATCGGGGCGTTGGCTTTCTATTTCCTATAGAGCCCCAACTTCCGGTGATTCTGGGAAAACGCCGAGAATTGCCGCGGGGGATACGAGCTGCTCCAGCAGAAGGTAGCGCGCGTAACGCTTCATGCCGACAAAGTTTGTTGCATTGAGCCGGGATTCCATTTCTTGGCTGGTGGCCAGGGATTCGATTGCGTCGCGTACCGAGTCGTCGACCGCCAACGCCTCGAACAAACCAACCCGACCGCGTTCTGCGGGCTGATCCGGGCTGATCGATACGCCGCGTCGCAAGGCGTCGGTCGGTTCATCGAGCACGCCAATTTTAATCAGGCGGGTCAGTTCGCTGTCGTCGATAGGAACGGGTTGGGCGGCAGCAGGATTGAGTTTTGGCAGCAGCCTTTGGGCGATGACGCCATTGAGCGCCGCGGCGATCAGATAGGGTTCGGCTCCGAGTTTACGCAGCCGTGCTACAGCCTCTGCCGCATGCTTCGTGTGCAGAGAAGAGAGAACATTGTGCCCGGTGATAGCCGCTTCCAACGCGATGGAAGCCGAGTGCTCATCGCGGATCTCGCCAATTAGAATCACATCGGGGTCTTGACGCAAAAGGCCACGTAAGACGGTGGGAAATGTCAGGCCAACTTGCGTCAGGATTTGGGTTTGTGTCGCAAAGTCGAGGCGCTGGTCAATGGGGTCTTCTGCGCTGACAATATTGAGTAGTCGGTTGTCCTCCCAGATGCTGCGTAGGCCAGCGTAGAGCGTCGTCGTCTTACCGGAGCCTGTCGGGCCCGTGACGAGCGTTAGCCCTGCTGCGCGGGTAAAGAGCTCCGTGGCCAGGGCATGAACTCGCTCACTGGTGATGATCTGGTTTAAATAATGCAGCTGCGCGCGTGGATCAAGTAAGCGCATCACGGCTTTCTCACCATGCTGACTGGGCATGAGGGATAGGCGGGTGTCGATTTCGAGATCTTCGGCTTGGATGACAAAGTTGCCGTCCTGTGGCAAACGGCGCTCCGCGATGTCGAGATTGCCTAAGACTTTGATCATCGAAATGACCTGACGGACCAAATTTACGGGCACGTCGTTTCGCAGAGGTAGCAAGCGACCATCGATGCGCGCGCGCACATCCAGTCGCCCGCGCTTGGGCTCGAAATGGACATCGCTGGCCTTCAGTGCGATGGCTTCACGCAAAGCATCTCGCAGAACTTTGGCTGCTTCGTTATGTGAGATGTCGATTGCCTGCCCATCGGGACCCCGGAAGTCGAGCGCAACTTCAGCAGGGGGCTTCGCGCGAAAGCCGTGTTGGACTTGCATGCGGTCGACGAACTTCTTCATCTCGTCAGCGGTTGTTGCGGCAAATTCCGGTTTGAGGGGCTGGAGCGCCTGTTCGAGGAAATTGCGCTTCTGCGCATCGTCCGGGTCGACCATGACAATGGTCACCCGCTCTCCCTCATGTTCGATGGACATGGCATCGCAGGCCTTGGAAACCTCCGGTGGAATCAGTTCGAGCGTTTCCTTGGGAGGGTGGGCGTCTCCGAGTTTGATGAAAGCCACCGAGGATCGTTGCCGTGCGCCTTCCTGAACATAGTTGGCCAATGCCTGGCAAAGCTTGAGGGATAATTTGGGCGACTGCTCGCACTGGGCCAGAAATGCACCACGCCTGAGTGAAAGTAGTTTACCCGATGTTGACGCACGAACGGAAGCCGAGCGCTTTTTACCGGAGATCAGCGCGATTTCGCCAAAGTAATCTCCCTCCTTTAGTTGGCCAATCTGCTTTTCGAAACCAAGCGTTTTCTGACTGAGAAAAACTTCGAACTGCCCCTCAAGTATGATGTGTAGTTCGTCTCCATCGTCGCCTTGTTCCACGATGAGCTCACTGTCTTCGACGCTACGCAGTTGGCAGGCCTGAGCCAAGGATTGAAGTTCGGGGTCACTCAGCTCGCGGAATAAGTGCACATCGCGAAGCCGCTGCACAATTTTGGTGGGGCTCATGCACGGTAAGCTAGTCTTATTCTACTCATCACGGCAAAGCAAAAGCGGGTGCTTTTCGTCAAAGTTTTGCAGTGATTTCTAAGGTTGACGTAAAAAACAAAATTTCTTTTATGAAATAAGTATTCTATATATGAAACATGGAATCGCTTGTTAAAGACACTGTTAAGACCGAGGCTGCTCCTGCGCTGACGCGTGGGTTAGAGCTCTTAGCTCTGTTGGCTCGGGATGGCCAGAGCTCGCTGGAAACGTTGGTACGCAAAACCGGCTGGCCCAAGTCGTCACTTTGGCGATATTTACAGGCGCTGGAGTCGATCGGTGCCGTACGTCAGGATTTTGAAAGCAAGCGATGGGAAGCGCTACAGGTGCTGCGCTCGGTCGATAGTGCGACTGGCGGGGCCTTGGAGTCGACCCGGTCGCTCTTGCCGCAGTGGGCAGCCGAGACGGAATGTTGCACCGAACTTTATCGGGTTCAAGGCAACCAACTGATCCTTGTTGATCGAGCTGAGCCGGAAGATGGCATGGTGGCGATAAAGGCTCGGATCGGGTTTGAGCGTGATCTCACCGAGCTCGATGCAACAGCTCTCGTTTTCTTTGCATTTCAAAAAGAGTTCAGCAATGTGCCTAAATACTGGTGCTGGCACGAGGGGCGATGTCAGCGTATTGGAGCGCGTGTGGCGTCGATGCGTGTTCAGGAAGCGAAAGCGCAAGGCTATGCGCTGGACAATGATTTTAATGAGAATGGCTTTCGTCGCTTTGCCAAGCCGATTTTAGACGGGGAGCAATTACTCGGCGTTTTGGCGGTCGTTCAGCGTCAAACTCCACGCGCTGAGCGCGAGAAAGTTCAGATTTTAAAAACCCTCAAATCCAACCCGACACTATGAATATCCTCTATATCGATATCGACTCGTTGCGGCCTGATCACATGGGCTGCTATGGTTACCACCGTAAGACTACTCCCAACATCGACGCCCTAGCGGCCGAAGGCCTTCGCTTTACTAACTGCTATGCGCCGGACGTGCCTTGCCTACCCAGTCGTACGGCGATGACCACAGGTCGCTTTGGCATTCACACGGGCGTCATCAATCACGGCGGTGTTGCCTGTCAGCCGTTCATTTGGGGCGAGGATCGTCAGTTTTTCTGCAACATGACACAGCCGAATTGGGCTTCGCAGTTTCAGTCCAATGGCTACCATACAGTTGCCTTCAGCCCGTTTGCGCAGCGTCATGGCGCTTGGCATTGGTATGCCGGTTTCATGGAAATCCACAATACTGGCGGCGGTGGCCAGGAAACGGCCGACGTGATCGCACCGCAGGTTACGGATTGGCTGGAGCGCAAAGGTGGCGACGATAAGCCGTTTTTCATGTGGCTCAATGTATGGGACCCGCACACGCCTTATCGCACACCGCTTGATTACGAGAATCCATTCAAGGATGAACCCATTCCTGAATGGTATACCGAGGAAGTTCGCCAAGAGCACTGGAAGCAAGCTGGACCGCATTCCGCTCAAGAAGTGAACGACTATGTCCCCGCACCCAAATGGCTGCTCGACGGTCGCGATGCGGTGAAGGAGCGTCAGCCTGACAGCATCCACGATATGGAGCAGGCCAAGCGCATGTTCGATGGCTATGACTGCGGCGTGGCTTACGCGGACTACTATGTGGGCAAGATCATCGAGTCGCTAAAGGAACAGGGGTTGTATGAGAACACCGCCATTATCATCTCAGCGGACCACGGGGAGAACCTCGGCGAGCTGAACGTCTATGGCGACCATCAGACCGCCGACCAATTTACTTGCAACATTCCGATGATCGTTCGCTGGCCGGGAGTCACGGATGACCGCGCAGGCGAATCCGATGATCGCCTCTTGTATTCACTCGATATGGCCGCGACCTCGCTGGAGCTTTCCGGCATGGAAGTGCCCGACGTGTGGGACGGCCAAGGCTTTGCGCAGAACCTGAGCGAGCCGAACAAGGCGCATCGCGACAACTTGGTCACCTCTCAGGCTGCATGGTGCTGTCAGCGTGCGGCACGTTGGGATGACTACATCTGCATCGAGACCTATCACGACTCCTGGCATGACTACCCGGATTTGATGTTGTTCGATTTGGCCAATGATCCGCACGAGCAAAACAACCTTGCAGATTCCAATCCTGAGCTTGCCGAGAAGGGCAAGGCGATGATCGCCAAGTGGAAGCAGGAAATGATGGAGAAGTCCCGCTACGACGTCGACCCGATGGATACCGTGCTCAGCGAAGGTGGCTCCTTGCACTCGAAGACGGACCCGGTAGCCTACCTGAAGCGTTTGCGTGAAACTGGTCGCGGCGAAGCGGCTGATCGCCTTGCCGCGAAGCACGGCGTTCAAGAGCCGGCGCCAACTGCGTAAACTCTCTACCGCAAAGTAACTTTGTAAAGCAAAGCGCCCGGGCATCATGCCCGGGCGCTTTTTAGTTTGAGTGGTAATAAAAGCTTAAGCTTCGGATGCTTTGGCGAGGGCTTCCTTGACTTGCTGCGTAATGGAGGACCAGTCCTTGTTGGCTATCTGGTCCTTCGTTGCGAGCCAGGAGCCGCCGATGGCGAAGACTTCCTTCATCGACAGGTAGTCGAGCATGTTGTCGAGCGACACGCCGCCGGTTGGGCAGAACTTCACGCCAAGGTTGCCGTAAGGGGCGGTCATTGCCTTGAGTAGTTTCGGGCCGCCAGCTGCGCCAGCGGGGAAGAACTTCAAGCGCTTGCAACCAGCCTTGTAAGCAGCCTGGATGTCCGTGGGCGTCATGATGCCCGGAATGAACGGCACACCTTGCTCCTTGAAGTAGGCGATGGTTTCGGGATCGGTGCCCGGGGCCAAGCCGAACTTACTGCCAGCGTCGATCGCGCGCTTGGCTTGCTCCGGCGTAACCACCGTGCCAGCTCCAACCAGCATTTCAGGGAAACGCTTGGCGATGCGCTCGATGGCTTCAGCGGCGGCGGCGGTGCGGAAGGTGACCTCGATGATGTTGAGGCCGCCAGCGATCAGCGCTTCGGCGAGTGGCTCGGCGTCGTCAGCGTTGTCGATGACGATAACCGGGATGACTGGGAATTGATCTAAGTCTGCCATGATATCTATTGGGTTTGATTTACAGACGCGGCATCGTGAGGGCGCCGTCAATCATAATCACCTGACCGGTCGAGTAGGGGAAGTCGCCCTTGGCGAGCGAGCCCACTGCTTTGCCGATGTCTTCCGGGAAGCCCCAGCGCTTAGTGACACACAGGCCATCGCCGATCAGCTTATCATACTTATCAGTCACGCCACTAGTCATGTCGGTCTTGATGACGCCCGGGCGAATTTCGTAAACCGGAATGTCATACTCGCCGAGACGCGCGGCAAACAGCTGAGACATCATGGCGATGCCAGCCTTCGATACGCAGTACTCGCCGCGGTTGGTCGAAACGACGGTTGCCGAGATTGAGCCCACGTTGATGATCGTGAAGAACTCGTCCGCGTTGGCGGCCTTTTGCTCGATCATCCAGTTGGCCGCAGCCTGGCTGAGGAAGTAAGGGCCCTTGACGTTGGTGCCGACGACATAGTCGAAACTTTCTTCGGTGGCTTCCAGGATGTCCTTACGCTCCTTTGGCGCGACGCCCGCGTTGTTCACGAGGACGTTGAGCTTGCCGAAGCGTTCCTTGATCTTACCGAGCATCGCAGCGCGGGCATCGGCCGAACCGATGTCGCCCTGGCAGTAAAGCACCTCAGCGCCGAGCGCCTTGAGCTTTTCGATCGGCTCGCTGACGGCGGACTCGTCGCGCATCCCATTGATGGCGACATTGAATCCGAGTTCCGCAAGCTTGGCGGCGCAACCGAAGCCGATTCCACGCGAACCGCCGGTGACTAGCGCGACGGGCTTTGAAGAATTTTCAGTAGTCATATTTCAATTATCAATTATCGATTGGATTTTGCGGTCTTTATTGACGCATTGATGATTCGGCTGAGTTCTCCGACTTCGCTGAGTAATGAGCTCGTGGCTGATGTGTTGCCGATATTTCTTCGACTTAGCATCTTGAGCCAGACTTGGGTCTCGTTTAGTTCCTTGATGACTATCTTGAGCTTATGGACGAAGTCTTGTCTGCTTTCCGCTCCGCGTGCCTCGGCAAAGTTCGGAGCTGGCGATGTTCCTGCTCTGAGCAATTGCTTGCCGATATGAATGCCTGCGAAACTCTTCGGTAGTGATTCAGTGAAGCCGATAATATCAGCGCCGAAATCAATCAGTCGGTTTTCAATTTGGTCAGCCCATTGTTGCTTTGCATCGCTCATGAACTGACCACTGAAAATTGAAAACCGACAATTGACAATTTCTATTACGCCTTCAGTTCCGGGAGGTCCAACCAGCGACGTTCCTCGCTGCTCTTGAGGCCGTATTCTGCGAGCTGCACGCCCTTGGCGCCTTCGAGCAGGTTCCAGCGGAACGGCTCGTCGAGCACGACGTGGCGCAGGAACATTTCCCACTGAATCTTGAAAGCGTTGTCGTAAGTTTCCTGTTCCGGAACCTTCTGCCAGCCGTCAAAGAAATCGATGGGCTGCTTGATGTCGGGGTTCCAAACCGGGCGCGGCGTGTTGCCGTAGTGCTGGGTCCAGACGTCGCGCAGGCCGACGATGGCGCTGCCCTTGGTGCCGTCTACTTGCATGGTCAACAGGTCGTCGCGGCGAACGCGCACATTCCAAGAGGAGTTGAAGTGGCAGATGACGCCGTTTTCGAGCTCGAAGGTCGAGTAGGCGGAGTCGTCGGCGGTGCACTTGTAGGGCTTGCCTTCTTCGTCAATGCGCTCGGGGATGTGTGTTGCGGCGAGGCAGGACACGCTCTTGACGGAACCGAAAAGGTTGTCGATCACGTAGCGCCAGTGGCAAAGCATGTCGATGATCATGCCGCCGCCGTCTTCCTTGCGGTAGTTCCAGGACGGGCGCTGCGGCGGAACGGTGTGACCTTCGAATACCCAGTAGCCGAATTCGCCACGGACAGACATGATTTCGCCAAAGAAATTGTTTTCCACGAGGCGCTGGAACTTTACGAGACCCGGCAGCCAGAGCTTGTCCTGGACAACACCGTTCTTCACGCCGGCGTCGCGGCAGATTTCGTAGAGCTTGTAAGCATCTTCGGTGGTGATGGCGGTCGGCTTTTCGCAGTAAACGTGCTTGCCGGCGGCGGCAGCCTGCTTGACGGCGTCGAAGCGGCGCAGCGTGCTCTGAGCGTCGAAGTAGATCGGGTATGCCGGATCGTTCATGACCTCGTCGAGGTTCGTCGTGTACTTCGTGACGGAGGTCTGGTCGATGAGGGCCTTTAGCTTCACTTCGTTGCGGCCAACGAGGATCGGGTCGGGCATGATGACTTCGGTCGGGGAGACCTTAACGCCGCCTTGCTTGATGATCGCGTCGATGGAACGAAGCAGATGCTGGTTGGTGCCCATGCGTCCGGTGACGCCGTTCATGATGATGCCGATACGGTGAGTTTTCATAAGGATTTGGTTAATTGTCAGTGGTCGATTGTCAGGGGTCAGTTATCGATTCCGTAGGGGTGATTTGTGCTCACTGAAAATTGATAACCGATGGTTGAAAATTGATAATTGCCTAAACGTGCTGCTTGTAGGCGCTGATGATCTTTTTGAGATACTCGTCCTGGTCAGTTGCCCAGTGGCGGGTGGAGAAGACTTCGACTTCGATCGGGCCGTCGAACCCGGTGGCTTCAACGAGCTCGCGAATACCGCGGTTGTCGATGCAACCTTCGCCCATGAGGCCGCGGTCGTTGAGCATGTCGGCGGTGGGGGTCATCCAGTCGCAAACGTGGAAGCCGATGATGCGCTTGCCCGCGCGCTTGATTTCCTGTTCGAGCTGCGGGTCCCACCAGATGTGGTAAACGTCGGCCGCGATGCCGACCCACTCGTCGCCGAGTTGGTCGATCATGTCGTTGCACTGGCCGATGGTATTCACGGCGCTACGGCAGTCGGCATACATCGGGTGGAGCGGTTCGATGGAAAGCTTCACGCCGACCTTGCTCGCGTGGTCGATCAGCGAGCCGATGCCTTCGGTGATCTGCTTGCGGTTTTCGGTGATGCTCAGCTCGGGCTTCGCGCCACAAACGAGCACGACTTGCGGGGCGCCAACGGCGGCAGCTTCGTCGAGCGCCTTGATGTTGTCATCGTACGAGGCCTGCTTTTCGGCGGCGTTGAGATATGGGTAAAAGCCGCTGCGGACGAGCGACACCGCCTTGAGGCCGTGGTCGTCGAGCATCTGCTTGGACTCGGCCAGTGGGCGGCCGTCGAGCCATTGACGCCAGAGGCCAACGCCGGGCACACCGGCGGCGGAATACTTGGCGCAAGCCGTAGGGAGGTCCCAGGGCTTGGTGGTCATCGTGTGGATGGCAAGTCGGTCGAGGTTGTCCATTGTATAAAATTGTTTGTCACGAAAAGGCACAGAAAACTCAAAATGTAGTTAGGTGTTTTTGTGTTCTTTTGTGCTTTCTTGTGGCTATGAATCTGCGATTAGTTGCTTGAGGACCTTGGCGTCGGCCCGGAATTGGTCGGGCGTATCGCCAGCGACGAATTCCGTGATAATGTAGCGGTCGCCTTCGGCCTGCTTGATGAGCTTCAGGTATTCGGTCCACGCGGCAATGCCGTCGGCGAGCGGCAGCTTGTCGTTCCAACCGCCGGGGCCCCAGTGGAAGCAATGCACATGCGACATGACGGGGAGGGCGGCCTTGAGCTGGACCAAGTCGTCTTCCAGCGTGCCGCCAGAGCGCGGCTGCCAGTAGAGCTTGAGCTCGGGCAGGCCGACTTCGGCGAGCAGCTGGTGCGCGGAAGCCTGCGTGTCGGTCAAGGTGTTGCCGTGGTATTCGAGCGCGATGGTGATGCCCGCTGCGGTTGCCGCGGTGACGGCTTTGCGCAGCGACTCAGCCACCTCGGCGCGGTAGGCAGCGTCGGCCACATCCGAACCTTTACGACCAGCCCAAACGCGGATCACCGTGGAGCCGAGAGCTTGCGCGGTGGCGAGGTCGTCATCGAAGGCGCCGGCTTCTTCATCGCAACGGTAGTAAGAACCGTAGGACTGGCAGTCGATGCCGGCGGCGTCGCACTTTGCCTTGATTTCCTTGGCGACTTCGATTTCGCCGGGCTTTGCGTGAACGTCGCCGCCCCATTCAATGCCGTCGATGCCGCACTCTTTGACGAGTGCGATGATTTCATCGACGGACAATGGACGGAAGGTGATAGAAGTGAGGCCGGTGCGAAGCATAGGTGTGTAAGTCTGTAGGTGTGCAAGTGTGTAAGTTGTTTCGGTGTTTTACTTATGCACCTACGCACTGACACACTTACGAACCGTTATTTTCTTAGGCCCAGAAGGTGTAATACGGCTTATTCTGAATCAGGCGCTGCAGGTAAACCGCCAGCTCCATGGCGTGGTAGTCGCCCCACATGGAGGACTCGCCGCGGGCGGCCTTGCCGGCTTCGGGCTTGTGGTCCCAGCCGTTGGGCTCGTGGTAAATGGAGTGCAGGATGAGGCCGTGGTGCTTCGGGTCGGTCGAGAGGTAAGGCTCGCTGAAGAGGCTGGACGCCATCTTGATGCCGGCCTTGGTGTATTTCTCGGCGTTGGCGGTGTCGCCCTTGGCTTCGAAGTATTTGCCGAGGCGGAACATGCCTTGCGCGCTGATCGCGGCGGCGGAGCTGTCGACGGGCTCGTAGGCGTTGTAAGGATCGGCCGGGCGGTCCATGTAATCACCGAGCAAGTGGAGCTTTGGAGCACCGGTGTCCCAGTAAGGAATGCCGCAGACGGGCGTGTTTTCGATGCAGTGGTCGGCTGTCGCGGTGGCACCTTTCAGCATCATGCTTTCAATGGCTTCGCGGCCACCGAACTCGGCGAGCTCTTCGTCGGAGAATTCCTTGAGCAGCTCGAGCTCTTCGGCGAAGCCAACGATGGCCCAGGATTGACCACGGGTCCAAGTGCTGAACCCGGTGTAGCCTTGCTGGCTATTCGGGCAGCGGTAGGCGCCGTCCTTGGTGTTGAAGATCGCTTCGTGCGTGGTGCGTCCGCGCTCGTCGTAGCTGTCGCGGCCTTCGCCGTAGAACACGCTATACTTCGCGGTGGACTCGATGTGCTGTAGCGCGCGGTCGAGCAGGTTGATCGGCTTGTCGCCTTCGCCCATGAGCACGTGGCCGAGGCGGTGCGCGACCATCAAAATGCGGCAGCTGCGGATCGTATCGACGAAGAGCGAGTGCGGTCCGTTGAAAGAATGGATGAAGCCGCCGCCCTGACGGTTGGTCCAGCGGGCAGCCTGCACGGCGCCGGAGACCTTGATCGCGAGCTCGTAGAAATTGCGCTCCCACTCGTTCTCGGGGATGCGGCCTTCGAGCATGAGGCGGCGCAAGTTGCCGTAGGTCGACAAGTTGTTAAAGCCGTGGTCGTGTACACCGATGTGGCTCACGTGGTTGGCCATCTTCGAGACGGTGCGCTTGCGGCCGGAGGCGAGGCTTTCCTCGTCGCCGGTGGCGTCAAAGTGGAGCACGGAGATGCCGTAGCGGAAACCCTCGGTCCATTCGGTCCAGCCGCGGGTGGTGTATTTGCCTTCGACGGTGAAAACGGGCGAGCCCTTGGCGTCGTCGTATTCGGCGTCGATGGCCGCGATCTTGGTCTTGGCCAGGTCGAAGAATTGATTGAGCTGCGGCTCGAGGGACTTGAGTTCGGGAGCGGAGTTTAAGTCGATCATAGGGATTTAAAAGTTCGTAGGGTTCGTAGGTGTGTAAGTTCGTAAGGTTGGGGATGTGGTTTGGTTGGCCGCCAAGAGGCGCAAAAAAACTCAAAATTGGAGACGGGAAGTTTTGTGTGTTTTGTGCTTCTTTGCGGCGATTCTTAAAAGCGGTGTGCCTTGTTGAGGTGGATGATAGTGATTTCGCTGTCTTCCAGGATTTCGTAAGTGTGCTCCAACGCGGCGTCGAACTTGAGCGCCTGGCCGGGCTCAAGCAGGTGCTTTTCGCGGGGGAGGTTGATCTGCATTTTGCCGGACTTGAGCCAGCAGATTTCAAAGTCGTCGCCGTGGGCTTCGGGCTTGGACAGCTGCGAACCGGCCTTCGCTGTGGCCTGGTAGCACTGGATGCCCTTGAAGTCGACGCGGTCGAAGTCGAACGGACCGCTGGTGTAGCTATCCTGATCCTTCTTTGTGGCCGAGCAGGATTCGGCGAGGTTCAGCAGATCGGTGGCGGAGAGCCCAAACACCCGCGCGAGGCGGTAAAGGGTGTCGAGCTCGATCATGTTCTGGTTGCGCTCCAGCTTCGACAGGCCGGCGATGGTGATGCCACAGAGCTTGGAAACATCCTCCAACGTCATGCCCGCCCGCTTACGCATGTCGCGGACAATGGAGAAATCGAGTGTGGTTTCGTTGGAGGCCATGAGTAAATGCAACTGAAAGCTAAAAAAGCAGCTATATTTTGCTTTTCAAGCTAAAAATGGTGGTATTTTTGTGCCAAGCGCTAAAAAGGGAGACGTTTTTATCTCAATGGATAATTTTATGCCTGAAAACGCTGGCGCTTCTGATTGAGCCATAATGGTCATGCATGACTGAACCTAGCCGGTTGTTGGATACGCATAAGTTGCTGTATTGCAGTAACGTAGCCTCGGTTGTTGGTCCTTACGCCCACGGACGTAAGGGGCCTACGTCCCGGGACGTAACTATGCTACGTCCACGGACGTAAATGGGCTACGTCCACGGGCGTAACCACCAACACCAGTGGGTGTGTCGACGCAACACACGGGCATGAGTTACCCCAACACCAGTCTGGAGTTGGGGCGAAACAGGGAGGGGTGCCGACTGAATAGACGTTCGGTTAGCGCGCCTGAAGCCGGACTTTGCCCAGCTCGACCTTGTTGGATTCATCCATCACGAAGGTCACGTATTTGAGCGGCACGTCTTCATCGGCCTGGACGAGGATGTTCGGCTTTTGCTCCTGCTGAGCGGCCTCGGCGAAGGCGACTTTGATTTCGTCTTCGGTAATCTTTTCGTTGTTCAGGAAGTATTCGCCTTCGGGGGTGATGCCCACGACGAGCTGGTCGACCTCTCCGGCCTTGCCCGCGGTTTCCATCTTCGGCGGGGTGATGTTCAACACGTTGAGGTTGCGAAACTGCATCGTCATCAGGAAGAAGAAAATGAGCACGATCAGCACGTCGATCAACGGCACGATGTTGATCTCGGCTTTGCGGCGTGGACGGAGGCGTTTCATGAGAAGGAGGAAAAAGTAAAAAGGAAAAAGATTAAAGTTTCAGAGTGGTGAATTGGATCGGCTAAAGGAATGCACGTCGTTGCTGGCGCTTTTTCCTTTAATCTTTTCCCTTTAACCTTTCTGGCCCTTGGCCAAATCCACCATGCGCTCGACGCCCACAAAGAGCTGCGCGGTGAGGAGGTCGACGCGGCGGTTTAAATAACTGGCACCGACGAGGGCGGGAATCGCGATGGACAGGCCGAGCATGGTGGTGGTCAGCGCCATCGCAATGCCTTGCATGAATTGAGTCGGGTCGGGCATACCGCTGGACGGGTCGATGCCGCTGAAGACGTCGATGAGGCCGGTGACCGTGCCGAGCAGGCCGAGTAGCGGGGCGGCGCCGACAACGATGTCGAGGATGAACATGCCGCGCTCAAGGCGGGCGGTTTCCAGCGAGGCAAAGGCCTTGAGCGCCTCGGGGTCCGGCCGGTTGAGCTGGTAGAAGAACAAAATGCGGCCCGCAGTCGACTCGTGATCGCCCTCGAGCTCCAGCACGTCGCCCTTCACGAAGCTGTCGACGATCGACTTGGGGAGGATCTTCGAGCTGCGTAGCGCGACGAGGCGCTCCACCAGAATGAAGACCATCAGGATCGAACAAAGAGCCAAAGGATAGAGAAACCAGCCTGCGCCTGCCAATAAATTGCCCATGGCCTAGGGAGATTGGCCCTAAGTGGCCTGCTAGCAACGTTTAATTTACGAGATTACATTAGCTTCAGTGCCGGTTCGCGGTTTCCGTGCGAAGGGGCGATTTTTGGCTTGGGCGCGGCGGGGTGCTGCGTAATGTGAGATTTTGCGCTTCATTAAGAGCCCGAAACTCCAACCCGACCTAACACTTTGAATCTTCCTAATCTGCTCAGCCTGTCCCGCATCGCGTTTCTCTTTGTGATCGCGGCGCTGCTGTTCGCTGACTTTAAAGGCGCGGTGCTGTCGGCGCTGGTGCTCTTTATTATCGCCGCAATCACCGACTGGGCCGATGGCTACGTGGCGCGGCGCTTTAAAATGATTACTGACTTCGGCAAACTGATGGACGCGCTGGCGGACAAGGTGCTGATGGTCGGTATGTTTGTGATCCTCGTGGCGCATCCGGACTTTTTGCCGCGCTGGAGCTTGTTTCTGGTGCTCGTGATCATCGGCCGCGAATTCCTGATCACCGGCTTGCGCCTCGTGGCGGCGAGTCGCGGCGTGGTCCTCGCGGCAGAGCAGGGCGGCAAGATCAAGACGGTCTTCCAAATCGTGGCCTGCTCGATTCTTCTCCTGGCGCTTTCGCTCTCGCAGGACTTCGGGATGAGCGGCGGGCTCGTTTCCACGTTTTATTGGATCGGCATGGCGCTGTTCGTCGTTGCCGCCGCGCTGACTTTGCAATCCGGCGGAACCTACATGACGAAATACTGGTATTTATTCTCGACGCCGCCAGCCGGCGATAAGACCGAACAATAAATGAATCCGGATAAATGGCATCCCTGGACGAGCTTGTTGCCGAGCCCCGTCATTAATAACGTTGCGACGCTCGGCCAGCTGGGCTACCTCGGCAAAGCACCGGGCACCAATGGCTCAGTCGCGGGCGTCTTGCTCTACACGGTGATGTTTTTCCCGCTGCATCCGTTCTGGTATCTCGTGATGCTGGCGATCTGGATCTACCTCGCGATCGCGTTTTGCGGTGAGGCGGAGAAGCGGATGTTTAAACAAGACCCGGGCGAAGTGATCCTCGATGAAGTGGTCGCGTTGCCGGTGTGCTTCCTGGGGCTCCAACCAGCAATCGTGGCCTTCGGCGGCTGGGCGTGGATCATCCTGCTCGCGGGCTTTGGGCTGTTCCGGCTCTTCGATATCCTCAAGCCTTTCGGCATTAAAAAACTCCAAAGCATGCCGGGCGGTCTTGGAGTAGTGGTGGATGATTTAGCGGCCGGCGTCGCAACCTGCGTTTGCCTACACGTGCTGGTCAGGTTGACCGCGCAGTATTTCGTTTAGGGCTTACTCGATGGCAGCTAACTTCGCCTTGAGGCGTTCCTTGCAATCGTTGGACATACCGTCGGACACCGCTTGCTCGCCAATATCGTCACAGCAGGCGCCCAGCTTGTCGTGCATCAGCTCAACTTGTTTGTCGTAGCGGGCCGTGTAAGGGCACATGACGCAAAGAATCTTCAGCTTGATCTTCTCGCCAGTGGTCAATTCGCGCTCACAGGATTCGGACGCTAAACGCGCCGCGTCGTGGCACGTTAAGAAGTTACGGGTGAACCATTTGTAAACTGCGAGAAACATACGTCAGAAAAGATCTTTTTCTTATAGACGTAATGTTTGCCAAAACCTTGCACGCTTCAATGCATTTTTCTGAAGGAAATTATTCAGCGAATAATTCCTCAATGTTCGCCGCGCGAATAATGGCTGTCGGGAACTCTGCGACTGACGCTTTCGGTCCGACCAGCGCCGCCCGCCAACCAGCATTCAGCGCGCCTTCGATGTCTTCCGCCGGGCTGTCGCCAACGTGGAGTATTGCATCCGTCGGTGCGCCGATGACTTCACGCACGCGGTGGAAAATCTCAGGGTTCGGCTTTTCCACGCCGAACTGCTCCGAGACGAAGACTTGCTCAAAGTAGCCTGCGAGGCCCAGGCCATCGATCACGCCGTGGAGTCGCGCATCGTTGTTCGAAAGCACGAACAGTCGCAGCCCGCGAGCTTGTAATTTCTGTAGTGCGGCTTCGGCACCGGGCAGGATGCGCCAGCGTTTGGCCTGCGCGAATGAATTCCATAGCGCGTCGAATTGCGAGTCGAAGGTCTCGGCTGGTGTGAGTCCGTCCAGCGTGCCAGAGACGATTTCGCGCCAGCTTACGCGGTCGAGGACTGCGCCCGGGCGGTTCGTTTTCAGCGCCTTGAAGCTCGCGCGAAAGCGTGTTTCCAGCAGGTTGGAATCCAGCGGATAGCCGAGCAGAGCGAGCTCTTCGGCATAGACTTCGCCGACGGACGGGTAGGGCTCGATCAGCGTGCCCGCGGCGTCAAAGGTAATGGCAGCGATGCTGTCGAGGCAGATGGGAAGCGCTTGGTGTGCAGGAATTAGTGCTTTCATTTTCAAGTTCGGCTTCTATCTTCCTAGATTCATCGAGCCGGTCGGTCGATAGACAATGAGTGAAACTTTCCCCAGCCTTTCTGTATCGATAATTGCGCACAATGAGGCCGCCATCATTCGGCGCTGCCTGGATAGTGTGAAGGATTTGGCGGACGAGATTATCCTCGTGGTCAATGATTGCGACGACGGCACGGACACCATTGCGCAAGAAGAATACGGCGCGCGCGTGATCTACGAAACCTGGCACGGCCACCGCGACCAAAAGAACATCGCGCTGCAGCACGTGACCAAGGATTGGGTGCTGTGCGTCGATTGCGACGAAGAGCTGTCCGGCGCATTGCAGGATGAGATTCGCGCGTTTCTGAAGACATTGGCCAAGGATTTTAGCGGGGCTAGTTTTCCGCGTAAAAACTGGTTTCTCGGCCGCTGGATTACCCACGGCGACTGGTATCCCGACCGCTCGCTGCGTCTTTTTAAGAACGGTTCCGGCAAGTGGGCGGGCTCCCGGGAGCACGACAGCATGCGCGTCGAAGGGAGCGTCTATAAGCTCAAGCATGACCTGCATCACTACTCGACGCCGACGCTCACGTCGCAGATCGGGAAGATCAGTTATTTCTCTGACATCTTCCTGCAACGGGAGATCGACAAGGGCAAAAAGTTCAGCGTGTTGGGCATTATCTTTCGGCCGTTCTGGCGCTTTGTTCGCGGCTATTTTTTGCGCCTCGGTTTTCTGGATGGCTTTCCGGGGTTCTACATTGCGATCGTGAACTCGTTTAGCTCTTTCGTGCGCCACAGCCGGATCTACGAATACGAGACGACGCCCGAAGTGAAGGCTAAGTTCGACCAATTGCGGGCCGAGTCGCTGCACCGCGGCGAGCAGGAGTAGCCATGAAGATTCTGCTGTACGAACCGGAGATCAAAGGGCATCACCTGTATTTCCTGAAATACATCAGTGATGCGTTTCACGGAGAGGGGCATCGCATCGCCATCGCCACGACGCAGGAGGCGACGCGGACTTTTCTGGAAGAAGCAGGGGTGGCGGCGGGCATCGAATGGCACATCGACGTCTCCTTCAAACCGAAGAAGCCATTGGCTGCGTTTCACGCTCTGGCATCGGTGATGGCGGCAAGCAATTGCGAGCGACTGTTCCTTTGCTGCATGGATTCCTACATGTCGAGCCTGTTGCGCGCCTGCGCGTGGGGTAAGCAATTGCCAGCCGAGCTGAAAGGCAAAGTCGGTGGCATTTTCCTGCGGCCAAACTACCTCTTCGATCAGCAGTCAGGAGTCTCGGCTTTCTTGAAAAGGCGTGGCTTTGGTAACCTTTATCAATCCGGCTGCTTCACGGATTTCTTTTATTTGGACGAACGCTTGCCAGCGCTGGCCGAGGAAAAGTTTCCAGCGATTCGGCATCATGCCTTGGCGGACCCGGCGGCGGAAGTAGCCAAGGCTCCGGATCAAGCAACGGCGCGTGAAAAGCTGGGCTTGGACTCCGATGCAATCTACCTGCTACACTTTGGAGTGGGCAATAAACGGAAGGGCTTGGCGCTGTTGTCTGACGCATTTCAGCAGCTCCCGCCGGACTCGAAATTCAAGCTCTTGGTGGCGGGGAAACTAGAAGACGATCCCATAATCCAAGCGCCACTCGAAGAGCTGAAGAAGCAAGGCCGCGCTTACGTGTGGAATGAGCGCATTGCCGAGAAAATGACGCCAGTTTATTTCGCGGCGGCGGACTGGGTTTCGCTGCTTTATCAGGAGCACCGTGGCTCGTCCAACGTCATTGCTCGCGCGGCCGCGGCGCAGCGCCCGGTGATCGGCACGGACTTTGATCTGCTTGCCGAGCGCATTCGCACGCATCGCTTGGGTTTACTCGCGCAGCTAGGGAGTCGCGATGATTTGCTGAAGCAGCTGTCGAACATCGAGGCTGGCCGCGCCACGCTTACGGACCCTGGCTACGAAGAATACGCGCAGCTTCATTCGCTGGAATACTTTCAGCAGGCGCTGGCCGCGTTTGCTGGTTAGCTTAGCGCGCGATTGCTGCGGCGAGAGATTTCGCCTCGGCGGCAACCCGCGCCGGAGTCACCGTGTTGATGCAGGGCACGCTTTCTTTGCAAACATGCAGGTGCCCGCTGCAGGGACAGGCTTCGCCTTGGATGCTGCGGTTCTTCGGGCCAATCGGCGCCCAGCAGGAAGAAGCAGTGGGGCCGAAGAAGCCAACGGTCGGCACGCAGAGTCCGGCCGCCAAATGCAGGGGCGCGGTGTCGGGCGAGATCAACATCGTGGCGCGCGCCATCGTCGCAATGAATAACTCCAGCGAGCTAAAAACCGGCAGGCAGTTTGCTTCTGGTAGCGCGGCTTTGAGCTCGGTTAGCAAGGCTTGTTCGCGGTCAGTGTGGCCAGCGGTGAAGACCACTTTGTGCCCGGCTTGCGTCATCAGCCCGTAGAGCTCCACCCAGTTTCCGATGGGCCATTCCTTCTTGGGTTGGCTGGTAGACAGGTGGCAAATGAGACAGGGTTCGGGGAGAATTTTAGCGGCCTCGGCAGCGAAATCAGGATTGGGGACGAGTTCCAAGCGCAGTGCTTCGCGGTCAAAGGGGACGCCCCAACCGGACAGCACGTAGGCATCGCGCACGCATTCGTGGCGGGTGGTGTCGAGCTGCTCCAAGCTTTGCGTGTAGCATTTAGTCCTGCCTTTGAAGCCCTTGGGCGCGAGCACGCCTAGGCGTTCGCGTGCGCCAATCATGCGGGAAAGTACGGCGCCGCGGTCGTTGCCCACGAAGTCCACGCTGCGGTCAAAGTTCTCGGCGCGCAGTTGGCGAATCAGCGGCAGACTGTCGCGGAGGCGCAGTTTGCCGCGGTGGCGTTTAAGGCTCCACACTTTGTCAATCCAGTCCAGGCGCTCCAGCACGGTGGCGGCTTCGGCGGCCACAAGGACGTGTATTTCGGCTTCGGGCAGGTGCTGGCGCAGCATTCTCAGCGCTGGGACCATGATGGCCACATCGCCGAGAAACTTGAATTTGATTGCCAGGATTTTTTCGCGTCGCACGGTTGGGAGTATTCTATTTTTAGGCGTCAGTTCGCCGGTAAAGCATTCCACCAAAACGATTACGCAATGAACGAGCAAGGCCGAAGCTTCTATGATCAAGCACGCGATGTGAGCCGCCTGTTGGTGCTCGATTTGGGCTTTCTGGGCGACACGGTGCATTTGATTCCTGCTTTGCATGAGATCCGCCGCGCTTGGCCGAAGGCCGAGCTGCACGTGATGGCCGAGGAAAAGGCGAAGAAAATCCTCGAAGTTGTGCCGGGCATCGACGTGATTCTGGGCTACCCGCGTTTCCCCAAGGGTCCGAAGTGGTACGAGGATTTCGGCCGCGTGAAAAGGCTCCGCACCAGCGGCTACGACGCGGTGATTAACCTCAACGGCTCGGATCGCTCCAGTATTTTGACTGGCACGAGTGGCGCGAAATGGCGATTGGGCCGCGTGCCGCCGAAGCCAGCGGCGTTCTGGAAATACTGCTTCACGCACACGGTGGACGTGGGGCAGGGCGGGCGCCCGGTGTTTATCCAGCGACTGGATTGCCTGAAGGCCGCTGGTTTGCCCGTGAGTGAAGATGCCGGCTACGCGGTGGAAATCCCCGCTGACGTGAAAGCCGCGGTGGATGTCAAACTCGACGGCGGGCACGACTACATTCACATCAGCCCGTGCACGACGCAGGATTTAAAAGAGCTTCCGATGGACGAGCTTGCCAAGCTAGTCGCCGCGCTGATTGCCGACAATGACGGCCCGAAGGTCGTTATTTCCTGTGCCCCCAACGACCGCGAAAAGGGCAAGGTTGCGGAGTTGCTCAGCCGCTTGTCCGAACAGCCCTGGAAGGTGTTTGCCGGAGAGTTGACGCTGCTGGAATTGGCCGAGGTGATTGGCCGCGCGAAGCGTCACTTTGGCGGAGATTCCGGTGCGCTGCATCTGGCGCTGATGATGAACACGGCGACGGTTTCCTGGTTTCGCGACTACGAGGGTAAAGTTGAGTGGTTGCCGCCCGGCGATGAGCACCGCGTGGTGTTTGGGCAAGAATCGCCCGAGGGCCTGCAGGACCTGACCGCAGACCAGCTGTTGGCAGCATATCAGTCCAGCTTGGCCTAAGACTACTTCGTTAAATTCATTTAGACCGAATCAGGAAGGTTCATGAGGTGGAAATGGCCGCAAAAAGGCTCAAAAAAACACAAATACTTGCTGCGCTGCCTACTGGTCTTGCGCTCTTTTGCGCCTTTTTGTGGCGATCTATTCTTTCTAACTAAGTAGAACTAAGCCGGCATAAAAAAGAGCGCCGGCTCGCTTCGAACCGACACTCTCTATGCTGCTGCTAACTTTTACTCTTTATACTGACTGAAATTTATTAGGATTTCTCCGTGCCATCAATGATGCCCTTGAGTGTTTCGACATATTTTTCCGCGCCACCGCGCTGGTAGCCGATCTTGGCCAGCGATTGACCGTCGGAATCCAATACCATGATCGTAGGGAATCCTTGGACCCCGTATTTCTTGGCAAGTTCCTCGTTTTGCTTCGAGAGGGCCTCGGTTTGTGGCTTATTATTCGGGAAATCGAGGTAAACGCGGACGAGGTTTTTCTCGGCGTATTCTTCAAATGCCGCTTGGTCAAAAACTTCCTTGTCGAGTTTGATGCACCAGCCACACCAGTCAGAGCCGGTGAAGTCGATCAGGACGGCCTTGCCTTCCTTTTTTGCTTTGGCGAGTGCGCCTTGATAGTCGGTTACCCAGCCAGCAGGCACGTTGGGCTGAGCGTCCATGGATACGGTGGTTGCAGAATCTCCCGCGGCAGCTTGGGCGGTTGCGGTGGTGCCGCTAAAGGCGCAGTTGCCGCTGGTATTCAGGTAGAGCGCCGACGCTACGGCGATGAAGGCAAATATGAGAAGCAAGTCTTTCATGGTATTTGTGTTAGTTATGACATGTAGTCGGGGAATTTATTCCATCCTTTCACGAAATTTATTAAATACGTTGATTTTCTTAGCTAATTCCTCAGTTTAGAGTCCTTTACTCGTTGAAAATAAACCGTTTCGATAACTTTTGAAGACATTTGACGTCATTGTTGTCGGCTCCGGCATTGCCGGGCTGAGTTATGCTTTGGGCATTGGTCGAAAGGGCCACCGGGTCGCGATCATCACGAAAAAGAACCGTGCCGAATCCAGCACCAACTACGCACAAGGTGGCATCGCTAGCGTAACTTCGCAAACGGATGACTTCGAATTGCACGTCAAAGACACGCTCACCGCAGGCGACGGTTTGTGCAATGAAGACGTCGTGCGGGCCATCATCAGTGACGCCCCGTCCCGTATTCAGGAGCTGATCGAGCTGGGGGTGGACTTCACGCATTTGGACGATGGCCGCGTGTCGCTGCACCGCGAGGGCGGGCACAGCAAGCGCCGCATTTTGCACGTTAAGGACCTGACCGGTGCCGCTATTGAGGCCGCGCTCTTGGACGCAGTGGCTGCCTGTGAAAACATCGAGGTGCTCGAGCACCACATGGCGATCGATCTCATTACTTTTGAAAAGCTCCGCCGCAAAGGCATGTCGATGGGGCCCACGGCGAACCGAGTGGTCGGCCTCTACGTGCTCGATTCGCAAAACGGCGAAGTCGAAACCTTTGGCGCGCGCGTGGTCATGCTGGCCACCGGCGGCGTGGGGCAGGTTTACCAATACTCGACGAATCCGGACATCGCTACTGGAGACGGTATTGCGATGGCTTACCGCGCTGGCGCCGAAGTGCGGAATATGGAGTTTATCCAGTTCCACCCGACTTCGCTTTTCACCTACACCAATGAGCGCTTCCTGATCTCTGAAGCGGTCCGCGGGGAGGGCGCGATTTTGCGTAATTTGCAGGGCGAGGCGTTCATGAGCCGCTATGATGAGCGCAAAGATCTGGCGCCGCGCGACATCGTGGCCCGCGCAATCGACAGCGAGATGAAAAAGAGCGGTGCCCAGCACCTCTGGCTCGACATCACGGATCAGTCCGAGGAAAGCCTGCGCCACCGTTTTCCGCATATTTTCGATGAGCTGCTCAAGCAGGGCGTGAACATGGCGAAGGACAAGATCCCCGTCGTGCCGGCCTGCCATTACCTGTGTGGCGGCGTGAAGACCGACCTGCAGGCCCGCACCAGCATCGAAGGCCTCCTGGCCTGTGGCGAAGTGGCTTGCACCGGCCTGCATGGCGCCAACCGCCTGGCGAGCAACTCTTTGCTCGAAGCCTGTGTGCTCGCCCGCGACGGCGTGCAGACGACGCTTGATCTTTTGGACAAGCAAAAGGCCACCGCGCACAAGCTTCCCGACTGGCTCGATGGCGACATGCGCGACCCGGACGAGCGCGTGGTGCTGTCTCACAATTTGGACGAGCTCAAGCGCACGATGTGGGACTACGTGGGCATTGTGCGCACCACGAAGCGCCTGCGCCGCGCCAAGACCCGTGTGGCAAATCTTCAGCAGGAAATTACCGAGTATTATTGGAATTTCAAAGTCGACATGTCGTTGCTCGAATTGCGCAACCTGATCCAGGTAGCCGAGCTGATTATCGACTGCGCGTTGCAGCGCAAGGAGTCCCGCGGACTGCATTACACGCTGGACTTCCCTGATCGCCTACCAACGGCTGAGGACAGCGCAACCCAGCTGCATGCTTCGATGAAAAGTGGTTCACTAATGAAACAATAGTTCGTGGTGGGGGTTAGGTGTTTTTGAGATGAATTTAAAAACTCTAGCTACTCTCTACCTTGCATCTTGCGCCTGGCTGTTGGCGCACGATGACCACGCTCACGAATCCGGAACTGACTTAGATGCTTCCATTGCCGAGGCGCCTGCCTTGGGCGAAGTGTCGATTACGCAAACCGGCGATTACTTGATCATCGCGTCGAAGGATCAGCCGACGCACGACGTTGGCCAATTCCCCAACCGTAAAAACCCCAATCGAATGAGCGCGCAGAATTTGAATTTCAAAGTGCCGCTCAAGCCCAAGCGTGCTGCGCGGGCGCGTCCCTACGATGGCTACTTGTTCGGCGTGGCGGTCAATGGGGTACCCTTCGATCCCAATACCGGCGAGGCATGGCGCAACGACCGCAGCTGGCGCGAGGAGGCGATTTTGAAGTCCGAGCCCGACCGCTTGGGCGTTGATCAGAACAATGCGCACGTGCAGCCCAGCGGCATGTATCACTACCACGGCATTCCGTGGGGGCTCGTCAAAGAGCTGCAGAAAAAGGATCCTGCTGCGGGCAAGGACTATCCGCTGCTGGTGGGGTGGGCGGCCGACGGTTATCCTATTTATTATTTGGAGGGCATGAAGTCCAGTTGGCGTCTGAAAGAGGGCCAGCGCGAGGGCGGTCCCGGCGGCAAGCCCGACGGCGCATACACGCGTGACTACGAATACATTGCGAAGTCCGGCGACTTGGATTGGCTCAACGGCAAATTCGGCCCCACGGCCGAATACCCGGACGGCATTTACCAATATTACCTCACGGAGGAGTTCCCCTTTGCACCACGCTATTTCCTCGGCGAGCCGGACGACAGCTTCGGCAAGTTCAACCAGGGCATGTCGCCACACGGTGGAGGCGGGCACCCGAATGGACCACCCAGCCAAGGCATGAGGCGACCCCCATTTTAAGCCTCGGCCGACCAAATTTCGGCCCAAAGTGAAAATTGACTGGCCAGCGGCGCGGCTGTGCGTGAGCTTAGCGGGCTATGGCGAAAGTCGATGTAGATTTAGTGAAGATGGTGATGACGCGCACCGGCCTCGATGTGCGTACGGTAGCCCAGATTATCGAGGAGATCAATCTTGAGCTCAAGGCGCAGGAAGACGAAGACGAGAAGCCGCCGCCCGTCAAGAAGCAGTTCGTGATGATGGTGTCCGACCCCGAAGGCAAGCTCGAGGGCCTCGATCTCGTTGGCTGGGTGTTGCAGATCCCGGAAGAAGACTCTGTTTACGTGGCCGAGGAGCGCCTGTTCCGTTGCGCCTACGAGCACAACCTCAGCAAGAAGGGTCGTCGTATGCCGGTGAAAACCATCGCCGAAGTTTGCGAACACGTGCCCGCCCGCATCGCCAAAGAGCAGAAGATTTGGATCAAAAACAAGGAGCCCGTTTACATGCTGCGCACCAGCAACAAGGTGCCGATGGAAACCAAGGAAGGCGACTTCTAGGCCTTGTTTAACGATTTTGATGAAGCCCTCGGCAGTCCAAGTTGCCGGGGGCTTTTTTGTGGTGCGCTAGCTTTTGCCTTTAAACTTTTTACTTTAACCTCGTGTAGCGAATCGTCTCAAACTCCGGGAACTCAAGCAGCGTTTCGACGGGCTCGAAGAGGTCTTCAAACTCCGGCATGAACGCGTCACCCTCGGGCGATCCATAAACACGCGTCAGCAAGACTTCGCTGCACAACGGCAGGGTTTGACGGTAGATTTCCGCGCCGCCCGCGATGAAGATTTTGCGGTCGGCGGCATCGAATTTCTCCACGGCCTCGAGGGAGCGCAAAAGCGTGGCGCCGGGCACGTCGTCAGGCGAGGCGTTGCGGGAAACCACGATGGTTTCGCGGCCGGGTAGGGGGCGCCCAATCGAGTCCCAGGTCTTGCGGCCCATCACGAGCACGTGCCCCATGGTGGTGCGCTTGAAAAACTTGAAGTCCTCGGACAAACGCCAGGGGATGGCGTTGCCGTTGCCGATAACGCGGTTTTCAGCCGTCGCGGCGATAGCGGTCCAATTGGCGTGGGGAGTGGTCATGTTCACTGGCATCATTAAAGCAGAGCTTCCGCTGGCAACGGAAATTCGCAAATGGCTGGCAATCAGTGCCGACCATGCCTTTTTTGCCTGCCTGCACGTGCTTTTACCCAGCTCCGCGCCAGTTCCTCGGTTAGGAATTGCCAGTTCCTCGGGCAGGAACTGTTAGATCCTCGGGCAGGAATTGGCGAATTCTCGGCGATGCATCGGCACATTTGGGGTGGCGTCACTGCGTAGCACAGGCGTACCGCCTGTGTTGTTTCAGATGGATAAATGCCTGATCCTGCGCACTCGGTGCCAGTTCGCGCTCTTCCGCTAGCTAGCTCAAAAAACGCACCACTTCCCGCGGCGATGCCGTCAAGGCATCCGCTGGATGGATGAACGCCATAAACCGCCGCAACCAACCCATGTAAGCCTTCTCGGTGCGGAAGGCCAGATGACGCAGGCGCATCGCCGATCGCATCTTCGCGCCCGCAGCATCCTGCGCCGCCAGCTCTTCAAACAACCACCGCAGCGCCTGCCCACACTGCTCCTTCCGATCCGCCGACAGTTGCCGCGACAGTACAGCCTCACGCCAAAATACCTTACCCGCTTCACTGTCCAGCGGATTCGCCAATTGACGTTTGGCACAAAAACCGAAATAGCATCGTAGTGTAATCAACCACGCCTCGCGCTGCCCGTCAGACAGCCCTTGCTTATCCTGCAAACACGATGTCACCCAATCATACATGTCGAATAAGTAATAGGGGACAAATCGTCCCCTTTAGCAAGTATACATATTTCAACGGCGTGTGCGATTCCCCCTCAAAAACAGGGGCTCAACAGCCACCATCAACCCTTTACGCCATCCACTTATGCGACATATTTATGTCGCATAACTAATAGTTCGATGAGAAACTCTATTCTAGCACTATTTGCCACCGTCATCGCTCTAACCGGTTGCAATAACATAGATCGTAGTTACCGAGAGGTCATAAAGGCCGAAGTTATCAGTGCTGATCAAGCTAGGAAAAAATCAAACGAATCAGATAATATCGTGCATGCGACTGTCGTTCAGGCATACAGCCAAGGACTTATCTCGATCAGAGATTCATTTTCCATAGCGAATACGGCTCCCTATGGATACATTAAATACTGCGAGTTTGGAAATTTAGAAACCATAAAAGGCAACTTCAACGAAGACAAAATCAAGCTGAGACAAGAGGAGGATGTTGTAGCATTGAGAACACCTCCTGACACAGGGCTATTTCTATTGGAGGAAAACCAGACAGTTCAGATATATTTTAATGACATAGACACAGTCTTCATTGAGCCAAACATCACTTCGACAAATCGAACAAACCGAGGTAGGTGACGATTCACATCGCACCTACTCTTTAATGGCGCTTAGTTAAGGGTGTTTTTCGTCTGTTGTTTCATTCGGGCTTTTTGGTGTTCAATGATTGTTTTTTCGATGTGCCTTGGTCTGGTGAGGTAGAGGTAGTTGCGGTCTCTGAGTTTGACGCGTCTGGGCTCGGTACGTTTGGGTCTGCGGGGGACTTTGTCCCGGGCAATGCCTTCGAGCATTTGGTGGAAGGCTGCGCGGGCGCGGGAACGGCAGCGCCGGTGTCGATGGATCAACGGAGCGTAGGCCTTGATCCCTTTGAGCGCGCCCTTGAAGCTGACTGATTCCAGGGCAACGAGGTGGCCTTTGGCGGCTTCAAGCATGACGATGCGCACCACGTTGTAGGCGATCCATGCCGCGCGCAAACGACGCTCGACCATCTCGGGCGAACGCGCGCGCACGTGCCGGAAGTTGAGCGTGCGCTTGAGGTCGCGGAAGTTGACTTCGACTTGCCAGCGGCGGAAGTAAAGTTCGAGGATTTTCTCGGTCAGATAGCGCTGGGGATCGGTCAGCGTGGTGGCGATAAACAGCGCTTTGGGGCGGCCCTGCTCGTCGAGGCGACGGGTCTCGATCACGCGCAGAAACTGGCGTTTGGGCAGGCTGGCCACGAACAGTTTAGTCAGGTGCTTGCGGTGCCGGTTGGGCAAATGCAGCTCGACCAGGCGATCTTGCGCACAGCCGTGATAAGCCACGGTGCGGGCTCCCCGTGCGGCGTCGGCGGGCATGGCCAGAACCGCGTCAACTTGGCGTTGACGCAGCTCGTGCACGTTCCAAAACGCGTAGTAAGCCGTGTCGCCAACCAGGATGTCGCCCGGCTCCAACGCACTGGCGATCTCGGCGTTAAAAACCACAATCTCGCTTTCAGGCATCTCGGTGACCGCCGTTTTGAGCAGGCCACCGTGGTTCAAACTAAACAGCCCCACCAGCTGCATCAGCGGGAACCCACAGCCCTTGCGGCACTGAACCGCCGGTGGAAAGTAGTGGCGGTTCGCAGCCGTGTCATCGCAGCTCAACCCCGTGCCATCGATCAGCTTGATGTGCCGCGCGCCAAAGCCAACAACCGGCTCCATCGTCGCGTCGAGTCGCTCCACCGTTCGCCGGTGCTGCGCATCCAGCAAGCTCAGCGGCACCCGACGCTGCGCCTGACAAAGACCACCGGTTCCTGCGCCGGGCATCGAAGCGCGGCGCTCATAACAGTCGGCCTGAATAAACTGAAGCGCCTCGCGCACCGCACTGTCCGGATGCAAGCCCTGATGCAGCAAGGAATAGAACGCCGTGCTCGTCGGAAAAAGACGCTGACGCTCACCACTGCGCCTGAGCCTGCTCGCCGGAAAAAGCAGTTCATAAAGCGACTGCCACTGCCCCGCATCCCACTCACGCTGGACGTTGGACAAACCACCACGACGACCGCCAGTCAGACCAACTAAAGCAGGAAAAAATGGTGTGTGCAAAGACATCACAACAACCTGCGCTTGCCTCGGCACTTGCCAACGCTTTTAATCCCGCCATCACAGGTTTTGACAGGCCTTAAAATTACCGAAACAAGACCTTAACTAAGCGCCATTACACCTACTCTTAGCGTTAGCAGAATCAACGAATGACTGATATTTCGAAGTTAATCAAAAAAGGCATGAAACTGCGATACGGAGGGTTCCTAGTAAAAATGAACCCAGCAAAAGCACTTAGAGTTTTTGAACAGGGAATTGCAGTCAATGATCCCATTTGTCTATACGAAGCTGGAGTTATTTTACAGGATGGCTTAGCTGGATACTTCGACCGTTCGCTTGCCTTTGACTATATTGAACGGTCAGCGTCACTCGGTCATGTTGATGCCATCTACACTTTGGGTTGGTTTTACATGAATGGCGGCATGGGAAATGCAGGGTATTCTGAAGAGATTTTGAATCAGAAGGTGATTGATAAGGATCAAGAAAAGGGCCTCAGTTTACTCAAAGATGCGGCGGCACGTAATAATACATCGGCGATATTGCATATTGCTCGATACTATTATTATGAAAGCGGCTCCCGTCCTGATTGTTTAAAAGATTGTATCGATTGGCATAACAAAGGAATTGAGCTGGGAGAAGGTAGCTGCATGATCGACATGGCCGATATGCTGATTTTGGGAATTGGCTTTGAAAAGGATCTTACAAAAGCTAGGAGACTTTATGAGAAAGCAAGAGATTCCGACAGTAGTTTGTCTGCAATAAATGCAGCTGAGGACAGAATAAGGAATTTTAATGACCTTAGTAATATTTTGGATGACGACAGGTGAATAATGGAATGCGAATCGAGTAGCGAGGGGCCTTGACTCCCCCGCTCTCACACCACCGGACATACGGGTCCGTATCACGGCGGTTCCGAAGAGACAGTGACCGGCGATTAGGTTTTGGCCTTCTCGCCGTATTTGAAGACGACCCAGAGGTCCCGCAGAGACGGGACGCCTTGGTTTTTGAGGTGTTGGTCGTTGAGGGCCTGGCAGACCAGTGAGTTTCGGGACAAGCGCCAGAGGCCTTTGCGTGAGCGCGAGGCGAGTTTCACCCGCTCGGGATCAACCCCGAGCGCGATGAGTCGGCACCTACGCGTTCGGGCCCACTTCCAGTTCTTCCAGAAGCACAGGCGCACCCTTCGGCGCATCCATTGGTCCAGACGGAGAGCTTCAGCATAGGCTAGGCCTATTTTGAAGTAATGGAACCAGCCGACCGCGTACTGGCGCAGCTCGTTGAGGCGTTGCCCCATTGAGCCGCCACGACTGCGGGCGGTGATGTCCTTGATCCGCGTTTTGAACCGTTGCATCGCTTGGTCGGTGCGCCGGATTTTCTTCCGGTTGATTTGGAAGCCCAGGAAGGAGCATTCCTTCAACTGTGTTGGCAACGGAAATCGCGCAAGTCGTTGATTTCTCCGTTGCGCGTTACGAAATTGAGATCAATAACCTGCTGATAACCAAAGAAAAGGATTGTCAGTTGGGCCATAATGCCCCATTTTCAATAAAACTCCTTCATGCGACTAGACCGGTATATTTCCAAGTCCCGAATCATCGACATCGTCAGCTCGGATTTGGAGGGCGCGCTCAAAGAATTGCTTGAGGTGTGCAAGCTTCCCGAGGAGGCAGGCATGTCCAAAAAGCAACTACTGGGCGAGCTGATCGAACGCGAGCAGACGATGACGACTTATTTGGGCAGTGGCATTGGCTTGCCGCACGTCCGCATTCCGATGAAGCGTCCCTATCAGTTCGCCATCGGGCGCTGTCCGCGTGGGCTGGAGTTTGAAGGGCACGATGAATACCGCGAAATGCGGCTTATCTTTCTGTTGCTCGCTTCGGAGAAGGAGAAGTCTTATCTGAATGTCCTTGCCTCATTGGCGCGGACATTCCAGGAGCCCGGTGTCGTCGAAAAGCTGACGCATTCCAAGGACCTCACGGAACTGCGTGAATCGGTGGCGTCCACTTTTGGCGGCAGCGGAACCAAGCAGGGCACCAAGGACAATAAATTTAACCGCCTGATCCTCAAGGAAGCGGTCAAGGTCGCCAAGGGCTCGCAGAGCTCGGCCATTATGGTCTTCGGCGACACCTTCATCGGCGGCGTTGATTTGACGGAATCCTTCGGCGACATGAAGACGATTCTCGTCACACAGTCGGCTACGGAAGCGTCCTTCGACAGCAAGACCGTCACTGCGATCATTCCGGCGCGCTCGTTCGGCCACAGCCGTTTGTCGCAACTGCGTAGTGCGATGCTGATCGGCTTGACCCGCGGCATCATCAAGCACAACGAGCGCCTTTGCTGTGTGGGCGGTCTGCCGCATAGCAATCAATTTGACACGCTGGTCGTCGTCGATGTGGAGCGTGAATTCCAAAGCGTGCTCACGCGCCAGACGGATATGCTGCCCGCCGCAGTGAAGCCCGAAGTGCTTGAGCGCGTGCTCGCCATTGCGACGGAGCTTTCCGTCGAAGGTCGCGAAGGCAAACCGGTTGGCTCGCTCTTTGTGCTTGGTGATTCCCAGCAAGTGCGTCCGCACACCAAGCAGCTCGTGCTCAATCCGTTCTTCGGCTACGAGGCGGAAGAACGCAATATTTTGAACCCATTCATGGACGAAACCGTGAAGGAGTTTTCGCTGCTCGACGGCGCGTTTATCATTCGTGGCGATGGCGTGCTCGAAGCCGCCGGCACGCTCATTCACGCCAACGAATTGCCCCAGCAACTACCCAGCGGCCTCGGCACGCGGCACGCGGCGGCGGCCTCGATCTCGATGGCCACGGACTGCATTGCGCTGGTCGTCTCGGCCAGCTCGGGGCAGGTTACGCTGTTCCGTCGCGGTCAGATGCTCCCGCTGATTGAGCGCAACTCCAATCGCGACTTATGATTTCTACCTCACACCTTTGCTTGTTGCCACAAGGCTGCCCCATAATGGATACGCGTTAAAAAACAACCCGCCCAACTGGGGCTTTTTTGTGGTCGTCTAGAACCCCCGAATACCCACGACGATGAACATAAAAGTTGCCCGGAGCCCGCTTGGGTTCCTCTGTGTGGCGAGCCTCATGGCCGCGACGTCGATTTCCTATGCTGCCGACGAGTTTACCTCGACTGCTAACCTCCAAGGCGAAGAGACGTTCTTCTCCGAGTATAGCGAGCCTCTGCCGCCTGAGTCTTTCGACGACTGGTGGAATTACCAATACTTGCTCGGCAATGCCGACGGGCGAAAGCGGTTGTCGGAAAAAGGACTCACGCTGTCGCTGAAGTTTGTCACCGACAGCTTGGGCAACGTTACCGGTGGCCGCGACCAAGGCTTTACCTATACCGGTTCAATGGGCTTCGACGTCGAGGCTGATCTGGAAAAGCTCGCCAACATCGAAGGCGCGAAGATCAACATGACGACCGTCTGGCGTTCGGGTAAGAGCTTGTCGAATCACTATATTGGCAACGTCTTCCAGACTCAGCAAATCTATGGGGGGCAAAACCTTCGGCTCTACTGCCTCTACTGGCGTCAACTGTGGCTAGATAAACAAATCGAGACCAAGCTGGGCCGCATCGCGCAGGGTGATGACTTTCTTTCACGCCCGATTTATTGGAGCTACGTCCAGAACGCCTTCGACGGCAACCCGGTGTCGATCTTCCTCAACTCGCCGATGTATGCCTACCCGAACGCCACTTGGGGCGGTTTCATCAAATACTCGCCGAAGGAGTCGTCGTTTTTCATTCAAGGGGGTCTCTACGGCGGTGCGAAAACGCCGAACCAGAATCGGAACAGCGCCCATGGCCTGGACTGGTCATTCGACTACGACAACGCCTATTTCATGGGGATGTTTGGCTGGCGGCCGGAATTGAAAATTAGCGGGCAAACGGGGCTGCCGGGCAATTACTCGATGGGTGGCTACTATGTGACGGGCGATCACCAAACGTTCCTGCCAGCGCCGCCGCCGCCAGGCACCTCTTCTGAGGTCGAAGGAAAGTGGGGGATGTATTGGATGTTCGACCAAATGGTCTATTCCAATGGCGTCAATTCAAAGGGAGATAAGACCGGCATCACGCCGTGGTTTGTCGTCAGCATTGCGCCGGACGAGCGGGTAAACCAGATGCCGTATTCATTTTACGGTGGTGCCCGCTGGGACGCGATTATCCCGTCGCGGAAGGATGACTTCCTGGCGCTGGGCTTTGTTTACGGCGAATTCAGTGACGACTTCGCGCAGTCGCAGACGAACCGTGGGCTTCCGGCGCAGAAATACGAGTCCGTCATCGAACTAACCTACATGATCCAGGTCAACCAGTGGTTCACCTTCCAGCCGGACCTGCAATACATCATCAACCCCGGTGCCGCGCATCAGTACAGCAATGCCTTTGTCATCGGCTTCCAGTCCTCCGTCCAATTTTAGAGGACGTCTAAAAACTCAAGTGGTCATCGTCGGAGAGCGTCTTCGGGGTCAATATTCCACTTCTTCACCTCAAGAAGCTAAGTCCGATGGACGATATCGTTTTAGATAGTCCTAAGGCACCAGCGTATGCCACAGTTGCAAGATCACCGTAGCTGGAGGGCAACGCTTCGTCGTTGCCGCATTAGGTGGGATCAGATTTCCGGAGAGGCAGAGTGGCCGGCAGGTTGCGGCAACGACGAAGCGTTGCCCTCCAGCCAAGCAAGCACCCTCCACTGGAAATTTTGCCTCTCGAATACATCTCGCCGACTCGATCAGACTTTTTAGACGCCCTCTTAGGCTAACTTAAATTGCTCGGTGACCTCGGCCCAAATCAGGGTGGCGACGTCTTCTACGGCCAAAGCCCCATCGACGACGAAAAAGCGCTCCGGCATTTGCTCGGCCAGGTCGAGGTAGCCTTGGCGGACATGTTGGTAGAACTCGATATTTTCCTGCTCCATGCGGTCGGGGAGGTCGCTGGCGCGCTTGGCGGCACGGGCGAGCCCGATCTCGGCCGGGACATCCACGACGATGGTCAGGTGCGGCATCGCATCACCCACGGCAAAGCGGTTGATCGAGCTAACCGGGTCTTCGCTCAGTTTGCGGGCGACGCCTTGGTAAACCGTGGTCGAGTCGAGAAAGCGGTCGCAGAGGATGACTTTGCCTGAGGCGATGCCAGGCTGGATGACTTCGCGGACGTGTTGCGCGCGGCTGGCAGCAAAGAGTAGCAGCTCGGCCTCGGGACACATGCCAAAGCCAGCGTCCGCATGCTTGAGCAAGTGGCGGATTTCTTCACCCAGCGGGGTGCCGCCTGGTTCGCGTGTGAGGACGACTTCGCGCCCGCGTGCTTCAAATTCTTTGGCGAGTCGGGCGATTTGGGTGCTTTTCCCGCTGCCTTCCGAGCCTTCAAAGGAGATAAAGATTCCTCCGGTATCCGTCATGCGCTGAAGAAAACAACTCCACTCATGGGCCACAATCGAAAACGTAATTCCCGACGGGGTTTTTATAAATCTCCGCAAAACCCGCTTGCCATCGGCTCAGCGGCTGCTTTGCTTGGCGGTTATGGAATTGGTGGACTACCTGCCCGTAATGATTCAAATTCTTCTCGCTGTGGTGATTGCCGCAGCGATCTTGATTGCTAGTCACATCTTTGGCCAGCGCGCCCGAGGCAACTACGTCAAGGACTCCGCCTATGAGTGCGGTATGTTGGAAGAGGGCAAGCCGCACCCGAAGTTTAGCGTGAAGTTCTACGTGGTTGCTATGTTGTTCATCCTGTTCGATATCGAAATGGTGTTCATGATCCCGTGGGTTATGGTTTACCGCGAACTGCTGGCCGTAGGCGTTTTGGACTTCTGGCCAATTCTGTTCTTCCTCTTCATCCTGACGCTTGGTCTGGTTTACGAAATGAAGAAGAAGGGCCTCGAGTGGGAACGCTAAGCCGCTACTCCGCCAAGGTAACTTCCAGCCGGTAAAAGCAGAAATTGGCGTCGGTGATACCGGCGACTGTGACGCTTTCCGTGCCATCGCCATTGGATGTGGGCGTGTCGATTTGCTCGATGTAGCTGTCTCCTGTGTTCCAGGTCTGCATGTCCTCGCTGCACCAGACGGTGTAAGTGACGCCCCCAATCGTGTAACCGCTGGCCGTTGATCCCGAGCCCGAGCCTTCGCGCCGGCGAAAGGTAAAGACTGGGCGTTGATCGCTGCCAGTTTCTACCTCGGGCAGATTTTGCCGCGAGTTATCGCTGAGTGAGCTGCCGGTGGCGTAATTGATAATGTCGGAGACGCCATCGTCGTTCGCGTCCTGCGTCTCCAGGTCGGCGAGGGATTGGATCTCGCCCAGGTTTTCAGTGACCCACAGGTCGAGCTCACTACCGATGCTGAGGGCCCAGGTTTGCTCTGTGTCGCCGGCGTCATTGCTGGCGGTCAGCGTCACGGAGTATTCGCCAGCAGTGGTCGGATAGCCGGAGATCTCGCCAGTTTCCGTGTCAATACTGAGCCCGCTGGGAAGTCCTTCGGCGGCAAAGCTGGTCGGTTCGTTGTCTGCGGTTAAGGCAAAATAGAACGCCTCGCCAACGTAGCCCTGGGCGCTAGTGCTGCTGGTGAATTCTGGGGGCTGAGCGCCAGCGCCAAGCAGGTTCGCTACATTCAAGCGGCCGCCGGACATGGTTTTTCCCTCCAGGTAGCTGATTTGCGTGACTGACGCCAAGAGCTGCGCTTTGACCTCGGCAGTACTCAGTCCGGGGGAATGCTGAAGGAGCAGAGCAACGGCGCCGGCAACGACTGGTGTGGCCATGGAGGTGCCGCTGAGGTTGCCGTATCTGTTGCCGGGCAGCGTGCTGTAAATGCTTTGGCCGGGAGCGGAGAGGTCGACTGTAGTCGCGCCATAGTTACTGAAGCTCGCCAAGGCGTCCGAACTGCGGTGGGCAGCAACGGAAATGATGTTGGGCTCATCGTCAGAAGCCGGCATGTGGGGATTGGTGTCGGTGTCTTCGCCGTCATTGCCAGCGGCGGCGATGAACGGGATGCCCGCTTGGCGAATCACGTCACTCAGCAGCGAGGGCGTGTCACCGCTGGCACCCCAGGAGTTGCTGCTCACATCCGCCCCCATAAACCACGAGTAGTAGATGCAGTTGAGCGCATCGGAGAGGCTGCCCGAGCCCGATGAGGAAAGAAACTTGAGGCCCATTAACTGTGACTCCCAGGCCACCCCGCTGATGCCGACACCGTTGTTGCCTGCGGCCGCGATGATGCCGGCGCAGTGTGTGCCGTGCTTGTTGTCGTCGTAGGGATCGCCGTCGTCGTTGTAGAAATCGTAGCCGTAGTAGTCGTCGATCAGACCGTTTTGGTCGTCGTCGATACCGTTGCCGTCGACTTCGCCGGAGTTGATCCACATATTGGCGGTGAGATCGACATGAGTGTGGTCGATGCCGGAGTCAATCACCGCTACGACGACATCTTCCGCCGTCGCCTGAACGCCCCAGGCATCGGGCGAATTGATGTCCGGCCCGTTGTCATTGCCGAGCGTGTCGTGCATCCACTGGTTGCCGTATTTGGGGTCGTTGGGAGTAATGGCGTTGACCGCAAAAACAATGGTGTCGGCTTGGGCCGTATCGATCTCGGTTGCCAGGCTTTGCTGGATGCGGTTTTGAATGATTTCAAGGGCCTCCAAACTTGCCTCCGGGCCACTGACCAGCAAATGCCCCGGTGCCCACAGCTTGCGGCGAATCGTCAAATCGGCCTGCTCCAATTGACCGACAGTCGCGTCAAGTGTATCAATGGGCGCACGGACGATCAAGTGGTCGGCCACCACGACTTCATCGCGGACGAACGCGCCGCTGGAGCTAAAGGTGGTTTCCACGCGCCAATGCGGATATTTCTCTGGCGTGTGGTAGAGGCGCTTTTCGACGCGGGAACCGTCACTGTTAGCATTGGTTTGGGTGTCGAGCAGCGTCGAGCGAGAGAGGATGGCAGCGAGCGTGGGATCGCGGCGGGAGAAATCTGAAATGGCTTCTCGTAAGCCTTCAGTCTTCGCCAATGTATCTGAGTAACTTTGCGTTTCTGAAGCTTCATTTTCCGAATGCGTTTCTATCCGCGCCTGCTGCCCAAGGCCAAACTCGCCGACGGTCGTTGGACCGCTCCAGCGCCACAGCGCTAACAGCGCCAGACAAATGGCGCAAAGGATGAGTAGAAACCGCCTCATTGGAAATTAGACAGCATTATAGCACAGATCTCTTAATTGCGCATTAAGATACCTACCTCATGAACAGGAATTCAGAAACTCTGGCTAACAAAACGCCGCAATCCGGTGAACGGATTGCGGCGCTGAAAGTGTTTTGCTAAAGAATATTATACCTCAGCGGTTTCTGCGGCGGCCTCTGGTTCAACCCACTTGCCGTGCTCGGAAATGAGGTCCACGAGGCGGTCGAGTGCTTCCGCTTCAGGAATGTTCACCTTTACGCATTCCTTGCCGACATAGAGGTTGATCTTGCTTGGTGCACCGCCCACGTAACCGAAGTCGGCGTCTGCCATTTCGCCGGGGCCGTTCACAATGCAGCCCATGACGGCGATCGTGACGCCCTTCAGGTGGCCGGTGCGGCCCTTGATGCGTTGGGTGACTTCCTGAAGATCGAACAGCGTGCGACCGCAACTTGGGCAAGCGACATACTCTGTTTTCGTGGCGCGCATGCGGGCGGCCTGAAGCATGTTGTAGGCGAGGGCCGTGCGTTGCGCAAAGGTGTCGACATTTTCGACGGAAATCAGGTCGCCCATGCCGTCGACAAACAAATTACCTGCTACCATGGAGGCTTCGAGCAGTTGGTTGCCAAAGCCGGGTTCCTGCAGGACTTGCATTTCTGGCGTCACGCGGATCCAAAGCGGGGCCTTGCTGCCGATTTCTTTCAGCGCATCACCCAGCGCGCGGTAAGCTCCGGTTGCGTGGGTGTCGCCTGGAACGCCGGTGCGGGTGAAAACGATATGTCCGTCACCGAGCTGTTTGATGGTGTCCTGCCATTCGAGGACCTGGTGCGCGCTGGTATCGAGGGCGATGAGGAAATTATTGGCCACGGCCCATTGGTGCGCGTGCTCTAGGCAGTTCTCTTTGAATTTGCAAACGAACATCCAGCGAACGTCATCGCTGAACTCCACGCCCTCCATGGAAATGTCTTCGCTCAGGCATTTGACGACGATGGTTTCGACGGAGGAACCGAGCACCTTCGCGAGCTGTGTGAGGAGGGGCAGCTCGTCGTTGGAAGCGACTTCCACCAACAAGCCTTCGACCTTGGCGTCCTTGAACTTGCGGTTCACGGCGAGCACGTCTTTCACTATTTCGGCGTGCTCGGAGAGCGGACGGCCAGCGGCGGTGATCACCCGAGGCGGCTCTAGTGGCCCGAGAGGCGCGTTTTGGCCAAAGGACAAATCGACGATTTCGCGGCGTTGGTATTCGTAGAAGTTCTGGTGCTTTTCGGCGCGATCTGTTTCCGGCAGGGCGGCGGACTGCTCCCAGTGGGCGTGCGCGCGCTTGACCAGCTCCTGGCAGACGGGCACTTCGTGCCAGGGATCTTCCGTCAGCGAAACGCGAATGGTGTCGCCCAAGCCGTCGTAGAGCAGGGCACCGATGCCGACTGCGCTCTTGATGCGGGCGTCTTCGCCTTCGCCAGCCTCGGTCACGCCGAGGTGTAACGGATACTGCATGCCTTCGAGGTTCATCTTCTCGACGACGAGGCGGTAGGCCTGAATCATGACCTTCGGGTTGCTGGCCTTCATCGACAAAATGATGTCGTGGAAATTGTGGCTCTCGGCGATGCGGATAAATTCCAATGCGGACTCGACCATGCCCAGCGGTGTGTCACCGTAGCGGTTCATGATGCGGTCGGACAGCGAACCGTGGTTGGTGCCGATGCGCAGGGCGCGGCCGAGTTCCTTGGCGCGCAGAACGAGTGGCGTGAAGGAATTGTGCAGGCGCTCGAGCTCTTGCTCGTAGATGTCGTCTGTGTATTCCTTGACGGCGAATTTCTTCTTGTCGGCGTAATTGCCCGGGTTGACGCGGACCTTTTCCACGTGCTCGATGGCAACCATAGCGGCGCTTGGCAGGAAGTGGATATCGGCTACCAGCGGCACGTTTGCAAAACCTGCCGCACTGAACTGCTTGCGGATTGGCCCCAGTGCTTCGGCGGCCGTCTTGTTGGGAGCGGTCACGCGGACGGCTTCGCAACCGGCCTCTGCCAGGCGGATGCATTGTTTGACTGTGGCCTCGACATCTTGTGTCAGGCTCGTGGTCATGGATTGCACGCGGATTGGGTTGTTGCCGCCGACGCCGACGGAACCAACCATTACTTCGCGCGTTTGGCGGCGAATGGCTTTAAAGCGTGAGTGGCAATAGGGCTGCTGTTGCAAAGACATACTAAGTGAGCAATTAGAACAACCGCCTCAAGGGAATTCAATCGCGGAGTTCGCTTAGTTTTTTGGCTAGTTAGCCCGGCGCAAGAGGCGATTCAAGTAGCGTCGCAGACGATTTTTAAGTTTGCGCTGGCGGTAGGCTTTCCAAGTGCGGCAGTAGGGGAGATTTTCCAACAAATAAACTTCATCTTCAGAGCATTCACTCAATAGACTCGCGGCGTGGCCGAACGACGAGCAGAGCGAATACAGAATCGTCTGACATGATGCCAGCAGGTAAATGTCCGTCATCGCTTCCAGGAGATTTTCGGTCTTATCAGGTCGCTTGTCCGAGAGGTGCATGGGTTCCCAAGCAGCCGGATACCACTTTTGCGTGGTGGTGACGGAAAAATTCTGCTGCAGGCGCTCCACAATTTCGATGTTGTCACTTGCCAGGAAAATCGAGGCGTAGGCGCGCCGTTGGCTGAGGGCTTCAAGAAAGTGTTCAAAGATGGCAACGTCAACGTAGCGGGACATACCCTCCTGCGTTGCGCGGACATGGAGACCAATTGCTGGAGTCTGGATTTCATGAATCGCTCGATCTATTCGATTCTGAAGGGGGGGCGTTGGTCGTAGATGTTCGCGGAGGAGTTGGTTGCGAAGTTCATATATCGTGGCGCATGGACGTCTCAGGTGCTTTCGTAATGCAGGAACCATTTTATCGAATTGCTCATAGTCCCAGATGACGACGATGTCTTCCTGGTAGTCTAAATTGCCTTGATCAATTGAGTAGAGCGTATGCGCAGCGTTTCGGTCCCAGGGGTGCTGAGGTTCGTAGTGAGAAACCAGTTCTGAAAAGGTGAAATCGAGTTTATCCCGCCATAGTGGTGGGGCAATCGTGATGCCTTTGGGGATTTCTACAGAGTGCTTAACGTTGACTAAGCGCAATGCGGAGCTGAAGGCGTCTTGCCCAACCTGGCCATATAGCCCATCACGCCAGTCAATCACCAGCGTGCGACCAGTTAGCTTAGCGTAAGCCAGTGCGCTACAGAGTGCCAGTAGCCTGTCTCCCAAGCCAGCGGCGTTGGAGCCCTTGAGCACAACATATCTTTCCCTTGAGGTCATCGGCGATTTTTGAGATTGCGAAACAGAGATTTTGGTATGGAGCGCAAGTGTGAGTGTGATTGCGGGAAGAAGCGCAAATCCGTGAAGTAGCGTAGTCGTTTACCGGGGAGTATTTGGAAATCGGGTTGGGATGCTAGATAAGCTTGATCAGATCCATAGAGGTTATAAAGGGCAGTTTGAGTCTTGGCAGGTAAGTCATCTATAGCTGAGCCACGAGCTTGCTGTGGCGGGAAATCAGCAAATGTGCTTGCCGGAATGGAGAGGAAATTTGCGATTTCATCCAATCTGTCCCAGAGAACTTCATAACGAAGAATGAGTCTAGGATACCAGCAATCGGAGTTTCTCCAGAGGTCAAAATGACGACGAAAATTGAAACGATCATCGCCTTGCTGAAGGTATGCATCGAGAGTTTGGGCCTCATGAATGAAGGAGGTTTGCCCAAAATTTGCCTGCATAATTTGCGAATGGTGCTGGTGGAAATTCCTATTGAACAAGGAGATCGTAGCCAGTGTTGGGTCACCGAAAATGTAAATCGCGCGAAAATAGGGATTATTGGAAACGGGAGGTTGGGCAGTGTGCTTGTAAAGGTCGCTGTTGCCAGGGCAATTGGTAACGATCTTCTGTCGCAGGAAGTCAATAAATGTCGTAGTAGCGACACCGCCAAATGAAGTTACGACAGCATCCAGATTAAATTCAGCTATTTGTCGGCTTTCGCGCACGATTCATTTTTGGGTTGATGGAAACCGTCTCATGTTCTGAACAGGATTTTTCTGCTAAAGGGCATTTCCATTACCTTCCATGAGACGAGAAAGTGCAACCATTGAAAGGTAGGCAAGGCGCTTAGTTTGGTGGCTGGGCAAAAAGCCCTGTCTCGAACTGAGCAACGCCGACTCAGAATCAAAATCGCTAACGTTTCGCTCATGGCAGGTTTAATCGAAGTGCCCTAAACTGGTCGTAACTCTGAAGATTCACAAACAAAGTTTTATCGAGCTCGAAAATTGCGTTAGCGGGCGTCGAAAAAGTCTGATCAAGTCGGTGAGAGTGTATTGCAGATCGATGTCACTGTCGTCCGCGTTGCCAATAGACCCTACAGCGTGCTAGTAAACAACACTCATTTTGAGTCAATGTGTGTATTTTTGCAAAGTCATTAACTAATGGTTAAGTTTAGATCTGCTAAAACTGGTCGCGTTGGCCTTACCAATTGCAAAAAAAATGTACAAACAGGAGTTTTTCCCTAAACGCCTCAGCAAGGGATTGATTTATGCTTTCATCAGGGCAGAGTAATTGGTCAACTTAGGCTAGGGCAGATTAGACCGATATTTTAGATTCATTGTGAAACACATTTATCAAACAGAACTGAAGCATCACCGTGTTCATGGCGGTTTCTCCTTGGTGGAAATTATGATCGGAATGACGATCCTGGGGCTCGTTATGGGCGCTAGCCTGTTGGCGATTCCGGAGATAAGGGAGCTGAATTACCAGTCTGACAGTATGCGCAGTGGCTTTACGGTTCTTAATTCCGAGTTGGAAAGTCTCCGAACCCAGACCTTTGATCAGCTATCTGAATCAATTTCGGGTTCCTCAGAAGAGGATGACAACAGCCTACTGGCAAAGTTGATCGGCATCAGTGACAACTCGAACTCAGTGACGACGAAATCGAAGTCTACCCTAAACAATGTGGATTACTCAGTCGTGCGTGAGCTCTCCTTTGTCGACTCTGCTCAGGAAGTCATCGAATCCACAGTTACTATTGAATGGTCGCTCGGCGGGCGGACTAAGAGCGTAGTAGGACGCGCAATTTTCACAAAAGATGGACTATCCGACAAAAAATTCAGCACCGCAAACTAAGGTCGCACGCGGCGCATTTTCGCTGCCAGAGCTGATGATTGCATTGGTGATATTCGGCTTGTTGGCAGGCGGTGTCACGACGACTTTCTTGGCATTTAGTAAGGGCTTGAAAGTCTCAATGGAGCATGCTGAGCACTCGGCAAACACCCAGTATGCATTCGAGCGCATCAACAAGAAGATGCATTCCATCAGTGAGCCGCATGCGACTTCAGCCACCAGTTTTGAATTCACGACCAAGGACCTCGGAGGGAGCGCTGAGCGGTTGACGATTTACTTCGACGCCGAAAACGAGCAGCTCATCGAGGCCGATCGAAGCGGCAGCAAGCGTGTGCTGCTGGATAAGGTAGAGTCCGCTGAATTTACCTACTACGACCGTTTTGGGGATGAGACCTCGACGCTTATCGACATCAACGCCGCAAAGCTGGAGATCCAAACGGAAATTTCGACCACCAATGGCACCAAAGACATTAAAACGGAAACATCCATCATCACCTTCCGCAATCGAATCCTATGAAAACTGTTTACCACTCACGTCGTGGCTCAGTCATCCTGCTAGCCATGATTTTCAGCGCTATTGCGATTCTTTCTATCGTATACATGAGTCGCGGTTTAATAACCCAGCACCGGACGACCGTTCGTTATGGCCTCGGGTACACGGCATTTCACTTGGCGGAGTCGGGCATCGAGCTTGGTATGCATGCCATTACAGAAGAGTCGCTTGGCAGCAGCGACTGGTCCAAAACAAGTGACTTGACCTGGGTCTATTCGGATGATTCTCCCGTCGGGCAATACGACTCAAACACTACTGTTAGAGTCGTGGAGCAAGGCGGTGGCGAATACCTGATCACCTCGTTGGCGACGATCGACATGGCAGGCGATTCCGTCCAGCGCGCCGTTGAGACATTGGTTAGGCAGGGCCTGAGTGAAGAGCAGGAAGAGGAAAATACAGGCTCTGGCGTTTTTGCTTACGGTATGATCGCTCGCGACAAAATTAAGCTCAACCACAATAATCCTGGGATGATCGTAGCTAGCTACGACAGCACCGTGGATAACGGTGTGCCTGAGTTTGGAGTGAACACAGGCCGTTATGTCACCGTCGCTACTCCTGCCTCCGGCGACAGCGCGATTAAAATCAATAATTCCACCGTTCATGGCTCCATTCGTACTGGCGGCGGTTCGGTTAAATACAGTTCTGGATACAATAATCCGAATCAGGAGGACCAAAACGCCATCGTTATCGGGCCTGACTCTTCGCAAACCAGTGGGGTGGACGCCAATTATATTTCTACCGATTTCGACGGCGAAATCACAGATCCGGATATTCCCACTTCAGATGGCTATACGGTGGTTTCTTACGACCAGAACTACTGGCAGAACACTAGGACTATTTCGTTGGGAAATACCTTGACCCCAACTTGGGTCGACACAGAGCGTATTTCGACCAACCAGAACGCCACTATGACGATTTATGGCACGGTGGTGATTGACGCAAAGCGCAATTTGAACCTTGGTGGCAACATCGAAATCCAGCCCGATGCAAGCCTCATCATCATGGCGGGTGAAAACATCCACGTGAATGCTGATTACATCGATCAGCAATATCCATCGCAGTTTCAGATAATTGCAAAGAACAGCCAAGACGTTGTTTTGAATAACTTCGATGTCTTCACTGGGGTGATTAACGCGCCTAATTCGAATGTCCGTTTAGCGGGTGTTGGCGGCTCGCCCAAGAGCCAGTTTCGCGGTGCTGTCGTTGCAAGCTATATTGAGGTGACCAATGGTACTGAGTTTTACTACGACGTGAACCTCGGCGACGGCGCGTCGGATGATAGCGGTGACTACAGCGATGGCGAAGCCGAAGTCGGTGAACTAGAGCTCGTCAGCTGGGCCGAAGTTTCGCCCTCAAAGGCATTCAATTAATTCGTCCGCACAGTTATTCTACGCGCTGTAGTTTGTAGAACACTGGCACCTCAGCATCGGCATCTATAGTGAAGCTGCCTGAGGTATCTCCGTCTATTACCTGGAAAAACTGGACGGGGGTAAAGGTCTGAAGGTCAGTGGAAGTCATGAGTTCGACCATATCATACTCCGGTTGATCCCAGGTTCCCACACCGTCCTCAAAGGAGGTCAGGCGGAAGAAGTCACTGGCGTTAGTGGGATCAGTGTCACCCAGAAATTCCTGTTCGTTAGTTTGTCCGTCATTGTCGAAATCATCGTCTGGGCCCATGTTGGCTCCAGGCGATGTTTGCCCAAAGTATGTGGTCATCCAGGAGTCTGGTAGACCATCCGGAGCCCCGCTGGGGCGGGTGTCCAAGAGGATTGCTTTGAGGCTTATGATAAAAGCGCCGGATTGGTATTGGCCGTCGCTGGCGCGTAATATTAAACGGCGCCCGGTGAAGAATGCAGGTGGAGTGGCAACGCTGTCGCCAAAAGTAGAGGAGGGGGTGAACTCCACGTAGGTGTCATTGTCCACGATTTCACTCGTCATTTTAGTCGAGTCGACATCTTCCAGGACTTCCAGCGTGACACTGTCGCCATCGATGTCGCCATAGGCCAGACGGTAGCGATTGATGGAATCGTTTTGAATGGGAGCAAAGCCGTTCACCAGCTTCACGTAGCGGCTAAAGCCATAGGGCGGGGTGTTGTCGGTGGGGTAGGCCTTGGCGATAATACCCTCGTCATAGCTCGTAATGGCGGCGCCGCGCCCATCATTATGGACTTGGAAATACATCGTTGCGCCTGACAAAAACGGGTCTGCTTCAAACTGGTTTTCACTGCTATGGGCTAAGCCCAGCGCATGACCTAGTTCGTGAGTGAGCACTTCTTTGAACTTAGGTAAATTTTGCAGCGAACTCTTATCGTGGTCCAGGATGACGAATCCGCGATTCGCTTGCTCAAACTCTAAGCCATTGATGACGCCACCGGGCGGATAGGTGCTCGAAGCGGAGAAGGATTGCCCACCCAAGCCCAGAGTAGAGGTCCCATTATCAATGGTGTTAAAAGTGTCGTGGAATTGGATGAAGATATAGCCGTCTGGCTTGTAGTCTGGATTTTGGGAGCTGCTGATTAAAATATTGGCAGCCAGGGCAAACGTTTCGCTTCCCACGATTTCCAAATCTACCGAACTGGCCGCTTCCCACGCTGCGATGGCTTCTTCAAGCGCCTCTAGGCAATCAGCGGCGCTGATGCCGGGCGGAGTCGTTGAAACGTCGTATAATACAGGGATGTAGCTTCCTCGGTCTGGGGCGAGGTAGCGCCTGGGCGTATCGCCTCCTGAGAGGCCGGTGCTTGTTACGCTTGCCTGTGAAACACTGGTTTCGGCGAGGGCGCGATAATTGGCCCCCGTCTGCGGTTCTTCGGTCAGGATGTCTCGAATGTCCTCTAGCCAGTCTTCTGCGCTTTCTTCGGCCAGAGTGTAGCTTGGGCTGACCCAATCCGCGTGGAGCGGGGTGATGCCGTAGGGTGCTTCCAGAAATTGCGGGCCGTAGGCGCTGGTCTCAAGAATGACGAGGGCGCGCACATGGGGATTCAGGAAGGGATAGGAGCTAATGTAGTTTGCTTCTTCGCCCACGACGCCACCGGGTTGGCTGGCCCAAAAATACTGCGGCAAGGAGCCTTTAAGCGGTTCTATCACCCGAAGCAGCGCTTTGGTGCGAATGGCGCCGGTAACTGTCCGGTAGCCGGTTACATTTGTGATCTCAACAACTGCAATTGCGTCAGCGCGGTTGATAAGCGCTTGGTTTGAGGTGTATTCTACAGACGCGCCGGAGCTGGATGCAGTGGCTGCCAGCAAAAAGAGACCGATGAGTACTAGCTGATATATGGTTCGAATCATCACGGGAGCACGGGATCTTAATTTGCAGGGACTAATAAACAGCAATGTCGATTTTGGCAATCAAGGAACGTAATACCCGATATCTTAGCAGGCTAATAGCTCATTTTGTGGTTTAGCTAAATGTTCCCATCAATAAATCTAGATGTATTGATTTAAAGTCTTGATTTTCTGCTCAGGCTGCGCACTTTGCTAGAGCCTTATGAGTAAATCTTACCACTTTTCCTCGGAATCCGTGGGTGAAGGTCACCCCGATAAAGTTGCTGACTACATCTCGGACAGCATTCTCGACGCCTGCCTCGCGCAGGACCCCAAGAGCCGTGTGGCTTGCGAAACGCTCGTGAAGAGCAACGTCGTGACGGTGGCTGGTGAAATCACCACTTCCGCCAATTTTGACTACAACCACGTTATCCGCGAAGCTATTCGTGACATCGGCTACATCAACAGCGACGATGTTTTCCACGCTGACGAAGTTTTCATCAACAACATCCTGACCAAGCAGTCAGGTGACATCGCACAGGGGGTGGACGCCGCTGGCGCCGAAGGCAAGGACACGGAAGAGCAGGGCGCAGGCGACCAAGGCATCATGTTCGGCATCGCTTGCAACGAGACCCCCGAGCTCATGCCCGCGCCGGTCATGTATGCGCACCGTTTGCTCCGCAAAATGGCGGAAATCCGCAAGGCCGAAAACAGCCCCGCGCCGTGGTTGCGCCCCGACTGTAAGAGCCAGGTAGCCGTTGCTTACGAAGACGGCAAGCCGGTTAAGATCAACAACGTCGTCATCTCCACCCAGCACGCCGAAGCTGTTACGCTGGCCGAGATCAAGGAATTCCTGATCGAAAACGTCATCAAGCCTGAGCTGCCTGCCGACATGATCGACGAAGACACCCAGTTCCTGATCAACCCAACTGGCCGTTTCGTCATTGGCGGGCCTCAAGGCGACGCTGGCCTCACCGGCCGCAAGATCATCGTCGACACTTACGGCGGCTACGGTCGTCACGGTGGGGGCGCTTTCTCCGGCAAGGACCCGTCGAAGGTCGACCGCTCGGCTGCATACATGTGCCGTTGGGTTGCCAAGAACATCGTGGCCGCAGGCCTCGCCGATAAGGTTGAGCTACAGGTCGCTTACGCAATCGGCTACCCGCACCCGACTTCGATTCACATCGACGCCTTCGGCACCGAAAAAGCTCCTCTCGAAGCCATCGTCAAGGCGGTCAAGGAAGTCTTCAGCTTCAAGCCAGCCGACATCGTCAAGCAGCTCGACCTGCTGCGTCCGATCTATCGCGACACCACTCACTATGGCCACTTCGCCAAGGAAGGTCTGCCGTGGGAATGCACGGCCAAGGCCGAAGAACTGAAATCTGCGATTTCTTAAAATTATGAATTATGAATTATGAATGCTGAAAACTATCAGCACGTTCGCAGTCGATTTCATAATTCATAATTCTGAATTCATAATTCAGCAATTACATGAGCACCGTAACAGAAACAACCACTGACTATAAAGTTCGCGACATCACGTTGGCCGATTTCGGCCGCAAGGAAGTCGAGATCGCTCAATTCGAAATGCCGGGCCTCATGGCCACGCGCGAAAAGTATGCCGGCGAGCAGCCCCTGAAGGGCGTCCGTATCATGGGCTCGCTGCACATGACGATTCAGACCGCTGTTCTGATCGAAACCCTGAAGGCACTCGGTGCTGACGTGCGCTGGTGCTCCTGCAACATTTACTCCACCCAGGACCACGCGGCGGCTTATGTCGCGAAGAACCTCGGTGTGCCGGTCTTTGCCTGGAAGGGCGAAACCCTCGAGGAATACTGGTGGTGCACTGAGCAGGCCCTCACTTGGCCGGACGGCACAGGCCCGCAGCTCATCGTTGACGACGGTGGCGACGCGACGCTCCTCATCCACAAGGGCTTCGAGCTCGAGAATGGCGACAAGTGGGTCGACAGCGATTCCAGCAGCCTCGAAGAGCAAGTCATCAAGAAGCTGCTCAAGAAGATCAACGCTGATAAGCCGAACCACTGGCACAGCGTGATGGAAGACTGGAAGGGCGTTTCCGAAGAAACGACTACCGGCGTTCACCGCCTCTACGAAATGCACAAGAAGGGCAAGCTCCTCGTGCCGGCGATCAACGTCAACGACTCTGTCACCAAGAGCAAGTTTGACAACCTTTACGGCTGCCGCGAGTCCCTCGTGGACGGCATCAAGCGCGCCACCGACGTCATGATTTCGGGCAAGGTTGCCGTGATCTGTGGTTACGGCGACGTGGGCAAGGGCTGCGCCCAAGCCATGCGCGCTCAAGGCGCTCAAGTGGTGGTCACCGAAGTTGATCCGATTTGCGCACTGCAAGCCGCCATGGAAGGTTTCCGTGTGCTGACCGTTGAAGACACTCTTGGCTGGGGCGACATCTATGTCACCACCACGGGCAACTTCGGCATCATCAGCGCTGACCAGATGTCCAAGATGAAGGATCAGGCCATCGTCTGCAACATCGGCCACTTCGACAACGAAATCGAAGTCGATAAGCTGAACGACATGCCCGGCGTCGACCACGAGGAAATCAAGCCCGACAACCAGGGCGCGGTGGACAAATACACTTTCCCGACCGGCAACTGCATTTACCTGCTGGCCAAGGGCCGCCTCGTCAACCTAGGTTGCGCAACGGGTCACCCGTCCTTCGTGATGTCGAACAGCTTCACCAACCAGGTGCTCGCTCAAGTTGAGCTCTGGAAGAACGTCGAAACCTACAAGCCAGGTGTTTACATCCTGCCGAAGCACCTCGACGAAGAAGTCGCTCGCCTGCACCTGCAGAAGATCGGCTGCAAGCTGACCAAACTCTCGCCCGAGCAGGCAGAATACATCGGCGTAACGGTTGAGGGCCCCTACAAGCCTGAGCACTATCGCTACTAGAATTCGAGGAATGACTTTTTCAAACCGCTCCAATTTGGGGCGGTTTTTTTGTCAATAATTTTAGAGGAGGCGACAAATGTCCGCTCGCCAAATCTCCAAAAATCACTTGGATGAATTAGTGCCGCCTGCTGAAGGTATTAGTTTCGTTCAACAGCTTCCCCTTATTAAATCTTTGCGGGAGGCCGTCGATCCCGGTGTCTATCGACGTTTGCCGAAGGACTGGCTGATCGCGTTGACTGATGTTCAGGGTTCCACGGAAAATCTGCGTCTTGGGCGCTACAAGGAAGTCAATGGGGTGGGCGTTGCGGCCATTGCGGGCGTGCGCAACCAACACAAACCAGAGGAAATTCCGTTCGTATTTGGTGGTGACGGCGCAACGTTCTGTTTGCCGCCAGAGCGTCGGGCGGATGTCGAAGCGGTGCTGCGGGCCAGCAGTCGTATGGCGCGCGAGGACTTCGGGCTCAAGCTGCGCATTGGCATTGTCCCGCACGCGGACATCATTGCGCAGGGGAGGGAAGTGCGGGTAGCGCGGCTTCAACTGACCGAGTGGGTTACGCAGACCATGTTCATGGGAGGCGGCTTGGAAAAGGCAGACGAGCTGGTCAAGGATCCGCGGGCGGATAACCCGTACCGGCTCACGGAAGAAGGCCCGCAAAACGCTGATTTCTCTGGCTTGGAATGCCGCTGGGATAATGTCCCAAGCCGACATGGAGAAACGGTGGCTTACATTTTTCGGGCGATGGGCACGGAGCATCAGCGCGCGTCGATCTTCCGTCAGTTAATTGCGATGGTGGAGGACGCATATGGCGACTCGGAGCAGTCCAATCCTCTCCATTTGGGTGGGCTCAAGCTCACCAACAAGCCGGCTTTGCTGCGGCTTGAGCAACGGGTGAGGACGTTTGCCCAGAACGCTGTGCGTCGCTGGAGCTATGGCAAATACTTGCGCCTCCAAATCATCGTTGGACGGATTATCATGAAGTATGGGCTGAAGTTTGCGGGGGTAGACTGGAGCCATTATCAACGGGACCTGATTGCTAACGCTGATTTTCGTAAGATAGACGACTGTTTACGTTTTGTCTTGTCGGGCACAACAGGGCAACGCGAAGAGCTGATTGCCCGCGTCAAAGAAGCATTCAAGCCAGAGCAGCTTGTTTTCGGGAGTCACGTGGCTGACTCAGCGATCATGACGTGTGTTATTGACGACTATCAGCACGAGCACCTTCATTTTGTGGACGGTGCTGATGGCGGCTACGCCTTGGCCGCCAAGCAAATGAAAGCCAAAATAAAGGCGCTTGAAACAGCCTGATTGAGGCCGCTTATCAGGGGCATCAAAATTTGGAGCGTTTTCAAATTGCCGCCCGTGCTTGAGGCCGCAATATTCCGATTATGGCACTTAAGCTGAAACCCGTTGATATCATCCGTAACAATTCCCCGGAAATGGAGCCAGTCCCGACTGGCCAAAAGCCTAAGCTGAAAAAGCTCAAGGGCATCCGCGCTGTCTTGTTCGACATTTATGGCACGCTCTTTCAGAGCGGAGTGGGCGACATCTCACTCGTTGCAAACGACAAATCCAAAACCCGCGAAAAACTCATTCGTCAATCGATTGAAGAGGTCGGCTTCATTCTTCTGGATGAGAAAACGCCGATCAATGAACTCTTCCTCGACACGATTAAGGCCGAGCAGGACATCCGTCGCGATCAGGGGACGCCGTTTCCCGAGGTGGACATCATCGGCGTGTGGGAGGACCTGCTCGGGCAACTCGAAGCCTATGAGCTGATCCGTGGTCGCAGCACGCGCAACAACCTTATGCAGCTCGCAACGCTCTTCGAGGTGCGCGTGAATCCGGTTTACCCGATGCCTGGCGTGCTCGATGTTTTTGAAAGCTGCCTCGACAAAGGCAAGAGCCTCGGACTCGTTTCCAATGCGCAGGCTTTCACGCCGCTCTTATTCGATGCCTTCTTTGAAGACAGCCCACATGATCTTGGTTTGGAAGAATTGCTCTGCATTTATTCCTATGAACACAGTGTGGCCAAGCCCGGCCCTGGTCTCTACGAAATCGCCAAGGAGCGCCTCCAAGCCCTTGACGGCATTGCACCAGAAGAAACTCTCTTCATCGGCAACGATTTGCGCAACGATATTTGGCCTGCGCAGGAACTAGGATTTAAGACTGCGCTCTTTGCAGGTGACAACCGTTCTCTGCGCCTCAGAGAGGATGATTCCGATTGTCAGGACGTAACGCCCGACTTGGTCGTTACTGAGCTTGAGCAGATACCCGAGTGCTTTGGATAGTCATGGTATTTTGAGAGCGCTAAAGAAGCAGGCGTTTAACACGAACTATAAACTTGGCCTGCTGGTATTCTGCCGGCAGGCCTTCGAGTAATTTGCGCAAACGATGCAACTTGAATCCACAATGCACTAACCGCTTGCGCGATAGCTCAATTTTAGCAATTTAAACGCGTGCCTGACAAACTCAGACTCGTCACTTTCAATATCGCTCACGGGCGCGGATTGTCTCTCTACCAGAAGTTCAGTTCTCCGGAGCGTATTCGCAAAAACCTGCGAGCAATCGGTGAGCTCATGAAAAGAGTGGATGCCGATATTGTCGCCATGCAGGAGGTTGATGAGGATTCGCATTGGAACTGGAACATCAATCTGCTCAAGGAGATCCAGGCCGCCGCTGGGTACGAGTATGCGGAGTTGGGCGTGAATAATCGCCGCGAGGGCAAGCGCCCGCTGTCTTACGGTAACGCAATCCTTTCCCGCTACCCACTAGAGCATTGGCATAACCAGGCTTTTGGGGAAGCCACGTTAGGCGAGAAAGGGTTTCTCTACGCGGAAATTCTCTATAAGGGACAGGTGCTGCCTTTGCTCAACGTTCATCTGGATTTTCGTTCGCGCAAGCGTCGCTTGGAGCAGGTCGAACAGATCGTAGACTATATCATCGAGAATGCACATCGTGGTCCGGACGAACGTCCGCTCGCGCCTATTATCTGCGGAGATTTCAACAGTCGTTCACGCCCGAAGGCAGACGCCGTCCACCACCTGTTTCAGCACATCCTCAAGCACCGCGAATATCATCTCTACCCGCGGGACAAGCGGACCTTCCCTGCGCATTTGCCCAGCAAAACGATCGACTTTGTTTTTCTGCCCGAGCCTTATCGGATGACCGCCTGTGAGGTGCTGCCTGGGTTCTTTTCTGACCACAAGCCTGTGCTGCTGGAGTTCGATGTATAGGCTGACCGAAAGCATGCATCGTCCTTGAAACTGGCGAACGGCTGCACCTTGGTATTGGCAGTACGTTTGTGAAGATACTAGAGCGCTTTTCATCTAACTTGGCCGATCAGGCCGCAGTGATTTTTCGAGTCCAGCAAGGCGGCTTGAGCGTAGCGCACTGGAAGTGCGTGAGTGAAAAGCCAACGAAGCTGACGTGGAAAAGCGCTCGGTTAAAGGCTTAGGCCAGATTGGAAGGTCGCGGCGTTGGCATTTCAATCTCATCCCCACCTGATTCGGCCAAGTTAGATGAAAAATGCGCTACCAGAGAAGCCGCTCAGCTTGTGCGGATGGGCAGGCTTTTGCCTTCGACCCATTGGGGGACCATCACGATTTCCTTGGGGTAGGTGGGAAAGCCTTTTTCGCCGTGGGCAATTTGTTCAGCGACCATGCGAGCGCCAGCAATGTAGAGCTCCGACATTTGGGAGTCGCAGCCGGCAATGCCGCAGAATGAGTTTGTGGTGATGGAGCAGTAGGTGGGAAACTGGCTATGCAGACCTACCTGCTCGTATGCTTTGCGAAGGTCGGTATAGGGCAAGATGACGACGTCGGGGCGGCATTCACGGAGCCAGTCGATGGTGGTCGCGCCCAAGTCGGGATGTGACTTTTGCTTTTGGATTACGCGCCAAAAACAGTGGATGCCCTCGTTGCGGCGGCGATGTTGAAAACTATAGATAGCGCCGAGACGGGCGTCGTCATCCCAGGGGTTGACGGACTCAGTGCAGAGCATCGCCATGCGCCGGTAGCCGCGTTTGGCGACTTCGACGAGGGTCGTCATGGTGAAGTCAAAGGGGCTGTGGCGCACGAGGTTGAAGGGGAGTGCAGTGTTGCCGCGGGAGACTTTGGCGACGGAGAAATCACTCCACGGCAGGGCGAGCGGGTCCTCGCCGTTGAAATCGATGTTGCGCCATTGGAGCAGGATGCCGGACACGCCCTGATGATAAAGTTCGCGCAGGAGGCGGCGGAAGTTCGTGTGCTTATTAATTTGCACGATTCGGAAATTCGTCTGGGTGGCCGTGCGAACTTGCTCTTCAATGCCATCCTCAAGCGGATTTTCAGAGAGGAATGCGATTTCGAGGTTTCTGGCTTCGCTGTGCGAGCGGTGGCGCTTGCTGGCGAGCATCGAGGCTACGGTGTCGATCTGGTAGCCCATGCGCTGTGCGACGGCCAGGATGTGCTCCCGTTTGGCCGCGGAAACGCCGACTTTGCCGCGAAGCGCCAGAGAGACAGCGGCAGTGGATACGCCTGCGGCTTGGGCGACGTCTTCGCGTTTTACAAGGGGCTTGTTCATAGATTGCTTACGCGCGTAAGTTTTGGGGGAATTGACGATTTTTCAAGGGTCATTTTAAGTTAAGTGCTATTGCGTGCTGTCGCTTCACGGGTGTGTCAAACTCATGTCATGCAGACTGTGGCAATCACCTCTACCCAAATATTAGAAACCCCTACCCGGAGCAAAAATATGCGTTTACTTCTCATCCTCGGAATCTCCTCGATCCTTACCTCATCACTTGCCGCGCAAGCGGTGCTGGAAGTGCGTTTGCTCAGCGAGAACATCACTGGTTTGTCGGATGGTGAGCGGATGTTCGACAGTGGCTTGAGCACGCCGATCCCCTGGCCGGACAGCAGCGGCAACGGCCGCGACGCTGCGGGGACGGACATCTTTACTTCACCTTTTTATGATGCAGCCGAAGTTGGTGTATTCGGCAATCAGCCCTTTGTGCGCGCCCAAAGTGGAGACTATCTCGTCGGCGCTACGCCAACGCTGGCGGACTGGGGTATGTCGAGCTTTGTCGTCGCGCAGATTGATCAGGCAGGCGCTGTTTTCTCCTTGGGCAATTCCGGGAGCTCGGTAGGCTACATCTTGCTCAGCGCGACCGCTGATGGCAATTTGACGGTTGGTTGGCGCGGTACGAATTTCTCAATAAATTTCACGTCGTCAACCGGCCTGAATGTCTTCGGTGAGGAGCATTTGTTTGCCGTTGATTTCCGCGCCAAGGACGACATCGAAGTCTTCGTGGACGGCGTGTCAGTGCTCGTACACAACACCGCAACGTCGTCCAGCGTAGGCATTACGAGCATCGATCGCTACGGGATAGGCGTGAATGCGCGCAGCACTTTGTCCGACGGTAACGGCATCCAGGTTGCTGCGGCTGAGTTTTACACAGGCGCTTTGGCTGCCGGGCAGATGGATTCCATTTCGCAGTCTCTAGCCGATACCTATGGCGTCAATTTGATCCCTGAGCCATCGCACTACGCCATGCTCTTTGGAGCAGCGATGCTTTTTGGTCTGATGATCCGCCGGAGAGTATAAGCAGCACCTTTCCTGTTGGCAACTGATGTCATCAGGGCTCTTCGGATGAGTCTAGGCCACGAACACAGATGGTCGTAGCCCCCAGAAGGCTGAAGCGAAAAACGATTCACAAAGAAATCTTAGCGCCGTGTTCACGTCCGCCCCATTGTCACCTTGCCAAGCTTCCGCTGAGTTGTTTCAGGAAGTTAATTGGACGATGCTTAATACTCCGAGCCGATGTCCGGGCGGAGGTTGAAATACGACACAATGCGCAGGGGGGTGTAAACGCCAGTAATGTTGTCGGGTAGCCACTCAACGCGAAAAGCCACTGTATGCATCAAATCAACTTCAGCCCGGCAGTACGACCAAATCCGACGGGCTGCTGACCATCGATTTACCAAGTCCCCGGGTTTCCAGGGGCTCTTTGCATCAGCTTTGCATTGGTTTAGTTTGATGATCGCTAATGCCGGATTCGGCGAGTAGCGATTGGGTAGCGCCTACTGGACGCGGGCTTCAATGAAGGTTTCCTGACCGTCGTCGTCGAGGGTGACGCCGTAGGCGGTGACGATTACGTTGTTGGCCGTGTTGACGTCTTCGGCCTCTTCGGTATTGATCACTGTGCCGATGGCGGCAGGGCGACCGGCGGTGAAAAATTCGGCGGGGATCGTGGCCTCGTACTCAATGACCTGGCCCGGCGCGATGGGGCCAAACTGAATCGTCGAGCGGTTGTTTTGCGCACCAATCATCAGCGTGAGGACCGGGTGGTTGATGACCGTTGTGCCACGGTTTTGAATGCCGATGCGGACGGGCAGGCCGGCGCTGCTGGCGAGGCCTGCGTCCACGTAGTGATCTGTCACCGCGAGGTCGACCACGCCTTTCTCGTTGGCGCGCATGACGCGGGTTAGATCGAGCACGCCAGTGCCAAGAAAAGGGTCGGCGCCGGGCTCGCCACGGTCGCTGGTTTGGGCGAGGACAATGGACGCCGCTTCCTGCGCGCTGACGTTCAGCTCGGACATGGTGGCGGCGATGGCGGCACTGACCACGGGTGTGGCCGCCGAGGTGCCGCTGAAGAGGATGTTGTCGCGGTCGGTGTAGGCGGCGGGCAGGCCGACGCCGGGCGCCGCGATGTCAGGCCATTTGCCTTCGAGGCCAGCGTTGGGATACTCCGCCCAATGCAGGCCAGCGTCGACGGAGGTCACCGCGATGACTTCCGGGTAAGCGGCCGGATAGGTAATCTGGTCGAGACGGTCGTTGCCCACGGCGGCAACTATGACCACCCCTTTTTCGTGGGCGTATTGGACGGCTTGGCGGACTGCGGGCGTGTCGCCCCAGCCGCCGAGGCTGAGGTTGATGATGTTCGCGCCGTGGTCGACGGCGTCCACGATGCCCTGGGCGATGGTAAAGGTGTTGCCGCTGTCTTCGCCCAGGGCCTGATAGGCGAGGATGTCTGCTGCGGGGGCAAGGCCACTGGGCTGACCGAGGTCTCCATTGCCCACGATGAGCGAGGTAACGGCGTTGCCGTGGCCGTTGGCGACGAGCTCCTCGATCAGTGCATAGCGGTCGATACGCGCACTGCTCAAGGCGGGGTGGCTGGTCACTCCGGCGTCGATGACGGCGATGCGGACGCCCTTGCCCCAGTCGGCTATGTCGTCGGGTGCGCCGAGGAGTTTGATCCAATTATCGCCAAAGGCTTGCAGGTGCGCGCCGTCGGCACCGGCGTCGATGGGCTCGGGCAGGGCGACGGCGATGTTGTTGTAGGTCTCGGCAATGCGATCGCCCAGAAGGCGGCGCAGCTCATCGATGCCGCCAGCTGGTAGCTCGACGCGGAGCATGCCTAGCGAGCTGATGCTGCCAGTCATGGGGATGCCAGCATTGGTTAAGATGCGGATGGCTTCGTTGAAGGCCGCTTTATCGTCAAATTGCACGATGGCTTCGCCTTCAATGATCTCGCCAGTGCGCGCGCTGCTAGACTCACTGTGTGGCTGCTGGCTGGGGATTTGGGGTTGTCGGGCTGAGAATTCGCCGTTGGGTGCTGTGGCATACTGTGGCGCGGACGTGGTGGTGGGCAAGGTGTCTGTTGTGGATGGTGTGGACGCCGCTTCGTCTCGCTGCCGTCCCAGCCAAAACACGCCGACCACCGTGATCAACACGAGGGCGCCGAGGGCGAGTATTTTTATTGCGCGGCTCATTGCTCGAGAAATGTAATTAATCACAGGTTGCTTCAATCTACAACCTCAGCTTCGCGGAAAAGTTGCAGGCATGAAGGACACAACGTCGCTCAGAATCAAAAGCACTCTCGTGTCCCCCGTGGTTAAACTCGAGTGGGCTCTCCACATTTCAGAAATCCGTACACAAAAACGGGCAGGTGACGGCCCGCCCGTGATTCCGTTAACTGAACTGTGCTGAGATGACTATTTCTGGCTGTTGTCTTTGCTCCAGAAGAAGCAGGTGCCTTTGGTTTCCAGCTGGAAGACGGCTGCCTTGTAAAGCGGCAGGATGATTTCATTGACGACGGCCAGGAGGTCTTCTTTGTTGTCGGCTTCGATCTCGTAGGATTCGATTTCAATGGTGGCGTTGAGCGGCTTGAAGTTATCCGCGAGCAGGGTCCAACGGGCATTGAATTCGTCGGGTTCGCTGATCACGATGTTCAGCGGCACATTGGCCTCGTCGCACTTGGTGATGGGCCATTCGCCGAGGTCGTCGATGCGGTCGATGATCGCGGCGAGTTTCTTGGTCGTCTTGGGCTTGGGAGCCTGACGGGCTTTTGGTGTCTCGATGGTTGCTGGCATGTTCTGTCTCGTTTAGTTAGTTAACGGCGTTTCACCGATGACGATACGATCGTATGAAACCGGCAAAACGTCAAATTGTTTTTAGTCAATAATACGTCAAAAAAATAGTAGTTTGGCCCTAAATGTAGTGAAATGGTAAAGGCCCTAATCAATATGTTGTGTCTCCTAGCACTGAATGTGCCATTGTCGTGTTTGTGCCCCAAATGGTGTATTTCTGCGCATTTTATTCGCTAACTGGCTAATTTTTAACGCCTTAAAGGCGTATTTTATGACTGAACGCTTGTGCTGGGAGGCGGGGCCGCTATGGTGAGGCTATTATTGCTATGAGTGAAGCCCTTGAAGCTGCTAAACAGGATTTCAAAATTAAGGTGCTGATGGTCGACGACCAGGGCATGGTTTGCGAGGCCGTGCGCCGCATGTTGGCCGATGAACCCGGCATTGAATTCCACTCGATGACTGAGCCGACCAAGGCCATTGATTCCGCGCTGCACATCCAGCCGACCGTCATCTTGCAGGACCTCGTCATGCCGGATGTCGATGGCCTGACGCTGGTGAAATTCTACCGCGCCAAACCCGAGCTGAAGGACGTGCCGATCATCGTGCTTTCGTCCAAGGAAGAGGCCGAAACCAAGAAGAAGGCCTTCGAGCTCGGCGCCAATGACTACATGGTCAAGCTGCCCGACAAGCTGGAGGTCATCGCGCGCATTCGCTACCACTCCACGGGCTACATCCGGCTGCTGGAGCGTAATGCCGCGCAAGCCGCGCTGCAAGCCGAGCTCGACGAAGCTGCGCGCTACGTGCAGTCACTCTTCCCGGGCAAGCACGAGGACGACATCGTCAAGACCGACTGGGTTTTCATTGCCTCGACTGATCTTGCCGGAGACACCTTTGGCTACCACTGGCTCGACGACGACCATTTTGCCATCTACCTGCTCGACGTGTGCGGCCACGGCGTGGGCGCGGCGCTGCACTCCGTATCGGCGATCAACGTCATGCGCGCACAATCTCTGCCGGGAGTGGATTTCCACGATCCGGGTGCCGTTCTGGGCGGGCTCAACGAAGCCTTCGACATGGAGAAGCACAACGACATGTACTTCACCATGTGGTATGGCGTCTATAATAAGCAGACCCGCGAAATGGTTTACAGCTCCGGCGGACACCCCGCATCGGTCCTCGTTCGCGAGGGTGCCGAGCTGCAACGCCTGGCGACACCGGGTATGATCGTGGGCGGCATGCCGGGCCTCACTTACATGACGGAGACCGTCAAAATCGAGCCTGGCGACAAGCTCTACGTGTTTAGCGACGGCGTTTACGAAGTCGACTACAAGGACGGCTCCGGGATGATGACGGACGACGAATTCGCGGTGGAGCTCAACAAGCCCAACCCGTCGAGCAAAGCCAAGGTCGATTACATGGTCGACTGGGTGCGCGAGGCGCAGGGCCGCGATCCTTTCGAAGACGATTACTCCCTCGTCGAAGTCATTTTCAAGTAAACGCCATCTCTGCCAACCCCTGAAACCTGCTGATGCATTTTACTTACCACAATGATTTGTCCGAGCTGGAAAAACTGGCCGCGGACCTCGAAGCTTTTGGTGACGAGCACATGGTCAACCCGGCCATCGTGCACGCCTTCAACCTCTGCCTCGACGAGATCTTGACCAACATTATTTCCTACGGATTTGAGGACGGCGCGGACCACCGCGTGGACCTCGAACTGTCGATGGAAGGCGAGTTCGTCGTCGCCACGATGACTGACAACGGCAAGGAGTTCAACCCGCTCACCGACGCCAAGGACCCCGACCTGGAGTCCGCGATCGAAGAACGCGAAATCGGCGGTCTCGGCATTTTCTTTCTCAAGCAAATGATGGACGAGCTGGACTATCAGTACGTGGATGGCCGCAATCAGTTGACGATGAAGAAGCAGAACGTCAGCCTGCCTGAAGATTAAATCCATGTCTTTGCTCGATCTTTCCAACCGACGCTACCTGGTATTCGGCGTCGCCAACCGTAAAAGCGTCGCCTGGGCCATCGGCAAGTCCCTCGAAGCCGAGGGCGCGGAAGTCGTTTACTCCGTGCGTTCCGAGGCTCGCCAGGAGTCGCTCACCAAGCTCATGGGCGACCGTCAGGTCCACATTTGCGACGTCGAGCGCGGCGAGGAAATCACGGCGCTGGCTGATAAGCTGCAAGCCGAGGGTGGGGCGCCGTTTGACGGAATCGTCCACTCCATCGCATTTGCGAACTACAGCAAAGGCATCCGCCCGTTTCACGAAACGGACCGCGAAGACTTCCTGCAGGCTACGGCGATTTCCAGCTTCTCGTTGGTGGAAATTTCCCGCGCGTTCAAGCCGCTGATGAAGCCCGACGCCTCGGTCGTGTCGATTGGCATCTCGAGCCAAGTGCTCGCTGAAAATTACGGCTACATGTCGCCGATCAAGGCCGCGCTCGAAAGCACCTCGCGCTTCCTGGCCAAGTCCTTCAGCGCCGACACACAAATCCGCTTCAACACGGTCAACGCCGGCCCGCTCAAGACCAGCGCCAGCGCCGGCATCCCGGGCTACCTGGAGAACTACCTTTACGCGGAGAAGCTGACCTTGCGTGGCAAGGCAATCACGACGCAAGAAGTCGCCAACACCGCCATCTTCCTGCTCAGCCCGATGAGCAGCGGCATTAACGCGCAAGGCATCGTGGTCAATCAGGGCATGGACCTGAATTACTTCGAGAAGGACGTCGTTTTGGCGGCCACCAAGCTGAGCGATTAACGGCAACGGTTTACATCAAGCCACATGTTTTTCGAAAGTCTCCGGTTTCCGCCGGAGGCTTTTTGTGTCCCGCTGGTCCAGTCGCACGAGCGAAACGCGTATATCACGTTCCTAAGTCGTTGAGCTCCAGTGCGAGTTAATAGTGAGAGCTACTCACTATTGAAATGCTCACGCGTTCACTTTTTGTTTGGCGAACAGGGGTAGATGATGTAGTGTTTTATTGATCACTTAAACTGCCTCTCCGAAGTAGCATAGGCGTCCCGCCTGTGCCCTAATCCATCTAACTGCTACGGGAACGCGAAGCTTCAGCGAGTGTTAGCGCTGCCTCTTAGCCTAACGCCACTCCTACGCATCACTCGCTAAAGCTTCGCGCTCCTGCCACTCCAACTCACAACTTACCAACCCGACAAACACGATGAACCTCCCCCAACATCATCCTCCTTAGCCAGCATGACGAAGGTATCCCAGTCGACGCCATGCGGGGGCATTCGCTCCGCGGGCGTTGCTGCGTCGTGCAAACGGGCCCATTCGCTGACTGACTTGGTGACAGCAAGCAGCCAACCGACGCCCTGTGTTTGCGCGATTTGCACTTCGCCCGACGGACTATGCCAGCCTGCCCAGCGCAGCGTCGACGTGTGAGCCGTTGTCCGGTATTGCCTCCCTTGCGCATTTGCGCGCGGAGCGGCTTTGCCCGGCACGCTCCGGTCGGCAGCCCCTGAGCCGCCTGCATCCCACCTGCGCCATTTCTCGGCGAGCGGGCGGGAATCTTGTTCTCTGACAGTTTAAAAAAGTGCGTTTTTACCCCCCCCTGGGCCCCCAGAATGGGATAAAACAGTGGGGCACCGCAGCTTTTGGGCGTCGAATAGGCCATTTGCGCAATGCGCAAATCTGCGGGTGCAGCGGCACGCTGCCTATGGATGCAACCGCAGGTTACTCAGGACTTCGAAGAAGTTGGGGAAGGTCTTGGCGCAGCAGCCGGGATCGTTGATCGTGATCCAGGCGCGTCCGTCACCATGCAGGTCGTGGCTACCGAGGATGCCAAAGCTCATCGCGACGCGGTGGTCTTCGTAAGTATCGATGGCCAGCGGGGCATCGGCCGTCTTCGCGATCATCGCGGCCTTGTCTGGATAGACGGTCATGCTGTCATCGGTTTCCTCGACGCGTTGACCCAGCTTGCGGAGCTCGGTTGCCATCGCGTTGATGCGGTCCGTTTCCTGATGACGCGTGTGCGCAATGCCGGAAATCGTCGTTGGCCCGTCGAGCAGCGGTGTAATGGCTGCGAGCGTGAGGAAGGTGTCCGAAATCGGGTTGAAATTGATGTCCACGCCGGGCGTCTTGCGTTCGCGGAATTCGGCCACGAGGTCGTTTTCATCGACATTGAAAAACGCGCCAAGCGGTTGGATGGCTTCCACGAACTTGATGTCGCCCTGCAGACCAATGCCGTAGCAGCGCTCCAGGTTGAGCGAGCCGCCGACCACCCAGGGTAGGATGGCGTAGTAGCTGGCCGCCGTGGCGTCGGGCTCGACGACGTAGGCCGGGCGCGGGTAGTAGTAAGCGCCGCCGCCGTTGAAGGTGAACGGGCCGGTATCGGACTCGCCCTGTGGCTCCACGCCGAATTGCTCGATCATGGCGAGCGTCATCCCAATGAAGGGATGGGAAACGGTTTCGCCAGCGAGGGTAATGGTCAGCGGGCCATCGGCAAAAGGCGCGATCATGAGGAGCGCGGAAAGGATTTGGCTGCTGGCCGAGGCGTCGACACTCAGCTCACCGCCGGGCATGCCCTTGGTTTTGAGCGTGAAGGGGAAGTAGCCTTCCTCGCCGTGATACTCGACCTCGGCTGCCCCGTGGGCCACGAGGGCGTCGAGCAGGCCGCGCATCGGGCGCTTGCGCATCGGGGCCGAGCCATCGAGCTTGAAAACGCCGTCTTTGCGCAGGCAGAGCATCGCCGTGAGAAAGCGCGCGGCAGTGCCGGCATTGCCCACGTAGATCTCGGCTTCCGCATTAGGGATCTGGCCGCCGCAGCCGTTGACGAAGATTTCCTTGCCCGCCTCGTCTTCGCTGACGGTGATGCCGAGCGCGCGCAGGGCGTTGGCCATGATGCGGGTGTCGTCGCTGAACAGCGCAGCCTCGAGCGTGAGGGATTCCTTGGAGAGCGCGGCCAGAATGAGGGCGCGGTTCGTAATGCTCTTGGAGCCGGGCAGTGTGACGCGACCACGCACGGGGCGCGTAAATGGCTGGATGGTCAGAGGGTCTGTCATGATGCGAAACCCAGCAGTCAAGCGATCCAGCGGCGGGCTTCAAGCACGAATGAGCAGGTCACATGATCGAATAAATGATTGCACTACAAGGCACGGTTGTTTCGCCGATATTTTTACGCCACCCCAATGAAGTATGCGAGAGCATGGAGATGCTGATGTAGAGGATGGCGATCCCGAGCAGCGCATGTTGGATGCCACGATTGTGCGTATCCATCAGCATGGCAGAGAACCAAGGGGAGGCCAAGAGGCTCAAGGTAAGGGTGCATCACGCTGAATACGCCGCATGACGTCACCCTTCTTCCTTTTACTACGCTCGCCTAAGCGGCGGCCCCTACATTTTTTCCAGCGTCTGAATGCCCAGCAGGTGCATGCCGGTTTCGAGGACGGCCAGCGTGCGGGCGCAGAGCATGATGCGGCGGGCCTTGATATCGGCTTCGTCGACCATCACGTGGTTCGCGCTGTAAAAGCTCGAGAACTCGCCTGCCAGTTCGAAGAGGTACGTGCAAATCTGGTGCGGACGCAGGTCGCTAATCGCCATTTCAAGCGCCACCGGGAAATTGAGCAGCTTGCGGGCAAGCGATAACTCCTCCGGCGTTTCAAGCGCCGATGCACCGTCTTCGCCTTCGCCGGGCTTGAGGCCCATTTTGCGGAAAATGCCATGAATGCGCGCGCCCTGCATTTGCAGGTAAGGCGCGGTGTTGCCTTCGAAGGCGAGAAGCTTGTCCCACGAGAACACGTAGTCCTGCGTGCGGTTCGAAGACAAGTCGGCATAGCGCACTGCGCCCACGCCAACGGCTTCCGCGATGGCGGCCTTTTCGTCGTCCGTGAGGTCCGGCGACTTCATCTTTTCCTCGGCGGTAGCGGACGCGCGCTTCACGGCTTCGTCGAGGAGAGCGTTCAGGCGGATCGGTTCGCCGCTGCGGGTCTTGATCGCCTTGCCGTCCTCGCCGAGAATCGTGCCAAACCACACGTGCTCCAACTGAGGCTTCGCGTAGCCCTTGCACGCAAACCACTTGTTCACGGTCAGGAAAAGCTGCTCGAAATGGTCCTGCTGGCGGCCGTCGGTGACGTAGATTACTTCGTCGGCCTTCAGTTCTTCCACGCGGTACAGCACCGTCGCGAGGTCGGTCGAGGCGTAGTTGCTCGCGCCGTCCTGCTTGCGAATGTTGAACGGGTAGGGACGCTCGTTGTCGCGCGCAAATTTCTTCACCTCGTCATGCCAGACGACCAGCGCGCCGTCGCTTTCTTCGGCGATGTTGCACTCGGTCAGCTCGGTGTAAATGCGGTCGACCTTGTCGCGGTAAAACGACTCGCCGAGCGTGATGTCGGGCTTCACGCCGAGGCGGTCGTAATTGCGCTCAAAGGCGCTGTTCGACACGGCCACAATCTGCTCCCAGATCGCAGTGTTTTCGGCGTCGCCGGATTGCAGCAAGACCAGCTCGTTGCGGGAAATGTCGCGGATCGCCGGGTCTTCCTTTTCGAGTGAGGTGCCCAGCTTGTAAAGGCGCTCAATCTCGGGCAACGCATCCGCGCCGAGCGTGCTCAGGTCAACGCCTTCGCGTTTAATAGCCATGATCAGCGTGCCGAAGTTCGTACCCCAGTCGCCAATGTGATTGTCGCGGGTCACGTCGGCACCGCAAAACTCGAGGATGCGCGCCACGGCTTCGCCAATCACCATCGGACGCAGGTGGCCGATGTGCATTTGCTTGGCGGTATTCGGGCTCGGGTAGTCGATGATGATCTTGCGGCCGGCAAAACGGCTCGCCGCGCCCGCCTTAAACGACGATTCGTCGCGGAATTCCTTCAGCCACGCTTGCAGCACGTTCGGGGCAACGCGGAAGTTGATGAAGCCCGGGCCGGCAATTTCGAGGGCGTAATCCGCGCCTTCAGGAATGGCCGGCTCTTCGCCTTTTTTCGGCTGAATCAAGGTGCCATTAAAGCCGTCCAGCGCGAGCAGGGCGTTCACGAGATCCGTGGCGAGCTGGCGCGGATTGGCCTTGGCTTTCTTGGCGTAGGGCAGGACGCCGTTGGCCTGATAGTCGCCAAATCGGGGGTCGGCGGGGCGGACTCCGGGATCGAAGTCATCGCCAAAGGCGTCGAGCCCCTGGGCAGCTTGGCGCAAAAGCGCATCGAGTTGGCGTCCTAGATCAAACAATAATGCCATCCGACCAAGACTAGCGATTGCGGCGTAAGGTCAAGCTTTTGGCGGAAACTGTTGGCCACGAAAAGGCGCAAAACCCACAAAACGCGTTGAGCACTTTGCGTTTTTTGCGCCTTAATACGGCTAAACTCGTCTAATCGGAAAACGGATAGTCCGTGTAGCCCTCGGGGCCACTGCCGTAGAAGGTGTCCGGGTGGGGCTCATTGAGTGGCAAGCCTTCGGCAAAGCGTCGCACGAGGTCCGGAGTTGCAATGAAATCCTTGCCCCAGGCAGCCGCATCAGCGTCGCCGCTATTGATGAGCGAGTCAGCCGTAGCTTGGTCGAGCTGCTGGTTCGCCACGAGCACTCCACCAAATTTCTCCTTGAGCATCGGGAAGAGGCGTGGCTCTTCTTGCGATTCGCGGGTGAAAATAAACGCGATGCCGCGCTCCTTCATGGCTTCGGCCACGTAGCCAAAGGTCGCCGCGAGGTCGCTGTCGCCCATATCATGAGTGTCGGCCTTCGGCGCCAGGTGCAGGCCCACGCGATCGGGACCCCAGACGGAGATCGCGGCGTCGACGGCTTCGAGCATCAAACGGGCGCGGTTTTCAATTGGGCCGCCGTACTCGTCGGTGCGCTTGTTGGTGGAATCCTGTAGAAATTGGTCGAGCAAATAGCCGTTGGCACCATGTAACTCCACTCCGTCAAACCCGGCGCGCTTAGCGTTTTCCGCGCCCTTGCGATAGGCTTCGACGATGGCTTTGATTTCGTCGAGCTCCAGCGCGCGCGGCGTTTCAAAATCTTTCATCGGGCGGACGAGACTCACGTGGCCCGCGGGCTTAACCGCGCTCGGAGCGACGGGCAGCTTGCCGTCCAGATAAATCGGGTCCGAAATGCGGCCCACATGCCAAAGCTGCAGCACGATGCGCCCGCCCTTGGCGTGTACGGCGTCCGTCACTAGCTTCCATCCTTCGACTTGCTCATCGCTCCAGATACCGGGCGTATCCGGGTAGCCGACGCCCATCGGATCAACCGAAGTGGCTTCCGTAATAATTAGCCCGGCGCTCGCGCGCTGCGCATAATATTCGGCCATCATGGCGTTGGGCACGCGGCCTTCACTGGCGCGGCAGCGGGTGAGGGGAGCCATGATCATGCGATTGGGAAGCTCCCAAGCGCCGACCTTGAGTGGTGAGTGTAAAACGGATTTTTCAGTGATTGAGTTGCTCATTGCGGTGTGTTGTTCTATATTTCTCGAACAATAACCGACGTCATTGCATTCGTCAAATGACTGTTCGCAATTTTTCGAACTAATTTCCAACTGACTGATTATGAAAACCTACGCCCACCCGGAACTGAAAGAGGTCCAGCTGGCATCCGTCATGCACGCCTTGTCGGATCCGTGCCGCATCGCAATCGTCAGCGCATTGCTGGAGAAACCGAATCTAGCTTGTAACGAACTGCCAACGGAGGTCTCGAAGGCAACCTTGTCGCATCACATGGAAGTCCTACGCGGCGCTGGCCTGATTGAAACCCGCGTTGAAGGTGCCAAGTGCCTGAGCTCCGTCCGCGAAGACGAAATGGAGGCGCATTTCCCCGGCGTTCTAGCGCTAGTAGCGCGAGATTAGCTGTTTACTGTTTTGAGTCATGCTGCACCTCACTTAATTTGAGAGCTTACATAATACTTGCTAGTGGATTTTCAGATCCTGATGCGCCAGACCGGCCGTGAGCAATGAACTCTTTTGATGAGCGGCCATGCTGCCGGTCGGCTTTTGTTTCATCTCTCGTTTTTTAGCCACATGCAATAAGTAACTTTGGCTAGAAAGTCTCAACTCTTTGGTGAGTTGGTATAGCTTCTTTGCCTGTGGTGATTTCGATTATCAGTGTTGCTACATTTCTCACAACTGACTGATCCCAGTCTTGCCTAGTGAGTAATATGTTCCATGATGTGCATTATGGGGAATTGGGGTAAACGTGCCTTTGTGTACGGGGCTTGGCTGCTGCTTTGGGGGAAAGTCATGGCTCTGGATGTGCTATCACCGGCTTTCGTGGATGGCGGGAGTTTGCCTGAGCTCTATTATGCACAAGATTCAGAATTCTCTCCCCCATTGGAGTGGTCATGCGATTCGAGCAAAGTTGCTTCTTATGTTTTAGTAGTCGATGAACCGAATGAGCATGGAATGCCCATTGTGCATTGGGTCGTTTACAATATCCCTCGAAATTGGAGACAGATTCCGGAAAACTACTTATCGACTCTTTGCGATGCCCGGGGGCAACCTGAAATAGGGCTCAATGATTGGGCGCGAGTTGAATGGGTTGGTCAAACAGAGGGTAGGGCGATGCTGCGATTCCGCCTTTATGCAATTAGTCGTAAGCTGAGCTTTTCCTCCATGCCAAATGCGTATGATGTGCTTTCAGCGGCCCAGCGTTATATCTTGGATGACGCAAAAATTTCCGCTTATACGCACTAGTTGCTCAAGGGTAACGGCGTTCGTTTTCGCTTTCATCGGGTGGAGTCTACTGTCTGAAGCTACCTTCAGGGAGCTGTTGTCGAAATCAATAGCTGAACTCTGAGCCTTCGAGGCTTGATCCAGTGCAGGGAACCCACACTTTAGTTGGAAGTGAAATCCTGTGGGAAATTTCTGCTCAATACGGTGTCGCGCTGGATGAATGCGGATGGCTTTGGTTTGTCCGCATCGATGTCTTTTTATATGCTGTTTTCTTCAGCGCCACTGATTGTATTTGCGCTCATGATCGCAGGTAAGATTCTCGGTGAGTCCGGAGCTCGGGATGCAGCGGTGGATTGGTTGCAAAATTTCATGTCCCAGACAGAGGCGGCATCATTAATAAAGCTGTTGCAGCCGGACGCCTTTGAGAAGCAAGGCTGGCTCCTTGCTGTGGTGTCGGCGGTTACGCTATTTTGGGCAGCGACCTTGATATTTGTCCGTTTGAGGATTAGTGTTAACCGGCTACTGCAAATCACAAGCATCGACATGCGACAAGCCGTGAAGCGTAGTTTGCTTGGCAGACTTAATGCCTTTGTCTTCACCCTTGCCGCTGGGCTGGTTTTGGTTGCAGGTATACTCACCACCGCGATGGCGCCGAAGGTGATTTCTCTGTTTTTACCACATAATGCGAATTGGGCAAGCTACGTCATTAGCGGCATCAATGCATTGTTGGTCTTTCTTGCGATTGGGGCAATTATGCGATTGTTGCCAGTGCATGCGCCAAGATGGAAGGCTATACTGATCGGTAGTGTGTTTGTGCTGGTAGCATTCGAAATCGGACGCTTATTGGTTAATGTTTATCTGGAGCAAAGTGAGATTGCCTCTGCATATGGCGCGGCGAATACGCTGGTGATTTTCCTGCTCTGGATTTATTACTCTACGCAAATGTTGCTCTTCGGTGTCAGTATAGCGGGCGAGGTTGATGCTCAGTTATCCAAGTAGTTTGATGGAATATCTTGCTAATTGCTGAGCAATGCGCTTGTTTGTCGCGTTTTGCCGGATTCACGGCTCAGATGATTATGGAAGGTATTCCCGACATTGAACCATTTCGCAAGCGCCGCGCCGAACTCGATGAGTTAATGGCGGAGCCTGACTTTTTTACAGACCAACGGCGGGCGACAGAAATAACCCGCGAGCACACTCATATTGGCAACTTGATTCATCTGTATGATCGCCTGGATAAGCTTGAGCGTGAGTTGGAGGAAAATCAGGCGATGATGAATGATGCATCGCTAGATGAAGAACTTCGTGAAATGGCTCGTGAGGAAGTAGCTGAAGCCGAGAAGAACCACGAAATCTACCGTAACGAGTTGCTCTTGGCGATGATTCCGCCGGACCCGACGGATTCCCGAAATACCATTGTTGAAATACGCGGGGGGGCCGGTGGCAATGAGGCCAATATCTTTGCTGGGGATTTATTCCGGATGTATCAGCGTTTTGCCGACCGACAGGGCTGGCGCATCGAAGCAATGGGTATGAATGAGTCTGATGCCGGAGGGTTCCGCGAAGTGGCATTCTTGATTACTGGCGAAGACGTCTACAAGAAATTGAAATACGAAAGTGGCGTTCACCGCGTACAGCGTGTGCCGGAAACTGAGTCGCAGGGCCGTATTCACACCTCGACCGCCACAGTGGCAGTGCTCCCTGAGGCGGAAGAGGTCGACGTGGAAATTCGTCCCGAAGATCTAGACATCACTACGTGTCGCGCCAGTGGAGCTGGTGGTCAACACGTCAACAAGACCGAGTCTGCTGTTCAACTGACCCACTTGCCGACAGGGATTATGGTCTATTGCGCGGACGAACGTTCGCAGATTAAGAACCGCGCCAAGGCCATGAAGGTGTTGCGTTCACGGCTCCTTGAGCAGAAGCAAAAGGAGGAAGCGCAGAAATACGCCGAGCACCGCCGCAGCCAGGTGGGCACGGGTGACCGCTCCGAGCGTATTCGCACCTACAACTTCCCTCAGAGCCGCCTGACCGATCACCGCATTGGCTTGACGCTGCATAGCCTCACCGCGGTTATGGATGGGGATTTAGACGAGATCATTGAAGCGCTAACCCGTGCTGATATGGCAGCACGCCTCGAAGCCCTGCTTTCCGAGCGCGAACAAACGGTTTAAGCGATGATCAGCATTACACTGCCTTCGCCGGCCAAAGTGAATCTGGTGCTTGCGATTACCGGGGTACGCGAGGACGGTTTCCACGACTTGGTCAGCCTGGTGTCGCCGGTTGATTTTGGTGACGAAGTAACGGTGTCGATCGAACCGTCGGAAGGGGGGGATTCACTTGCTTGCGATTATCCTGGTGTGCCAACCGATGAGTCTAATCTTGGCCTGAAAGCAGTGGCCGCTTTTCGACAAAAATACAAGATCGCTGGCGCTGTAAAAGTTCACTTGGAAAAGCGCATACCTGCTGGCGCTGGATTGGGCGGTGGTAGCAGCAATGCATCGACTGTCTTGCTTGCCCTGAACGAGTTATGTGGTCAACCGCTCAGTGATAATGAATTATTAAAACTTTCGTCCCAGCTTGGGTCTGACTGCCCGCTCTTCCTCGCGAAAAAGCCCGTAATAATGAGGGGACGTGGTGAGCATTTGGAGTCCCTCAGCCAAGTTGCGGAATCGACTCTGGTTGGCCAGCGCCTCCTCCTCTTCAAGCCCACTTTCGGTGTGAATACTGGGTGGGCCTATGGGCGCATGAAGGCGACCGGTGCGTGGTATTGCCCTACGGCTCAGGCGGAGGGTATGTTGGCTGATTGGCAGGCTGGTCCAGAAACACGTAAAGTGCCACTATTCAACAATATGCAAAATGCTGCATTTGAGAAATACGTTGCTTTGCCCACTGTTCTTGGGTTGATTCGAGAGCGCCATAACTTACGTTGTTTGATGAGTGGCAGCGGCAGTTCTTGTTTTGTCTGGCTGGACGAAAATGCGGATGTGAGCGCCATCACCAAGACGGTGAGAGACTGTTTGGGAGATGACGTTTTTTGCGTCGAAACGACGCTGGCCTAGGGGGCCAATCGGGGGTAGTGGCAGGTTGGATTTTGACTGAACGGATTTATCTTGCCTGTATCGTATTGCTGCCCAATCTTTTACTCATAAGCTCGTTTTAGTGAGCGCACCCCAAGTAACTTCTGCGAATGGATTCTGAACAGCCAAAAGAAATCGTCCTGGACGGTATCGCCGCCTCACCAGGGGTCGCGCATGGCTCGGCTTTCGTTATCTTACAGAAGGAGTTAGAGATTCCGGTCTATGAAATTCCGGTCAAGCAGCTGGAGCATGAGAAGGAACGTTTTGAGAAAGCGCTGCTCGAAGCACGGCGACAAATTGCCGAAATCCGTCACGAAATTTCCGGGCGCCTAGGAGAGAATGAAGCGCGTATTTTCGATGCCCATATCATGGTGCTCGAAGACCGTGCACTTATCGAAGAAACCCTTCGGGAAATGGAGGATACAGCCTATAATGTTGAGTACTGTTTCCGCGAGGTTAGTAACCGTTTTATCGAGGCCTTTGAGGCTCTCCAGGATGATTATTTAAAGGAGAGGGTGAAGGATATTGAAGACGTTTCACGTCGCGTCTTGCAGATACTCCTTGGGCAAACTCAGCGCAATTTGATGGAGCTTGTTTCTGAGCGTATCATTGTTTCTGAAGACATTACACCATCTGAGGCAGCGAGCTTTGATAAGCGTAAAATCCTGGGAGTCGTGACTGACTCTGGCAGTCGGACCAGCCATGCTGTCATCATGTCTCGTTCTCTGGGGGTTCCGGCGGTGGTTGGCTTGCATAATGCTTCTGAGCAGCTAGACAATGACGACTACATTTTGATCGATGGTTATGATGGCGTGGTCATTATCAATCCATCGGAAGAGACGCTTTTCCGCTACGGTGAGCTCAAAAGCGAGCGCCAGAATATCCAGCGTGTTTTCGAGACTTCAGCCTTGCTGCCAGCCACGACGGCTGATGGACATCGGCTGGAGATTGGTGCCAATATTGGTGGCCCTGAAGACTGCGATGCCGCCCTGGAACACGGTGCCGAAGGTGTTGGGCTTTACCGCACTGAAGCGCTGTTCATGCAGCAGGATACTTTCCCTGACGAGGACGAACAATACAAGGCTTACAGCAAGGTTGCTGAAATGCTGGCCCCGCATCCAGTCATTTTGCGCACCCTTGACCTCGGCGGAGATAAGCATCTGTCGGATTTTTTCGTCCAGAACGAGAACAACCCGTTTATGGGTTTTCGGGCGATTCGTTTCTGCCTTGAGCACCGGGATCTATTCAAGGATCAACTACGAGCGATTCTGCGCGCTAGCGCTAGTGGGAACGTAAAGGTAATGTATCCTATGATTAGCAACGCAGAAGAGCTGATCGCGGCAAATCTGCTTTTGGAGGAAGCCAAGGCCGAGTGTCGGGCCAAGGGCCAAAAGTTCGATGAGAACATTCAGGTTGGCACGATGATCGAAATTCCTGGTGCCGCCTACATTTGCGACCTTTTAGCCGAGCATTGCCAATTTTTCAGCATTGGAACGAATGACTTGATTCAGTATCTGTTGGCGGTGGATCGAGTCAATGACCGCATTGCCCACCTCTACGAGCCGAATCATCCCGCGGTAATCCGCACACTCAAGATGATTATTGAAAGCGCAAATCGGCATGGTATTCATGTTGGCATCTGTGGAGAAATGGCTGGCGACCCAATTTACGTACCGTTGCTCTTTGGCTTAGGCGCGAACGAAATCAGCGCAACTGGCACGGTTTTGCCAGAAATTAAGTATCTAATTCGCAAAATGAAGCTGGCTGACGCTCAAATGCTCGCTCAGGAAGTAGCGAAGCTGACAGACCCGCACGCAATCCACAGCGCGCTCACTAAATTCTATGAGGCCCAGATGCGCGGTGTCTTGGAGCAAGTCGACTAAGGCAGCGTCCCGCTGCGCGTGCAGATTTTCGCAGTGCGAAAAAGCCTAGGTGGAAACCATATTACGAAGCAACGTGTTCATCGACTTCGAGAAAGGCTAGAAGTGCATTAGGCGCGGGCCCAAACACGGAGGCTGCTGAGCAGAAAATATTCTAGGGCAGCGGCTTCCTGGAAATTGACTTCAAGTAAACCCGCTGATTTCTCCAGAAGCTGGACCGCGCGGTCAAGCCGGCGTCCTGCGGTTGCCAGATCCTCTGTGTCAAGGGCGGCGTTGCGGGTTTGTTCTTCGATTTCAGAGAGCATACGTCCGCGTAAGCTCTTCATGTAGCCAGTCTCCATGGCAACGACCTGCTCATCGGTCATGCTTTCGGGGAGGGTTTGCTTAAATTCTTTCCATGCGGCACCTGATAGGTCGTTTTTAATACCCACAAAACGCGTCATTAGCCCATATGCGCCGAGAATGAGCTCGGGGGCAGTGCTGCGGTTGGCTCCACGTCCTGCTAAGTCGAGCAAGGCTGAGTAGTCCGAGAGCCATTGCTTCCACTCGACAGATGCGATACGATCCTGATCAGCGGGAAAGTTGACCAGTAGGCAGCGGCTTCGGATGGTCGGCAGCAGGTCGTAGGGGCGAGTGGTTAGCAGAAAAATTGTGGTTTCCGCTGGTGGTTCCTCAAGCGTCTTAAGGAATGCATTGGCGGCCTGCGGCTGGAGCCGGTCGGCCTCAAATACAACGGCAACTTTCGCTCCGCCCCGGTTAGATGTTTGCTGAATATTGCGGTTTAGTTCACGAATCTCATCTGTACTGATGCGTCGCATCTTGTTGGCTGGGCGGACACTGAAGTAATCCGGATGGCAGATAGCGTCTGCCGCTCCCAGTAGTCGTCCCGCCAAGCTGCGGCAACCTTCGTCCAGTGTTTCCAAGCTGGCACCTTGAAACAATAATGCGTGTGCAAGACGCCCTTGTGTGAATGCGTCTTCGAGTATGGACAGCGGATTGTTATCAACGGCAGTTTCGCTCACGGAAAAGAGGGAAGTAAATCCCGCAAGTTCCGCCAACGAAAAACTGCGTTAATTTTTTAATACATGTCGAGTATCGCCTGGCGCTGCATGTCATAGTCGCCTGGAGTCAGCGCGCCGTTGGCATATTGTCTGTCCAGTGCCTGCATCTTCATGACTGTGATTTCTGACGGAGTCATGGCTTGCTGGGCAGTGGTTGCGGTCGTCGTGCCCGTAGGAGCAGCTGTTTCAGTCGAAGCTGTAGAAGAATCTGTCGATTCACAGCCAAGGCAGAACAGCAAACTAGTGAGGGCGGTGATTGTCAGTAGCGATTTATTCATAAGTCAGTGTGGTTATAGGTGTGCCATTTTGTTCCAATGATGACAAAACAGCAAGCGTAATAATACAGCACACCGGGTGCCAGAGGTCTTGACAAGAGGGGCGCACTTTTCATTATTGGTGCTCAAAACAACTATCTTACGAACGATAGGTGGGTCTCGGCCCACTTTTTTTTATTTTAAAATCCCACAAGAATGAGCAACGAAATCCTGTCAGTCCTCGAATACATGGAAAAGGAAAAGGGAATCAGTCGTGAAGACATGATTCTGACTATTTCCTCGGCGATTCGCAACGCCGCACAACGAGGTGTGAACGCCGGCCAGGAATTGAAGGTGGAAATTAATCCCCGCAATGGCGCACTCAAGGCGTGGGCGGAACTGACCGTGGTCGACTCCGTGAGCGATCCGGCATGCGAAATTCATATTGAAAAAGCAGGCGTCTATAAGAAGGACGCTATGATCGGCGACACGGTTTACCGGGAAGTCGACCCCGCATTTCTTGGCCGTATTGCTGCGCAAACCGCTCGCCAGGCGATCATGCAGCGCATCCGCCAGTTCGAAAAGGAGCGCATTTTTGATGATTATAAGGATCAAGTGGGAGACGTTGTTTCTGGCGTCGTTCGCCGCCGTGAACGTGGCGATCTGATCGTCGACCTAGGCAAGGCAGAAGCCGTGTTGCCCCCACGCGAGCGCGTCCCCGGTGAAGATTACGCTCCCGGTGAGCGCATTCGCTGCTTGCTCTTGAAGATCGACACCACCCCCCGTGGCCCGGAGCTAATCCTTAGCCGCGCATCCCTACACTTTGTTCGCCGTCTGTTCGAACTGGAAGTGACGGAAATCGCCGATGGCACTGTGACAATCGAAGGCATGGCGCGCGAGCCGGGCTATCGTTCCAAGCTGGCCGTTCACAGTGCAGACCCGAAGGTTGACCCGGTTGGCGCCTGTGTTGGCGCACGTGGCGCTCGTGTGAAGAGCATCGTCCGTGAGCTTGGTGGTGAGAAGATCGACATCATTAAATACGATCCGGATCCGATCGCGCTGCTCCACGAAGCAATCAAGCCAGCCGTACCACGTAACATCCGTATGGATGATGAGCACCGCCGCATTTACTTTGAAGTCAACGAGGAAGACCTGTCTATCGCCATTGGCCGTCGTGGTCAGAATGCCAAGCTTACGTCTAAGCTGTTGGGCTGGCGTCTCGATATCGGCAAGTTGAAGGTGCAGGAACAGGGCTTCGATGAGAAGCGGCAGGAAGCGATTCTAACGCTCGCCGAGCGAACTGGTCTTCAGGTGCCGAGAGCTGCGATTCTCGTGGACAACGGTCTGAACAACATCGAAGCCTTTGTGGGGGTTGAAGCCGATGATCTTATGGACATGGGCCTGAACGAAGAAGAGGCCAATCTGGTCATTGCCAAAGTCGCCGAGTCTATTTCCGGCTAATTGCACAAACACGTTTGAGACTGCACTGAGCACAATAATTAACTGTAAGAAGAGACATAACTGATATTTTATGAGCCGCAGAATATATGAGATCTCCAAAGAACTCGATATGGAGAACAAGGAGGTCATGGAAATCCTACGCGACCGGGGCTTTGAGGTGAAGAGCGCGTCGAGCACGATCGACAACATCTCCGCCGACGCCTTTATCGAGGAATTCCGCAACCAGGCAGACGCCGAGCCCGAGAGCTCGGAGGCAGCAGCTCCTGCGCCTGCAATTCCAACTATTAAGGAACCCGTCAAGCCTAACATCCCAGCAGGCGCGATCGTTAAGTCCAAGGCAGACATTGAGCGCGAGCGTCTAGAGAAGGAAGCCGCAGAGCAACGTGCACGTGAGGCAGAAATCACCCGCCGACGCGAAGAGCGTGAGGCCGCATCTCGACCACAGGCGTCCGCAGAGCAGGGCGCTAAGTCGCCTAAGATGCCGACCATGCCAACGTTGCCCACCGCCAAGTCGCCATCGATGCCATCCATGCCGAAACCCGCAGGCAAGTCTCCCGGCATGCCAAGCATGCCGACTCCCCCCCCGGTTCCGAAAATGTCCATGCCGGCACCAGTAACTCCCAAGGAAGACGCCGGACCCCAAGTTACTTTACCGCCGAAGACTCCTCCCCCCGCGCCTAATATTCCGAGTCGCGAGGAGACGAAAAAGGTCGTTATTGGTGCCTCCCAGCCAAGCAAACCTGCCTCGGTTGAAGAAGGCAAAGTCGTCGAGCAGGACGGTCAGAAGATCATCCAGGTCAAGCCGCCCATCGTCGTTCGCGACTTTGCCGGTTTGATTGGGATGAAGCCGTTCAAGCTCATTTCTGAGCTCATGGACGCTGGCATCTTCGCTGGCATGAATCAGACCATCGAAGAAGATGTTGCTTCCCGCCTGGCGGAAAAGCACGGCTTCAAGCTGGAGGTTCGCCACCGCGGTGAAGAGCAGGCGCAAGCCAAAGCCAAGAAGGCCAAAGCCAAAATTTCAGACGACGATCCGAGCCAGTTGGCTCCTCGACCGCCGGTTGTCTGTGTCCTCGGTCACGTTGACCACGGTAAGACCACGCTGCTTGACTCGATCCGCAAGGCAAACGTCGTATCCGGCGAGGCGGGCGGCATTACGCAGCATGTCGGCGCGTACCAAGTCGAGCAGAGCGGCCACAAAATCACCTTTATCGATACTCCCGGCCACGCGGCATTCTCCAAAATGCGTGAGCGCGGCGCGAACGTTACCGACGTCGCCATTCTTGTTGTGGCAGCTGATGACGGCTTCATGCCGCAAACCGACGAAGCGTTGAAATTCGCCCAAAAGGCCAATGTGCCGATTGTGGTAGCCATCAACAAGATGGACGCCAAGGGCGCGAACATCGACCGCGTGAAACAGCAGATGCAGGAGCGCAACATTGCCTCGGAAGACTGGGGCGGCGAAACACTTTGCACGCCAGTGTCGGCGATTAACAATGAGGGCATCGAAGATTTGCTGGAGCTGGTGCTCTTGCAGGCTGAAGTGCTCGAATTGCAGGCAAATCCGAAGTGCCCGGCCCAGGGCGTTATTGTCGAATCTCAGGTCGAGCAAGGCCGTGGCTCAACCGCAACGGTCATCGTGCAGAAGGGCACGCTCAAGCCAGGCGACGCCTTGGTATGCGGTCCGGAACATTGTAAGGTCCGCGCAATGCTGGATGAGAATGGCAAGCAGGTTAAGGCCGCTCCGCCATCTACTCCAGTCCGCATCATGGGTTGGTCCGATGCGCCTGAATCCGGTAGCGAGTTTACTGCCGTCAAGAACGACAAGGTTGCACGCGCGCAGGCCGAAGAAACCGCTCAGCAACTCAAGAAGGAAATCCTCGACTTACAGGCCAAGGCCAACGCACCGATGGATCTGGAAGAGTTCTTGGGCATGATCGATGAGAAGCGCGCGAAAGTGCTCCGTGTCATCGTAAAGGCCGACGTGCATGGCTCGATGGAAGCGGTCATTGGCATGCTGGAAGGCATCAAGAGTGATAAGGTAAACCTTGACGTAATTCAGAGCAGCGTAGGCCTGGTGACCAAGAAGGATATTGTCCTTGCGACTTCCTCCAATGCAACGATCGTGGCGTTCAACACCAAGCTTGAAAATGGTGTGCAGGCACAGGCCAAGCGCGGTGAAGTGCACATCATCCAGCACAACATCATTTACGAGCTGATCGACCAGGTTAAGGAAGCTATGGCCGAGCTGCTCGAACCGGAATTCCGCGAAAACAAGCTTGGTGCAGCCGAAGTTCGCGCAATTTTCCCGGTGGGCAAGGGCTGGGTTGCAGGTTGCATGGTTACCGAGGGTATCCTCCGCCGCGATGCTCATGCTCGCTTGCTGCGTAAGGATGAGGTCGTTCATGAAGGTCGGATCGGCACACTTCGTCGTTTCAAGGATGACGCTCAGGAAGTACGTGCTGGTTACGAGTGTGGTGCCAACATCACCGGTTGCAACGACTACCAGGAGAAGGACGTCATCGAAGCCTACGAAATCGTCGAATTCCGCCCGAGCTTGTAAGGAAGTTGAAAGGAAAAGGATTAAAGTAAAGTTAGTGAATCGAACAGAATCGGTCTACACACTATTTTTACTCATTTCTTTTTCATTAAACTCTTATTAATCTTACGAAATGTCCTCCCGTAGTGTCAGAGTCAATGAGCTCGTGAAGCGCGAGATCAGCACCGTGTTGCACACGAATTATCGTGAGCGCGCGGTGGGCATTACTATTACCGAGGTGGATGTATCACCTGACCTCCGCAATGCACGGATTTATTATTCGGTGATCGGTGATCAGACGGCGGTTCAGGCGGCGGAGTCGCTTTTTAACAAGGAGCATAAGAACATTCGGCAATTTCTTTCCAAGACGGTGGTCTTAAAATACCTGCCCAAGTTGCAATTCAAATTCGATGATTCCATCGCCCGCGGCGTGCGGGTGTTGGACTTACTAGAAGAAATCGATGATGAATCCGACGAGGGCGAAATGCAGCGCTGATGTATTATCCTGAGCAGAAAGAAGCCTTCGCTGAGCTACTTGCTACGGTGAAGGATCGGCGCGTTGCCGTGCTTGGACATATGCGACCAGATGGCGATTGCATTGGTTCACAGGTGGCTTTGACCCGCGTATTGTGCGCTATAGGCGTTGATGCTGTGTCCGTGAATCGGCATAGCGTGCCACGCGATATTCAGCCTATTGTGCAGGATACTCCATTCCAGCTATGGGACGAGTTCACGAATAACGACCATATTGCGATCAACGTGGATTGTGCTGACCCGATACGTGTCTCGCAGAAGCTGATCGATATTTTTCCGCAGTCCTACGCGAACATCGACCATCACATCTCGAACCCGGCGTATGCGCAGCTCAACATTATTGAGCCGCAAAGCGCAGCAACCGCAGAGGTTTTGGCCGGTTTGTTTTTCGACTTCGATTTGCCGGTGGATGTGGTCACCGCTCAGGCGCTTTATGTCGGCATTGCCACTGACACGGGGCAGTTCCGTTTTCCGTCGACCACGGAAAAGGTATTTAAAATCTGCTCACAGCTCATGGACTGCGGCGCATCGCCTAACGAAGCGGCGCGTCATCTATTTGAAAACGAGCGTTTTAACAAACTGGCGTTGCTCCAGCGTTTCCTCGCCTCCCTGCGCTTGGAGATTGGCGGCAGGATCTGCATCGGACGCTTACCACTGAAGGCCTATCAAGACACCGGTGCCTGGCGCGAGGAAGCCGAAGGCTTTGTCGACTATGCACGCGACATTGCTGGCGTGGAGATAGGCCTCTTGCTTGAAGAATACGAAGACGGCATGCTCAAGGGCAGCCTTCGCGCGAAGGATGCAAACTATCGTGTGGATCAAGTTGCTAAGTGTTTTGGTGGAGGTGGTCATGCCACAGCAGCTGGTTTTAATGTCGATTCCACTATAGAGAAATTTTACCTGGAAATCGTGGCCAAGCTGGAAGAGCACCTGGCTGAAGTTGCGCCGGTGAAAGCATAACGCTTTCACTGGACATTCCTGCCATAGTCGCCTGAATAACCCATTCCTCAGAAAACCCAATGTCTCAAAGCACAACAGATTTCGAAGGCGTATTGCTGATCGATAAGCCCGTGGGCTGCACCTCGCATGACGTGGTGGATCGCGTTCGTCGTAAGCTAAAAATGAAGAAGGTCGGCCACGCTGGCACACTCGACCCGAACGCCACCGGCCTCCTGATTATTCTCGTCGGCAAAGCCACGAAGGTGTCGCAATACCTCATGTCGCTCGACAAGGAATACACCGGAGTCATGAAACTGGGTGAGATTACCAATACTTACGACTGCGAAGGCGAAGTCATGGAAACACGTGATGTGCCAGACCTGACTGAAGACGCGGTGAAGGATGTGTTGGCGGAGTTCGTCGGCGATCAATACCAAACGCCGCCTATGTTTTCGGCAAAGAAAATCGATGGCGTGCCTCTTTACAAGCTCGCTCGCAAGGGTAAGGAAGTGGAGCGAGAGCCGCGCTTTATCCGTATTTCTCGTCTGGAGCTAAGCAACTTTGCGCTGCCGGAAGTCAGCTTTGAAGTCGCTTGCAGCAAGGGGACTTACATCCGCACTTTGGCGCATGACATTGGCCAGAAAATTGGCTGCGGGGCACATTTGAAAGAGCTCCGCCGCACGTTGAGCGGCAGCTTTAAGATCGCCCAATGCACACCGCTGGAGAAGTTCGAAGAGCTGACCACAATTGAAATTCGCCGCCGTCTAATTCCGGTTTACCAAGCGGTGCCGAGTCACGTGCTGTAAACCCGAACCCCAACGACAGGTGACGCGAGTGGCAATCATTGTTGAGTCCTTGGAACAAGCAAAGGTTGCCGGCTCGCTACACTTGGCTTTGGGCATGTTCGATGGTGTCCACTTGGGCCACCAAGCAGTTATTGAGTCGGCAGTGCACTCCGCCCGTCGCACGGGTGGCTATGCCGGAGTGCTGACTTTTGATCCGCATCCAAGCACGCTGTTTCGTCCGGATAATCCCACTCGCTTGCTACAGCCGCGTTCGGTCAAAGAGCACTTGCTCAGCGAACGTGGTGTGGAATTGATGATTTTTCAGCGCTTCAGCAAGGAGTTCGCAAGTGTGGTCGCCGAGGATTTTCCGGCAATGCTACGCAGGCATTTGCCGACGCTTAGGTCGCTGCATATCGGCGAAAACTTTCGTTTCGGTAAAGGTCGATTGGGCGACATCACGTCGCTGATTGCCGCTTGCCAACCCCTGCGCATTGGAGTGTTTAGCGTCGAGCGCATCAAACATAATGGCGAGCCGATCAGTAGCACGCGCATTCGACAGGAGTTGGAGGAAGGGCGAATTGATGAAGTCAACGAGCTGCTCGGTTATACGTATTTTTCGCTGGGTAAGAGTATTCCCGGTCGGCAGTTGGGGCGCACGCTTGGCTTCCCCACACTCAATTTGCGTTGGAATCCGGAACGTAAGCCTAAGTTTGGCGTTTATGCGGTTCGTGTGCGCTCTGCGAACGACGAGACAGCTCCTTGGGAAAACGCCGTAGCGAATTATGGAGTGCGTCCCACTGTAGAAAATGCTGATGCCGAGCCGTTGTTGGAAGCGCACATACTCTGCGATACAAAGTTAAAAACTGGCGACCGTCTGATGGTCGAATGGGAGCACTTCATGCGGCCCGAACAAAAGTTTTTATCGCTGGATGCGTTGCGTCAGCAAATTGGTGAAGACAAAGCTGCCGCAGAGGCCTGGTTTAGGGGGCAGTCCGCTTACTAGAAAAACGCGCTGCGTTTCAGTACTTCAAAGTTCAGTTTGCGGATTTCCTGCTCGCAGGCATTGATGTATTCGCCGGCTTCGCGGTAGCGTCTCACCAAGCTGAGAAATGCACCGAGTTCTTCATTGCTCAGTTTACGCGTGGCGCGATCGACGCGCAGGAGTTTTGTCAGTTGCTTTTCCATCTCAATGCGTGCGGTTTTGAAATAATCGGAGCCTGCAATTGGGGCGTTTGTTTGAAATGACAGCTCGCAACGTTGCAATACATCGGCCAAGGCGTGATCCATCGCTTTGAGTTGAGGTCGAAGCAGATCTAGTGTTTCGCGATTCAGGTTGCGAGCATTGGCTTGAGACATCCCTCGCAGCGCGAAGGAAATCGCCTGCACATGGAGGTAAATCTGCATGAGTGTCGCGTGATCCTTTGATTCATTGTCGCGGAAACCAATCTGGCTCAGCCAATCAAATGACTTTGCGGGAATGACCTCAATCCTCGCCAAGTCCTTTTCTTGGGCGCGTCCCGTAGCATCAGATTGTTCGCTTGCTATGCGATCATCCTGCTCGAGCATGAAGCAGCGAGCACGGTTGAAAAACTGTCGAAGCTCACGAGCGAATTCCTTTTCAGGCAGTACGGGCCAAATTATCCGGTGCACCAATGCGGCAATGAATACGCCCAGGAGTATACCCAGAAATCGATCTACGCCAGCGGCTAAGTCTATGCTTTGCTCGGCGGAGATTGAGGTCATTAGTAAAAATGCGAGTTGGGCCTGAAAGCCCGCATAGGCGTATTTTACCGGGCCGTTGTTGATCCATGAGAAAAACGCGAAAATGAAGAACAGCGGCACGCAGTAAGTGTAATATGTGGCAAAATTGGGTTCGATAAACGTGAGGGTGAAAGCGCCGAAAATTCCACCCAACAAGCAACCGCCCAACCTGAGCATAGACTTCTGATTACTCGCCACCGCCGAAACTTGCATGACGATTGAACAAGTCAGGAACGACGTCACCCCAGACGGCCACTGTAGCCAGAGATAGGCATAGAGTGCGATAATACATGCAATACCGACCTTGATAGCGTGTCTGAGGCGTAGAGCGTCTGGCTTCCAGCCATTAGGCTTTGGGCGGATACGCGGGGGGAGTTCGCGGGCAGAGGCGTCGCGATAAAGCGCACGGTCGGCCTGCACCAGGCGGATCATCGAGTCGTGCAGGGCGGTTAAGTCTCCCAGGTAGGCGTAGAAGTTTATAGCGTCGTCGACAGCATATTGATATGAGATGCCTTCGGCGCGAAGGGCATTAACTTTGTCCCGCAAAGTTTCCCGTGCATCATGAAGTTTCGTTAAGCGTCGGGCAGGGCGGTCTTGGCGCAAGTCTTCAATAATTTGCGACAAGTCAGACTGAATAGCGCTAACATATCCGTCGAGCTCTGCTTGAAGTTCATGCTGAAGCTCTTTCGGGAAATCACTGCTCGCTGCGCGCAACACGGTTACGATTGCTACATAGATTTGACGCATTTCGCGCAAGAGCTCTTCCATCGCATGTTGGTGATGCAGAATACGACTGCTGTCGCGCAAGGCGGAGTGAAAGAGATTCATCAATGCAGAAAAATCTGCAGCAATGAGTTTAGTCTGCGCTTCAACGTTGTCCGGGAGCGGAGTGTTCGTTTGATATTTGGCGATGGCATGGCCAAGGAGCGTGTCACAGCTCTCCAAGGTAGTGGAGGCCTTATTACGAAATGCATTGGACGCTTTCTGTGGAAAAATCAGGTTGTTGACGGTCAGTGCAACGACTACGCCCAGGCAGACCTCCAACGTGCGGAACAACACCAAATACCAAAGAGCGTCCGGATAGACAATGGTTGTGCCCAGAATGATGCACAGGGTGATGCCACCCAAGATGAAGAAATAGGGGTAAACCTTGCCCGTTCCGCCGTAGCCGAAAATCCCAAGGATAACGAATAGCGAAATGGTCATCATTAACTGATCTTGCTCAAACCAGCCGGTGAGTAGGTAGGCAATGAAGCCAGCCGTGATTGTGCCCAATACGCGCAAGACGGATTTCTCAAACGCTGCGCCAACGTAGGGCAGAAAAGTAATGAAAACCGTGATGCCTGTCCAATAGGGACGTTCCCAGTTCAACTTCATTGCGATGCCCAATGCAATCACAACAGCCAAGGCAGTCTTGAAGGAGGTGAGCAGTCGCAGTTGGTTGGCCGAAAGCATGGCGCGCAGAAGTGGATTAATCAGGATTGTCTTTAGCTGCGAAATCTTTGCAATCATAAGGCGTTGATGATTCGGATGCTCGGCACATTTTTCGATGAAACCATCCAAGGGAGGGTGGGGGGCTCCGTCATGGCGCTGCTTCCCGATATCTCGCTGAATCCAGAGCTGGATGTTCTGGGGTTCTACGTGCCGTTTTCATTTTTCATAGTAACTTTGGGGTTCATGCTGGCATGGGCATTGGCTTGGGCAATGGATCGTCTTGGACTGACGCGCTTTGTTTGGCATCCACCTCTTTTTCTCTTTGCCATGATGGTTGGCTGTAGCGCCGGCCTTGGCTTACTCCTGTTTCCTCGCTGATGAAGGGTTTGCTTAAAGTTGTGCTGACGTTGCTTGCGGTGGTGGCCGCGGGGGCATTGGCGTGGCGCTTTTATCAGCTATACGAATCTCATCCATGGACGCGTGATGGGCAAGTGCGCGCCTACGTGGTGGGCATTGCCGCGCGAGTGGATGGTCCGATAGTCAACGTCTACGTGAGAGACAATCAGTGGGTCGACGAGGGCACGCCCTTGTTTGAAATTGATCCCACCGACTACGAAAAGGCAGTTCGTCGAGCGGAAGCGGCATTGGAAAAATCCAAAACCGTGGCGGCAAACTTGAAACTTGAGGTTGATCGTAGACGTGATCTGGTGTCGCAGAAATTAATTTCTCTGGAAACATTTCAGGACTTCGAGGCACGGTATTTGGAAGCCGTGGCGGATATCGCTGTCGATGAGGCACAGCTGGAGCTGGCGCGCTTAAATTTGAGCTACACTAGGGTCAATGCGCCGGTTAGTGGCTACATCACTAACCTCGAAGTAACCACGGGCTCATATGTGACCACTGGGCAACCGCTCATGGCGTTGGTCGACGCGAGCTCATTTTGGATCTCCGCCTATTTCCGGGAAACCGATTTACAGACAATCAAGCCCGGGGATCGCGTTCGTATTGTGATGATGGGAGATTTCTTCGAACCCTTTCATGGCGAGGTGGAGAGCATTAGCTGGGGCATTTATCGGGAGGACGGCGCTAGTAACTCCACGACGCAGCTTCCGGTGGTTCAACCGACGGTGGACTGGGTGCGCTTGGCGCAGAGGTTCCCGGTGCGCATCAAGCCGCTCAATTTGCCGGAGGACATCAAACTGCGTGTTGGGCAGACGGTATCCGTAATGATAGACCCGATTGCAGAGTCGGATTTTGAAAGCAAGAAAGGCTATCAGTCGGCCGGCACAACGAGTTACCCCAAGCAGCTAAAGGATGGTCGCGGCGCGGAAGTAGTCATCAAAAAGAAGCCTGAGCGGGTGATTAGCCTTGCGCCAAGCACTACGCAGTGGATGCGTTGCATTGGGTTGGAGTCCAAATTGATTGGAGCGACTAAGTTTTGTGAACTCAGTGACGCGCATCAAGATATTGTCCGCTACGACACCTATCCGGCACCCAACTTTGAAGTAGTCGTTGGTGCGAACGCTGATCTCATCATCACGGCCGACATTATGGATCCGCAGCATGTTGCCAAGTTGCGTGCCTTTGGGCAGACAGTCCTCGTGCTGAATAACGATGGCTTCGAGGGTATTTTGCTGGATGGCGCATTGCTTGGCGAGGCTATGGATCACGCTGCTGAAGCACAGTCGATAATTGCTGATTTGGAGGATGAACGCGCTGCTGTAGTGGGGGCTGTTGCTGGGCGTAACACTAAACCGAGTGTATTGCTGGCGCTGAGTCCGACGCTAGAATACGTAGCTGGGCCGAGAAGCTATGGCGATAATTTGATCCAACTTGCTGGCGCTAAAAATGTCGCGGAAGGCGCGCTTTCGATGTGGCCCCAGCTTTCGCGAGAGGCGATAATTCAGGCCAATCCTGATTGCATCATCGTAACCCAAGCAATGCCTGAAGGCGAAGCCAAAGCTCTAGCGGATGTAACGGCAATTTTGGAAACAGATCCGTTTTGGCAGAATTTACAGGCAGTGAAAAATGGCCATATTTATGTGGTGGATCCGCAGTTATTGAATGTGCCAGGGCCTCAGATTGGCCAAGCACTAAAAGCAGTCCATGCGGCGATTAGCGAGTCAGTTCAATCGGCAGCCGTTGAATAATTTTTGCTCACACGCTCTTGGAATCGTCTTCAGGCGGTGGGACCGTGTCGGACATCAAGTAGGCGAGTCCACGTGTTTTCTCACTGGCTTCCAGGGCAACTTTTAGCGCCATAGTGAGTGGCACTGATAGCAACATGCCAATTGGGCCAAGCATCCATGCCCAGAGGAACAACGTGACGATGATGATCATGGGCGAAAGCCCGAGGCCCTTACCCATATAGCGCGGTTCCAGCAGATTGCTAACGCCAACATTGATCACCACGTAGCCAATGGTCACGATCATCGCTTCACCTGGGCCATGTAAAATCAGCGCTAGAATAATGCCTGGAATTGAGGCAAAGATAGAGCCTATGCTCGGGACGAAATTGAATAGGAAAGCGAGCACACCAAGCAAGATTGGGTAATCCACGCCCATAATGTAGAGCAGCGCAGTGACCAATATTCCCGTAAGTGTGCTCATTACGGCCTTCATGCCCATGTATTTACGAACACTTTCAACAATGCGCACCAAGTCATACCAACGGTTGTTGGTCATGCCTGGAAGATTGCGGATTTTTTGCGGTAGACGGGCTGCTTCCATCAGTATGAAGATGGCCATCAGGATGATGATGAAGGCATTGGACAGAATTCCACCGAGCTTGTTAAGTAAGTCGCGCGTCTGGCGAAACAGTGCACTGGTGTCGAAGATCTGGTTGACAATGTCATCTTCCACTTTGACGCCCTTGGCTTCCAGCCAATCCACGCTATCGTTAATTTGAAAGGACAGCTCCCGCTGATACTTCGGCAGGTTAGTGATCATCTCATTAATGGCGTTCGTGAAGAAATTTGCGCCAAATAAACCAAGTCCAACCAAGCCAAAAATTAAAGTGAGTAGTGCCAACCAAGACGGGGCACCTTTTTTCTGTAGCCAGAAGTAGAGCGGGGCGATCAGGATTACCAGGAAGATCGCCAATAAAAAGGGAACTACAATCACTGCGGCCTGACGAATGCCGTAGACTATAATGACCATCGCAGCGGTGGCCATGATGGCGTAAAAAGCAGTAGGACGCATATTCAGCTAAATCGTTCGAAGTAGTGAAGGGCAATTCTCGCCGCGACGCAATCGGCGAACGCTAGGAATCTTACAGATTTACCGCTACAAGCGCACGGGCAGTTCTGCCGATTCCAATGCTTCTTTGGCCTCACGAATGGTGTATGTGCCGAAGTGGAAAATTGACGCCGCCAATACTGCGCTGGCTTTGCCTTCCTTGAGCACGTCGACCAAGTGATCGAGATTGCCAGCGCCGCCACTGGCGATGACGGGGATTGTTACTGCTTCACTGACGGCGCGCGTCAGTTCGCAATCGTAGCCATCCTTGGTGCCATCGGCGTCCATGCTAGTCAGCAGAATTTCACCGGCACCGAGCTCAGTGACTTTTCGCGCCCACTCAATCGCGTCGAGGCCGGTGGGGGTGCGCCCACCGTGGGTGAAGACTTCCCATTTACCCGTGGCGACACGCTTGGCGTCGATGGCGACTACGATGCACTGATTGCCGAATTTATCCGAGGCTTCCTTGATCAGCTCAGGTGTTTTAACGGCCGAAGTGTTGAGCGAGACTTTGTCCGCGCCAGCATTGAGCATCTTGCGAATATCATCAATACTACGCAATCCACCACCAACGGTAAGCGGCATGAAGCACTCGCTGGCCGTGCGCTCCACGACATCGTGCATGATATTGCGCTCGTCACTGGAGGCGGTGATATCCAGAAACACCAGCTCATCGGCACCTTGTTTTTCGTATGCTTTCGCCTGCTCAACAGGGTCGCCTGCATCGATTAGGTTGACGAAATTGACGCCTTTAACGACGCGTCCATTGTGGACGTCGAGGCAAGGGATGATTCTGACTGATAGCATTTTAGTGAGGATTGCGGAATGCGGAGTGCGGAATTAAGTGATGGTTTAGTTAACGTTTGCCGCCACGAGCGGTATTGATCGAGGAGACCGTTATGGCAATCAATTCATTTGCCTCTTCCATCAGTGGTTCTAGCTTCTCGCTTTTCATAATCTCGGCATCACGGATCATTTCCAACCAGAAAAGAGTCTCGTCGGCTTCTTCTTCAACGATTCCAAGTTTGGCTATGAAATCAGCTTTAGATTTGGCGCGACATGCCGCTCGATAATTTGCCGCGACCGAGCACGCACATCTGCCTATTTGATTGGCAAATATTCTACTCGAGCGACCTTCCGATAACGCCTCAACTAATTTGAGAATGCGGAGAGCGAAGGTTTTTGTTCGGATTTGTAGATTTTCGCTACCCATTCCGCACTCCGCACTTCACATTCCGCAATCAGCTTATTCGTCGGCCATGGCCAAGTCCGGCTCGAATTCCACCGTGAGGCGGTATTGCTGGCCGGGGCGCATGATCAGCGGGTGGTCGCGCTTCAAGGACTGGAGGTAATGGAGCTTGCCCCAGTAGGTCTTGTAAGCCGGGTCCGCAGTGACGGATTCGGTGTCCCACTCCGCGTGGAAGTCATCCTTGACCACGGCGGGGCGGAGGCCTTCCGGACCGTTGGTAAAGGTCATGCCGGAGCGGTATTGGCTATGCGGCATGCCGAGGGCAATTACATAGCGCATAGAGTCCATCGAGACCTGCTGCTTGACGCTGAAGACGAATTCGCTGGTCATCTTGCCGCCTGTGAAGGTCCAGGTGACCTTGCAGGAGCCGAGGCCGCTAACGAATTCTTCGTCCTTAGTGATCAGGTCTGGCTGCTCGTAGGAGAAAGTCAACGCGCCGCGGAGTCCCTGACGGATGGTGCAACGCTTGCCGTAGAAGGAGGGGATGATCACCTTGTCGCCGAAGGTCAGCTCGGGCAGAAGGATCGGCGCATACTTGCAGACGGGCCAATCGATCACGCCGGGAGCGTGCGGGAAGGCGAGGGAGTCGCTGAAACGTTCGCGGCCCTGGCTGATCAGCGGGATCTGCACGTGTAGGCCGCTTTCCGGGTCGTGATACATGAACAGGCCCTGTTCCTTCTTGTGAGACTTGTCGAAAACAACAAAACGGCTGACACGCTTGGGCGTGCTAGGCTTGGCGTCCATAGCGCCGCCAATAGAGCGCGCGAGACGGGCCCACTGACACAGGTAACGCGCCGCGTCGAAATTGGCCATGCGCGTAGTGTGGTTGTCACCAGTGGTACGCTCGTCGTCACGGATGACAAGGAAGCCATGTTCGCGGTCGACGTAGGTCAGGAAAAAGAATTGGAAGAGGCGACGGAGCAGGTCGATGTACTTCGGCTTGTCAGTATCGGTGATCCACCCATCACGAAGGGACTGGAGAATCAGACTAATGCAGTGCATTTGGCCGTAGGCACCGATGCCGCGGCCATAGGACCAGCCCATGCCGTCGAGGCGGACGATGTCCGGGAGCATCTTCAAATACTTCTCAGCGTGCGTGCGCAGGCTCGGGAGCTTGCGGTCGCGCAGGTGCATGTTGGCGTGCAACTGTAGGGACTGGCGGATGAACACGAAGCTCAGAATGCCATAAAGATCGAAGCACCCACCGATTTTGGCCGGCTCGTCATCCATGAAACCAGCGGTGCTGTTTTCCTTGATGCGCTCGATGAAGCGGTCCACCAGCTTGCCGGTTTCGTCCTTCTTGGAGAGGCCCATCGAGAAACGGGTAACGGCCTTGGCGATGTTGAACGATTGGAGGTGGTTATCGTAGTCGCTCCGCTGCAGCAGGCGCTTGTCCAGGGTTTCCTGGGTCTGCTCGAGCAGGCGTTCCCAAACGGGATTACGCTCCTTGGCCGGGCTGAAAGAAAGCAGGCCGAGAGCCGCGTAGGCGAGGCCGTTTTCCGCTTCTTCATCGGTGAAGGTCTGCGCTGTAACAGTGCGCGCGACGAGGTCGACTAGGTCGTAGTCGCCAAATTTCGTGTCGTTCGTGAGTCGGTAGTATTCACCGATGGCGAGCGCGGCGTGGCCCGGCTCGTCCGTGCGGGAATGCTCGCCGTCGATCGGGCGAATGGTTCCATCCTCATTGATGGCTTCCAGATTGTGGCTCAGGATGGCCTGGGCCATATCCAGGCACTGGTCAGCAAAGTTCTGCATGTAAGATCAGTTGGGTCTCCGCGTGATACGCGTTTCGGGAAAAAGGTAAACAGTTGTGCGTTGTGCTTACTCGCTGTCAACCCCCTTTATGCCTCTAGATTTCATAATTGCGGCATTTTCGAGTGGATCACCCGCAATAATTGCCGCTTGCGCTAATTTTGACTCAAAATATGCTGTCGAACAATCCGCATTGAGACATTTTTAGACAATGAAAAGACAATTCCTGTATTTCTTTAGCCTGGTTTTATCTGCGTGTTCGACTTTTTCCTTCGTTGGAGATATTTTTGTCAAAAATAGTAACGGCGGGAAGGTGTCTGAAACCAAGCTGGTAGCCAAAGGCAATTATCTAATGCAGGTGCTGCCCGAAGGACAGGGAGCGTTCATCCTCGATAGTCAGGAAAATACCATGACTATACTCATGGGTAATTCGAAGAAATACATCGTTCAGGAGCTCGAACAGGGTGGTTCCGATTTTAAGTTCACGGGTAATATCAAGCTCCTGGACGGAAAAGAAGAGCTTCTCGGCCTGCCGACGCGTAAATTTCTCCTAACTGAAGAAAGTGGGAACCACTCCATTGTCTGGGCAACAGCAGCCGTTAAGAATGACGCCTTGGCGAGCTTGCCTGGCCTGACTACGAGCATGACAGAGCAGTTCGAGGAAGTCTTTGGCACGGACCAAGTGCTGGCCTTGCGCATCGAAAGCTTCAACCGTAGTGACGATTTGATTATGAAAATGGAGGTTGTCGAGATCGTGGAGCGGCAAGTCGAAGATGTCGAGTTTCTGCCGCCGGAAGGCTACGAAGAAATGGTAATCCCACGTCCGCCATTGGCAGAAGATTAATTCGCTACTCGTAGCGCAGGGCGTCAATCACCGGCAGGCGGGCGGCTTTGATCGCAGGAAATACCCCTGACAAAAAGCCAACGACTACGCTGAACATGAAGCCCCAGCCCATTGCCTTAGCCGAAAGCGCGACATCGCCTTTGTCTTCGGGAATGAAGTCGCGGAGCAATTCAACGAGCCCTACGCTGGCAATGATACCGATTAGGCCACCGATCACGCTAATGACGAGCGCTTCGGCGACAAACTGGATGAAAATGTCGCTGCCCCGAGCGCCAACTGCCTTGCGAATGCCGATTTCGCGAATTCGCTGGGAAATTGACGCCAACATAACGTTGGCAATGCCAATACCGCCGACAAGCAGAGTAATGGCCGCTACGCCGCCTAACGAATAAACGAATGATCGCTCCAATTCTTGGAAGTCCTCCAATTCCTTTTCACGTGTTTCCACGTTGAAATCCTTAATGCCGCGATGAGTCACCAGCAGCGTGCGCTCAATCTGATCGCTCAAGTCGGGAATGTCTTCCATCCTTTTTGCCTGGACGCCGAGATCATGAATTGTGTCGTCATCAGGTTCAGCAAAGTAGTGGATTGCGGTAGAAATCGGAATGAAGGTCGATCGAGAACGGCTCCAGGAATCTGTTTCATCGGGCTCAATGACTCCAATTATTGTGAACACGACTCCGCGAGTAACAATCGTTTCGCCGACTGCATCGGAAGAGTTACCAAAAAGGCGTTTGGCGGTTCGATCAGTTAGAATCATAACGCGGGTTTTCTGTTCCACATCCCAGTCTGAAATCGCACGTCCACCTTCTCGCATGTAGAAGCGCTCGATCTCAAAAGTCTCGGGTGTAGTGCCGCGTAGACGAGTCCACTCACGCCGGGTGCTGCTCTGCAAAGGAGTCCAATTCAAACTTTTTTCTGCCGAAACACGTCGAGCATTCGGCACGGCTGCCTGTAGCGCGTAATAATCCTTCAAGGTGCGACGAGGTGAGCGATGCGCGTAAGGCTGCTGCTCGATGGGTGGCTCGGCATGCTCGATTTCCATCTTCTCGATGCCGCCGGTTGCTTCAAAAGTTTTGCGAAAGCCTGACATCATACCTTCGACGACACCCACCATCGCGACCAGCGCGGCCACACCGAGGATGATGCCGATCATTGACAGCAAGCTGCGAAATTTATGAGAGCTGATCTCGCGGACCCCATGCACGACTGCGCCAGCGATCATCATTGCTGTTCCTTTCCAGCGTGAGGGAAACGATCCTCGGGGCCATCTTCTTCTCCACCGACCAAGTGCCCGTCGCGCACAAGAATGATGGAGCGTGCGTGTTGGGCCACTTCCAAGTCGTGGGTGACGAGGATTAGTGTTTGGCCCTCGTCAACCAGGGCATCAAAAAGCTCCATCACGCGCTCGACATTTTTGGTGTCGAGATTACCGGTGGGCTCGTCAGCCAGGATGAGCTTCGGGTTGTTGACAAGGGCGCGGGCAATGGCGACGCGTTGACGCTCTCCTCCGGATAGCTGGCCCGGACGATGGCTGATGCGGTGCGTCATATCCACCCGAGCGAGCGCTTCCTTGGCCAGATCGTCCTTTTTGCGGTCGCTACGTGCGTAGTCGAGTGGCAGGCGGACGTTTTCCAAAATGCTCAGGCGGGGGAGGAGGTTGAATGTTTGAAAGACGAAGCCAAGACGGTTAGCCCGATACCAGGCACGTTTGGCGGCGCTGAGTCGGGAGACGTCATCGCCGTCGAACAGCATTTTACCGGAAGTCGGAAAATCCATGAATCCGAGCAAGTGCATGAGTGTGGACTTGCCCGATCCCGAGGGGCCCAGGACGGCGGAATACGAACCTATCTCGATGTTCAGCGTGATCCCGTCGAGTGCTTTGACGGTTTCGTCGCCCATCTTGTAGTGCTTGCGGATGTCCTGGAGTTCGATCAGCGCCATGCGAGCCAAAGGTTAAGAATCAGCATTCGGCTTATCTTCTTCAGGGCGAGTCAGGCTGACTTTGTCGCCTACGTTGAGCCCTTTGATGACCTCAACGAAGTGGACGTCGCTCAAGCCGGTCTCCACCACGACTTCTTCCCAGACGTCGCCTGCGGATTGCCGGTAGGCCACGAAGCCATCTTTCGACTTAAAGAGCGCCGTCGGAATAACTACTGGCACGTCGTCAACCTGATTGAGGGGGAGGGTCACCGTTGAGCTAATGCCGGGGCGGATGCGGTCGTCACCGGCTTCGAAAGTCACTAGAACACGAAAAATTCGCTCATTGCCCTCTGACTCTGCATAGCTGAAAATTTGGGAAACTTCGCCGACAAACTCCTCGTCCGGCAGGGCATCAAAGGCAACACGCGCTTTCATGGCCTTCTGTATCTTGTTGATGTCCAACTCGTTCACCTTAGTGCGTACGTGTAGTTTGAGCAAGTCGTTGATCGTCATCAAAGTCGTTCCCTGGTTGACGGATGTGGCACCGGTGATGACTTGCCCGGGATTGAGGTCAAAGTTGCCAACCACACCTTCATGCGGGGCGCGGATCGTTGTTTTGGCCAAGTTGTCTTTGGCTTTTTCCAAACGAGCTCGGCGCACCTCCAGCTCAATTTCCATGAGGCCTAGCTCGGTTTTTGCGTCGAGGAAATCCTTTTCATTAGTAAAGTTTTTGGCGCGGAGGTCTTCCAGGCGTGCGTAGTCACGCTGGGCTTGTTTGAGGCGGAGGGCCTGGGCTTCATACAGACGCTCGGCTTCTTCGAGTTCGGTTTCGCGTTCGGTTTTCTCCAGTTCAAGGAGGATTTGGCCAGCTTCGACAGTATCGCCATCTGCGATGTGGATCGTTTCAATGCGGCCAGTAATCTCAGAACGCACCTCGGTGGAGATTACGGGCTCCACGTAGCCGCCGGCATTGACTACATCTTCGATGGAGCCAATGGTTACCTCCGAGGTTTGCAGCGGCTTGCTTTTGGTCTTTTCCGACTCTTTCTCGAGTCGGGTCCAGGTCCACCAGCCTCCGGCAATAAGCAGGCAAACTATGATTATGGTTGGCAGGCTTTTCATGTGCTAGTTTTCCATTCCTTGATAAGTTTCCGTCAGCGCATCGGGCACGTTTCCGTAGCTGGCGGGTAACGTGGCTGGCTCTTGGTTGAAGCTGTTAAATTCCGGTGCGGGCCAGCGCTCTTCGCTCAATGGGGCAATTGGGGTGGGCGGGGTTTGCGTCCCATCATCGACTTCATCCCAGTTGAAACCGTGGCGCGCGAGGAGGCGTCCATCGAGGCGAGCGAGCAAGACGACGGCTTGGCGTAAGTCGTAGAGTGCGGCCAGGTGACGCAGCTTTGCGTTGTCGAAGTCGCGTTGGGCTTCCAGCACGTTGCGGAAATTGGAAAGACCGGCGTCGTAGCGCGCGCGTTCCTGCTCAAAGCTTTCTTCGTTGAGCCGCAGGGACGCGCGGGTGGTGGCCAGGCGCTCGCGGCCCGAGGCGATGGAGCGCCATGCCAGGCGTAGACGGCGCATTAGCTCTTGTTGAATTTCGGCCAAACGTGTTTCGGCGCGGTATACTGAGCGTACTGAGCTGCGCAAACGGGCTTCCTGTGCACGCATGCCCCACGGCATACTGAACTCCAGGCCGACGTTCCAGTCATAGCCTTTGGATTCGAAGGCGCTTTTGTATGAGTAGTCAGCGCTGGACTCTCGCCCGAGGACGCCGGCTCCCGCATAGAGATCCAAGTCAGGAAGCGTATTGTTGTTGGCGACTTTGACATCGACACCCAACTGATCGATCAACTCTAGCTGGATCTGGCTATCCATGTCGCTGGATAAAGCCCCGGTAACGCTGTCACGAAACTCTGGCAATTCAGGATCATTCTCAGGTAGTGGCTCCACGGCCAGCGGGTTAAGGGACTCTGAATACAGCACGCCGAGCACCGAGCGCAGACCGTCTTCTGCATTGTCCGCAGTTTCCTGAGCCAGAATCACATCTTCACTGCGAGCGGCTAGGGACGCTTCGGCCTGCAAGACATCCAGTCGGGTCGCCAGGCCAACGCGCTCGCGTTCGAGGTTTTCCTCGAGCAGAGATTTTGCGAGGCGGAGATTGGAAATATAGAGCGCCTGACGCTGACGAGCAGCGGCAAGATTCCAATAAGCCATCTCGACATCGGCGATTAAATCGAGCACTTCACGGCGAACCTCTAAGCGACTGGAGCGAAGGCCAATACGTGCTTTGGTAACGTCCGCCAAGTTGACTGTCTGGCCAAAACCAGACAAGAGTGGCTGGCGGAAGCTCAAACCCAGTCTTGTGGAATAATCTGGGTTGAGCAGGGCGTTGCTGGAGTTGGTGGTGGCGCGATTGAGTCGTGTCCCTAGAGAGACTTCGGTGCCGTAAGTAAAGCGCTTATCGACGCTGAGGTTAAACTGCTGGTCGGCATTCACTGCGCGGCCTGATGATACGCCAGAAAGAGAGGAGGAGGGGGGGGAGCCACTTTCATCTGCAGTTAATGAGGCATTGATCGTAGGATCAAATGCGGCCTCGGCGACCGTCAATGTATCGAGCGAGATGCCTGGAGAATAACGAGTAATGCTGAGCCCCAGGTTTTTTTCCAACGCCAAATCAATAGCCTCGCGCAAAGTTAGCTGCATTGGCGCGATGTCTGTATCGAGATCCATTACCAGTGGGCTTTGGCGAACTATTTGTAGAATATCGATGTCGGCTTCGAGGCCGCTTTGATAATCTGAATAGCCAGTTTGCGTAGTGTTCCAGATGTTCAACGCATCGAGTGCGCGGGCTGATGCGTGCTCATTGGCCGGCGTTTCTGACTCCATTGGTGATTCGGCCATCGTATCTGGCTTGAGAGGGTTTTCCGCATGTACTGCAACCAATCCCAGGCCGAAAGTCAGGGGGAGAATTACTTTATCAAGATGGCTTTTACGGGAAAACATGAGTCCAAGCGAGACAGGCAAAGGAAATCAGTTATCACCAGATGGCCAGTGAATTCACTGATTCGAATCAATAAATCGATATGCAGGAATGTGGCGTATAACAACTTGCTGCATACGATTAACTGAACTGCAAACACCGAAGAATGTGTATGCAACCTGCGGAACGACAGCATATGCCATTCAAACAGGAGGAAATGAGAATTAGGAAGCGGATTAGTTGGGAGTCGCTTCTTTTTCTGGTTTGTCAGCAGAATCTGATTCCGGTTCCGCTTTTTGCTGAGCTTCTTCTGTTTTTGCGATTTCAGGTGTGTCGGCCGTAGCTGTTTCAGTTGATGGCTTTTCCTGAGTGGACTCAACCGGCTTCGAGGATGCCTCTTCCTTCGTGCTGTGTTCTTCCATGGGGGCTGGCGCAAAGAGACGACCGTCGCCATATTCGGTAACATAACCTTCGGTGACCAACCAGCGCAGATCGAACATCATCTGGCGCAGTGTGGGGTCTTCCAGGTGCTCTACAGTTGGCTTTGCGGGTTCAACTGGCGTTTCGGGGGCAGGAGGTTCTTCAGTTTTCTTCTCTTCAGTGTCAGCTGCTTCCGCTTGTTTGGCAGCGCGCTTTTGCTCGTGTGCTTCGACTATTTTTGCGGCCTCTTCTTCGGGGACGGATTCAATATCCGGTGCCTTTTCCTGAGGCGGCTCAATAGTCTTGGCGGACACATCGATGCCAAGATACTTTTCCGGGAGGTGAGTCACCTCGATGTTCGGATGCTTTTCTATGAAATCAATCAACTCCTGTAGCGATTCAGCAAGGCGTGTCTGCGAGTTGCGGAACTTGCGCTTAACCGAGCAGACATACGAGGCACCCTTGGAGCCACGCTTGTAAATGGTGAAGTGCATGCGACGCAGGCGACCGCGCAGGTTGTTGGCGGTTTCCAGCGGGAAGCGCTGCTGCTGCTCGCGCCAGCCAAAGATGGAGTCGCGCAGCGGACCACGAGGCAGCGTTTCGGCCTGTTGGCCGGAGAATCGTGCTTGGTGCGTGGTGCGGACGATTTCTGCCTTGCGCTTATTGAGCAAGTAAAACTTGAGCGATTCCAGATTGTCGAAGCCTTCGACCAGCTCGTCGGCTGTCTTAAGCTTGTAATGTGTTTCCTTGCGCATTTGGTCGACCCACTGCTGGACGACTTCTTCGTCGCGAACGGATTCAATGCGCGAAACAAACTTTTCGAACGGCATGTTGGTGACGTTCACAGCATGGTGCTCCGCGATCATTGCCTGATAGCGGTGGTAATTTGGTGGGCCGAGGAGCGCACCAGTCAAACCACAGCGGTTAACCACCGGGAAGTTGCCCGAGGGCGGTTCCACTTCGACTTCTTCTACATCCACAAATTTGTCGAGGTGATGCTTCATTACGTGGGCAAAAACTTGGTCTTCGCTGGTGAAGGGCAGGCCGTCCGGCACACTGATGAAAAATTCCTGCGGGCCTTCATCCTTCTTCGGATGCAGCACGACGACAAAACGGTCGGCTTTTTCCAGAATGAGGCGAGCGATTTCGAATAGTTCGTAAGTCCGGCAGTTCGAGCGCATGGCATGGCATAGCGCTTTAAAGGGGGCATCTTCCGGATAGAACGCAACGTCGACAGTCGGCTTAAATGGCGTGCGTTGTTCTTGTTGGCCACCACCATGACGTCCACCGCGACGTTCTCCGCGCGGGCCTCCGCCGCCACGGCGTTCTCCACGTGGACCGCCTCGCTGTTCGCTGCGCGGTCCCGAATCCTGACTAAATTCTCGACGACGAGGCGGTCGCTCGGGGCGACGATCTCGCGACGGTCCTTTGCCGGATTTGGATGGCGCTGGCTTGCTCTTGCGGGATTCCGCCGAGCGCGCAGCATCGCTCCAGTCAGGACCGAAGGACAGATCCTGGAGTTGACTTAGATCGAGAGACAGGGATTTCTCGGGTTTGGACTTATCTGATGAGTCGGACATGCGTAGCCGGCAGCCGGAATTAATTTAGATGATCACGCATAGGTTAGTAGGGGTAATCATCGTTTGGCCAATAAAAAAGCGGGATTCGTGCCTGATTCATGTGTTTTAACGATTCAGGGGCGAGCACAGATTTCATTATTTTTCAAAAAAGTGAAATTTTTAGTTGAACCTTTTGGCTGGAATCATTTGCTAGCTCTCTTTCCCAAGTGCTCAGGTGGTGGAATTGGTAGACACGCTATCTTGAGGGGGTAGTGTCCTATGGACGTGCGGGTTCGAGTCCCGCCCTGAGCACCATCATTTATCGACTTTCCCAAGATATCTTTTGGGGGCTACACCAAAGATTGGGGAGTGGGCCATTTTTTAATTTATTCTAGTCGTTGGATGGTTATTCGCATTGGGCGCTAACACGCAGTCGGTAGTTGTTAAAGTTTCTGAATCCGTAGGCGATTCGTTGTATGAGTTTCATTTTTCGATGGAACCTTCGGAGATTGAGTTGTTTCTTGAGAATCGTGGTAAATACGCTCCACGGTGGAGGCGCTCACCTCACTACACTCAGCGATGGTTTTGCCGCAGGCTCCATCGTGATGACGCTGATAAACGGCTGTCCGCGCAAGCCCCGCGCATCAAATTGAGCATCGACAAGCCGATGTAGTCCCCAGGCACCAGCTTCCGCCTTGATTTTGTCCAAGGCCATGCTCTTCAACTACCTCCTCCAATGCACGACGGAAATGAACCAGCAACTTGTAATGCCGCAAATTGCGCTCATCAAACGCCTAACACTGGTGGTTGCTGCTAATGAACGCTACCAATAAATTGTACCAAAATGAGTATAATGTATTTATCAACTCATTTAGCCTAACAGCCCGTCGGATTTGATGGTTTCCTTTAAGAGCATTGTCTGTCGAGGAGTTGGTCGCTGCGTGGTCTATTGGTGATTTCTGATATGAGCCGGTGGTTTTTCGGGGGT
>JAVDPD010000023.1 GCA_031296935.1 Cerasicoccus maritimus
AGCCGCTGTCGGCAAGGGCTTGCTCGGGGCTCCCCAGTTGGGTGGGGATGTTTTGGATGCCTGCTTCAAGCTCGCCGTTGTCGGCGCTGCATTGGCTGATGTGGGCGCTGACGACCAGTTGGCTACCGTCGGCGTCAACGCTGGCCTGGGCGTTGTAGCTTTGCGTCACCGCGCTGCTGTTGCCTTTGCGCATCAGGCGCGAATCCGGGTCGCTCAGATTGGTTTGTTCGACGGGGTCAGGTTGGTCGCTCGGCGGCTTGGGACGACGGCCCTTGCCGTTTCCCTTGCGCTCCTGACGGGCCTGAAGTTTGGCTTCGTAGGCCGGGCGCTGGGCGGTGGCGCGCTCTTTGGCCCGTGCTTGAAGGGTCCGCTGGGCCGCATCCATCTGCTCGCGCAGGGACTGGCGACGGGCAATCTCAGCCGGCAGACGCTCGTCCACTTCCGTGTTGTCGGCCTGCTCAGCGCGGGCGCAAAGCGCCGCGATGTCCGCGCTCAGGCGCGTTTCGAGCTGCTGGGCTCGTTCGTAGGTGACGTTGCGGTCTTTGCTCGCGTTGGCCCTCAGGTGCGTGCCATCGATGGCGACCGTGCCCAGCTTGAACAGCTTCAACTCGCGCGCCAAAAGCAACACCTCAAGAAAACACGCCGTGAAGGCCGCGTGGTTTTCACGACGAAAAGCGCAAATGGTGTCGTGGTCCGGGTGCGTGTCGCCCGTCAGGTAACGCACGCAAACGTCCCGGTAGGTCGCGCGCTCGATCCGGCGGGAACCGAACAATCCGTGGCTGTAACTGTAAATCAGCAGCGCCAACAGCATCCGCGGCGGATACTGCGACTTGCCTGCTCGCGTGCGCTTTACCTTGAAAGCGCTCAAGTCAACGCGATCAACCGCCTCCAAGATGAAATGCACCGGGTCGTCCTCAGCAACCCAATCACGCATATCAACCGGCAACAAAAGAGGCGTGTCACGATCTTCCATCACAAAATCCATCCGAACAACAAATCAACTTCAGACCAGCTAGGCCATCAAATCCGACAGGCTGCTAGGCTTTGGCTACTCATTTGGTGACAATAATTTTAAATATCACCTTGAATTCTTTTTCACATTTTCCTCCTGAGGAGCATGAAACGTGAAACTACTTTTGGCTCTGGATATTTTTGATTTATCAGTATCCTTGGTCAGTGCCATGTAAGCTAAAGCATGCTTGTCTAACGGTGGATACTTTCTCTACGGCTTCTTGGTGTTGCCCCTCACCCACGCTTTGTTACTTCAGTTAAATCAGCAATAACGCCAAGGATGCGCGCAAGAGCATCTACGGGATCAAAGCATCATTTCTTCATCTCGGCGAAACTGGTTTTGCCGAAATTCAAAAGCCGAAATTTTGCCTCTCGAATAAACCTCGCCGGACTCGATTAGACTTTTTGACGCCCTCTGAGCGCTGATTAACTACAAAAAAATTTCCCGAGCTAACTCGGGAAATTTCGTAAATAACTAAACTTTAGACTTAGGCGCTACGACGACGGCGATAAGCGACCAAACCGAGGACACAGAGACCAGCGATAGCGGCGTAAGTCGAAGGCTCGGGAACTGCGGTGCCGTAGATTTGCACGTTGTCGAGGCTGATGCTCTGGCTGCCGAGAGTATCAAGCGTGCCGCGGAACCAGATCTCATCAGTATTAGCCGTAACGGTGGCCAAGGTGTTGACTTCGCCCGTTGCGACATCGATCGTGTCAGTGCCAATCGTCAAGAAGTCTGTACCGTTCGTGCTGTATTCCCAGACGATATCATAGGACGCAGTGCTGCTAAGACCTGCTGCATAGGAGAAGACGAAGTCCGTGTAGACCGTCGATCCATCACCAGAACTGTAGAACACAAAGCTGAGGCCACTAGCATCGCTCAGGAAGCCATTTTGGAACTGTTGCGAATAAGCAGGATCAAGCGAAAGCTGATCGCTAGCACCTTCGGTGCGGCTGGTGATCTTCGTATTCAGAGCAACGTTAGCTGCATTAACTTGGATACTGCCCAATGCTCCATTCTGAGTGAAGGCGCTGGAACCATTCGTGCCGTCTGCATAGAACGAACCATTAGAGTTCGAGGTGCCGTCACCAGTGAGATCAGACCAGTTGCTAGCCGTTGTTAAGGCGCTGTCCTGAATGTTGGTGAAGTCCCAGCCAGAGAGCAACAAGCTAGCTGCGTTCGCAGAACCAGCAAGCGCCAAGGCTGAGCATGTAAGGAGAACAACTTTTTTCATGAAATATGAATTATGTTTTGAATATCTACAGCCGGGAGTCAGAACTCCCGACCATAGACATAAGATTAAGAATTTCAGTAATTGAAATCAGCTCAACCGAGTTGATTAGAGCGTGTCACCGTTGCCGTTGTCGACGAGGATTCCACGGATGTTCATTGCAGTCCAGAAGGTAGTGAACAAGGTGGAGGAAGCATTTTCAGGGAACGCACCAATGTGGTTCGTGTCCGTAAAGAAGGTGTTTGTGTAGGGAACCAGCGTTGCGCCCGAGCCAGCAGTGGTGCTGGTTAGCGGAACCGGGTTCACACCGTTGGCAACGGTTTGGTCGTTGGCACCAGCGCCGGAGATCAGACCGAAGAACGGGTCATTCACGCTAGTGGCGGTGCTGCCGATACGGTTGCCGTAGCATCCAGGTGCGCCACCGGGGGCTGCGTCTGGAGTCGTTCCGGAAGCGCCTGCAACAGTCTGAGAGATGGCTTCTGCGCCGATGGTGGCAGCGCTGTTGTCGGCAACGTCCACAAAGAGCAGACCTGCGAAGTTCAGAGTGCCTGCACCAACTTGAGCTTGTGCATCCGGATTCGGGTAAGACAAACCAACCGAAACGCTATTGGCACCCGGGAGGATCGTCATGCCTGGAATACTGGAAGGACCATCAAACAGGATCGAATTGTAGAGATCACCACCGAAAGCAGCCTTGCAGATGATGAAGGCGGTATCAAGCGTGCCAGAAGAACCAGGACCGAACATGGTCAAGTTATACATGGTCGGATGGGCAAACGGAGAACCCGAGACCGTATTGCTGCCGTCTTCACCGTCCCATTCACCGCAGCTGTCAGCGGTAGTCAGATTGCTAGGATCAGCTACGCCGCCAGCCAAGATGAAGCCATACTGGGCATAACCGGTCCAGCCTTGATCAACGTCGAGTCCATCGTCGTTGAAGTAGCTGAGCATGAAGTGCTTCAACGTAGCAGTGCCGCCGAAAATTTCGATGCCGTCATCACCCGAGCAGTAGATGTCGATGTAATCCAGCTCGGTGCCCATACCCACGCTGCCAAGGGTCAGGCCTTGTTGCTCATCACCTTCCGAAATCGAACGACCGGAGTGGCGAATGGAAACATACTTGACGGAGCCGGAGCTGTCGTTCGGGTTGCGACCACCGTAAGTAACGCGGGAGTCGGTCAAGCCGTAACCTTCGATGAAGGCTTCACCTGAAACACCGGTATCGGAATTGTCACGGTTATTGGGAGCATAACCGAGAAGTGTCAACGCGCCCCACTGGTTCACTGCAGGTTCGCCACCTACGACGGGTGCCAGCGGAGCAGTCTTCGGAGCAGCATCCAACCAGCTGTCCGTACCGGTCCAACGAACTGGAGAGGCGAGAGTGCCAACGTTGGCAGTCGTGAAAATGATTGGGTTGGTAGCAGTACCTACGGCGTAGATTTCACCACCACGCGTAACCAAGAGGCTACCGGGGATGTCAGTCTCAGCTGGAGCCGGCTGGCCGCGTACGATAACACCTGGCTCGATTTCCAGCGTTACACCAGGCATGACGAAAGTGAAACCTTCGAGCACGTATTCGGTATCAGCAACAGTGCCGTTAGGTCCCAACTTGATGCTGGAGACAATGTTGTATTCACCGGTGCCCGCGATGACGACATCAGATCCGAAATTCGCCGGCGTGATCGCGGTTGTCGCCCAAGCGCTGGCAGCGCTTGCGGTCACACCCAGAATGGTAGTTAAGTTAGCTTTAAACATATGAGATGTATGGGTTTTGGTTGAGAGTGAAATATTAGCCGAACAAGATGTCATGGGTGCGACACCAGTGTGTAATTTACGTTACAAAAACAGCCTAGAAGGTGTATTCGACTGCGAAACGGTAGCTCTGCCCGATCTTGTAAGTCACGCGGTCATAGACCTTGTTTGCGACCGGGGTCACATACTGAATTCCGCGAGCAGTATCCGTGATATTGGTAATCTGAAATTTGAAGACCAAGTTATCGGTGATGTTTTGATTAAAGGTAAGATCCAGCTGATAATAGGACTTCGTATATTGATCTACGCTGTTGTCCAAACCGGAACCAACCGCACTTAAAACATCACTTTGCGCAAAGACGGCGACCGTAATTGCCGATCCCCAATCCGGCTGATTGAAAGTAAGGTTCGCATTCACCAGCCAATCGGGTTGGTCAAACAAGCGACGATCAGTCGGCAGATTGTTATTACCATAGGGAGGACCATCAGTGCCCACAAAGGCACCATTGTTCAAGTTACCGTCAGGGTTCAGGACGTTAGGTGCCGAATAAGAGAAGTATGAATCCAGCACATTCTGCGGATAGCCCACCGACGCATCGATGTAGGTGTAATTCGCGCCAATAGAGAAGTATTCGAGCTCTGGGGCCAGAAAATCGAGAGATGTCTGAGCCTCCAGCTCCAAGCCTTTAACGCGGGCAGTATTGGGATTATTGAAGAACGAAAGCACGGAGTCGCCCGTAACCGGGTCACGCAAAACAATTTGCTCGATGGGTTGCTCGATAGTCTTGTAGAAACCACCGAGAGCGATAAAGCCGGTGTCAAAATCGTATTGAACACGCGCATCAAAGCTTTCCACATCGGAAATTTGCAGCGTAGGATTACCCAAAATGATATCACCCGTCTCCAAGCTACGTGAGAAATAGGGAGAGAGCTCACGGAACGATGGGTAGGCAATTGTTTGCGATGCACCCAGGCGCAGATTCCAGTTCTCCAGGAAGTTATAGGAAATCGTGCCACCGGGTAGGACATAGGTGCGATCAATTTTCCCCACCACACTGGAGTCCGTGTAACCAATAATTTCCCCGTTGGTCGGATTTGTCAGAGTCGAGCCACGCGGACTCGAAGACAGAAACTGGTCCAAAGTGCGCGTGGGCGTCAACTGCGCGTTACCCGAGGATGTGAAATTCACATTGGTAATTCGCGCGCCACCAGTAATCGTAAAGTTATCATCAAAGACAAATTGCGACATCATATAGCCAGCGGCTTCCTTGCGGCGCGCATCAGCGTAAGATGTATAAGTTGTGGTGCTAACCCCCGGAGTATTGAAGACCGCATCGAAAAGCTCTTGTTTAGTTGCGTAACGGCTGGTAACAGAGCCGACCGAGCTTTCCGCATCCACCTGATCAACATGCCGGTCGGCATAAGTCCATGAACCACCACCAGAGAAAACACTGTTAAGCTTTGAACTAATCTCCCATTCATAATCTGCGTCAATACGCCCCGCATTAGTTTCATCATCGATCGTGCGGGTCGTTTCAGTGAGAAACGCTGGAGGCCCGCTGCCACCAATGCCCGCGGCGCTATCGTAAAAATAGCCAGCCGGTCTAGTGCCAGTACCGTTATCATAGAAGGAACTCAGCACAGTTTGTTGTGGCAAGTCACTGGATGTTTTGGCGTAAGTAAGCCCCCAGAAAAGCTGTAGAGTCTCCCCCTTCGGCTCGAGAAATTCACCGCCAACCTGAAATGCTGTCAGATTACGTTGCTCATAGGAAAGGATGTCCTGATTAAAGGTATTAGTATCATCATAACCTCGACCAATCACATTACGGCCGGTGGTGCCAGATTGCCCGGACTCCGGCGACCCAACGCCGCGGTCAGAGTCGGTAAGATTCGTCTCAAAAAAACCAAACTCCTCAGGCAAGTAACCGTTACTCTGCTGCTCGGCAAAACCGTTTCCACTTTGGCTGTAGAGGACATTGAAGACGATTTTATTATTACCAGCCTTATCAAACTCATAGCCGATGCCACCCAACATGCCTATGAGCACATCCGCATCGGAGGCAACGACATCGTACGCCAAGGCGCTCGCATCCAAGTCACCATAAAACAGAGAGCCTGGAACACGGGTGGAATTAAAGAAAGAAATGTGTCCTGGGAAGCCAGGAGGAACACCAAAGTAATTACTGTTTGTAGCGTAACGATCCTGCTGTTTGCCGACTTCGGTACTGTAAGAACTGTCGTAGGATGCGGATGCAATAAAGCCGAGGTTACGACCATTCGGCAGCTCAAAAGTATTGCCGCCACCTCCGCTCATCGTGATCCCCAAAGGGGCAGAACCCTCCTCTGGAATCACAGATAACCCAGCAATGCGGGCCTGCTGGTTGGCTGTTGCAGTGTTCGGAGTCGTCGAACGATTAGACTTCCCATTCGCGACAAAATCTGCACGTCCCGAATTTGGATCCCGCAAGTAAGTATCCGATAGCGCAAGGCTGTTGAAACGAACGCCAATTTTGCCCCAACCAGTCGGCTCATCCGGAAATGACTTTGTAGTCAACTCGAACGCCGCTCCTGAAGAATTATTCGGCATGTTGGGCAAAAAGTTTTTGTTGGTGACCACGCTCTCAATGATCGAAGTCGGGAATAAGTCCAACTGTAAGCCTTGGCGCACCGGGTCAGGACTTGGCATCGGCAGTCCATTGACCAAGGTGCTGTTGTAACGGTCGCCCAAACCACGGACTACGGCAAATTTTCCGCCGACAACGTTCACGCCGGGGAGTCGCTGCACGAGGTCAGAAAGGTCGGTTCCGCCGAATTTGGCAAAGTCTTCCGACGAGAGGAAGTCCACCGTGCCAGCGGCTTCTCGACGCAGATCCGCGAGCAAATCGTTTTGGCTGCTCAGCTTTTCGGCTGCGATTTCGAACTCATCCAATTCAAAGATATTATCTATTGTCGGCGGCAGTTCCGGCGGCAAAGGAAAGTCTGCCTTCGTGGCTTCATTCGCAACAACCTTCAAATCGCGGATAGACGACGTGCGATAACCGGACTTCACGAAACGGAGGGTGTAAACGCCGACCGGCACGCCAACGAAACGGAACTTACCTTCGTTATTACTTACTTCAAAACGCTCGCGGGCAGTTTCATTTCCTAACTCACGGGCTTCCGCATCCGGCCAGACGAGCAGCACCGTCACGCCGCTTACGTAATCGCCCTTTTCAGAGTCAAAGATCTGACCAACGATATTCCCCTGCCCTTCAACAGGCTCACCACCATCAGCCGAAGCACTTTCTTCAACCCGGGCGACCTCAGCACCAACGACATCCATTGGCGCGGTTGACGGCTCCTCAGCTGAGCTCGTTGCTTCATCCTGCGCGGACGCCACGTTGCATACCAAGAACAGTGACGTAGCAACACTGACAGATGCAATATCGAAGCGTGAACACATATGAGCGAGAAAATGCGAGAACTGGTCCATTATGGGTGTTGTGCAAAAAAATCTGCCTAATTAAATTTGAGCCGATTCTTGAGAGAGAGATTTCCGATCTTCGCGGATCGCCTGCTCCAACTCAGATCGCCAAGCTTGAATATCCTTGGTCGATTCGATTTCGTAGCGCCCGATCACGCGTCCATTCTTGTCGATTAAAACGGCGGTAAAATCAGAGGGCTTGTGTGCAAAGGCGGTAACGTGACCATCGGCCAAGAAGCTCGGCATGGTCGGGGTTTGAATTTTAAGCTCTACGAGTTGATCGTTCAGCTTCTCGGCTTCTTCTGGCGCTATGTTTTGCGGAATGAAAAGCGGCTGCGTTTTAGAGAGCGACCAATCGCCCAGTAAATTATCATCAAAAACCACCATGCCCAAACGACCATCTACGGTGTCTAAATCTGCGTAGGCGATTAGGAAATAATCCTTCACCACAATATCTTTCTGCTTAAACTGAACCCAACCCTCCGGATGATAAAACCGGGAGCCGTATGACTTGGTAAACAAACCGTGGTCAGTCCATTTGCGCGTAGCCGATTCCTCCGCAAAGAGCTCAGCAAAGTTGGTCGAAGCAATGGGCAAACGCTGCACTCCGAAGCGTCCAAAATCAACTACCACTACTTCGCCCTCCACACGGACAAGCACTCCACGACGTCCTTCGCGTAAAGTCTTGTCGCCTTCCTTCAAATTAACTGGCTCAGCCAAGTTAACAAATTGCGGCCACCATTCGGAGCGTAGTTCCCATTGATCCGACGCAGAGGCCTTGCCGTCAGTTGCAAACAAACGTCCACTAATAGACACAATTACAACAAACAACAGATAGGTAAATTTATGATTAATCATCTTTCTCCTTTCATCGCAGCTAATTCTTCAGCGGTCTTTGCATTGCTCCTGAGCGGGACGGTGCTAATCACTTCGCGCTCAACGCGCACTCCAGCATTCGCCAAACTATGCAACTCTGCATTACGTGCCGCCATTTCTTGCTCGTGCTCCGCCATGCTGCGCAAATTGGACGGAACTTTAATGCCACTAGCTTCAAGCATCGGTACAAATTTCGGGTGATAGAGCTTGGACTGTACTTCTTTGGGTAATGAAGAGAAAGGCTTCAAAACTGGTTCATTCGTCTGCCGATTCGACTGCGTGGAGGCATCTGCTACGCCTTCATCAAGATCCACATCCACAAAGAGCGTCGAATCTTCTGATGAGCTGCTGGGCTGATCCAAGGTCAGCCAGAATCGCTCACCGGAAACCAAGTCGCGGATCTGAACCCGCTTTTGCGTAACTTCGAGCTGCTCCAACTGATAATGACCACCAGCAAACGACTGCCCGGTGCTCAACATTTGGGCCCCGCCTGATCCGCCATTGCTGAGCAATGCCCAGGAAACGGAATCAACGCGCAGAATGCCCTTCAGCCTGACATCATTATTGGCTTCAGTCGTGGAAGCACAGACCGCTAACAGCAGACACCCAGCACAAACCATCGCATGTAAGCCACTGCATTGTGCAAAAGGTAATCTGGGAATCTGAAATAGCATGCCATGTGATGGATTTCAGGCTATGAACGCAGGGCAGACTCAACCTTCTCCAAGAAGCGACGCACGCGTGCATCATCCTTTACCGCGAGTGCATCGCGGAGGAGCTCAGCTGCTTGTGAATACTTCTTCTCACGCACCATCAACTGCGCTTGTTTCACCAAGGCATTGAACTCAAACCCTTCGACTTTCTGCGCTCGCTGCAAGAAGAGGATCGAACGTTCGAGGTCATCTTGATCCGCATAATAGTCGGCAATTTCCAACAAGGCGTCACCACGGGCGCCATCGCGCTCAACGATCGACTGCAAGAGTGTAATAGCCTGGTCTTCATCGCCCTTGGAGCGTGCAACCATAGCCTGCACCGTGAGTAACTCCAGCTCATCATCATTGCTAAGGTTACCGGAATAAGTTTCCGAGAGCGTGCTCAACAGTGCTTCTGCCTGGGGCGTGGCACGTGCACGCAACATCAAACGCGCAGAGCGCAGACCTGTAGAGAACTTATCATATTTCGAATCCTTGGCAATTGCGGCCTGGTAGGCATCGAGTGCGGAATCAAAGTTGCGCTGATTAAAATAAATATCGCCCAAAAGGAACAAGCTTTCGCGCTTGGCCTTACCCATCGCGCGGACCATTTCCAAATTCACGATTGCGAGCTCCGGCTTCCCCATGCTCAGGTAGGCATTAGACTGAAGCATCCACAACGTGGCGTTGTCCGGCTCATCCTGGAGCATCGAGTTCATGAGCACGACCACCTCATTGTATTTTTCTGAAGCAAGTAACGCTTGCGCCAGACCCAGCTTCCAGTCGCGCTTGTCGGGCTGCTGCTGGATGGCGTCGCGGTAAGCTTCTTCCGCGGAGAGGAACTGTTCCTTATTGAGGTAAGCATAGCCCATCAGGCCATAGTTGCGGCCATCCTGCTCACCTAATTCCACGGCGCGGCTCAGGTGCTTGAGCGCTTCATTGTATTTCTGGCCCTGGATGTAAAGAAGCCCGAGATTCTTGTGCGCACGGCGGAAGTCAGGAAAGCGCTCAGTCGACTCCTTGTAATATCTTTCCGCATCAGCCAAGTCACCTTGTTGGAAATACAAGTTGGCCAACACGAAAAGCAGCGCGGCACTGGAATTCTCATCAATGTCCTGGCTCAGTCGCTCAGTTGCCGCCGACGGATTAATCTTCATCAGTTCGATCAAGTCCTGTAACAATTCAACTTCGTCCGGACTAACCTTGGGCTCAGCGCCGGACAAAAATCCATAGCTGCCGACAAAGCGTTCTTGCCATTCCGGATCATTGAAATTCGGCGCGGCTGCCGAAACGTCGATGCTACCTTGCGCAAAGGACACCATCGGCATCGCGGCAAGGCAAAGAGTAAGGAACTTCAGTTTCATAATCAAATATAGTTGTAGAGGCGTTACTTAATACGCACCGGAATCGGTAAGTTTGCTTTGGCTTTGGTTGGGCGGCCTTGGAAGGTGGGCGCCGAAAACTTGCGCTTCTTCACTTCGCGAACAATAAAGTCGTTGAATTTGGGCAGGTCTGAAGATGCGACTTCGGCATGTGTCACCTCGCCCTTTTCATTGAGCTCCAAATAAACGATAATCTTACCCGAAACGGTCTTCTTGCGTAAGCGCGCCGGGAAGTCGAATGGCGAGCGGTCCAGCAAGCGCGGCATTTGATCGAGGTCCGAGAAATCAACCAAGTCCTCGGTTCCCAAAGCTTCTTGGGAGGTCGAGAAAGTCGGCATGTCAAAATCTCCAGCCAGACTGCCACCGGTTCCCGGATTCAACGCAATTTCCAATTGATCCAGAGAGATTTCGGGCGGAGGTTCTTCCATTTCAGGCGGAGGCTCTTCCTCAGGCTCAGGCGGCTCGGGCGGCTCTTCCAACTCATCAATCTCAGGTGCCGGGAAAGCCATCACCGGTTCGGAAAGCTGAGTCGTCTCCGGCTTTTCAATGCCTGCGAGCGAGGCGGCCGCCATCAAAACAAACAAGCCCAACGACAGGGCAACGCCACAAACAATCCCCAACGGAAGATCGCTGCGCGCAGTTGGAATTTTAAAACTGCTGGAATCAGCCATAGTCTTTAATCCTTAAGGGTGGATACGCTGATTTTCTTAGCGCCGGCGTTTTTAACTTCAGACCAGACTTTGGAGAAAGTGCCATGATCAGCGAGGCTGTCAGCTTGGATGATTACCGGAATATCGCTTTGCTTGATCTGCTGCTTCACCTGCGCGGCAACGCCAGCAATGCCGATTTCCTTTCCGCCATACACCACGCGGCCATCTTCCGTGATCGCGATGATGATGCTGTTCTTTTCCAAGTCCTGATCCGTCACCGCGTAGGGCTTACGAATCTCCACCCCCGGTTCTTCAACAAAGACAGTGGTGACGATAAAAAAGATCAGCAGGATAAAGATACAGTCGATCATCGGAGACAGATTGATCTCTGTATCCTGCTCTGATTCGTCGTTGATGCTTCGGGCCGGCATTTGAAATCAAAATTTTAATTAGTGGTGGTAAAGCTGAGGAGTTCGGCGCCTGCTTCGGCAGCCTGGTCCCAAACGCTGATGAAGACGCCATGACTGGCATGCTCATTGGAGCGAATCATGACGGGAGTCTCGGAATCCTTCATGCCCTTCTTCACAACGTTCTTCACCTGACTCAAAGGAATCTCTTCCCCATTATAGATGACTTTGTTATTCGAGGTAATTTCCAGCATCACGTTGTCTGACTCCTCGTTGTTCTCTGCAGGGTTAGCCGAAGCGTCCGGCTTGTTTACCTGCACGCCGGTCTCTTCTACAAAGACCGTTGTAACGATAAAGAAAATCAGCAGGATGAAGATACAGTCGATCATGGAGGAAAGGTTAATTTCCGGTTCCTCTTCGCCTTCAGATAATACACTTCTACGCGACATGATTAATTAATTTTCAATTCAGAGAGAGTCAGACATTCCAAACGGGTGATGTTTGCCTCTAGCTTATGTTTCTGACGCTGAATGATCATCACAATGAACAGACCCGGCAGCGCGATGATCAGCCCGGTAAGGGTGGTTAGCAGCGCTTCCGAAATACCGGACGCCACAACGCCTGCCGTTTCACCGCCAGCGGAAGTCGCCAAGCCCATGAAGGTTTGCAACATCCCCATCACAGTGCCCAGAAGGCCAAGCAATGGAGCAGTCGCAACCAGCGTGTTCACAAAGCGCACACGGCGATCCACGAGGTTCAGCAGAGCCATGCGCACTTCGTCAAAGCGGTTGCGCACTTGCTTGGCCGAAGAGGTGTCCGTCTGCGTATAACGGATGATTTCCGCGACTCGGCCTTCTGCCTGGTCGGGGAACATCACCCACTCGCCCCACTTGAATTCATTGCGCTTGCCCAGGCTGGAACGGCGAACGTAAAGGATCAACTGAAACGCCTGGGTGTAGAGCAAGCACGCCAACAAAAACAGAGGGAGCATTACCGTACCTCCGCTGAGCCAGACATCCAGAATCTTTTCTATGCTAATACCGTCCATGACAGTGCACTCGAAAGCGATTATGAGTCCTTCTTGTCATGGCGGCGCGCCATCACTCCGTTAACAAATGCAACTGCGCCCTGCTCCAGCAAACCAAGCTTGCGCTTTGCCATGCGGGAAAGCATTCCATGCAAAATCAAAACCGGAATGGCGACGATCAAGCCCAGCGCCGTGGTAACCAAGGCCTCGGAAATACCCGAAGACAGGCTCTTGGCGTCACCCGTGCCGAAGATGGTGATCAACTGGAAGGTCTTGATCATACCAATAACGGTACCCAAAAGACCGAGCAGCGGTGCAGCCGCAGCCGTGATCGAAAGGAAGGGCAAAAAGCTTTCCAGATAAGGACGCGCCTTAAGAATGCGCTCGAAAAGCATTTCTTCCAAGATGCCGCGCTTTTCCTGTGCGTTGACTACGCCGGCTTCAAACATTTCACCAGCAATGCCGCCAATGGCGTGTGCGCGCTCTTGGGCTTCTTTTTCGTTTCCTTTGTCGATGCTTTCGAGGATGCCGTCGATGTGGCGCGGCATGGCGACCTTGAAGCTCAAAATCTGAATAGACTTATAGATGGCCAGCAGGAAACCAAGAATGCCCAAGCCAATGATAACCAAGCCAACTTCGCCGCCATCATCGATGTAGCCCTTGAGCGACTTCTTTTCCTTGGCAACCTTAAGAGCCTTACCGAGAGTCGAGTCAAACGGCAACATGCCATTGCCCGAAGTAACAGCCTGCGAAATGCCACCATCAATGTCGTCCGGGAGGTCGAGAACAACCGGATCCGCCGCGTTGAGCTGAGCCTCGATCAAACCAAAGGTCGCGCCATCATCGCTGCTGAAGTAAACCGTCGGCCCCATGATCGCAAACTTGCCGTCCACCAGCACGCCAGAGGGGTTCAAGGCAGAACCTTCGTAGCTGTGGCCGCCAATAAGGTTCTGAATACGGCCCAAAGCGGTTTCGATGACACCAACCTGCAACGTGCGCTTTTCCTCAGCACTGAGGTTTTCATTTTTTGGCGCAAGCTTGCCGGCTTGAATTGCTTCTTCGTAGCCAGCGAGTTCGCTGATGTTAATGCGCCCTTCGAATTCGTTGATAAACTCATTCAGGCGGTTGTTAACGAAGTCAGCTTGATCCTTCATCTGGCCGACCTGGCGCTCCAGCGCAGACAAGTCAATTGTGCCAGCATCCTTGATCTTCAACAAGCGATTACGCTCGCGACGCAGCTCAAGCACCTTGCTCTCCAATTCGCTAACCGACTTAGAAAGCGGGATCTTCTTTTCTGCGATGTCATTTCTTACGTCGGCGAGTTCTTTAAGTGCGTCTTCCAGCTTCTGGTTGCTGGACTCAGCGACTTGCTGAAAATTCTGCGCAGCCAATGGCGCGGCCATCGCGCCTGCCAGCGTCAGCGTAAGAGTAAATGATTGTATCCAGTTCATGATAAATGATAAATTTGGTCAGTTACTGCTACTTGATTTCGATGGGCAGCTGGACAAACTCGATGTTCTCGATGTTGCCTTCATACATATCGATGAAGCGCTTGGCGTCGGGAGCTATTGCGTTATTTTCCTCCCAGACCCAGCCGTCCGGACCAGGCTTGCCGAAGCCTGCAACCTTACCTTGTGTATCGACGTAAACCGCGAACGACATGCCCCAGTATAGCGTGAGCACGCTGATCTTCTGTCCGCCGACTTCGCGAGTTTCACCGTAGAAATTTGCAGTGCTGTTAAACTTTTCGGCTTGGGCCAGAATACCCAAGATGTTCACCAGGCGTTGGCCCAAGGGTATCTCTGACTCCTCCGGGTTATCCGGTATGCGGATAATGAGAGGCTCAAGCTTGTCCTGCAAAGGCTCGGGAAACTGCTTAACCAGCTGCTTGACCTCGACTTCCATGCCCTTGATCTGCGCGGCGAGCGCCGTGCCTGCACGTTGATGGCCAGCGCGCTCCAGCAGCAGCTCGTTGCGCTTTTCGTCTGCTTCTGTCGTGGAATCCTCTAGCTCTTTAACTTGCTCCTCCAAAGTCGCTGCCTGCTCTTGCAGCAGTTCCTGGGTGGAGGTGAGAAACTCCTGCTCAACCTTCCAGTCGGCTTTTTCTTCTGAAATAAGCTGACGGGTTTCCACCCACTTCGTGAGTGTCGACTTGGCTTCCGCTACCGCGTTTTGCTCAGCATGTGCGGGAGCAAACGCTGCAAAGCAGGTTGTGAGTGCAATGGCTATCGGCCGAATATTCATGAATAAATAGAAGGTTTCGTGAAAAATAGAGCGTAACGTAGAACAGATTTAGTCGGCCTTGACTAGAGGTTGGTTGTTAAACTTACGTCACAAATGACAAGCTGGTTACAGACCCGAAACACGCCCGTAACAAACAACAAGCACGCCCTATTTTAGGGGCATTTAAGACGCCTTTTGGCGCCTAAGCGTTACTCCACTTCGAAAATTTCACTCCGTTGGGGGTGGAAATCTTCATTCCTGAAATCCGTACATGCAGAAACCCCGGCGCTCCTGTCCGGGGTTTCTTATCCTATTTGATATGTAGCTGCTAACTTTGTCTGAACGTAATCTCTAAACTACTCTCCTGGAGGTGGTGGAGGCGCATCTTTCAAGTCCGTGCTTCGGGGCGGCCCTTGATTCGAATCGGCTGGTCCACGGCCACCTCCATTCGGAGGGCCTTGACGCTTGCCTCTACGCTGCTGAAATGCTTCACGGGCGGTCTGACGTTCTTCATCGGAAAGCACGCCATCGCCATCAGCATCAAAGCGATCCAACATCTTCGCCTCGCGCTCGGACTTAAAAGCTTCATACTTGCTACGCTCTTCTTCTGAGAGGGCACCATCACCATCGGCGTCAAAGCGGCGGAGAGCCATTTGCTCCATGTGAAATTCACGGGCGGCTTCACGCTCAGTTTCGCTGAGCTTGCCATCGCCGTCGGCATCAAACTGAGTCAGGATCTCTTCACGGGAGGGGCGATCCGGACGTTGGCCCCCTTGGCGTTGCTTTCCATCGGGGCGCTGAGGGCGAGCACTCTCCGAGGGCGGATCCGGCGGAAGGGCGTCGCTGTCACCCAGAGCTGCTGATTCCGCGTGGACCAAGCCGGTGGTCAAGGCAGCGCTTAAAAAGAGGTATTTTAAAGATTTCATTGTGAATACTGTTGGTTAAACTTAAGTGGGTTCTTGATTTAATAAGTGTAACCGATGGCGGCCCCCAAAGTTGCAAAAAAAATTACGCAGAGATAGATTGAAGAAGCTGTGAAGGCTGTATTGAATTATTGATCAGATGTTTGAAGTCACTTTCAGCGACCAGAGCATGTCGATGCTCAACCGCTTGGATATCATGATCCAAATGCCCATCATTGAGAAGTTCTCCAGCCTCACCAGCAAGGACCTCAATGCGGGTGGCGACGAGGTGGGCAAGTTCGAGCGCGGCGGCAAAGCATACTACCGCCTACGCGCTGGCGAATATCGCATCTACTTCGAAGTGGTCAACGAAAGCCGCTTGCTTAGCCACTATATCCTGCACAAGCATACGCTGGCTGACTTCATTTTCCGCTTCAAACTACCTTACAATGAGGAAACTCTGGTCGAACAGAATCAATCCTTCTGGCAATACGTGGAAAGCCTGACCCGACACCAACAAGAAAAACTCCCCGACGAACACACCCAGAATCCCGGTAATGCCTAGCGAGACGACCCCGAAAACCGCTGCCACCAAGGAGCTCCCGTATCGTGACGTCAATGAGGCCGCGCGCATTTACCTGCTGCCCAACCTCTTTACCGCCGGTAACCTTCTCTTTGGCTTCCTCGCCATCATCTGGTGCATCCGCGGAAAATACGACGCGACTGAGGCAGAAATGGCCCGCTATTTCACGCAGGCGGTGTTTTTCATCCTAGGTGCCGGCGTCTGCGACATGCTCGATGGCCGCGTGGCGCGCCTAGGTGGCCGTGAATCCCTTTTCGGCAAAGAATTTGACTCCATTGCGGACATGGTTAGCTTCGGTATGGCCCCCTGTCTGATGATGTTTTTCCTGATCCTGAGCCCGACCGAAGGCTGGGAATTTTTCCGCCAGATCGGCTGGCTAATCGGCTTTATTTACCTGCTTTGCGCGGGCATTCGTCTGGCACGGTATAACATCATTACGAACCCATTCATCCCCGGCATCGAGAAATCCGCTGGCTTGGGCGACTTCCAGGGCCTCCCCGCCCCCGCTGCCGCAGGCATGGTCTCGACTATTGTCCTTGTCATGCTCAACTTCCAGTTCGGCAAGGGCTTCTACCTCTTTCTTCCCCCGTTGATGCTTCTCATCGCGTGGATGATGGTCAGTAATGTGCGCTACCCGAGCTTCAAACACCTGGGCTGGCAGACGCACCTGAAGATTCCGCACTTCGTCGGCCTGATCATCTTCGTGATGATGCTCATCTTCTTCTGGCGCTTCTCGTTTGCGCTGCTGTTCTTGGCCTACCTGTTCTTCGGGCTGTTCCGTCACTTGAAAAAACGCCGTACCCTAGGCGCGCAAGACGACGACAACGATAATGTCTGACGCGCGTCCACGCCTCGCAGACCAGGCAGAGCGTACCCGCTTCACTGACGAGCTGGACCACAATTTCACGGTCACCGCCCCGGCCGGGGTCGGCAAAACCACCGCCATTGTCAGCCGCGTCGTCAACCTGGCCAAGGGCGACGACATGCGCGAAACGCCCGCCCTCCCCCGCCTCGCCGTCGTTACCTACACCCGCAAGGCCGCGGACGAAATGCGCCAACGCACCGCGCAGGAGCTACACAAGAAACAACAGGAAGACCACCTGAGCCCCGAAGTCTTCACCCGCTTCAACCAAGCCTTTTTCGGCACCATCCACAGCTTCTGCCTCGAGCTGTTGCGCACCTTTGGCCCGCTGGCTGGCTTGGCCCCGCAGTTTGAACAAGCGGGCAACCTCGACGCCCTCTGGCGCGACTTCATTCGCGGCAAAGACAACATTCTGGGATGCCTCGACAACGGCCCCCGCGAAAGCCTCGAACGCCACGGCTCGATCGGCGCATTGCTTTCGCTCGTCCAAAAATTCGGGACACAAATTCCCACGCCGCCTCCTCCCGGCCCCGCGCCAATGGTTGACCTAGCGCCCGTCATCAAGCACGAGCCACAGACCAAGCACAAAGGCGCGCTCGCAGGCATCGCGGAAGCCAAGCGCCTAGCCCTCCAATGGGAGCAGGCCTACGCCAGCGCTGAGCCGTGCCCGCCCATTGACTTCACCCGCGGCGGCAAAGATTTCCAGACCGACTGGGACCTTGCCTGGGCTCCGCTCAAGCGCTGGCTCGGCGACGCCTATCTTTACGTGGCCGCAGAGTTGGCCCGCGAGTTTCGCGCCTTCCGCGTCGCACGCGGCGAGATCAATTTCGACGACCAAATTGCCCTCGCCGCCGAGCTGCTCAACCATCCCGCTGCCGGCCCCGCCATCCGCGAACAGGAGCGCCTGATCATCCTCGACGAAGCCCAGGACACCGACCCGTTGCAGTTCGCCGTGCTGCTCAACGTCGCTGGCAGCCAATGGACGCCCGGCCAGCCCTTCGCCGAATCCATCGGCCCGCCCCCCGGCCGCTTCTGCATGGTGGGTGACCCGCAACAGTCGATCTACAGCGCGCGCGCCGACCTGCCGACCTACCGCGCAATCCACGAAGGCCTGGTCGACCAAGGCACCGCTGACGCCCTCAGTTTCACTGTGACCATGCGTTGCGACGCGCAGATCGTGGACGCCGTAAACCAGTTTTTCCCGCGCATCTTACGTCGCGAAGAAGAGCCCGGTCAGCAGGCCGCCTTCGTGCCCCTGCATGCCCGCCCCAACGCTGGCCCCGGTCGCTTTGAACGCGTCACGCTCGAGCCCGCCATCGATCCCGAAGAAGCCGACGCCGGCCGCAAAGATTCCCTCCACCAGGAGGCCGCAGCCATCGCCCGCTGGCTGCGCGACACCGGCCGCGAAGGCCTCGATGTGGACGATTGGAGCGAGGTGGCAATCCTCGCCCCGCGCAACGATTGGGCCGAGTCGCTCAACCGCGCCATCGAGCGCGTTCACCTGCCCGTGCAATCTCACTCGCGCAAGCTCAAGCGAGCAGGCGACCCCATTTACGCCTGGACTACCGCGCTAATCCGCGTACTCGCCCACCCGGAAGACGACTTAGAAACCGTCGGCGTGCTGCGCGAAATCTACTCCCTGCCCGACGGCACCATTGCCACCGTCAAGGCAGCCCTACACACCTTCACCTCCGCCACGCCCGAGCACCACGAGCAGTTCGAGGGCGACGCCCCCGTGCAAGCGGTCATCGACGCCCTCCTCGCCTTGCAAGCACTCCAACGCGAGGTGCACGACATGGCGCTCGGCGACGCCTTTCGCGTCATCTGCCAACAAACGCATTTGCCCGAGCGACTGGCTTCCCTGCCCGAGCTGGAGCCTGCCCGCATCGGCCTTACCCTCAAGCGCCTGCAAGCCAGCGCACTCCAAGCCGAGGAGCGCGGTGACGACTTGGTCGGCTGGTCGCGTCAAATCATTAGCAGCCTCGCGGAGGACTTGGAGAGCGACGACCCCACCCCCGGACACATCCAACTACTGTCCTGCCACAAGTCCAAAGGCTTGCAGTGGAATGTTGTCATCACGCCGTTTTTCCATTACGCAATCTCGCGGCGTGCGCAGTCCTTCCCGCGCTATTATCCCGCCACCCGCCACGACCCCGAATTTGTGGCCTACGATAAATCCTGCGACGTCGAACGCTCCCGCCAAACCGACCAAGCCTTCCGCGAAGAAACCGAACGCCTCGCCTACGTCACCTGGACTCGCGCCCGCCGCCGCGTAATCGCGATCGACGGTGCCGCCTTCTACAAGAAGCCCGGCCCGTCCGGCAGTTGGACCGATCTTTGCCTGACCTCTGGCGACGCGCCCAACGCCCAAGCCTGGGTCAACCTGCCCGAGTTCACCAGCGGCGCCCTCCAATCCAAAACCGACTCCCCTACCCCGCCGAAAAAGCAACCCGCGCCCGCGCTTCAATTCTTCACAACGCCCGAGCTCGCAACCTCCGAGGTAAAAGCCGCCACGCAGTCTTTCCCGCAACGCATCTTGCCCAGTAGTTTGGCCGACCACCACGCCGCCAAACCCGACGAACCCACCGGGCATGCCCGCGACGAAAGCGACTGGCAATCCGAACCGGGTTACCCGGAAACTCAGGATGGCAGCAGCGCCCTCGGCGGCGCCGACTATGGTAACTGGTGGCACAACTCGATGGAGAACGGCCCCTGGGGCGAGCCCATCGAAGCCTGGGCTGACTACCAAACGAGCGTTGTCCCCCACGCGCCCAACCCCGAACGCGGCGCCCAGGAATTCGCCGCCCTGCTGGCGACACCGGAGTTCCTTTGGCTCAATGACACGCAGCGCCAAGTCCGCGCCGAAGCCGCGCTCTTCTGGCCCGAGCACGCCCAAGCTCCCGATGGCCTGGAGCTTGGCTTGGAAGGCGCCGCGAATGCCCAGTTTGCCTATGATGGCTTTATTGACCTCCTCGCCTACGACGCCGAGCGCGACGCCTGGCGCATAGTCGACTGGAAGACCGACCGCATTTTCAAGAACCCCGCCAAGGAGCTTCGTGCCTGCTACGGCCCCCAGCTCGCAGCCTACGTCACCGCGCTCAGCCAGATGTTCGGCCGCCCCGTCGAAGGCTACCTTTACAGCACCCGCGCCGCCCAGTGGATCAAGCTTTAGGGCTGATCAGATCGATCACAACGCCACAACTCTCTGTGCACCATCACACAATCGTGTTGACGATATCTCGGCAGCAGTCAATAAAGAGCATAGCGCTTAACCAACCGCGCAACCCCGAACCCCGATGAAACTACAGTCTACTCTTTGGTATCTGGTCATGGTCTCGTTGCTGTGCTTTGGCCAAACTGTCTCCGCCAATGAAAATCCATCCGAATTGGATGTGCTCAAATCAGAGATCGCGCAAATGCGCGCCCTTTACGAAGCCCAGATTGCGAAGCTTGAAGCACGCGTGGAGGAGCTCGAAAACAAACAAGCCGCGGCACCGCCAAGCACAGAAGCAGAGACCTCGATTGCCTATGGGGCAATCCCGTCCCCCGACAATGGCGATGCTTCCCCTAATGTGGTAGCTTACGAAGATCGAGCAGAAGAGATTCAGCAGGGCGTCATGAACGAAGCCGAACTGGCTGCAATGGGCGCCAGCAACGGCTTCACCTTCAATGGCTATTTTCGCTCCGGCTTCGGCGTCGACAGCAAGGGCAACATCATGGAGGCCTTTCAAGCCCCGAACTCACTGGCCAAATACCGCTTGGGCAATGAGGCGGAGACTTACATTGAGACCGCCTTTGGCTATAGCTTCCCCGAACTCGATCTACCCGAAGGCACGGATTTCTTCGTTGGTTTTCGCCCCTCCTACCTCGTGCCGGATGCACGTTTCGCCAGCCAATCCGAGTTCTCCGTTCGCGAAGCCTACGCCTTGGCAACCGGCGTGCTGAAGGCCAATGAGTCTGCCAGCTTTTGGGCTGGCCAACGCTTTTACCAGCGCTTCGACGTGCATATCAACGACTTCTACTATCTCGACATGAGCGGCTTTGGCGGCGGGGTGGAAGACATCCAAGTCGGCGACATTGGCAAATTCGCCATTGCCTGGCTCGGCGGTAGCATTGACACCCTGGACAGCAGCGGCTCCGAGCTGTCCAATTCGGTCAACGGCAAGAACAGCCTCGACCTGCGCTTCTACGATATTGATGTCCCCTACGGCAAAGGTTTCGTGTGGGTCGATCTTGCACACAGCCAAAGTCGGCTCCGTCCCAATGGCGTAAACGTAAAAGTCAATGGCGGCGGCGGCGCGGCCTTTGCCCTTGGCCATGAAAGCAATGAATTCCTGGGCGGACGAAACATCTTTATGGTGCAATATGGATTTGGCGCGGCGTCCAACTTCAAGGCAACTCAAGAAGACTACGCTTTCTTAAATCCTGCAGCCGCCCCGGCAGCTCCGCTGAACGTAAATACGGAAGACGCCTGGCAATTCCGCGTGGTCGAAGACATCGTCATCCAGCCTTATGACGACCTAAGCCTCCAAGGCACATTCGTCTACAACGAGGCCAACACCGGCGCAGCCGTCAACCCACGCCGCACCTGGATTTCAGCTGGCGTACGCCCCATTTATTACTTCGATGATTTCTTCTCCATTGCAGTCGAAGGCGGCATTGACCACACCAGTGGTGACGGCGTGCCCTCCGGCGAGCTCTACAAGTTTACCTTCGCTCCCCAGATCACGCCCAAGACCAATTTCTTCAGTCGTCCAGCCATCCGCTTTTTCATCACTTATGCCTTCTGGAGTGACTCATTCAAGGGCTCAGTTTCTTCGCGGAATTACACCACAAACACTGATGGCCTCAACATTGGCGTGCAGGCCGAAGCTTGGTGGTAAGGGCGCCCAGCGAACATCCGCGCTTTTTGTTGGCGGGCAGCGCTGCGTTCATTAACCTAAGCGCCAATGCTCACGAAATACTCTTGGTTGGCCGCATGCTTGGCACTCGCGCTGTCTCTCATTGGCTGCGGTGGCGATAATAAATCCGCCGCACCGGAAGCGAAAAACGTCTTCATCCTCGCGCGCGGCAGCGATGCCCAAAAGCTCGATCCCGCCGATGTCGACGACGGTGAATCGGTCAATACGCTGGCTCAAGTCTGCGAAGGTCTCCTGCGCTTTAAGCCCGGTACGCTGGAACTGGAGCCCTGGCTCGCGGAGTCCTTTGAATCGTCCGCAGACGGCCTGACGCACACCTTTAAGATCCGCCCCGGCGTCACGTTTCACGACGGCACACCGCTGACGGCAAGGACTGCGGCTTTTAGCTTTCAGCGCCAACTCGACCCCAGCCATCCCGCACATTTGCCGACCGCGAGCTTCGTTTATTGGAACTACCTTTACAACGATGTCGAGGCCGTCGAGGTCGTCGATGAAATGACCCTGCGTTTCCGCCTCAAGCAGCCCAACGCGTCCATCCTTTACTCGCTGGCAATCTTCTCCGCGTGGCTGATCAGCCCGAATACGCCGGTGGCCGAGATCCCGATGCGCCCCATTGGCACCGGTCCTTATCAATTTGACCGCTGGGAAAAAGACCAGGCCGTGCTCCTGAGGCGTAACCCCAACTACTGGGGCGAGCCTGCGCACTTCGAGCGCGTCATCCTCCGCGCGGTGCCGGAAAACACCGTGCGCCGACTGGAGCTGGAAGCCGGCGGTGTGGATGCGGTTGACGGCTTGCAACCAGCCGAAGCAATCGCCCTCGCCGACAACCCGCAGTTTCGGCTCTATCGCGGCCCGGGCATGAACGTTGGCTACCTAAGCATCCAGACCGAGAATCCGAAGTTTGCCGACACTGACATCCGCCGCGCTCTCGCTATGGCCATCGACCGCGAGGCGTTGGTGAAGCTGGCACTCGACGGCGCCGGCGTGCCGGCGAGCTACCCGATTCCGCCTGGCTTCCTCGGCGAACCCAAGGACGCCGAGCCGCCCTTTAAATACGACCCCGCCGCCGCCAAGGCTATCCTGGCCCAGCATCCGGAGTTCTTAAAAGAACCCATCGTAATCAGCACGCTCACGGATTCGCGTCCGTATTTTCCGGACCCGCAGCGCGTGGCGTCAATGATTCGCAGCGACTGGGAAGCCGTCGGCTTGACCGTGGAAATCAAATCTCGCGACTTTAAAAGCCACCTGCAAACCCTCCGCAATGGCGACTACGAATGCGGCCTCATTGGCTGGGTGGGCGACAACGGCGACACCGATAATTTCCTCGCGACTTTCTTCCACAGTCGCGGCACCGTGAAAGGCAGCGCCAACAATTTCGCGTTCTACAAGAACCCGCAAATGGACGCGCTGCTCGACGAAGCACGCCGCGTCAGCGACCCCGTCGCCCGCGCCAAGCTCTACAACGAAGCACTCGCGGTTTGGTCGCAAGACTTGCCCATCATCCCACTCGTCCACGCCGAGCAAATGGTCCTCATGCGCAGCGAAGTCGAAGGCTTCGTGCTATCGCCCACGGGAAATATTTTCCTGGGTCCTGTCGAGTGGTCGGCGGAACGTTGAAGGTAGGGACGGTTGCCCTCAACCGTCCGCCACGCGCAAAATGGCCTACCCGATGAAACCGGACGGTTGAGGGCAACCGTCCCTACCTCTTTCAGTTATCGCCGCCATTTGCCCAATGGGCAAATCCGGATGCACCGCATCCGACGGTCCAGCGGGACGCGGTCTGGTCCAAAGACTTGCCCATCATCCCACTCGTCCACGCCGAGCAAATGGTCCTCATGCGCAGCGAAGTCGAAGGCTTCGTGCTATCGCCCACGAGGAATATTTTCCTGGGTCCTGTCGAGTGGTCGGCGGAACGCTGAAGGTAGGGACGGTTGCCCTCAACCGTCCACCACGCGAAAAATGACCTACCCGATGAAACCGGACGGTTGAGGGCAACCGTCCCTACCTCTTTCAGTTATCGCTGCCATTTGCCCCGTGGGCAAATCCGGATGCACCGCATCCGACGGTCCAGCGGGACGCTGGGGGGGGGGTAAAAGTGGCCCGGGGTGAAGATATCAAAGAACAAACATCCCGCCCGTTCGCTCGCATTGAGCGCAGGTGGGAGAACGCGCCGTTGTGTCGCGCGCGCGGAGCCACTCGCATCGGAGAGAAACGAGGCCCCTGACGTCAATATCCGTTGGCGCAAGCTGGCATAGTCGGGCGGCGTTTTGGGTGCGCGGGCACATTAAAATCTACAGGCGTTGCGACGTCGGCTGCTGTCACCAGCACGACGGGCAAATGGGCCTGTTCGGCGATTCCAAAACGACGCGCGAGCGAATGCGCCGCGGTCGATATTGACTCGACTACCCACTCACTAAGGCGGGTGTTGGCGATGTTTGGGAGAATGATTCATGGCGGTGAGATCGTCAGATTTAAGTGATCATTTAAATACTAACACATCACCACTGCACCGCAACAAAAAGCTGCACGCGCGAGCACTTTATTAGTGAGTAGCTTTCACTAATAATCCGCCTTGGCCATCAACGACTTGCGCACGTAAAGCACGCAGCAGCGGTCAATGAGTTACCTCTCCGGACGTGGACACCCGCTCCTTGATCCACTCGATACCGGCGGGCATGCCATCTTCGATCATCGGCCAATAGTGGTCGCCCTGCTCGATGATCATTATATCAAACTCCGGCGCATTGGGCTGTGCTTTGAGCCGATCCGTGAAAGCATTGAACTCGCCAATCTCCACCACCTCGTCCTCCATTGACTGAAAGAGAAACGTCGGGCACTGAAGCTTTTCCACATTGTTGATGGGTGAGCTTTTACGCAGGAAATTCTTCACGTTGGGGAAGATCAGGCCGATCAGCGGCGTATCGAGCAGCTCCGCGTGAAAGACCTCGATATCGACGCCCGGCGCATAGGCAAGGCAGCCCGCCACGCGCGGCTCGTGCATCGCGAGCAGCAAAGATAAGGTCCCCGCCGAGCTATGCCCTGCGGTGTAAATTTGCTCGGGGTTGACCATGGGCAACTCCGCCAGGACAAACTCCAGCGCATAACGCCCGTTGAGGATGCCCGCCTGCGCGTCGCGAAACTGGTCGTATTGCGAGCTGGCGGCCTCCATCATGGAATCGTCATCGTAGAAGTAGTCTTCGCCACCGCCATCAATCGAGTAAAAAACGGTCACGATGCCGGCCTCTGCATAGGGCAGCGTTTCGTCGTGATAGGCCTCGTCATCAAGCTCGCCAAGCATCGCACCGCTGAGTAGATCCGTCCCCGCAGGGGCTACCAGCACACACGGCAAGGAGCCGGGTGCGGCATCTTCTGCGCCCGCCGGCAGGTAGATGCGTAGCTGCATATTCTGCGCAGGCTCGGAGCCATGCGTCTTCACTTGGAGGACGTGCACATCGCCCAGGCTCGTGCGGTCCGCGCGGTCGAGTAACCCCTTGAAGTTGGGCGGTGTGTTGATGTAGGCGAAAGGCTCTTCATTGGCCACCATCTGCTCCTCGATTATCGAACTGAACTTTTGGATAAAAACACCAATCGCGATCATGATGACTGCGCCGGAGACGATGCCGGAGATTGCCCAGCCCTTGCCCTTCAAGTCGCCGTCCGACCTTTTGATCCGGATCATCGCAACGATGCCAAAAATAAAGCCGAAGAACGATGGAATCCCCGCCATAAAGAAACCGAGCACACTCAGGATGCAGCTGCCGACCGCCATCTTGCACAGCCGGGGCTCCGGCTCTGGCTCTGCGGCATGGTATGGCGCGCCCTGCGGCGGCATGGGCGGCGGCACAGCCGACGGCGGAGTGACGGGCGGGAGCGGCCCCAAAGGATTGCGGCGAGGGATAGGTGGCGGTGTTTCGTCCATATTGCTACTTAAATTATTTGTATCACGCAGAACGTAGAGGCCAATAACACCCGACGGCAATGCATTAAATCATATTTTCCCAGCTATAGCTTCCAGCCTCCAACGCACGCACCAGAATACCTCGACAAATTCACGCCACATCCCCTAATAGCAAAAGTCTTGAAGCAAGTACCTGGCATTCTAGAGCACTTTTCATCTAAGTTGGCCAATCAGGCCGCAGTGATTTTTTATGTACAGCAAGGCGGCTGGAGCGCGGCAGGCTGGAAGCCTGTGAGCGAAAAGCCAACGCCGCTGGTGCGGAAAAGCACTCGGCTCAAGGCTTGGGGCCAGATTGGAAGATCGCTGCGTTGGCATTTCAATCACGGGCTTCCAGCCCGCTCAATCAATGCCGCCTTGCGCTGCATCCAATCTTTTCCCCACCTGATTCGACCAAATTAGATGAAAACTGCTCTAATCGTTGGCGGCTATGGCAATGTCGGTCGCACCATTGCGCGAAACCTGGCGCAGGGCAGCGCCCGCCTCATCATTGCCGGCCGCAGTTTAGCCAAAGCGCAAGCGCTGGCCAATGAGCTCTCCGGCAGCGCAAGTGCCCTCGCCTTCGACGTGGGCAAGTTCGCGGACTACACTACGGCGCTAACGGGCGTCGACCTCGTCATCATGTGCCTCGACCTGCACAACGCCGCGCTTGCCCGGCATTGCCTGGCAGCCGGTATCGACTACATCGACATCACGGCCACGCGAAGCATCCTGCAAGACATCGAGCAGCTAGCGCCAGTTGCCCAAACGAATCAAGCAACTGCCCTGCTCAGCGTCGGCCTCGCGCCCGGGCTGACCAATCTTCTCGTCAAGCATTGTCAGGCTCAGCTGCCTGGCATGAACGCCGCCGATATCTTCATCCAACTCGGCTCGGGGGATGCTCATGGCGCCGCCGCGATCCAATGGACGCTGCGCAACCTCAACCACGGCTACACCATCCAGGAAGGCGGCCAACCGCGCGCGGTGGAGAGCTTTACCGATGGCAAGCAAACGACGTTTCCCGGGCAACCACGCCCATGCACGGCCTACCGTTTTGACTTCTCCGACCAGCACACGCTGCCGCGCACGCTCGGCCTCGATGGCGTCAGCACGCGCCTGTGTTTTGACACCGCCGCGATGACGCAGGGCTTCGCCCTGCTGCGGCACCTGGGGCTCACACGCCTGCTGAACGTTGCCTGGATCGAAAAGCTGGCGACCGCCGCGCTACTCCGCATCCACCTCGGTTCATCAGCGTTTGCAATTCAAGCCGTCGGCCACTCGGGCGCATCGGATTGCGCCCCCGTTAGCTGCACGCTACAAGGTGAAGCCGAAGGCCGCATCACAGCGCTCGTCGCCGCACAAGCGGCGCGCTATTTGCTCAGCCGAGACCTCGCGCCCGGTGTCTTGCACTTGGAGCAAGCTTTCAGCCTCACGGACTTTTTACCGCAGCTGCAGGAAGCCGGCGTTGCCTTTAGCGAGCGCTAGTGAATAATGATTCGAATCATGGACTCTCATTTCCCTCGCAATACTTACTTTGCGCGTTGGCCCAAGGTAACCGAAGCCGACGGAGTAATGACCATTGCGAGCACAGGCATCATGAGGCGACTGGGTCTGCTTCGCGTGGATACGGTTATCAACATACCGCGTGGCAGTATCCTGATTACGCGAAAATGCGGTTGGCGCGCTGAAGAGCGCCATCACATCGAACGTGCTTCGATCTCGCACCTCGATCACCACTTAGACCGCCCCTACGACTCCACCTGGGGCATGTCTAGTACGGAACATGGCCCGAGCTATCTGCAGGACGTTTACCGCATCAGCGTCATTACATTGGACGAGCAGAAGCATGAGCTGTGCTCGTTCGTTGGGCGCCCCTTCAGGTTCCTCGACCAGAAAATAACCGCCAACGAACCGAGCCCATTGACCGGCTACCTAAACCAGCAGAAGCACGGCGCCATGGAGCTCGGCTACGATGTCCAACAGATATCCTACGAGTTCGCGGAAAGACTGAGAGAACGCCTCGATGTCCCCCTTGGGAGAAACGTCGACGACGAAGCCTTCATGGTCACTTGCCCTGCTTGCGACTGCCGCACTTCACGACACAAAACAACGTGCGCCTACTGCGGCGCCGATTGGTCGCAACGGATTGCAGGCGCTTGAGCTAAAGCTCTCTACTGCAAAGCTACTTTGCGATGCAAAGTGCCGCGCTAATCGCCCAGCAAAATCTCGACTGCCTCCACGACGGGCAACACGCCACGCGAGACATCCTGCTCAACCTGCGGGAGCTTTTCGACGACGTGTGGGCTCTTGTAAAAGCGCAGCAGCACGGCGTCGCGCACGAGCGCCTTGAGCCACTGGCGGTTTTGCTCGGAGCGAATCGGCGCGAACTTTTCCTGCGCCTTCAGCTCTTCGCAGAAGCGCACAACCATCGCCCAGACGTCTTCCACACCAGCGCCGGTGGCCGCAGAGCAAGTCAGCGCCTGCGGAGCCCAGCCATCGGTGTAGGGCTTCAGGTAATGCATCACGCGCTTGTATTCGCCGCAAGCCAGCTTGGCCTTGTTGATGTTGTCGCCATCGGCCTTGTTGACGGCAATTGCGTCGGCCATTTCGATGACGCCCTTTTTGATGCCTTGCAGGTCATCCCCGCCGCCCGCGATTTGGAGCAGCAGGAAAAAGTCGACCATCGTGCGCACGGCAACCTCGCTTTGGCCCACGCCGACGGTTTCCACAATGATGTTGTCAAAACCCGCCGCTTCGCAAAGCAGCATGGCCTCACGGGTCTTCGCCGCAACGCCGCCCAGGGCTTCGCCGGCGGGAGACGGGCGGATGAAGGCATTGGCCTCGCGCGTGAGCTTTTCCATGCGCGTCTTGTCGCCCAGGACGCTGCCACCGCTGCGGGAGCTGGTGGGGTCGACCGCGAGCACGGCGATCTTGCCGCCCTTTTCGCAGATCTGCATGCCCAGGCATTCAATGAAGGTGGACTTGCCGGCGCCCGGCGTGCCCGTGATGCCTAGGCGGACGGAGTTGCCCGCGTGAGGCAGGCAGCGGCGGAGGATTTCGCGCGCGGTTTCGCGGTGCGCCTCGGCCTTGCTTTCGACTAAAGTAATGGCGCGCGCGAGCGTGGTGCGGTCGCCCGCGAGGACGCCTTCCACGGCTTCGTCGGCCGAAATCGTGCGGCGTTTTTTACGGTGATTACGGACCGTCGCCACGCCTTGCACGCCGTGCATCACCTCAGTCGCGTAGGTTCCGTGGTGTTCGTCCCCTTGCTTGGGCGTCCATTCGGTTTTGCGGCTTTTGGCGTGTTCGTCGTGCATAGTAAAAGGCCGAAAAAGGTAGGGACGGTTGCCCTCAACCGTCCGTTCGCATTGAGAGAATTGATATCAAAAATGCGGACGGTTGAGGGCAACCGTCCCTACCTAATCAACTAACGCAGGAACCTACTCAACACTGAGCAGGAAGTCAGCGATGTAATTCAGTACGAGGTCCTGACCTTCGTCCGAGCCGAACTCGCCGAAGAACGGGAACAACAACCGCTCTACATCGTTGCGAACGCGAATGTCCGCAAAAAGATAAGGCGCTTCTTTAATCTCTGCGATTTTCAAGAAGAGCGTCACCGAGGCGCCGTGGTAAATGGAGTTAATCTGGATCGTGCTGAAGCCGCAGAATTCCTTTTCGCAATCGGCGGCGCTGAACGAAATCCCGGCGTTGCTCAACTGAGTTTTCAACCAGTTGGTGGCCTCGCTCACGACGTCGTGAGCGAGATCCGGGTTGGCCTTCTTGGCCTGAAGAAGCATAGCAAGTTTGTCCATGGAAACCTAATGTGTGGGTTGGGAGGTTATTCGGCGTCGTCAAGCAACATCTGCAGGATGGTGCGAGCGGACTCGGGGATAATGGTGCCGGGACCGAAGATAGCGCTGGCGCCATTTTCGAGCAGGTAATCGTAGTCTTGCGCCGGGATAACCCCACCGCAGACGACCATGATGTCTTCGCGGCCGTGCTTTTCGAGCTCACCAACGAGCTGCGGGAGCAAGGTCTTGTGACCGGCGGCCAGGGAGCTCATGGCGACGATGTGCACGTCGTTCTCCACGGCTTGGCGAGCGGCTTCTTCCGGAGTTTGGAACAGCGGGCCGATGTCCACATCGAAGCCCATGTCGGCGTAGGCCGTGGCAACGACTTTCGCGCCGCGGTCGTGGCCATCCTGGCCCATCTTGGCGATCATGATGCGCGGACGGCGGCCTTCCTTTTCTTCGAACTGCTTGACGAGCATTTGCACGGCGTTGACGTTCATATCTTCTCCGAATTCCTTCGCGTAAACGCCCGAGATCGAGCGGATTTTTGCCTTATAGCGACCGACCACCTTTTCGAAGGCGTCCGAGATTTCACCGAGGGTAGCACGCTTGCCAGCGGCGTCAACGGCGAGCTCGAGCAAGTTGCCCTTGCCGCTTTCGGCGCAGTTGGTGATGGCTTCCAGGGCGACGCGGACGTCCGACTCGTTGCGCTCGGCGCGGAGCTTCTTGAGGCGCTCGATTTGCGACAGGCGAACGGCGGTGTTGTCGATGTCGAGAATTTCCAGCGGGTCTTCCTTCTCCAGGCGATACTTGTTGAGGCCGGTGATGGTTTCCTTGCCGGAGTCGATGCGGGCCTGGCGGCGCGCAGCGGCTTCTTCGATACGAAGCTTCGGAATGCCTTCTTCGATGGCCTTCGTCATGCCGCCGAGGGATTCGATTTCCTCGATGTGCGCCCAGGCCTTTTGCATGAGCTGGTGCGTCAGCGCTTCCACGTAGTAGCTGCCGCCCCACGGGTCGATGACGTTGGTCATGCCGGTTTCTTCCTGGATGAAGAGCTGGGTGTTACGCGCGATGCGGGCCGAGAAGTCCGTGGGCAGTGCGATGGCTTCGTCGAGCGCATTGGTGTGCAGCGACTGCGTGTGACCGCAAGCCGAGGCAAACGCTTCGACCGCTGTGCGGATGACGTTGTTAAACGGATCCTGCTCGGTGAGCGACCAACCGGAAGTCTGCGAGTGCGTGCGCAGGGCAAGGCTCTTCGGGTTCTTCGGGTCGAACTGGCTGACGAGCTTGGCCCACAAGCAGCGGGCGGCGCGCATCTTGGCGACTTCCATGAAGAAGTTTTTACCGATGGCCCAGAAGAACGACAGGCGCGGCGCGAAGGCGTCGATGTCGAGGCCCGCGTTCACACCGGTGCGGAGGTATTCGAGACCGTCGGCGAGCGTGTAGCCCATTTCGAGGTCGGCAGTGGCGCCAGCTTCCTGCATGTGGTAACCCGAGATCGAGATCGAATTGAACTTCGGCATGTTCTTCGAGGTGTATTCGAAGATGTCGCCGATGATCTTCATCGAAGGCTCAGGCGGGTAGATGTAGGTGTTGCGCACCATGAACTCCTTCAGGATGTCGTTCTGGATGGTGCCTGCGAGGTCCTTCATGTCGCAGCCCTGCTCAAGGCCGGCCTGGATGTAGAAGGCCATGATCGGCAACACGGCGCCGTTCATCGTCATGGAGACGGATACGCGGTCCAGCGGGATGCCGTCGAAGAGCACCTTCATGTCTTCGACGGAGTCAATCGCCACACCGGCTTTACCAACGTCGCCCACCACGCGCGGGTGGTCGGAGTCGTAGCCGCGGTGCGTCGCCAAGTCGAAGGCGACGGACAGACCTTGCTGACCGGCGGCGATGTTGCGGCGGTAGAAGGCGTTGGATTCTTCGGCCGTGGAGAAGCCCGCGTATTGGCGAACGGTCCAGGGGCGGAAGACATACATCGTGGCGTACGGCCCGCGGAGGAACGGCGGCAGACCGGCGGTGAAGTCGAGGTGCTCCATGCCTTCGTAGTCGTCGGCGGTGTAGAGCGGCTTCACCGGAATTTGCTCCATGGTGTCGGTCATCAAGTCGTCGAGGGACTTCCCTGCGCTCGACTCTACGGCCTCCTTCCATTCTTCCCGGCTCGATGCCGCGTCGGGAGCTTTGTAATCCAAAGTTGAGAAATCGACGTTGTTCATTGTTCGATCTTTCCTGCTAAAATTTTTAGTCGTGGTTGATTAGAGAACGCCGAGCAATTCGAGGTACTTGCGGTTGGTGGCGTAGTTGTCGGACTTGATGAAGATGAAGTCGTCCATGCCGGCGGCCTTAAACGCTTCTTCGTTGTCGCCGGGGAAACCAGCGAGGATGACTTTGACGTCGGGGAGCTTGGCCTTGATCGCCTTCATGAAGTCGGCGCCCATCGCTGCGTAGTCCGGATCGCAACCGCAGACCACGGTTATCTTTGCGCCGGATGCTTCGAGCGCCTTCACGGCTTCGTCGGTATCAGTGAAACCAGCCGAAGGCACGATTTCAAAACCGCCCGTTTCGAAGAAGCTGCGGGTAAAGTCCGCGCGGAGCTTGTGGCGCTTGAGCTTCTCGAGGTTGGTCAGGAAGATCTTCGGTCCGTGGCCGTTCTTTAGCTTGTAGGCGGCGGAAGCGGCGCGGAGCTCTTCGTAGATCTCGGCCAGGCGGCGATTCGGTAGCGCTTGGATGCAGATCGGCTCTTCGGCGTTGGCCCGCAGTGCGCGGGAAACTTCACCAAGGCTGGCGCCCGCTTCAACCGCGGCCACGAGCTTGGCAAGTTTGTCACCGGCGTCGGCGCTTTGGATTTCGCCGAGCAGCTTGAGGATCGCCTTGTCGGTGTCTTCATCGCAGCTGATGCGTTGACGCTCGAGCTCCATCGAACGCTTGAAGCGCAGGGTGACGTAGTCCGGGATGCGGGCGTCGAGCGACTTCTCTTCAAGGTTCGGGTATTGGTTGGTGCCGACGAGGGACATGCGGCGCTGGCCAACGGCCTTGACCTTGCTCTTGGCCACTTCGGCGATCATGTCTTGAATGACTTTGCCCTGCAAAGCTTCGTAAACACCACCAGCAGCTTCGATCTTCTGGAAGATTTCCCAGGCCTTCTCGGCAACTTGGTTGGTGAGGTTTTCAATATACCAGCTGCCGCCGGCCGGGTCGACCACTGCGGTGAGCTCGCACTCTTCCTGCAGGATGATTTGCGTGTTGCGGGCGATGCGGCGCGAGAACTCATCCGGCACGCGGATGATTTCGTCGAACGCGCCAACCGTGAGGCTGTCCACGCCGCCGACTACGCCGCAAAGCGCTTCCGTGGCGGTGCGCAGCATGTTGGCGTAGGGATCGTGCTTGGTCTTGTTATTAAAGCCGGTGCGCGCATGGAGCTTCATGATCTGCGCTTCCTTGTCGCCGCCGAGCTCCTTAACGATGCGCGCCCAGAGTTGGCGGGCGGCGCGGATCTTGGCGAGCTCCATGAAGAAGTCGCCGCCGATCGTCAGGGTGAAGCGGATTTGCTTGGCAGCGGTGCTAATGTCCATGCCGCGCTTGGTCAGCGCGCGGAGGTATTCAACGCCGGTGGCGAGCACGGCGCCAAGCTCTTGAGTGGCGCTGCCGCCAGCCGAACTGTAAGGCAGACCGCTAACGCCGACTGCGGAGAAGTTGGGCATCTCTTCGGCGTTGGACTTCGCGACGGCATACATTTCGTCGTAAAGCTGCTCGATGGCGGTCGGCAACGCGCCGGCGCTGGCGAGCACGGAAATCGGGTCGAGTCCGAGGCCACCCTTGATGTCCTTCAGGTCGACGCCCTTTTGCTCAGCGAGCCAGGCCTTGAACAGCGCCTGAATCGGGGCGCCCGCGCAACCAGCCTGGAAGTAAATGCTGATCGCGGTCGGCATGATGCCCTGAAAGGCGCGACTGAAATCGCGGAGCGAAGCGATCGAAAGACCGCAGGCGCAGACTTCGCCGTCCTTGGCGGAATCCGGGTCGAGGCCCTTGAGCGTGGCGATGTCAAACGTGACGTTGAGCGCGTCCTGGCCGCGGAACATATCCCGCAGCGCAATCTGATTGAACTCAGCTGGTTCGCCGTAGGGCAGCTCTTGCGCGATTTCCCACGGCTTGACTCGGTAACCATCCGCATGAGAACCGCGGGTAAACTCGTCAAAGCCCGGCAGGGTCTGCGCAGCAGGCGCCGCGCTCAGGTCCTCGCGGCGATAGATCGGCTGCAGCGTGATGCCCTCGGGAGTCGGCGTGAGCATTTTCTTTTCGAATGGAGCGCCTTTGAGCAGCGCTTCAGCCGCAACTTTCCATTCTTCGTAACTCGCGGTTTTGAAGTCGGCGAGCAGGGTCGGATTAGCATCTGTTTCCATGAGTGAGTGGATTTGATTTTCTAATAATAAATTCTTTTTATATTCAAATTACTGTTGACAGGCCTTCAAGCTGTCAATCAGATTATTTTATATAAAATAAATTTTCGCTAAGAATCTCTTATCACTCAAGCACTCTAAATTAATCCTACCATGATTCAGAAAATCGACCACTTGGGCATAGCGGTAAAGAACCTCGATGAGGTTGTGAAATACTACGAGGACTCCCTCGGCCTGACTTGCGAAGGCCGCGAAGAAGTGGAGTCTCAGAAGGTGAAGACCGCTTTCTTTCACGTTGGCGAAGTCCACATCGAACTGCTGGAGCCGACCTCCGAAGACAGCCCGATCGCGAAGTTTCTGGAAAAGAATGGCGAAGGCATCCACCACATCGCCTTTGGCACGGACGACATCGAAGGCCAGCTCAAGAGCGCCTCGGAAAGCGGCGTGCGCCTGATCCACGACAAGCCCTTTGACGGTGCTGCCGGTAAGCTCGTTGCCTTCCTCCACCCCAAGTCCACGCACGGCGTACTGACCGAGTTCTGCATGCCCAAGGGCTAATTGGCGGATAACCAACATAATTTAATAACATAACATAAAAGGCAATGGCCATCGACCCTAAATTATTGGAAGACCTGAAAAAGCGCCGTGAGACTGCCGCCAACGCTGGTGGCAAAGAGAAGCTCGCCAAGCGCAAGGACAAAGGTCAAATGTCCGCCCGCGAACGCCTGCTGTACTTCTTTGAAGACGGCACTTTCCAGGAGTTCGGGATGCACGCGCAGCACACCTGCCACCGCTTCGGCCTGGCCGACAAGTCCCTACCCTACGACGGCGTCGTCTGCGGCACCGGCTACGTCAACGGCCGCCCGGTCGCTGCATTTAGCCAGGACTTCACGGTGGGCGGCGGCGCAGTTGGCCGCATCCACGCCAAGAAAATTTGCGACCTCATGGAGTACGCCCACGAAGCCGGCATTCCGGTGGTTGGGGTCAATGACTCCGGCGGCGCACGCATCCAGGAAGGCGTCGACTCCCTCTCCGGCTACGGCCAAGTGTTCTTTAAGAATGTTTACCTCTCCGGCGTGGTGCCGCAGATCGCCGTCATCGCTGGCCCCTGCGCCGGTGGCGCCGCCTACTCCCCTGCCCTGACGGACTTCATCATCATGACGGCGACCAACGCCAACATGTTCATTTGCGGTCCCGACGTCATTAAAGCTGCGACTGGCGAAGTCGCCTCGCTTGAGCAATTCGCCTCGGCAGCCGCCCACGCCTCTGTCAGCGGTAACATCCACCTGATCGCCGAAGACGACAAGCACGCCATGGAGCTTGCCTCCGAGCTGCTCAGCTACCTGCCCAACAACAACATTTCCGATCCGCCTCACGACCTCGATGTGGACATCGACTTGGGCAAGGATACCGGCATGAACGAGCTCGTTCCGGCTAGCCCGAAAGAGCCGCTCGACGCCCTGGAGGTCATTAATCGCCTCGTCGATAATGGCGACTTCTTCGAAATCCAGCCAGACTTCGCCAAGAGCATCATCGTGGGCTTCGCCCGCATCTGCGGCGTAGTCGTCGGCATCATCGCCAACCAACCCAAGGTCAAGGCCGGCACGCTGGACATCGACAGCTCGGACAAGGGTGCCCGCTTCATCCGCACCTGCAACATTTACAACATCCCGATCGTCAACCTCGTGGACGTGCCCGGCTTCATGCCCGGTCTGGCCCAGGAGCGCGGCGGCATCATCCGCCACGGCGCAAAGATGCTCTTCTCCTACGCCGCAGCCACGGTGCCGAAGATCACCCTGATCATGCGCAAGGCCTACGGCGGCGCTTACCTGGCCATGTGCTCCGCAGATATGGGCGCAGACCTCGTTTACGCCTGGCCGACTGCGGAAATCGCCGTCATGGGTGGTGAAGGTGCCGTCAAGGTGCTCTTCCGCAACCAGATCAAGGGCGCAGACGACCCCGTCGCCAAGACCAAGGAGTTGGTCGCCGAATACCAGGGCGAGTTCGCCTCCCCGTATCAGGCCGCATCCAACGCCATGATCACCGACGTCATCGAACCTTCGGAAACCCGCGCTACCATCGCCCTTGCCCTGCGCAAGACGCTCTCCAAGCGCGACACCCGCCCGCCCAAGAAGCACGGTAACATCCCACTATAAGCGAACGATGTCCCTACCAGCCATACTCGCGTTCATGCCGGCCCACCCGACCATGGCGCACAACATCAAGTTCATCGTCTTTGGCTTTGCCTTCGTGATCATCGTCCTGCTGACGCTGGCGGCGATCACCCAGCTCGTGGGGCTGGCCTTTAAACAACCGGAAAAGCCGAAACCGGCCCCGGTTGCCAAGGCCCCGGCTCCCGCTGCGGAAGCCGCACCGGTCCCAGCCGAGGACGAAATGGATTCCGCGCTGACCGCCGTGATCGTCGCTGCCGCCGTGCACGCCGTGATCGGGGATCAGCCGCACCGCATCCTGAGCATCCGCCCGAGCCAATCCGGCTGGGCCCAGGAAGGCCGCCGCCAAATCTTCTCTTCACACTCCGTTCGCTAACTTAATTTTTCTCTTAAACCTAATTTTCTCACTCATCATGAAACGCTTAAAAATCACCGTTGAAGGCAAAACCTACGAAGTCGAGGTCGAGATGCTCGATGACGACGGCCAACCCATGACTTCCGCTCCGGCCGCCAAGCGCGCTGCTCCGCGCCGCGCCGCTGCCGCTGCAGCCCCGGCCGCCGCACCGGTTCCCAAGCCCGCTGCCGCCGCCCCGGCCGCAGGTGCCGCTGGCGATGTGCCCAGCCCGCTGTCTGCAGTGGTGGTTTCGATCGACGTCCAGGTTGGACAGAAGGTGAACGCTGGCGACCAGTTGATCACGCTGGAAGCGATGAAGATGAACACCATGGTGAATGCTCCGGCAGCTGGCACGGTGACCGCCGTCCACGTGAAGCCGGGTGACGCCGTTGAGGAAGGCCAAGGCCTGATCACCGTCGCCTGATCCCCCCAAAGGAGGTAATTCCATGGATTTCACCGAACTATTCGAGCTAACCGGCTTCGCCGCCCTGAACTGGCAAATGCTAGTGATGTGGGTCGTGGTGGCTGTGTTACTTTACCTGGCGGTGTTTAAGGAGTTCGAGCCACTGTTGCTCGTGCCCATCGCCTTTGGCGCTCTGCTGGCCAATTTGCCCACCAAAAACATGGTCAACGCCCCTCCCGGGGAGATCCTGAGCCCCGTTGCGGGCGTGGTGGTCGCCGCGTATGGCGAAACAGGCCAAACCATTGAAATGCCCGCCACCGAGCGGCAACGTCCCAGCCACCTGACCAAATACAGCGTGGAAGGCATCAAGGAACTGTTTGCCGAAGAAAACCTGCTCTACGGAGAAGGCCGCCAAACGCTCCTGTATGTCATCCGCCCTACCAACGCCAGCCATTCCGGCGCGGAGCCCGTGTCCGCACAGGCAGCGTGGCTCGACTCGGAAGAAACCGTTACAATCAACAACGACGATTACCTGATCTGGGCCAAAGCCTCGGGCAGTGTTTCCCAAGCCTTTGTCAGCGCAGGTGACACCGTAGCAGCCGGTCAACCCCTGATGCGCGTTTATGCGGACCACAGTGGCGGCCTCTTCCACTACATCTCCCTCGGCGTTGTGCTGGAGCTCTTCCCGCCGCTGATCTTCCTCGGCGTGGGCGCCCTGACGGATTTCGGCCCACTGATCGCCAACCCCCGCACCCTGCTCCTCGGCGCAGCTGCCCAGTTCGGCGTGTTCGCCACCTACCTGGGCGCAATTTCCTCCGGCTTGTTCACGAGCTATGAGGCTGCCGCAATCGGGATTATCGGGGGCGCAGACGGCCCGACATCGATCTTCCTCGCCAACGCTCTGGCCCCCGACTTGATGGCTCCCATCGCGGTTGCGGCCTACAGCTACATGGCGCTCGTGCCGGTCATCCAGCCCCCCATCATGCGGGCCTTGACCACCGAGAAGGAACGCAAGATCCGCATGAAGAGCCTCCGCAAGGTTGGCCGCCTCGAAAAGCTGATCTTCGCCCTGATCGTCACGATCTTCTGCATCCTGGTTGCTCCCGACGCCTCGCCGCTGATCGGCATGCTCCTGCTCGGCAACTTCCTGCGCGAGTGTGGCGTAACTCAGCGCCTCTCGAAAGCCGCCCAGAATGAGCTGATCAACATTGTCACGATCTTCCTCGGAACGAGCGTGGGCATCACCATGACCGGCGACCGCTTCCTGAAGGCGGAAACCCTGATGATCCTTGCCCTCGGTGTCGTGGCCTTCAGCATCGCAACGGCCTCCGGCCTGTTGATGGCGAAGCTCATGAACCTCTTCAGCAAGAACAAGATCAACCCGCTTATCGGCTCGGCCGGTGTATCCGCTGTTCCGATGGCGGCCCGCGTCAGCCAGGTGGAAGGTCAGAAGGCCGACTCCAGCAACTTCCTGCTCATGCACGCCATGGGCCCCAACGTGGCCGGCGTCATCGGCACAGCTCTGGCCGCCGGTTACTTCATGGCGATCTTCGCCGGTCACTAATTGACCAATTTGTCAGCGCACTATACTTCTTATAATTCAGCATCACACAGCTATAAATATCTAAATTCGCATGAGCACCATGACGGCAATTCCCGAATTAACAGCAGCAGAAGCTGCGGCTCTCATCTCTGACGGCGACACCATTGGCTTCAGCGGGTTCACCCCCGCTGGCGCAGCCAAGGCCATTCCCCGCGCTCTCGCCGAGCGCGCCAAGGCCGAGCACGAAGCAGGTCGTCCGTTTAAGATCGGTGTAGTAACTGGCGCATCCACCGGCGACTCGCTCGACGGTGAACTCGCCCGCGCAGAAGCCGTTGCCTGGCGCACGCCTTACCAATCGGACAAATACCTCCGCAAGGCGATCAACGCCAACCAGACCCGCTTCTTCGACATGCACTTGTCGATGCTGCCCCAGAACGTCCGCTACGGATTCCTGGGCAAGTTCAAGTTTGCCGTGGTCGAAGCCTGCGACGTCACCGAAGACGGCGAGATCGTCCTGAGCACCTCAGTCGGCGCCTCCCCCACCTTCTGCAACGTGGCGGACAAGATCCTCATCGAAATCAATGAGCAGCACCCGAAGGAGCTCCGTGGCCTGCACGACATCTATGAGCCGAAGGATCCGCCTCACCGCGAAGCCATCCCGGTCAACAGCAGTAGCGAACGCATCGGCTCGGAAGTGCTCAAGGTCGACCCTGCGAAGATTGCCGGCATCGTCCGCACCAACCTGCCCGACGAAACCGGCGGCTTCAAGGCTCCGGATCCCGTCACCCTGAAGATCGGTGAAAACGTCGCCCGCTTCCTGGCCGACGAGCTCAAGGCTGGCCGCATTCCGGAAGACTTCCTGCCGATTCAGTCCGGCGTGGGCAACATTGCCAACGCGGTCCTCGGCGCGATGGGCAGCAACCCGGACATCCCTCCCTTCGAAATGTATTCCGAAGTGATTCAGGACTCCGTGGTCGACCTGATGAAGAGCGGCGCCGTCAAGTTCGGTAGCGCAACTTCACTCACGCTCAGCCCGCCCGTCCTGAAGGAAGTTTACGAGAACCTCGAGTTCTACAAGGAGCGCGTGATGCTCCGCCCGCAGGAAATTTCCAACCACCCGGAAATCGTCCGCCGCCTCGGCATCATCTCGATTAACACCGCGATCGAAGTCGATATCTTCGGCAACGTGAACAGCACACACGTCATGGGCAAGGACCTCATGAACGGCATCGGCGGCTCGGGCGACTTCACCCGCAACGCTTTCATCTCGATCTTCACCTGCCCGTCAGTCGCCAAGGGCGGCGCCATCAGCACCATCGTGCCGCTGGTCAGCCACCTCGACCACAGCGAACACAGCGTGCAGATCGTCATCACTGAGCAAGGCATCGCCGACCTCCGTGGCAAAGACCCGCATGAGCGCGCCAAAGCGATTATCGAAAACTGCGCCAACCCGGAATACCGCGACATGCTCAATCATTATTTGGACTCCGTCAAAGACGGGCACACCCCACAGAGTCTCGGTGATGCTTACAGCATGCACCAAGCATTCCTCCAGAGCGGTAACATGCAAAACGTATCATGGTCCTGTGACTCACAGGAATGAGCGTTTTTCCTTAGCGAACATGGAACTGCCAGAGATGGAGGTTTTCTAAAGATACAATAGTAGAGTAGTAGCAGTAGTAGAGTGGACCGGCTCAGCCCCAATAGGCTGAGCCGGTTATTTTTTGGGCAATTCACCCGATAGGAATATAGATCAAGCAATGTATCTATTGTTAGATATCATAAAAAACCATTGACACACCGGCCTCGCACTGGCACTTGGATAAGTCGATTCTACCCCGAATCAACCCCCATCAAGGAATCCATCCCCTATGAGAAAAGACCCGCTTGCCGCGAACGCTGCGTACGGTGTTTTGCGTCTAAGAATACCCTCCCTCGCGCTGCTTGCCGGCGCTGCCCTCTCGATACCCTCCTCCCTCTTCGCCGCCCAATTCGATATTGCGGCCGAGACCACCGATAACGAAATCTACTCCGACAGCACCCAGAAAAGCTGGCCCTACAACTCCACGGTGCGCACCGGTAACGGCAACACTACAGCCGGACAACAATCCACGCACGTCATCCCATTTGCGTTGCCCACGATTCCCAGTGGCGAGGAAGTCACCGCCGCCAGCTTGTCCATTAATCTGCAAGGCTGGCACAACTACGGCGCAAACCTCACCAACATAGACGTTTACGGCCTCGAAACAACACAGAGCTCCAGCTCCACGCTCATTGCCCACTATGTGGACGGCGCAAACCCGTCGTCCAACTCCGACGCGACACTCGTTAGCTCAGATCTGCTGACGCCGGCCGATATCGACACGACTGCCGCATCTTCCCAAACGATTGCCAAGACCTCCGGCGACTTCGCCAACTTCATCCAAGGCCTCTACGACAACGGCGCGCAGCCAGGTGAATACGTCTTCCTCGTCCTCACGCACGACAGCACGCTTTCGGGCCAAAATTACTACCTGGTCAGCAGCGGCGATGCATCCAGCTACCCGGTTCCCGAGCTCAGCATCACCACCTCCGCCATCCAGCCCACCACGCGCACCGTCACCACGACTGTTCACGCCGAAGACCGCGTGATGCTGGCTGACTTCACGACCCGCTGGGTTGGTGATGACGACGCCCGCGTCGGTCATGGCTACAGTGCTTCACAATCATCCGCCTACGTAATGCCCGTTCAACTGCCCACGCTCAATGCGGGCGAATCCATCCAGTCCGCCGAGCTGACCATCAACCTAGAAGCATGGAATAACTACAACAACGTGCTGAACGACATCGACTTGTTCGGCATCTACGTGACCAACGCCAGCCCCGTCGTCAACGACAGCGACTACTTCGTGGACGGTGCCAATGCTGGCTCTTACCCACTGGCTGACCTGATCTCAGATGGCCTTGCAACCCCGGCGGACATCAATACCACCGCCGGCTCCGGCCAGACGATCACCAAGGTCAGCGTCGACATCGGCTCCTTCTTCCAGGACTTATACGACGGTGGCGCGAGCGCGGGCGACTACGCCTTCCTGACCATCAGCCACGACGTCTCGATCAGCCTACAGCGCTACTACGACTTCAGCACGGCCGACAGTGCCGAGGCTCCCAGCGTCGAGTTTACTATCGTTACCGACGCCGGTGACGGCCTCCCCGATGGCCCCAAACTCTGGGTGGATGACGACGCAGCCTCCGGCGGAGATGGCTCAGAGGCCACGCCCTACGACACGATCCAAGCCGCAGTCAACGCCGCCGTTGCAGGAGACGTAATCGTCGTCAAAGACGGAACCTACACCGAGCAGGTCGACATTACGCAGTATTACTCGTCACCCATAACGATCATTGCCGAGCCCGGCGCCAGCCCGATCGTGACGGGCCAGGACCCGCTGAGCGGCTGGACCGGACCTGACGCCAACGGCGTTTACACGCTGGATGTCGCCGACATCGTGGAGCACCTCTATGTCCGCGACAAGCCGATGCCGATGGCCCGATGGCCCAAGCGCAATGACCCGTGGCTCGAAGTCATCAGCTTCGATGAAAGTGCTGAAACGCTGACCTATGCAGACACCCTGCCGCCGATTTCCGGCGTCACCAGCGACGTGGGAGACCTCGCCATTGCAATGTTTACGAGCTACGATGCTCGGATCGAGATTTTCGAGCCCATCGCTATCTCCGGCTCCAATCCCGTGACGGTCACCTTCGACTCTATGACGAATAATGACCCGCAGTATGTATATTTTTACAATCACCCGGATCTCATCAGCGAGCCCGGCGAGTGGGCCATGGAGCGCCTGGCCAACAACGAGACCCGGCTCTACTTCAAGCCCGTCAACTCTGCCGACTTGAACGAAACAACGTACACCAACCGCAGCCGTGGCTTTGATATTTCGGGCTCCGGCACAGTGGGCAATGTAGTGGTTAGCGGCTTCATTATCAAGGGCTTCAAGTATTTTGGCGTGTTCGCCTACGCAGGTGAAAACATCACCGTGGAAGACTGTCTCATCTACAACAATGCCTACGAAGTCTGGGGCAATGGCGTTGGCGGCATTGGCATTTATCTGAAAAACTGCGACGTCGGTCCGGTCAATATCCGCCGCTGCCTGATCACGCAAAACGGCACCGGCTTAAGCCTCTACAATAATAACAACGTGACCATCGACATGTGCGAAGTCGTCGACAATCACAACGACGGTTTCTTCCAGCAGTGCGCCAACTCCAGCACACCGATCACCGGAGTCACCATCTCCAACAGCTACTTCCACAATCACCTGTATCTCGCCCATCCGGACAACATGCAGTTTGCGCTCGGACCGACGACGATGACGTTTGACAGCGTCCTCGCGGAAATCGCTGGCCAGAACCTGATGGACCGCGACGGCGTAGACTGTGTCATCACGAACTCCGTCATGATCGGCTCCATCGCGCGTAGTATTCAAATGCTCGAAGGCGACAGCTGGTATATGGATAAAAGCACGGTGGGCCTTTCGCGCTACAGCGCAGTAGCCCTGAGCTCACCCGGCACCCACCTGCAGGAGAATATTATCTACGGAAATTATACGCTGGAAAGCCCTACTACCCCGGCCGACTTCACCGCAGACTACAACATGTTTGAGTTTACCCATAATTGGCGACACCACATCCTCAACTACAACAACGGCGTCTACTACAGCTACGACACCATCGCTGGACTCTACGCGGCGACGGGCTTAGAGGAGCACAGCCAAGTCGCTAACCCGCTATTAACGAATGTGCCTGTCCTCATTGCCGAAGTGGTGGGCTTTGGCCTCAGCACCACCAGTGTGCTCAAGCTCGATGGCTACCCTGACACCCTCAGCGCCTCGTTCGCCGTTGGTGACTACGTGGAAATCAACAGCGATGGCGTCGTCCGCCAGATCACGGCGATGAACACCGGCAACGACACCATCACCATCTCGCCGACCCTCCCACAGACGCCCTACCGTCACTCGGTAATCTACAACTGGGGCAGCAACTCGAACTTCGCGCTCGATACCCTGCCCGCCTCTGGCAGCCCGGCTCTGACCGCCGGCCCCGCAGGCTCGGTCATCGGCTCTACCATCAACGTCGCGAACTACCGTGCGGGCGATTTTGACGGCGACGGCACGCGTGATTTGCCGGCTATTCCCACGAGCCTCAGCGAGACGTTCCCCTCCTACAACGAATTCGACTACCCCTGCGCGATTCCGTACTAATTAAACTCAGATTCGTGATTTTTTCGACGGCCGGGGCCCCAAACCCGGCCGTTTTGCGTGAAAGTCTGCGTTTCTAGACAGAAATCCCGAAAAAAAATGCCTTAAACGGCCGTTTTAATAAAAAAATTCTGGAACTTCCTCAAAAACAGGCTTACTAATAATAACAGCAGTATAGTAGTAGTAGCAGTAGTAGTATGGACCGGTTCAGCCTTTATGTTGGCTGGGCCGGTTCTTTTTTATCTCTAGCGCTGTATCACCCGAACTAGCCAACTGACACCAAAGCAGGCCGTTGCTGCTAGCACAATTGCCGCGCCAGATGACCAATCATAGTGGTAAGAAACCAACAAGCCGACAAACACGCTGAGCATGGAGACAATGACCGCTGACAGCATCGCTCCGCGCACCGAACGCGCCCAAACGAGCGCCGCCGCTGCCGGAGTGATCAAAAGCGCAGTCGCCATCAAGGCGCCCACCACACGCACCGCAGTCACAACACTGAGCGCAGTTATAACCAGCAGCAGCGTGCGCATGCGATTAGGCCGAGCACCAATCACGCACGCATACTCAGGGTCAACCGAGGCCAGCTCCAGCTCTTTGTTAATCAAAGCCACAGCGAGCAACACAAGGATGGTCACCGCACCAGCAAGCCAAAGGTCCTGAGCTGCCACTCCCAAAACACTGCCAAAGAGCAGCGCATTAAAATCACGAAACGAATTCACCTGACTCATCATCAGGACACCGAGCGCGAACATGCCGGAAAGCACCACGCCGATCGCGGCGTCCTCCCCCACTTCGCGACGACGCGACAGCCAACCGACGCCCAGCGCGGTCGCCAAAGCCGCACCAAGGGCACCCCAAAAAACATCCACCCCGCGCAGGAACGCAAACACCATGCCCGGCAGCACCGTGTGCGACAAAGCCCCACCAAAGAACGACATCCGCCGTTGCACGATGTAAACACCAATAACCGCGCAGTTCACGCCCGCGAGCAGCCCCGCGAGCAGCGCGCGTTGCATGAAGGCAGCTTCAAAAGGCTCTATCAGCCAGTCAATCACGCGGGTGCCTCCTTACTCAATTGGCCATCACCCAGGCAGTAGCGCGCATCAAAAAAGCCGACACCAAACTCCAAGTCGTGCGTCGCAGTGACGAGGGTCTTGCCTTCGGCCTTGAGCGCATGGAGCACCGTTCGGATAAGCTCCCGGTTCTCGGTGTCGATTGCGTTGAAGGGTTCATCGAGCAGCAGCAGATCCGCGCCGTGCAGCAAAGTTCGCGCAACCAGCAAGCGCTGCTGCTGCCCACCAGAAAGCTCATTGATACGGCGGTCGGCCAGGCTCGCGAGCTGGAGTTTCTCCAACATCGCATTCGCGGCAACACGTTCTTTTTTTCCGGGGCGTTTGAACCAGCCCAGGTGAATATAGCTGCCCGTCAGCACGAAACGGCGCACGCTCATCGGAAAGCCCCAGTCGATGTCACGATGTTGCGGCAAATAGGCCACCTGGTGGTGACACTGCCCGACTCCATGCCCAAGGACGGAAATTTTTCCATCACGCAGTGGCAAAAGCCCCGCCACGCTTTTGAGCAAAGTTGATTTACCCGCTCCGTTCTCTCCCAAGAGCGCAATACTGCGCCCGCGATCGATGCTGAGGTTTACGCCACTGAGCACCGGTGTATCCGCCCCCGCATAGCCCAGCTCTACGTTGGTAAATACCAACGCGGGCGCGTCGTGTGTATGATGACCACCGCACGTGGCATGATAGCGGAACAAGGGCACAGGAAGCATTAATCGAGCGCAGTGACGATCGTTTCAACGTTAGAGCGCATGAGGGAAATGTAGTCAGGAGCAAGTCCATTCGAGCTCGTAACATTGCCCGTGTAGAGGACAAACGGCTTGGGTAAACCAGCCTCACGGGCCAGTTGAGCAGACAAACGCGAGTTGGCAGTAGCGTCCACAAACACTGCCGGCACGTCGAGCTCACTGATCATCTTAATGAGTTCACTAAACTGCCTGGCGGATGGGTCCGGAGCTTCCGTACTCACATTACCCAGTACGCTGGCAGGGGTGAAAAAACCATAACGACGACCGAAATAACGAAGGTTATCGTGGTAATTGATGAGGATTCTGCGACGAGTTGGGACTTCCCCCAGACGCGCCTTAGCCCATTCATCAAGCTCGATGAGCTCGTTCAGGTAGCGTTCACGATTCTGGTCATAATACTCCGCATTGGCTGGATCGAGTTCGACCAAAGCCATGTTGATCGTTAGCACCATTAGAACGGCCAGCTGTGGGTCGAGCCAGACGTGGGGGTCGTAATCGCCATGATCATGCTTGTGGTCATGGCCCCCGTGAACATCGCCCTCATGCATGCAGGGCATTTTGAGGATCATCTCAGCCCAGTCCCGGTTTGCCTGCATTGCGTCTTCCTTGCAGCACGGTGGTTTATGCTCAGCATCGGGATAGAGCTCGGGCATAGTCTCCCAAAATGCCACACCGGGGGCCATCAGCTCCAAACCGTCTGACAGCTCAAGAACCATAGCCTTGCTACCACTGGCCTTGAGCGCATCAGCGAGCCAAGGCTCCAAACCCGCCCCAAAGCCGACCACCAAGTTTGCTTTGGCCAAGGCCCCCAACTGCCGAGGAAACGGCTCAAAGTGGTGCGGATCCCCGCCCCCCTCAGCAAAAGTATCCACCGTAACCTTAGTACCGCCAAGCTGCTGCACCCAGTCCGCAACAATGCCGTTGCTCGCGACTACAGAAAGTCGCGCGCAAAGACCAGCGCTGCCAAGCAGCATGAACCAGAGCAGAGTCCATTTCATCCCGCCCACCATGCCAACCACTACGTGAAGTGCAAATATATTGCAGTAAGTACTCAACATTCCCATTTCGTTGAGCAAATTATCCCAATCGAAGAAAGCCCCCGCCCAGCGCATGGGCGCACTACGTATATCTTTGAATATAACGGCACGTTGCCTAGACCATGTCGACGGGGTCGACGTCGAACACATCGATGACCTCCTCGTCCATAGGAAAGTCTTTCCGAAGCTTGAGGATATCGGGTAAGACCTTGCTCACGTTGCCGAGAAAATACCAAATGTGAAAGCGATAGGTGTCCTTGATTTTCTCCAACGGAGCCGGTGCCGGCCCGCGGATTTCCACTGGATGCTCAAGCTTTTCCTCGATGAGCTCAGCCCATTTTTCAGCATAGAAAACAACCTTGTCTGGATTGCGACCGCGGAATAAATGCCGCACTATGTGGCGAAACGGCGGGTAATGAAACTCCCGGCGCTGCTCCAGCTCGGCCTCCAGATAGCCGTCGAAATCGCCACGCCGCGCAAACTGGATGGGCTCATGGTGTGGCATATAGGTCTGCACAATCACCTCCCCAGCCAAATCACCACGACCCGCGCGACCGGAAACTTGCACAAGTAGTTGGAAACAACGCTCTCCCGCACGGAAGTCGGGCACGTGGAGCGAGATGTCGGCGTCGACCATGCCAACAAGGGTAACGTTTGGAAAATCCAGCCCCTTTGCGATCATCTGGGTGCCAACGAGGATATCGATCTTGCCCGCACGGAAGTCACCTAAGATGTGACGGAAGAGGTTTTTCTTCGTCATTGTGTCTGTGTCGAGTCGGACGATTTTTGCGCGCGGCACAATGCGCTGGACCGCTTCTTCGATACGCTGCGTGCCGGAGCCTCGCTTTCGAATCTCTGTAGATCCGCACTTCGGGCAGCGCGGAGGCAGCTTCTCGAAGTAGCCGCAGATATGGCACTTAATGCGGTCGTCTGTCTTATGATACGTCAGCGTGACCGCGCAATGTGGGCACTCAGGCGTGAATCCGCACTCCGGGCAAAGAACGGAGTTAGAGTAGCCGCGGCGGTTAAGGAAAAGGATGGATTGCTCCTTCTTTTCGAAGCGATCCACCAGCTTGTCAGCCAAGGTTTGTGAAATGCTCTGGAGTCCGTCCGTGCGGAGCTTTTCTCGGCGCATGTCAATGATGTGCACCGTGGGCAACGAGCGATCATCCACGCGCTTACTCAGACGATTCAGCCGGTAACGCTTCTGCTGAACGTTGTAAAGCGACTCCAGCGACGGCGTAGCCGAGCCCAAAATGCAAGTTGCCCCTGCCAACATCGCCCGATAAACCGCGACATCTCGGCCGTGATAGCGCGGCGTTTCCCCCTGTTTGTAGGCTGGCTCGTGCTCTTCGTCGACCACCACCAGGCGCAGGTTGCGCACCGGTGCGAAAATCGCCGAACGTGCGCCGACTACGACCTGGGCCTCGCCCTTGGCCAAAGCAAACCATGCGTCGAACCGTTCACCGGCTGAGAGATGGCTGTGCCAGACAACAATCTTGGCCCCATCGCGCTCCAAACGCGCGCGCAGGCGTCCGACGGTTTGTGGGGTCAACGCGACTTCGGGCACCAGAAAGATGCACCCGCCGCCCGCTTTCATCACCGCGCGCATCGCGTCCAGGTAAACCTCAGTCTTACCAGAGCCCGTCACTCCGTGGAGCAGATGCGGGCGAAATTCGTTAGCGGCAATACTGGCGCGAAAGTCGTCCGCTGCCGCCTGCTGCTCTTCATTGAGCGTGACTTCGTGTGCGGCGACCATTTCCGAGCCAGCCAAATCGTCTTTGTAGACTACGCGTTCCTCCCGCTCGGCAAACTCTCGGACCAAGCCTTTCTTGACGAGCGTTTCGCAACTGGCGGCGTTGACCTTGAGCCGCTGCAGAACCATGCCCTTGGGCAGCGGCTTGATCTGCTGCTGGAGGAAGCGGTAGAGCTCGGCTTGCTTCGGGGCCCGCTTTTCGAGCTTGGCCATTTCTTCGTCCGGTAGAATTTGCCCGACTTCCAGCAAGGAGCGCATCTTGGGCGCGGTCTGCTGGCGGACGGCACCGGGTATCATTGTTTCGAAGACGGTCTCCGCTGTCGCCGCATAGTAACGCTGCATCCACTGGCCAAGTCGGATCAACTGCCCATCGAGCACAGGCGTTGGGTAAAGCACCTCGAGGATGAACTTGATCTTCTTGACGGGCACATCCTCATCGGAACCCACCTGCTTCACCACGCCCAGCTCCGTCCGGTTGAGCAACGGCACCCGGACCAGCGACCCAACATGCACCTGCGCCTGCATAGCCTCCGGAACCGCATAAGCAAGGCTGCGATCAAGGCCGGTCAATGGCAAGACGGTGAGGAGCATGGGGAGGAAAAAGGAAAAAGATTAAAGGAAAAAAGCGGATTAGAGTATAAACAAGGCGACCAAGGATACGACTGGTTCAACTCAAGGCTCACAGCATCCAAAACGAATCCCTGAGTAACAACTTTTTCCTTTAATCTTTTTCCTTTTTCCTCACCCCAAAACAAAAGAGCCCGCAGCGAACTGCGGGCTCTCGAAAGTTTGGTTAGTTATCCGATTCGACTTAGTAAATCGTGGTGGATTCCTGGTCGAGAATCGGCACCGTGCGGAAGTTGGTCATGGTTTCCATCTTCGTGGTGATGGTGCCACCGCTTACACCGGTAACGGTGATAGTGCGGGTAACTTCCTTACCTGGAGCCAGATCAACGGCGCCGAAGGTAACCACTTGGCCGGATACCGTGCCACCAGCGCTGACGCTGTCAACCTTCACGTTAGCTGGCAGAGTAATGACCTGCGAGGTAACGGTGATGCCTTCATATGGCGACTGGTTGAGGGCCTTGATGGTGTAAACGGTTTGCATGCCAACCTGGATCGGGTCAATGGAGTCAGCGATCGAGGTGTGAACACCCGGAACAGCCTTCCAGAGGGTCTTGGCCGAAGCGCTGTCAGTCAGGCCGCGAGCGGTCTTAACATCAGCAACGTTGGTGAGCGTGCCCGGCTTGGCCGAGTAGTAAGTAACCGTGAAGGTTTCGGAAGCACCGGGAGCGAGCGAGTCGATTTTCCATGTGATAATGTCAGCATGGTCGTCGGTTTGCTTGTTGGTGCTGCCTGGGCGCCAGTAACCGTATACGTTGCGTGTCGGGTCGTGGGTCGGCTTGATGAAGACCGTCTTGCCGGTGTCGATGTCAGCAACTTCGCCGCTCTTGGCAACCTTACCTTGGAGCACTGCGCCGTCCGGAATCTTGTCAGTTACGACCAGACCGGTGAGGGTGGTGTTACCCTTGTTAGTGACAGTAATCTTGTAGTCAGCCGGAACGAAGATGTATTGCTCAGCCGGGCCAGTCTTGGTGATGGCGACTGCGGAGCTAACGACTTCAATCGGAGCGGAAGCGGTGACGGGCTCGCCGCCATCAAAGTTGGCGGTGGCGGTGTTGGTGAACTTACCAACCTTGGTGGACTTACCAACAACCTGGAAGGTTGCAGTATCACCCGGCATAAGGGTGCCAGCATTCTTGCTGAGTGCGCCGGAAGCGGTGAACTCGGCAGGCATTGCGTCCTTGATCGTCGTCATGTCAGCAGCGGCGTTACCGGTGTTCTTAACAGCGATATTCCAAGTAGCGGATTCACCCAGCTCGATCATAGCCGGACCAGTCTTGGTGATGGTCAGCTCGGGCTTGCCAACAAAGAGCGGCAGGCAGACGAGCGGATCAGCCTTAACAACGGAGCAGACGTCGAAAGTGCCGGTGGAGCCGGGAACAACCATAACCTTGATGGTTTCGGTCGCGCCTGCTTCGATTGCTTCAAGGTCCCAGCTCGGCATGCCGTACTGGTTCATGCTAGCCTTAGGAGTCGAATCCTTGAACTTAACAGAGCTCGGAAGGAACTCGTCAATTTCTACATTGGTGACGGGCTGCTTGGCCATGACATCAATGTCGTAGGTGTAGGTCTGGCCAACGGTCGAACCGGAGCCGTAACGCTTCGTGACCTTTACCAGGTGGTCTTCGTAAACGACATAGCCATCGCCGGACGTACGTGCGTAGTTCGGAGCGGGAGTCGGTGCAGGTGCCGCTGTCTGGGATTGCGGTGCAGGCTTACTATCAGCTGTAGTGCCACAGCCTGAAAGCAAAGCCGCAATTGCCAGACCCGGAACCATAACGGTTTTGAGGAGGGACTTAGTGCGCTTCATAGTGTTAGTGTGAGAGTTCAGTATTGCGTAACATCGGCAACTCTACCGATCTGTAAAAACGATATCTTGTCCGTAAAGTGATGCTCGTCAACTACCAATCGCATTTCTACGATCACCTAATGCCCTAGTTTTCGTAGGCTTACAATTTTTTGTCGTTTCTCGATTGACCCGTGGCGCACATGTCTCAAATTAGTCTCAATAAAAATAGCCATGAGCCTACAAGAAGCCACCGAAATGACCCTGGACAACCCCCGCGAAACTTTTCAGCAGTTCCTGACTAGCAAGGGTTTGCGAGTCACCAACCAACGCATAGCTATCTTTGACGCAGCCTATGACGCCGAGGACCACTATACCGCAGAAGACCTTCTGGACCGCTCCCGCAAGATCGATTCATCCGTCTCCCGCGCCACCGTTTATCGTTCGTTGCCCATCTTAGTAGAAAGTGGAATGATCCGCGAAGTTGACGTTGGTTTGGATAATAAATACTACCTTGCCAACCGCGAAACGCGCACCTTCCAAGCGCAGGTCATCGACGCCGACAACGACAAAATTTACGAAGTCGACGCCCCTTTCATGGAATGGTACGGCAAAACTGTTTGCGAGCGCCTAGGAATGGAGCCCGTCGCCATGCGCCTACAGGTGACCGCGCGTAAAATAAATCCGAGCAAAGACTAGCCAGACAATTAATTCCGGCAATGCCCAAGGAAGATCATAGCTTCGAAATTGAATTCTTCGAAAGCGTCCATCGGCGTAACCCGACGGACCCGGAGGTAGTGGAAATACTCGGCAGCCTCTATTCAGACCTTGGTAATGTGGACGACAGCCTGCGCATGGACAGTTGCCTGGTTGACTTACAACCCCAAAACCCCACTGCCCACTACAACCTAGCCTGCTCGCTAGCGCTCAAGCAGCAAAACGACGAAGCCCTGCGCGCTTTGCGCCACGCAGTCGACCTCGGCTACCGCGACGTAACCTGGCTACTCGACGACCCCGATTTTAAAGAGCTCCACGAACACCCGCTCTTTCGCGAAATCGTGATCGAGCTGGAAGCTTTCGAGCAAGGCACGGAGTAAGCGGCGGAGATGGAATGCCTTCAGCATGGGGTGCGGCGCGAGACGCGCCTGCGCTACCTCAGTGTGATTGATTCGACGACCAGCTAACGCGGCGGCTTGTCTAGAGACTGCGCCCTACCCCGATAGGCCACTTCGATTAACCACGACAGCTCTACTGTGTCCTAATTTTTTTGGATATGCGTGTAAAAACTGGGAGTTTTCAAAGTAATTTGTTCGATATTTTGTCGCATGTGGACACCGCTTCGCAGCGTAAGAGCAGCCTGGATCGGTTGGCGGTGATCGAGTGGGATTCGTTTCGCCCGGTGCTGAAAGAGCATTTGGCTTACGGGGATCAGAAGAAGGCGGGAGGCTGCCGTGGTGTCCGGTGTTGATGCTCAAGGTGCTTGTCTTGCAACGCTTTTTCGACCTGTCCGACGAGGAAACGGAGTTCCAGACCATGGATCGTTTCAGCTTTTTGCGCTTCCTGGGTTTGCGTCCCGGCGATGGGTCGCCCGACCACGCGACGATCTGGTCATTCAAGGAACGATTAGGTGCCGACGGCATGCTGGCGGTGTTCGAACTCTTCAATGCAAAGCTTCGCGAGCTGGGGCTGATTGCCAGTTCAGGCGCATCGGCAAACGACGATGTCGATTCGAAACCGCGCTCACCAACCTCACCTACAATCTCGACCGCTTCGCGATGTTTCATCGCCCAGCATGAGCCTGCCTCAATTCATCAAATCAACCACTAAATGACTCAAAAGCATCATCGCGGAGCCCTCACAGGCCTCTCCGCGCACTCTGCGAACATCGAAAAGAAACAAAGATCATCTGCTGTGTGGAAACTGTCTGTTAATCGAAGTGGCCTGAAGTGGGTGCGCTACTTTCTGGATTTTGAGGCGAAGTATGGGGCGACCGGGGCGAAAGGGGATCGTGTGGATCCGTTTATTGCGAAGCTTGCCAGCAAGGGGCAGTCGCAGAGTTTGTGCCGCCAAGCCCGCAAAGCGGTTCGCATTTATCTAGGATAGCGGTCAAGGGGACAGGCTTTTCGGATGATTCACATTTTTTCGAAGTGAATCTCTGCCACGAAGCCATCAACCCGATTTTTGACGTTCGGTGATGCCACCAAGGGTGCGCTTCATTTTTCGCACCTGTGATTTCGAGGTAGCGGCCAGCGTCCTCGCTGGCCATGCGCATGCTTGGCTAGATTGAGTCGGTCTGTGCTAAGCGTTTAGCCGCCATGCGCGTTAGTTTTTCAACCCCTTCATTTGGTTCCAATCCGTGGCCAGCGAGGACGCTGGCCGCTACCTCAGTCAGATTTTTTAAATGGCACTACGACGCGGTGGGTGGGCTGGTCAAGGGAACAGACTTTTCGGATGATTGACATTTTTCGAGGTGGATCTCTGCCACGAAACCATCAACCCGATTTTTGGCGTTCGGTTTTGCCATCAAGGGTGTTTTTCAATTCCCACACCTGAGTTTTCAAAAAGAACCGCTGCTGTACTAGAGCAACAACAGTGGCTGTACTTGCTCAATAACCGATGCTGTACTGGAGAAAGAACCGAGCGGTTCTTTTCGAGTTTCCTACTAAGGCTTTTCGGCAACAACCGTATAGGCTTTGGCCAGTTTCCTACGTAGGCTTTTCCGAGTTTCCTACGTAGGCTTTTTCGGGGCATGGTGTGCGGGTGCGGATGCCCCTGTGCTATGTTGCTATGACTCAGTGCTTTGAGGCCTGGTCGAACTCCATCATGCAAAACAGAGCTTCCATCGGTGGAAGCTCTCTTCGGTGATGCATTTCTGGTCGGCGCTGCTCAATAAGTGGATCTTTGCTCCGCTCGTGTAACGAATGTTTTTCTGGAGCTGTTCTTTTCTAGAGAACTTTTCATCTAACTTGTCCGAATTAGGTGGGGAAAAGATTGGATGCAGTGCAAGGCGGCATTGATTGAGCGGGCTGAAAGCCCGTGATTGAAATGCCAACGCAGCGATCTTCCAATCTGGCCCCAAGCCTTGAGCCGAGTGCTTTTCCGCACCAGCGGCGTTGGCTTTTCGCTCACAGGCTTACAGTCTGCCGCGTTCAAGCCGCCTTGCTGAACACAAAAAATCACTGCGGCCTGATCGCCAACTTAGATGAAAAGTGCTCTAATCACTGGCAGAAATAAACGCTGTGGCAATGTTGGGAGTCGACGTCGTTCAGCTTGATGACCGTTGGCAAAGAGGTACCACTGCGAACATAATGGACGCCGCGAAAATGGTGGCGTTTGGGAAGGCTTCTGGAACGCTGATCCCGATTTCTGGGAAGTTAATTTTGAGCGTTTCTGCGGGGACTGGAACTGTTGTCGAGGCGCCGAAGCCAAACGACTCCAATCAGAACTGCAATGCCGGCCATCATTGTGTAGTGGGATGGCTCAGGTACGGCGCCCAGCGTAATGACCCATTTGTCCACTGGGTCTAAATCTAGGCCGTAAACAGTCGCGTTGAGGTCGACCCCCCACTCGCCGTAGCGGTCTGCGTAGGGGCTACCGTAAATAGAGTAGTCGGCTAAGTCAGTGATTACGGACAGAAATGGATCGTAGTATGCCTCGGTGAGTTCATCGGGAGTTGGCTGTAGCTCGTCAAAGTAGAGGCCGGGGTCGGTTGCTGCGTTACCCGGATTCTGCGTGAACCAGTCATCGGACTCTTGGAAGCGGAATTCGTTTTCCGGGGGCGTGGCGCTACTACCTGGGAATGCGGTGTCGCTGTTGACGGCTCCGGTGATGAACGAGGCGGATGCCGATGCGACCAGCGTGGCCAGTAGGCCAGAGTCTGTGATGGTTTGGTCGACTGTGCCCATGTTGTCATTCCAAGTGCCGGTGTAGAGCAGAGTGGATGTAGGTGTGTTGTCGTCATCATCGGGATCGACAACAATACTGCCAGAGACTGGGGTTGGCGTCGTGTTTGTGTTGGAGACGACGTTATCAATTTTAATCCCATATGTTTCGCTACCAGGCTCGCCGTGTTGAGTCACAGTCAAGTCTGCTGTGTAGCCACCGTTGCCACCGTAGCTTAGCTTGGTGGTGGTAGGATTTTCCGATGCTTGCTGGTCGGCGTAAACCTGTGCGAGATAGCCCTGAAAGGTGTGGTAGGGGCCAGTGGTAAATTTTGTTGTGCTGCCGTTTTGGAAGTAGTAGCCAGCTGGACCGAGGATACGGACGGTGTTACTGCCGTTGGTAATGACTGGATTATATCCGCTTGGCGTCGGGCTGACGAAGGTGTTTTGTAAAGCAGTGTAGGTGCTTTGGCGGGTGTTGGCGCCGAAGCCGGATGTTTGAAACAGCGTGTTGGGGACGCCGCTCTTCGTCCCGTAGGTTTGCACATTCAGGGGGAAGCTATAATAGTTGATGGCGGTCAAGTCGCCTTGGTCTCCTTGTTGGCCTCGGGAGGTAATTTCGACCGTTTCAAAAGCATAGGTGTCGGCTTGCGGAGATGGCGCGGCAGATGAGGAAAACGGATTGCCCGAGCCGGTCTCGTCGAGTCCGAAATATAAAACGCCACTGTTCACGCTGGTCAGCGTCATGCTCTTGATGCTGCTCAGTTGGAGCGGGGTGCTCAACTGGTTGAGACCAGCATAGGTCCCTGTGCTAGGAAAGCTGTCAAGCGTGATGCTGTGGGTGTTGTCCGAGTAGTCTTTATAGCTGACCGTAAAGGTGTTGGTGGTGTTACTGCCACTAGGCGATTGCTGCCACATGAGCCATACGTCGCTGGAGGAGACGGAGCCGAGATTGTTATTAAACTCGAATTCGAGTGCTTGCAAAGACACAGTCGAAAGGCTGGCGGCCAGCAGTGAGAGGATGCGATTCATAATGTAGTAGGTTTGAGCAGGACAGTGAGCTAACCTTAGTCTATTTATTTTGAAAGTAAAGTCCAGCCGCTGCGGATGGATTAATTTTAGGGTGCTTCGATTAGCCTCTCATGAGCTGTAGCCTGCTCACTCCCGCAAAAACTCCGTGATCACGGCCCGTGCTTCAACGCCGGCGTCTTCGAGGACGTAGTGGCCGCAGTCGGGGTAGAGTTTGGAGCTATGACAAGACTCCAACGAAGTATTGATAATTCGGCGAAACCTGACAGACCTGCGGCTAATGAGCACTAAAGAGATTGCATTTTGGGCTGAAGCTCCGGCGATACTAGGTTACGTCTCACAAGGCGAAACATATTGAGGAGTTGAAGCGCAATATCAAGGAGGCGATTGAAGGATGTCTGTCGGTCGATGAGCATTAGTCTGCATCATCTTGCGAATGAAATTGAAAATCGTAGAATATTCTTCATCCTAGGGGTATGACTTTGGAAGAACTGACATCCGAGGCGATGCGCATCCCGTCGGTCGAGCGACTTCGTTTGGCGGAGCAGATTTTGGCCAGCTTGGACTCACCGGAGCAGCGCGAGGTTGATGCCGCTTGGGCAGCCGAAGCGGAAGAGCGTGTTGTTGCATTCGAGCAGGGTGCGGTTGAGGCGATGGATGCGGATGCCTTGCACCAAGCCATCGAAAAGCGCTTGGGTATATGAGGCTCAGGTATCTCTCTCCCGCCACTGCGGAAGTTTTCGAAGCAATTGACTACTATGAGGAGGCTTGATCCAGGCCTTGGCTTGCGGTTTTACAACGAGCTCAAGAAGACTGAAGAGAGGATTCAGAAATACCCGGATGGTTGGATGCAGCTATCGACGAACACGCGTCGCTGCCGTCTCGAAACGTTTCCTTATGGGATCATCTACCAACTGCGAGCCGACGAGATTTTGATCGTGGCGGTGGCTCATCTGAAGCGAAAGCCGGAATATTGGAAGGATCGGATTTCCTCAGCTGATTCTTAGCCAGTTCAGTCTCGCCGCAAAAACTCCGAGATCACGCCTCTGGCTTCAGCGCCGGCGTCTTCGAGGACGTAGTGGTCGCAGTCGGGATAGAGCTGGACCTTCGCGTCGGGGAAGCGGGTGCGCCATTCGGCGAGGAAGTGGTTGTTGAAGCAGAAATCTTTTTGGCCCCACAGGATGAGCATCGGGCGGTCTTTAAACTGCGCGAGGCCTTCTTCCACGCGCTTGAGCGTGGCGTAGCTGGGGTGTGTGGCGTCCAGCGGGATGTCCGCCACGAAGCGGTGGGTGGCGATGCGGTTGGCCCAGTTGTTGTAGGGGAAAATGAAGCCCGCTTTGACGTCGGCGGGGAGGCCTTTGGAGGAGGCCATAGTCAGCGCTGGCGCGGCAAAGGCGTTGAACCCGCGCACGATCCATTCGCCAAAGCCGGGGACCTTGCACAGGGCAATGCGCTTGGGGATGCGCTGCGAGCGGAAGGCCGCGGTGTTGAGCACGACGATGCGCTTGACCTTGTCGGGCATGGCTTCGGCGAGGCCCATGCCGATCGCGCCGCCCCAGTCGTGGACGATCAGCGAAAACGACTCCAGCCCGAGCTCGTTGACGAGCGCCTTGACGTTGTCGATGTGGTCCTGCAGGCGGTAGGTCCACTGCTGGGGTTTGTCCGAGAGGCCGCAGCCGATGTGGTCGGGCGCGATGCAGCGGTGGGTCGCGGACAGGTCTTTAATGACGTCGCGGTAAAAGAAGGACCACGTCGGGTTGCCGTGGAGCATGATCACGGCTTCGCCCGCGCCTTCGTCGACGTAGTGCAGGCGACCGGCCGGCGTTTCCAGCCAGTGAGAGGCAAAGGGATACAGCGCGCGGATGTTGGCGGGTAAATCCATGTCTAGCATTCCAGGGCGAGCATCGCGCAGACGAGGCCGCTGCCGATGCCGAGCAGCGCGGCCTTGGAGCCCGTGGTTAGCGCGCCGGTTTCGCGGGCCTTGGCGAGGGTGAGCGGCAGGGAGACGGAGCCGACGTTGCCCCATTCCTCAAAGGTGGAAAAATCTTTGTCGAGCGCGAGGCCGAGGCCTTCAAAAAGCGCGCGCTGGTGGCGTCGGCCAACCTGGTGACAGATCACGCGGTCGGGCGTGTCAGTGGTCCAGCCGGTGTGGTCCTGAAAGCGCGTCCAGGTCTGTTGGGCGAGGTTGACGCCCGCGGCGAGCAGCGCCTCGGAGTCGGTTTGCATATCCAGCTCGCCGCCGGCGGAGTCGCCCTGGCAAAGTTGGTTGGCGGTGGAGTCGCTGCCCGTCACGCCGCCGATGATGCGGGGGCAGGGGGCGTCGGTCTCCTCGGCGCGGCAGAGGACCGCGGCCACGGCGCCGGCGCCGATGGTGAGGTTCGCAAAATACGGTTTCACGCTCTTGCGCGTGTGGTCGCCCTCCAGCAGGACGCGGAGCGTGCGCTCGATCAGCGGGCGCCCGTTTTCGCCGGAGACGAGGAGCACGCGGCGGACTTGCCCGCTCTCGATCAGGCCGCCCGCGACCATGAGGCCGTTGATGAAGCCCAGGCAGGCGTTGGATAAATCAAAAAGCTGGCAGTGCTGGCCGAGGCCGAGCTCGTGGTGGACGGCGGCGGCGGTGGCGGGCTCAAGACGGTCGCGGCACACGGCGCAGTGGATGACGAGGTCGATGTCGCCGGGGCCAAACTTGGACTGCGCGAGCGCTTTTTTGCCGGCTTCGGCGGAGGCGGCGGACGGGCGGTGTCCAAGCGGCCAGAAACGGCGCTCGCGAATGCCGGTCATCAGCTCCAGGCGACCGGCGGGCAGCTTGAGTCGCTCATACAGCGGGGCCAGGCGCGCCTCGATATCGTCCGAAGTCCAGACTTCGGGCGGCTCGGCGTAGGCAAGGCTCTCAATGGCCAACTGCGAAAAGGTAAACATGGCAAACGCGCAGTTCTGGGCAATAACCCCCGCCGGGGCAAGCGCATATCGTCGAGGCGAGTCTGTCGTCCATCAATACAGGTAGCGCAGGCGCGTCCCCGCGCCGCACCCCATCGGAGTGGTCAAGGTAGGGCGCAGTCTCCAGACAAGCCGCCACGTTTGAGTGGTCATCTGTTCTTTCAAGATGCAGATTGATTGGGTCAGCATGGGGTGCGGCGCGGGACGCGCCTGCGCTACCTCAGCTAGATTGATCGAAGTGCAAACGAGCAGCTTAGGTGGAGCAGCATTTGCGCACAGCGCAAATCTATCGGTCCAGCAGGATGCTGGCGGCTTGTCTGGAGACTGCGCCCTACCTTTTTGAGCGAACGTTGCCTCGTCGCCACATTTCCTCGCAGAAAAGACTTTATTGCTGGGCCGCCCGGTGCATGATGCAAAGCGTGGACCCCGAGATTGAGCAGCTTTTAATTTTGCAGGACCGCGATTCGCGGCTCTTTAACATCGAGCAATCGCTGAAAACGATCCCGCTCGAAGTCGCCAAAAACGAGAAGAAAATTGCCGAGGAGGAAGCCAAGCTCGCCGCCGCCCGCAAGGCGCTGCAGGAGCTCGAAGTGCGCCGCAAAGACCTCGACAACGACGTGAAGTCCGCCGAGGAGCAGGTCATCAAATACAAAAACCAGCAGATGCAGGTTAAGAAAAATGATGAATACCAGGCGCTCACCCACGAAATCGAGCAGACCGAAGCCAAGGTCAGCGACCTCGAGGAAGCCGAAATCGGCCTGATGTTAGAGATCGATGATGGCAATGAAGCCTTCGCCAAAACCAAGGCGGCCGCCGACGCTGAAATCCAACTTTACCGCGACGAAGTCGAAACACTCAAGGACCGCGAGCAAACTTTGCTCGGTGAGATCGAAGCCGCCAAGGCCGAGGTCGCTGCCGAGGAAGCCAAGTGCGGTGCCAAGTTTCTTGCCTCTTACAAGCGCGTGAAAATGCGTCGCCCCAAGCCTCCCTACGTGGTTCCGGTCGAGGACCACAAATGCGGCGGCTGCCACCTGAAGCTTTCCAGCGAATCCGAGTCGGCCACACGCCAAAAGGACGCCGATCCCGTGCACTGTGAAAACTGCGGGCGCGTGATTTACTGGGAGCTCTAATGTCGAAGTATTGGCTATGCTTGTTTCTCGCCGGTCTCTGCGAGATCGGCTGGCCAATCGGGCTGAAGATTTCGCAGACCACGAGTAAGGTTGCGCTCGGCATTGCGATTGCCGTGATCTCCATGGCGATCAGCGGCTACATGCTGTGGATCGCGCAAAAGCAAATTCCGATCGGCACGGCTTACGCGGTGTGGACTGGCATTGGCGCCGCGGGCACGTTTGTTGTCGGCGTCTTGGTATTCGGCGATGCGTCGAATTTCTGGCGCTGGGTTGGCGTAGCGCTGATCATTGGCGGCGTGGCAACGCTCAAGCTCGCCGGCAATCACTAGCCAGCCAGCGTCCCGCTGGACCGTTTGATTTGCACAGTGTGCAAATGCGGACTCCGCTGGAGGACGGATGCTCTGCCATCGCCGTGCGTTTGCCTCTCCGTAGGCGTCCACATTTGCCCAATGGGCAAATCTATCGGTCCAGCAGGATGCTGGGTTAACTTTCCAGGCCGAAGATGGCGTTGACGTAGTTGTCGACGCTGAAGGGCTGGAGGTCTTCCTTTTGCTCGCCGAGGCCGACGAAGTAGATCGGTATCTTGAGCTCGCGGTAGATGCCCACCAGGGCACCGCCGCGGCTGGTGCCGTCGAGCTTCGTAATGACCAGGCCGGTGAGGCCGAAAGCTTCGTGGAATTTGCGCGCCTGCTCGATGGAGTTGGAGCCGATGGAGCCGTCGAGCACGAGCCAGGCATGATGCGGCGCGGTTTCGTCGTTCTTTTGGAGGACGCGGCGAATCTTCTTCAGCTCCTCCATCAGGTTGCCCTTGGTGTGGAGGCGGCCTGCGGTGTCGAGGATCAGGACTTGGCGATCGCGGTTTTTGGCGGCCTGCCAGGCGTCGAACGCGACGGCGGCGGAGTCGGCCCCGTGATGGCTGGCGATCAGGTCGAGGCCGAGGCGGTCGGCCCAGGATTTAATCTGCTCATTGGCGGCGGCGCGGAAGGTGTCGCAAGCGCCGATGACCACGCCTTGGTCGTTTTCGGTAAAGCGCCACCCGAGCTTGGCGGTGGTGGTCGTCTTGCCCGAGCCGTTGACGCCGATCAGGCAGATGACTTCCGGCTGCGCGCCGGAGAGGAAATTTTCGGGCGGCTCGGCGCCATCTAGCACGCGCCGGAGGACAGAGGCTCCGATGGCGGCGGCGTCCTGTCCACGAAGGGACTTGTCCTTCTTGTAGGCGGCCTGAATCTCGTCCATGATCTCGGTCGCGGTCTCGACACCGAAGTCCGCGCCGTAGAGCGCTTCTTCGAGCTCGTCGATGGCGTCGTCGTCGAGTTTTTTGCCGCTGAACACGCCGCCGACCTTGCCAAAGGCCTTGTAAAAAGTGGGCGTCGTGCGCTTAAGGCCCTCGTTAAATTTTTGGAGAAAGGAACGCATGTCTTAAATTTGAGCAACTAACTTCATTTGGTTACCATCGACAACAAACATTTGTGCGATTGCTACATCGGATAGTCTCAATTGATAAATCACGGCATCTTCAGAAGGTAAACTTCTTATCGCTGAAATGAGACAGGATGCTTCTTCTTTTGTTATTTGCTCCCAAGGACGCTGAGCTAATATCTTTTCGAGGTCGCCGTCCTGCAGTTGAAGTTCAACGATTAGCAGACCATCTCCGAGGGAAGGGTTATTATAGCGTTGAACATCCACGGAAGCGCCAGCTGGTGTGGGTTTCAATATGTAACGATCCAGCAGTTCTTGGGCGCTAGGTTGTGGCCAAGGCAGAATAATGACTGCGGTAGCCAGTAGAATAGCCGCAAGAAATCCATAACATAGTATTCTTGGCAGCCAGACTTTCACGATGCTTCTACTTCGTGGCGGCGGAGCGGAGGGGGCGCTGGAGGGTGCCCTTGTAGCGGTCGAGGATGCCGTTGATGAAGCGGCGCGCTTCCGGGTCGGAGAACTCCTTGGTCAGGTCGATGGCCTCGTTGATCGTGACGATGGGCGGGATGTCGAGGCGGTATTTCAGCTCGAAGATCGCCAGGCGCAGGATGGCCAAGTCGACCTTGGCAATGCGGTCAAAGGACCAGTTGTGCGCGTATTCGCGGATCACGCCGTCCACTTCCTCGTGGTTTTCCCAAGCTTCGACGGCGAGTTCTTCCCCGAAGGAGTAAAAATCGCGCTCCTTTTCCTGGTTTTCGAAAAACAGGCGCAAGGCGGAGTCGAGGTTTTGCGGGTTGTTGGACTCGCACATGTAAAGGAACTGCATCGCGGCGACACGGTTTTGGCGTCGTGCGCTGGGCGGCTTGCTGGCAGGCTGGTCGCTCATGGTGGGAAAAGGCTGGTAAGGCTAGTTTTTGCGGAAAAGTCGTTTCAGGTCGTCGTCATCATCGTCATCGCTGACGGTGTAGTCTTCGAGGAATTCAGCTTCTTCGAGCTCGTCGAGCGTCTCAATGACTTCGAGCTTGTGACGGGCCATTTCGATGGAGGCGCGGGCAAACTCGGCGCCGCGGTCGAGCGGGCCTTTGACGCGTTCGATGGCCTGCTCTTCGGTGTTGGCGGTGATGATGCCGTTGATGATTGGTGTCTCGGTGGACATCGAGGCAGTGTGCAGGGCGTTGGCCGTGGAGTGCGCGATGACTTCATCGTGCGCGGTGCCGCCCTTGATGATGATGCCGAGGCCGATGATGCAGTCGTATTGCCCCGTGAGGCCGTGCATGCCAGCGAGGTAGGGGATTTCGTTGGAGCCGGGAACGCGGTTGATGTCGATGTTCTCCGGATTGGCCCCGTGGTCGACCAGTGTTTGGACGGCGCGCTGGATCAGCACATCGATCAGCTCGCCGTTGTAGCGGGCCGCGATGATGGAAAAATACAGGTCGCTGGCGTCCAGGTCTTCAAACTGTGCTTGGTGCTCACTCATGGGTTCTGGCAATTGTGCAAGGGAAGGACAGTGGGCATCGGAGGCCGCTTTGGCGATAAGAAAATGGTCCTTGGGGAAAGTCGCTATTTTCCGCGCAAAGCCGAATTTTACAGGAAAATGCCTTTACTCATGTTAGTAGGCGATTGCCGTAAGGTTAATCGGGAAACCCTCTTGCTTATGCTAAGGAACAAGGCCTTGCGTGAGAATCCGTAATATTTAGTTTGGTTACTTATATGACGTCGCTCTTTGCCTTGAAACGATTTTTGCCCAGTGTGAAGTTTGCCGTGGAGGTGAATGCGGGTGCCGTGAAGCCCTATGCGCGCAAGCCGTTGCCGTCGGCGTTTTTGGCGGCCGTGCATGAGCAGGTGGAGCATGGCAAGCTCGCCAGCGGCGTGATCTATGGCGTGGTGCTGCGTGGTGGGTTGACGCTGGATTTCTCGCCGGGGTTTCCGCAAGCGGCGCGTCAACCGCTGCTCAACTCGTGGCACATCCACAAGCAGCGTTGGGCGGGCTGACGCAGACTTGATCGTGGCGCAGGTTAGGCGTCGAAGTTGAGCTTTTTCGCTTCGGTCACGAAGGACAGCGAACCGGCGGCAAAGCGGAGCTTGGGCTGGTCGACCTTGAAGTCCTGCATGGGGAATGCGGGCTCGTCGAACCAATGAAAATCGCCGCCGCCGCCTTTAACCAGTGCGTAGGCCGCCGCGATGTCCCACACCTTGACGCGGGAGTCGAGGCAGCCGTCGATCTTGCCGAGCGCGGCGTAGGTGATGGCTAGCGTGCTGCTGCCAAACGAGCGGACGCGGTAGGTTTGCATCCAGTCGCCCAGCGGCGCGACTTCGTTGGCGTTGAGCGGAAAGTGCAGGCCGATGATGCTGTGTGGATCGAGCTCGGCGGTTTTAACTTTGGCCTTCGCCGAGCCGTCCATGAGGCCGAAGTCCGGGCCGCCCTCGACGAGCGTGTCGCGGGCCAGGTCGTAAACAAAGCCATAGATCGGCTCGCCCTTGCGCAGGAGCGCGAGCGAGATGGCGCACATCGGCAGGCCAAAGTAGTAATTGTTTGTGCCGTCGATGGGATCGAGGACCCAGCAGAACTCGGCTTCGAGCGAAAGGAGTTCGTCTTCCGGGCTGGATTCCTCGCTGCAAAAATCGTCGTGCGGGAAGGAGCCGCGCAGCTCGGCAAAGAGCTTTTCCGAAATCGCAAAGTCGGCAAAGGTGACGCGGGTGTCGTCCGCTTTCCAGTCACTGGCCACGCAGCCAAACTGGCGGCGAAAGAAGTCGACCTGCTGCTGAACCGCCACGCGCCCGGCATTGATACGGTGTCGGGTGGTGGTCATCGGGTCGCGGCGTAATTTGCTGGAAAGTTTCCCCATTAATCAGGTCGATGTGTTGCTGGCCGCAAAGAGGCGCAAAATACTCAAAAGGGAAGGCATTCAATTCTTTGAGCTGATTGCGCCTTTTCGCGGCGAATCGTTTCTAATCTTCGCAAACTTCGTTTTGCAGGATCTGTTCCAAAGTCTGGCGTCGGCGGATCAGCTTGAGCGTTCCATCCTGGGTTAACATGGCTTCGGCGGCTTCGGGGAAGCTGTTGTAATTCTTCGCGCTCATGGCCGAGCAGTAGGCACCGGCACCTTCGATGACGACGAGGTCGCCCGGTGCGGCCTTGGTGAGCGTGCGTGGCTGGAGTGACTCGGGGTCGTCCGCGCCGACGGTTAACACGTCGCCCGACTCGCAGCAGTGGCCAGCCACAAGGTAGTCTTCGGTCTCAGTGGTTTCGCTGGCCGGGATCACGACGATCGGGTGCTGGGCGGCGTAGAGGGAGGGGCGTAGAATCTCCGTCATCCCGCTGTCGAGCTTGATGAATTCGCGGCCATCGGGCCCGCCGGTGGACACGATGTCCTGCGCCGTGGCGACGAGGGAACAGGTGTTGGCGAGCAGGAAGGTGCCGGGCTCGATCTCAAGGTGGATCTTGCGGCCGGTTTCGGCGGCGAGCTGTTCAAAGGCTTCTTTGACGGGCTGGCCGATGACCTGGAGGTCCGTGGACTGCTCGTCCGCCATGCGGCCGACCTTGAAGCCGCCACCGAGGTCGAGGGTCGTTACGTCCTTAAAGCGGCGCACGAGGTCGAGCGACATCACGCTGACGCGGGCCCAGACTTCGGGGTCGCTGCCGGAGCCAATGTGGGTGTGGATGCGCTCGATGGTGAGCTCATACTTTGCGGCAATGGTTTCCACCTGGTCGGCCCATTCGTGCCAAATGCCAAAGCTGGAGTGGGGGCCGCCGACGTTGGTCTTGCCGGTGCCGCCGGAGCCGAGGCCCGGGTTGAAGCGCACGCCACAGGCTTGGCCGGGGAAGAGCTGGCCGAAGCGCTCAAGCTGGGCGAGCGAGCATGCGTTGAACTTGATGCCGGCTGCGTGGAGCTCGGCGAAAAACTCGGGCATCTCCTGGGTGCTCAGCGAGATGTTACCCGCCGGCACGCCGGCTGTCAGTGCGCGTCGTACTTCGAAGCCTGAGGAGGCATCGATGTGGAGGCCGAGGGCAGTGAAGCGCTTGAGGATGGCGGCGTTGGGCGATGCCTTCATGGCGTAGCGCACCGTAAGGCCGAAAGCGTTCGGAAAAGCGAGGGCGCGCTTGGCCTGCGTTTCGAGCGCGTTGGCGGAATAAACGTACAAAGGCGTGCCGAAGGCTTCGCGAGCTTCGCGTGCCTGGACGGTGGTGAGGTTGCGCAAGGTTTCCATGACGAAAAAGCCAATTACAAAGGACTACTTTCGCTGGTTTTTCCAGCTTGTTTTGGGGATTTACCAGCACGGTCGCCTGGGGAGTCTCAAGGTGTGCTCTGAGCGGTAAAACTTGAATGCCTGGGGTTATGTAACCGGGTGGTGTCAGGGAGTGTGATGATTTTTACCAGTTTTTTCGAAGTCTGAAAACGCTTGTAGTAGAGTATGTTGCAGTGGGTATGGGGCTGACTTGCGTAACGAGCTAGGGGACGCCTATCCTTGCCGCTTGTGGGCTTTACGCCGCTGGATTAGTCTAGGAACCCTATATTATACCGACCATATACAGCCCTATTGGGCAGCCCTCTCGGGGGCTTATGCATATCATAAAAATCATAAATCATAAGATCCAATGTATATCAAAAAACGGGACGGCGCAGGGCGCAGCGCCATGCTCCCAACACCTAAACCTGCGCTCAGCCAGAAGCAATCCGATGTCGGGGTATTGAAACACCGGCAGGGGTTTACTCTGGTGGAAATCATGATCGTCGTAGTCATCATCGGACTACTGGCGAACATTGCCTTGCCAGCATTTAAGAAGGCGCGTATGCGGACCCAAGCTACGCGTTTCGCGAATGACCTCCGTCAATTCGCAGGCGCCTTCGATACCTACACTCTTGAAACCGGAGTTTGGCCGGATGATGCGAACGAAGGTGTTCTGCCCGCTGGAATGGTTGGCTACATTGACCAGGGCATTTTCGAACGTGAGACCATCTATGGCGGACATTATGACTGGGAAGGCATTGGTGGCGGCTTTTCTGGAGGGGTGGGCGTTGCGATCCGCAGTTCCAACCTGGACGACGAGCAGGCGCTTCTGGTCGATGAGATTCTCGACGATGGTGTACTGGCAACTGGTCGCTTTCGTGGGGATTCGAGCGTTTACACCTTGGTCCTTGAGGAATTCTAGGGATTGTAGTTTGCTACTTTCAATGGGCAACGTGGGCGCGAGTGCGTCCGCGTTTTTTTATTATTCTTAGCTCAGTATGTGCAGATTAACGGCTTGTTACAGGAGTTGATGCCGACTATGAATTGATTTTGTGTAATGAGACTACTGCCGTGATTCATTCATTTACAGACGCGCGCCAGAAACAACGACCACTACGTGGAGGATTTACGTTGGTCGAAATAATGACGCTGGTAGTGATCATTGGGCTGCTGGCGATCATGGCGATGCCAGCCTTCCAGAAGGCGCGTATCGGCACGCAGAATTCCCGCATCGCGAATGATCTTCGAGTGTTCAACCAGGCTTTCGAAAATTATGTTCTTGAAAAGGGAGGTTGGCCGAAGAATGCAGATGCGGGGAAAGTTCCTGAAGAGATGGGTGGCTACCTGAATCCTACAGTTTTTGAGGGCCGTACAGTGGTGGGCGGACGCTATTGTTGGAACTACCAGAGCGGCACTTATGAAGCTGGCATTGCACTTACAGGCTCCATCTTAGATGACCCTCAGGCGGAAGACATCGATCGTATTGTCGATGATGGGAACCTCAGCACGGGCAGCTTTCAAAAAGACGGCTCGGACTTTGTGCTGATTATGGAGCCTTAGAGGGCGTCTAAAAAGTCTGATCGAGTCGGGGAGATGTATTCGAGAGGCGAAATTTCGGCTTCTGAAGCGAGGCGAAACCAGTTTCGTCGAGGTGAAGAAATGGAATTTTGACCACGAAGACGCTCTCCAACGAAGGTCAATTGAGTTTTTAGACGCCCTCTTAGAGATCACATGAATTGCCGACAGGGGGCGTCCTTAGGGCGTGTGCTAAATTGCTCTAGATGCTGTCTGACAGCGATTTTGAAACGTAGGTCTGGCGCGCTTTGACTTGGTAGATCTTGCGCTCGGTGAGCTCGAAGGCGGTTAAGTGGCCGCCGTAGGCGCAGCCGGTGTCGATGCAGATTGACCACTTTGTGCGGACCACTTTGCTGCGCGGCGTGTGTCCGCTGACGACGAAGGGCGGGCCATGCCAATACTTCATCCAGCTCTCGCCGCCGGATATGTCGGCGCGCTTGCCCCAGGAGCCGGTCTTCTTGTTGTAAACCTGAATTTGGGTGACGACGTTGGCCTCCTGATCGTCCCAGGGAATATTGGGCAAGAACCCGCCGTGTACGATGACGGTGTTGAGGCCCGGAAAGTGCAGGTTGAGGTGAAACTCCCGCATGAAACGCCAGTCCTCATCGCCGAGCTTGGGGATGGTTTCCCAGTCGTAATCCTTGAGGATGGAGCGGTCTTTCGAGTCGCGATATTTGAGGAGCCGTAGTTCGTGGTTGCCCAGCAGGCAGTAGCAGCCCGGCAGGTTGCGCGCGATGCGTAGCACTTCGCGGGAGTTGGGGCCGCGGTTGACCAAGTCTCCCACGAAGACGACCATGTCGTGTTGGCCCAGCTCAAGCAGTGTGAGGAGCTCGTTGAGCTCGTCGCTACAGCCGTGGACGTCGCCGATGGCGTATATTTTTCCGGGATGGGTCAACTCTAGTATTAGCTTAGCAGAATTATGGAGGAGACCAATAGTTGTTATCGGGAAAAAAGATTCGCAAGCCAAAGCTTCCGCGATTCTTTCACGGGTCGCGGTGGTTCTGCGGTTTTTGGGACGCATATAAAATCTTGGGCGCTGGCATAATTGCCTTGCGGGGAATTGCCCTCCGCCGCGACAATGCCGACTCATGGACTGGCAGATTAAACCGTTGGCAAAGGAGTGCGCTGTTTCGGGCGAAGCTTTCGAGATTGGCGACGAGGTTTTCTGCTTCCTCTATCGGGATGAGGAAGGGCAGCTCCAGCGCGCCGATGTTTCCGCCGCCAAGGTGGACGACTTTCCCCGCCCGGAGGCCGTGCTTGGCAAGTGGGGGCGCGAGGTGAAGCCCCGTGGTGAGGAGGAGAAAGAAGCCCGCGCGCATGCCTTGGCGACGAGTGAAGAACTCTTCCTCTCGATGTGCGAGAGCGATAGCGCGGAAGTCGCCGAAGACCGCGAACTCTTCAAGCAAGTGCTCGCGCTGCTGCTGGAGCGCAAACGCATCCTGCGCTCCAGGGGCCGCCCGGAAAACGGCGTGCAAACCTACCTGCATGTCCGCTCAAAGCAGGAGTATCAAGTGCAGTCCAGTGACCCTGACCCGATGGCGCTCGTCCGCATCCAGGAAGAGCTGAACGCGCTGGTGTTTTAAACGCCGCGCCTTGAAGTTTTGCCAGCCTGGTTTATGGTTGGGCATGGCTGATACATCTGACTCCCCTGTTGCTTTCGTGGCCGGCATTACCGGCAGCATCGGTCAAGAGCTCGCGCGTCGCTTGGTAAACGCCGGTTGGCGGGTGGGCGGTTTTGCGCGGAACCCGGATCGCATGGATGTGCCCGGGGTTGCAGTCGTGGCCGCAGACGCAACAGACTCCGCCGCCGTGCAGGGCGCGTTTGCCAAGCTCGCGGAAAAACTCGGGCCGCCGAGCGCCTACGTGCATGCGGTCGGCTCGATCATCCTCAAACCCGCACACCTGACCAAAGACGAGGACTGGCTTACGACGATTGACCTGAATCTGAACTCCGCATTTTACGGCCTGCGCGAAGCAGTGAAGCAGATGAAGTGTGGTGGCTCGATCGTGATGATCAGCTCGACCGCGGCGCAGGTTGGCTTGCCAAGCCATGAGGCCATTGCGGCGGCCAAAGGCGGTGTCGAGGCATTGGCACGGAGCGCGGCGGCGACCTATGCGAGCAAGGGCATCCGCGTAAACAGCGTGGCGCTCGGCTTGGTGGAGTCGAATATGAGTCAGCCGATGCTCAGCAGTGAAACTGGCCGCAAAATATCCGAAGCGATGCATCCGCTTGGGCGGGTTGGGCAGCCGACCGACGCCGCGAGTTTGATCGCCTGGCTTTGCTCGGAGGACGCTTCCTGGGTGACGGGGCAGCAATGGGCTTGCGATGGCGGAGTGTCCAGCGTTCGCCAAAAAGCGAAGCTATAGGGAGTGTCTGGGAATTAAAGATGTTGATGGCGGTGAGTTTTTTCCGCTCACAGGCTTCCAGCAACTGTGTCTGGATTAAGTCATGATTTCGTTATTTTTCAGATTTTTAGAGTAGCACGGGTGTGATAGAGGAGCTTGCGCATGGCGGCGACCATGCAGAGGCATTTTTGCAGTTTGAAGCGGTCGCCGTAGATGCTGCGTTTGCCCTGATAATGGCGCTGCCCTGATTTTCGGGGGCTAATTCGGCCATCGAAACACTCATCACCACATACAACGATCAACCTAAGAGGGCGTCTAAAAACTCAAGTGGTCTTCGCCGGAGTGCGTCTTCGAGGTCAAAATATCATTTCTTCATCTCGACGAAACTGGTTTCGCCTCGATTCAGAAGCCGAAATTTTGCCTCTCGAATACATCTCGCCGACTCGATCAGACTTTTTAGACGCCCTCTAAGACATTTAAGTGAACGGCTGACGCAGATCTGATCCTCGGCAAGGCTCAGCGTTTATGTAACCAATTTCGCTGACACTCCCTAGCCTGGATGCCAGTGCAGCGGGTTGTTGTTAATCAGGTTCCAGATGTTGTTTGCGATGAGCACGCCAACTGTCACTAGAAACATAAGCCAAGGCGGCGCAAGTCCAAGTAAGCCCAGCAAGGCCGCCCCGCTGCCATGTTTGAAGAACGTGTAAATGCAGGCTATGGTTGCAAGTGTTTGAATCAGGAAAACCGCGATCAACCCCGGATAGTATGACTCAAGCACTGTTTCGCGTAGCCAGATCGGATAGCCGCCGCCATTCGTCCAGAATTCCGGTGTTTCCTTAAGCGCCGTAAATCCAAGGCCGATCAGGTTTAGCACGATGAACAAGGCGGACAACGCCCCGGCGGATAACAATTGCAGGGTGATCGATGATTCTTCGCTCTCTGAGTAGCTGGGCATGAGCAATTACAATGAGGTTATGGTTTTCGCGGTGGGTAGGCAACCTCGCGTCAGGCATCAGCTCCCGCATATTCGAGGGCAGTTATTCTGATATTTCTCCGTGCTCGCGTGTAACGTTTGGATGGTTTTTCCTCAGTATAGGGTATGCAGCCATCCGATTCCCATCCCGACAACCCGAGCGCGTCCGGCCCTTCGCCGGAGGATTTATTGGCGGCGGGTTTGTCCAGCAACCCTCAGCCTCAAACCTCAGACGCTGCGCCCAGCCCGGAAGACTTGGACGCCGAATTTCCCAAGCTCGAGATCGTCGAGCTGCTGGGGCGCGGCGGCATGGGCGCGGTTTACCGGGCGCGGCAAAAGGACCTCGACCGCGATGTCGCTCTGAAGATCTTGCGCCCCGGCTTGGAAACCGATCCCGGCTTTGCGGAACGCTTTTCCCGCGAGGCGCGCACTTTGGCGAAGCTCAACCACCCGGGCATCGTGACGCTTTACGAGTTCGGGCAAACGTCGGGCGGGCGGTTTTTCATCCTCATGGAATACGTCGACGGGATGAATCTGCGGCAGCTCCTCAATGCCGGGCGCCTGGCACCGCGTGAAGCCTTAACCATCGTGCCGCCGCTCTGCGACGCGCTCCAATACGCGCACGACCACGGCGTGGTCCACCGCGACATCAAGCCGGAGAACATCCTCGTCGACCGCCTGGGCCGCGTGAAGATCGCCGACTTCGGACTCGTGCGTTTGGCGAATGCCAGTCCTGAAAATTCCGCATCCCCAAACACTGCTGAAGACGGCCTGACCTTCATGGGCGAGCTCATGGGCACGCCCGCCTACATGGCCCCCGAGCAAGCCACGCAGCCCGGGCAGGTCGATCACCGTGCCGACCTCTATGCACTCGGCGTGGTTTTTTACCAAATGCTGACCGGCGAGCTGCCTGCGGCTGGCGAGCTGGAGCCGCCTTCGCGCCGCGTGTCGCTCGACGTGCGCCTCGACGCCGTGGTGCTGCGCGCCCTGGAGCGCGACCCCGAGCGCCGCTACCACGCCGCGACGGAATTCAAAACGCAGATTGAGTCGTTGGCGGATCAGCCGGCTGCGCAAACAACGCACAAACGCACGGGCTGGAACAATCTCAATTACCGCAGCCGCGCTTCGCTCTTTGGCGTGCCGTTGATTCACGTCGCGACTGGCGTTGACGAGCTCACCGGTCGCAAACGGGTGGCTCGGGGCATCGTTGCGGTGGGTGACATTGCGCAAGGTGTCTTTGCGATGGGCGGCCTGGCGATGGGCGTTTTTGCTTTCGGGGGCTTGAGCATCGGCGTCGTGGGCTACGGTGGTCTGGTGCTGGCGCTGCTGGGTATTGGCGGGATCGCGTTCGGGTTGCTTGCGGCGTATGCTGGGATGGCGATTGCGCCGGTGGCCATGGGCGGCTTTGCGATAGGCTGGTATGCCAACGGCGGGCAGGCATTCGGAAAACACGTTTACACCGCGACTCAGCAGGATGCGCACGCGGTGAGCTTTTTTCAGAGCTTTCCGCGCGAAGCAGTGAGCTGGCTAGGCTTGGGCAACGTGGCAATCCTCGTGGCAGGTTTTGCAATGATGGCCGTGTTTTACACCTGGGCCGCTGCTCGAAGCAAAGGCCCCAATGCCTCGCAGCGTGAGAATGAGCTCAAGGCGCCGGGGCCTGCGTCCTTGCCGTTGGGCTTGGCGACCTTGTTCATGTTTTTAACGACGATTTATTGTGGATTTCTGATGTTTGGCGCGCAGGACTTGCCAACGGAAGTCGCGGTGCATTTCAATGCCAGTGGCGTGCCGGATTCGTGGGCAAACCGCGGGGTGGCCATGCTCGTGATGCTGGTAGTGGGCTTGGGCGTTCCGTATTTCCTGGTGATGTTGTTCGCGATGGTGCGCCTGTTGCCAAACTATTTGATCTCGCTGCCGCATGCGGATTTTTGGCTCGCGCCGGAACGCGAAGCGATCACGCACCGCGCTTTTGTACGTTATGGCTTGGGGATCGCGTGTATCGTGATGGCTTTGTTTTGCGTGGTTCAGTTGCTGGGGCAATATGCAAACCTGCGTGAGCCGGTGCATTTGCCAATGCCCGCAATGTGGACGGTGATGGCGGGCGCACTCGGCATGATCGGAGTCTGGATGTTCTGCTTCTGGCGACGATTCTCCAAACCGCGCACCGAATTTGATACGCCGACTGCACCGGCCAAAAACCAACCGAAATGGCTGCGCGTGCTGGCACCATGGTGGCTGGTGTTGTTGATCACCGCAGCCGTGATGCTGCCCGTGCAAACGGCGGTGTTGATCATGTTGGCGCAACAGAGTGAGGCTGAACTCCTGCTGGCGGATCAAGGAGTTGCGGTCGACTGGTCGGCGCGTTTGGACCCGCTCATCGACGACACGGATCACGTGGTCTTAGATTTAGCAACCGGCCAAACGATGCGACTCGACGCAGACACCGTCGAAGAGGCGGATTTGCCGCCGTTCGCGCTGATCTACAACCGCGTGAGTGATACGGATGGCCTGACTGGCGAGGTCATAGAAACGCGGGAGTTCCTCATCACGAAGGCGCAGGATTTTCGGCTGGCAAAGTTGTCCAAAGAATTTGCTTTGGAAACGACTGCTTCCTTACTGCGTAAAACGCTCATTCACGAGTCCATCACCCACAAAGCCGAGACCGAGCTTGGGCTGAATTATCAGCAAGTTTCTATAGAGAAGGAATCATGGTGTGGCTATCTCATCACTGCGAATGACGGGCAAGAGCAAGTCGGCGTTTTACGTATCACGCCGCAAGGTGAGAGCCTCTTCATTGAATCTAAAAAACTCCAATGAGCGCTGGCTTCCACACGACTCGCTGGACCCTGGTCCTCGCCGCTGTACAGCCTGATGACGCGTCGGCGCGGCGGGCGTTGGGGGAGTTGTGCCAGGTGTATCGCGGGCCGCTGCTCGCGCATGCTAAGCGGCGCGGGTTGAATGCCATTGACGCCGAAGACGCCGTGCAGGGTTTTTACGAACGTTTGTTGAGGCTGGAGTCACTAGGCGCGGCGCGGCAGGAGCGTGGGCGCTTTCGGTCGTTTTTGTTGGGTTCGTTTAACCACTACTTGGCGGATCGCCGCGACTACGAGCGTGCTGCCAAGCGGGGCGGGGGCATGGTCGCGTCGGTGGACTCCGCGGAGTTTGCCATTGAAGATTTCGCTGCCGAAACGCCGGATGCCGCCTTTGACAAAGCCTGGGCCTTGGCGTTGCTCGACGCCGTGCTTGCGCGCTTGCAGGGTGAGCTCGCAGACGCGGGCAAGGCCGCGTGGTTCGAGGCTTTGTCGCCGTTGCTCGGCGGGAAGGATGATGCGGTCAGCCAAGCGAAACTCGCGGTGCAATTGGGGCTCAGCGAGACTGCGTTTCGCGTGGCGTTGCATCGTCTGCGCAAGCGCTACAAGGAGCTGCTGCGCGCGGAAGTCGCCGAGACGCTGGCTAAGCCCGAGCAAGTGGATGACGAGCTGCGGCACCTAATCGCGGCGTTGCGTGGCTAAAGGCTGATCATTGTCTTTGTGTTGCACAAAAAACGGCCAGGCTTGAGGGCCTGACCGTTGGTCAATTTCTTTGCCGATTAACTACACCGCGCGCAAACGATTGTAGGCGCTGACGAGGGCCTTGAGGCCCGCTACTTCGATCGACGGGTTGATGCCGCAACCCCAGTAGTGCTTACCGGTTGCTTCGTTCACGATCTGCACGTAGGCAGCGGCGTCCGATGCTGAGCCGCCGGTGATGGCATGGCTGCGGTAGTCGGTCACGCGGAAGTCCTTGAGGCCTTCCTTCTCCAAGGCGTGGGCGAGGGCGTTGATCGGGCCATTGCCGAAGCCTTCGGTGACGATCTTTTTGCCTTCGAAGGTCAGCGAAAACGTCCAGCCGAACTCATCGCCAGCTGCGGTCGGGCGCTTGGCGCGCTGGTGGACGAGGGCGCCGTCGTCGTTCGCGGCTTCCACGTGGGTCTCGTCGTGATCGCGCAGCTTCAGGGGGCCGTCGCGGTTGACGAACTCCGTGAAGAAGGCGTCGCGAATTTCATCCACGGACAGTTCGCGGCTTTGCGAATCGGCCTGTGCGCTGACGAAGTTACCCACCTCGGGGTGCATGGACTTGGGCAGCTCCAAGCCGTGCTCGCGATCGAGCACGTAGGCCACGCCGCCCTTGCCGGACTGGCTGTTGATGCGGATGATCGCCTCGTAGTTGCGGCCGAGGTCCTGCGGATCGATGGTCAAATACGGCACCGCCCACTCGATGGTATCCGTGCTTTCCCCTTCTCCCTGCTGACTTCTCGCTTCTGCCTCACGCTTGATGATGTCCATGCCCTTCTTGATGGCGTCCTGGTGGCTGCCGGAGAAGGCCGTGAAGACGAGCTCGCCCGCGTAGGGGTGGCGCTCGTGCACGCCCATGCGCGTCAGGCGCTCATACACCATGCGGATTTCGTCCAGGTTGGAAAAGTCCAAGCCGGTCTCAATGCCGTGGCTATTCAAGTTCAAGGCGACGGTGACGATGTCCAGGTTGCCGGTGCGCTCGCCGTTGCCGAACAAGGTGCCTTCGACGCGGTCAGCGCCAGCCAGCATCGCCAACTCGGTGGCGGCGGTGCCGGTGCCGCGGTCGTTGTGGGTGTGCAGGGATACCTGGACCTTGTTGCGAATGCCGTCGGCCTTCAATTGATTGCAGAACCACTCGATCATGTCGGCGTGGACGTTGGGCGTGGCCCATTCCACGGTGGCCGGCAAGTTGAGGATGATCGGCTCTTCCTCGGTCGGGCCCCAGACGTCGGTCACGGCCTTACACACGTCGTAAGCGTAATCCAGCTCGGTGTCGCTGAAGCTCTCGGGCGAGTATTGGAAGAGGATCTTGCCGTCGCGCGGCTCGTTGGCCAATTCGCGGACCAGCTTGGCGCCCTCGACTGCGATGTCCTTGATCTTCTCGCGGCTGGCGTCGCCGAAGGTCACGCGGCGCTGCAGGGGCGAGGTGCTGTTGTAGAGGTGCACGATGGCGCTCTTGACGCCCTCCAGCGCCTCAAAGGTGCGGCGGATCAAATGCTCGCGCGCTTGCACCAGGCATTGCACGGTGACGTCGTCCGGGATCAAGTTTTCATCGACCAAGCGGCGGAAAAAGCGGAACTCGGTGTCGGACGCGGATGGGAAGCCAATCTCGATTTGCTTGAAGCCGATGCGGCAGAGCATTTGGAAATACTCCAGCTTTTCCTCGACGCTCATCGGGATGGCGAGGGCTTGGTTGCCGTCGCGCAAGTCAACGCTGGCCCAGATGGGCGCGCGCTCGATATGATTGTCTGGCCACGTGCGGTTGGGCAAGCGGGTCTCGAACTTCTCGTGGAAGGGGCGGTATTTACGCAATGATGCGGGTTTCATGGCAAAAGTATATCAGTGAAGGTTGATCGCAGGCCTGCCAAGCGCTAATCCGCGCATGCCACAGGCAGGCCAAGAATGAAAAACGGCTAATTGCCGGAGGTTTTTTTGCTTAAACCGGGGAAACGTCCCCGCGGCCTCATCGGGCCATGACGAAATTACTAGTCCCCCTCAGGGGAGAAGCTTGGCGGCCGCGAGTTGTAGGAAGGCGCGCTTCATGATTGGGGAGGATATACGCCCGCGCGGGGCGGGATGTCAAGGCCCGAGGTGACTAGTCGTAATTTGCCATTTCGTGCATGAACCAGAGAATCAGTAAACAAGGCGTATAGGCAATCAAGAGGCCGGGGAGGTTGTAATACCAGTAACGTATATGTTGGGAAACTCGGATTTGTGGCAGTTTCGCATAGCCGATGGCCAGCGTCAGCGCCACATGTGCTAGTAACGGTAAACCAAGCGCTGCGGCGGTATATGCGGATTCGTAGATTTTGAAAAAATGAATAAGCCAGTTCAGCGCGATGTAGAGCAGTATCTGAGCAATCCACGAGGTAAAGCCAGAGAGAACACCATTGATGAAAACCGGCATTTTGCTTCTACGCTTGTAGCCAGTTCTTCGCTAACGATGGCACTACGCTTGCCGCCTTGCCGCGCATCCATTTGAAATGACGGGGAGGGTAATCGACTTCCAAGGTGACCAAGTATTTTTCGGAATGGAAGTGCGCCTTCTTGAGCAAGCCCGCAGCGGGATATACCTGCAACGACGTGCCCACGACGAGCACTTTACCGGCGTCGACAAATTCACGGGCGGCGGGCTCGATGTTGATCACCATTTCGCCGAACCACACGATGTTGGGGCGGAGCTGGCTGCCTTTTTCGCAAAGGTCGCCGAGGTTGAGGTCGGCCAGGCCGCGCTCGTAAATTAAACTCGGGTCCGCCGTGCTGCGCGCCTCGGTGAGGAGTCCATGCAGGTGGAGCACATTGGTCGAGCCCGCCCGCTCATGGAGGTCGTCGACGTTTTGTGTAATGACTACTACTTCGTATTTTTCCTCGAGCCGAGCAATGGCTTCGTGGGCGGCGTTGGGCTGGGCGTTGCGGGCTTGGGCGCGGCGCTGGTTGTAGAACTCGAGCACGAGGCCGGGATCGCGGGCAAAGGCTTCTGGCGTGGCGACGTCTTCCACGCGGTAGTTATTCCAGAGGCCGTCGTTGTCGCGAAAGGTCTTCAGCCCGCTTTCCGCGCTGACGCCGGCGCCGGTGAAGACGACGATTTTCTGCGGGTTAATGGACGGCATCTTAGGTGGGGTCGACAGTCGTCTGTTCGAGATTGCTGAATTTGAGGTGCTCGGCGCCCGGGCCGTCTTGGATGAAAAACACGGAGTTGCCGTCGAGCGTGGCGCGGACGATCATTTTCCCGTGTCCTTCGACTTCGAAGGAACCGTCGTCCTCGGCGTAGATCGTGTGGGCCGCGGTTCTGCCAATTTCGAGTTCGATATTGGGCGCGGTCTGTTGCTGGAAGTATTTCCATGCCATTATAGGCGATTGAAACGTCGTTTGGCCGGTTGTTTGTGTATTGAGTGTGGCTTGCTTGCGGCGAGCTAAATCGTAGGCGCGAGTCACGGACTGATACTGTTGGAAATTTCTGCTGAGGCTCGCCAGCCAGTTGATGTCTGCGCGTGCCTGTAGGCCCTCGTTGCCGGGCTGATCGGCTAGTTTTTCCAGCGTGGCATGGTCCATGCGCATTTGATTTGAGATATCGTTGATGCTGGGGACCATTGTTTCCACGCTGATTGCCCTGAAGAGTGGAATGTATCGCTTGTGGAGAGACTCGCGGCTGGTGAACATTTCTGGTTCGCCTGAATCGTTGTAGAACTCGCTCTCGACTGGCGCCGGGTATTGTTGGCGTAGCGCATTGATTTGCTCAGTGATCTTCTGGTAATCCTCTGCGGACACGATATCGCTGGGTTGCTTCATGGATGTCTTGGGCGGGGTTAAGTAAGCCTGAAGCAGGTTCTGCTGGTTCGTGATCAGCTCAACAATTTTGTTCGGAATAGGATCGATGGAAATAACTTCCACAACAGGCTCAATGTTGCCGGGCATCCCCTGTAGCCGAACTGCGCCGGTCGTGACCGCTTGGGGGGCGTCGGTCGATGCATGAAGCTTGGAGGAGTCAGCGGCGCTTACCTTCGCAGACGTCTGAGCGGCTGGCTCTTGTTTGCCACAGCCGACAGCAAGAAAAGCGAAAATCATGAGCAGGGTGATTGTAAACCTCATGGCGTAATTTAAGGATCGCCTCATCCTGCGCGCAATCAGAATTAGCGGTTTTGGTGGGCATTCGGATTTTCTTTACCTCCTATCATCCGATGAACGAAATTGATGAAATCACTCAGCAGGAGGCGGCAGGTCTACTTCCGCAGCCACCATTAAGTGGTCCGAGTAGTTCGATTGGATGACGCGGCCGTCGCGAAAGCCATCGACTGTACTGCCGAGAATCCAATCGATCTTACGCTCCGGTTTTTCCGAAGGAAAGGTTGGCAGGGCCTTGGCTCCAGTCATGCTCGCAGTAAAGCCATTGGCGAGCAAGTAGCTGATGGTGTTTTCGCCGCTCGCAGTTTGCGCATTCGCATCCGGCGCTGAGTTGAAGTCGCCCATCGCGATGACGGGCTTTGTCCGCTGCTCGGCAGCAGTTTGAATGATCTTTGCCGATTGCAGGCGAGTAGATTCGTCGCGATACTCCAAGTGCACGCCAACGATGGACAGCGTTTGTCCGGGCGCGGCGACATCGCAAATGAAGCCATCGTGATCGCCCGCGAAGATATCTTCCTTCATCGATAGTGGCGGAAACTTGAGAAACTCGGCATTCGTAATCGGATACTTGCTGAGCAGCGCGTTGCCGAAGTGCAGATGGTAGAAGGGGAGCGATACGCCGAAGTTACGCTGCTGCAAAACGTAGGGGTAGCCGCATTTTTTCGCCAGGTATTCGGCTTGGTTGAAGCCAAAGCTCCAGCTCGTATCGAAGTCGATTTCGTTGAGCACCAGGATGTCGGGTGCCACTGCATTGATCTGCGTGGCAATCTGATCCAGCCGCTGGCGCAGGGCGTCCGCGCTATCGTTGTCCCAATTGCTGGTGCCAAGCTTGCCACCGCGGCCATGCGCGATGTTGTAGGCGGCGACGCGGATCGTGCTCAATGAAACTTCGGCCTTCGGGCTTGGGACTTCGACAGTCGTCAGCTTGATGGGTGATGCCTTGTGCTCAATGCGATGGTAGGTATACCAGCCGCCAATCGTGAAGACCACGAGTAGTAGAACGAATGAAATTCTCTTAAGCCAACGCATCCTTGGTTAGTCTGCAATGCCAGGCGAGAGTTCCGCAAATTTACTGGCGTCGCAGATCAATCGTCCAAGTGGACTCCGGTGCCGTTTCGGCGGGCTTGGTTTGTTCGTATTTTATTGGCGCATTGAGCGGGATCCAGCGTGCGGCTGCGCGTTCGTTGGCCTCGGCGTCGCTGGCGGGCAGTCCGTCGTAAAGCGGGCCATTGGGATTCCAGTAATGGTAGAGCGCGCCGGTCAGCTTGCGCTTGCTTTGCCAATGAATGTTGAGCGGCGACTGGATCATCACATGTGGATGCAGCGCCGGGTAGGCGCTGGCGCACTTGTAGCGGAGCCCGGCGACTTTTTGGCCGCCGACATCCTGCCACGGTATTTCAATGCCGTTCACAATCAGCTGGCCTTGCTCGGCAAACTTTGCATCGCAAAGTGAGAACTCCAGGCGGTCGGTTGAGTTGTCCACCACGCGCACGGTGGCGGCACCGGAGCTTTCCTCCGCCATCAGCGGCCAGGGCTCGAAGGCTTGGCGCACGATCAGCTCGCCACCGGGGATGGACAACTTGCCCACGATGGGGCAGCGGAAGTCCAGGATCGGTTGCAGCCAACTGGGATCGAAGTCAATGCCTGCGCGGCGGATGTCGGCGCAGATCTTTGTCAGGTCTTCCATCAGCACGGACGGTAGCAGATAGCGGTCGTGCAATTTCGGACCGAAGCGACGCAGCTTCTTGATGAACGGCTTCTTGATCAGCATCGCGATGATGGCGCGAATGAAGAGCGCAACGTTGGCCATCATCTCGGCGGTCGGCATCGTCTCGAATGCGCGCAGCTCAACGATCCCCAGCTTGCCCGTGGGCGAGGAGAAATTCCAAAACTTATCGAGGCAGATTTCGGCGCGGTGGGTGTTACCCGCAGCGTCGGTCAGCAAGTTGCGGAAGAATTGGTCGAGCATTTCGCGGTCGGGCACGTAGGGCATGCGCTCCAAACCTTCGCAGGCAGATTCGAGCTCGTAGAGCAAGTGCTCGGCACCTTCGTCGATGCGTGGCGCCTGGCAACCCGCGCCCACATACTGCCCCGTGAAAAGATAGGACAGCGCGGGGTGGTGCTGCCAGTAGCGCAGAACCGAAGTGAGCAGCGTAGGCTGGTTGAAGAAAACATTTTCGTCAGGCGTGGGACCGCCAAAGGCGAGGTGCGAACCGCCGCCCGTGCCGCGGATGACGCCGTTGAGCGAGCGCTTGGTCAGGAATAATCCGGCGGCGTGAGCGGCGTCACAAATCGCGGAGAAGGTGATGTTGTAGTCGCGCCAGGTTTCAGCGGGCGGCAGGTTGATCTCCAGCACGCCGGGGTCGGCGGCGAGGCCGAGGCCGGTGGTTTCGCTGTTGGTGTTGTAAGGCGCGTAGCCGCAGATGACCAAGTCGCGCAGATCGAGCTTCACGCTTAGTGCTTCGAGTACGGAGATGAGCTGCTGGAAGCCTTCCCACTGCAGCGGAGGAATAAAAATCTCCAACGCGCCGTGGCGGACTTCAATCGTGAGCGCGCGCTTAATGGCGTCTTCGGGCAGCTCACTGAGCGGCAGGCGCAGGCCAATGGGGCTATCGCCGGGAATGAGCGGTACGGGGTGCGCGCGGTCGAAGGGCCACGGTTTACTTTGCCATGCAGAGTCTTCGTAGTCGAGTGGCAGCACCCAGCCGACGGTCTTCTTCTTTGCGCCTTGTTCGCCTGCGGGCACGGCCTTGCCGTCGATGGCGAGTTGTTCGATCATGGCGCGCATCAGGCGTGATGCTTGGGCAGGTTGGTTGCGGCCTTTTTTATTGGAAAGTAGGAAACGCTTGGGCTCAGTCCAGAGCGGCGTCATTGCTTTGCGTTGCAAAGTAAGCAGCACCCAGCGTGGGAGCGGTTCGCCCGGGTAGAGCTTGCCAAAGACCTGCATTACGAGTCCGCCTTTGAAATGGGTGGTGAGTAGCTTTGCGGTGAGCTTGCGCGCGTAGCCGAGCTTTTCGGGGCCCATTGCGTCGTTGTTCCACTCGGCGCCGGTGGGCATGTTGGGGACGAATGTAGGCTCGCCTCCCATCGTTAATTTCACACCCCGCATGGAGAGCAATGCTTCAATTTGGTCGGCGCAGTCGTTGGGTGTGTGGCTCAATGGTCGTCTTGGTTGTGGTGAATTTGCATGGGGCGAGATCCATTGGAATCTTCCAGTGGATTGGCTATGGAGTGCGCCAGAGGGCTGGCGCACTCCATATCGCAGCTGTGCTGGCTGTGAGGAATATGGATACTGGGTGAATCGTAAGAATGCTCTTTCTCATCATTTAACTTCCTCCAGGCTCAGGGTAATTTCCATTTCGGAGGTGACGGGTTCGCCGCCCTTGGCGAAGTATTTTCCCTGGATGGGATTCACGCACTTGGGTTCGTGGGCGACGGCGGAGGGGATGAAATATTCGTTGGCGAGGATGCCGTTGGTCGGGTCGAATCCCTTCCAGCCGGCACCAGGTAAAAAGACTTCCGCCCAAGCATGCATCGAGCCGACTGCACGGTTGAAAAGATGCGCGTCGCCATAGGCGCTGTCGACCGGCGGGTCGTAAAGGTAGCCGCTGACAAAGCGCGCGGCGAGGCCCAGTTGGCGGCACGCTGCGATGAACAGCACCGCCATATCGCGGCAGGAGCCGAGGCGCATCTCCAGGGTTTCGTTGGGCGATTGAACTCCTTCTTCGTCGCGGCGGGCGTAGGCGATGTCGCGGTGGACGGCGTGGTTGATGTCAGCGAGGAATTGCACGGAGTCCGGGTGCCGATTAACATCGGGGATCGCCATGTAAAGCCAGTCGAGAACCTTGTGGCTATGGATGATGACGCTCGTGTCCAAGTAGGGCGAAAGCGCGTGCGCCTCATGCGGCAGGTAGCGGAATGGATAGCTGGTGGCGTAGGGCTCCAGGATGAAATCGAATGGATTGTCCTGCTCCACATCGATCGTCATGCGGCAGTGGAATTCCATTTCCTGCGTTTCAAGCAAGCCGAAATTGGCGGCGAGAACGATGTTGTTATTGCAGTCGCGAATCCAGCGTTGGGCGGACTCAAGCGAGGTGGTGAGTTCGAAGTTTTCGACTCGAAGTTTGTGACTGTCGCGTGGACGTAAAAACAGGTGGTGCTCGCTGAAGCTGACGGGGCGCGAGTAGTGGTAGCGGGTCAGGTGATCGATGGAAATTTTCACGTCGTGGCGTTGGCGGTACGGGTTAAGGAAACCATGACCTGCAGTTGTTGGTCAAGGGCTCCTTTGTAAGTGCCGCGCATCGGGGCGACGTCGTTGTAGTCGCGGCCCACGGCAACCTTGACGTGGCGCTCGCCGGCGGCCTGATTGTTCGTTGGGTCGAGCCCCCACCAGAAGCCGCCTGGTAAAAAAACTTCCACCCACGCGTGGCTGGCGGCGGCACCGATCAGCTCGGGGTCGGTTTTCTCCGGATCAAATGCCTCGATGTAGCCGCTCACATAGCGCGCGGGGATACCGTGGCTGCGCAGGATGGCGAGCATCAGGTGGGCAAAGTCCTGGCAGACGCCGCGTTTATTTTTGATGACGTCGTCCAGCGGCGTGGACACATCCGTAACGCCGGGCTTGTATTCGAACGTTTTAAAAATCCACTGGTTCAGCTTGAGCAGAGCCTCGCCGATTGGCTGGGTTTCGTGGAAGAAGACTTTGCGGATCTTTTTGCGGGCCGGCGTCAACGGCGCCAACTCGGTGGGCTGCAAATATTCAAAAAGGCGGAAGAGCGTGCTGTTGTAAATCTGTCGCGCCTCGCCAATGGGGGTATCGAGCACGGCGGGGCGGGGTTCGTAGGGAAAGGTTTCGATCTCGGCCTCGGAGATGACTCGCACCTCACTGTGGCGAAAGGGGATGGAGAAAAACTCCACGTGGTTGCCAAAGTAGTCGAGGTAATGATCGGCGCGGACTTCGGGCTTGATCACGAGTTCGCGGCTGATGATCTTTTGCGATTCACTGTCGCGCGGCCACACGCGCAGCTCCGCGAACGACTCCGAGGCGGGAGCCGCATATTTGTAGCGGGTGGTGTGGCTGACTTTGAAGCGCATGGGTGGAAAGTTGGTAATGTTCTGAATGTTCGTAAGTTCGTAAAGTATGTTTGGAGGTTGGTTCTTCGTTTCTTTACTTTATCTACTACAACTTACGCACTTATTAACTTAGGAACCTTACGAACGGTTTGAATCTATGATTCAAACAACACGGGCGAACGGGCGTAAACGTGTTGGTGGCTGAAGAAAACGTCCTCGATGTTCTCGTGCAGTTTTTCGAGCTCCTTGGTCAGGGCGTTGAGCTGCTTTTTGATGACGTTGGGCTTCACGCTGGGACTTTCTTCCGATGAACCACCGGCGTCGAGCCCCGGCACGGGCGACGGGAACATGTGGTTAATCGGTAGCGATTCCAGGTAGCTGATCAGCGCATCGATACCGGCCACGACGCCTTCGCCCACGTCGCGTTCGCCGGAGATGCTCAGCGTGCCGATGGCGTAGCGAACGTTGCGCACGCAGTAGTTGACCGAGCTCGGGTTGTTCGGGCTCAGCAACAATAGACGCGCCACACGGTCGAGATACGCGCGGGATCGATACTCACGGCGATAGGCGTCGAGCGATGCATTCAGGCGGAGCAGCGCGGTGAGGTCCGTGCTTTCCTCGTCGTCGGCGCGGTAGGTTTCCGCGGCGCGGGGCAGGGCGACTTCGAGCAAATACAGCACGCCCAGCGCGCGCTCAAGGAAGCCGCCGATGCGGTAAAATTGCCAGGCATCGTCGTGGAGCATGGTACGCTCGGCCAGCCCTTGGAAGCGGGCCACTTCGCTAACCACCTGATCGCTCGACTCACGCAACTTCGAGCGCGTTACGCGGCCACGGGATTGATTACCCAGGTAGATCGCCAACTCGCGCAGCGTTTGCCAACACTCCGGGCTGATTGCCGAACGCACGGCGCCAAGATTGAATTGCGCCGAGAGCACACACGCGTTGACCGATGCGGCTTCCGATGGATCGAGCACGAGCTGCGTGGAAAACTTTAACGTGTCGCGCGGCATGCGCTTGCGCTTGGCGTATTTGTGGCTGTTGGCTGCGGCGATGGCTTGCAGCAGCGGCCAGTAGGCCTGCTGGTCCATGAGGCCGAGCTGGTCCCAACGGAGGTTTTCCAAAGTGTTGAACTGGCGTGCGGTGTTCTCGGCGCGGTTAAGGTAGCGCCCCGCCCAATAGAGCGATTCCGCAGTGCGGCTGCCGATGGAAATGCGTTCGCCGGTGATGGTCTTGGTGATCGGAATGTCGCGGTCGATCACGGCTTCCGCCGGAGCCCAGGTGTCTTTCATCCCTTCGGCGTAAACGGACAAACGGCCCGAGCGGTGATGACGCGACGTCTGGCGCGTGAGGCCGCCTGGGAGCACCACGGGCTCTTCACCGAGGATAAAAAACGCGCGCATGAAAACCGTATGTGGCGAGAAGTCGCCTCCTCTAAAGCGCGGCAGCTGCGACGGTGAAATGACCGGCTGCGCCACGCAGTATTCCGGGTATTGCTTGGCCAGACGCTTGAGCTCGGCCGGGGAGTCGAGCAGCCCTTTGAAGCCGAGACGCTTGCGCAGTGAGGCGTGGTCTTGCACAGGCTTGAGGACCATCGAGTCGAAGTTTTCGAGCACGTAGTCGCGCTGGTCGTGGTCGCTCAGGTGGTAGGTCGGCGCGGTGGGGAGGATCGCGCGGCGGCCTGTGTAGTAGCCGATGATGCGGTCGCTGTAGCGCAGGATTGCGCGGTTGTCCGCGACCCCGGAGCCCAGCGCGTTGACGATCGACACGTTCCCCTTGCGGATGACGTTCACCAGCCCGGGAACGCCCTCGAAGCTCGTGCCAGCGGTCGCAATGGGGTCGACGGTTGAGCTCTCCACGCGGCGGTAAATCACATCCACGCGTTCCAGTCCGCGAATCGTTTTGAGGTAAACGTAGCTATCGCGGACGAGCAGGTCGGCCGGGCGAACAAGGGAGATGCCCATGTGTCGCGCGAGGAAGCCTTCCTCGAAATGCGTCTGGTTGGTCTCACCGCGGGTGAGGAGCACGATGTTGGGGTTGGCCACATCGGTCTGGGCGCGAAGGGCTTCCGTCAGGTAAGTGGAAAACGACGCCACCGGCGCGACGTTCATGGTGGCAAATAGCTCCGGAAAACACTGCGCGAGCAATCGGCGGTTCTGCAAAATGTAAGACACGCCAATCGGCGTCGCTAGCTGGTTCTCCAGCACTTGCCACTCGCCGTCGGGCATGCGCACGAGGTCGAAGGCACCGGTCAGACAATAGCGGCCACCGTGGGACTCGATGCCGGAAAACGAGCGGTGAAACGCCGGGTCGCGTAGCGGCAGCTCAAACGGCAGGACGCGCTCACTGAGGATCTTTTGCTCGTGGTAGATGTCGCTGATGTAGGCGTTGAAGGCCTGCGCGCGCTGGATGACGCCGCGCGAAATCACATCCCAGTCTTCGGCTGAGAGGACGCGGGGAAACAGGTCGAGCTTCCAGTCGATGGCTTCGCGGCTGCGCTCGCCGGGGAGGGCGAACTGGATGCCGAGCTCGGCGGCGGCGCGGTCGAGGCGCTGTTGGCGCACTTTCAGCTCATGGGCGCTGCAATCATTGAGCGCTTTGACAATCGCTTGGTAGGGCTGGGCCACGGCATTGCCCGCAAACGCCTCGTCCCGATGGGACGCAGAGTAGTCGCGGAAATGGTTGGGCTGGTCAGCACTTTGTAGCATTGGCGACAAAGTATCTGGCTTATGTTCGCGAGCACAAGGCGGATTGCACAGAAAATAAAGGCTTTGCTGGATTCTCGCAGTAGGGAAATTTTGCCGCAAAGAACTTGACTCTGCTTTTTAAAGTGTAAAATATACACATAAAGAATTTCAGCCATGACTACTCTCCTCGACAACGATCTTTATAAATTCACGATGATGCAGGCCGTGTGGCGCAAGCAGCGCGAGGCGCAGGTCCGCTACCGCTTCATCAACCGCCGTCCGCGCCTGCCGTTTACGGTAACCTGCGTTGCCGCGATGCGTGACCAGATTCACGCGCTGGCCGATGTGCGCTTCACGGCGGACGAGCTGGCCTACCTGCGTGGGCTGCCGTTTATGCAGGGCGAGTTTGTGGACTTCCTCGCGGGCTTCCAACTGCGTGCCGACGACGTGGAGTTGGAGCTCCGCAATGGCGAGCTGGCGATGGCCATCGAAGGCGGCTGGGTGGACACGATCCTGTGGGAGGTGCCGCTGCTGGCGCTGGTCAGCGAAAACTACTTCCGCCACATCGACCAGGATTGGGATCAAGACCTCGGCGCCTATTTTGACCGCGCCGTCACGAAGGGCCAACGCATGACCGCCGCCAACGCGCGCTTCATCGAGTTTGGCACCCGGCGCCGCCGCAACTTCGCCACCCAAGAGACGGTGGTGCGCGCGTTTAACGAGGCGGGCGTCGACTGCCTGGGCACGAGTAACGTCCACTTCGCGCGGACTTTCGGCATGAAGCCCGTCGGCACGATGGCGCATGAGTGGATCATGGGCTATGCGGGTCTGGTAGGCGTCGAGCAAGCCAACGCCAAGGCGCTGCAAGCGTGGCGCGATGTTTACGGCGAGCAGTTGAGCGTTGCGCTGACAGACACCTACACGACGGACTTATTTTTCGACAACTTGCGCGGCGAGTTGGCCCAGGCCTACGCGGGCATGCGCCACGACAGCGAATGCCCCTTCCGCTTCGCCGACCGCGTGCTGGAGTTTTACGCCGAGGAAGGCATCGACCCACTCACGAAGCGCATCGTCTTCAGCGACAGCTTGGACGTCGATAAGGCCTTAGCGATCCAGGAACACGTGGCGGGTCGCATCCCGGTCAGCTTCGGCATCGGCACGCATTTTACGAACGACTTCGCGGGCAGCGCGGCGTTGAACATCGTGATCAAACTCGACGAGATCAACGGCGTCAAGGTAGCGAAACTCAGCGACAATCCCGAGAAAGCCTGCGGCGACAAAACCGCCGTCACCGAAGCCATGAAGTTCATTAAAGCGGCGTAGCACGAAGATGTGTTCGCTCCTTGAAATGCCGTTCTGAATTGCAATTGTTATAACCTCTATGGCGTCACCCAAAAAGAAAACCAAGCAAACGAGCCGACTCTCGAAGTTTGTCGTGTCGGTGGACTGCGTGATCTTCGGCTACATCAACAACGCCATTTACGTGCCGCTGCTGATGCGCGCGCTTGAGCCGTATGAAGATTGCTGGAGCTTGCCCGGCGGGCCGATCCTCGATCACGAAACGCCGAAGCAAGCCTGCCTGCGAAAGCTGGAGGAGGACATTGGACTGAAGGTCGAATACCTGGAGCAGCTTTACACCTTTGGCGAGCCTGACCGCGACCCGCGCGAGCGCGCGTTTAGCATCGGCTATTTTGCGCTGATTGAGGAAACGGATCGCCCGCTCATTTGGGGCAGTGATTCGCGCACGGCGCAGTGGTTTCACATTGATAAATTGCCGGAAGGGCAGTGGGCGTTCGACCATCAGAAGATTGTCGAAATGGCGCTCAATCGCCTGCGTGGCAAGCTGTCCTACGAGCCCATTGGCCTGAGTCTCTTGCCCGAAGAGTTCAGCCTCTCGGAGCTCAAAACGATCTACGATGTCATCCTTGGCAAGGAGCTCGATCGCCGCAATTTCTACAAGAAGATCAAGTCGACCGGTCTGCTGATTCCGACCAAGACCGTGCCCAGTACCCGCGGCAAACCGACGCAGCTCTACCGCTTCGACCAGGAGCAATACGCCAAGCTGAAGGAAGAAGGCTTTAGCTTCGAAGTGTAGAGATTTTAGCCCTTGGCGCTGGCTGGAATTTTAATGTGTAAAATTTACACTTTACCTTGACGCGCAAGCTTTGTGTGTATTTTATACACATTAAAAGAAAGCTATTATGAAAAACACGACTGCGCTCATCATTGTAGATTTGAACAACGACTTCATGCCCGGCGGCGCGCTGGGCGCAGAGGGAGCGGACGCAGTGTTGCCGGTCATCAACGAGCTCGCTGCGGGCGATGCTTATGGCCTCGTGGTTGCCACGCAGGATTGGCATCCCGAGGAACATGTATCGTTCGATCAATGGCCACCGCATTGCGTGGCGGGGACTCCGGGCGCTGAGCTGCATCCGCATTTGGACGACGCCAATATCGACGTGATTATCCGCAAAGGCTTCGATGCGCATGCCGATAGCTACAGCGGTTTTTACAATGAACATGGCGAGACGAACGGCCTCGCCGAGCTGCTCCGCGCACGTCGCATTGAGGCGGTGGACATCGTGGGCATTGCGACGGACTACTGTGTCAAAGCCACCGCGATTGACGCCGCGACGAAGGCCGGCTTTCGCACCCGCGTGTTGCTCAATGGTTGCCGCGGGGTAGGGCTGGAACCGAACCACATTCCGGACGCGATTGCCGCCATGCGCGCAGCGGGCGTTGAAGTGGTCGACTGAACTTTTTCAAATTACCAATACGGAAATGCATAGCACCATGAACCAAGAAATTTCCATCGATAGGATTCGCTCGTGCGAAGAGTTGCTGGCCTACATTGCCGAGGGCGGGAAGCCGCGCTACCTGAGCTTTTGGGGGCACACGCAGAAGTATCTGGACCAGATCGACAAGAGCTGCCTGAGCAACTGGTATCCCTCGCCATTCACGCGTGACGGCTGGCACTACCCGACCGCCGAGCACTACATGATGGCGCAGAAGGCCGCGCTGTTTGGCGACGAGGCCACGCAGCGCAGGATCCTCGAAGCCTACACGCCGGACGAAGCCAAAAAACTCGGCCGCCTGGTGCGCAACTTCGATGAAGCCGTGTGGCGCGAGCGCCGGTTCGACATCGTGACGAAGGGCTGCCTGGCGAAGTTTCAGCAGAATCCCGCCATGCGAAACTTCCTGCTCAGCACGGGCGATCAGGTGCTCGTTGAAACGAGTCCGCGCGACCTCGTGTGGGGTATCGGTTTCCTGGCCTCCGAGCCGCAATGGCAGCAGCCCAGAAACTGGCGCGGCCTCAATTTACTGGGCTTCGTTTTAATGGAAGTCCGCCAACGTTTACTCGAACAATAAACCACTCCGAATAGAAGATGAACAACACCATCACCAGACAAACGATTGTGCACGACGCCAAGTGGCTGAAGCTGGTCGAGGCGGAGGCATCTGTCCGCGGCGAAGCAACGAAGTGGCTGTATTGCTCTCGCAAGCAGCAGCCCGGCGCCACGCGATCTGCTGACGCGGTGATGGTGGTCCCGTTTGTGAGAACCCCGGTCGGCGTGAAGCTGATCGCGGTGCGCGAGTTTCGCATCCCGCTGGGCGGTTATCAGATCGCCCTGCCGGCAGGGTTGCTGGACGAAGGCGAAACGCCCGAAGCCGCAGCCGCGCGCGAACTCCTCGAAGAAACGGGCTACGAAGTCACTGATGTGCTCGACGTGAGCCCCGTGCTGCCGTCCTCAGCCGGCCTGACCGATGAGACGTTTCAATACGTCTTTGTCGAAGCCAAGGCCGTCGGCGCGCAGCAGCTGGAAGCCACGGAAGCAATCGAGGTGCTGGCCGTAACGCTCGCCGAACTACGCGAGCTACTGCACACCCCGGAGCACATCTGCGGACGGCTTTGGCCGCTCGCTTATCAATACACGCAACAGAATCAGTATCCAATCTAGGGAATGCTTTCGCAGTGAAGTTGTTGAAAGCAATCCCCCTCAAACGACTTCGAAAAATGATCTTCTTTCACACTCTTCCCGTAGGCCAGCAGGCCGCAGTTTGGCGGCCGGACGGCAACTACGATATCGAAACGGGCCCGCAGCGCATCTTCGCTTTCAACCGGAGAATTCAATACCTGCAGCCCTTCACCGCGCACCCGAATGAATACATTCGCGTGCAGTTTAAAAACGGCGACACGCGGCACATTCGCGGCCCGGCAGTGGAGTTCCTGGACCCGATTGTCCACGAGACCATCGAGGTGCGGGAGGCCATTGAAATCGATGGCGGCGAAGCGCTCGTGACTTATAACGAAGCCGACGACGGCGGCGTCATCCGGCGCATTGTGCGTGGCCCGGCCCTGCATTTTCCGCAGGCCAATGAATGGGTGCACGACTTCCGTTGGCACGGCAGCGATGGTTTCGAGCACGATAAAAAACGCCCCGGCGCGCTCACGTTCCAAAAGCTACGCACTGCGCCCGACCAGATGTATTATCGGGTGGAGGCGGTGCGCACGCGGGACGAAGCGGTGCTCGATGTGCGGCTGATGTTGTTCTTCGAACTGGTCGATATCGAGCGTATGCTCGACGTCACCCACGACCCGATTGCGGATTTCATCAACGCACTCACGGCGGACATCATGGACTTCGTGGCGGACAAAACCTTCGAGCAGTTCAAAGCGAACACCAAGCTCTTGAATGCGTTGGAAGGCTACCCGCAGCTCATCAAGCGCGCCGAGCGCATGGGCTATCAGGTCAACAAGGTTGCCTACCGTGGCTACCTTGCGAACCCGAAGCTTCAGGCCATGCACGACAACGCCATCGAGACGCGCACGCGCCTGGCGCTGGAGGCCGAAACGGAAACGCAAAAGCAAGCCGTGGCCGATCTCCAGCAGGCGCGTCAACTCGAGCGTGAAGCGCGGATGCGCAACGAGGCCGACAACGCCGCCGAGCATCAGCGCCGACTCCAACGCGCGGCCGCCGACCAGGAACGCGAGCTCAAGCAGCTCGAACACACGCGGGCTCTGCGGCAACACGCCGAGGAGCTCGAAACCGAGCGCAACCACCAGCAGGCCATGAACGAACTCGAGGCTGGCCGGGACGATGCGCAACACGCCACGCGCCTCAAGCTCTACCAGGGCATGCAGGCCGCTGGCGTGGACCTCACCCAAGTCCTCGTGGCCGAACACCAACGCACGCCGGACAAGCTAATCCGCATCGACGGCGACGCCAAAACGCGCGTCCACCTCGATGCCATTTAACACACTACACTACCATGAATCGAAATGAACGAATTAAGCTGGCGCAACAAACGCTCCAGATCATTGCCGATGGCGCCTACACTGCGCCGTCCGGCCAAACAGTTTCCATCCAAGCAATGCTCGATGCCTGCCTGGAGCGCACGGTCGCCATTGCGCCGGAAGAGCCCATCGTTTGCCCGGTCGAGTCTTCGGCCGGCGCCAGCGCGGCGTTGTCGGTGGTCAATGAAACGACCTTGCAAGGCGCGCGGCGCTTAGTCGACAAGGGCGGCTATCAACGCGTAGGCGTGCTGAACTTTGCCTCGGCGAAAAATCCTGGTGGCGGCTTCCTCGGAGGCTCTCAGGCGCAGGAGGAATCGCTGGCCCGCAGCTCCGCGTTGTATGCGAGTTTGCAGATCTGCGAGGATTATTACACGCGGCATCGCGCGATGAAATCCTGCCTCTACACGGACTACATGATCCTCTCTCCGCAGTGCCCCGTCTTCCTGGATGACGACGGCGCGCTGCTGGAGCCGCCTTACTGCGTGGACTTCATCACGTGCCCGGCGCCCAACGCTGGCGCCATCCAAAAGAACACGCCGCAGGACGCGCCCATGATTCCCGACGCCTTTGCGCAACGCATCGATAAAGTGCTCGCGCTTGCGGTGCGAGAGGGCATGGACGCGCTGGTTCTTGGCGCCTGGGGTTGTGGTGTTTTCCGCAACGATGCGCGCATGGTGGCCGAGCTCTTTGCGAGCGCCATCGGAGTCGGCGGCAAGTATTACGGCGCCTTCCGCGAGGTGGTATTCTCCGTGCTCGATAGGACGAAGACTGCTGATGTATATAACGCCTTCGACGATGCGTTGAAAGAATCCATTGACGCCTAGCATCATGAAACCAACCAAACACCAACGCATTGCCGGCGCCCTCTGGGGGTGTGCGGTGGGGGATTCGCTGGGCTTGCCGGCGGAGGGGATTTCCCGTGCGGGCATTGCGAAGCGTGGGTGGACGAATAACTGGCGGCAGCGGCTGATCTTCGGCAAGGGCATGCTGAGTGATGACACCGAGCACACGCTGATGGTCGCGCAGGCGCTCTCGCAACATCGCGGCGATGCTGACGCGTTTGCACGAAGTCTTGGTTGGCGGCTGCGTTGGTGGCTAACGACCTTGCCAGCAGGCATTGGCATGGCGACGGGGCGTGCGCTGTTTAAGCTGTGGTTGGGCTTTCAGCCGAGTCGCAGTGGCGTGTTTTCCGCGGGCAATGGCCCGGCGATGCGCAGTGGGATTATTGGCGCGGTGTTTGCCGATGATAGCGAATCGCTCGAAGCCTTCGTGGAAGCATCGACCCGTATCACGCACACCGACCCGAAGGCATTGGTCGGCGCGTTGGCGGTGGCGTATTGTGCGGCAGGTGGGAGCGATGAAGTGTTGTTGAAAAAACTGCGCGCGCTTTCGCGTTGGGAGTCAACGGACTGGCCCGCGCTGATGCGTAAAATTGAAGAAGCTTTGCAACGCAAAGTAAGTGTGGCGGAGTTTGCCGACGAGCTGGGTTTGAGCAAAGGCGTGTCGGGCTACACTTACCACACGGTGCCAGTTGCGTTGTATGGGTTTTTGTTTTGGCGTGACAAGCCGCAAGCTTTCGCCATGATGTTGAACGATATCCTGAACCTCGGTGGCGATACTGACTCAGTCGGCGCAATCGCCGGGGCCATGATGGGCGCAGAAGTCGGCACCGAGGGCATTCCAGATTCTTGGAAGGACGAAATCGCGGACTGGCCTTACTCAAAGAGCTACCTCGATGAGTCTGCCGCGCTGCTCGCTTCGGGGCAACTGGTGCGCATTACTTGGCCACCACTACATCTAATTCGAAACTTATTCTTTCTACTCATCGTGCTGACTCACGGCTTCTTGCGTTTTGCCCCGGTGGTGCAACGTGACCACGCACGAGCTACTACCAATCCCTATGAATGATCCCTATAAAAAGGATAGTAAATTTCTCAGTCTGATCCTGCGTCATGACCCCGGTAAAATCGGCCTTACGCTGGATGCGCAGGGCTGGACGGACGTTGACGTGCTGCTTGAATTACTGAGCCAACACGGCAAACACATTTCCCGCGAACGCTTGCAAGCGATCGTTGAGAACAACGATAAGCAGCGCTTTGCCTTGAGCGAGGATGGGCTGCGCATTCGCGCGAACCAAGGCCACTCAATTGATGTTGATCTGGCGCTGGTGCCGAGTGCGCCGCCGGACGTTTTATACCATGGCACGGCGACGCGTTTCGAGGCGTCAATCCGTGAACAAGGTCTCGTAAAGCAAAGCCGCCAGCATGTGCATTTGTCGGCAGATGTGGATACGGCGACTAAGGTTGGCGTGCGGCATGGCAAACCGTATATCCTGCGAGTCGATACGGTAGCGATGGCTCGTGACGGGCATCTGTTTTATCTTTCGAAGAATGACGTTTGGCTGACGGATTCAGTCCCCGCACGCTACCTGGAATTCCCTGATTGATCGCCCTCCTGACCATCGCGCCTAAGTGAGCGATGTCAAAAGGCGGCATTTCGATATGAGGTCTTTAAGGTATTGGTAGTCAGGGATATTACGCGATTGATAGGGTTGCGCTTTGGGCGGGGTCGTTTATCTTACGTGCTTAGGTGAAGAGCGAATTATACGTCATTTTACGCGTTAAGGAGAAGGGCTACGACTACCATGCGGTGGCGGCTAGCCGCAATGTGCGTTGGGCCGAGGCCCGGCTCAATTCGTTGCCGTCGGATATGCGCGGAGACTTTCACATCAGGCCGGTTCCGCTGGTGGAAGAGGTCGACGAGGTTGTGGCATTTTATGATCGCTGGGCGCCTGGAGGGCCTTTGGCGCTTTCGGGCTTTGGGGCTGACCCTAAGAAGAAGCCGCCGCTGCCGATAGAGCCGGAAGAGCGCGTCACGGAATACGTCCAGCTCGACGTGATACCAGAGGACATTTTCCCGCAAACCAAGAAGCAGCAAAAGGCCGCCGCAGCTACGTCCCCCAAAAACGAAGCCACCGCCAAGCCGGAAGCCGAGGCGGTCGCTGAGCAGCCCAGGAACCTGCGGCTTTATCTGTCCATCGGGCTAGCCGTGGCGACTTGGCTGATGGTGCTCGCGGCGTTGTTTTTATCGGCGCGGATGCGCCCGGTAGTGCTGGGCACGGAATCCGCATTGCCTGCTGGCATGAGTTTTCCCTTTGCCTACACGGACACCCATTGCATCGAGCATGCGGGGTGGCTTTATTTTGAAAGTGACCTGAATCGCTCTGGCTTTGACCGGACGCATGGCAACCTAGGTTGGCGCGTGATTGCGCAAGACGAGACTATGGACGTTTTGCGCCCGCAAGTGCTCAGCGCCCATTCGCACGAGCGCACCGAGTTTTCATTTGCTTCCGGCCTCAGCGGCGTAGATCAGTGGCGGAAGGATAACTTCCTGACGATTACGGACGGCTATTTCATGATCTGGCCCGATGGCTCTCAGATGGTGTATGACGTTGGATCAGATCGGATTTACGGTCGCCTCTCCGCGGAAGTTGCCCACGAACTGTTCGCTCGTTGAGATCGGGCCCGGGATGCGGCAGGTAAAGCCGCTCATGGACAGCTGGAAAATGCCGCCAAACAAATCGCCGTCATCGAGCATCAGGTCGAGCTCGGCAATACGGGTGAGCATCTCGTCGTCGAAGTCTTGAAACTGCACATCGAGCTGATACACGACGCGGTTACCGTTGTGGTATATTTCCCAATCAGCGAAAGTGGAGTTAAACGCGCCGTCTTCATTCAGGTAAAAGCGGACGATAGGTGGTGTTTCATCCTGGAAGCCGAAGACTTGGCGATCCGAGCAAAATGCCTTCACGTTGTGGTAGCCCTGATAGGCGTTGGTCAGCCAGGCATCGCGCTCTTGCTGGGCGCGGACGCTGAGGCCAGCCTTGGTCGTGGCGGCGGTGAGGGCGGTCAGGGTAAGCAGGGCGAAGCCGTAGATAAAGAGACGCTTGTTGGATGCTTTGCTGGGTGTTTGGTTGAGTATTCGTGTCATAGCAGTCTCCGTTTTATGGTGTGTAGGTGGTCAGCGATGATGGCGTTTTGAGTGGATAGCGATCAGTGGCCGCAGTCAGCTCGCGCCATTCCAGCATTTGGTATGTCTCGTCGGGTGAAAAATCTTTGAGGGACTCGTCGTAGTGGAATTCGTAATTGCCCTTCAGCTCAATGGTATCGGCGACGGCCGCGCCGTAAAACACGCCGGAGCTGCCGCCTCCCTTGAGCGCGAGTTCGGCATTGGGCGCATAGATGATGCCTGAGAGCGCGCCGTTGCCATGAAGGTAAATTTCCTGTTCATTCGTGGCGGTGCCATAAATTTGCAGGTCTTCGGGCACGCCGTTGATGTTCAAAACGCCATTGCCGCCGATGTCGGCTTCGTCCCCAATGTAGAGCTTGAGTGAGGCACCGGGCATGACGACGATTTCACCGCGCACTTTAATGTCGTCGTCCAGCACCAGGTTTACATCGCCATACACGTAGAGCGTCCCTTTGCTGCCGATGTACAAATCATGAAAGTGGTAAGTGGTTTCAAAGCCAGCGATTCCGACGAAGGGGCCGGACAGGCTGGTGTAGGCGCTGGAGGTGTCTGGCTGCGAGACGTTGGGAAATTCCGCATAGAAATCCTGTGCGACGCGGCTGTCATCGATTTTGGTGCCCGAAGGTGTGTCGTAGCCGGTGATGGAGCCTTGCGAGCCGACTTCGGGGTAGGCCCCGCCGGTGGAAACGTAGCCCAGCACGTCGGCGTTTTGGAGAACAACAGAGCTGACTTCGACGCTGGCGCTGGCCACGGAGCCTCCGTCGTTCACGTTGGTCGTGGCGTTGTAGGCGCCGCTGGTGGAAAAGTATGAATCGACGCTGATTTGATTGCCGTTCATCAGTACCTGATTCTTGGCGGTCAGGCCGTTGGCGAACATGCTGCGGTAGCCCAGCCGGATGTAGAGCTGCTTTTCGACAGAGCCATTGCTCACGTCGACTTCGCTGCCCGTTGCCAGCCAGACGTTGGACGTGGTTTGCGCATCCACATACACGTAGACTTTGTCACTGCCGCTGTTTGGCGAGTAGGCGCGGTAGTAGCGGTCGTTGGCGAGCTCGGTCCAGCTGGACCAGTCTTCGTTGTTCAGGGCGTAAAGTGCTTCTTCGGCACCCATCTCTGCGAGGTTGATTGACTGCTGTAGGGCGAAGGTGCGTTCCGAGTATTTCATCTCCTGTACTGCGTTGCGCAGGTAGAGCGTGACCGTGGAGATGATCACGAGCGCAATGATGAGCATCGCGATGACGACTGAGCCGCGGCGCGACTGCCAACGCAGAGAGCGAGGGCGAACGGTGTACTTGTCGTTTGTCATGGCTCAGCTGCTGACGCGGTGGTTGCGCAGCACAAACTGCGCAGAGATGATGTAGTTGGTGTTGGTGGTGGTCAGGACCTTACGCTCCATCATCGCTTCCAGCTGGACTCGTTTGGCTTCGATGGTGCTGGTGGTCTCTGCCCCGCGGAAGGTATAGAAATTCATGTCGAACGCTACGATGTCATCCAGAAGGATATCGCGCACGCCCGTGCCGACTTGGCGGTAGAGCAGGCCCGCGCTTGAGCTGTAGGTGTAGGTCACCGTTTGCGTGGTGCCGTCGGAGGTGAGGGTGTCGATGGACAGCACGGTGTCGCTCAGGCTGTTGACTTGGGTGGCGCCGCGCAGGTCGCGGGCAAACGTCTCCAACATGAGACGGCTGTTTTCGTTCATCGTCTGGTAGTTGATGAGCGACGTGGAGCTGCGCGAGAGTGCGACCACGGAGGAGGTGGCGATGGTGACGAAAAATCCCATCACCGCCGTGACGATGAGCATTTCGGCGAGACTGAAGCCCTTGCGGCGGGCTTTAGAGTGTGCGGTAGTAGTAGTCATAGAGCCCGTCTTTGGCAAAGCCAGTAGTCATTTCAAGTTCGCGATCGCGGCCGCTGTTCACCCAACTCGCGGACACGACGACTTGGACGCGGTCGGTTCCGTTGGAGGTGATTGCGCGCACGAAAGTGTAGCGGTCGCGGTAGGTGCTGGCCAGGGAGCCTTCCAGCGTAATGGTTTCTTTGGCAGGGAGGGCGGAAATATCTGTCCAATTCAGCGTGCGCATGCGCTCAATTTCTGATTGGAGTAACTGTGTGACGCGGGCTTGGTCGCGGGCTTCTTCAACGATGTCAAAACCAGTCTTCATGCCGCTGAAGGCACCCGTGAAAATGATGCCGGCCAGTGTCATGCCCACGACCAGCTCGACCAGTGTAAAGCCGCGATTCTTGTCTTCGAATCTGGGGGAGCGATTCATGGTTTTAATTCTAAAGTAGAATAAAAACGTGCGAAGTGGTTTTCTGAGAGCTGGGGCAACTTTCCGTCAACTAGTCCTAATTTTGACTAAGGAATTCTACTCGATTTGTTTACGTGGGCTTATGTATTAGGGCTATATGGCCCTATTTCTGTGTCTTGGAATAGTAAAAATTCCTGTCTCTTTACGCTTTAGGAGAGATAGGGGATGCCGAATTAAGCTATTCGGTGAAGGTGACTATCTGGTTTGTGGGGTAAATGCCCGTCACACTAGTGGTAAATGACTAGAAGGGGCTGTGATAGCCCATTAGTGGAGGTGCGGTGCGTCGTCTACTGTTCTAATGAGAGGGACGGAAATGCAGGGGATTTCCGTCGTTCCTTTGTTACGGTTTTCTTAAAAATATTATGTGATAAGCGCCCAATCCCTTTATTGATCGGGATTGGCGCGTTGGATCTATCCAAATTTATACCATTTCTGGCAGTTTTCTGCCCATGTTGAGTAGTCGCGGATTGCGCTTAATCCTTTGGGTAGAGCCAGCGATGAAACAGGCGCGAGAGCAGGGGCATGACCGCAAAAGTCATGAGGCCGCTGATGACCGGCACTGTGCACAGCAAGCGCAGCCACATCGGGAGCTCCCGAACAAACGGCATCATGAAGAAAAAGACAAGGTTGAGCGTCGGGTAAACGCCCAGAAACGCCAGCACGAACATCTTCCATTTCGGCGGAGGCGACAGATTAGGGGAGGGCAGATTGAGCCAAGGCTCTAGTCCGCCAACTTTGCGAATCTTCTGCTCAGTCACTAAATCTCCGACGCGGGCGTAGAGCGCCTTTTTTTCGGCGGACTGGCACCAGGCGGAAAAATTTTCCGCCGAGTCGAACGTGAACACTACTTCGAATTCGCCGGGTGTATTGCCATCTTCGGTTTCGATTGCGCGACTGGTCACAAAGCCGGGAAACTTCGACGAGGCATCGCGTACCTCGCGCAGCCATTGCTCCAATTCGGCTTCTTTACCGGGCTTGGCGGTGCGGGAAACGAAAACCGTGACGGGTTCTGGCATGCGGATAAAAAGCGGTTAAGGGCGTGAAAAGACTCGTGACTACCCCAAGTAAGCAGCATGCCCGCTCCCGAGGCGACAAAAAATCGGTCGCCGCGCGTGATAAGTCGTTGAGCTCCAACGCAGATTAATAGTGAGAGCTACTCACTAATAAAATGCTCGTGCGTTCACTTTTTTGTTGGCGGAAAATGGCG
>JAVDPD010000024.1 GCA_031296935.1 Cerasicoccus maritimus
TTTCGCCTCGATTCAGAAGCCGAAATTTTGCCTCTCGAATACATCTCGCCGACTCGATCAGACTTTTTAGACGCCCTTTTAGAGCAGACTTTCGAGCTCCTCCAAGTCACCTGAACGCACGAGGAAGTAAATCATGTCACCGTCAGACCAGGCAAGGACGACCATTTGTTCGAGGGTCACCGTCTGAGGCTGTGGTTTCGATGAAAAGTCGGGAAACAATCCTGAGCGGACGATGTAGACATCCACTTGCTCGTGATTCTGCATCCGCACGACAGAGACGATTTGCCCTCCCCATTGCATGATGGTGCAGCCGACTTCGGGGAGTGGGTCGATGTTTTCGGGCAGGTTGTGGCAAGTGGGCGCACCCTTTTGGCTCAAATACTCGTTGATGGCGCTGAGGTCGGTGGATTCCAAGCTCAGCGGTTGATTTGAGGCGTGATGCTGGCTGATGTCCTGGTAAAATTGGTCAAGGTCCTCAGCTTGTAACTCGGGGCTGTCAAACATCATGATGCCTACCACGAGCATGAGGACGACGGCCGCCGCGGCTGAGATGAAGCTCGGGTTTTGCCACCAGCGACGCTTCGTGGCGTCTGGGTTAAATGGGCAAGGGGCGCCTCCTTCGTTGGTGGGAATTTCCTGGGCAGCAGCTTCTTCGGTCGTCTCAGGTTTAAATTCGGTGATTTTTTCGTCGTCTGGCGTTTCTTCGAGCTTGGGTTCTTGGGCCACTGGCACATTGATGGGCAGGGCAGGGGCGTCTTCAGCCTGCTCACCGGTCGAGGTGGGCACTGGCGCTGTGTCGGTCGCAGACTGCGCTTGCTTCATGGCTTCCAGAATGCGCTCGTCGAGGCCTGCGGGCGGGGTAATTTCCTGGAGTTTAGCGGCAAAATTTTGATCAAATACCTGCTCTTGGGCAAACCACTCAGCGAGCTCGAGGTCTTCCTCCACGAGCATAAGCAGCTCTCCGATCTCGGGGTCTTCCGGATCGAGGTCCTCTGGGCGGAGGGCGGCCAGGCGTTCTTTGATCTTGTTGATGTCCATGTTGTCTGAGTTGAGAGCGATTTTTTAGGAGCTGAGTAGTGCCTTCTTCAATTGTACCTTACCACGTGAAAGCCGCGACATGACGGTTCCGATTGGGATGTCGAGCATCTTGGCGATTTCCTTGTAGCTGAGGTCCTTGAGGTAGAAGAGGATGAGCGGCTCGCGGTAGGCTTCATCCACTTTTTCAAGAGCCGCCACAGCGCTTCGTCCGTCGAGCTTACTGGTAATGCCCGGGTCCACCTGGGGGGCCTCAGCTTCGATGATTTCGGGTTCCTGGTAGGTGACGTTGGCTCCGCGACGGCGGATCCGCAAGAATTCCCGGTAAAGCGTGGTGAAGAGCCATGACTTGACCTTGCTGGCGTCCCGGAGGGAATCGCCTTTCTCGGCATAGACCACAAAGGTCTGCTGGGTGAGGTCGCATGCTTCATCTTCATTTTTCGACAGGCTATAGGCGAACCGATACAGCGGCTGATAATAGTCGGCCACTAGTTGGCGGAAGTCTATATCCGGGTTTTCAGACATGCGAGTCGGCTCAGTTTAAGTTTATTCCCTTTAAATCACTTCCTTGACGAAAAAGCCATGAATTAAGTAATGCTGATTGGCGATCGATGGGGCGTGCGTCACGCCCTGGGTCGGTCCCTCAAAGTAAAAGCATTGCGTCTCCATAGCTGTAAAAACGATATCGCAGGGAGATAGCCTCCAGATACAACTCCTTCAACCATTTAATTCCGTCAAGTTTCCCCGGGGTCAAAAATCCACTCACCAAACACAGCAACGTGGACCGCGGTAAATGGAAGTTCGTGATCAGCGAATCGACCAGTTGAAACTGAGCTGGCGGGTAGATGAAAATATCAGCCTCGGCGGCAAATGGGCCGGCAGCGTCGGGCATTTTGCGCGCGTAGTCTTCTACCGCACGCAGGGATGTGGTGCCGACGCAGAGGCGTGGGCCGCCCGTTTGAGCAGCAAGGGCCTGGCGGGTGGAATCGGCGATTTCGTAAAACTCACGGTGAATCTCGTGGTCCTCAATGCGATCCACGGCAATCGGGCGAAACGTGTCGAGGCCAACGTGCAGGGTTACGTCATGAAAGCTGGTGCCTGCTGCGATAAGCTGCGCAATGAGCTCTGGCGTGAAATGCAGGCCAGCGGTCGGGGCGGCGGCTGCGACTTTGCGTTCGGGGTCAGCGTAAACCGTCTGATAACGCTCGCGGTCGAATTCGGACCAATCCTTGGCGGCGTCGGCTTCGCGGCGGGCTTGCTCGATGTAAGGAGGCAGGGGGAGATTGCCCGCCATCTCGGCAATCGCGGTGACACTGTCCTGGCCGGCAAGCGGAGTGAAGCGCACGCGGTTTTCACCATCGGGACGTTTCTCAATGACTTCCGCCGAAAAAATGCCATCCACGCCAAACGTCGCTCCTTGCTGTAGACGGCGTCCTGGCTTGAGCAGACACCAGAATTCCCAGGGCTTCTCGGCCGGGTGGAGCAGCAGGCACTCCACAGCGCCGCCGGTTGGGCGCTTTGCGGGGAGCCGGGCGCGAAAGACACAGGCGTTGTTGCGGAAGATACGGCACGCGGGCAGGAAGTCGGGTAGGTCGTGGAAGTGGGCATGCTCGACGTTGCCCGTGGCGCGGTCGACAACCATGAGGCGCGAGTTGTCCCGCCGATCCGCAGGCGCTTGGGCTATGAGATCTTCTGGTAATGGGTAATCAAATTCGTCGGTTTGCATGATGTCGGGCGGTGTCTGAAGTCGCAGCCATTAGTGGTGTAAAAAAAATGTTTACTTCAGTTTTTTAGGTAGGTGGAAGAATCTAGCTGATAAATGGAATAGCCTAAATTGAGTTCATTGATCTGCCTTTAGGGGATCATGAAAGCTTCTTAGGTGAATTTTCTTACTTATTGAAACTGAAACTTCAAAAAGACACCCCTAAAGTATTGATCTTGGCGAAACAAAGCGCCAATTTCTCCTTCTCGTCAGCTTTGTTTTCTCAGACATTTTTCCATGCCAAACGACAGTAATACGCTTCTCATCGCCATCGTAGTTGGTGTAATCATCGCTGTTCTCGCGGTTGCGCTCTTTATTTTGATGCGCAAGCCTAAGCATCAAGGGCAGGCCCAACCCCTGGTCAACCGTAACCCGAATTATGGCCCTCGTTCTGAGGCTGATAAGACCAGTGCCGCCGCCACTGCTAAGCCAGTTGAGAAAAAGGCCGAACCAGCTCCGGCTAGTCCACTTAAACCCAAGCCTGTCGAGGAAAAGCCCGCTGCTAAGGTTGAGCCTGTTGAGGAAAAGCCTGTTGAAAAGGCCAAGCCTGCTGAGCCCGCCAAGCCGGTCGAAGCCGCTAAGGCGCCGGTGCCTGCACCTGCGGTGGAGGAAGACGAGTGGGGGGATGACGACGCTTGGGACATCGAAACCACCGCCGAAGCTGACATCGATTCTATTGGTGTAACCAGCGAGGAAGAAGAGTTTTCCGCGGGAGTTAAAGCCCAACAGGAAGAAAGCGCCGCCAAGCCCAAGAAAATCGTCGATCGGCGTTCTACTGAGGAAGACGACGACGACTGGGGTAATGAAGGCGATCAGGATGTAGAATTTGCTGATAACTGGACTGGTCCGGTCCTCCAGCGTGTGTCGTCTGAGATTAAAAAGGCCTTCAAAGATGGTAGCCTAAATCAGGAGTTTCACGTTTCCAAGCGCAAGGAAGCCGACGAACTCATCGTTAAGTGTGTTCAGGCATACCTGAAGGACAATGATAACGCAGAAGTGAAAGCTGCGAATGAGCGTATCTTTGCCCTTCACTGTAAAATACAGCTTTCTGACCTTCCCGAAATCGTTGAGTCCTTCGTGGATTCTGGCGATGATGGCAACCAGAAGCACTTCGCTGATTTCGAAGACATGTGCAATACGCATGAAGACTCCGTGCTCGTGCTCTTTGAACGCTTCAACACCACGTTGCCGATTAACCTGCGCAGTCGTCGCATTGCCGAAATCTCCAAGCCTCTGGCCGCTGTCGTCTACCTAGCACCTGAGTGGGAAGACGATGACTTTGATCGTCCAGACTTTGACGAACGCGATGAGGACATCGACGAGAATGTCGACTACCTCGAGGACTTCTACGATCAACTCGAAGACGACGAAGAAGAAGGTTCCGAAACCGACAAGAAGCAAGCCTAGGCCAGCCCTCCGGCTGGACTCGTAGGTTTGTTCCTGAGAAAAGCAAGGTAGCCAACTTTAAGGCCGACGCGAGAGCGTCGGCTTTTTCTGTTTTGTAGAGCGTTAAGTTCGCCAGTCTACCGCCGCTGACACAATCAGTTCTAATAACTAGAAAGATTTCTAATCTCACTATTGCCTGCCTGCGTGAAACCAGTTTACTGACAAGGCATTCTTCGCTGCAACCCTGCGTATGGAAACCTATAATCCCCCCCTTTATCTTGCTATCTAAACTATGAGTACTCCATCCCTCGATGTCCGTAAATTTGAACCCACGCCGGAATTTGTCGCGCAAGCGAACCTAAGCGGCGTCCAAGCCTACCAGGCCGTGCACGCGCGCAGCATTGAAGACCCCGAGGGTTTCTGGGGCGAAATCGCCTCCGAGCTCACTTGGATGAAGCCTTGGGATAAGGTGCTCGATGAGTCCAAGGCGCCGGTTTATGAGTGGTTTGTTGGTGGTAAGACCAATATCACCGTCAACTGCCTTGACCGCCATGTCGCTAATGGCCTTGCCGACAAGCCTGCTATTCTCTGGGAAGGTGAGCCAGCCGACGAGACGCGCGTGCTGACCTACGGCCAGCTTCTCGCGGAGGTTGAAAAGTTTGCCAATGTGCTCAAGGCGCTGGGTATCAAGAAAGGCGATGGCGTTTCTATTTACTTGCCGATGATTCCCGAGCTCGCGATCTCAGTGCTGGCCTGCGCTCGCATTGGCGCGGTTCACAGCGTGATCTTTGCCGGCTTCTCCGCTGAGTCGATTAAGGATCGTGTCCAGGACCAGAAGAGCAAGCTCGTCATCACTGCCGATGGCGGTTGGCGTCGCGGTAAGGCCCTTCTCTTGAAGGATATTGTCGACGAAGGCGTCGCCGATTGCCCATCGATCGAAAAGGTGCTCGTCGTGCAGCGCCATTTAGGGCAGGAGCCATTTTCTCACACCTGGAATGAGCGCGACGTGTGGTATCACGACATCGCGCCGACCGTGCCTGATTCTTGCCCGGCTGAGGAGATGGATGCCGAAGACATGCTCTTCCTGCTCTACACCAGTGGCTCCACCGGTAAGCCAAAGGGCATTATGCACACTACTGGCGGCTACATGGTCTATACTTACCTGACCAGCAAGCTGACCTTCGACCTCAAGCCAGACGACGTTTACTGGTGCACCGCCGACGTCGGCTGGATCACCGGCCACAGCTACATTGTCTATGGTATCCTGCAAAATGGAGTGTCCCAAGTCATGTATGAAGGTGCGCCGAATAGCCCTGACGAGTCACGCTTCTGGCAAATTGTTGAGAAGTATAAGGTGTCCATTTTCTACACCGCGCCGACCGCGATTCGTGCATTCATGAAGTGGGGCGACCAATTTGTCACGCCCTACGACCTTTCAAGCCTCCGAGTGCTGGGCACCGTCGGTGAGCCAATCAACCCGGAAGCCTGGATGTGGTATCACCGCATGATTGGCGCCGAGAAGTGCCCGATTATGGACACCTGGTGGCAGACGGAAACCGGGGGCCACATGCTCACGCCACTGCCGGGCGTCACCGCGACCAAGCCGGGGTCGGCCACGACGCCATTCCTTGGTATCGACGCCGCCGTCCTCGACGAAGATGGCAACGAATGCGAGCGCGGTATCTTGGCGATCCGTAAGCCTTGGCCATCCATGTTGCGTGGTGTTTGGGGCGACGAAGAACGCTTTAAGAACACCTACTGGTGTAAGTGGAATGGTCAGTATTACTTCCCCGGTGACGGTGCCATCAAGGATGAGGACGGCTATTTCTGGATCACGGGTCGCGTTGACGACGTGGTCAACGTATCCGGCCACCGCATCGGCACTGCCGAGCTTGAAAGCGTCTTCGTCGAGCACTCAGCAGTGGCGGAAAGCGCTGTGATCGGCGTGCCACACGAGATTAAAGGGCAGGGGCTTGTGGCCTTCGTTATTATCCGTACTGGAGCCGAGGGAGATGAAGAAACCTGGCGCAAGGAACTGACTGTGATGATCGACAAGAAGATCGGCAAATTTGCCCGTCCGGAAAAAATTGTCTTCTCTGGCGATCTGCCCAAGACCCGCTCAGGCAAGATAATGCGCCGCCTCCTGCGTGACATCGCCGAAGACCGCCCATTGGGCAATGTTACTACCTTGGCCGATCCGAGCGTGGTTGATTCGCTTAAGGAGAAGTTCCAAGCTTAGGCGGGCCAACTTTAATCTCAATAAAAGCAAGGCTTCGCGCCTTGCTTTTTTGATGTCTGTATCAGTCGTCCTCGTCTTCGTCGTAGGGGCGGTGCCCCAGCATTGAACCTTTCATGAAGCGCGCGTTCTTGAATTCCTTGTTTACGCGGCGGTTGGCCCAGACGTTATACATGAGCGCCACACCAGCAATAAAAAGGGCGACTCCGAGTATTCCTACGATTCCGAAGTCGCCCATTATTTAAATCTGTTTGCTGTTTAGTCGCACTCGCGTCCCAAATTTGCCTCTCAGCCTTTGCGCATTGCGGCAAACTCTCCGGTGCAGCGGGACGCTGCCTAGACGAGCATGAGGGCGGGCTTTTCGAGCGTTTCCTTGAGTGCCATGAGGAACTCTGCGCCGACAGCGCCATCGATGATGCGGTGGTCGCCGGCCATGCCGATGCTCATGCGCTGACCCACAACAATCTCGCCCTTGTCGTTGACGACGGGCTTCTTGATCGTGGCGCCCACGGAGAGAATCGCGGCGTTCGGCATGTTGATGATGCCGTAGAAGCCGGTCACGCCATACATGCCGAGGTTCGTCACGGTAAAGGTGGAGCCGGACATCTCGTCGGCACCGAGCTTCTTGCTGCGTGCCTTCTTGATGAGTGCCTTGGCTTCCGCAGAAATCGTGCGCAGGCTCTTGGACTCTGCATTGCGAATGACGGGCGTTACCAAGCCGTCTTCCAGCGCCACGCCGAAGGCGAGGTTCACGGAGCCGGACTGCTGGATTACATCACCCTGCCAGGATGCATTGACCTGCGGCACGCGACGGAGAGCCTCGGCGCTGGCCTTGAGGATGAAGTCATTCACGGTAAACTTGATGCCGCCTTGTTCGGCGGGCAGATCGGCCAAAGTGCCATTGAGCTCGGCGCGCATCTTGATGAGTGCTGCGGCGTCGACTTCGGTTTCCAGGTAGAAGTGGGGAACCTCGGTCTTCGACTGGAGCAAGCGCTTGGCAATGACCTTGCGCATCTGCGAAACCTTGATCGTCTTTTCTTCCAGACCGGGGGCCGGAGCGAGCAGGGCGGGGGCTGCGACAGCGGCAGGCGCTTCAGCCGCCGGAGCAGTGACGCCCTTTTCGGCGGCTTCTTCCACGTCCTTCTTGACGATGCGGCCACCGGGGCCACTGCCCTTGATCGTGCTCAGCGGAATGCCCTTGGACTCAGCCAGTTTGCGGGCGAGCGGGGAAATTTTGATGCGCTTGCCGTCGTTGCCAGTTTCCGGCTGTGCGGGGGCTTGCAGGGTTTCCTGCTTGCGGCCTTCTGCGTTGCCGGTGTCGGTGCTGACTTCCTTGTCTTCCTTCGGCTCCTTAACTTCGGTGTCGAAAGGCTTTTCGGCGGCGGCCGGCGCAGACGGTGCGTCGGGGGCTGCTTCGCCCTTTTCGCCAATGGCGCAGATCGGCGCGCCGACGGGAGTTTCGGTGCCAGGGCCGGCGTAGATTTTCAGGATCACGCCATCCGCCACGAGGTTTTCCAGGTCCATGGTTGCTTTGTCCGTTTCGACATCGCAGAGGATATCGCCGACGGAGACTTCGTCGCCTTCTTGCTTGCGCCAGGAGGAGATGGTGCCGACTTCCATGGTGTCGGACAGCTTGGGCATATTGATGATTTCAGCCATACTTCAGGTTTCTAAATAGTGTAAGCGGAATGGTGCAAAAACTTAGTTAACTTGGCGTCTCGCGCGGGCCTGTCAATGGCGCACTGGTCACTTTTGGTTCTGGGTCTCGCCTGAAGCCGCATTTTCCGACAAAAATTTCTGTACAAAGGCAACGCCACCAGCCTCGTCGTTGAAATCCCCGTCAAGCTGCGCCTCGAAGGCCGCCGCCAGGATTTCCTTAAACTGCACACCGGGCTTGAGTCCCAGCTCGATTAGATGGCGGCCCAAAATGAGCGGCTTGGGCGCACTGTCGCGGATCGCCAGCTCCTCGGCTTTCGTGCGAAGCCAATCGCCGGCGGGGAAATCTGCGGGCAGGGGGGGGCGTCCGCCCATATCGGCGGCGGAGACGCGAAGCAGGCGGTCGATACGCCCGACTTTCCCCGCGAGGCGGCGCACGGCGGCGTTGGACGCCTTGTTTCGGTAGAAGTCAGACGGACGCATGTGAGTTTCGATCAGCGGCAGCACCTGCTCGATCAGCTCGCGATGGTTGGTGAGGCGGCGGAGAAAGGTCTCCGCGATGGGCAGGCCTTCCACGTCGTGCGCGGGAGAGCGGATGCGGCCATTGTCGTCGGTGTAGGTGGTGACCGGCTTGCCAATGTCGTGCAGCAGCACGGCGAACCCGACAACCAAGTCTTCCCACGGATCGCCGATCTTCTCGCGGGCAAATGCGTCCAGGCAATGCAGCGTGTGGACCCATGCGTTGCCCTCTGGGTGCCACTTTGGATCCTGCGGGCAAGTCGTTAGCGCCACCAGCTCCGGGTAATAACGCAGCCAGCCGCACTCCTGCAAAAAATACAGCCCGAGCGACGGCTTCTCACCCTTGCGAATCAGCTTGGCCCACTCTTCGAACAGGCGCTCCTTGGGCAAATCTTCCGCTTCGATGGAGCGGCAAAGTTCCAGCGTTTCTGGCGCGATGGTCAGCTCAAATCGCGCGAGAAACTGCATCGCGCGCAGCACGCGCAGTGGGTCTTCGGCGAACTGATGTGACACGTGGCGGAGCACGCCGTTGGCGAGGTCCTGCTGGCCATTGGCGGGGTCGATCAGCTCATTCGTCAGCGGGTCCCACGAGATCGCATTGAGCGTGAAATCGCGCCGTGCGGCCGCCTCGGCAAAGGTCATATCGGGGTCGCCTTCGATGGCAAATGCCTTGTGTCCGACGCCGTCCTTCCGTTCGCGACGGGGGAGGGCCACGTCGATATCCAGCCCCTTGATGATGAACACCCCAAATGAGCGCCCAACCTGATCGATTCGAAACTTGGCCGATAGCAGTTGCTCCAGCTGACCGGCTGCCAAGCCGAAGACTTCCACGTCGAGATCCTTCGGGTTCGCGCCGAGTAAGGCATCGCGCACGGCACCGCCGACGACCACTGCGCGTCCACCTGCCGCCGTGACATCCTCCGCTATTTCGCGGATTGCTTGGCCGGCGTGGCTCTTCAAGTCGATCAAGTTTGGTCGTTGCGTGTTTTCCGCCATAAAATTGTGACTCCGTATTTGACTTTTTCGAGATCCTTATCTTTAGTATGTGACCTAATTTAGTAAGGAATAGATTGTGGAGAACAAGACCAGCATGTTAGCAGAACTCGAAGACTTGCAAGCGATTAACCAGCGCCTGGAAGGTGAGACCGCACACGCCCGGATCAAGTGGGCGTTCGAGACGCTTGGCGAGCAACTGGTGATGAGCACGAGCTTTGGTGTGCAGTCTGCCGCCCTGCTGCATCTGGCGAACTCTGTGGCACCAGGCATTCCTGTGATCTTCTGCGACACTGGCTACCTTTTTCCAGAAACCTATCGTTTTGCGGCTGAGCTGAGTGAGCGCCTCAAACTCAACCTCAAGGTCTATAATCCGCAGCGGACCGCCGCCTGGCAGGAGGCCATTCACGGCGAGCGTTGGGGCAAGGATCTGAAATCGCTGGAGGACTACAACTTTGAGAATAAAGTCGAGCCGATGAACCGCGCACTCACCGAGCACAACGCACTCGGTTGGATGAGTGGCCTCCGCCGCCAGCAGTCATCCACGCGCCAGCACCTGCGCCCGGTTGAGCGCCAGAACAAGATGTTCAAGATCCACCCGATCATTGATTGGTCCGACCGTGATATCTACATGTATCTGACGCAAAACAACCTCCCATATCATCCGTTGTGGGACGAGGGTTATGTGTCAGTGGGCGATGTCCACAGCACGAGCAAACTCGGCGAAGGCATGACGGCCGAGGAAACCCGCTTCAACGGCATGAAGCGCGAATGCGGCCTCCACGAAGTCAGCAATCGCGTCGACTTCCAAATCTAGGCAGCGTCCCGTTGGCAGCGTCCCGCTGCACCGTCGGATGCGTTGCATCCGGATTTGCCCATTGGGCAAATGGCTCGTCGGACTTGATGGTAGCGCGGATCGTCTCGATCCGCAGTTTCATCCTGTTGGCAAGGTAGGGCGCAGTCTCCAGACAAGCCGACTGCACTAGAGTGGTTTTAATCAATCACTTAAAGGCACATTGCCTAAAGCGGAATAAACCGCCGTTACGGCCTTGGCCATGCGGTCGTAGTCGAGGGTGTCGGGCGTGTCAGTTAGCTCATGGTAATGCGGGTTTCGATAGAATGCGGTGTCGGTGACCATGACTGCTGGTATGCCGAGGGGCCAGTAGTTGCGGTGGTCGGAGAAATCGATGCCTGGTATGGTGGGCGGCGCGGCGATGGACTCAATCGGCAGATCGGTCGCGCCTTTCATGCCAGTCTTCACTTGCTGGACGAAGTCGCGTTGTTCCCAGTTGCCGATGACGGCCAGGAAATTGCCGGTGTTAGGGTAGATTGCCGTAAGCATGGGCGAGGGATAATCCTGGCTGCCGAAATCGTCACGGTAGTAGCCAATCATTTCGAGCGCGATCATGCCGCGGACCGGGTGTTTGGCTTGGTCGAGACTCTCGGCGTGGCGCGCGCTGCCCATGTTGCTCGTGCTAAAAAACGGTGGCTCCTCCAGCGGCCAGGTGACGAGCTCTACGGCGTAGGAGGGCGGGTTAGAGCCGAGCATGCGGGCGAGCTCGAGCAGACCGGCCACGCCGCTGGCGTTGTCATCGGCGCCAGGGGTGTCTTCGCAACTGTCGTAATGCGCGCCGACAATCCAGCGGGCACCGGTCTTCGGGCCGAAAAACGCGCTGACATTGCGGTAGATGCGGCCGTTGACGTCTAAGGTCTGTTCGGTCACGCGGCCGCCGGCGTCTTTGAAGTGCTGAGCAATGTAATCGGCGCAGCGGTTCAGGTTGTCCATCTGCTCGTAGTTGCGCGGATGGAACTCCACAGCGAGTTTTTCGACATGAGCCCGAAGCTTGGCCGCGTCGGCGGTGACTGTCGCAGGCGACTGGCTGGCGAACGTGGGCTGCGACAGGATGAACCACACCGCGAGGATGAACAGGGCGACGGCCGAGCCGACTCGCACCACGAATTTCAGGCACTTGCGCCACCAGGATTGTTTCATGATTGATATTATCACTTCAGGCCTTAAATGGCTGGGTTTGTTGGTGAATATATGTAGGCATTAGCGAGCGCTCGTTTGCGGACTTCATTCTTGGATTCCGGTCTTTAACTTTTAATTTGTTCACTTTAATCTCCCCTGCCAATGATCACCCGCACCCAATTTAAATGGCAACTGCCACCCGCGATCGAAGCCCGTTTGGGTGACTCAACTTATGGTCGGCAGCGTACCATCTTCGAGGACGGTCACCTGCTGATTATATTGCACGAGCCGCCGGGTCCTGACGACGTCAACCGCGCGCACAAGGTCTTTTGGCGGAAGCCCATTGGGGAGATTCAGTGCAATGGGCACGACAATGGGGACCGCCAACTGCGGGCGTTCTTTGATCATTATGACACGAAGCTTAAGGCATTGGAAGTGATCTACGATGAGGCCAAAAACGCCGAGGATTACTTTAAGCTGATAGAGGAGCTGCTGCCGCTCCAGCGCGCCACGACTAATACCTATAGTACGCTCCAGCAGGCGCGTGAGCTCGTGCGCGAGGACCGTTTTCTGCTCGAAATGCGCGACCGAGCCTACACCATCAGTCGGAACTTCGAGCTGCTGCTCGGCGACGCTAAAATGGCGATGGACTTCCGTATTGCCCGGAAGGCTGAGGAGCAGGTGGCGCAGGCAAACATGGCGGTGGAGGCGCAACACCGCTTGAATATTTTGGCGGCGGTCTTCTTTCCGTTGACGGCCATAGCGACCATCTTTGGTATGAATTTGGCCCACGGCTTCGAGGGCGAATCACCGCTAGTGTTTTGGATCGTCTTCGTGGTTGGATTAGTCACTGGGTTGGCGCTTAAGGGCTGGGTGGTTAGCGGTCGAAAGTAGGTCAAAGCAACGACTCGCAGTCGTCTTTTAAAATTTTCTATTGACGCTCGACCCTACACGTGTTGGATATGTCGGTTTTCTTTGAGTGAATTCATCGTTCGCTCTTGTAAACGTCTCGTTTTAGTCCCCAAAACACACACGATCGTTGTCGAAAAATACCTCCAGCTCAGTAGGCACCACCGCGGCTTTGGCGCGGCACTTGGGGCTGTCCCGATGGACGGTTTCTCGCGTGCTGAATGGCCATCCGGGAGTGCTGCCTGAAACGGTCGAACGCGTGCATCAGGCAATGGCCGAAGTTGGCTTTCAGCCGAACACCTTGGCCCGTGGTTTACGTGGTGGGAGGACGGGCATTGTGGGCGTTTGCTTTCAGGAATTGGACTCGCCGATCCTGGCGCGCAAGGTTGCGCTCTTGCAGCAGTCGCTGCGGGAATTGGGCTACCACGCGCTGATCGAGTTGACCAATGTGGACCGCGATCTTGAGCGCGCTGCGCTGCGAAATTTTATGTCGATGCAGGCCGAGGGCATCGTGTTGATTGGCTCCCAGCTTTCGCCGGATGACGAAACGCTCACCGCTTGCCAGCGGCAGGGTAAGCCACTTATTTGGGTGGACCCGGAAAGCAAGGTCAATGGCGAGGAATTATCCATCGACCGCCCGTATTCGATGCGACTGGTGCTCGACCACCTTCATGGTTTGGGGCATCGCAACTTTGCGGTGATGGGGATCGATCCGGGCAACCCTTACGGGGCCTTTCGCTGGCCAGCATTTGAGAAGCATTGCCGCCGCCTGGAAATCAGCATTGGCGATTCTTCTCGCCAGTATTTTGTGCCGGGCCGCGAACGCCATGACTACGAATATGGCCGCGATTTGGCTGAGATGATGTTGGCCGATGCCAAGCCGATGCCAACGGCGATCATTGCACTGAATGACCGCGTGGCTATCGGCGCCATGAACCGCCTACGTGAAGCCGGCATCGAGACGCCGCGCGACGTTTCGGTTGTCGGCTATGACAACCTGGAAGTGGGGGGGCACATTCAACCGGCATTGACGACGATCGACCAATGCGCCGAAAAATTAATGACGCAAGCGGCCAAAAAAATGGTCGAACTGTTGGACGCTGGCACCACCGACGCCAAACAATCCCGCAGGCTCATTAAACCCAAATTGATCGTACGCGAATCGACTGCGACTCCGCCGAAATCCTGAATTTTGAATCCCGCGAATCCGACCCAAAGCCTTTTTATTTGACAAAACCCTACACGTGTTAGTTGATGCGTGTAGTTACCTTACTAACGACATGACCCGAATCCTCCTCACGACTACATCTTACCAGGATACGCCTGGTCCGCACCACGACCTCTTGGCCAGCACCGGCGCTGAAATCGTCCGCGAACGCGGCCCGCTTAGCGAAGCGCGCATGCTGGAATTGGCTGGCGATTTTGACGCCTTTCTTTGCGGTGACGACGCTATCACGCGCGCCGTTTTGGAGAAGGCCACACCGCGCCTGAAGATCATTGGCAAGTATGGCATTGGCGTGGACAAGATCGACGTCAAGGCCTGCACCGAAATGGGCATCCCCCTCGGCTTCACGCCTGGAGTCAACCACACCACTGTGGCCGAGCACACGTTCGCGTTGCTGCTGGCGCTGTTCCGCAGCCTTGTTGAGGAGGTGAACTACGTCTCCTCCGGCAACTGGAAGCGCCTGACCGGCCACGAGATCATGGGCAAGACGATCGGCATCGTGGGTCTCGGCCGCATCGGCCGCGAAGTCGCGATCCGCGCCAAGGCATTTGGCCTGAAGGTGATCGGCTACGACCTTTACTGGCCGGAAGAATTTGCGAAGGAGCACGGCATCGAGCGCGCCGGTGGTTTGACTCAGCTTTTCCACGAGTCGGACATCCTTAGCCTCCACTCGAATCTCACCGATGAGACCCGCGACATGATCAGCGCGAAGTCCATCCCGAACCTCAAAGACGGCGTGGTTATCATCAACTGCGCACGCGGCGAACTCGTTAACACCCAGGACATGGCCGCAGCGCTTGAGAGCGGTAAGGTCGCTGGCTACGGTGCCGACGTGCTCGACGAAGAACCACCCTCGCCGGACCACGTTCTCTTGAAGGCCAAGAACTGCATCATCACGCCACACATCGGCAGCCGTACTTACGAAAGCGTCGTCCGCCAAGCCACGATGGCCACGCAAAACATCGTCAACATGCTCAAGGGCGAAAAGCCGCTTGCGCAAGTCAATGACGCACCGATCCCCGCAGCAGTAATCAAGTAATTCAGTCTGCTCGATGAACCCCCAACACGACATTCCCGCCGTCTGTGCGATGCTGTTATTCAGCATGGGGTGTTGTGTTGGCGAGACATCACAGGAGTCCATCCAGCGCCGCGAACAGCTCAAGCAGTTGCCAGATAATCATCAGGGCGATGAGCCGCTGGTGTTGGATTTCGCTGACTTGGATGAGCCGCCGGCACTGTTGGATAAGTCGCCATTTCCGTTTCCACGGTGGCGTAACAACCCAAAGGACTCCGGCAAGTATTGGATCTATATCGAGCTGAACGAAGACGGCTGCGCCACGGTGGTTTGCGTCTTTGATGGCCCAAGCCAGCGTTTTCGAGATCTTATCGAAAAAGAACTTTGGGACCGTCAGTTTACGGCCCCAACACTCAACGGGCAGCCTGTGCGCGCCTATGCATTTTTACCCATACCCATTAAGATACAATGAGCGAAACTTTTTATGTTGTTCCCGAAAGCCAGCACAACGTGCTGGTGAAGCAAGCTTACCTGAGCCGTGGCTTTGATGACGCCGAAGGCGATGCCGCCGCGAAGTTCTCCGCTTATGCGAGCACGCATGGCATCCGCACGCACAACGCGCTGAAGGCGCTGCACCTCGACCACTTGTTTGGATCGGGCGCTGGCGGCTGCAAGCCGAGTGCCGTGATCGAAAAGAAGGAAGGCCGCTTTGCCGCGTCGCAGGTGTGGAACGCCAACCGCAAGCTCGGCCAAGCCACGGCTTACGAAGCGATCGAAACTGCCATCGAGCTCGCCGACAAATACGGCATTGGTCAAGTGTCCGTCGACAACGCCTTCCACTACCTGTGGGGCGGGGGTTACGTGATGGACGCCGCGCGCCGCGGTTACATCGCTTACACCAATTGCACCGCCGCGCTGGCGGAAGTCGTTCCCTTCAAGGGCAAGACGCCGACCCTCGGCACCAACCCGCATTCGTGGGGCTTCCCGACCGTTGACGCCGTCGGTTTCCCGATCGTGATCGACTGGGCAACGAGCGTCATCGCTATGGGCCGCGTGCAGCAGTTCCTCCGTGAAGGCCAGCCGCTGCCGGAAGGCGCCGCGGTCGATGCCAATGGCCAGCCGACCACCGACGCGAAGGCTGTTGCCGCGCTGACCACCTTTGGCGCGCACAAGGGCTATGGCCTCTCGTTGATCAACGAAATCATGGGTGCCTTCATCGGTGGCAGCTTGCCGACTTTGCGTTCGCGCTGGGATCAACAACCCGAAGAAAAGCACACGCCCGCATTCTATTTCCAAGTGATCCACCCGGACGCCGTTGCCGGCGATTTCGCACTGGGCCGCTCGTCCAAGGAAAATATCAAGGCCGTGCTCGACGATATCCTCGGCCACGGCAACGAGAGCTGCATCCTGCCTGGCCAGATCGAAGCCGGCGCCGCAGCCCGCACCGCCAAGAACGGTGGCCTGCTGTTCTCCGAAGCGGAAATTAATGGCTTTAATGAACTCGCCGACGAATGCGGCGCGGAACAATGGAAGGTTGCGGATTTCAAGGTAGCTGAATAAGCTAAGTCATGAACCGTTTCGCATCCATATTGTTTGTTGCCGTAGCCCTGCTGTCCGCAGGTTGCTCGAATATGTATTATGGCGCGCTCGAGCAGGTGGGCATCCACAAGCGCGAGCTGTTGGTTGACCGCGTGGAAGCCGCGCAGGAAAGCCAGGAGGAAGCCAAGGAAGAGTTTGAAGACGCGCTTGAGGCATTCCGCGCCACCGTGAAGGTGGATGGCGGTGAGCTGGAAAAGCGTTATGACAAACTCAAGGGGCAGTATGAGGATTGCGAAGACCGCGCCGAAGCAGTCCGTGATCGCATTGCCGCCGTGGAAGACGTGGCCGAATCGTTGTTCAAGGAATGGGAGAGCGAGCTCGACGACTATTCACGCGACGACCTCCGCCGTGCCAGCGAAACGCAGCTCCGCCAAACCCGCCGCGAATATTCGCGCCTGATCAACGCCATGACGCGTGCCGAGGCCAAGATGGATCCCGTGCTCACTGCCTTTGGCGATCAGGTGCTTTTCCTGAAGCATAATTTAAACGCCCGCGCCATCGCGTCACTCAAGAACGAGGTGACCACGGTCGAGCGTGACGTCGCAGCCCTCATCGACGAAATGAATACCGCGATTGAGGAAGCCGAGACGTTCATATCCCAAATGAAAAATTAACCCTCCAATATACCCACACACTAACTACCATGGCCATAGAACTACGTCCCGCCTCAGAATGCGTTTACGATGAAATTTCACTCGGCGAAGTGATGCTTCGCCTCGACCCGGGCGAAGGTCGCATCCACACCGCCCGCCAATTTACCGCTTGGGAAGGCGGCGGCGAATACAACGTGGCCCGCGGCCTGCGCCGTTGCTTTGGCTTGAAGACGGCCGTTGTGACGGCGTTTGCAGATAATCCCGTCGGTCGCCTGATCGAAGACTTCATTCTGCAGGGCGGCGTCGACACCGACTTCATCCAGTGGAAGGAATACGACGGCATTGGCCGCGAAGTGCGCAACGGCCTCAACTTCACCGAGCGCGGCTTCGGTATTCGTGGCGCGGTCGGTTGCCCGGACCGTGGCCTCACCGCCGCCAGTCAGATGAAGCCCGGCGACGTTGACTGGGATCACATTTTCGGCAAGCTCGGCGCACGCTGGTTCCACACCGGCGGCATCTATGCGGCCCTCAGCGACACCTGCCCGGAGACCGTGATCGAAGCCGTGAAGGCCGCGAAGAAATACGGCACCATCGTTTCTTACGACCTTAACTACCGTCCGTCCCTGTGGAAGGCGATCGGCGGCCACGCGCGTTGCCAGGAAGTGAACCGCGAAATCGCCAAGTATGTCGACGTGATGATCGGAAACGAAGAAGACTTCACGGCTTGCCTCGGTTTTGAAGTTGAAGGCGTGGACGAAAATATTTCTCACATCGAAATCGATGCGTTCAAGAACATGATCAAGACCGCGGTTAAGGAGTTCCCGAACTTCAAGGCCACGGCCACGACGCTGCGCGCAGTGAAGACCGCCACTATCAACGACTGGGGCGCGATTGCCTGGCACGACGGCGAGTTCTACGAATCGAAGCCCTACCCGGCGCTTGAAATCATGGACCGCGTAGGCGGCGGCGACAGCTTTGCCAGTGGCCTGATCTACGGCTTCCTCGACAGCGGATGCCCGCAGCAAGCCGTCGACTACGGCGCCGCGCATGGCGCGCTGGCGATGACCACTCCCGGCGACACCACTATGGCGAGCAAGAAGGAAGTGGCTAAGATCGTGGGCGGTGGCGGCGCACGCGTTGATCGCTAGTGAACCACGTTTGAAAGTGTGTAGGTGCGTATGTGCGAAAGTTTTTCGTGACGACCTACACACTTACTAACTTACACACTTACACACTTTATTATGTCAGAATACCTGAACGAACTATTCACTTTGCAGGGCAAAGTAGCTGTCGTCATTGGCGGCACGGGTGAACTCTGCGGCGCGATGGCCGAGGGCCTTGCCGGCGCTGGCGCAACCGTGGTGCTGGTTGGCCGCAACGAAGAAAAGGCGCAAGCTCGCCTCGACAAGATTCACGCTTTCCACGGTGTGAGCTACTTTGAAAAGTGCGACGTCGGTTCGAAGGACGCGCTCGAAGATTTGCTGGAGCGCGTGCTCAAGAAGAGCGGCCAAGTGGACATCGTCGTCAATGGCGCAGGTGTCAACAGCCCTACGCCGTTCCTTGAAATCCAAGAGGAAGAATACGACCGCATCATGGACGTGAATACGAAGGCAGTGTTCTTCGCCTGCCAGGTGTTTGGCCGTTACTTCGTGGAGCGCGGGCAGGGCGGCAGCATGATCAACGTCGGCTCGATGTCGGGCGTTAAGCCGCTTTCGCGCGTGTTCACTTACTCGGCTTCCAAGGCCGCCGTGCACAACCTTTCGCAGAACCTCGCCCGTGAATGGGCCCCGCAAAACATCCGTGTCAACACGCTGGTGCCGGGCTTCTTCCCTGCCGAGCAAAACAAGAAGGTGCTCACGGAAGAGCGCGTTGCGCAGATCATGGGCCACACGCCGATGAAGCGCTTCGGCGAAGCCAAGGAGTTGATTGGTGCCACGCTGCTACTCGCTTCAGACGCCGGTTCGTTTATCACCGGGCACGAGCTGCTCGTCGATGGTGGTTACGCAGCGATGACGATCTAACATTGGTTCGAATGTGTGTAGGTGCGTAAGCCGTAACTAACCTATACACTTACATACTTATTCACCTTCACACTTCTCATCATGAGCTTTATCCACGACGACTTTATCCTGCAAACCGATACCGCTAAGCGCTTGTATCACGAGGTCGCGAAAGACAACCCGATCATCGACTATCACTGCCACCTGCCGCCGGAAGACGTCGCGCAGGATCGCCGCTTCCGCAACATTGCGGACATTTGGCTCGGCGGTGACCACTACAAGTGGCGCGCACTCCGCACGAATGGCGTCGACGAAAAGCTGATCACCGGCGATGCCGATGACTACGACAAGTTCATGGCTTGGTGTAAGACGGTGCCCGCCACGCTGCGCAATCCGCTTTACCACTGGAGCCACCTGGAGCTCGTGCGTTACTTCGGCATCGATGACCTCATCAGCGAAAAGACCGCGCCTGCGATTTGGGAAAAAGCCAATACCTTACTCGCGCAGGATGATTTCTCCGCCAACGGCATCTTGAAGAAGTTCGACGTGAAGGTGGTCTGCACGACGGACGACCCGACCGACACGCTGGAGCACCACGTGGCCGCTGCGAAGGACCCGAACGTCACCACCGGCATGTATCCGACCTTCCGCCCCGACAAGGCGCTGAAGATCGCCGACACCGCAAACTTCAATACCTGGTGCGACAAGCTGGCGGAAGTTTCCGGCATCGATACCGGCAGCTTCTCGGGCCTCAAGGATGCGCTCAAGCAGCGTCATGATTTCTTCCACTCGCTGGGCGGCCGTTTGTCCGACCACGGTTTGGAAAAGTGCTTCTGCGACTTCGTGGATGATGCGACTGCCGCCTCGATCTTTGATGCCGCACGCAGTGGCAAGTCTGTGACCAGCGAGCAGGCGGATCAGTTTGCAAGCACGCTGATGGTTTACTTCGGCCAACTCGACTCCGAGAAGGGCTGGACCAAGCAGCTCCACGTGGGTGCGATGCGCAACAACAACACGCGCCTGTTTAATCAGATTGGGCCGGACACCGGTTTCGACTCCATCGGCGACTACCCGCAGGGCGTCGCGCTGAGCCGTTACCTCGATCGCCTCGACATGGACGACACGTTGCCCAAGGTGGTCATCTACAATCTGAACCCGTCGGACAATTACCTGATGGGCACGATGATCGGCAACTTCCAGGACGGCTCCATCGCGGGCAAGATTCAGTTCGGCAGCGGCTGGTGGTTCCTCGACCAGAAGGAAGCCATGGAGCTGCAGATGAACACGCTGTCCAACCTCGGCCTGCTGAGCAAATTCGTCGGCATGCTCACGGACTCGCGCAGCTTCCTCAGCTACCCGCGCCACGAGTATTTCCGCCGCATTCTGTGCAACCTCATCGGCAACGATGTGGAGCAGGGCCTGATCCCGAACGATTGGGACCTCTACGCACCAATGGTGAAAGACATCTGCTATAACAACGCAGCCAACTTCTTCGGCTTTGAAATTCCCTCATAACCTTACAGCGAAACCTAAGACCCTCAGTTAGTCATGAAAGAAGTCAAGATAGGCATTATCGGCCTTGGTAACATGGGCTCGGCCCATGCTAAAAACATCATCGAAGGCAAAGTCCCCGGCGCTAAGTTGGCCGCGGTTTGCGACAACGACGACAAGCGTCTTGAATCCTACAAGGATCAAAAGCATTTCTCGTGCGGCGAAGAGATGATTAAGAGCGGCGAAATAGATGCCGTGATCATTGCGACGCCTCACTACTCGCACACCACGCTGGGCATCATTGCGCTGGAAGCTGGTGTTCATACCTTGGTGGAAAAACCGATCTCCGTGCATAAGGCCGACTGCGAGCGCCTGATCGCCGCGCACACGAACAAAGACGTTGTCTTCGCAGCGATGTTCAACCAACGCACCGACCCGCGTTACATCAAGCTGCGCGAGCTGATCACTTCCGGTCAACTGGGTAAGATCAACCGCGTCAACTGGATCATCACTGATTGGTTCCGCACTGCGCAATACTATGCTTCCGGCGGCTGGCGTGCTACCTGGGGTGGTGAAGGCGGCGGTGTGCTGCTCAACCAGTGCCCGCACCAGCTGGACCTCTTGCAGTGGCTCTTTGGCATGCCCGTTGAAGTACGTTCCTACTGCCAGATTGGCCGCTTCCACGACATCGAAGTGGAAGACGATGTGACGACTTATCTGAAGTATGAAAATGGCGCCACCGGCGTCTTCATTACCACCACTGGTGAAGCTCCTGGCACTAACCGCCTGGAAGTTGCCGCCGAGCAAGGCAAGGTGATCATCGAAGGCGAAGGTATTAAGTGGACTCGCAACGAAAAGCAGAGCACCGAATTCTCGAATGAAACAGACCAAGGTTTCGCCAAGCCGTCGACATGGGAAATTTCCATTCCGACTCAGGGGTTTGGCGAGCAGCACATCGGCATCATGAAGAACTTCGTCGACGCGATCCTCAATGGTGCCGAGCTGATTGCTCCGGCCGCTGAAGGCATCAACTCCGTTGAGCTCGCCAACAGCATGCTCTACTCGAGCTTCACCGATACGACGCTCAAGCTGCCGCTCGATGGCGAAGCTTACGAAGCGCACTTGAAGAAGCTCATCGCTGAGTCGACTCACGTGAAAGAGGTGAAAGAGACTGGTCCGGCCAATCTCGCTGGCACCTACGGCAACTAACTTTGTATCGCAAAGCATCATGTCTAAAGACGGAATGAATTACGCGCCCACGGCGGCCAAGCCCAAGCCGGTCGTCGAAAAGGGCGAGTATGTCATCGCTGCGACGCACCTCGACCACGGTCACATCATGGGCGAGGTCAATGGCCTCACCGAGGCGGGCGCGGTGTTGAAATACATCTACGAACCAAATCCAGCAGTCAATCAGGACAAGATCGATGTCTTTCTCAAGGACCACCCGGAAGCCAAGGTCGTCGACTCGCTCGACGCGATTCTGGAAGATGACTCGGTCCATATGGTCGCCGCCGCTGCAATTCCGAACTTGCGTGGTCCGTTGGGCTGCAAGGTCATGGAAGCTGGCAAGGACTACCTGACGGACAAGTGCCCCTTCACCACGCTTGAGCAGCTCGCTACGGCTCGCGAAGTCGCCGCGCGCACCGGCCAGAAGTACATGGTTTACTACTCCGAGCGCGTGCACGTGGAGTCGGCTTGGTATGTTGACCAATTGATCCAAGACGGTGCCATCGGCGACATCGTCCACATGGAAATCTTCGGTCCGCACAGCCTCAACAAGCCGAGCCGTCCTGAGTGGTTCTTCGACAAGGAGCAATACGGCGGCATCCTGACGGACATCGCTTCGCACCAGTTCGACCAGTTCCTACACTACACACGCCAGAAGAGCGGCGAAGTCGTGCATGCCCGCGTGGATAACCTGCACAACCAGGACACACCGGGCTTGGAAGACATCGGTGAAGCCGTGCTCAAGCTCGACAACGGCGTTTCCTGCTTCTCACGCGTCAATTGGTTCTCGCCGAAGGGCGCGCGTGGTTGGGGCGACGGTCGCAGCTTCATCACCGGCACGAAGGGCACCATCGAAATTCGGAAGTATTTCGACAACGGTCGTTCGAACGAAGGCAACATCATCATCCTGTGTGACCAGGAAGGTGATCAGGAACTGCGCGTCACCGGTGAGGTTGGTTTCCCATTCTTCGGCCAGTTGATTCTCGATAGCCTGAACCGCACGGAAAACGCCATGACGCAGGAGCACGCGTTCCTTGCATCAGAGCTTTCTATGCGAGCGCAGAAGATTGCCGAAGCGAATCGCTAGGCTGCATCACAAAGTTTTTTCGAAGGGCGGCTCGTGTTGAGTCGCCCTTTTTATGCTTGTAGATCGGAGGCTGTCTTGCCGCTTTCGCGCAGGGCTTGTAGGCTAAGGCTCTCGCTGCGCTTGGCGAGGCGTTGGCCGCTCTCATCGCGCACGAGTGGGCAGTGGTAAAACGCTGGAGGCTTGGCACTCAGTGCGCGGTAGATGAGTAGTTGCCGGGCAGTCGAGCGGAGCAGGTCCGCGCCGCGCACGACCTCGGTGATGCCCATTGCGATGTCGTCCACGACGACGGCGAGCTCATAGGCGGGAACGCCGTCCCGGCGCCATACGAGGAAGTCGCCGAAGTCTTCGCCGGCCGTGAAGCTTTGCGTTGCAAAGTATCCGTCTTCGAAGGTGATGACCTCGCCGTCGGGCACGCGGAAACGCCAGTTGAAATCGCCGGGCTCAGTCGCGTCTTGGCCAATGCCTTTTTCCGGCCGCCAAGACTCAGGGAAAATTGCTTCACTGTCTTGCTCGTCTTCGTTGATGGGGGACTGCCGGGCGAAGCCGGACTCGGTCGCTTCTCGCAGTTGCTTGCGTGAATGCGTGCTTGGGTAAATCCAGCCTCCGTTTTTCAAGCGGTGCCACGCATCGAGGTAGCGCTCGGTACGCTGGCTTTGTTGGTAGGGCGCATTTGGTCCGCCGATGTCGGGTCCGGCATCCCAATTAAGACCCAGCCAGCGCAGGTCTTTCATTGCGCCCTGAGAGAACTCAGCTTTGCATCGCAAAGTATCGATGTCTTCGTCGCGGTAGATGAGGACGCCGTTGGCTTCACGGGCACGCTTCCAAGCAGTATGAAACGTGCGTGCGTGGCCCAGGTGTAAACGCCCGGTAGGGGTGGGTGCTAGGCGTCCGATGTAGTCGCCTACCATTAGCCAACTCCGTAAAGCGCGCCGTAGCGTTCTTGCAGATAGGCGATGAGTGGGGCGGGTGAGATTTCCTCGCCAATGGACTGGCGGATGAGTTCGCGTGTGCCAAAACGTTTGCCGTGGCGGTGGACCTTGTCGCGGAGCCAGTTTAGCAGCGCGCTGAAGTCGCCGGTGGCGAATTCGGTTTGCAGGTTGGGCAAGTCGGCATTGGCGGCGTTCCAAAGCTGCGCGGCGAGCACGTTGCCCAATGCATAGCTCGGGAAGTAGCCAAAGAAGCCTTCGGACCAGTGGACGTCTTGCAGGCAGCCTTGAGCGAAGGTTTCCGGCGTGAAGCCCAGCAGGTCTTGGCTGAGCTCGTTCCACGCGGCCGGGACGCCAGCTACATCGAGGTCGCCCGCAAAGAGCGCGCGCTCGATTTCGAAGCGCAGGATGACGTGCAAGTTATAAGTCACCTCATCGGCATCGACACGGATCGGCTGGCGCTGTACGGCGTTGATCGCCAGGCGGAGGTCTTCCGAGGAGACGTCCTTCAACTGCGCGGCAAAGACTTCGCGGTAGCGCGGCTCGTAGAAGGTCCAGAAGGCTTCGCTGCGCGCGACCTGGTTTTCCCACATGCGGCTTTGCGATTCGTGGACGCCCATGCCGATGGCTTCGCTGAGCGGCAGGCCGAAGCAGCCCGGGTTGCCGATGCGGAGCCCTTGCTCATACATTCCGTGGCCGGCTTCGTGGATGGCGCTGAACAGCGAGTCGAGCGGGTTGTCCGGGAAGAAGCGCGTGGTTAGGCGGGTGTCCCAGCTGCTGCCACCGCAGAACGGGTGGATGGCTGTATCGAGGCGGCCGTGGTTGAAGTCGAAGCCGATGCGCTCAAGGACTTCGCGCAGGAAGGTTTCCTGTTGATCGACGGGGAAGCCTTTGAAAATCGAAACGTCGGCCTGGCGCGGGGCGGCGAGGACGGCCTCGGCTAAGTCGCGCAGCGGCGTGCGCATCTCATTGAAAAGATCGGTGAACACCGCCGAGGTCATACCGGGGTCGAAACGGTCGATCCAGTAGTCGTAGGCATTGTCAGCGCAGCCCAGGTAACCAGCCTCCTCGCGGGCGAGGTCCAGCTGTTTTTGGAGCATGGGAGCGAACTGGGAGAAATCGCTGTTTTTGCGAGCCTCGGTCCAGGCGTGGTAGCCAGCGCTGGCGGCTTCAGTTTTGCGGCGGACAAAGTCGGCGGGGAGCTTGGCGGCGCGGTCGTACTCGCGGCGGGTTTCGCGGACTACGCAGGCGGCGTCGGGATCGAGCTCCGCGCCTTCCAGTTCGGTGAGCCATTGGGCGATTTCCGGGCGGGTAAACTCGCGGTGGATGACCTCAGCTAGCGCGGCGTTTTGCTGTGCGCGGAGCTCGGCGGCGCCGGGCGGGAGATTGACCTGCTCATCCCAGCCGAGAATGCCAGATGTGGCGTCGAGCAGGGCGGTGTTTTTTAGGGCGGCGGTGAGCTTGGCGTAGGTTTCCATGGTGATCAATTAATCCAGGTAGTCCTCGATTTCGTAAACAGTCTCGTCTTTGCGGGGGCCTTTCAAGCGCTGGAGCAACTTTTTGCCCCTGCCGTCAACGACGCTCATCGGGTCGGCGTCGAGGTCGTCGCCGTATTCTTCCTCCAGCTTGTCGGGGTCTTCGCCGCGTTCGAGGCGGGCCGCCATTTCGCGCAGTGCTGGGGGCAGGGCTTCACCGGTGACTTCGCCCACCTTGCGCATGAGGTGGCCGAGCTGCTCCGGGCTGACGTTATTCTCATCCATGCTCTGAAATTCGCGCTCCAGCTCGTTGATGGCCTGTTCGTAGCGCGGGTCGTCGTATTTGGAGTCATCGAGCGCGGGGTCGCCCTCCACGCCGAATGCTTTGACGAATGAAAATTGCGAAACCTGCTTCTGCATGGGCCACTCGGGGTTGTCCGGGCAGCGGGGCGTCTTGCCCGCGTGTTTGAGGCTACGGGCGTAAAAAGTGTATTGGGTGTGGTTTTCCGGGCAGTAAAACTCGTAAAAAGGCATGGTGGGATTGATTAATGGACCGTGTTCGCGGTTGCGAGCGGCAAAAATATCTACAATGTATTGGTGGACATTCTTTCAAGCTGAATCGTTCACCGCCGCCATGATCCTACGAGACTGCATCGACATCGAGCTGCCCCCAGAGCCGGTTTGGGAGATGCTGCGCTATGCCGAGTACATGGAGCTGTGGAACCCGAAATGCGTGAGCTGCCCCAGCTTGGGGCGTGAGCTGCGGCAAGGAGACCGCTTTGTGGCGACGTTTAAAATGAGCCGCGAGCAGGTGACGGATGTTGAGGTGCGCGCGCTGGAGCCGTTTCAACGTTTGGCGCTGCGGCACTTTCCGCGGGAAATGGGCGGGCACGTGGATGAAATTTACACGCTGGAAGTCCGAAAAAACGGGCGGGCTACGCGGGTGCGCCAGGTGGTGGATATGCGGCAGGCGGGTTTTCCGAAGTGGGTTGTCCCGATTATCTGGTTGATCAACGTACTGGGCCGCAAAAAAGGAATTGGCCCGCTGGAGGGCCTGCGCGATGCGGCGATTGCCCAGGCCAAGTTGGGCGACGCGTAGTTTTCCTGAATAAAAAAGGCCCGCCGGTATAACGACGGGCCATGAATTCGCTGGGAATAGTTGCGTAGGTCAGGCGACTTCCACTTTTGGAAGGTCGGCAGGGATCTCGACGCCGTGCTTGTTCTTGCGCTTCACCTTCATGAGGCGTGCGCGGCGGCGCAGCTTGCGGTCGAGTTTGTTGATCATGCCGTCGATCGACTTATAGAGATCGTCGCTGGAGTCGGAAACGACCATGGGAGGGCCGTTGATTTCGATGTGTCCTTTCGCAATGAATTCATCCTGGTTGCCCTTGTGACTGTTGGTCTCGAGCTCCACGCGAAGTCGAATAATGCGCTCTTCGTGGATAAAGAGTTTCTCAGCCTTTTCCTTCACAATTCGCTTCAGCGAATCCGTGAGATCGAGGTGAACGCCGCTTATGATGACTTCTTTGGTATTCATTGGCATTTTCCGTTTGTGGTTCTTTGGTTTTCGCTCCAGTAAAGGAGCACTGATAAAATTACTCTACGCAATCAGGCTGTGTCTGAACTCTTAGACTAGGCCTAGAACGCAAGGTTCCCTGCATGAACAACGATAGCTTATCCCGTGCCGTACAAAAATATACCGCCGTCATTGTGACGGGCGGTTCTTCTGGAATTGGTCGTGGTCTCATTGATGCGATTGCAAAATTAAACCCGTCCGCCAAGATATGCAACATTTCTCGGTCGGAACCGGAAAATAATTTCGCTGAAGGCGTACTCACCCACGTGGCCGCCGACCTCTCTCAGCCTTCCGCCGTGGCTGACGCTGGGGTGAAGGTTTTGGAGTGGCTCAAGCTCAACGCCGGGGCCGGCCAAGTGCTGCTCGTAAATAACAGCGGGGTAGGCGCTTATGGACTTGCGCAGGATATCCCGGTGGACAAGCAGCTCATGGTGGTCGACCTCAATGTCCGCGCAGTGGTCCACCTGACACAGCTGCTCTTGCCGCAGCTTTTGGAGCGCGGCGGCACGGTCATGACGATTGCTTCCACGGCGGCTTTTCAGCCCACGCCGGTGCTGTCGGTTTATGGCGCTACGAAGAGCTTTGTCTTCAACTGGAGCCAGGCCTTGGGTAATGACCTCAAGGATACTAAGGTGAATACGATTGTCGTTTGTCCGGGGCCGACGGAGACCAATTTCTTCAAGGCTGCGGGCTTTGGCGACAACCCTCCGGGCATGACGAGCACGCAACTCGTTGTCGATACGTGCCTTGCCGCGATCGAGAAGCAACAGAAGCACGTGATTGCCGGATTCATGAACAAATTGATGTGCTTTTTCTCCCAGCACCTGCCGCGCACCTTCCTGACGAACGAGGCGGGCAAATTAATGCGCAAAATACGCAATCCCGATGGGTAATTCCGTGCAGAATGCCTAATTTTACCCAGACGATCACACTGCGGACCAGTGGGCGCCGCACTTACGAAATTTCCAGCGACATAGCAGCCGCCCTGCGCCAATCCGGCCTGCAGGCGGGCACGGTGACGGTTTTCTGTCAGCACACCAGCTGTAGCCTCGTGATCATGGAGAACGCCGACCCGTCAGCGCGTGCGGACCTGCATTACTTCATGGACAAACTCGTCCCCGAGGACGACCCAAACTATACGCACACGCTCGAAGGCCCGGACGACATGACGAGCCACATCAAAATGGCCCTCACGCGTACGTCCGAGGTGATTCCGTTTGTTGACGGCCGGTTGTGCCTTGGCACGTGGCAAGGCGTCTTCCTCTGGGAGCATCGCGACATGCAGCATTCCCGGCGGATCGTGCTCTCGTTTAACGGGGAGTAGCAAGTAGCACAGGCGGGAAACCTGCGCTACTTCGTTTTATGTTGGTCGAGTTATGGAGTGCGCCAGCCCTCTGGCGCTTTAGAATTTTGCGGGAGCTCAAATAGAATCCACACAGCTACGTTTTGCTCCAGATACCAACCGGGTTGAAAATGCTGAAAGCGCCAGAGGGCTGGCGCACTCCATAAAGCAGACTGTGCTTTAGGTTAAACTCTCTCTCTTATTCCACCCGTACGATGTGGCCGCGCTCGACGCCGTTGTCATCTTGGAGGATGGCAATAGTCAGGCGTTCGTCCTGGCGGAGGATGTGGGCTGTGCCGAGGAAGACTTCTTCCTGGCCGAGGGATTCGCCGGTGTCGGGGTCAGTCATTTCTTCGCCGACCGCGTAAATGCTCATGGTCTTCCCATCATGATTAAATCCGTGGGCCGAGCCCTTGTTGATGGTGATCTGCTTGCCGGTCTTGGCGACGACTTTGGCGGGGAAAAGATCGGCTGTAATTTGGACGGCGATGTCGGCGGCCACGACTTGGGCGACCTCGTTGAAGAGGACGTTGTTCAAGCTGCCTTCGCGCAGGCCGTAGGAGAAATAATTATCCGTGCGGGAGCTGTCGACGGTAGTGCTGCTGCTGGCGGTGAGGGCTCCAGTGCTGGAATCGTAGAGCTTAGCGTCGGCGGTTAGGTAAACGATGTTGCGGGTCTGGTCGCGGCCGATGGCGCTGAAGTGCGCCTTCTCCTGCACGGCGGTGAAATTGGTCACGTTGACCACGAGCACGTATTGCGCGCCTGCGATTTTACCTTGGGCAGCGGCGGTGTCGGGGTCTAGGTTGCCAGACTGGCCGAGGGTCTGCTCATCGATGAGGGACTTCATGTCCGTGCGGCTGATGACGGCGAATTTACCCGTCTCGCCAAAGGCACTGCCGAGGCTGGACTGGAGCGAGGCGACAAACTGTGGCAGCGCGGCGCGGTCGGCGGAGCTCTCGCTCTGCAGGGCGGTGTTTACCTGCACCGGCGGGATCGCCAACGTGGGCTTGGCGGCGTGGGAAAGGGCAGCGGACGCCACGAGGGCGAGTAGGGCAAAGATCGGTTTCATAGTCGGTTTAACGACGCCAAGCCGGCGTTTATTCGAAAGAATTTTTATTGGGGCGCGATTTGTTTGGGGCGTTTGAAAACGTAGGAGTAGGACACGTTTTGGTTGCGGTCCTGATTCGTGGAAAACCCAACCAACTCCCAGCCTTGCTTGCCGAAATCATTGAGCCGTTTTTCACTGAGCTGCTGGTAATACTCGGTCTTGTATTCCCACTGGATTCTGGTCGGTATCGCGTTGACCGAGCCCGTGACGGGCACGACGGCTGGCGCGGACTCGCCATCTTTTATCGTCACCTTAGCGGGAAGCGAGGGTGCCAGCACGGTGGCGGTCATCAGGCAAATGAATGGAATCAGCTTTTTCATGTTGTTCAAACGATTCGAAAGCACGTTTTATTCGACAACTTCGAGGGGGACCGGGAAGGGGTTGCCCCACAAGCTGTTTTGGTAAATGAAGCTCGGTGCCTGGTTCGTGTCCACACGGAAACCGCTCTGGCGCAGCGCCTCGGCTTTGCCGCGAATTTCCTCCGCTTCGGCGTCGGTCAATTGGCGGTCATTTTGCAGGGCTTGCAGGAATTCACTCATCTCCTGCCACTGCTGGAGGCCGTCGGCGGAGAAGTTCAGCTGCGCCACGAGCACAAAGCCGTCGTAGAGATTCACGTTGCGCTCCCAGGAGCTGAAGCCGTCGCGGGTGAGGCGCAGTTGGTGGAGCCCCGGGCGGGCTTGGAAGGTGCCCGGCGCGCTGCCGAGGACGACGCCATCGAGCTCGACATTGACGCCAATTGCCTCGATGGGAAATTTCTCCGCAGACAGCGTCACGACGTTGTCCTCGTCGATGATCACGTTGGGCACCGCGATGTCCTGCAGGCGCGGCGTGATCGCAAATCCGACCGGTGCGGCGGGTTCCGGGGCGACTGGAATGTTGCCCAGACCAGCTTCTTCCTTGGCGTTCTCCGCGATGAGCGCGGCGGCATCGGTGATCAGGCCGTTGAGCAAATCTGTGTCGACAATCTCGATGTTTTCATCGTCGCGGAGTGTTTCGGAAACGGAAATTTCCTCGCCGACGAGGCCCGCGCCGCCACTGGCTTCCAGCAGGCCGTAGGAGACGCGCAGAGTGTAGGTGGTGTTGGCCGTGGCGATGTCGTAGCCACGGTATTTCACGTTGCGTTGGCCGTAGGAGACGATGTTGGCGACCAGCAGGTAATCCGCGCCCAAGGTCTGCGCCAGGCGAAGGGCCGAGGAGCTTGTGGCCAGCGCGCGACCGAGGTCTTCCACGCTCGGATCTTGCGCGAGGGAATTCGCCACCTCTTGCCGACTGATGACATTGAAGCCCTGACCATTGAGGTTGGCCGCGAGGAGTGACTCCAGGGCGTTGGCTTTGCTGGCGAGCTCGACGCCTGCCAGATTGTTGACGAAAACCGCGGTTTTACGCCCTTCGGTTTGCCCCCAAACAGAGCTGGTAGCGAGTAACGCGATGAGGACCCAGAAACGAAAGATCGGATTGGACATGAATCACAGCGTATTGATCTTCACGCCGGACGCAAGGATAGGGAGTTTAAACTTTTACTGCTGAATTTGCCGTGGCTTTCTCTTCGCGCAGGTAAAGGAGGAAGGCGATCAGGTAGAATGTCAGCACTAACAGGTAGAGCGCCTTGAAGCCGGTGAGCATGTTGATGTATTCGAGCAGTCCTCCGCAGAGAGCGCCGATAACATTCCAGCCGAGGCCGGAAGCAACATCTGTGCGCCCTTTGAAGACCGCCGCAAAGCAGGCGCCAGCAAAGAAAAATGGCGCGCCAATGAAGACGATGGATCCCGCAAGCTTGAGCCCGGTGGAGACGCCCAGCAAGGCGCTGAGCGGTGCCAGGTAAAGCGCGGCCAGAGTGAGGAACAGTAAGATGAAGCAGGCCTTTTCGTTGAATGGCTTGTAGGCGAATACCAGCGTGCTGATCAGCAAGAGTAGCAGAATCGAGGCAAAGGCGATGGAATTCGTCATCCAGGTATTACCCCATAGCAGGCCAATTTCAGTGACGGATTTCGTGTTGAGCAGCAGGAAGGCCGCGCCAAAGAGGAACATGGGCGCATCGAAGGTTCGTAGGAGGCCTTTTTGTCCGGGCTCACGTGGCGTGGCGATTACGAAGAGCACGATGGAAATGAAGAGCACAACGGCGATCATCTTCAGGTAAAACGGGCTGATCCCGCGTTCCGTTACGTAGAGGTAAGGCCAGTCGTCGGTGGGGATGTCGAGCTTGGTGTTGGTGGTGAGATCGAGGTATTGTTGGGTCTGCTGTTTGCGCATCTCGGGCGCCACGTGGGCAAAGGCCGGGCCAGCCATAAAGGACTGGTTAAAGAGTCGGAATTCGCCCGCATTGATAACGGGAAACTCTCCAAAGGTCTCTGTGATCATCGCGATGATTTTGCTGCTGATGTGGGCATCAGAGACCATGAAGTGTAAGATCAAGCCGCCGTCATCTGCGAGGAGTCGCTTGGCGGATTCGATGGATTCACGGGTGTAAACAAAGTTGTCCAGGCGCACATTGGAGAGCGCGGACAGGCGGGTCATCGAGTCGAGGGTGCCGAAGATGATAACGTCATATTTTTCCTGACTGTGGTTGAGGAAAGAGCGGGCGTCTTCGGTGTGTGGCGTCACGCGCGGGTCGCTGTATGGTTGGTCCGGGTGGAGCTCCCTACCATAAGCGAGAATCTGCGGATCTATTTCCACGGCGTCAATGTGATCGACCCCGAGCATGAGCAGCATGGATACGTCGTTACCAGTGCCAGCACCTAGGACTAGCGCGCGCTTCGGCTTTTGCTTCAGCAAGCTGTAAGGATACTGGAATCCAGCGAATGCCTTGTCAGCATACGCGGAGCTGACGCCCTCTGTGCGCTGTAGGGGGAGCATTACTTGGTGTAGTGAGCCGTTGGTGAGCACCGGACGCCCGAGCACCTGCCCGTTGTCTGCGTTTTGCTCATAAGTTTGCAGAGCATAGTAGGGGCTGTAGGCATCTGCGGTTTCAGCCTTTATAACCACCAGCACGATCACCGCAACCAGCGCCGCGTAGATGCCTTGCTTCGCATACTGGCGGTGTAGGAGCAGTGCGACCGGTGTCATGGCCAGTGTGAACCAAAGCCAAGGAAACGTCTGCCAAAGCGAGAGCAGGGTAAACAGGACCACGCCGATCAGTGAGCCCCCAAGGTCGAACGCATAGCCAATAAGCGTCTGGTTGGCTTTCTGGCACTCATCGAGAATTTTGCCCACGGCCTGACCCAACGGCATAAAGACGATGGCAACGAGTAGGAAAATGATACCAAGTGGCGCCAGGATGTTGTTGATGACGGGGGCGTCCTCGGGGAGGTTGTAATATAGCAGCCAAAAGTGCTCGCTGCTGCCCTTGGCGGTGAAGGCTATGTGGCTGCCCAGGCTCACGAGAACGGTCAGCAGCAGCAGGCCGACGGGGAACAACCAAAACAGCGAACGCTTCGACTGGCGCAGGCAGCCCAAGCCCATGCCGAAAAAGGCGGCAATGAGCACCAGGTTGGGAAAATAGGCGGCTATGCGAATTTGCGCTGCGATCCAACGGATTAGCGTAAGTTCGAGCATGAGCACCGAAAACGTAAGTAATAGCAGGGTGAGCTGGCGTTGCTTCATTGTAAAGTGATGACGTTCAATTTAATGAAGGGGTCAACGTCTATGCTCAATTGACCGATTGGTCTAACTGAATTTTGACAGCCTTTGACATATCTTCGACTGCTCCAATCAAATGCCTGCAAGGAGGAATTTGCCTTCTCGGGCTACGGCTGTCTGCCAAAAGGTTTGCCGTGCAAAAATCTGCCGGTCCAGCGGAATGCTGGCTAGCTTTTGCCGCCGCGGATGAGGCGGGAGACGGCCTTGGAGCCAGCTTCCTTGCGGGCTTGGTCAAGGGCCTTGCGCAGGTGTTTGGGATCGCGTTTTTCAGCGGGGCCGATGTCATCCAGGCTGGTGGGTAAATCTTCGTCTGGCTCGCCGTAGTCGTGCTCGTCGGGCTCCTCGATCACAGGTGCTTTTTGAATGCGGAAAGGGGGCTTGCTCTTGGGCTTGGATGGTGCGGATTCAGCAATCGGCTCGGGATCTTCAGGGGACACGCCGGAAGTCGTTGGCTGGGAGGGGCCGCGACCCACGAGGGCAGCACCGGTCGGCCCGAATTTCAATGCTTGTGGCTTGGTTTCTTCGATCGGCGTTTCGGCCTTGGGCTGCTTGGTGACTGTGCCTACGCCGAGATCATCTTCGTCTTCGGTAAAACGCGAGTAGCGACTCTGGGCGATGCGGGCAGATTCAGGCGCGCCACCGCCATTGAGCTCCAGTTCGGCGAGGCGGAATTCCAGCTTGAGGACTTTGTTGCGGACTTCGGCGTAATCGCCGCTCCCGCCACCTTTGGCGTTGACGACAAACTCCACGACGAAAGGAGCACAGGCTAGCACCGCGCCACTGACAATGGAAATTACGACCCAGGCCATCGCCAAGGGCGATAGCGGAGCGCCTTGCGAGAAGGCCAGCGCAATGCCGGTTCCGACGAGGAGTACATCGCCTAACCAGAACGGCCACTTCGGAATGTGGCGTTTTGGTGTCGGCAGGAAAGAGTCACTGGGCATGCAGGTTGAATAAGTCCTCCACTTCACACATGGCAATGATTTTCCCAACCTGCGTCCCGCTGGACAGACACTTTTAGGCAACGTGCAGTTGCATCCATTGGTTTGTGATTGGGGTAAATGCTGGAGAGGCATTTCTGCTGAAGACGAATTTCTATATGCAAAAATCACCAGTGGCAGCATGCCCACTGGTGATCTGGTGCAACGAGATGTGAGAAAAGTTTATTTGCGGCGGCGGATGTAAAGCAGGCCGAGCGTCGCGGTGCCGAGCAGCATGGCATAGTGGCCGGGCTCGGGAACCGTAGCTGGCGTGACATCGGCCCAGCTCGTGCCCACACGAATTTCGTCCACGTTAAAGCCGGGTGTTGCCGAGTATTGTTTGTCCAGCAGAAGGGTCGCAATGTCTGCGGCGTAGCCACCGGCATCTGAGAGGGTTACCGTTGGCGCGGTTTCTGTGCCGAAGCTGGAGCTGTCCGGGTTCACCCAGAGGCTGCCAGAGCCGCTTAGTCCACCCTCGGGGGTGTAGGCGACGACTATGAAGTAGGTCGTGTTGGCCAGATACTCGGTGGTGTCGACCACGGCTCCGCCGCCGATGCCTTTATTGGAGGCATCAAAGCCAATATTAAAGGCGCTGGAATTGTCGGCGTCCAGGGCAACGCTGAATGCGCCCACTTGCTTGGTGGTCCCGGTGCTCAGTGTTAATATCGGGCCGTTGGTGCTGGATGTCGCAAGGCTGGACAGGTCGGTAAGTTCGAACAGGAACGAATAATAGACGGTGTCGCCAGTTGAGCTGCCGGTGGGGGTGAAGCTGAGCCCGTAGGTTACATTACCACCCGCCGTGAGGCTGAACTTGTTGTCTTGAGATGGCTCTAAGCCGCTGGGGGAGGTTAACGAGCCACTGGTCACTGCATCAGTGCTGGAGGAGCCCGCGAGGATTGGCATGTTGCTGGGAACCGTAGTGCCAGCAATGTCGTCAAAGGGTTCGTAGGCGAGGAGCACACCGTGGCTCTGTGATGCGCCGAAAGCGAGGAGTGAAAGGATACTGATGTAGGTTTTCATGATGCTGGTGTTAGGGGTGAACTAGGGCTGGCAAGCCTTTGATTTCTGTGTCTACGTATTTTTCAGTTTAGCCTATCCGTTCCCTGTTGGTGGACAAATCTATAGAGATTCACTGCTCATGGCAACGCATACACTTTTCTGTGTGCACGTATGTTTAGGGCACTTTCATCTAACTTGGCCGATTAGGGCGCAGTGATTTTTCAGAAACTGTTTAGCTTTTCAACTGTCATAAATTCTATAGCCTTACCCCTTTGGCGCATTCGCGCATCCGTATCGAATTTCCCATAAACCATGAATCCTTTAGCCTTGTTTGCCAAGAAGCGTGCGCAGTCCCGGCAATCCCGCTTGGCGATCCACACCATTTCGCTCGATGTGAAAGGGGTGGAGAATAAGTTGCGTGCAATTTCTGAAGCTGGTTTTGCTGGTGTCTCCTTGTGGCGTCAGGATGTGATGGAGAAGGGGCCGACTGAGATTCGTAAATTGCTCAAGGAATACAATCTCGCACCGGCGTCCTATTGTCGGGGTGGCTTCTTTGCCGCCGAGGATCCTAATGAGCGTCGCTCGGCGATTTATGACACCGAGCGTTGCATTGACGAGGCGGAGGCCATCGGCGCCTCCGCTGTGTTGATCATCCCGGGCGCCGATCCACATCAGTCCTTGGAGGTTAGTCGCCAGCAGGTGTGTGAAGCGCTGGAAAAACTCATCCCGTATGCCGAGAAGAAGCATGTGCGCTTGGCGCTCGAAGCCCAGCACCCAATGCAGGCGGATGAACGCGGCTGCATCAACACCCTGCGCGAAGCCAATGACCTCGTGGAGCAACTGGGGTCGACTTATCTTGGTGTTTGTGTGGACGCCTACCAGCAGTGGTGGGACTCCACGCTTGGCGATGAAATTGCCCGCGCTGGGGAGAATGATAAACTTTTTTGCTACCACGTGGCTGATTGGAAAACGCCGACGGTGGACTTCCTCAACGACCGTGGCATTCCGGGCGAGGGCTGCATCGAGCTGCGCCGCATCACGCAGCAGATGGAAGACGCTGGCTACGATGGCCTGATCGAGGTCGAAGTCTTTTCCAATCGTTGGTCGCAGGACAATCCCGGCCATTTCCTCAACGAGGTAAAGTTCGCCTGCCGCGACTACCTGGAGTCACCGGCGCAGCAGTAGTCTCGTTGCCGAATTTTTAGAGATAACAGAAAGATCGGGAAGACCGGAACGTTGTATGGGCGAGGCCCATGCTTCCCGTTCTTCCTGTTTCATAACGCCCCCCCAAGCGCGCACAAAAAAGCCCGGTCCTTGGTGAACCGGGCTTTTCGTTGAAATGGTTTTCGGAACCTTTAGGTGAGGTTTTGAATGATGGAGATAATCGGCAGGAACAGCGCGATAACGATGGTGCCGACGATGACCGCGAGGAAGATAATCATGATTGGCTCGATGATGGAGGTGATCGAGTTCACGGCGTTGTCCACGTCTTCGTCGTAGTTGTCCGCAATGCGGTTAAGCATTTCGGCGAGCTCACCAGTTTCTTCACCGACGTCGATCATACTGGTGACCATGGTTGGGAAGATCTTCTGCTGCTCGAGCGGGGTGGCGAGGCTTTCACCGTCACGCACGCGGTCGTGCACCTTGTTGAGCGCCGCGGCGATGCGGCTGTTGCCGATGACGTCGCGGGTAATATTCAAGGATTGCAGGATCGGCACACCGGAAGAGAGCAGGGTGCCGAAGGTGCGGGTAAAGCGGGAGATCGCGGCCTTGCTGACGAGCTCACCCACCTTTGGAGTGTTGAGCGCGAGCCAGTCTTTGGCTTTTTGCCCGGGACCGGTGCCGATCAGGAAGCGGAAGACAAAGAAGAGGACGACGAACGCGCCGAACTTGATAAGGCCGTCCACGAAGCCCGTGGGCTTCACCAGGTTACCTGCGCCAATAACGAATTCCGTCAACGCTGGCATAGATTTGCCCTTGAGCATCGTTTCGAAAATTTCCTGGAACTTCGGCACGATGAACATGAGCAGACCCATCACAATGATGAACGCGACCGAGATAATAACGATCGGGTAAATCATGGCGGACTTGATCTTCTTGCGGGTCTTCAGGTCCTTTTCCATGAATTTCGCCAAACGGGTCAGCACGACGTCAAGCACGCCACCAGCCTCACCGGCCTTGATCATGTTGACGAAGAGTGGCTTGAAAATCTTGGGGTGCTGGGCGAGGCCGTCCGAGAAGTTGTTACCAGAGCGGACGTTGTCGGCAATTTGCACGAGCACGTCCTTAAAGCGCGGATTCTTCTCCTGTCGAATCATCACCTCAAGGCTACGCAGCAGTGGCAGGCCTGCTTGGAGCAGGGTGGCCATCTGGCGGGTGAAGATTGTGAGCTCTTCCTGATTGATCACAGCGCCGAAGCTAAAGCCGCCCCCCTTCTTTCCACTGCTTTGGGAGGCGCTGGTGGCTCGACGGGACTTTTTTCCTGAGTCGGCTTGCTTGGAAATGTTGCTGACCATCAGCCCCATACCCGAAAGCTTGCTCTGTGCATCATCTTCAGAGGCTGCGTCGATAGAGCCAGTTTTTTGTTTTCCGGATGGATCGATTGCGGTGTAGCTGAATTTGGCCATGGGGTCTTAAGCAGGTGTCAGATATTAGAAAGCGTTTAAATTGCGGTTCAGGTGAAGAAGAGACAATGCAAATTTACGCGTTTGAGGCGCGTAAATTTGGAAAATGCGGCATTTCGGGCCGTTAGGTATACTTTAACACTTCCTCGATGGTGGTTGCGCCGTCAAAAATTGCACGTAGCCCATCATCGCGCAAAGTGCGCATCCCTTGTTCTAGGGCTTTTTGCTTCAGCACGAGTGTTGGCGCCTTCTCAGTGATGAGGTCGCGGATGCTGTCAGTGATCATCATCATCTCAAAGAGACCTTGACGACCGCGGTAACCGGTTTGGCTACACTCGGCGCAACCCTTGCCGTAGTAGAATTGCTTGTCGGCGATTTCAAGCGGGTCGATGCCGAGGACGTCGATCAGCTCGGCGTCGGGCTCGTAGGCGGTGCGGCAGCTAGGGCAGATGCGGCGCACGAGGCGCTGGCCAAGGACGCCTTCGAGCGAGGCGGAAATGAGGAACGGCTCGAGGCCCATGTCGATCATACGGGTCACGGCGCCGGGGGCGTCGTTGGTGTGGAGCGTGGAGAGCACCACGTGACCAGTGAGCGATGCCTGCACCGCGATCTGGGCGGTTTCGAGGTCACGAATCTCACCGACCATGATCTTGTCCGGGTCTTGACGCAGGAAGGAGCGCAGCGTGGCGGCGAAGTTGAGGCCCACTGCGTGGTTAATGGCCACCTGCATGATGCCGTCGATCTCGTACTCCACGGGGTCTTCGGCGGTGAGGATCTTGGTGTCGACCTTGTTCACTTCGCGCAGCGCGGAGTAAAGCGTGGTCGTCTTGCCAGAACCGGTCGGGCCAGTGACAATGAAAATGCCGTTCGGGCGGGCCACCAAGCCACGGATCGACTGCATGATGTCGTCCGGCATGGAGAGATTTTCCAGGTCGAGGTTGACCACGGACTTGTCCAGAACGCGCAAAACCACCGATTCGCCGAACTGCGTGGGCAGGGTCGATACGCGAAGGTCAACCGGGCGGCCGGCGATGGTCATTTTAATACGACCGTCCTGCGGGATACGGCGCTCCGCGATATTCAGGCTGGAAAGCACCTTGATACGGGAAATGACCGGGATCGCCAGGTTGGAGGGCGGGGGGGCCATTTCATACAGCGCGCCGTCAATACGGTAACGGATGCGGAACTGCGTTTCGAAGGGCTCAAAGTGGATGTCGGACGCCTTGTCGCGGATGGCCTGCTGGAGCACGAGGTTCACGAAACGAATAATCGGCGTTTCGTTGGCCATGTTGGTTAGCTCGCTGGCGGAGATTTCGCCGCTGGTGTCGATCTCCGCTTCGGAGGAGCGGATTTCGTCGAGCAGGTCGTCGATGGAGGAGTCTTCGCTGCCGTAGTGCTGGACAATGAGGTTATCCAGGCTATCGGGATCGGTGACGACGAGGTTGACGTCCTTGCTGAGTGAGAACGTGAGGTCGTCAATGATGCTATTGTTAAAGGGGTCTTTGGCGAGGAGGTCGATGGAGTGGTCGTCCACGCGCAGCGGGAGCACGGCATACATGCGGGCCACGGACGGCTTCACGGACTCCACGATGTCCTGTTCGATGCGCTCGGGGAGCGTGTCCAGGTATTCGTATTGCAGGTAGTCGGCGACGAGCTGGAGCAACTCTTCGCGCTGGATGAGCTCGGAGTCGATGGCTTCCTCGGCGAGGGCCTTGCCAGTGTTGATGTGCGCCTGGTTCAGGTCGTCCAGTTGGGGGGCGTCGATCAGGTCGCTCTCCTGCAGGATCTCGTAAATGGTGTCGTTGTGGTCTTCAAACATGGGTAAGCAACAAAAGAGGCGATGTTAACGTTGCTGCGCGGCCATTGAGGCGACTTTCTGGCGCATTTCGTCGGGCAATTGAGATTTTTCGATGCAGGTTTCGCCCGTAATGAACCCGCGGTTGAAAAGGCTGAGGAGGTGGGCGTCGAGGGAGATCATTCCCAGGTTGGCCCCCGTTTGGATGTCGGAATTGATGCGGTAGGTCTTGTTTTCGCGGATGAGCGCGGAAATCGAGTCCGTGGTGACCATGATTTCGTAGCTGGCGATGCGGCCACCGCCAATTTTTCGGCAGAGCACCTGCGAAATGACCGAAACGATGGACGAGGCTAACTGCGTGCGGATCTGGTCCTTGGTTTCGGCCGGGAAGGCGTCGACAATACGGTCAACCGTGCGCGCGGCCCCGGTGGTGTGCAGGGTGCCGAAGACGAGGTGACCAGTTTCCGCCGCGGAGACCGCCGCTTCAATGGTCTCCAGGTCGCGCATTTCCCCGACGAGAATGATGTCCGGGTCTTGGCGAAGTGCGCCGCGGATGGCGTCGGCAAAACTGGGCACGTCCACGCCGACTTCGCGCTGGGTGACGATGCAGCGTTTGTGGTCGTGGTAGTATTCGATCGGGTCTTCGATCGTGATAATGTGGCCGTCGATGTTCTCGTTGATCCAGTTGATCATCGAGGCCAGCGTGGTGGACTTACCGGAGCCGGTCGGGCCGGTCACGAGGATGAGTCCGCGCGGGCGGGTGAGGAGGTCTTTTACTTTGTCGGGCAGGCCAATCTCACGCAGGCCGAACAGCTTGTTCGGAATTTGGCGGAGCACCATGCCGTAGTTGCCCTTGGCTTTCATGACCGACACGCGGAAGCGCGCCTTGTCCATAAAGGCAAAACCGAAGTCGGCGCCACCAATGGTTTTGAGCTTTTGCTGGTGGGCGTCCGAAGTGATGGCCTCCATGAGCGCCTCGGTGTCTTGAGGCTCCAGGTCGGGGCCATCGACGGGCACCATCGAGCCGCCAGTGCGCAGGGTGGGGGGCTGGCCGACTTGAATGTGGAGGTCCGATGCGCCTTCGTCGCACATCAGATTGAGCAATTCATTCATTTCGTAGCTCATGGGCGTCCTTTGGAATTCAAAATTATAAATGCAAAATGCAAAAAATTAACCGTAGCCATTCTGGCGCCTGTTCTGTTTTTGAATTTTGAATTCTGCATTTTGCATTTCTTTAGCTCATGTCGCCCACGGTCACGTGGAGGACTTCCTCAATGGTGGTCATGCCCGCGGCGACCTTGCGGAAGCCGTCCTCGCGCATGGAACGCATGCCTGCTTCGCGCGCTTTGGTGCGCAGCTCCACGAGGTTGCGGCCTTCGTAAATCATCTGCTGAACTTCCTCGGTGACGACGAAGAACTCGAAGATGCCCATACGGCCCTTGCAGCCAGTGTGGTTACACTTCGGGCAACCTTCGCCGTGGAAGAACTCAATCTCGCTGAGCTGCTGCTCGGGGATGCCCATGGCGTTGACTTCATGGACTTCCGGCAGATATGGCTTCTTGCAGTTCAGGCAAATGCGGCGCACGAGGCGCTGGGCCAATGCACCGCGCAGAGCGGCTGAAATCAGGAACGGCTTCACGCCAATATTCTGCAAGCGGGTCACGGCGCTCGGCGCATCGTTGGTGTGCAGGGTGGAGAATACCATGTGGCCGGTCAGCGACGCGTTAATCGCGATTTCCGCCGTTTCCAAGTCACGAATTTCCCCGACCATGATGATATTCGGCGCTTGGCGGAGCATTGAGCGCAGCGCTGCGGCGAAGGTCATGCCCACGTCCTTGCGGACTTGCACCTGGTTGATGCCCGTCATCTGATACTCAACCGGGTCTTCCACCGTGATGATCTTGCGGTCCGGGTGGTTGACGTAATTCAGTGCGGAATAAAGCGTGGTCGACTTACCCGAACCGGTTGGCCCGGTGACCAGGAACACGCCGTCTGGCATCGCGATGATCTTCTCGAAATTGGCTTGGTCGTCCGAGAAGAAACCTAGCTGCGGCAAGCCGAGGTTCAGGCCTTCCTTGTCAAGAATACGCATGACGATGGACTCGCCGTAAACCGTGGGCAGCACGGACACGCGAAGGTCGATTTCCTTGCCCGAGGCGCGCATTTGAATACGACCATCCTGCGGGATGCGTTTTTCGGCGATGGACACGTTGGCCATCAGCTTGATGCGGGAAATAATGGCAGGCTGTAGGCGCTTGGGCGGGTTTTCCACCTCCACCAGACGCCCGTCAATGCGGTAGCGGACGCGGAAACGCTTTTCCAGCGGCTCCATATGGATGTCCGACCCGCGACGCTTGATGGCCTCCGTGATGATCATGTGCACATAGCGGATGATCGGCGCGGCCTCTTCGTCGGTGTTGTCCTCATCGCCGGTGGGCAGCTCGACGTTTACATCGTCGTCGCCCAGCACGTCTTTGTAGAGGCTGTCCATGCCTTCGAGGCCAGATGCTTCGGGCGAATCGTAATAATTCTCGATCGCCTTGGAGATTTGCTCCGGGGTCGTCAGGCGCGTGTTGACGCTCATTTTCAGCACGTGGCTGAGGGAGTCGATCGAGTCAACGTCGAGCGGGTCGCAGGTGGCGAGCTCCAGCGTGTTACCATCGACTTCAATCGGGAACACATGGTAGCGGGCTGCCATTTCGCGGCTGACCAGCTCCAGCGCTTCATGGGAAACGCGGATGTCGTTCAAGTCGATGGTCTCCATGTTGAATTCCTCGGCGAGGGCTTCAACAATTTGTTGGTGAGAGCAGGTGCCGCTGGCCACGATCATCTCAATGGCTTCGCCATCAAGGTTTTCGGGTGGCTCTTCTTGGGCGCCAGCTTCGGCCAACGCCTGGTCGACGGTGTCCGCGTCCACGAGGCCGCGGTCCTGCATGAGTTGGAGAACAAAATCGTCAGCGGAAGTCACAAGGTATAAGAGATTAAAGTCGTTGAAATGTTGGGCAAGCCCCGAAGTTTCTCCTTTACGGGCTTGGTGTAAAGGAGGAAATGCCCCGAAGTCCTTATCACTTGGCAGTTTCTAGCGCACGGGCAAAGTTGATATCAAGCTTCTACCCTAGATTTAAGCAGTGATCGGGATTAGGCGGAAGTCGGAGGACGGAGGTCGGATATCGGAAGTCAGCAATCGGTAGTTTGAAATTCAGATCAGATCGCCGATCTCCGACTTCCGACCTCAGATTACAGACCTCCGCCCTCCGTCTTCTCACGCTCCCTTCAAAACCGCCGCTAAGCGATCAACCAGCGGCCATTGAGATTCCTTAAGCCGGCGCTTGGCCTCGGCGACGGGGACCATTTCCGCACGGTCCACCTCCGGAATCAGCATCCTTTTGCCGGATTTGGGCGGCCATTCGATGGCGATTTCGTTGCTGACGGGCACACGGCCCTCGGCCCAATCCCCGCGAAACGCCCAGGCGTGCACCACCTTGCCGCCTTTTTGCGTAATGGTGTCCAGCGGCCAGAAAATGACGTTACAGTCACTCGCTGCCGGTGGTTCGAGCCCGGTTTCTTCGAAAAACTCCCGTCGAGCGACTTCAAGCAGGTCGGTTTCGTCCTTTTCGGGCTCCCCCTTGGGGATCGACCAATGGCCGGCGTCTTTCTTTTGAAAATACGGCCCACCAGGGTGCGCCACGAGCACGCGCAGCTCGTCGCCCGAGTCGTCATACATGAGTAGTCCCGCAGAAATGCGCTTTTTCGCCATTACTCCGCACGTTCAAACGTCCGCGGCTCCAGGTCAAAGCGAATGTGATAGGTCGGCTCTTCTTGGTATCGCTCGGCGATGAATTTGGATTTGGCTTGGCTGTCTGGATCGTCGAGGCGCGATGGATATGAATTGCCGCCGTTGTCGATGAAATCGATGCCCACAGAATACAGAACCGCCCGTTCTGCATCGTAACGGATGGGCTGGCCATCAAACGGGTCCGCCGGGATGCTTGGAATGTATGCGGGGACGAGGTCACTCAGTTTTGTTGGCAGGCTTTGATGGTCCATTTGGTAGAGGCGCAGCGCGGCGAGCAGGTAAGTGACGCGGGATACCAGTTCGATTTTGTAGAGGTTCCTGGTGGCGCCATCCAGTGTGGGGATGCAGAGGAGCAGCGCGATGTGTCCGGTGATGTTGGAATCGAGATATTTCGTCAGCGTGTCTTGTGACTTTTTATCGGCGAGTTGCTGTAGGCGCTCCATTGCTGGATACTCATGGTCCTTGAGGGGAAGGCTTAGCTGTTGCTGGTGCTCGAGGAAGATCTGGTAAGCCCAATTGATGGTGGCGTTGGGTTTATATAGAGCTGATGCGAGGGGCTTTAACGCCGTTTTCTCGCTGGATGCGGTGTCATAGATCGATGCTGGGTCTTGAGTGAGATCCGTGAAAGCGCCTTTCGCTAGTTGAAACTCGTAAGTTGCGCTATTGGCTGCGGCGGCAAGGAGTCGTCCATGTTCGGGATAATTTTTCAGGAACTCCGATAGGCTCTCACGCGAGAGCGGGTAGTTGCTGATTAAGTATTGGATCTCCTGCGAGGTAAAGTTGAGCATTCCAGCTGAGATGATCGTATTAAAAATGCCGCCCCCGGCTTGAGATAGCCTTTCGATTTTCGCCAATTGGTCTTGTAGTGTTTTCAACGCGGCGTCCGGATCGCCATCGATTGCTTGCTGGCGACTCTTGAGACAGACCGCAAAGTTATACAGCGTCATTGTCTTCGTCTCGGTGAAGACCGTCTGAAGGTTTACCTTCTGATCGTAGAGGAAGAGTTCACGACCGAAGGCATCATCTATCAACTGAATGGTCGGCTCGTATTCTTGGAGCCGCGCAGCGAGCTCTACCTGGGGAAGGGCAGGATAGGCGACAAACGGGTTGACGTTGAGTCCGCTTATCGCGCTGAAATCGTATTCGTCAGCAATCTCCTGTAGCCGCGTATATCCGTTGATCGACGCGTCCTTCGGGCCGATTTCGATGTCCATGCTGGAGTAGTCCAGTGGTGCTTCGTCGTGGGTTGCCCAGATGACAACGCCCGAGATGAGCATTAGCGCGCAGATGCCGAGAATGATGAGGGTGGAGCGAAGCTTCATGGTTGTTGTTCGGTCGGGGCTGGCTCGACGGGCGCACGTTCAAACGTCCGCGGCTCCAGGTCAAAGCGAATGTGGTAGGTGGGCTCTTCTTCGTCTTCCTCGGCTATTTCTTCATAGTCAATGGACTGCTCGTAATCGGGATGGGCGTAATCCAGGCGAGAGAGGTAGGCGCTACCGCCGTCGTCCACGCCATCCTCGCCAACTGAGTAAATGATCGCGCGCTTGGCGTCGTAGCGTAGCGGCTGGTCATCGTAGGGATCGAGCGGCACGGCGTCGATGTAATCCGGGACGAGTGCGTCCAGCGTGGGCGGCAGGGCGCCGTGTTCCATCTCGTAAAGCCTTATCGCGAGCATGAGGTAGACGTATTCGGACTCAATATCGCAATGGAGCAGGCGATATGGCATCTTGTCTATGATGGGCAAGAGCATGCCGGCTGACATTTCGCCCACCACGTTGCCGCCGATTATCATCCGGGGGATGGAGCGTCTTTCAGGAAAGGCTTCAACGCGCTCATCAACCGGTAGAGTGGTGTTTTTCAGTAACTGGTTGGAGTAAGCAAAAAAGATGTTTTTGGTGGTGTTCGGCTTGTAGACCAAAGAGATGAGTGCGTTTGGCAAGTATTCCAATTCGTCGATACAGTATTTCAGTCCTTGGGGATCATTCTCCAGCTGATCAAGCGAACTCATGGCTAATTGAAATTCCCATTTTATCGCGGCAGGTAAGCCATGGGTCAGTTGGCCGCGCAGCGGATAGTTTTGTAGTGCGTTTTTGAGGGCTGCCTTTGAGGGTTGGCTGTGAGATAGCAGGTAGGTGAGCTCCTCGTTCGTTAATCGTGCGCCGGCTGTGGCGGATAGCAAAATCACCAGACCGCCATGAGAATTGGCGAGGCGCTTGATTTCCTGGTCTAGTTGGAGAAGAGTTTCCAGGGCGCCATCGGGATCGCCGTTTATAGTCAGGAGTCGGGCTTTCAAGCAGTTGACTCTAACGTAGCTCAAGTATTCCCCGACGCCCTTGATGTTGAAGTTGATATCGGGCGCTTCGTCGCTTTGAAAATGCTCAAGCGCGAATGCTTCTCGGATCGGTTCGTTATTACTTAGGTTGATGTCGACGAGCGTTTGCTGGTCGTCTTGATTCAATAGATAGGGCTCAAAGGCGAACGGCGAAAGCTCGGGAGGGCTGCCATCCTCCAAGCGTTCTTTTAGTTTGCTCATGTCAAACTCCAGCGAATCGCCAATCTCCTGCAGCCGCGTATACCCGTTAACGGACGCGTCCTTCGGGCCGATCTCGATGGCCATGCTGGAGTAGTCCAGCGGCGCTTCGTCGTGGGTTGCCCAGATGACGATGCCCACGATGAGCATCAGCACGCAGATGCCGAGAATGATGAGGGTGGAGCGGAGCTTCATGGGAGAGTGGTGTCAGGTGATGCGCAGTTGCTTAGCTGGCGGGAACTGGCGTTGCTGCATGGCGGCTTGCCGGGCGCAGAACTAGATACGCCTGCGCTAGCGCAATGAGCGCAATCGGCAGGCATTGAGTCGCTGCTGTAGAATCAATTCCGCTGCCAGATTCTCCGAAGGCCTGTCTGGTCATGATGAAGGCATAGAAGATGATCAACCAGCAGAAGATGGCCACGGCGATTTTGGAGCGGAGGATCATGCGATAGGGGATCAACAGAAAAACGCCCAAGGCAAAGATTTGCACGGCCTCTAGTAGGTAGGTTATCTTATAGCTGAAATCGGACTCGATCTCGAGAAAGTTCTGGTGCATGCGCCAGCGCATCCAAGTTCCGACGACGACGAGCATTACTCCGAGCAACGCACCCAAAGCACGAACGATGTCGCGCAGGGTTGGGAGGCGCAGGTTTTGATAATATTCAGCCATGGAAATGCCGATCAACGTGCGCAGTGTCGGTTGGATTGTCAAAGTGTATTATTTTGAGTGGCGTAAGTTGTTGACTCCCAGTGCGAGTTAATAGTGAGAGCTGCTCACTAATAAAATGCTCAAGCGTGCACTTTTTGTTTGGCGGACAGAGGTATATAATTTAGTGTTTAATTGATCACTTAAACTGCCTCTTCGAAGTAGCATAGGCGTCTCGCCTGTGCCCTAATCCATCTAGCCGCGCACAGGCGAGACGCCTATGCTACTTGAACGCGCCACTCTTACGCAGCACTCGCTGAAGCTTCGCGCTCCTACCACTCCAACTCTCAACTCATCCCTCGTAGCTCCCAAACCTATTCACTTTCCCAACCTATACACCATGAACTTCTCTATCCACCATCATCCACCTTAGCAAGCGCCGCCAAGGTATCCCAGTCGACGCCATGCGGGGGCTTTCGAGTCGCCGTCGTGAGAGTGTTGCGACAGCGGGCCCATTCGCCGCCGGGTAGGTGTAAAATGCCTGGCGCCCGACGCCCAATGCTGCCGCAAACGAGCTCCACGTCGGACCCTCTATGCCAGTCTGCCCAGCGCAGCGTCGACGTGTGAGTCTTGTCGGTTTACGCTCTTGCTTGATTTGCCAGCAATGCGTCATGCCGACAGGCTCCTTTGCGGGCCGCCCCTGAGTCGCCTGCGATTCTCCTGCGCCTCACTCCGGCGAGCGGGCAGGGATATTATTGTTCTTTGAAATATATAGCTGGACGACTGTCCCCCCCCCTCCCTCCATGCGAGTGTGGCCCCAAAGGGGAGGTTAATCGAAGTGCCTTGATTTAATGAATATGAGTAAGTTGGGGAGTCGTTCCGATGGTGCTGAGTTGGGTGGAAGGGTCTGCCGCTACGCGTTGTTGTCAGATTCATGGAGCATACTTGAATATAGCGTAACATGGCTAGGGCTAGGGCCTTATAGAGGTAGGTAGGTACGGGCAATCCTGATAGACGTTTACCTCAGATTGGCTGATTACAGCTTAACGGTAGTTGCTATTTGTCGTATAGAGATTTGTCTGTTTTACGAGGCGTGTTATCCATCGAAAAGACAAGCTACTAACCAGCCATCTTCCGTGACCAATCAAACTGACCAACCATTGGTGCGACCGTCGCCGACAGCCGAAATCTGGGGGAGCATTTTGGACTCAATTGCCAAGTGTGAGGAAGGTGAGTCTACGGAGGCTCGTTTGGCCCGAACGCAGTGCGCTTTCACGCTGTTGGGCATCGTGTTTGGCTTGGGATACGTGGGCTTATTTGTGGCGATTGATTTTTGGTTTGCCGTGGTGACGATCCTGGTGGCGCTGCTTGCAATTGGTATGGCGATCCCAATGATTCGGGCTGGCCTGTCTTTATCTTTCACTGGTAACTGGCTTACGGGCGTATTCGTCCTGGGTTTCACCGTGATGATTTATGGCGAGGGGGGCGTTTCGGCGCACGCGGCGGCTTGGCTCGCGGCGGCTCCTCTTTGCGGCCTGATGATGATCAGCGCGCGGGCTGCCTGGGGCTGGGCTTTTGTCACGGTAGGCATTTTGACGGTTTACTTTGTGGTCGAAATGATGGGCGTGCACTTTAGCCCGCTCTACGATCCACAGTGGCGCACGCTTGTTACCGGGCTTGGTTTTCTGGGGCTCGGCCCCTTCTTGTTCACCATTGCGCTGACCTTTGAACTGACCCGTGAACGCGCGGTAACAGCCAAGGTGCTGGCGATGAGTAATCTGGCCATCGCCAATCGCAAACTACATTTTGCCAATCAGGACAAAGATCACTTCCTGGGCATTGTCGCCCATGATTTACGCAATCCACTGGGCCTCGTAGACGCTTATTCTCAGATGCTCGCGCTACGTGATGATATGCCGCCGGAGGCTCTGGAGCAGATCGGGACGATTATTAAGTCCAGCAAACGCATGGCTGGTATTTTGGACGATTTGCTCAATCTGAACGCCATCGAACAGGGGGACTATCCATTGACAAATGGCATCTTCGAGCTGGGTGGCATTGCCAAAGAATGCGTGGAAAGCGCACGCTTCAAAGCCAATGATAAAGGCACCAGGGTTCGTATAGATATCGAGCACCCACTCAACCGTGCTCAGGTTGATGAGCGTGCGCTTGGGCAAGTGCTGGACAACTTAATTTCAAATGCCGTTAAGTATTCGCCTGCGGGGTCGCAGGTCAGTGTGGTGAGTCGGCAGGACAATGATTGCGCGATTCTCGAAGTCATTGACCAAGGACCTGGTTTTACTGAAGATGACCGCGCCAAACTCTTTCAACGTTTCTCCAGGCTAAGCGCTCGCCCGACAGGTGGTGAGTCCTCAACCGGGCTTGGTTTATCGATCGTAAAACGCATCACCGAGGCCATGCACGGACAGGTGGAATGCCTGCCTGGAAAGGTCTGCGGCACGTGTTTCCGGCTGAGTTTTCCAGCGGTGGAGCCTGAGGCAGCCGATGGTCCTAAGGCCGCCCAGAAGCACTTGGCCCAGTCATTGCCAGTAGCGATCAAGCAGACTAATGAGCCCTCGCACCTGGAGGTTTTGCCCGAGGCCGAGCCGATGGTTGCTGAGCCCCAGATGGTCCGCTTTCAAGGTAAGAAAAAGCTGGGATTGCGGCGCTCCGGTTAGGTTCTTTGTTGTGGCATGGTTCGCCACGTAACTGATGTTATGCTTTTCGGCGTCGCCAGTAAATGGACCCCACAAAGGCGATGCCTGCCATGCCCAAGGCGATGGTTGAAGGCTCGGGGATGGCGGAAATTTCCGCAACGCCGAGGTAGATGAAGTCGTTACTGTTGGCGTTGGTGGCTCCGGGGGTGACGGTTAAGGTGATGATGCCGCCTGCGGTTGGCGCAATGTCGGAAATCAATACCGTGTTGGTCACATTGTCGGAGGGATTCAACGTGTCCGAGCCGGAATTCGCGCCTTGCAGGGTGTAGAGAGTGGAGCGGTCTTCTGAGGTGATACGCGAAGCATAGAGGGTAAAGCTGTAAGTCTTGTTCACGTCCAAGCCAGAGAATTCCAGCACGCCCATGGCATCACCCGGGTTTGTCCATTGGTCATTGGCATCGTAGAAAGAGGTGCCCGTTGCCGTTGACGGATAGGGGGCGGAAGCACTGGTGGTACCGCTCGAATTAACGCCCGCAAACGCGTTGGTCGTTTCCATGCTAATGCCGGTCAGAGATCCGTTGATATCAACCAAGTTAGCGATGCTGGAGCCCTGCGGGGTGCCGGTGTAGTTGTTCCAGGTTTCCGGCTGGCCAGTTACGGTATTTGAGGAGTTCGTGTAATTGATCAGAATGGTTTGCGCCATTACGAGCGACGGCATGGCGAGGGATGCTATAATTGAAAGCTTAATTTTCATGGGGTGAGGGTATTATTAAGATTACACATCGTCTTTAACAATATAGGCTTAAGTTTTCGATAGAAAAATCTGCCTTTTGCCCCGGGGACCAGCCGGTCTGGTCATCTATTGAGTCGTCGCGACTTCGCTTTCGGATTCCACTGTCGACTTTTGGGGTGTTGTTTCATCGCGCAGGAGGACGAACTTTACTTCGAAGGGACGTTGTGGGTCTTGTAAGAGCAACACGAGTAGTCGCATTTGCTGGTGGAGCGGGAAAATGGTGGATTTGACCGGACGCCAGGAATTGTCGTCTTCGATTTTGCGAACGAGGCGAAACGGTGCCAGAAACTTTGGCGGCTTCAACGACTGTGGGCTAACTACGGCTTCCGCGCGCGGTGTAAGTTGAAAGGTTTCCTTGCTCAGTTGCCCGGCAAAAGTGTGGTTAGTGAAGTTGATGAGGCGCACGGACTGCGGCGGGAATTGTTCGTAGCTGTCGTCGATGACGAGCGTGCGGTAGGGTAAACCGGAATTTTCCGGACCAGGAATGATGATGAGCAGCTGTTGTGGACTGCCGGGAATGAGCGATACGTCGGTCATCGGAATTGCTGGGCCGATGGCTTCGCCGTCCAACGATTTGGCTCCGCTGAAAACGAAGTTTGCCGGCCCCTCATACTGCATGCGTTGCGAGCGCATTTTCATCGGGGCAACGATGGGCTTGTCGCCTTCGTAGCCGGGGTAGGACAGCTGCATTTCGGCGTCCCAGCAGATGATGCTCAACTGGGTGTTGACCCACGGCACTTTCTCTGGTTCGGCGCGTAGGGCAAGGCACGCGCAACTGGCGGCAAGGAGGCTCAGGCAAAGTTTGAGGAGCGGTTTCATATTTCGTTATTGGCGAGCCAGCGGAAAGAGGTGATGACAAAGCGGCGGCCAAATTCTGTGCTGGGGGAATTGGCGGGCAGATCGGCCAAGGCGGTTTCGGCGGGCTCGCGGCCAACGTAGTCAGGCAGGCGCTGCACGTAGGCTTCGCACCAGGCGCGGGCTTGGACTTCGCCAGTGAGCGGGTTGCGCGAGTCGCCATAAGCGCGGATGACAAAAGTGTCTGAGCGTGCGCTCATCGCCGGAGCCAGTGGCGTGATCAAATCACTTTGCATGAGAAAGCCCGGGGCCCCGGTGGCGCGGAGTTTGCCGCGGGCGGCATCAGCGTTGTCGGCGTTGACGAAGGTTTCTTCCACCACAAGCGCGTTGTTTACGGAGTTGGCGGCGATGACGCCGGGCAGGTCGTCGAGCACCTTCTTACCAGGGCTGTCGATGGTCGGGTCGTCCTGGTTGACCACGTAGTCAATCGCCGCTTGGACGATGCCTTTCTGGTTACGTGGGTCGGTGGCAGCTTGATTCAGATCGCGGTTGAAGAACTCCGCCAAACTGCGCGACGGACGTCCGCGCTCTTGAATGCCAATGACGATCTGCTCGGCGATTTGGTAAAGCTCGTCATTGCTCAGCGTGCGGTAGCCGGACCATTCATACAGCTGGCCTTGGTCGGCGCGGGGGTCGGCCGAGTGGACGCGGCGGAGGCGCAGGTAGGGGCGCACGTCGTCATCAGTTTGCGCGGTGCCGCTGGGGTTGTCGTAGCCGTAGTCAGTTTGCGGCACGCCGGCGAGGAAGGCAGCCCAGGCCTCGACCGAGGTCGAGTTGACGTTGAAGGCGCCGTTGATCATCAGGTTCGCGGCTGCTTTTTCATAGCCGCCCATGCCGGTGAGGCTGGTCAGACTCGTAGTCGTGTCACCGTCGTAGATCGCGAGCCGCGTGTTAGGCAAGTCAATGTCTTCGCCGTTAACGATGGCCTCGGGCAGGCTGGAGAAGAAGAAGCGATCCCAGAGCGCCTCGTTGAGCGCATAGGAAAAATCGCGGGCGTTGTGTTCATAAAAAATGGAGGCGTAGCTGTTACCGAGCGGGTAGGCGGGATGCTTGCCGCCGGTCCCCCAATTGACATGCGCGAGCTGCCCGAATGAAACGAGCACATCGTTCTTACGCAGCACATCGAAAAGGATGACTTCGCTGGAGCCGTTGCCATCGTCTTCGATGCTACCTCCCCAGAAGGCGTGTTCAAAGTCTGCTGCGACAGGAATTTGGTAATCTGCTTCGCGATAGCTATCAAAGTGGAAAAGCGGGCTGTTGTCCCAACCGCCGAGGCGTTGAGCCATCGGGGCGCGTGGATTGGCATCGATGAGCGAGCGCATGCCTGCTGTTTTCTCGTTGTAGGTGCCGCCATTTGAGTTGCGGGCAGGGTGGCCATCGGGAATCAGATGATTGCTGTCGCCGGGTTGGTTGCCGTTACTCAGGTAGTCATTGGACGGCGTGGTCATGGAAAAACGGAAACTGATCAAAGTCAGGGATGCGGTCGGCGGGCTCGGAGGATCCGTCGGATTAGCACCCTCGAAGTAAGCCATCCTCGCGTAGGGTTTGGAGCTATATTTATCACCAGTGTTCTTGTTGAATTTGATGTCCATGCGGCTCGACTCGGTTTCGGTGTAGTGGAGCACCTGAGTGGGCGTGGGAAAATAATTCGGACTGGCGTGACCGCCGGCCAGCGTGATTGCGGGGTGTTGCTGTGGAATTTCCTGTAGCTCAATTTTCGCAGTGGAGTCTACGGCGATGAGGAGTGGGTCAATCGCGATGCCGGTATCGATTAGGATATTGGCGGTGGTATAATTATTTTCCAAATCGATGACACCGCCAGCGCTGCTATCCATGAGCGTATCGACGGGCAGTGTATAGATCTTCACTTCGCCCGGCTCGAACGAATCCGTGATGTTGAAGGCTAGTTCCAAGCTTCCGAGTTGGCTATCGAACTGGAGGGGGCCGACGGTGGTTTTCGGCGAGCTGTTATCCATGAACGCCTGAAATACGACTCCGGGAGGCGCTGGATTCTTTTTACTGTTGGCCCGTGGCTTGAACATCACGCAGTAGTCTGCAGAATTGAGCTTCACGTTGTAGGGATTGCATAAAACGATGGCGGGCTGAAGCACCAGTCGGTAATTCGCGCCGGACAAATCCACACCGAAACGTAAATCTAGGAGGGTGAGAATCGGCATGATTGCATGCGTGGTGGATGGCTCCACTCTGTATCGCTCAAGGTTGTTGAACGGCGCGAAGACGGGGTCCATTGCGCCACTGGAACTTGCGCGGTTCTCTACGAAGGAACGAACCAAGTCCCAGGTCGGGGCGGCGGGCTCTTTGCGTGCGGTGTAAGTGTTTTGCCATGAAATTTGTCCCACTGGGCCGGGGTCCGGTAAAATGCGCTCGCCGGCGTCGTTGTAGTTGCCGAAGTCGATGGCGAGATCGTCGCCTATTTCCGATTGCGCGGGCTCGGTCGTGATGGGTAGATCGGTGCTCAAGCCGCGGGTGAGGTCGCGTCGCAAGCCGCCGCGAAGGGTGTCTGCGAGGACGCCGAGACTGCTGTGCACGCTGACATCGCCTTGCAGGTCGGCGACGCTTTGCGCGGTGACGTCGGCATCGTCCGAACTAAGGAGAAGGAGCTCTTCGTAGTTAGAGAGACGCGCGATTTTTTCGCGGAATTCCGTTTGTGCTGCGGACTCGTTTTCCGATTGCTTTTGATAAACTGCGGAGAGCGAGGTGAGTAGCTCGCCGCCAAATTCCGAGGCCAGCGTTAGTTTGCGAACTTGCTCATCGGAGCCTGAGGCGGCGGTTGGCGATTCATCCACCACGGGCAACGAAGCGAGGATGCCGACATCACCTACCCAATAAGCGTAGCGACCGTTGGAGTCTTCATCGATGATTTCACTCGACTGAAGTTTGACTTGGCGCTCTGCGGAGAGATCGGCGCCGAGCACGGATCTGACGAGCCAGACATTTTGATTGTCATTGGCGGGGTCGACCACGGGGGCGTTGACGGGAGAAAGGGTAGCGGCGTCGCCATTCACGAGCCAGGTCATCGGCTGGTTATCAGCGGGCGCAGCGGCGTGGGTGGGGTTGTTTTGATCGGCTGGGCGCGCATCCCAAACACCGGTCCAGGTTGGGTTACCGGTGTTGGCGGCATTGATGTCCGCGCGGGCAGTTACGCGTTGGTCAGGGCCGGCGTAGCGTTGCAATTGCCCCAGCGCTTCAAGCAGTCCAAACTTGGCGTTTTCCTGTGCTTCGATTTGGTGGACCGCATGTGTGGTGGACGCAGTTTCAATCAAGGTGAGCGAAGAGAGAGAGAGGATCAACGACACCAGCAGCGCCATTAGCATCAGCGCAATGACGAGCGCAAAACCTTTCTTCTTTTGGTTAAGCATCTTGGGGCGAGTGATCGTTTTTCTCAACTGGGGTATTGGGCCAACAGGCTGCATGGGTATCATTATCGACGCTAGTCGCTTAAAATCAAATTGGCGAAATGTTTACGCGTAAACATTTCGATGCGTTTACAATTTGCAGTTTCCGGCGAATTCATTAGGCATGAAACAAACCCCACTTGTCCGCAACGTGACTCGTAAACTTGCATTGTTAACCAGCCTTTTGATCGGCCTTGCCTCCAGCTCTCCAGCTGTCGCGCAAAACCTGATCGAGAATCCGTCGTTCGCCAATACAGGCGCCAATGGCTTGCCTACTGGTTGGGAAGCCTATCCCGGCGGCCCCGGCTTAAAGGTGCTGCCGGATGGTGGCTTGCAGGTAAACGACGATAGCAAATCTAAAGGCCTTGGCGCGATCCAATGGCTGCCCGCACAGGCTGGCGCAACCTACACACTCACGGCCGACTTCACGGGCGAGGGCGGTCTGTTTGTTTACCTGACCTTCACCTCAAGCAAGCCCGCGAAGGCTTCAAACGTGGGCAGCGTCACACTCGGAGAAAAGCGCCAGTGGTTTAAGCAAGTGCCGGCTGGCGGCAGCCCGATTAGCTTCAGCGCTAAGGCACCTGCAGGCACTAAGAAGCTGCGCGTTTGGATTTACAGCCCCAGCTCGGGAACCACGAACCTCGTCGCGAAAAGCATCACGCTGACTTCCGATGGCGCTGGCGCGGCTGCTGCTTCCACCGAAGCCGCTGTGGCTACCTCGACGAGCTCTGATTTGAGCGCGAAAATGGATTTCTCCACCACAGGCTGGGCAGCGAACGAGCTGATCAACGGTTGGGAAGTATCCGGGACGGCACCCTCGCCAGCGAGCTACGCAAAAGTCGGCGCAGACGAAGTGATGATTCGCGACGTGAGCGAAAAGGGCACCGTTTGCGTGAGCCGCTGGTTCCCGGTCGAGCCTGGCCAACGTTGCAGCGCCAAGGCCTTGCTCGAAGGCCGCAATGGGCTGTCAGCTTACTTCCGCTTTTATCGCCAGCGCCCCACGTCGGATGCCGATGCGCAAGCGCAGGAGCTGACGCATAAAAGCCGCTGGCTGAAGGCTGGGCAACAAGCCGAAATGACCGCGATTGCCCCGGGCGAATCTACTTGGATGAAGTTCGAAATCTATAGCCCGTCTGCAAGCACTTGCGAGCTGGCCGTGAAGGAGCTGAAAATTCAGCGTGAGGATGATCCGGTAGCGGCAACTGCCATCCGCGAAGGCCTCTATGACTGGATGAACTTTGAGGGCGGTGACTTCTCGGAGTCCGCTAATTTGGAAGGCGAGCGACGGGAAGTTTTCTCCAAGGATAAGTGGCCGGTGCGCGAAGGCGACTATGCCTACGAAGCGCAACTGAGCCGCAAGCGCGAGCGCACGGAAGTCGTTGGCCAGCGTTCGCCCGCCTACGGTGTTGCCCGCTATGGCTGGAGCATATTTGTGCCGGAAGATTTTGATTCGCAGACGATGTTTAGCATCGTCACGCAGTGGCATGACTGGGGCTCTGGCCAGGAATATCCTCAAGACGGTGGTGCGCCGACGCACCTGTATATTTCGAACGGTCAGTGGCGCATGAAGCTGCGTCACCAGGGCGAAGGCCACACGACCACGAACCAGCAATTCGTCCTTGGTTCCATGGAAGAAGACCGCGGCAAATGGGTTGATTGGGTCTTGGAAATCAATCTTCAGGCACCTGGCGACGGCGGCTGGATGAAGCTCTACAAAAACGACGAGCTCGTTGCCGATTACGAAGGCACGACTTGGTATGAGGGCAAAAACAAGGGCCCGTTTTTCAAGATGGGCATCTATAAAGGCTCCAATAAATGGAAGGGGGACGAAGCCGGGGCACACCTGCGTTTCGACGCCTACCGCATGGCGATTGGTGAAAATTCGACCTATGAGCAAGTCGCGCCGTCGGCTCATTCTCCGCGTTCTTAGCAGCCTGAGTGAGCAGCCCGACAGCTGATTTACGCGTAAACAATCGACTATCTTGTGCTAACACAGCCATTTTTCCAATGTAACATATATATCCCAATGCTGGCTTCAGTCGAAGCGACCTTGGCCTCAACAACTTCAAACATTCACCCCTAATATCACTAAGTATGAAGACTCCTCTCGCAATTGCCTCTGGCATCCTCCTCACTAGCTCGACTTTCGCTGCCTCCGCCCTCTGGGATGGCTATGCATACGGCGAAAGCTGGACTTACACTGGTGCCGGCGTCGGCTGGGTGGATGGCGGATCAAACACCACCGTTCCCAACGGTGTGGACGACGTTGCCCAGTTTGATAACAACTCCTTCTATGGCAGCGGCGGTAATGTTTACCTTGCTACGGATGCCGGTGGCGCTGGCTCAGTCTTTAACGTGACCTTGGGTCGCATTGAGCTTACCGCGACTACTTCGGGACGCGGTTTTGATCTGCGCTCGCCGACGGCCGGGACTCCGACGCTAACCTTTGACGTCTCCTCGGGCAACGCTTCGATCGATATCAGTGCGCCTGCGACTGCCAATGAGGGCATTGTTTTCGACGTGAATGTGCAGCTAAATGATTCGTTGGATGTCAGCATGAGCAATCTGTCATCGGGCACGCGCGATGGCGTTAACTTTAATGAAATCGTTTCGGGCACAGGCGCCATTAATAAGAGTGGCTTTGGCCTGATGCGCTTTGCGGGGACGGCGGGTTACAATACCTTCAGCGGTGGCGTGAACATCAGCAATGGCATTGTCTATGCAGCGAAGGATGGCGCATTGGGCACGGGCACAGTCACGGTTGCTCAATCGGCCGTCGATTCCACAGCGACTCTGGAAATTATTACCGGCGTGACGGATGCCATCGACGACTCTGCGTCACTTTACCTCGGCAGCTTCAGCGGCAACTTCTCGACGATCACGCTGGGCGATGGCGTTAATGAAACCGTGGCCGGGCTCTTCTTCGATTCCGTTGGTCAAAGCGCCGGCACTTGGGGCGCCACTGGCAGCGGCGCTACGAACATCAACGACGATTGGTTCACTGGAACGGGCATGCTGACGGTGATTCCCGAGCCGTCGACTTATGCCTTCGGCGTTGCGGCGCTGGCGCTCATCGTGGCAATGATTCGGCGCCGGCAGTAAGCTTTTTTCTACACAGCAAACTCGTTGCGAAGTCGCCTCTGGAGTAGGGGCGGCTTTTCTTTTTTGCGTATTTGGCCTCCTTGCATTTACGCGTAAAACACCACCTCGATTGCGAGCGATGTGCGCATTGCGCATGCTGCATAACGAACCCCTTCGGGCGTGCGTCTTGGTGATGCGATGCTTGAATCACACAAACCCCAACGAAGAAACTCGTTATGTTTGATCTACCCTTGGCGGCCCGCCAATGCTGTGCGGCGCTGTTGCTCTTGTCTGGCGCTCAACTGTGCGCGACAACTTACTATGTGAAAAACGGAGGCGATGATGCGCTGTCCGGCCTCGATGACGCCAATGCCTGGGCGTCCATCACGCGGGTCAATGCGGCCAGCTTGTCGCCCGGCGATACTGTGCTCTTCAACTCTGGTGATGTGTTTGCGGACGCGACGCTCTTGCCTGACTCAGGCAACGCTAGCAACCCCGTAACCTACAGTGCTTATGGCTCTGGCGTGAAGCCGGTGCTCACGACCGCGATTGAATTGCCTATATCTGGTTGGACGGATTTGGGTGGTGATGTTTACCAAATCGCGCTGCCTGATGAGACCTGCATGGTCGTGGGTGACGGTGTGTATTTCCCGCCTGCCAACTCGGTGGCGACCTTGGCAGACGGCACATACTACTGGGACTCCGCTGGCTATCTCTACGTGCAGGATTCCGCTGGAAGCCCTAACATCTCGGGCAAGGTTTTCCGAGTCGGTCAGCGCGACAACGTCATCAAATTTCAAGGTGAAGACTTCGTGGTGATCGAAGGCCTGCGCCTGGAAATCGCCAATAATTCACTGTGCATTTTCAACTCCGGGAGCTCGGATAACACGATTTCGAATTGTGAATTTTACTATGCGAGCTCGGATAATGTGACGGCTGGCTCGGGCGTTCACGCTTGCAGCGCACCGCGCCTGAAAGTCTACGATAGTCGCTTCAGTTACCTGGAAGGCGATGGTATTTACATGCAGCGCGCGGACGGCTATGAGGCGATTGGCAACGAGATCGATTATCTCTTCGATGTTGGCGGAGACCCGGGCGGCGACGGTATTCAAATCTCTGGCAAGGCGGGCTATGAGAGCAATGACTTCCGCATTAAAAACAACATCGTGCGGCGCGAAACCAAAGTGACGAACAAAGGCTGCATCATCGTCGAGCAAGGTTCCGGTGGTGTGGTCTCCGGCAACTACGTTTACCAAGGGCGCTTTGGCATCGCGTGCTATTCGAGCAATGTCGTGATTGAATACAATTACTGCGAAGATATCGGCCAATACGGTGGCATTCGCTTGTGGGAGAATAAAGGCCAGCACGACATCACTATCCGCTACAACATTATCGACCATGCGGACAATGCCGGCATTACGATTGGCAACACGGCAAACCCGTCCACGGATATGGCGAACATCATCATCCGCAACAACGTGGTTTATAACTCCTACTATGGCGTCGGGATTTCGGTGCCTGTATCGGGCGAGTTTAAGAACAACATCGTGTGGGCTCCGCGCTACAACAAACCGAAGTTCCGGTTGAAGGTTACCGGCATCATCGCCGGAGAAACCTTCGAGGCGGACAACAATATCTTAGAAGACTCCAACGTGGATGGCACGGAGATCATCGCGAGCTGGCTGGGCACGGATTATACGGACCTCGCATCGTATCGATCTGGCTCCGGGCAGGGAGCGAATTCCTCGTCCGATGATCCTTTGTGGGTAGACCCGGATAACAATGACTTTGCATTGCAAAGTAACTCGCCGGCCATCGATGCTGGTGAAGATCCCGCTACCGCCACGTTGGACTTTTATGGCAACAGCGCGCCGGTTGGCGACGCGATTGACGTCGGCGCCGCGGAGGCTGGCGGGCTCTTCACCTACGAGGGGTTTGACTACTCAACTGGCACGATCACCACGGCCACGGGTGGCTTTGGCTGGAGCGGTGGTTGGACCTTTGTCGGCGGCGCAGGAGTCACAATGATTCGCACCAGCACGGATTGGCCACATGCGTTGACCTACACTGATCTGCCGATGGCGGGCAACCGCTTCAACATCTACGACACCGATGGCGTGCACCAGACAGCGGAACGTTCGCTCGCGCAGACACTCGGCTCCACGACAGGCACGTATTGGTTTTCGGTTCTGGTGCGCAAGCACTCCTCGGGCCGATCGTTCACCATGGATTTAGATGGCCTGAGCCTGTATTGTGCAGCGGGCGATTGGCAGGTGAAAACGCCCAATGGTAGCTACCAAACATTGACCGGAGCTAGCTATAGCGCGGAGCATTTCTTCGTCATTCGCGTCGATCCGGGCGCGAGTGTGGACACAGTTTACGTGTGGGTGGATCCGGTCTTATCGGCTGGTGAGCCCTCCACTGCGAGCGCTGATCTCACTCTGACGGATACGCCGTTTACGATCGACAGCATCTTGCTGAAGCAGGGCCCCTGGGGTAACGGGTTTCAAAGCACCTCAATCGACGAGCTGCATTTCTCTAACACCTTTGCCGGTGTGATTCAGGTGCCTTAGCTTTTGGCGGTAGTCGCTTTCTTTCGAGCCTGTCGCTTTGTTTTGGCGGCGGGCTTTTTCTTGTCCGCTTTGGGGGCGTTGGAGCGAATGGATTGCCCGTCGGTCCAATTACCTTCGGTAAGGACGATTTTAGGTGTGGTGGGGAGGCCTTTTTCGTTGCGTTGTAATTGGCCAACAATCAAGTCCACCACTGCAGCGCCAACGGCCTCATCCTGTTGGTTGATGCCAGCGATGGCAGTTCCGTTATCTCCCTTGCTGAGCGAAATGAAGCCGATGTCTTCCGGCACACGTTTGTCGAAAAGCTCCGGCAGCCAGTCGTAAACCTCGCGGTAAGGGCTGATGACAACGTCGGGCTTATGCTTGGTCAACCAGGCTCCGAGGTCGCGCTCGATGGGTGTGTTTTTCGGCACGTAATGAATCGGCACGACATGCTTTTTCGCAATGAAGTGCTGCCATGCCAGATAGGCGGCCATCCAGGAGTGATTCACACGGGAGTCCGTCTCGGCATTGATCACAAAGCCAATGCGCTGGTAGTCGGCCTGCTCGCATTTTTGCAACGCAGTCGCCATGGCGTCGGGCAGATTGGCTGCGGTGCGATGCAGCTTGGGCTGGGTGAAACTGTAGCCAATGGTAGCTGTGGCAAATTCTTCCCAGCGCAAGTCGAGCTCGGTGTCGGTGTTGGGGGTAGGGGGGATGATGACGCCATTGATACCGCGAGCCTGAAGTACGTCGCTGAGGCGTGCGCCGCCCATACCTTGGGAAAATGCCCACATTGGCTCGATGCGGTAGCCCAGCTCTTTGCCGCGGAGCAAGGCGCCCTTGAAGTAGGCGACGGAGACTGGGTGCTCTTCCCAGCCGTGCTCGGTTTCGAAGGTGGTGATCCAGGAAATGACGGAATGCATTTCCACTGGGCGGGTGGCGCGCAGGTTGGCCATGAGCGTTTGCACCTGCGGGTTGGGGCGGTAGTGCATGGCCTCGGCGATTTCGAGGATCATTTTGCGCTTGGCTTCGGATACACGTGGGCTGCCGCGCAAGGCCAGCGAAACCGCCATCTTGGAAACGCCGGCTTTGGCGGCTACCTCAGCCATTGTTGGGGTCTTGGCGGCACTTTCCATCAGCGCCTTCACATTGAGTCTCTGGTGGTTGGCTGTCAACTGGTCTTACGAGGGTGAAGCATGAGCGCTCAGCAGTTGTTGGCCGAGGTCGCGTTGGCCTCCTTGAGCTGAGCGCCATCCGTTGCGTTGGCGGGTTTGATCGCTTTGGATTTGCGCACATAGCCAACCAACAATGCAGCACCGATGATGGCCATAAATGCGGCCAGGGCTAGAATCTGCATCCGTGCGGCGAACTCATTGGGCACGAAAAGCAGCAGGCATACAAAGCCGCTCATTGCCAGGGAGGAGACTCCGAGTAGCTTCAGCTGGACGGCGTCGTTTTCTTCACCGATCTCCTTGGCGAAATCGACTGGGCGATGCATACGCTTGAAGAATTCATTAATGCGCGTGCGCTCCGATTGCTTGGCGAAGCGCCACATTGGGTAGCCGATGATGAAGCCAATGACGCCAAAGGCGTAGAGCCAGATCATGCGGTCTTGAATCGACCAACTGGCACCGTTGACGGATGAATCATAGGTGAAGTAAACCGAGGGTAGCAGGGCAACGCCGATGATGACAAAGTAGCTGCCCCAGTAAATGCGCTTGATCCACAGGCCGAGCAAAACCGGTAAGCCCAGCGGGACGCCAATGACGGCGCTGATCATCAGGAACGCGTCGAAGAGCTCCAGCTTATCCTGGCTGGCGAAGACACACGCCACCGCTATGATTGCGGCACCGAGCGCCAAGGTGGCAAATTGACACCAGCGCACGCCTTGCTTTGAGGTCAGTTCGGTCATGCCCATTTTCGAGCGCGCCCACGGCATAATGTTTTTCACGATGACGCCGGTCATGCCGTTGAGGCTGCTGTCGAGGCTGCTCATGGTTGCCGCAAACATCGCGGCGAGCATCAGGCCCATGAGGCCGTTGGGCAGTAGGCTCTGTGCGATGTAGGAATAGCTGGCGGTCGCGGGCTCTTTAACGCCGAGCGCGTTTACGTCTGCTTCAAACAGGAAGCGTGCGACCATCGGCGGGACAAACCAGATCACGCTGCCGACAAACATCAGCACGGCGGCAAGCAAGGATGCCTTGCGTGCTGAGGGGCCGTCTTTCACGGAGAGGAAACGCCCGGCCGTGCCGAGGTTGATGTAGCCCGAGACCTGCATGAAGAAGATCACGATGATCCATTTCAGGCTATACTTGCCCTGATGAAACTCACCGGCGTCTTTGACGAATTTAAAGTCGTTGGCGAAACGCGGATCCGAGAAGTAGCCAATGAATTTTTCCCAGCCGCCGACAGCTTTAAGCGACAGGTAAAACACGAGCAAGGTCATCGCGAACATCAGCACGCCTTGAATGAAGTCCGTCGCCATCACGCCCCAGCGCCCGCCCATGGTGGAGTAGGTGATGGCGATGCCGCCGAGGATGAAGATGAGCAGCACGACCGGCAGATCGAGCGCCGAGGCCGCGAAGACTGCCAGCGCGTAAAGCTGAATACCTGCGGCCAACGGTGACATGATGACGCCGATGATCGCAGAAAACTGCTCCACCGGCACCCCATAGCGATCATGTAAAACGTCGGCCCACGTCTCGGCGCGCGTTTGGCGAAACCACGGCCCCAGAATCATGCAGAGCAGGAAGCCGACTGTGTTGGCTGCGTAAATGACCAGAAAGGTTGGGCCGGCGCTGAAGGCCGCTGAGGCGTTACCCGTAAACGTAAAGGCGCTGATGCCGCCGACAAACATACTTGAGCCGACGATCCACCAAGTCCCTTTGGCACCACCGCGCACGTAGTCATCGACGGTAGAGTTCATCTTGGCGACGATGAAGCCGAGGCTGACGAGAAAGATAAAGTAAACGAGGATGGTGATGTATTCGATAGACATGTGGTTTTTGGGGGGTGCTGGCCAGTAGACTGCGCGGTGAAGCGGCGCGAAAGCGGTTTACATATGTCCGATGGTTGTTTACTGTAAAACAATCAGCAAGTGGCTCGCGAGTTTACCCGTAAACGAATGCTTCAGGCGTAAGACATGTCCTATAGTCTACGTGTGAGGTAAAACGGATTTTTTATTGCAATGGAATTGCAGTATTGGATTGTTCAAACCTGCACTACGGCTTGAGATGTCAGGACCATAATAGTGAATGGATATTCTCTTGACGGAAGGATTTGATCAGTAACCATTGCAGAGGTATTTTACTCGAAAAGAGTCGAGCATGTCTGAATTATTGAGCAAGAGCGCTATCACCCGTCGCCGATTTCTCGCGTTGGCTTGCAGTGCTGGGGCTTGTATCGCTGCTCCAACGTTATGGGGTGCGCCTGCTTCTCCATTGAAATACGAAATCAAATCTGGAGATACGCTTAGCGAAATTGCGCAAAACTATGGGGTCACGGTGAGTCAATTGAAGCGCGCCAACCGTTTGACCAGTGACCGTATCTTTGCCGGACAGACTTTGACTATTCCAGGCGCGGTTTCCAGCAATGTGCTGGCGCCTGTGATTCAGGCTACGCGTAATCTGAAGATTAACCGCTCCCGCTGGCGCTACATTGTTGCCCATCATAGTGCAATTGAGCAAGGTAATGCTGCGATCTACGGTGCTGCTCACAAGCGCCGTGGCATGGAGAATGGATTAGCCTACCATTTTGTTATTGGTAATGGAATCGATTCAGGAGATGGCGAAATCGAAGTCGGACCACGTTGGCGCCAACAGCTTCGTGGAGGGCATGTGAGGGATTCACGGGTGAACGATGTTGGCATTGGCATTTGCTTGGTTGGCAACTTCGAGAACCACGCACCGACGGCACGGCAGCGCGCTTCCTTAATTCAGTTGGTCAATTACCTGCGGGATAACTGTGTTGATCCCAGATTCACATTTACGGTGCACAAGTGGGTGGATGGCGCCAACCACACGGTTTGTCCAGGGAAGCACTTCCCTTATCGGGAAATGTCCGCGCTTTATCGTGCTTGAGCCTGACCTGTAGGTCTGCACTGGGGGAGGTCACTGCGCATCGATCTCTTATTGATCAGCCTGCGCGCCATCATTATCGGGATTACGGTTTTGAAAGCTCATTTTTAATGCTTGGCGTCCGTTTGTTGAAACTCAATTTCGCCGGTAATTTGTAACACGCTTCCTGGCGTGGCTCGCGTCAAGGGATTCGATCGGGCGATTGGTTTTATTTTGGGCGCACTTGCTTGTAATCTGAGGGGCAGCCTGTCCGATGTCTCGACGAATAGGGTAGCGGCGAGCGTTTTTTGAGCGTGTGCAACCAGTTACCCTACACGTGTAAGCATTTGGGGTTGCACCATGGATCCAAGGATCATTTAATGCACGGCTTTTTAGTGTCACCTTCATTTAACCTCATTCAATGAAACTCAGCCAAGTTGCCGTCCAACTTTACACGCTGCGTGACTTCTGCAAAACTCCAGAAGACATCGCCAAGACCTTGAAAAAAGTCGCTGAAATCGGTTATCAAGCCGTTCAAGTCAGTGGCTTTGGCCCGATCGAAAATAGTGAAATCGTTCGCCTCTGCAAGGAGAACAACCTCGTGCTTTGCTCGACTCACGAGCCGAGCGACATGATCCGCGAAGAGCCGCAAAAGGTCTGCGACCGCCTGAAGGAGCTCGGTTGCAAATACACTGCTTATCCGTTCCCGCGCGACGTGGACTTCGAGAGCGAAGAGTCCGTCAATGCACTCATCGCTGACTTGAAAAACGCTGTGAAGGTCTTTGAAGAAAACGATCTCGTGCTGACCTACCACAACCACGATGTGGAGTTCATGCGCATGGGTGACAAAACCGTCCTCGAAAAAATTTACGACGAGTGCCCGATCCAGGCCGAACTCGACACCTATTGGGTGGCTGCCGGTGGTTGTGATCCCGAGCGTTGGGTCAACAAGGTCGCTGGTCGCACGCCGCTCCTCCACATGAAGGACTATAAGGTCGCTGCCTCCAATCAGCGCATGTTCTGCGAAATTGGCCAGGGCAACCTCGACTTCAAGGGCATCATTGCGGCTGCCGATAAGGCTGGCTGCCTGTGGTACATGGTCGAGCAGGACGTCTGCCCGGGCGACCCCTTCGATTCGCTTAAGATGAGCTTCGATTACATCAAGGCCAACTTGGTCGAAGACTAGGCTTTTAAGCCATTGACTTCCGGAATCGTCGTCCCATGCGGAGCGGCGATTTTTTATCGCCTCGCCCAGGGCAATGCCGTGGATCGGATTCTTGCTGCAGCCCCAACGAGTTGAGCAATCCTCATTATGCGTAGCCACTCCGGCTTGCTGCTTGCCTGCGAGTCAGGCATTTGCTCAATGTTCTGCCAGTATTTCGCAATGCGAGATCTAAAGCGAGTGCGCTGAATACCGTCTATGAACGGGCAAAGAGACGGGTGAGGCCTTTACGTTTTTTCGGGGGTTCGGCATCGGTTGCACCTGGGGGAGGGGGCATGCCGTCAGGGCGATCACTGGCTGAGGTCAGCGCAGGTGCAACTGGTTCTGATGCCGGTTCTGTGTCATCGCTTTCAATGCCGAGCAGGCCGACCTTTTTGTTGGTGGGCGCAGGAGTAATCATGGGTTGCTGAACTTTCTTACGCCGCTTATCGGGGCTCAAGAAGGGGCGCACAACTTGGTCGAGGAGGATGGGTTTTTTCAGCACCTCAATGCCGCACATTTGTAGCTGATTGTATTCCGAGCGCAAGATTGCCGGGGTTAGCACCACGACGTGCAGTTCGGGGTCAGTCGCTTTTGCTCCCATGATGAAGTTCATGCCATCGCTCTCGTCTGCCTTGTGGTCGGCAATAAACAAGTCGATGGGTTCTTCCTTGTTTTCAAGGGCTAATTTGCACTCCTCGATAGAGCGAGCAGTGACTGTTTTATGACACAGTTTGTTGAGCTTTTTAGTTACATTCTCAAGAACCGCATCTGAATCATCCCAATAAAGAATCCTCACAATAAGTAAACCTTAGCACCTTCTCGCCCTAAATCAAGAGGCCTTTTGCCTCTTGTATGCTTTTACAACCTCCTTACAAGGTATTTACCTGGTGTGCTCTGGGGCTTATGGCTCAGGGGTTGCTGGCTTTTAGTAGAGCCAGTACTTTCGACTCTGCTGTTGGAATTCAATAGCCTGACGTTTCCAGTCCTGAAGAAACAGATCCACGCGTGCATTTGCGCCGCGGGTTTGAAGCTCTTCCAGCCAGCGTGGATCGCCCAGGTGCTTCAGGAAAATCGTTTTTTGGTTACCAATGTGGACGAAAGGATTCTGCGGACTCCATTGGCAGGCCAGACGCATCATGTAGGCGCTGATGGCGCAGGGATCGAGTCGGTCCCAATCGGTAACGAGCAGATAAACGCCCGGAAAGTCTGTGCCTTTGGCGTTTTTGCTGGAAGTCACCTGATAACCCAAGCCGGGTATGCGGTAAGTTTCCAGCGTGCGCTTAATCGCCTCCGGGGAGTGTCCCGGGTAGTAAATCATGCGAAAATTATACTCTGTGCCGACTCCGTGGCCCCACTTGCCAATGTAGGCACCAAGGCCGGTCATCGGGTAGCCCATCGCGGCAGAGAGATCGGGGATCGCGGGCGAGGTGGGCGTCCATTTCAGGCCGGTTTGCGGCCAAAGCATGTCGCGACGCCAGCCCTTCATGGGGACAACGAGCAGGCGGCCGTTTTTGCGCGCTTGTTCACTGATATCCAGCACGCCGGGTTGCTTTTTGGACATCACAGCGACTTCGCCAATGGTCATCCCGTAAACATAGGGAACCTGAAAGGCACCGACGTAGGACATGTATTCCTTGACCATTGGTGGCCCATCGACTTTCAGCCCGCCGAGTGGATTTGGGCGATCGAGCACCATGACTTCCACATTGCGCTCAAAACAGGCCTCCATGACGTACTTCATACAGCTGATGTAAGTGTAGCTGCGGACGCCCAAGTCCTGCAAATCGATCACCAGAATATCGATCTTGGCGAGCATTTCGGCAGTTGGCTTTCGGTGCCCTCCGTAGAGCGAGTAGGCGGGCAGGCCAGTTGGGGCGTGGGTGGCGTGGTCGACTTTTTCGTCGGCCTTGTATTTGCCGTCGATTCCGTGCTCAGGCCCAAAGAGCGCAACGAGATTAACTTGTGGTGCCTGGGCAAGCACCTGCCAGCTGGGGTGCCCGTATTTATCAACGCCTGCCGGATGGCTAAGCAAGCCAACGCGTTTCCCCTTTAGGTGCTCAAAGCCGTTTTCGCGCAGGGTATCGATGCCGAGATCGATCTTCGGCGCCGCGTGGGCGAGGTTGAGCATGGTGAGCAGGAGAAGCAGCAACAGCGGACGCAGGCGCATAAAAAGAAATCAGGGATTATTCGGTTGGATATTTTTCAGTTTTTTCGCCGTCTTGAGCGCCTCGCTTTCGCGCAAGCGCACCTTGTGGTATTGGGTACGCAGATCGAACATCTTGGCGCTGGCGCGACGAGCCGTGAATTGATAGATCAAGCTCAGGAAGAAGCCAATGAAATAACCAATGATTGTGCCGCCGATGAAGGTCGCCTTGAAGCCCAGGCCTACTAACTCTGCCAGCGACATGCCTGTTTCGGTCGACAGCGCCTCCATTGATCCGCGCATGGTGCTGGGCCCGACGATGCTCAGGAACGCATCCTTGAGGTTGTGGGTAATCAGCATCGCAAAGTCGTAAACTGAATCGCCGGGAATGTCCGCCCCCAGCATTTGGAAAAACAGCAAACCCACGTAGCACCCCGCTAGATAGAGGGGGCCTGCGGTGATGGGGTTGGTAATGAATTGTGTCGCCACCATTACCATGAGGTTGCAGCGGAAAACGATGGCTAGCAAAAACCCGGTGGCCACCTGAATGCCATAGATCGGGAGCAGCGAAAGGATGCAGCCAATGTAAATTGCCGGTACCACATCTTCCCGGCGGAAGGACCACAAATACGATCGCTTGCGGGCGGCGCCGGCGAACCAGCCCAATACAGGGTAGCGATGAAGGGTGGCGCGACGTGGCAGGGGACGCAGCCAACGCTTGGCGCGTCGGATGCGCTTAAAATACTCGTGCCTATGTTTTTCGTCTGCCGTCACTGGGTTTTTGGTAAGGGAACAGTTTGAAGTGGTTCCCTTAGATTTGACAACTATATCCGAAAGTTATGAGTGATAAAATCGCCAAAAGAAGAGCTGGAACAGCACTCCACATATCCGCCCGGTTCTGTCGAGTCGTCTATGAAAATGGGGTGGGTTTATCTGCATATTTGGGCAAAGTGGCTTGCAATTCTAGGTCTAGAAGTTAATATCAAACATTGTATTAAATTTCTTTTATCCAGTTCTTTCCCCCCATGAAAATAAATATCCTTAGCACACTTGTGCTCACTTTTTCAGTTCCGACCTTCTCGCTTCACGCCGTACCTTTTACTTGGGAAGGCGATGATGCCACCAATCCAACTTGGTTCGGTGTTAATGCCAACTGGCTTGAAGGAACCGCCCCAAACTTTAATAACTACTTTGTGCTGCCTTCGGGGGCTGCCTCCAAAACAATTGACATGGTCAATAGCTCCGGCGTCAGCCTGTTTCGAACGGGAGTTCAGGGCGTCAACTTCGAGGATGCCGGTTGGGTAATTCAAGACACTGTGGGAGATGGCAGCGGTGGTTGGCGTTATGACTTCAACGGCTCTGCCGCGTCCATTGGCAGCCAGCCTTTTGGCATCAATTCATCAGGCGTTGGTGTGAATGAGATTAAGGCAAGATTTCAATTCACTTCAACTAACGTGCCAGACACCGGACAGCCGAATCGTCCGATTACGGTCAATACCGGCAATACCCTCCTCTTTTCCGGCATTTATCAGGATGGTCAAGCTTGGACCCTCCAAGGCGAAGGTACGATGGTGGTTAACAATACCAATGATAATCGCAATAATTCGTTCAATGCCGGTTTGACGATGAACGACAATACCACCCTGCTCAATCGCGGGAACATGCAGATTGCCCAAAGTAATCTTGCGCTGAATAATGGAGTGATTGGTGGTGACGGCACGTGGTATGGCCGCAACAGCTCTACGGTTACATTTGAAGGGACGACCTTGGCCCCAGGTGGAGACGGCTCCGCAGTTGGCGGTGCCGAAGTGGGCGACCTCACCTGGATGTCTGGGTCTGCCGGTTCGCTAACGCGCCTGGCGATTGGCGCTACTGGTATCTTTGAAGCCTACATCGGTTCTGGTGGCGCTGGAGACAATGCGCGCCTCTTGCTCGATTTGGATGGTGGCACATTCAACATCGAGAGTGGTGCCACTCTGAACATTGCTGGTTCCACCATCCAAGACGGCACGTATACGATTATTCTAGATACAGACGACACGGCAGACTTTACTGGAACATTCAGCTCGGTTCTCTTCAACGGAGTTGCCGCCGATCCTGAAAACTTCACCGTTAATTACGGCGTGGACGCAATTACGGTCGATGTTACGGGCCAGGTGCCTGAACCGCAGACCTACGCAATGCTTGCAGGGTTGGGCTGCCTGCTCTTTGCCATCGCGCGCCGCCGTTGCTAATTTCTTTCTGCGACTGCTTAACTCGGCCCCGGCAGGATTACTGCCGGGGTTTGTTGGTTACGCAGAGCATTGATCACACCGCCATCGTGCCTTCGAAGCGTGTGCGCTGGGCAGGTGTCAGTGGGGGTAATTCGGCGAGGCGAATGATACCGAAGTGGCTCAAAACATATTGGCGGGCGAGCTCCTTGAATTCCATCCAGCGGTCCCAGTAAAAGTCCGGTGCGAAAGCGATGTGGTTCAGGATGCTGCGCCATTCCAGGTTGGCGCGTTCGATGTCGCCGGGGCGCAGCTCGTCGCCGAGGAAACGGTGGGCCGCGTCGGGCGTCTCGCGCAACGTCGCAATGACCTCTGATGCGCCATTGCCGTAGCCGGGGGGCAGACCGCCATCGAGGTAGCCGGAGGCCGTGAGGCCGCGGTAGGTTAGGCGGCAAAGGTTGCCGAGGCGGCTGCTGGTGTTGTCAAAATGCTCGAAGCGGTGACCGGCGCGGAGGTTGGCGACGTCGAAAAGCAGGTCTGCCAAGTCGTAAGTTTCATCCTCCAAAGCCGCGGCAATTGCGAGGCCTTCACCGTGATTGAAAAAACTGAAAACGACGCCGCGTCGGGTGGGGCGCTTGTAGTCGTCGATCAGGCCAAGCTGCAGCCAGATTTCGGCTGCGGTGCGCTTGGCGTTGTCCGGGTGGCCGCCACTGGCGATCTGGGCAAAGGTCGGGAAGGCGGGTGGGACAACTTCGCGTTGTGGCGGGTTGATTAGCGCGCTGCCGTTGGAGTCGACGCGGGCAAAGACCATGGCGCGACCGTAGTCGAGGCGCGCAGTGATGGTGTCTCCCTGGTAAACCATGTCGACCATGCGCCCGCCTTGGCTGAGATACGGCAGCAGCGGCGCATAAACTTCCTCCAGTCGCTGCAGCGTGCAAAGGCGGACCGGAGGGCGGTCGTCGGGCAGGTTCTTTAAAAAGTAATCTTTCAGCGCGCGGTGGAACCACTTGACCAGTGATACGCGGCCCTTGCGCTCCTCGGTGGGGAAGGTGGCCAGCGGCACTTGGCGGCCATAGCGTTTGCGCTTCTTGCCCTTGAGGCGGCAGAGGTTGCCCACCTGCACGCCAGCCAGCGACTCGGGGGTTTCCAGCGCACACCGCCACTCGCCGTCGACGTAGAGTAGGGCTTCTTCGAGCGGGATCTTGGTAGGCGCGCGGAGGCGCTCCCACTCGCCGAGCTCGTTGCGCATTTCCTTGATTTTCTTGGTCTGCGGCTCGCGGAAATTAAACTCGCCGAAGCCGTTCTCGAAGACCTCGCCGGACTTGGTTTTGGCCAACTCGTCGGAGGGAATCGGGCGTCGCTGCGGCATGGCTTGGGCCACGGTTTTGGCCTTCTTGCCGGGGGGCGGAAGCCGTCGGAGGCCGAGGCGCAGGCGGTTCTCGGTAAAAAGGCGCTCGGACAGCTCGTCTGCTGCTTTGACCGGGTCCACACCGGTCTTGTCCGCCTCATGCATGACGGCGAGGAAGCTTGGCCAGTCAACCGTCGACGCGCGCTTGAGGCTGAGTGGGCGGGCCTCGGCCATACGAGGCTTGCCCGGGGCAACGAGCACGAAGCCCTTGTCGTCGAGGCCACGGCGGCCAGCGCGGCCAAACATCTGGAGTAGCTCATCTGGGCGCACTTGGAATGTGCGGCTGCTGTGCTTGTATTCGCGCTCCGTCACGAGCACGCTGCGCATGGAGAAATTAATGCCGGCGGCGAGGCCGGTGGTCGCCACGATCACGCGGAGTTGGCCGGCCTTGGCCAGCGGTTCAATGAGGCCTGCACGTTGACGGTAGTTCAGGCCGCTGTGGTGAAAAGCAATGCGGTTGCGCAGCAGCTTGGCCAAATCGTCGCCCGCGATCTCACGTTGCTCGTGGGTGAGCTCCAGCCACTCGGGCAGGGGGAGGGCGGCGCTGAGCTTGGCGGCCAGGTTTTCCGCTTCGCGGCGCTGCGGCGCAAACACGAGGATCGGGCCAAAGTCTTCCGCGAGAGCGCGGGCGATCATGCGCGGCCAGAAACCACGGACGTGGTTGGGCGCCGAGTCGGGCAGGCTTTGCAGCTGAATTTCGTCCTGCGGCACGGGGCGCTGCTTGTGCTCGACGAGCACGGCGTCTCGGCCGATGGATTGCAGCCAGTTGACGAGCTTTTCCGGGTTGGCGACGCTGCCGGAGAGCAGTAGCAGCTGGGTGCCGGGGGGGGCGAGGGCGATGGCGAGCTCGTAGTTGATGCCGCGTCGGGCGTCGGCGAGCATCTGGTATTCGTCGATGACGAGGAGGCCCGGGCCCTTGCCCTGGAGAAATTTTGCCTTCTGCGTTTCCAGCGTGGCGACGACGAGTGGAGCGTCGAGTTTGTCGGCGACGTCGCCCGTACACAGGCCGACATTCCACCCTTTGGCTCGCCATTCGTATAGCTTGTCGTTCGCCAGCGCGCGGGTGGGCACCGTATAGATTGCCTGACTTCGCAGCCCGCGCTCCACGAGGAGCTCAAAGATGTAGGTTTTACCGGCGCCGGTGGGGGCGTTGACCACGACATCTCGCCCGGCGAGGAGGTGGTTTACTGCATCTTGCTGCCAAATATCTGGAATCCGAAGATTATTAGGGAGACCTTCCACTCTGCATCCAAGTAAAACGGCTTCACCGAGCAAAAGCAAACCCAAGTTGCTGACAAGTGTTGGATGGACCGTAAGTTCTTTAATGACAAGCAGTTTAGCTGTTTGATTCTGCAAGATTCGGAATTCTCGGCTTTAAGCCGATTTCGGTTCGCAGTATATCCATTTCAATTGTGAAATTCAGATCCACTTCGCCCAGTATTTCGGTCGGTGGGATTAGCTTATCCAAGCGATCGATGCGACTGCGTGCTAAGTCCACGTTAGGGGACTCGGTTTGCAGTCGGTAAATCTGTGTCAGGATTTCATTTCTATTGCGGACATCGAACCCTGGTCCGCCACAATAGTGACCGCCATACCAGAGGGAAGAAACGTAGTCAGGTGAGCGAACGAATGTTTTCCCATCCTGAGCCTTTTAGCGATGTATATCTTCAAAGGCTTGTGGGTAGGCCGGGTGTCTGGACTTCTGAAACCAAAACACTGGAACCGCCCAAAGCCACCAGCGTAATCATACATAACCGTGTAATTTTCTCTGCGATATCCAACGAGAAGCACCGCGACGAACGCGAATGAGAGCAGTGTTTTTATCCAGGGCTTTCGCATGTGGTAGTCCGTTTACAGCAGCTTTCTCAAGCGCTGACTGCTTTCGTGGAGACCGCCGATACGACTGCGGCGAATCCAGAGCTTTTCAAATTGGCCGATGAGCTGGGTAAGGTCAGCACGGAGGCCAGAGCTGAGGCTGAACTCGCTGGCCGCGCCAGCATGCGCCTTGACTGCCAGGCAACGCTGGGCCGCAAAGCGCGTCAGGTCGATGGCGAGGTCGAGCTCGCCACGAAGCCAGGCGGAGTCTTCGGCGTGGATCGTCGTTTTATTGAGGACCGATTCCCATTCCCACGTTTGGTTGACCACGCTTTCCAGCGCGGCTTCCGGGCAGTTGGCTAGCTTGGCCTGTAGCTCTTCGATCGGTAAACGCAGGCTGGTGAAGAGGAAGCTTTGGTTGGCAATCTTGATCGGCAAAAGCTGGTCGACATCGCCGAGCTCCAGCAGTACTTCCGCCGCGGTGCGGTCTTCGCCTTTGAAGAAGAGGCGGTTGAGCTGCACCGTGAGGTCGAGGTTGCTCTCGGCATCTCCATACCAGGAGAACACAGCGCCGGCAACGAGGCCGGGCAGCGCGGTGGGCCAGGTTTGCGGGTGGCCGTTGTCGCCCCAGTGGGTCACGAGGAAACCGCTGGCCTGATTGATGAGCCCGTGGCGCGCGGCGGAACGGATGTTTTCCAGCATGTTGCGTACGCGGCCGGTAAAGCTGTTCCAGGTCGAGTCGCCCGGTGCCACGTAAAACGGGCGGTCGGTGCTGGCGAGGACTTCGCATTGTTGGTCGAAGGGGTGGTTGGCCTCGTAGCCCCACAGGATCGGCGTGACGTTGTCCGGCAGCTCGTCGATGAAGGCAGGGTTTTCGAGCAGGATATCCGCCCAGCACATGGGCTCCGCATTGCGGCTGTCGGCCAGCTCGCAAATGCGCTTGAGGAAGCGGGCGTAAACGGCGTGCTTGCCCTCGGCTTCGACCTGCGGCTTGCTCCAGCCTTGGCCGAGTTCCCAAGGCTCGTCGCCGCCGATGTTAAACTTTGAGCTCGAAAAGTGCGGCAGGAGCTCTTGGTAAAGTTCGTTGAGGAAGCCGAGGCTTTCCTCGTTGGGACGCAGGGTGCCGCCACAGGGGCGCGGGCCTGTAACGGGGTGGGTGAAGCCGTCGGGGCACTCCGCGAGGTTTTGATAATCTTCATGCTGGAGCCAGCGCTCGAAGTGGCCGAAGGAATTTTGATTGGGCACGAGCTCGATCTGGCGGTCGGCGCAGTAGGCGTCGAGGGCTTCGATCTCGTCGGGCGTCATCGGGGAGGCGGCGCCCCACACGGTCTCGTGGCCAGCGTAGGCGAAGGTGTGTTCGGTGTAGAGCTGGAGCTGGTTATAGCGCAGGGAGGCGAGGGCGTCGACCAGGCGAAAAAGGTGGTCCATCGTCGGCACGCGGTCGCGGGAAATATCGAGCATGTAGCCGCGCACGGGAAAGTCCGGCCAGTCCTCAATGCGCAAGCAGGGGAGGCCGACGTCTTTGGATTGCTCGGTGATTTGCTGCAGGGTCTGCTCGGCGTAGTAGGCGCCCGCGGCGTCGGCGGCCTTAATCGAAATCTTGTTAGGGCTGATCGTTAAAACGTAGCCCTGCGGGGCAATGCCTTTTTCGCCAATACTCAGGCTGGACGGGGTGTCCGTGGAGCAGGAACCTTCATTGATCTTCAGTTTTCGTGGTTCTGGAATGAGCAGCATGGTGCAAAGATTGTCCGGTGTTTTGGTTGGGGCGTCAATTGGGATTTATACCGTAACACTTATTTAATAGAAGCTTATGATTACGGCTGCTTCAGCGCGGCGAGGGTCTTGAGCACGATGGGCTCGTCAGGCGCGAGGGTTGCGCGCTGGTGGTAAAGCTCGCGGCAGATTGTTGCATATTCGGCGCATTCGCCGTTAGCTTTGCGTTGCAAAGTTTGAATGTAGCGGATGGCGCGGTCGATCAGTTTGTTGTTGCTGGGCTTCACATAGGTCATCAAATTGCCCTCGTAGCGGCCGATGCAACCCATGACGAGCGTCGAGTGCGCGTTGAGCAGCATCTTGAGCAGCGTTTGCGCATCGAGCAGCGGCAGGCCGACGGGAATGGGTTGCGCGGCAAGTTTGCCCAGCGACCAGATGATGGCGCCGTCCACGCGGTCGATGTCGAACACATGGTGCCGCGCCTCGCCGCAGGACAGCGCACGGTTGTGCGCGGCGCGGGCACCGATGTCGTAACCCATGAGTCGCTCGTGCCGGGTGACGGGTAACTCGTCCGGCCACGTGAGGCAACGTGGGTCGCGCCGCAAGAGTTGCCGCCACGCCAATGTGACGCTTGGCTGGCTGGCGATGGTCAGGTAGGTGAGGCTGAGCGGTTCGTTGGTTTGGCCTGCGGTGTAGTTTTCAAAGACGGGTAGGGAAAACGTCGGTGAGCGCTCGGTGGTGTCGGTGAGGACGGTTACCCCGAAGTCCTCGGTGACGTAAAGCGTGCGGTCGCCCTGCTGGTAGATTTCAGTTTCGCGCGCAATGAACTCGGCGAGGAAATTCCAGTCGAGCGCATCCACGGTTTGGGCAAACTGCGCCAAGCGGTCGGCGATACTTTGCGATGCAAAGTCTTCCTTGGCGGCGAGCTCCAGCGCTAGGCCAACGCCGTATTGCAGAACGGTGCTCGACTGCATGCGCGTGCTGCCGGCAATGCCCATTGGGCCAACGGCGAGGTTCCACTTGCGGATGCCATCGTTTTCAATGACGCGGCGCGAGCGCTCGACGAGTTGGCAGAGGAGTTCGTCGGGGTTGCAGTAGCAGAACCAAGGCGCGCGTTCGCTGATGCGGGCAGCCTCCTCGGCGGCGCCGATGACCCACGGCGTTTCCCCGCCTTCGGTCGAAGCGATGAGTAAGTCTTGCGCACCAAATCCGAGCTCGCGCAACTGGCGCTCGCCGTAGCTGGGGAAGTCTTCAAAGCCTTCGATGGAGCGAATAAGCGCGGCGTCGCCGCCGGCCATGAAGCCGATTACTTTGTCTTGCAAAGCTTCCGGCACGAGGCCTTCGCGGCAGAAAGTTTCCAAGGCGATGGAAAGGCGTCCTGTGGCTCCGCAACCGGCGAGGAAGATGCGGCCACCGTTCGCCCAAGTCGCATGGATATCGCGCACGAGGTCAGTGGCGGGAGCAAGCCGCTCGGCCATCGTGGCGAGCGCCTGTTGGTCGACGGCCTTGAGGGCGGCGACGGCGGCCGGTAGGTCGTCCTTGCATTGGGCGGAAAGATTTTGCGTGAGCGGGTGGGGCTGCTCGGTGTCGAGCTGGCCGAGTTGAAAGTCGGCGGCGCAGGCCAGGAATTCGTCAGCGGTATCGGCGGTTTTCACTAGGGATCATTGTGGAGAAATCTTTACGTTGAAGCGACGGAAAACTGCCGATCATGTTTGCCCGCATGAGAATTTTTGTTATGACTGGCTTCATGAAATCTTGGTTGCTGGCTGGTGGGATGTTGATGGTTTGTGGCGTGCTCAGTGCGGCGAAAGTCGAAGAGCTTTATGCGCAACATTGCAAAATTTGCCACGGCGAGAAGCTGGAAGGCGGCCTCGGCAAACCACTGGTCGACGGCGTGTGGCGGGGCGATGGTAGCCCGGAGTCGATTGGCGAGATTATCCGCAATGGTCAGTTGGAACTCGGTATGCCAGCGTTTAGTGATGTCCTGTCCAAGGAGGAAATCCGTGCTCTCGTAATCTTCATTAAAGGGAAGGAAAAATACGCGCTGGAAAACCCGCCCAAGCCCGAGCCCGGCACGACGAATGTTTATAAAGTAGCAGGCGAGCGCTTTAAGCTGGAAACTGTCGCCAGCGGACTCAAGACGCCGTGGTCCGTAGCGTTTCTGCCGGAGGGACGCTTCCTCGTTACGGAAAAACCCGGGCGCTTGCGCATCATCGAAGCCGATGGTAAGCTCGGTGCGCCGATTCAGGGCATCCCCGAAGTTCGCGACAGCGGGCAGGGCGGTTTGCTCGAAGTGGCGCTGCACCCGGATTACGCGAATAACGGCTGGGTGTATCTTTCGTTTGCCGATCCGAAAGGCGATGAGCAGATGACGAAACTGGTGCGCGGCAAAATCAAGAATGGCAAGTGGGTTGACCAGGAAACGATTTTTGAGGCACCGGCAGACACCTACTCCGGCCGTGGCCATCACTTCGGCAACCGCATTGTCTTCGACCAAGACAACTATCTGTTTTTCAGCATTGGCGACCGTGGGCGGCAAAATCAGGCGCAGGATACCAAACTGCCCAACGGCAAAATCCACCGCGTGCACGACGATGGCTCCATCCCCGAGGATAATCCATTTGTCAAAGGCGGTTTCCCGACGCTCTGGAGCTACGGCAACCGCAATCCGCAGGGCCTGGCCTTCCACCCCGAGACGGGCGCTTTGTGGGAGTCCGAGCATGGCCCGCGCGGCGGTGACGAGATCAACGTGATTAAGAAGGGCGTCAACTACGGCTGGCCGGTCATCACCTATGGCATGAATTACAACGGGACGCCCATCACCAGCGAAACCTCCGCCCCGGGCATGGCGCAGCCGATTCATTATTGGACGCCGTCCATCGCCGTGTGCGGGATCGCTTTCTACGAAGGCGACGCCTTCCCGAGCTGGAAAAACAAGCTGCTCGTGACCTCACTGCGCCAGCAGGAACTGCACTTGATCACGCTCGATGGCGAAACGATGGTCCGCGACGAAATCATCCTCGAAGACCGCGGCCGCCTGCGCGACGTGGGCAGTGGCCCCGATGGCGCGGTGTATCTGGTGTTCAACGGCCCGGACGTGCTCGCGCGTTTGGTGCCGGTGGAGTAGCCAGCCCAGCGTCCCGCTGGACCGATAGATTTGCACGTGGTGCAAATGCGGGCTCCAACGTAGAAGATAGCAGGATGCTGGCTCCCACAAAAAAAAGCGCCGGTCCTTGGTGGAACCGACGCTTTGGGTTGGAAACTTTGGCTGCGAGTTAAACGCCGACCGGCTCTTCCACTTGGTGGAACAACTCGCGGGCGTCGGTGACTTCGCCGGTGATGGCGGCGGCGGCGACCATGACCGGGCTCATGAGGAGCGTGCGGCCGGTCGGGCTGCCCTGGCGGCCCTTGAAGTTGCGGTTCGAGGAGCTGGCGCAAAGTTGGTTGCCGATGAGCTTGTCCGGGTTCATGGCCAGGCACATGGAGCAACCGGCACCGCGCCACTCAAAGCCGGCTTCGGTAAAGATCTTGTCGAGGCCCTTTTCGATGGCGATCGCGGCAACGACCTGTGAGCCGGGGACGACGATGGCCTTCACGTGGTCGGCTACCTTCTTGCCCTTCACGTATTGGGCGACTTCCTCGAAGTCACTCAGGCGGCCGTTGGTGCAGGAGCCGATGAACGCGACGTCGATCTTTTGGCCCTTGATCGGGGCGCCTTCGGTGAGGCTCATGTATTCGTAGGCTTCCTCGGCAGTGGCGCGGTCGTGCGTGCTGAGGGAGTCGAGCGTCGGCATGTTTTCGTCGACGAAAATTGCCTGGGCCGGATTGATGCCCCAGGTGACGGTCGGTTTGATGTCGGCGGCGTCGATGTTGAAGACGTCGTCGTATTCGGCGTCGTCGTCGGAGGCGTAGGCCTTCCACTTGGCGACGGCGGCATCCCACTCCGCGCCCTTGGGCGAGTAGGGGCGGCCTTTGAGATATTCGAAGGTGGTTTCGTCCGGGTTGACGTAGCCGCAGCGTGCGCCGCCTTCGATGGACATGTTGCACACGGTCATGCGCTCTTCCATCGTGAAGTTGTCGAAGACTTCGCCGCCGTATTCGTAGGCGTAGCCGAGGCCGCCGTTTACGCCGAGGCAGCGGATGATGTGCAGGATGACGTCCTTGGCGTAAACGCCGGGGCCGAGCTTGCCGCTTACGTTGATGCGGCGGACCTTCAGTGCGTTGAGCGCGAGGGTCTGGGTGGCGAGCACGTCGCGGACCTGGCTGGTGCCGATGCCGAAGGCGATTGCGCCGAACGCGCCGTGGGTGGCGGTATGGCTGTCACCACAGGCAATGGTGGTGCCGGGCTGGGTGATGCCCTGCTCGGGGCCGACGATGTGGACGACGCCCTGCTTGCCGGTGTTGGTGTCGAAGAAAGTGATGCCGTTGTCCGCGCAGTTCTTGCGGAGCTCTTCGATCATGGCCTGAGCCAGCGGGTCGCTGTAAGGCTCGATGGCTTCGTTGGTCGGCACGATGTGGTCGACGGTGGCGAAGGTGCGCTGGGGATACTTGACGCTGAGGCCGAGGTCGCGGAGCATGCCAAAGGCTTGCGGCGAGGTCACCTCGTGGATGAGGTGGGTGCCGATTAACAGCTGCGTTTGCCCGTTCGGCAGTTTGCGAACGGCGTGGTCTTCCCAGACTTTATGAAAAAGCGTTTTGCCCATGATCGATCTAATTAGAAACGTTCCAAATTAGACCGCCATTTTGCGGGGCGTCAACGGGAAAGGGGGAATGATTTTTGCCCGTAACAGTTCTGCATTTGCTCAGAAAAAAGCCAAGGCTTCCGATGGGGAAGCCTTGGCTGGTAAGCGATGTGGTGTGGGGTTACGCGGATTGCTTGCTTTTGCGTATCCGGCGCACCCAGAGAATTCCGGCCAGGCTGCAAAAGCCGATCATCGTAATAATCTGCGCGGGTTCCGGCACTGGGGCGACGGGAGGCGCTGTCCCAATCAAGACATTAACCGAGTCAGCGCCCCAAATCCAGCTGTAGGTCCCCGGGGTGGCCATGAGGCTGGCAATGCTTTGCCCGGCATAGACTTTGCTAAAATTCAGCACGTAGGGGGCCGCGTTGTAGCCTGCCGGCACGCCCACGTAGGGCGTAAAACCACCGCCATCATCTCCTTGAACAAAGAAGGTGTCTCCCACGGCTCCGAGGCCTGATACTGAGCCGCCGCCAGCACCGAAGTTTGCCGGGTAGGAAATGAAGTTGCTGTAGAAATCAAAGTTAGCTCCGGGGGCAATGTTGACCACATTTGGGCCACCGGTGGCGATGAAGTCGCCGCTGTAGCTGTTTAAAGTGCCCCCAAAGGTCAGGCCTGTTAAGTCGAGCTGACCGGTCGCGGTAACGCCCAAGTTTGGCCCTGTGTCATAAACGTAGATCGTTAAGGCTGCTTGAGCCGTTGAAACGAGGGATAGTAGTATAATTGGAATAATATGCTTTTTCATGAGGTGAGTTCTGTTTCTAGTATATTCACCTGATAGTCAAACCTAATGGTTATGGCCTACATTAGTGGTGGTTGTTGCCCTGGTTTGCGTAATCGTCTCTTGTGTCGTATGCGTCTTATTGACGGTGCTGGCTTTCTGTCTTTTCGACTTCTTGAACTTCGATTTTGCACACTCAAGCTTGCCCCGGCGCCCGATGTGCTAAAAAAGTGGCGCGATGGATGAATCTTTTAGCGAGCAGGAAGCGAATCACACCCGGGTGGAGTCTTTGTTTTTGCGCGGGCGCAACATCTTGCTGACGCGGGCGGATTTCGCGCCGCTGATGGAGCAATGGCGTACTCATCAGCTTGAACACCATCTGGATGCGCCGGTGGAGCTGCAGAATTTGTTTCAGCGCACGCTGGCGTGTTTTGCGCTGCATTGCGTGTCGCGTCCGCGTCGGCAGACGTTGTCCTGGACCATTAATTTCCAGGAGCCGCTGACGAATCTCTTCGTCGTGGGCGACACCGATGACGACACGGTTGCGGGCCGGATTTTTACCGAAAACGTCGCTCAGGCCGAATACAACAGCTTTTATCAGGAGGTCGGCAAGCGCGGGCAGGAGCCTTACCGCAGCTACATTGATTTCGAGGGCCGCGACCCGCTCCATGCCGCGCAGGAATACTACCAGCGTAGCGAGCAGCGACCGGCGCGCTTTTTCCAGCTTTCGGAGACGGAGTTTGCGCTGTTGTCGGCGCACCCGGACTGGCATCGCGACTGGTTTTACCGCGTGCAAAAATCGGACATCGGTCAGTTTGACGAAACCGAAGACCTGCACCACATCGAGACGCGTTTCCTGAAGTGGGACTGCGGCTGCAACGAACAGCGGATCTTTGCTGCGCTGGAAAACGTGTTTCGCGTGCAGGCCGATGAGCTCTTTGCCGGCGACGAGGTGATTACGGTCAATTGCCCGCGTTGCGCCGCGAAATACGGTGTGACCCGTGAGGCGCTCGAAGGCTGGGTGGCGCAGAAGGAAGCTTAGCCGATTGGCCTATTCGCTGACTTGGCCGTAGCGAATGATCAGCCGGGCGAAGAACGGATTCACCTTAGTGAAAGTGTAGATGACGCTGTCGTAGGGATCGCCGCTGGTGACGAGTGGGGATCCGGCATAAGCCGTGAAGGGCGGCTCAAGCGTGGTTGAGGTTTCCGCGGCAAAGCTAAGGAGCGGGCTGTCCGAGCGGAATTGAAAAGACAGCAAATAGTTCGCGCTGCCGTTTTGCAGCACTGGCGGCGTGGTCGGCGTCAGCGGATTTCCATTGAGGGCGAATTCCTGGAGGTTGGTCAGGGCGTCGCCATCGGGGTTTGCATTGGCGGCGGTGAAGCTGAGGTCACTGAGCTGCTCAGGGCTCAGGTAGCCCGCGAGCCAGTCGGTGTAAGCACTGGGGCCGGTGGTAAATTCAAGAGTCGTAAAGAATTCATCGCCGTTGATGAACTCGACGTCTTCGTAGGAATCGGTTTCGACGACGACATCGCGCTGGAAGAATAAATGGACGCTGTAGGCCGTCTCGGGGTCGAGCACGCCACCGGGGATTTCTCCGCTGAGTCCGTCGGCAGCGATGTTTTGCAGGGGAATGCTTTGTGCCGGAGCGCCGGTGATGTAGGCCTCGACGCGCATGTCATCGGCTGATGCGTCAAAGCCGGTCCAGCTGATTGGAATTGGCAGGCTGGGGTCGGGGCTGGCGTCCAGGGCGCTGGTGTCGACGGAGATGCTCGGTGCGCTGACGGCGGGCGTGGTGAAGGGGGCTTGGCGCGTGTAGAGAATACTTTCTTTCCACGTCTGAAACCAGTAGGTGGCGTCGGGGTAGGCATTGGCCATCGCGGTAGCGTCATCGAGTAAGACCTGCTGCCAAACATCGGCGTCGAGCGAGGTTTGTTCGAGCACAAACAAGCGCGTGGTGATCGGGCGGTTGACCTTGGCGTCTTCCAGGCCGTCACCGTTAATTTGGTGGATGATGAAGCGCATCGAGGCGTCGTTGGAGGGCGTCACGCCGGTGCCGTTATCGAAGTAAGTCCCGCGGTAAATGCCAGCCGTCGCGACTCCCGGCCATAGGCTGTCAGATGTCATGATGTCGAACTCAATCGTGTGCGCGTTTTGGGCGTCGATGTTGGCATGGGTGGTTCCGTCGCCCGCAATGGTGAGCGTTGCTTGGTAGGTCGTGGTGTCGGTCAGTGTATTGGCGGGAATGACGAAGGCGTATTGCGAATTGGAGGCGGTTAAATCGCTTTCAATCGTGGCGACAACTTCGTCCTCGCTGTCGGTGATGACGAGTGTGCCCGTGGCGGAGTTTGGCAGGTCGTCTGGTTGTTGAATGAGGATCGAAAAATCCAGGCCAACGGGCAAAGCCTGGCAGGCATCCCAGTTGGCAATGAGCGGTGCGGTGGTGGAGATCGCGCAGTCCCAGTTATCGATTTCGAGCTGGGTATTGCCGCTGGTGTAACGCCAGCCCAGGGAGATGACGCCGTTGATGAAATGGTCAAAATCATCGCCCGTCAGCTTGAGCTCGAAGTCGTGGGTGCCTTCGTCGGTTGGTGTGTCAAACTCGTAGCTCTTACGCACGTCGAGTTGGGCGAGGGTGAGAGCGCTGAGGTTGGCGGCTGTGGGCTGGTCGACGTAGCCGAACAAGTAGTCTTTATCTGTGTCTGCGGTGATGGTGGTGGCGTCGGTTTGCATCCAATGAGCGTAACGCGTGAGGCTTGGGGAAAGTGATTGGCGGACGCCGGTGGTGCTCAGGCGAAACCAGGTTTCATTGGTGTATTGCGTGAGGACTGCGTAGGGGTTGACTGCGCTGACAGTGGTTAATGTGGACGGACTGATGAATTGAATGCGCGCCAAGTAGTCGCGGTTGGAATTGAGGGTATTGGCAGGGATGCTCAGCGCGATCGAGGTGTTGCTGTATACTTCGTTGAAGCTCGTGGTGATCGTGACCGGGTCAATCAGTGTCATCTGAATGTAGTTGACGTAGCCAATGCCAGCGGAGCCAAATGCGGATTGCTCCAGTTGAACGTTGAAGGAAGAGCTTGGATTGACCGCGCTGGTATTGAAGTAGTTGGTTACCAGAGGTTGCGCGAAAGGAAACGACGCTGAGGAAATGAAGTTTGTCTGTGCGGTTTTGGCAAACTCGCCTTCCAATTGGGTGGTGAAGGCGTAATTGTAAGCGTCGTTGTAGCTGCTGCTGAGCTCGGCTTGAGTGGCGAAAGCAACGAACCCGCGCCACTGAAGGTCGTCTTGAAACTGAATGGGGAGATCGACTAAATTGACTGCGAAGCTGGCGCCCTGTAAGGCAGGTAAGCCACTGATTTCAAAGTAGTAGTCCAAGAAGGCGCCGTTGCTGGGGGTGCTCAGGCTATAGTTCTCGACCTGGTAATTAAAAACACGCTTTTCGACAACAATGTTTAGTAAATCTCCTCGTGCGTTTACGCAGACCATGACGCATAGCAGAAAGAAGCAGTTTTGTAGTCGTTTCATCATTTTTTTGTGAACGATGGCTTGGTAAGAGTCAACTTCAGGGTATTTCATCCGTGAAATGTTGCCAATATTGGCTCTGCTTCGAGGTTGCCAAAATAGCATGTTGGCGATTCTCTATGAGCATGCCCGAATTCGTGACGCAGCGTGGTTTGATTGTTTGGGCGGAATCTCCAGAGGCGGTGTCCGCGATTGAGCAATTTGAAGTCAATCTGCTGGGCCTCACGCCACGCGCGGCGGACATCTTAACGCAGGCCAATGAATTCACGGAAACGCCCCTGGTGCAGGCCTACGCGGCCTTGGCCATGCTTTACTCGCAATCGCAAAACGGGCATGCGGGTGCTGAGGGCTACCTGCGGGCGGCGCGTCGATGCCTGCCGGGTGCGAGCAAACGGGAGGCGCTGTTTGTCGAGGCGATTGAGCACTTTCAACGCAATGCTTTCCACGAGGCGCTTGACCGACTGGAGCGGTTAACCGTCGATGAGCCGCGTGACCTTGTGGCGGCTAAAGCCTGCGAGTTTCTATACTACACCTGCGGGCAGCATTTCAACGGCGAGCGCTTCCTGTGGCACATGATGCGTCTGCGCGCGGCCAATGGCGCGCATGCGGGCTTTTTGTCGATGCTGTCCTTTGCTTACGAGCTGACGGGGCGCTATGGGCAGGCGCGCGCCGCCGCCGAGCAATCTCTGGCGCTGGAGCCCGGTCAACCGTGGTCGCACCACACGCTCGCGCATTTGCTAATCCGGACCGGGCAGGTGGAGGAGGGCGTGCGAGAGATGGAGCGCTTTGCACCATATTGGTCGGCGTGCGACCGCGGCATCCACGCACACAATGCCTGGCATCGCTCGCTCTTTTATTTGGAAAAAACGGATTGGGCGCAGACCAACCGCGTGCTGCGAGAGGATATCTGGGAGCTGTCGCCAGAATTGGTTGGTGAGCAGATTGACGCCATTGCGTTGCTCTGGCGGATGGACATGGCGGGGCAGGCGCAGGACGATGTTTGGGTGGACGTTTTAGCCAAGGCGGGCCCGCATGCTGGTGAATGCCTGATCCCGTTTCTTGACGGGCAATTTACCTACGCGCTCGCCCGTTGTGGGCAAACGGATGCAGCGGACGAGGCTGTGGCTCGCGCCCGCGAACGAGCCGCACGAAAGGACCGCGAGGCGCGAGAAATCTGGCAGCCGGTGGGCGTAAACTTTGTCGCGGCATGTGCGGCGTGGGGGCAGGGGGATGCTGCGCGGGCCGCCGCGTTGATCGATCCCATTGTCGAGCGCCTGCCGATGGTGGGCGGCAGCGATGCGCAGGACGATCTCTTTCGCCTGGCCTACTTCAACGCGCTGGCCGAGTCCGGGCGCAAGGCGGACGCGCGCCGCTACTACGACCTCATTGCACCCGCCAAAACTCAGCGTACTCCGCTGGATGAGCTCATGCTCGCCAAGTGCAATTAAGCCGCGCTGCAATGAGCGTTGGGCTCGGCGGCGAAAAGAAATTTTAATGCCCGCGTTGCTTTTACCTTTAATCTTTGGCCGTTAAGCTTAAACCTCCGCTCCATGGACTATCGTTTTTACTTGGTTATGCATTTTGCGGGCATCTTGCTCGTTTTCTTGGCGTTTGGCAGCATGATTGCGCGTTCTGCGTTGCAGCCGGACAACGTTTCGTGGCGTAAGTTTGGCAGCATCACCAGTGGCGTTGGGCTGCTTTTTCTGCTCGTCGGCGGCTTTGGTTTGCTGGCTAAATTCAATTACGGATTCCCCGGTTGGGCGATGGTTAAGTTTGTAATCTGGTTGGCTCTCGGTGCTTTGACTGCGATTATCAACAAGAAGCCACACGCTGCCAAGGGGCTATGGTGGACGGTTTTTGTCCTCGGCTTTGCTGCGGTTTTGACGGTTACATTTAAGCCGCTCAGCGGCGTTGGCATCAAGCCACACCGCCCTGAGCCAGTGGGGCAAGTTGAGGAGGCGGTTAATTCGTCTAAAGATGCTATGGAAAATGCCGCGCAATAGGGCGTGTATTGCCGAATTCAGTTGGATGATGATACGGCACCTCTCATTTGACTGCTCTTGTTTGACAAGTTTGCATGTGCTTTAAACAAGTGAGGCAGGGGGAGTATCCCCCTGCCTCACAGCTAGACGTTAATTGGGCGTTCTCTTTTTATTGATTACTGTGCTTCGAGTGTTGGGCCATTTCCGCTTTCGTGAGAGGAGAACTCGATCATTCGATCGGTATTTGAAGGCTGCACGAGTATGAAGCTAGCGGTGCCATCTCCAGAGGCTTCAGTCGTGACGTAGCTGGTGACATCAAGAGAGACTTCATTGCCAATGTCGGCACTTTCGACACTGAAGGATTGGATGAGTGATCCAGCGCTGGGCTGATTATTCCAGTTGATGCCGCCTTCAGTCCAGCTGTCATCGGACAATGTGCGAAGCTCGACATTGAAGTTATCCGTGCCTTCCGTTCCCAGAGCAGCCAGGTGTAAAACGAGATCTACGCTGGTGCTGCCCGCCAGGGACGACACGGGGAACTGGATAAAGCTATGTCGGGTATAGCCGGTTACGTTGACGGATTTGACAACCAGCCCATTTGATTGGCCGTAGTTTGTCGCGGCGTAGGTGCCGTTGCGCGTGTAGGAATCCGCAGTGGACTCAACGACAACGAGGCCAGTGTCTTCGTATAGGCGGATGTCTTTGTAAACAACGTTTGTGCTGCCGTTTGCATCATCATCGGCAGTCAGCACCAGCCAGTTCATTGCGCCCGTATAGAAGGTGCCGACCTCGATAACGTAGGTGGCGTCTCCTGAGCCATTAACGTATGTGGGGCTGATCGGCCAACCGTCCGGCCAGTTTTGGCTGCCGCCGACTTGGAATACGCGCTTATCGTTGAGCATGACGTTATCTTCATCCAAGCCCATGCCGATGATTTCTCCGGAGTCCGTCGCACTCACGGTGAATTCCAGAACGGTATCGGGGGTTACCGTGTAGCTGACCGGAAATTTCTTCCAGTTATTGCCAGTCAAGGTAATCCAGTAACCGCTGCTTTCAATGCTGGTCGTTCCGCTCAGATCCTGATCAGCATAGCTTTCGTAATCGGTTTCTCCGAGCGTGACATAGCCATCACCGTCAATGCTGGTGACTGCGGGGACATCGGTGTCCTCATAGACGCGTATGTTACTAAACACGACATCGGTTGTGGCGTTGGCGTCATCATCAGCTGCCAGCACCAGCCAAAGCATGGAGCCGGTATAGTAAGAGCCGACGGCGATGCTGTAGGTTGCCTGTCCCGAACCATTGACATAGCTCGGTGTAATCGCCCAACCGTCCGGCCAGTTTTGGCTACCGCCAACCTGGAAAACGCGCTGGGCATTGAGCATGTCGTCATCTTCGTCCAGACCGACGCCAATGATCTCACCAGAGTCCGTCGCCTCGACCGTAAACTCAAGAATCGTATTGGCCGTTACCGTATAATTAAGCGGGAATTTCTTCCAGTTATTGCCGGTGAGTGAAATGGACGCACCACCGGCCGCAACTGTCGTTGTGCCAGAGATGTCCTGATTATCATAGCCAGAGTAATCACTGTCGCCCATTGACACATTGCCATTGCCGTCAATCGAAGTCGTGGTGGAGCCTCCACCTCCTGTGACCGAAATGGTAATGGAGTTCTCGGTCGTTGCGCCATCGTCATCAGTGGCCACGGCTTTCAATGTGTAACTACCGCTGCCAAGCCCTAAAAGAGCGCTGTCGGTTTCTGGGCTGGCCGTACCCCATTCGTAAGGAGCAATGGTTTCCGTGCGCACTAAAACGTTGTCAAGATACAGCGCCACACTGGTAACGGTTCCGTCGGTATCGCTGGCGTTGACTACTGGACCGAGGTCTGCGGGGGCGGTGATAGATGCGCCGTTACTCGGGCTGGCGAAGCTAACTACTGGTGCCTGATTCGTTGGCCCACCAGTCACGGTGATGGAGATTGACTCTTCAGTGGTTGCGCCATCGTCATCAGTGGCTACGGCTTTCAATGTGTAACTGCCGCTGCCAAGCCCTAATAGCGCGCTATCGGTTTCTGGGCTGGCCGTACCCCATTCGTAAGGAGCAATGGTTTCCGTGCGCACCAAAACGTCGTCAAGATAAAGCGCCACACTGGTAACGGTTCCGTCGGTATCGCTGGCGTTGACTACTGGACCGAGGTCTGCGGGGGCGGCGATAGATGCGCCGTTAATCGGGCTGGCGAAGCTAACTACTGGTGCCTGATTCGTTGGCCCACCAGTTACGGTGATGGAGATTGACTCTTCAGTGGTTGCGCCATCGTCATCAGTCGCCACAGCTTTCAATGTGTAACTGCCGCTGGCTAAGCCCAGAAGCGCTGCATCCGTTTCGAGCGAATTGGCCGTGCCCCATTCATACGGCGAGACGTTTTCCGTGCGCACCAAAACGTCGTCAAGATACAGCGATACATTGGCAATGGTTCCATCTGAATCAGTTGCAGTCACCACAGGGCCGAGGTCCGCGGGAGCGGCAAAAGAGGCACCGTTGCTGGGGGTGCTGAAGGCAACAGAAGGTGCCTGGTTGCTGGGACCACCGCCGCCTCCGGCGACACTCAGCATTGCGCTCTGTCCTGCATACTGACCGGTGGGTAGGTTAAAGGTCAGGGTTTCATTGATGTCGCCGGAAAGCGTAATTGTCGCAGTGTTATCCGTTTGTTCGGGATTAGAGCACCATACTTTCACCGGGTTCGAAGATTCGTCGATCATTACGATCATCTTGGAATCACACTGGACGCTTAGTCCGGTACGAACCTGAATCGTGCCCGCTTGGTAAAACACTACCCCCGAAACCCCGAGGCCGTTGTGGCGCACGGCCTGCTGGTTTCCATTATTGGCAATGATGGTTATTGGCAGATTATTCGAATAGCTTTGCGTTTCCGATTTCGACATTCCGGGAGTCAAGATATACTCGTAACTGCCGGCAGCGGGTCGCACGCCGTGGTCAAACCAAAGGCTAAAGACATCCTTGCTAATCGTTGCACTGGATTCCGTATTCTTAATTTCGTACCAAGAACCACTCTGTGTGTTGTTCCGCAGAGTTACATTTGAATTACTGGGAAAGACATACCCGACGTTGTCGTGGTGCACCCACTTCGGATTGGAAAGTGTGGTAGCGCCCGTGGAACCCGTATAAGTTCCAGACCCAGTTCCATACTCCACATAGACCGAGCCGTCAGTGAGGCATTGGTTGATTGAAGTGTAGAGTGGAGCGCTTGAGATGCTAGTTATGTTGTTGCCTAGGCAAACGACTTCGTCATCAAAGCAGAACCAGGCTTTTTTGCCTTCGGTGTAATCCCAGTTCATGTTGTATGCGGCAACACCGTACTCACCATCAGATACACCACCTACAAAGTCTGTCGTGCCGGGGTTATACATCCAATCGTTAGGCTTGGGGGCGGGATCCAAATGTCTTGAGGTAGTGCCTGGAATTCGGCCCCAGTCCCAGACCGGATAGATCTCATCATACTCGAGTCCGCTTTGAGTGATCCAGGTCATGCCTTGGGACAAGTATTTCCCCTGAAGGTTTTCACCATTGCCCGCCTCATGCGAAAAAGTCCGACGCGACACTAGTTTGATGCCAACCATGTAGTCGCTGCGGCGGTGTGAATGGTAATCTCCTCTCCAAAAATGCTTATTGCCCACCAGCGAATCATCGTCATTGCCGTTGAGGTGATTCTTAAACGCCTGAAATTCTGCCGCACGGGGATAGCCTCCAGCGATCATGCGGTCACATACTTTAATCATCCTTGCGGCGCTACTTTTGGGATCTCCGGGGCGTCCAAGAGCACGGCCAGCAGAGGCATTGTCAAACACACCATTGCGAATCATCCACTGCGTTCCATCTAGGAACAAGCTGGAAAACAGCGTGGACTTTGCGGGATCTATGCCAAAAGACAAACCTCCGCTAGCGCCAAGCCAAAAGCTGACGTCCTCCTGGAAGCCAGTGCCGTAACCCCAGTTCTGTAGCATTCGGCCGTGTTGGAAGAACGAGAAGTCCTCGATGATGCCATCCTGAAGAACGCCACCGGTATCGCCATTTCCTTGTCGCGCCAGGTATTCCGTATTGTCATTAAATTTGATTTCATTGCCAATGGCAGTGAACGCCTGACTAAGCGCAGTAGGATTCTCATAAGCCTCTAGGCTGCTAATGCAGACATGTATCCCAGCCAACCACATGAGATTCTGTCCAGTAGCTGGACTGCTATGGTAGTAATAACCAGAGGCAGAAATGCTGTCATAGCCGGTTTCCCATTCGCCATAACAGTAATCATAGCCCTGGCTCAATTGGCTGCTCGTAATCTCGCCCTCAACCAGGACAAGGATATGTGCCATGATTTCGGGACCACCAATCACATTGTTCCAGCTGTTCAGATTGTTTACCGGGTGGGCTGAATACCAGTAATCGAGTCCATCACGAATCGCATTACGCATAGTCGTGCTATTGGTGTAGCCAGACCCGCTTTTTCGATAGGCAACAGCCATTTGCCTGAGGCGCGCCAGGTGATCACTTGGTTCCCAAGCCGTCTGAGCCTGATGGTTGTAATCGATATCAGACCAACTGCCATTGATATTCTGTGAATTAAGGTAACTTCCAGCGCCAGCATAATCTGTGTTATCTCTTAGCTCATTGAATATACGACCGCGTAGCGTATCGACTTCATCTGCCTGCAACGATTGGGCGATAGAAAGGAGAAGAAAACAAGTTAAGGTGCGGTAAAGACACTGTCGGAGGTGGATGGGTATCTTAGCTAATGTAATATTTATTGTGTTCATGGGTAGTGCTATTCTGTTTTTGTGAATCGTTTCGGGGAGCTCGTGCTTCGGCGGCTTCTTTCTGGACTTTCAGTGCCCAGTCGGCACCTAGCGCGACGAACTGAAATTGGGGAAGTAAGGGGATGAGTTAATTTTGGAGGTAGCCTTCCAGATTAGCGGGACTGCCTGTCGCCAATCAATGTACATGGCTTGTTAGTCATAACATCATGCATCATTCTGATAGAAAAACTGGCCGTCTCTTATCGAGACGGCCAGTTGGTGAGGAGCGACGAGATATTGGCGGCAGGCGCCGTATCCAGATTTAAATTCGGCTCCGGCGCAGGAGGAGGACACAAGTTCCAAGCAGACCAATCAACAGCGCATACGATCTTGGTTCGGGTATTGTTGTGGGATTGGTCAAATTTTGGCCGGTGGTGTCGATGTAAATGTCATCAATGTAATCATTACCACCGCCGTGGGCGTTTACCACGAGCAGAGTCACCAATCCGCTGGTAGTGCCATTGCGGAAGGCGCCGCTTCCGATAGCCGAGGTGGCGTCATCGCTGCCCGTGGTAACATAAAGCGTCGTGGTGTCGTTGGTGTTGTCTAGCTCTAGCCATACGTTATACCAAGTATCGGCGGCACCATTCTCAAGGTCTCCGGTGAATCCGCCTCCATCTCGCAGTTGGAATCCGTAGTCTGCGTCTGCAATGCGGCCATAGCCTTCATAGTCGCCAAATGAATTGAAATTTCCAGTAACGTTAGGGGAAGCCACATCCGAAGAGCCCCACACAAAATTGGGTGCCGCCGCGTCGCTACGTATCCGGAAAAACAGCGTGCCTGTGGTGTTGTTATCGATGCTCGTGATACTATGGAAGGCTGCAGTGACGTTGCCGGAACTGACGGGCGATGTGTCGATTAAGTATACGTTATTGGAGGCGTTGGTCGGATCTGCGACAATAGAGCCCTGAGAGCCGGCGCCCCAGTTGTTCCCGTTTTCCATGTCATCCACCAGCACGAAGGCGCCTTGGCACAAGCAGGTGGACAGGGATAGAGTTAAGATGAGTGGAGGTATCTTCATGGTTGTTTTGGAGTTATGGGTGAGATGGCAATGTATATTCTTGAGTGATCGGCACTCAATTTCCCTGAAATGTTAGACATAACACCGTGGCGCTTTATGATCGGCTACCGCTATGATTTCTCTGCGTAAAGCGGATTGTTGCGTAGGCTTTCAATCGTTCATGCGCTCGGTGTGCGGGCTTGCGAACAAAGATAAAAAACTGGGTGCTGCGATTAATTCTCGTATGGGACGAGATTGCTCAACTATTGAAAGGCATGTGGCATAACCCCTTCAAGGCGAGGCGCTTTGGAGAGGTAACTTAAAGTGTCTTACGAGAGAGGCACTTTTCACAGGTGAATGTAGTTTCGAGATTTTTGGGTTGCATCGTTAGGAGGGGAGGCAGAGATTCGCGCTGTGTTAGGCATAACACGAATGCCCCGATGGTTAGTTATAAAGACATTGCTCGCGAAGCTGGTGTTTCGGAGATGACGGTTTCTCGTGTTTTCCGCAACGAGGCAAAAGTAAGATCTGAAACTCGTCAGAAGGTTATGGCTGCGGCTGAGAAGCTCGGTTATCGGCGCAACCCCCTGGTGGATACACTCATGAGGCAGGTCAGAAATAAGCGTGTCCTCACGGACGTTCACCATCTTGCATGGGTTTATCCTGAGCCCGGAAATACCTCTCGAACAGTCTTCGCGCAATATCTGACGGGAGCCCAGCAACGCGCCAAAGAACTTGGCTTTAGCATTGATGTTTTTACCCTCGGTGAGATGCCGCCGAAAAGGCTGAGAGATATATTACTTGCGCGGGGGATATCAGGTATCCTTCTGGGGCCAACTTATAATGATGTAATTGATTTGGGTTTTGATTTTACGGGATTTGCAGCAGTGACATTTGGCTATTCTATACGCTCACCGAATCTGAACAGAATTACTTCACATCATACGAAAAATCAGTTCATGCTTTTGAACCGATTGCGTGATATGGGGTTCCGTGACATTATCTATGCGTCGCCATATTGGCATGAAGAACGCATCAATTTTGGTTGGTTGGCATCGACTCTGGCCTTTGCTAAAAAGCATGAGCGTGACATGCGCGTACGTTGTATGATTCTAGATGAGCTAAAGGATTTGCTCGCCTGTACGCCTAAGGCTCACCTACCCCAAGTCGTGATCTGTGATCGCTTGAAAATCGATGAGTTGACCGTACCGTATGGCTTACGTGTTCCTGATGACTTCAGTTATGTCACGCCGACCGTGGAATTGACGACGAAGCTGGGAGTTGAGGTCGCCGGCATTGATCAATGTTCAAAAAAAATTGGTGCCCGTGCAGTAGAATTTTTGACCGAATTGCTAGCGATGAATCGTTTTGGAGTGCCAGAGAATCCTTCAGCAATTTTAGTTGAAGGAACTTGGCGAGAAGGTGAGACGCTTAGGTTGCGCTAAATCTCATCGATAGCGTTCGGGTAAATCCCTTTTGTTACCTAGCAGGGATGTTATGTTTAACATTTTGAATGCTTTGCCCAACGCGCTCATTCATACTAGATCATTGTTGTTTTATGAGCGATCAATGAATGTGATTATTAAATATGCAATAACTGCTTTCATAGTAGTTTTAGTTTCAGAAATTGCCAAGCGTGCAGATCGTATTGGTGCGTTAATAGCATCCCTACCTATCGTAACTATCCTGACGATGATATGGCTGCATTTAGAGAATCAGCACACCGACAAAATTGCCAATCACGCCTATTACACCTTTTGGTATGTGCTGCCAACTTTGCCAATGTTTTTACTGATTCCCTGGCTTTTAAAAAACGGGATACGATTTGAGATATCTATAGGTCTAAGTGCAGTTTTTACTGCTTTTGTGTTTTTAGTAACATCATTGATGTTAAAGCGAATCGGTGTGGATTTATTACCATAGTGAATCTCAGTAACAAAACGATTTGGTCGTAACTTTAATTTTGAAGCATGCTATCATTTACTACTTCTCCCACTGGTACATGGGAAGCTAATCGTGTAAAAGAGGTTCCTGCCAAGAAAAGCCTTCAGTTGAATGTATCCAAGCAGTCAGCGCATCCGGTTCTTGGATTTGGTGGCTGTTTCAATGAGCTTGGTGCACGTGGATTATTCGCCCTCTCTGAAGAGAAAAAAAACGAAGCTCTTCAGGCGATATTCGGTGACGACGGTTGCCGATTTTCTTTTTGTCGCGTCCCAATTGGTGCAAGCGATTATAGCATAGAATGGTATAGTCACAATGACACTTTTGGCGATTATGAAATGAAGCATTTCTCTATCGCTCATGACTACCGTTTTCTGATTCCATATATTAGGGAAGCCTTGAGCATACGACCTGACCTGAAGTTATTTGCTTCCCCATGGAGTCCACCGATTTGGCTAAAGGAAAAATGTCGATATAATGGAAGCCGCTTACGCCAAGAGTCTCGTGTATTCGAAGCATTAGCTGAGTATTTTCTGCGGTTTGTGACTGCTTACCGGCAAGAGGGTATCGAAATAAATCAGGTTCATGTTCAAAATGAACCTCGATCTAGCCAGAATTTTCCTTCATGTATTTGGACGGGAATCGAGATGCGAAATTTTATTCGCGACTATTTGGGGCCTAGATTTGAAGCCGCGCGTGAAACTTGCGAAATTTGGGCTGGTACGATTGAGAAAGGTATTTTGCTCGGGTGGGCTCCGGAGGATTTCAAGAACCAGACTTATCATGAATGGGCGCATGTAATACTCAGTGATCCGCATGCTCGGAAATATATACACGGCATCGGCTATCAGTGGTGTGGTAAAGGTGCGCTTCAGCAAACGAGAGCCAATTGGCCTGAGGTCCCTATCATTCAAACAGAGAATGAATGTGGTGATGGAAAGAACACTTGGGACTATGCATTTTATACCTTCGACCTAATGTGGCACTACTTTGCAAATTTTGCGTCTGCATATGTCTACTGGAATATGCTACTGCCGCCAGGTGGTGAAAGTACTTGGGGCTGGCCGCAAAATACGTTAATCACCATTGATGAGAAAAGAGATGTGATTATCTACAATCCTGAGTATTGGATTATGAAGCACGTCAGTCACTTCGTTGAGCCTGGCGCTACAGTCTACTCGCTAACCGGAGATGGAGCTGCACTGAGTCTGCTGTTTAAGAATTCAAATGGTCAATGGGTTTTTATCCTTTCCAATCCACTTTACGAGCGCGTCGAAATATCTCTAGCCCTGGATAATGACTTGAAAGGATTGTGTTTTCCACCTCGTTCTATCTCTACGCTAGTCATCTGACTACGCTGTATAGACTAGTTCAGCTCCAGTGGTATGAGCGCCTGAATTCATAGAAACAGAAGTAAGTGCCTATGCCTATCAACGAAAATTACCAACCCGCAATTGAGCGATTTACGGGTTTTGAAAAAACATATGATAACGCGCGTCCATCTCCACCAGATGAATTGGCGAATATGCTCTGCTCTATTTGCCGAAGCCCTGTACCTGAACTCGTAGTGGACTTGGGATGCGGAACTGGTTTATCGACTCGCTATTGGAGTGATCGTGCAAGTTGCGTTATCGGTGTTGAGCCAACAGAATCGATGAGGCGCCAAGCGGAGGCTGCGTGTCAGGACTCCAAATTGCGTTACCTTGATCGCTTCGCTCATGACACGGGTTTAGTGGGTGAGAGTGCAGACATCGTCGTAGCTGTGCAGGCCATGCATTGGTTGGAGCCAGTTTCGACTTTGGCTGAAGTGGCCCGCATTCTACGGCCCGGTGGTGTTTTTGCTGTTGTGGACTATAGTTGGCCACCTACAACGCCATTCTGGGAGGTGGATTTGGCATATTTGAAATGTCACCAAAAGAGCTCTAGATTGGAACAACTCTATGGCGTATCTAGTCGGCTAATGCGCTGGAACAAAGATGGGCATCTCCAGCGAATTCGTGAATCTGGGCTATTTCGTTTTTCCAAAGAGTGCCATTTACATCATGTCGAGCTCGGTGGAGCAGAAAGGATCGTTAACCTGCTGCGAAGTCAGGGGCATATACAATCACTGCTCAAATACGGATTGAGCGAATCGGATCTGGGCATCCTCGAATTAAGTTCTGTGGCTAATAGTGCTTTTGGAAATGATGTTTTACCGTGGCACTGGAGTGCTCAAGTGTATTGGGGCGTTAAGTGATCGGTGAAAAATCCCTGACTGTAAAACCAGAGGTACTTGAGTTAGTAGGTAAGCGTCCGGGCTGCGTCCACCTTTCCTGATTGGCTTTGATCTGTTATACATCTGGGATGGATGTTGAGATCGTT
>JAVDPD010000025.1 GCA_031296935.1 Cerasicoccus maritimus
AGCAATCGAGGGAGGACTTCAACCAGAAAAAATAACAAACAGCATGCTTGACTCAAAAAACTTCATAGCAGCATTTTTCATTTAACTTGGTGGGTGCGTTCGTGATTGGTGAGGCGAACCTTGCAGAAGAGTTTAAGAAGATAAAAAGGCATTCCCCAAAGGATCGATTCCAACTGACGGGAGTAAACGATGTGATCACATGGAACTTTGGGAGGGAAAGATTGAAAAAACTATGTAGCGCGATGAAACGATATCTATTCCGAATTGGAGGACTCTGTGGTCGATAATCTTGTCGGCATAGCTGTGAAATCGGCTCGCGTAAGCAAAGATAAATTTGATCAAGCGAGTTGTGGTAACTCCGCTTCGCCGCGCTCATCCTAGATGTAACCAAAATAGAATGACAAAGCCCGCCGCGCCCCTACTCTTCCACCTCCGGAGCGGCGTCGAGTTGGATTTTGGCGTCTTCGAGTTCGGGGAGTTCTTTGTCGGAGCTGACTTGTAGGTCCTTGAAGCGACGGGCGGAGACCAGCACGCGGCGCTCGAACGACGACACCGCTTTGTTGTAGGAGCCGGTGGCGGAGTCGAGGCCCTTGCGGATGCCGTCGAAGTGTTTCGCCAAGACCACTATGCGGTCGTAAAGGTCTTTGCCGAGCTCGCTGATTTTCTTGGCTTCGGCGGCGATGGCTTCCTGGCGCCAGCCGTAGGCCACGGCCTTGAGCAGCGCGATGAGCGTGGTGGGCGTCGCGAGGATGACCTTGTTGTCCGAGCCGTATTCGATGAGCGTCGGGTCCTGCTCCAGCGCGGCGGAGAAGAAGGTTTCGCCGGGGAGGAAGAGGACGACGAATTCCGGAGTCTGCTCAAACTGGCTCCAGTAGCGCTTTTCGCCGAGCTTCTTGAGGTGGTCGCGGACCTGACGCGCGTGGTCCTGCATCATGGCCTTTTGCACGGCGGGGTCGTCGGCCTCGAGGGCCTCGAGATAGGCCGCGAGCGGCGCCTTGGCGTCGACGATGACCTGGCGGCTGTTGGGCAGGCGGATGACCATGTCTGGTCGCAGACGGCCTTCCTCGGTGTTGACGTTTTCCTGCTCCTGAAAATCGCAGTAGTTGATCATGCCCGCCATTTCGACGGTGCGGCGCAGCTGCATTTCGCCCCAGCGACCGCGGACCTGCGGCGCGCGCAGCGCCTTGACGAGGTTGGCGGTTTCCGACTGGAGGGACTGCTGCGTGGTCTGCATGTGCTTGAGCTGCTCCTGGAGGCCCTGGTAAGCGCCCTCGCGGGCCTTCTCCATGTCGGTGATGTTTTTCTGGACCTTTTCGAGCGACTCGCTGATCGGCTTGACCATCTGTGTGATGGCTTGCTCCCGCTTTTCGAGTTCGCCCCTGGCACCTTCCTGGTAGCGGCCGAGGGTCTGCGTGGCGGCCTTGATAAAGTCCTGACTGTTGGCGCGTAGGGCGTCAGCGGACAGACCTTTAAACGACTCCAAGAGCTGGCGCTTCACCTCCTCGAAATTCTTCAGTTGAGCATTGATGGCCTTGCGCTCCTGTTCGCGCAGGGTGTCGGATTCGCGGAGCTGAAGGGCGAGGTCGTTGGCGGCCTGGGTGCGCTCGGCGGTTTCTTTTTCCAGCGTGGCGGCGCGGGCGGTGAGTTGGTCGATCTGCTGCTTGGCCAAGGCGAGCTCGGTGGCGGCTTCGGCCTGCGCGGCCTCGCGCACGGCTTTGATTTGACGGTTCAGCACGAACCACGCGACGGCGAAACCGCCGCCCAACCCGACTACGAAAATGACTATGCCCGTTATTGCATCCATAGAGGAACTTATGCCAATCTAACCCGTCCAACCTTTACGTTGCTGGCAACGATAAACCAAGCCAATGTTCAAACGACTCCCCATTTTCGCAGTTTTATTTGCCCTGATTCTGTCCACCGCCGGGCTTCACGCCGCGCGCCCGCGTGAGATTTGGGAACGCTACTCGGTGGCCTACATCGGCGAGCGCAAAGACGACTCCAGCAACGGTCCAATCATCGCCGGCGCACGGGCAGAGGCCGATGTGCTGGAGCATCAATACCACTTGGCGGTGACGATTCTCGACCTGACGCCCGCCGAGCCGAACGACCAAAAAGAATCCCTACGCCAAGCCTATTTGCAAGGCGTGAAAGCGGTGCTGATTCGTCCCGTGGACGCGGCGTCTATACAAGACCAATTGGACACACTACAGAAGCAAGGCATCGGCGTGGTCACACTCGATGGCGATGTGCCGGAGACCATGCGCCTGATGAATGTCCATACCGATGAATCCGCCCTGGCCCAGCTCGCCTTTGACGAAGCCAAAAAACGCCTCCCCCGCCGTGGGCGCCTAGCGATCCTGGCTGGCGACGCGGGCAACCCGATTTCCGCCGAGCGGCTAGCCACGATTACCGCCGCTGCCGAAGCCGACTCCAAGGTGACGATACGCGGCGTTTACCCGTGCCAGGAAGACGTCAGCGACGCATTCAACGTGCTGCGCCAAGTCGAAGCCGCCGACCGCGACGAGACGATCGATGGCTGGATATTCGTCGGCCCCTGGCCACTGAAGTCCGCCGCCACCCTGCCCTGGCGCCCCGGCGAAAAAGTGTGCATATCCATTGAGGCCCTACCACCAAATCTGGCCTACCTCGCGAGCCAGCAAGTCGATGCGCTCATTGCCGAGGAGTACGTGCAGTGGGGCAAAATCGGCATGAACGCCGCCATTCAATTTGTTCAAAAACAGGAAATGCCCGAGATGGACCAAACCACCGGAGGCTCTGTAATTTCCGGGCAAAACCTCGACCAAGTCAGTCAGGATTGGGCAGATTGGCTTCTGTGATCAATTAAAGAATCGCGAATACCTCAGCCTTACAGTCCCGATTCGCCTGCGCGCAACATTCTCCGGCACGCCGAATGCCACGGCTCCATCGATGGCGTCATCTACACGACTTATGGCGACAGCGACCTGACCGCGCAACTGGGCAACCTAACTGGTCCCCCCCGGTTCTCGCTATAGGCCTCCCTGCCCTCGAAGGCTTGGATGACACACCGAGATCGGACTGCGGATACCGCACCTTCCGCAATATCATATCAGAATCTGGCAGCTATGCACCTGGAACGGATTTATTTGGTTGGGTATTCAAGAAGAATAGCTGAAAGGTGATAGATAGGAACAGGCTAGAAGTTTTATGCAATAAGATGCACAAAAAGTTTCGGTCTGCTCTTGCATTCACCCATAGGGAGCCCAATGGTTCCTCCATAACAACATGAAGCGAATATTCCCCCTCATCATTTCGTTACTGCTTGCCTGCCAGGCTATTGCCCAAGATACCGCCCCGATTGTGCCCGAAACGGATGCAACCGGCACGATTGACTGGGTGGCAGAAGTACTTAAAGGCGGTGCCACTTCGGTTGTGCTCTTGGTTGTCGGCTTCGTCGGTATTATCTTTTTCATTGAGCGCCTGTTGGTCGTGCGGGCGGGCAACTTCCTCCCCGGTAAGCTGGAGAAGGACATTAAAAAGTATGCATTCCAGTCCGACTTCGAGGCTATCCAGCGCGTCTGTCATAAGAACAAGAGCGTCTTGGGAGACATCGGCAAATACGTGGCCACGCACACGCACATCCCATTTGAGATTCTGTCCTTTGGCGTCACCGATATGATCGGGCGCACGGTTTCACGTCAGCACCAGCGCACTTATCCGTTGGCCGTGGTCGCAACGATTTCCCCGTTGCTCGGCCTGCTCGGCACGATTATCGGCATGATTGAGTCGTTCCAAAAAGTTGCGCTCATGGGCGACACTGGCGATGCCTCCGTGCTGGCAGACTCTATTGGCAAAGCACTTATCACAACGGCGCTTGGTCTGATGATCGCCATCCCTGCGCTGGCGAGTTATCACTTTTTCAAGTCCCGTGTGAACAGCTACGGCATCCGGCTCGAAGAGCTCGTAGACGTGCTGATGTCGCCTTGGCTCCACCCGGACGAAAAAAGCGCAGAAGAAACCGAATAAATGGCCAAAACGCCCACAGCGTTTACACCCGTCGCGAACGGCCCAGTTTCGCGAGTGGCGACGATTCGCCGACTTCGCAAACGGCGACGCGGCGATTCGGATATCGAGGTGGACCTATCCCCCTTGATCGACTGCGTGTTCCTGCTGCTCATCTTCTTCTTGGTCACCACGATGCTCAAAAAGTTGGAAAAGCAGATCCCTGTCGTGCTGCCTGACTACACCGTGGCCCTGGCACCGGTAGCAGAAAACGAAGTCGTCATTTACGCCATCACCGAAGATGGGGACATCCTCCAGGCAAAAGAAGGCAAACGTACGCTAAGCGGCTTGAGTTATTACCAAATTGAGTCCTTCGAAAACAACCTCAAGGACCTGGCCGCCAACCGCGGAACCGGCGTGGAAATCCGCATCGATGCCGAACGCGAAGTGCCCGTCCAAACGGTGATCGACGCCCTCGACGCCCTCGCCCTGCAGGGCTTTGAAAAAGTCGGGGTGCGCCTGCGCCATCGCGAAAAGGAATTCTTTGAACTCTACCCACCCAGCGACAACTAATGCCTCGGAACGTATATGAAGATGATGAAGATGTCGCGCTGAGCATGTCGCCGCTGATTGACTGCGTGTTCCTGCTGCTCATTTTCTTCCTTGTCACCACGATGCTCAAGAAGGACCTACGTGATGTGGAACACCTCAACCTTCCCATTTCCCGCTCGTCTCTGGAAGTGCCACCGGATGAGTCTGTGCTCGCCATTGCGATCGACGCCGAAGGCGGGATCTACCTCGAAGGCGAAGAGACCACCATTGGGCAATTGCTGGAAGAACTGAAGGTTATCGAGCAAGACGATCCCGAGCGCCGCATTCGCCTGGACACCGACGAAAGCACGCCCTTTTACCGCTTGGTCGAAGTCCTTGACGCACTGAGCTTCCGCAATCTGCGCAACGTCGGTGTGCGCACTTACCACGAAAAATTCGACTAATGGCCGCCAATCCACTCACCAGTCATAAGCCGTTAGTCATTGCTCTCGTGCTTTCCTTGATACTTGTTGGCGGCTTTGCCACTGCGTTGATTCTCGATGAAGACCTCCGACGTTACACCATTGCGCAAATAGAGGAGATCACCAACGAGGAAGGCGAAAAAGTGAAGCGGGTTAAGATCGAAAAGCCTGAGCCAAACGAAAAACAAGTGCGGGAAATTTCCCGCAATCAAGAGCGCAAAAAACGTGAGGAACTAAAGGAAAAAGCCAAGGAGCTACGTGAGACCGTTTTCGAGATAGAAGAAGTCGTCGAAGCGCAAAAGAAGCTGAAAGAACTGCCCGAAACGGAATGGGATCGCATTGCCCAACAGGCGCAGGACCTCGCCGAAGCCGCCAAGGAATTCAACGAACACCTACAGGCCATTGACGCTCCGGCCAATCTCGAAACCGCCGAGCCAGAAGCGGAAAGCCTCGAAGAGCTCGTCGAGGAATACGCTGAGTTGATCAACGAAATGAAGGATAGTGCCGTCACCGAAGAGGACGCTAAGAAGGCCTCGCTTGCCGCCCGCAATTTACGCAACAAAGCCAATTCGTTCCAAAGTAAATTCGACCTAGCTACCTCGCAGTCTCCGACCGAAGACAAAGCGGCCGCCACCGAGTTGCGCGATGAATTCCGCGAGCTCGCACAACAAATCAACGAGCACTATAAGGAGATGGCGGAGTTTGAAAAGTCCGACCACATGCTGCAAATCATGCCAGAACCGGAAACCGAGGAGACTGACCTTACTGAACTTCAGTTGGACGATCAACTGGGCGTAGAGCTGACGGCCCCCATCGGGGAAGAAACGCCCCTCGGCAACGAGCTGCTCACCGACGATCAGCTGGAAGAGCTCAACACCGCCGAACTTTATCAAGAAATTCAGAAAATGTCGGAGATGGTCGATGAAGCCTTTGCAGAAGGCAAAGCCACGGAGCTCGCCCAGGAAAAAGGCATGAGTTTGGAACAAGCGCGCGACGAGGTTTACAAGCCGGAGTCTGACAAAGGGCCCGATCTGGGCAATGCACTCAGCCAAAACAATCCATCCACCCGCGAAGAATTTCAGCAATTTAATGAAGCCCTGAAGGATGCCACCAAGGCCGCCGAGCAGATGTCCCGCTCTGCCGCCAACCGTAAGTCCGCCCTCACCGGCGAAAGCGGGAAACAGGGCAATCAGGGCCAAAGTAGCGGGGATTTACAGGCCCAGCTTGCCCAGAAAAACGAGATTCAGGCCAAGATGAATCTGCTTGCCCAAAACGCCGGTCGTGGCCAGGGAAACGTGCAGGATATGCGAGGCCTGATGGCCGAGAATTACTCGCTGAACGGCGGTGGATTAAACGGCGGCGGTCAGCATGAAGGCCAAGCAGCCAGCATGTCTTACCAAACCGACATGAGCCAGAATGCCCTGCCCTCCAAAGTCCGTCTGGATGCAAAGCGCACACTGGCACAGGCCATTCCCGGACGTCGCCTGGACATGAATTCCAAGCGTCAGGGGTGGATATTTCTCGACACATGGTATGTCATTGGCCCCTGGCAACGCCCCAAGCGCAAGGACTCGTTTGCAGTCAAATTCCCGCCAGAAACCCTCATCGATCTCGACGCCACCTATGAAGGCAAAATGAGCCGCTACCGCAAGGAGCGCATGGAGCTAAAGTGGCGTTTCGTGCAGACGGAAAACATCCGTATCAATCCACCGGACGAGATCAACGACGCGGTTTACTACGGCTACACCGAGGTTTTCTGTGAAGCTGCCACCGAGGTCACTGTAGCCGTGGCTAGTGACGACATGGCCAAGCTCTGGATCAATGATCTCGTAGTCTACGAAGACTCTGGGCTCTCGGGCTGGCAAATGGATGAAGGCTTCCGCACTATCCTGCTCAAGCCCGGCTATAACAAGGTGCTCATCCGTCTGGAAAACGGCCCCGTCGTCTGCTTTTTCTCCGTCCTCATGTGCCCAACGGAAGCACTCAGAAACTGAGCTAGTCAGGCTTTCACCGACACCCACCAGCAAATACTGAAAAACACGGATACAAACTCTTTGAAATGTAGGCTTTACAAGGCTACGTTCCACCGCCATTTTCCTTACCTTTCCGAGAGCCCAGGTGGCGGAATTGGCAGACGCGGCGGACTCAAAATCCGCTTCCGAAAGGAGTATCGGTTCGACCCCGATCCTGGGTACCATCCTCAAAAAGCCCACATCGAAACTACGGTGTGGGCTTTTTGTGTCCTGATAGAGCTGAATTACTTCGAAGAAGTAGTTGGCGGCTCGGGACCTTCTTTGTCGAAATACTTTTCAGGGCATTCAGTTGAGGTCTCATCTTCGGCCTGATCGGAAGTGTCCAAAGAACCTTCGTCCTCCAAATGATAAGCGGCAATAAACGCCTCTACCGCGTCACTGCGCCCTGCCACCAAGAGAACATCACGCAGTTGAATCAGCTCCGAAGCTGGCGGCGAAACAATACGTTTCTTGCCGCGCTGAATCCCCAATACTGTGACCTGATATTCTTTGCGCAAACTCGCACTAGCCAAGGTCCGGCCAACCAAATCCGACTCCCCGCCCATGTATGCTTTTTCAATCAAAAACGCCTGGCCATCGACCTGCTCTGCATCGACCTTGCGCTTATTTTCCAGCATACGGACGGCGGCGTTCACCTGCTCTTGCTCTCCATAAAGAATCAGCTGGTCACCTGGAAAAAGCGGCATATTCGGCGAGGGATCAAAGCGCGTCATCCCACCGCGAGAAATAGCAATCACTTGCGCGCCGGTTTCGGAACGTAACTTGAGCTGCAACAACTCACGGCCACAGGCAATAGACTCAGCTGGCAGCTCATATTCCTGAATTTGCGCCTTCCACGGATTACGACCGGTGATTTCCTTGAGCGCCGTTTCACGGGCCTGCTCATCACTCTCACGCGAGTGTTGCTGGAAGCTTTGGTAGAACAGGAATTCGATGCGGCTATTAATCTGGTTGATCGAACGCCAAAACAACACCAACGCCACCCCACATAAAACGAGGAATATCACCAGCGTTATTCCAGACGGAAAAAAGTAAGACGCAGCCGATAGATAAAGGCCGCCAAAGAGTAATAAAACCGCACAGAGCAACAGCGTATGGAAGAGGTTTTTCATGCCCCCAAGCAGCGTTTGGCGGTCGCGTGACTCGCCGATAACCGCATCAGTCACGAGCAGGACCAGCGCATCTAGGTTACGCAAAATAGCGGTCAAAAAAGGGAGGCAAAGGCCGGCAGCCACGATCCAAACTCCCGCTTGAGTCAGGTCTTCGTAGCCTCGTATCTTGTCCCAGTTTTCTAACAGGTGTGAGGCCAGGTAAGCGCTGGCGATAATCGAATTAAGCACCAGAAAATAAAAGACAACTTGCAGCAACGGGCGACGCGCCAAACGGGCAAATGCACTGCGCCCGATGTAGCGCCCTACGGCATCGAGCATGCTTGCGTAAATTCGGGTGGCGCGTTTGAGGACGTCCGGGCAACGGTCAGCCAAAGTCTGAAATAGCTGATCGGGCTTGGCGTTGACGGCGGGCATGATCAGGTAAGTAACGATAGCCAGGCCGACAGTCATGCTCGTCAGACCATCGCCCGTAATGCCCTGCGCGTAGCCCATCGCCGCCAGAATGAAGCCAAATTCCCCTACGCTGGCCTTGGGCAGCGAGGCGCGAAAACCGATCTCCGGCGAAGCGCCACCCAAGAAAAAGCCCAGCCAGCATGCAGCTAATTTACCCACCACGACCAGTAGTGCGATGCCCAGCACGGCAAAGAGGTTGTCCCAAATCCATCCCGGGTTGATCAGCATGCCGATTGCCACGAAAAACACTGCACAGAACAGGTCGCGCAGCGGCTCGGTCACGCGCTCGATTTCTTTCGAAAGATGGCTTTGCGCCAGAATTGCGCCAGCAAGGAACGCCCCTAGCGCCACGGACAATTGCAGCACGCTGGCCAGCCAACCAACGCCCAGTACGAGCGCCACGGAAACCAATGTAATCAGCTCCACGCTACCCGCCCGCTTCAGGAATGCCGTCAATTTTGCGGCAGCCATTCGGCCAAAGAAATACACTGCGACCACGAAGATCGCCACGCCCAGAATCACGTAAGGGGCCTGGGCAAAATCAATGTGACCCGAGGCCGACACGCCGCCGAGGATCACCAACAAAAGCACCGCCACGATGTCTTCAAACACCAGCAGGCCGACCGCGAGCTGCGCCTCCACACTGTTGAGCCGTCCCTTGTCACGCAAGATGCGGATGCACACCATCGACGCCGAGTTCGTCAGCACCGCGCCCAGAAAGACGCCTTCCATCGGCGTGTAGCCCACAAACGGCGCACACAGCATCCCAATAAAGAACGCGAGTGCCGTCTGCAAAGACACGGCCAACAACGCCGGCCAAAACACCCGTTGCACACGGCTCAGGTCAAAGCCGAGGCCAATAGTAAACATCAGGAATACCACGCCCAGCTCACTGAGCTGCTGAATAATCGAGGCGTCGCGCAGGTTGGGCAGCTCGGGCAAATGCGGGCCGATCAACAAACCGGCTAGCAGGTAGCCAAGGATCACTGGCAGCCGCAGCAACTGAAAAACAACGGTTACGGCGGCAGCAACGCCGACGACCAGAGTCAGATCGCGCAATATAGTAGCTTCTTCCACTAAGCTAAAAGATGGCGGCTCACCTGCCGCCAATCAATGAAGAATTCACGTTGCCGTCACAACCGAAGGTTACTTTCCGGCGCCCACTTCTTCCGGCTTAGCTTGCTTTTGCTTTGCGTAAAATTTCTTCTCCCATTCCTTCTGGTTTTTGTTGGCTTCCTTAAGGTACGGAGTGTGTTTAGCGAGGTTGATCACGGTTGAGTTCAGCCAGTTTCCAAAGCCGGTCATCGGGCGCTGAAAGTCGATGAAGAGCACGACGCGGATACCGTCCGTATCGTTCCAGACCTCGTGGTCAAAGCAGTCGTCGAAGATGACGCCCTTGCCCTGAGACCACGAATAGTACTGCTGGTCGACGCGGATCTTGCAGTTCTCACGCGGCTCGGGGCAGATCAGGCCGAGGTGGTAGCGGAGCACGCCGTTGTAGGGCCCACGGTGCGCGGGAATGTGCTTTTGTGGCGATAAAATGGAGAACATGGCCGTCTTCATGCCGGGGATTTTTTCCAGAGCTTTGACGGTGTTCGGGCAGCGGCGGCGGTTCTCTTCACACTCGATACCGTAGCCTGCCAGGAAGAAGGTTTTCCAGTTGTTGTCGGTGGTAATCGTCTCCACCTCTTTGGTGATTTCGTGGAAGCTCGGCAGCGAAGCATGGTCTTTCATCACTTCGTCCAGCTCGGCGCGAATCAGCTCCCAATCCTGTTCAAACTCTGCTGCCCAGGGAAAATCAGCATTGTCATAAATAGGCGGATTGCCGTGAATCGAATACTTAATATTTTGCTTTTCAACCCAGCTGATCAGGGCGTCAAAAACCTTGTCAAAAGTGCTGCGGTTCTGCTTGAGAGGAGCTTTCTTTGGATCCATTGTGAGTAAATAGCCGCCGTTAGAGAATTATAAAGTCCGTGATAATAAAGGCATGTAGCGCAATAATTTCCACATCTTTTTTGAAATCCAGTCACAATTAAGTAACGCTGTGCATCAGAATCACTTCTAATAAAGCCATGAATGCAAGCCCACGACCTCCCCTACAAGGCTGGATCAACCTGGCGGCGCCAGGCTTGATGTGGGTATTGTTGTGGTCTGAGCTGTCGTCGGAATGGATGCTCAATGACCAATATGGCTACGGGCTCTTTGTGCCATTTCTCGGCGCGTATCTGCTCTTTCGTCGGTGGGGAGATAGGCCCGAGCCAACTTCCCAGGGGGGGGGCACCGGCATCCTGTGGGCCATGTTGCTCGTGATGACCACCCTGCTCTTTCCGTTCCGTATTATTTTCGACGCCAATGCTGATTGGCGCTTCCTAACGTGGGTGCAGGGCCTGCTAACCTTTGGCGTGAGCCTTGCCTGCTTGAACTACTGGGGGGGGCGCCCATGGATGAAGCATTTTGCCCCGGCCATGTTTTTCTGGCTCTTCGCCAATCCCTGGGTGGTTTCAATTGAGAAGCCCATCGTAACAGGTCTCATGACCATGGTTGCCAGTTGGGTAGTCGAATCCGCCAACCTGCTGGGAGTCTATGCAGAGCGTAGCGGGAATATTATCAAGCTCAGCCGCGGACTCGTCAGTGTGGAAGAAGCTTGTAGCGGCGTGCGCTCGCTACAATCGACGCTGATGGCGGGGTACTTCCTGGGTGAGTTGCTGCGTTTTCGTTGGCGTGTGCGGATCGGTCTCATTGCGTCAGCCTGCCTCCTGGCAGTGTTTTTCAACTACGTTCGTACGATCACTTTGACTATAGTCACCGCCCGTGAAGGCAGAGAAGTCATGCAGGAGTGGCATGACCCTGCGGGCTACATGGTTTTTATCATGAGCCTCTTTGGGCTACTGATGCTGACCGCCCTAGCGCAGAAATTTCGCTCAGACCCTGCGGGTCCCGTTGACGGCGCACCCCTACCCGATGACTTCACCCCGCGCCTACTGCCGATCACGCCCCTGCTTGCTCTCATGGCTGCAATGTTAGCCACGGTCCCTGCTGTCTGGGGGTGGTATGCATGGCGAACCAAGCCAGTTCCCTTGGCTGGCTGGAACTTTAATTGGGATGCGATGCCTAGCACAGTGGAATTCCAAACTGTCAATCCGCGCATCAAGGAGGTCCTCCACTACAATGAAGGCGCATTCGCCAAATGGAATGGCCCAGGAAAAATGACATGGATGGCCTATTTTTTGCGTTGGGACAGCGCCCGGGCCGCCCAGCTAGGGGGAATACACCGCCCCGAAGCCTGTCTGCCAGCCAGTGGCTTTCAGATGGTTAGACGCGATGAAGATATCCACTGGCAGGGGCCAGACGGTTTACAGCTCATTTTTAACTCCTATCTCTTCAAAGACGGCGAAGAAGAGATGTATGTGTTTTACTGTCAGTGGGATAAAACGAACTTTCCCTACCATCAAAAAACCGGTCGTTTCAAAATGGACCGCTTTCAGGACTCATGGCGGGGAGAGCGCAAAGACGGGAAGATCAAATTAGAGCTATTCGTCTATGACGCCCGTACCCGGACCGAAGCTGTCACTGCACTGCGGGAGATTTTAGACCAAGTGATCGAGCCTGAAATCAACCAGAGCTAGCAAACACTTGGTAGTGCAGCTTATGCAGATGCGCTCTGATCAGATTGCATTTTAATAGCACCATACAATGCCTTGGCATGCTTTTAGCTTGGAATTGACCGTGTCTGCGATTGACAAAGTTGAGCGTCGCGTGCGCTGCCTGTTTGACTTATCCCACGTAATTGGCGTCTTCGTCATGGATGTGGAGGGTGACACCTTCGCTAGCATGACGTATCCTGGCCTCAACGAGGCTGAGAATGCCGGCAAATACGTCCTGAAATACTATCAAGACAATCGGAACAGCATTGGTTCCGACCAGCTTAAATCCCATGACCGTGGCAGCCTCACGATCCACATGATTCGTGGCCGCGAAGGCGCAGTGGCAGTAGCCGCTCAAAAGCAAGCGAACTTGCCTGGCATACGTATACTGGCCAAAAAACTCGCCAGTGAATTGACGCTAGCCGTCATGCAAGCCTTGACTGAAGTCGCAGAAGTCGACCAAGAGCGAGTACCCCAGCGGGAGAATCCCAAAAGCAAAGCGCCTGCACAGGATCCGACCCTAAGGCCAAATCCTTTGGCGAAGCCCGAAACCGAAGAAGCGGTGAAAAAATAAGGTCCAGGGTGCCACATCCGTAAACATGTGCTGCGTTAGTAACGTCGTTTTTAACCCGAATTGCCTGGCATAGTTTGGCTGTAGCTGGCGCAGTGCAATCAAGCCCGTTGCGGACTTTACACACAAGCAATTAAACCGGTCTACCCACGCAGCAACGTCTGTGAAGTTGCGGAGGTTGCATCGGCCCAGCTCCAGGCGCAATCGCACAACCCGAGAGCAACGACTAAACTGAGGTATCAATCGGGCGCTAAGGCTCCGCCGCCGGTACGCAAGCCCGGCCAATTGTGAGGAAAGAACTCATAGTAGGATGATGGTTGAAGTTCAACGGGGAGGCATTCCCCATGATCTAATTTACATTATGCATACAGTGAAACCATGAGCAAGCTTTTTAGGTGAATTTTTTAGCATTTGTTTATTCTTTCTTCATCCCACGCAACAGTGCCGACCAGCCTGCTTTTTCACTTCTGCCTGGTCAATGTGGCAAGCCTGTTTGATCAATGATTAAAATCAATAAATCAGGCTATGATCAGAGTAGAGTTATCTAATTTGCTAATTAATTTCACTGCTCGATCCACACATTAGAGATAACATGAAGTTACCGGGTTGAACAAGTGCTGGACCCGGCAACTTCATGTTATCTCTAGTCAAAATCACGACCCATGCCAAAAACCTAACGCTTTAGAATTGACGAGCAAGATTACTACGTTTAATCATCGCTGCCGTCGTATCCAAACCTCTCTGCTTCGAATCCTTGCGACACCCATGAAAATTCGGAGCACAACCCATACTCTCACATGCATTCATCCCGACTCCCCCACTTGGGCCGGACAGCGTTTACCCGCATACCGCCGATAGTCTCCCTGACTTCACTGGCGTTCGCCGGTTTCCTCTCCGCCACGACCGCATCTGCCGACACCTCCATCACGCTAACCGCAAACGCGAGCGACAACAACATCAGCATCAATGGATCGGCCGGTGATTGGTATCTCTACCCAACTTGCCGCATCGGCCGCCGCAGTAACAACGGCTACAGCTACGACTACGTCATCCCGTTCCAACTGCCTGATCTACATGACGACATCGTGAAAAGCGCCGAGCTGACCATAGACTTTGCGGGGGGCTCCTACGGCGCGGCGGGCCTCGGCAATCTCGACCTCTACGGCATCCAACTCTACAGCACATCCAGCGGCGTGAGCAACGCCAGCTACTACGCCGGGGCCGATAACCCGCTGAACCCCGACGCCATGCTCCTGCAGGATGATTTCGTGGTGACTGCGGATCTCGTCAGCGCTGGCTACGGCCCGGTGACTTCAGTGGATATTGGCGACTTTGTGCAATCCATGTATGATGGCGGTGCCCAGCCCGGAGACTACATTTTCCTCACAGTCTCTATCGATGCAATTCCCGGCTCGGACTACCGCTACCTTACCGCCAACACCGCCAATGGCTCCCTCAAACCGACGCTGGACCTAGTCGTGGGGCCAGACCTGATCAGCGAAGGCGTGATCGCCAATGGTGATGACGGACTGCTGAACGCCAACGGCTACCAGCCCTACAATGGCGGTGGCGACGAGCGTCTTGGCCGCTTCAACACCGATGGCAATCTCTACTGCTTCATCATGCCCTTCCAGTTGCCCGCTCTCGTCCCAGGCACGCTGACCGAGGCAACGCTCTCAGTAAACTTTGAAAGTGGTTCCTACAACGCCGCAAATCTGGGCGACGTCGACCTCTATGGCATCGAAACGATCAGCAACAGCAGCGATACGGCCAAGGCGGAATACTACGTCTATGGCCCTGCGCCGACCAATCCCGACGCCGTGCTCCTGCAGGACAATCTAGCCGACACTTCCGATCTCGTGGCCAATGGCTATGGCTCGGTAACCAGCGTCGACATCAAGTCCTTCATCGAAGCCCGCTACGCCGAGGGCGCACAGCCCGGCGACATCGTCTTCCTCGTGCTCACGCTGGATGCGTATCCGAGCGCCAACTACCGCTACCTAACGGTAAGCACAGCCAGTGCCAGCGTCGTTGAAAACCGCCCCACGCTAACCATTACCGGCACGCCTTCAGACGTCCCAACCACGCGCTACCTGGATCCAGTCAACGGCCTCGCCAGCAATCCCGGCACCTCCGCCCTGCCTTGGCCTGGGCTCAAAGATTCCCTTGCCGCTGGCAAGCCGATCTACAGCGGCAACATCCTCAAGCTGCGCGACGGTTATCATGGCAGCGTCGACATCAGTGGTAATAAGACTGAGCCAACCATCATCATGCCCGACGATGGCCACTCGCCGACCAACGGCTACATTCACTTCAACAATGCGTCCAACTGGGTCATCGACGGTCTTGAGCTCAGCCATGAGTTCGAAGGCAATATTACCCAGACCGACCTCGTGGATGTCCACAGCACCTCCCACCACATCACCATTAAGAACTGCCTGATCTATTCCAAAGCCGACTCTGCCAACTGGACCATAGCCGACTGGAATGCCTATGCCTGCAAGGGCATCAGCTTCGATGGTGACAACTGCACGGCCGACAACAACACAATCCTCAACACCGGCTTCTCCATCGTAGTAGGCGGCGGCGCGGAATACGCCGTAGTTTCCCGCAACACGATAGACGGCTTCTCAGGTGACGGCATTCGCGGCCTGGCAGACCACGGCCTCTTCGAATACAACCTCATCATGAACGCCAAAGACCTGCAAAACGGCAACCACGACGACGGCTTTCAGAGCTGGTCGGGCGCGACGGGCAACGACAGCTACGTGGAAGACATCGTGCTTCGCGGCAACGTTATCATTGGCTACACCGAGGACAACAACCTGAAGTCCAGCATGCAGGGCATCGGCTGCTTCGACGGATACTTCAAGGACTGGATCGTGGAGAATAACATCGTCATCACCGATATGTACCACGGCCTCTCGCTCTACGGCGCTATCGACTGCCTGATCATCAACAACACCGTCACCGCCAACCCTGTTATCGGGAAAACCTATCAGCCGTGGCTAGCAGTTTACCCACATAAAAACGGCACATCTTCGAGCGGCACCATCGTCCGCAACAACCTTGTGCGCAGCATCAACAGCGTTACCTATGGCCAAGCCACGGTGGACAACAACGTCGCGGTGGGCAGCAACTACGATGACCACTTCGTCGACTGGGCAAACTTCGATCTGCGCCTGAAATCCACCAGCACGGCCATCAACGCTGGCAGTACCATCAGCGCACCCAGCCATGACTTCGAAGGCGACGCCCGCGACTCCCTGCCCGACATCGGTGCCGACGAGTATCTCTAAGTCAGCTCAGGCTGAACGCACGGATTTCTACGCTCGTTCGATAACCCCCTGAACACAGGCCCCGGTCTTCAATGACCGGGGTTTGTTGCAGTTTAATAAGAAAAAGGTAGGGTGCAGTCTCCAGACAAGCCGCCTGCATACTGCTGGAACGTTTTTCAGGCCATTTGCCCAATGGGCAAATCCATCGGTCCAGCCGGAGGCTGGCTCCGGATGCAACGGCACGTTGCCTAGGATTCGGCTTTGAGGTCGCGGCCCATGAGGTTGGCCACGGCCTTGACCGGCGAACCGCTCTCGTAGCACACACGGTAGATTTCACCAAGAATCGGCGCATCGACGCCTGCCTTTTCTGCGATCTCTTTCACGCATTGAGCGGCCCAGTAGCCCTCGACCACCGTTTTGCGACCGGACATTAAATCGTCGACGCCCTGCCCTTGCGCCAAAGCTTCGCCAAAAGTGCGATTACGGCTCCATTCGCCGTTGCAGGTGGCCACCAAATCGCCGAAGCCACTGAGCCCATAGAAGGTCTCTGGCTTACCGCCAATCGACGCGCCAAGGCGCACAAGCTCGGCCAACGCGCGGGTCAGGTAGGCCGCCTTGGCGTTGTCACCCAGCTTCAGGCCATCGCAAAGGCCCGCGCCAATCGCGTATACATTCTTAAGGCAACCACCGAGCTCCACGCCGCGCAAATCATCGCTGCGATACACGCGCAGGCTTTCACTGCTGACAGCATGCTGTGCCTCGGTCAGCTCAGCTTCATCACCCTCGGCTGCCAGCACGATAGCCGTAGGTTGGCCGGCGGCGACTTCACCTGCAAAGGTCGGGCCCGAGAGCACGGCGGCAGTCAGCTCGGGCAAGAGCTCCTGAACGATTTCCGCGGGCGCTTTGAGTGTCGAGCGTTCGTAGCCTTTGCATAGGGTAATGGCCATCTTGAGCTGGCGCGCACCAGACAAGGCGGGGCGTATCTTTTCGCAAAGCTCGCGCAAGCCAGTCGATGGGCAAGCCAGAATGGCATAATCTGCCTCCATGAGCACGGGTGCGATCTCGTGGCCGATCTGGATACTATGCGGGAGCTCATAACCTGGCAAGTAGTCCTTATTTTCCCTATCCGAAGCAAGCAAGAAGGCTTGCTCCATGCGGCGCGGCACGAGGGTAACGCTTTCTCCCGCCCGATGCAGACTGATGGCCATGGCCGTGCCCCAAGCGCCGGCACCAAGTATCGCAAAATTCATAGTGGCAGCTAAACAAACCTCCCTCAGAGAGTCGCGCTAAATTTTATGAGAGTGTCTAAAAAGTCTAATCGAGTTGGTGAAATCGAATTTTGACCACGAAGACGCCCTCCTACGAAAGTCAATTGAGGTTTTAGAAGTCCTCTATGACAGGTTACATTTTCTTATATTTCGGTAAATTCGAGCAATTTGGTCTAGAACGCGCTCAAATTTAGAATTATATTGCGTTATACAAACGTCTTTCATGAATGGCAAAACACCACGACATAGCCATTGTCGGCGGCGACATCCTCAGAATCGCCTGCGCATACTACCTGCGCAAAGCTGGGCGCTCGGTCTCAGCATGGTGCCCGCGACCAATATGCTCATTGCTGACGAAGCGCCACATATCGCCCAAAAAGTCATATCCACTAAACAGATAAAAAATGCGAATCCCCATTGCCTTCGTTTATAAATACGATAAGCATATTGATTGAATTACGCCCCACCTGTCATTCAGTCTACACTGTTCTCATGCGACCCAAAGTTCTCATCGTCGGTGCCGGCCCAGTCGGCCTCTGCTTGGCTTGTAACTTGAAGCGTTACGATGTGCCTTTCCGCATCATAGAGAAGAAGCCCGAGGCGTCGAGGACATCCAAGGCGCTCGGGGTCCATGCCCGGTCACTAGAGATGCTTGAAGACATGGGACTCGTCGAACAGTTTATCGAAAACGGCCTCAAAGTACACCGAATCAATTTCTACGCTGAGGGAAAGGTGTTGACCCACGTAAACCTAAGCGAAGTCGATAGCCCGTATAACTTCACGCTCGATATTCCACAATGTAATACGGAAGGCATCTTCATTGAGCACCTGGCGAAACAAGGCGTCACCGTGGAACGGTATGTCGAACTTGAAAAACTAACACAAGACGAAGATGGCGTGCACGTAGAGCTCCGCAAGAAGGCAGGGCTTATCGAGAAATCCACTTATGAGTACGTGATCGGCTGTGACGGCGCACACAGCACCGTACGCCATCAGCTCGACCTCAAGTTCGAAGGTGCCGCCTACCCCGAACACTTTGCGCTCGCCGACGTCCACATAGACTGGGGTCTCTCACCCGAAGAGATGCACATGTTCTTTCACGGCGAAGGTTTCGTAATCCTCTTTCCGATGCGCGATAAACGCTACCGAGTGATCGCTACAGTCGAAGGTAAGGACGACGCCAAACTCGACGAAGCCTACATTCAGGACCTGCTTGATCGCCGCACACGGCATCAATGCCACGTGAGTGATGGCGTCTGGTTTTCCAGTTTTCGTATCCATCACCGTATGGTGGATGAATACCGAGTCGGCCGAGTTTTCCTGGCAGGTGACTCCGCGCACATTCACAGCCCCGCTGGCGGCCAGGGCATGAATACCGGTATGCAGGACGCTTACAACCTAGCTTGGAAGCTCGCCTTGAAGCTTCAGGATAAAGGTGACTTACTAGAAAGTTATTCGCCAGAGCGACTGCCCGTTGGCCATGACGTAGTAGAGATGACCGACCGCATGACCAAAGTCGCTACACTCCAAAACTCGTTGGGTGCCGCGATTCGCAATCGCTTGTTGCCAGTAGTAGTGAGCCTCGGCATCGTGCAGCATAAAATGATCGAGACCATTGAGGAAGTCAGTGTTAACTACCGTGGCTCGCAGTGGGTGGACGAGTATTTTGGAAGCAATAAATCCAGCTCCCGCTCACCCTTTTCTCATGGCCCTATGGCCGGTGATCGTGCACCGGACGCCATCATCACCCATAGCACCAGCGGCAAACCTATTCGACTCTTCGACCTGTTTCGTGGCGGCCACTACACGCTTTTGCTGTTCACCAATTCCGATGCCAAGGATGACGATCTGGAACATCTCAACAGCATTGCTGAACAAATCCGTAATCGCATAGGCAACTGGGTCCAGTGCGCATACATAACGGGCCGTAAGGCACCGAAGAAACTGCCCGAAAGGTGCCTCTACCTCGACGCCCGCTCTACCGCTCACAAAAACTACGGGGTCACGCTCGACCAAGCGCTACATCTAATACGCCCAGACGGCTACATCGCCTTCCGCAGTATGCCGCTGAATGTCGATGCTTTAAATGCCTACCTTGATCGTATCCAATTAGGCTAAGCTAGCTGAACTTACCGGTAGCGCGTCAGCTTGCGGTTAGAACCAGCCACCGCTGTCACGAACGACACCATGCTCATCAGTATCTGTCGATGAGCAGCCAGAACCCGCCAGTAAGAGCGTGAGAGCAGTCAGTGCAAGAAGGAAGATTCGCTTGATCATAAGCATTTATCAGCACTCAATGTGCGGAATTCGTCAATTCTGAAATGCGTGACAAGCCGGATCAAATCAAAGAGTTCTGCGGTGCATGCCTGATCTGACGCAAAGCCTCATAGACTACAATGCCAGCAGCCGTGGAAAGATTGAGTGAACGCAGATTTGTCGCGAACTGCGGAATCGTGATCCTGGTGGCATCGAGCTCATCATGCAGCCAGTCTGGCGCTCCATGACCTTCATTACCAAATACGAGGGCGTCGCCAGAGGCAAAATCAGCGTCCCAGATTGTGCGCTCGGCTTTAGTGGTTAGCAGCCAGGCCTTGGGCGGACGGACCTTTGCGCGGAAAGCGCTCCAATCTGCATGATGCTCCACATCGAGATCCTTCCAATAGTCCATACCACTGCGTTTGAGCTGTTTGTCCGTAATGATGAACCCAAGCGGATGAACCAGGTGAAGGCGGCATTCTGTAATGGCGCACATCCGGCCAATATTGCCAGTGTTTTGCGGGATCTCAGGCTGATGCAGGACAACGTGGAGCATGGCGAAGTTCGGAGAATCGGAGGACGGAGGACAGAAGTCGGTGAACTGAGCTTACAAGACCGGAGATCAGCGTTCACCTAAATAAATTGGTATGCAGAAAACGATGAGAAACGCACGGCTTCATAACAACCAGAAATTAAGAATTTCAATGTCCGCTCTCTTCCCTTCTGACCTCAGCTCTGCGACTTCCGACCTCCGACTTCCGACCTCCGTTCACCGGCGCCCAGAAACGTAGCGGTCTGCCTCGCGCATTTGCTGCTTGGCCTTGAGCGTATCTCGCTTGTCGTGAAGTTTCTTGCCCTTACAGAGAGCAACCTCGACCTTGATCAGGGCCTGTTTGAAATACAAACGGGTCGGGATCAACGCTTGGCCACCGGCTTCCATCTCCTTCTTGATGCGCGTGATCTCCTTCTTGTTAAGGAGCAATGTGCGCGGGCGTGTAGGGTTGTGTTTGCCACTGCTGTCAAACTGAAATTCGTCGATGTAGGCGTGGTACAGCTTGGGGACCATATCGCTGTCAATCCGGACAAATGCCTCACTGATCTGCCCCTTGCCAGCGCGAATAGATTTGACCTCGGGCCCCGTCAATTTGATGCCCGCCTCGAACTTGTCGCCCACAAAATAATTGTGGTACGCCTTGGCGTTGCGCACCTCCTTTAAGTGATCGTCTTTCTTTTTCTTAGCCATGAGGATAACAATCAGCAACAAAAACGGATTGGCCCTTATCGAGCCAATCCGCTGGAAATTTGGTGGCTCTGCTTGACTAGAGAGCCGATTCCGAACCGTGGTAAAGTTCGTAGTCGATCTTGCCTTCAATAATTTCGCGCAAAGCGATATCTTCAGGCTCAAGCTTTTCGAGTGACTCGACCAATGGCTTCATCCCATACTTAAGCTGCTTCACCCGGCGGCTTACCAAGTTGATCAGAATGTTGGGATCTTCGACTTTTTTCTGGGCTTCGATTAAGTATTCGTCGCGCATGTAACGGCTTCGGTTGATTGGAAATTTGAGAAAACCGATAAAAATTGCCCTACAAACCAACAAAGACAAGCAAAAACGTGCATTCGTTTTGAGTCGAAATGTCGTTTCAACTGTGGGGCACTTCTTTGATTCCTCTGCACACGCTGCGCGATGCAGTGAGCACCTGTGGCACGATCTCGATGAATCAGCACTCGGCGTTCAAGTTTAGAGAGTAAAAATAACTATTGTATGCCCGGGGAAAATGAATTGATCCGCGGCGCCGCGGTCGCAAAGCTGCCCGGATGGATTTTGCTGGAAATAGCTCGGGGGCCGATCGCGCCTTCGCGCCAATCGACTACGATGCGGAGCTCAACCCGTCGCAACTGGCGGCCGTCAAGGCGCCCGATGGGCCTTGCCTGGTGCTGGCTGGCGCGGGCTCGGGCAAAACGCGCACGCTCACCTACCGCGTCTCCTACCTGCTGGAGCAAGGCGTGTGGCCGCGCGAAATCCTGCTGCTCACCTTTACCAACAAAGCCGCCCGCGAAATGCTCACCCGCGTGGAAGAGCTGACCGGCGTGCCGGGCAAGAAGTTCTGGGGCGGCACGTTTCACTCGATTGGCAGCCGCATTTTGCGCATGCATGGCGAGTCGATTGGCTTGGAGAAAAACTACACCATTCTCGACCAGGGCGACGCCGAGAGTCTCTTCGGCGACACGCTCAAGACGCTCGACCCGAAGTTCACCAAGGACAAGGAAAACCCGAAGCCCAAGGTCGTCCTGGACCTCGTCAGCTACGCGCGCAACACCAACCGCGACGTGGAAGACGTCGCCGCCGAGCGCTACCCGTGGCGCGAAGATCTCCCCGAGCAAGCCCGCAAATTTGCCGACGAATACGAGAAGAAAAAGCGCGCCCAGCAGGTCTGCGATTACGACGACTTGCTCGAAATGTGGCTCAAGCTGTTGAACGAAGACGCCGAAGTCTGCGAGGTGTTGCAAAGCCGCTTCCGCTACATCTTGGTGGACGAGTTTCAGGACACGAACACCGTCCAGGCGGCGATCATCAACAAGATGGCCGAGAAGCACCGCAACGTGATGATCGTGGGCGACAACTGGCAGTGCATTTACACCTGGCGCGGTGCCGAGTTCGGTAACATGGAGGAATTCGCCAAGGTTTACCCGGAACGCGAAATTTATAAGATCGAGACGAACTACCGATCGAGCCCGGAGATCCTCGCCCTGGCCAACGCGCTGATGCTCCACCACCCGCCCATCGACGGTTACCCGCTGGAGCTCAAGGCCGCCAAGCACAGCAACCAGCGCCCGTACGTCGTCCCGGCGATGGACACCCGCCAGCAGGCGTCGTTCATCATCAAGCGCATCGAAGGCCTCCAGATGGAAGGCGTGCCACTCAAGGACATTGCCGTGCTTTACCGCGCGCATTTTCAGGCCATGGATTTACAGATGGAGCTCTCGCGCCAAGGCGTGGGCTACACGATCACCAGCGGCGTGCGTTTCTTCGAGCAAGCGCACATTCGCGACTTCGTGGCGCAGCTATCTTTCGTGACGAATCCCGGCAACGAAACCGCGTTTAAGCGCGTGGCCGGTCTGTTGCCCAAGGTCGGCCCGAAGACCGCTGAGCGCCTGCTCAAGCTCGCGCTCAAAGTCGCCGAGAAAAATAAGGTGCACCTCATCTCAGCGCTGACCGATGAGACCGTGTTGGCCAAGGTGCCCAAGGACGCGGCAGACGACTGGACGGACATGGGCTACACCATGCAGGATATGTTTGAGGCCCTCGGCACTCCCGAGCCCGCCCCCGCCGAGCAGGCGGACGACCCGCAGCGCGACCTGTTTGCCGAAGTGTTGGCCGAAGAAAAAGTCTCCGCCAAGGCCAAAACGCCGGAGGAAATTGTCCGCATCGGCATCGAAGGCTGGTACGGCGACTACCTGCGCACCGTTTATGAAAACTGGCAAACGCGCCGCGACGACCTCGACTCGCTGATCGGCTTTGCCAGCCGCTACGACAACATGACCGAGCTGCTCGCGCAACTCGTCCTCCTCAACTCCGAGACCAGCGACCGCAAGATCGATCCGGACTCCGAGACCGTGCGTTTGTCAACGATTCACCAGGCCAAGGGGCTGGAGTTTCCCTATGTGTTTGTGCTCGGCTGCGCGGATGAATTGTTCCCGCTCAAGCGCGCCATCGAAGAAGGCGACGTGGAGGAAGAACGCCGTCTGTTTTACGTGGCCGTGACCCGCGCCAAGGAGGAGCTTTACCTGTGCTACCCGAAGGTCACCGTGACCGGCGGGCCACCCCGCCTACTCCAGCCGAGCCGCTTCCTGCGCGACGTGCAATCCATTGGCGAAGAGTTCTACGAAGCCTTGCATTTTCAAGGCGGCTGGTAGTGGCAATTAAGGCTTATCGAGTCGCACACGCTGCCCCTTAAGCGCGATCTTTATCTGCTCCTTCCATACCGCATACGGAAAGTCTGCCGCAAAGCCAAAGCTGGGGTCGAGCACTGCGGCATCGAGGTCAGCTTGCGTCAGATGATAAACAAAGATGGTGTCATTGATGCGCGTGACCGGTTGCATCCCCAGTATGTACATACGCAGACTTTCCGCCCGCAGCACCTCGTAGGAATTCATCACATCCATCCAATGTTTTGGATCGTGGTGCATCACATATTGGAACAACGCCTGCGCATTGTTTGATGAAGTGTCTAACTCGCTGATCGCTTGGTGGGCTTTCACATACGCCTTGGCCTGCCTCTCGCTCCAAGGTCGCTCAATATTATAGGATATGCCTTGCAGCATCGTGGCACTGAGCGCGTAGTAGCCGGGCTCCAGTATTCCCAAGTGATAAGACTCGTTGTGGTGCGCCCCCATCGACGTAAGGTAGCGCGCGTCAATGCCCGCATAACGTGGACTCTCGGCACCAAAGTAGCCCAGATAAACTGGCTCTGCATTAGGCTCGGGGTTGTGCTCGGCCAGCCAATCCGCCAACGCGTTCAAGTCCTGCCCCCAGTCCAGCGAGCTATCCACGAGCAGGTTGTAACCGTTCTGTGGTCCGCCCACGGCCACATTAAAAAACGATAAATACCGCGGAAACACCAACGTGCTTTCCAAGGCATACAAGCCCAGCAAAGCACTAATCACGATGCGCCCGAGGCGGCTCTTTCGCCACCAGTAGGCCAGCGATCCCAACAGCACAATGCCACATACGATGACTGGCATCAGGTAGCGCAAACCAATGTTGAACGCGCTGTTGCTGGCAACCAACGAGTAAATCGCGATAAAAAAAATGAGCGGCAAGCCTAGCAATAACTTCGCGGCTAGCGCCTCATCGCCCCAAAGACCGCGTCTCCGGCGCTTGATATAAATTAGATAACAAATGATTGCGGCGCTAGCCAACACGATCAAGGCCACCGGTGACTTTAAAAGCAGCGCGATGGGAAAATAAACCCACCAACCTTTATAAGCATACTCGCCTAGAAGAAAAGCGTGGCGCTGCTCACCGCCTCGCAAAATATGCGCCACGCCGAAGAGGTAGGCCTCCGGCAAAAGCCTTGCTTCACGCAGCGAGCTGACGACTTTCACGGCCCCAGAGCCATCCCCCAGAGCCCAGTCCCAATCCCAATTTCGCTCAGGTGCAGGCAGCTCAGGATTGAAAGCTTCGTAACGAAATCCATAATACGACCACAACACCCCCACGGCCAATACTGCTGCCACGGCCAGCACCGCAAAACGTGCGGCAAAAACGCGCCAAAAGCCGGTCAATTGCCATGATCGTCGCCCCCATCTCACGCTATATTCACGCCAACCTACACTGGTCGCGATCAATGAAACCACCGCTACCGGAGCAAACAAAGCCGCGTGGTTCTTCGAAACCGTCAATGAGCCAACAGCTACGCCGAGCATCAGCACCCGGCCGATGGTTAGCGTTTCCAACAAGCGGCCCAGCCCCCAGAGGCTGAGCAAATACATGGCAGCGCCCATCATGTCCGATGTGACCAACCGCCCATGCGCCAGCATTTCCGGATTGAAGGCAAACACCGTCAGCGCGATAAACCCGCCAGCCACACCAAATAATCGCTTCGCGTAAACATAAATCAGCAGCCCCATTGCAGTCGTCATGAGCAGCATCATCACGCGTCCGCAAAAGAGTATCCACAATGGCTCCGTCTGCATCTGGTAAAGGTAATACTCCTCGGCGTACCAGCCATCTGGCAAGCGCCACGAAGAGGCCTCCAGCGGAAATGCCGGCGTTTCCAAAAAAAGCATCGGCAGGCTCGCCCAGCGCTGGGGCAGGTTACCATTTTGCGGATGCAGTCGGAAGTCCTGCTCTGTCCAGAAGGTGTAGCCGCCGATCAGGTGAATGCCCTCATCATAGGTCTTGGCAGTACTCGGCAGACTATACAAACCTAGCAGGAAATAACTGCCCAACAAGAGCAGCACACCCACAATCTCAGCCTTCCGATTCACGACCTAGAGAGTGCGCAGAGCGCAACGCGGATCAACCTTCAATTATTCCACCGAATTAATCGTAGTTAACGGCAAAGAACCAGCCTACGCCTATCGACGGCGAAAATAAACTGCCAGTCCAAGCATTGCCAGCCCAGCAAATAAGGCATATGTTGCAGGCTCAGGTACTTGCGACACGGTCACCGCAGCCATGTAGGTGTGTTGATTGCCATTCGTCCCCTGGCGGCTGGAGAGCACCATAGATACGCTAAGCACGTCATTGGCGCTATCAGGCGTCACCAAAAGCGTGTAGACAATCCCCGCCTTAGGATTGTTAACGGTGCTAATCAGGCTACTATCAGTATAGGTAGTCGCTCCATCCAAAGTTGCCGTGAATGTGCCCACTGAACCAGCAGATGAATCAAAATAGCCGCCCGTAAAAATCTTAACTTCGTAGGTATCAGTGGTAGGCAGCGTAATATCTAAGCCTACACCAGCCCCTTCAACGCTTAGTTGAGAATTAAATGCGCCTCTCAGAGAAGCATCAGCAGACGTCGGACTACTCCCATCCGTATAGCTAATATGAATGTCGGTTAGCGCTGAGCTGCCGGTTCCCCGCAACCCTCCTCCGCCCACAGCGTAAAGATCACTTAGAGAACCATTGCCTCCGCTCTTAAAATTAGTCGGCGAGCCATCAAACGAAGAAGCTGTGGTGCTCCAGTATTCCCAATCATCCGTTCCTAAAGCAGTAAGATCCCAGGTTGTGCTTTGGGTGGTAGTGACAAAAGAACCATCTAATGTGGCTGCTTGAAGATAGCTAGCAGACACTGCGAGAAATACTGCGAAGGGGCATATTCCAAACAAACGCATAAACATTGTGAATTAGTCTAGCGGCAGAGGTCACAACCGTCAAATTCATATTCGGAGGAAATCCTGGGTAAATGGATACCCAGTAAAGCCCCACGAAACCTACCCAATTTCACTGCTTCTGCACGCGGTCCCGCAATTCGCCAAATCGCGCCTGCCAGTGGCGCGCAATGTCCACCCGCCGCGCAAACCACACGTCTCCCTTCGCGGTGGCATGCTCCAGGAATTTGATCAATCCGCCAATGCGACTCGGCCGCCCGATGTAGCGCGGATGCAGGCCGATGGACATCATTGCGGGTTGCTCGGCACCCTCCTCCCACAGCGTGTCAAAGCCATCGATGCAGACCTGCGCAAAGTCGTCGGCTGAGAGAAATTTACCCGCCGGCCCCGCCTGATAACGCATGTCATTCGTGTCGAAAGCGTAAGGCACGATCACATGTTGTCGGCCCGCCACTGTTTGCAGGCGCGGCAAGTCATCGTCGTAGGCATCGGAGTCGTAGAGGAAGCCCATCTCCGCTAGCAGCCGCCGCGTAATCGGCGACGGCGCGCCCTTGGTGTGCCAGCCCTGCGGACGCTCACCGCAGGCGTTCTCAATGGCGTCGATGGTCTTTTGAATGATCTCCCGCTCATGCGCTTCATCCATCTGCGAATGGTTTTCCCAGCGGTAGCTGTGGGCGGAAATTTCATGACCACGCGCCACGATGTCCTGCGCAAGCCAGGGCGCTTTTTCAATCGTGCGCCCCGCCGAGCTAACTGTGCTCTTTACGCCAAAACGGTCCAGAACGCGCATAATCCGCCAGTAGCCCACACGCGGCCCGTAATCGAAGTGCGACGCCAGGCAGTGGTTGGGCACATTTTCAATCGGCTCCAAAATCTCGTAAACAGCCTCATTGCGCTCATCGCCATCGGCCAGGGAAAGCTCGGCACCGGCCTCGGCATTTAAAACGACGGACATCGCCACGCGGGCATTGCCCGGCCACTGCGGATGCGGCGGTTGCCCGCCATAGCCTTTCAAGTCACGCGGATAGGGAGATGGCTGAGAACACATACCGTCAGCATGGCCTCATTCCACCGCAGCTTCAAGCCGCTTTCCACCCGATGAAAAGAACGTAACCCTTACTCATTCAGGTTCGGAGCGAGCCACTTCGCGGCGACGTCTTCGGTGATGCCCTTGCGCTCGGCGTAGTCCTTCAGTTGGTCGCGGCCGATCAGGCCCACGTTGAAGTAGTTGGCGTCCGGGTGCCCGAAGTAGAGACCGCTGACCGATGCCGCCGGCCACATGGCGCGGCTCTCGGTGAGCTTCATGCCGGTGCGCGCTTCGACATCGAGCACATCCCAGAGCGTGTCCTTCTCCAAGTGGTCCGGGCAGGCCGGGTAGCCCGCCGCCGGGCGGATACCGCGGTACTGCTCCTTGACCATCCACACAACGTGCTCATTGACTTCGCCAACTTTGCAATCCAAAGTAGCTTTGCCAGAGAAAGCTTCCTCTAGGCCAAAGCCCCACTCATCGCGAACCTGCTTGTGCAGCCACTCGGCGCAGGCTTCCGCAAAACGGTCGCCCAGGGCCTTGATCATGATGCCCGTAAAGTCGTCACCCTTATCTTCGAAGGTCTTCGCGTAGGCGTCGACTTCCTCGCCCGCCGTGCAGGCAAAGCCGCCGAGTACATCGATGATGCCGGTTGACTGCGGCGCCACGAAGTCGGCGAGGCACTTGTAGGTTTCGCCCTGGTTGAGCTTCTCCTTTTGCTGACGCAGGAAGTGGAAACGCGCGAGTTCCTTGGCGTGGTCTTCTGGCGTGTAAATCACCACGTCGTCGCCAACGCTTTGCGCGGGCCACAGCGCCGTCACCCCACGCAGGCGGAAACGCTGGTTCTTAATGATGTCTTCCAGCAAGCGCTGGGCTTCGTCATAAAGCTTCGTTGCCTCGGCACCGTATTTCTTGTGCGTCAGGATTTTCGGGAAGACGCCCTTGAGCTCCCACGAATGGAAGAACGGCGACCAGTCAAAGTATTCCAGTACTCGGTCGAGCGGGATGTTGTCCCAACTTTGCAATCCAAAGTTCGCGGGCTTGGCGGGCTCGTAGCCGCCCCACTCGATCTGCGGTGCCTTCGTACGCGCCTCGGCAATTGGCAGAATTTTCACCTTGTCCTTGCCCTTCTCGAAACGCGCGCGGTGCTTCTGCTGCTCAGCGGCAAGCTCTTGCAAATACGCGTCGCGCTTCTTCGGGTTGAGCAGATTGTTGCAAACGCCGGTGACGAGCGAGGCGTCGCCCACGCGGACGATTGGCTGGTCGTAGTGCGGCGCAATCTTGATCGCCGTGTGCGCCGAGCTGGTCGTCGCGCCACCGATGAGCAGCGGCGTTTTGAAGCCGCGCTTCTTCATCTCCTGCGCGTTGTGAATCATTTCGTCGAGCGATGGCGTAATCAAGCCGGACATGCCGATGATATCCGCGCCCCACTCTTCCGCTTCCTTCAAAATAGTGTCGCAGTCGACCATCACGCCAAGGTCCTTGACCTCGTAGTTGTTGCACGCGAGCACCACGCCAACGATGTTTTTGCCGATGTCGTGCACGTCACCCTTCACGGTCGCGATCAGGAATTTCCCCGCGCTGTTACCCGCGCCGTCTTCCTTCTCCGCTTCCATGTAAGGCATGAGGTAGGCCACGGCTTTCTTCATCACGCGGGCGCTCTTCACCACCTGCGGCAGGAACATCTGACCGGAGCCAAAGAGATCGCCGACGACCTTCATGCCGTCCATCAGCGGACCTTCGATCACCTCCAGCGGGCGGCCGTATTTTTGGCGCGCCTCTTCCGTGTCGGCGTCGACGTGGGTCGTAATGCCCTTAACGAGCGCATGGCTCAGCCGCTCCTCGACCGTGCCATTGCGCCAGTCGGTCTTTACGTCAGCCGTTTTTTTTTCCGCTGCGGGAACCGCGCCTGCGCCGCCCTGCAAAAACTTTTCGATGATCTCGGGATTCTTCTCCGCGTTGGCGCGCTCGAAGAGCTCTCGCAGCGTGTTCATGCCCTGAATCATGGCCGCGTTGATGCGCTCTTCCGGTGTGCCCGCGCCGAGCGTGACGCTGCCGTCCTTGACCTTCTCCGCGTATTCGATGAGGCGCTCGGTGGCGTCGGCATCGCGGTTGAGCAAGACGTCCTCGACCATCTTCTTCATGGTCGCATCCATCTCGTCATACTTCATGAGCAGGCTCGGGTTGACGATAGCCATGTCGAGCCCTGCCGCGCAAGCGTGGTGCAGGAACGCGGCGTGCATTGCCTCGCGGACCGGGTTGTTCCCGCGGAACGAAAACGAAATGTTCGACAGGCCGCCGCTGGTGCGCGCGCCGGGGCACTTTTGCTTCACTTCGCGGACGGCTTCGATGAAGTCCACCGCGTAGTTGTTATGCTCCTCCATGCCAGTCGCAACCGTCAGGATGTTGAGGTCGAAAATGATGTCCTGCGGGTCCATGCCGACTTCCTCGGTCAGGATCTTGTAGGAGCGCTGAGCGATCTTTACCTTGTCGGCCTGGTTGTCGGCCTGGCCTTTTTCGTCGAAGGCCATGACGATAACTGCCGCACCGTAGCGCATAATTTTTTTCGCCTGCGCCTTAAATTCTTCCTCGCCGCCCTTGAGGCTGATCGAGTTGACGATGCACTTGCCCTGCACGCACTTGAGACCGGCTTCGATGACTGAGAACTTCGAGCTGTCGATCATGATCGGCACCTTCGCAATGTCGGGCTCCGACGCCACGAGGTTGAGGAAGCGCGTCATGCACTCCTCGCCGTCGAGCATGCCTTCGTCGAAATTGATGTCGATGACCTGAGCGCCGCTGTCGACTTGGCTCTGCGCGATGGCGAGTGCGCCATTGAAATCGTCGGCCTTGATTAGCTTCTTAAAGCGCGGCGAACCGGTCACGTTGGTGCGCTCGCCGACATTGATGAAGCCCATCGACGGATCGATGTTCAATGCCTGCAAACCGCTGAGGCGCAGCTTGGGCTCGAAAGTCGGGACCTTGCGCGGAGGCAACGGGGAAAGCTCCTTAACCACAGCGGCAATGTGCGCGGGGGTCGTTCCGCAGCAGCCGCCCACCAGGTTCACGAGGCCATCCTTGGCAAATTGGCCCACGGCGCTGCCGGTTGTTTCCGGGGTCTCGTCATAGCCAGTCGGCGCGAGCGGATTCGGCAATCCGGCGTTCGGGTAAACGTGCACATAGCAATCGGCGACGGCGGACAGCTCTTCGAGGAAAGGCTTCATCAGGTCGGCGCCGAGCGCGCAGTTGAGGCCAACGCAAAGCGGCTTGGCGTGGCGGATGGAATTCCAGCACGCTTCGACAGTTTGGCCGGACAAGGTGCGACCGGACTTGTCCGTAATCGTCACCGACACGATCACCGGAATACGCTCTTCCAGCGTGTCCTGCAAATCGGCAATCGCGTGCAGTGCAGCCTTGAGGTTCAGCGTGTCAAAAGTCGTTTCCGGGAGCAGCAAGTCAACGCCGCCTTCGATGAGCTGCTCGGCCTGCTCGTAGTAGGCCTGGTAAAGCTCGTCGTAGCTCGTCGCGCGGTATTCCGGGCGGTTCACGTCGGGCGAGAGCGAGGCCGTGCGGTTCGTCGGGCCCATGGCGCCGGCGACGAACGTCGGGCGGCCTTCCTTCTCGGAAATTTCGTCCGCGACCTTGCGCGCCAGCTTGGCGGACTCGACGTTGATATCGCGCACGCGGTGCTCGAGCTTGTAGTCAGCCTGCGCAATCGTGGTGCCGCTGAAGGTATTCGTCTCGATAATGTCCGCGCCGGCCTCGAAGAACTGGCGGTGAATTTCGCTGATGATGTCCGGGCGCGTGAAGCTGAGCAGGTCGTTGTTGCCCTTGAGGTCGCCCGGGGCGTCGGCCAGTGACTCGTCACGGAAATCCTTTTCCTGCAGCTTGTATTGCTGGATCATGGTCCCCATCGCTCCATCGAGGAAGACGATGCGCTCCGCCAGCAAATCGGCGAGGAGCTGACCTTTTTTCGTAAACGGCTTGTTGATTGCAGAATTGGACATATCGGAATTAACGCATCAATAAATTCGGATGAATTGATGCGTTGCAAGCATGAAGTTGCGGTTTGCGTCGAAGAAAAGCGCTCTACATAACGTGGGATTTCTGACCGTGGAAACCATAAAACAGCATTTTCCTGACATCGACACCGCCACTTGGGACCAGCTAACCGCCTGGGCCGCCCTGATGCGCGACTGGAACGCCAAGATCAACCTCGTTTCGCGCAAAGACATCGAGCGCCTCGAGGAGAAACACCTCGCGCACTGCCTGATCGTCACCCGCGTGCTCAAGCTGATGAAAGGCGCCCGCGTGATCGATGTGGGCACCGGCGGCGGCCTCCCCGGCCTCGTCATGGCAATCTGTTACCCGCACGCGCACTTCACGCTGGTGGACTCGGTTGGCAAAAAAATCAAGGTCGTCGAAGACGTCGCCAAGCAACTCAAGCTGGACAATGTCGAGGTTCGTAACTGCCGCGCCGAGACAATTAACCGCGAGTTCGACTTCATCACCGGCCGCGCTGTTAAGGAGCTGCCGTTGTTTTGCAATTGGGTCCGCAAGCTCGGCCGCCGCGGGCAAAAACACTCGCTGGAAAACGGCCTCATCTACTGGAAAGGCGGCGAGTACGCCGAGGAAGTCGCGAAGCTGAAAATCAAGCCACGCCACGTCTGGAAGGTGAATGACTTCCTGCCCGGCGAAGAGTTCGAGGGTAAATACCTGCTGCACTTCCTGGCGCAAGACCTACCACGGGCCGCCAAGCCGCAAACCTGAGTATTCCATGTCGGCCAACCAAGACATGTATAACCACTTTGGCGCGGACTACCATGCGAAGCGTCAGCGCGAGGAAGAAAGCGCGTGGAACCGCTACATCGACCATCCGATGATCGAGTCACTGCTCGCCAATGTTGCGCCCTGCCCCGCCGCGGACCTCGGCTGTGGCAGCGGATTGCTAACAAAATGGCTGGCCAAGCGCGGATTTGATGTCGTTGGCGCGGACTTCTCGGAATCGCTGATTGGGATCGCTCGGCAGGAAAATCCCGAGCTCGAATTCCACGTGGCCAACGTGAAAAAGACGCCTTTTGCCGACGCCTCTTTCGGGCTGATTGTCAGCGCGCTGGTCCTGCATTATGAGCAAGATTTACAGCCGGTTTTTGCGGAGTTTGCCCGACTGTTGAAACCCGGTGGCCAAGTGGTTTTCAGCATGCACCACCCCATGGACGAGGTAACCAGCATGGGCACGCGTGCGAATGGCCAACCTACGATCCGCCCCTATTTTCACAACGAGCCTTATCGTTTTGAAATGGCAGGCATGGACCTGACAGCCTACCACCACACCTTTGAAAACATTGCTCAAGCGCAATTCGCGAATGGCTTCGTGGTCGAAGATCTCCGCGAGGGGCGCATGGTCGACGAAGTCAAAGAAAAGTTCCCCGACTACCACGCACGCACCAACGCTTACCCGAGCTTTGTGGGCTTCCGTATACGGTTAAATCAAGACACAAAACCAGGCTTTAAAACGACGAAAACGATCTAAAAAGTCTAGGGTCTGGAGTTATTTTTTGACCGATTCCACCAGCACCCAGCCTTCGTTTCGAATAAGCGGCTCGGCCTTCTTGAACTTCAGGGTTTGAGTCTGCGGACCGCGGCGAATCGTCACCGTTTCATTGCGGCCAATTTTCGGCAGATTGACCACTGGCTCTGACTTCTGTACCTTCGGCAGCTTCACTTGCTGCTTGGAAGCTACGGCCAACCCGGCAGAACCAACGCCCTGCCCTTGCGCCACCGCGCCTTCATCCGGCCCGCTCATTTGCGCCTTTTGCTGCATCATCTGCTGCGAACGCGCATGAGCTTCCAGTGAAGTCGAGCTACGGAACAAGCGACGGCACAGTTCATTGCGCACACGGCCCATCATTTCCTGGAAATAAGTGAAAGCTTCGGTCTTGAACTCGATAAGCGGATCCTTCTGCGCATGGCTGCGCAAGTAGATCGCGCGGCGGAGGTCTTCGATTTCGGTCAGGTGGTCCTGCCAGTTGTTATCGAGCGAGATGGTGATGAGCTTGCGCTGCAGACCCACAATGTGCTCGGGGTCTTCCAACGCTTCCTTCTCGGCGTAAACCTTCTCAACGGCCGACTTAAGGAATGCAATCGCGTCGATGCGGCCCTTGCCTGACAAATCCTCGTTCTTGAGCGAAATCGGGAAGTGGCTGTTGAGCCAGCTCAGGAGATTCTCCAGATCTTCACTACTCGGCTCCTTACCGCCGGGAGCAATGTTGTCCCAACGCTCTTCGAGCTCTTCCTCGATCATATCGAAGATCAAGTCGCGCGGAGCATCCACCTGGAGCGCGTCATTGCGCAGGCCATAGACGACTTCGCGCTGGCGGTTGAGCACTTCGTCAAACTGTAGAAGGCGCTTACGCACCGAATAGTGCTGCTGCTCCACCTTCTTCTGTGCGGATTCGATCGAGCGGTTGAGCAACGGGTGCTCCAGCACTTCGCCCTCGTTGAATGTGGTTTGCAGAATTTTGGAGATCGGCCCAGCATTCGCAAACAAGCGCATAAGGTCGTCTTCCAGCGAGATGTAAAACTTCGTGTGGCCGGGGTCGCCTTGACGTGCACAACGACCACGCAACTGGCGGTCAATACGACGCGACTCATTGCGCTCGGTGCCGAGCACCATCAGGCCACCTAAGTCGCGAACGCCTTCGCCGAGCTTAATGTCCGTTCCGCGGCCTGCCATGTTCGTAGCCACGGTAACGGCGCCACGCTGGCCAGCATTGGCGACGATCTCCGCTTCCTGCTGGTGGTATTTCGCGTTCAGCACGGAGTGCTGGATCTTACGCTTGGTCAGCAGCTTGCTGATGTCTTCCGAGGAGATAACCGAAGCCGTGCCCAGCAGCACCGGCTGGCCACGATCGTGCGCGGCGGCAACTGCTTCTACGACCGCAGCGAACTTTTCGCGCTCGGTCTTGTAGATGACGTCATTGTCGTCGACGCGGATGCACGGCTTGTTGGTCGGGATGATCATCACATCGAGGTTGTAGATGTCATGGAATTCCTGAACCTCGGTTTCCGCCGTGCCCGTCATACCAGCGAGCTTTTCGTAAAGTCGGAAATAGTTCTGAATCGTGATCGTTGCGTAGGTCTTGGTTTCCCTCTCGATCTTCACGTTTTCCTTGGCTTCCACCGCTTGGTGGAGCCCTTCGGACCAACGGCGCCCCGGCATCGGGCGGCCAGTGTTCTCGTCAATGATGACGACCTTGCCTTCTTCGGTGACCACGTACTGCTTGTCGCGCTCGTAAAGTGAATAGGCGCGAAGCAACTGGCTGATGCAGTGTAGGTCTTCGCTCTGCTGTGCAAAGCTTGCTTCGGCCTCTTGTTTGGCCTTCATTTTGCCTTCGTCATCGAGGCTGTCATCACGATCGATTTCGATGAACTCCGTCGGCAGGTCGGGCATCACGAAGGCATCGGGGTTGCCCGGACGCAGTGTGCTACGACCAGCTTCGGTGAGGTCAGCCTGATGCTGCTTTTCGTCGATCTGGTAAAAGAGCTCTTCCTTGATCGCGTAGAGCTGCTCCTTGTTGAAATCGCCGTGCATCTCGAGGTCATACTTCTCAAATGGCAAGCGGACATCGCCGCGCTCCATGAGGCGCATGAAGGTCGGATTCTTCGGCATGCCAAGCTTGACCTGAAGCATCTTCCGGAACGCGTCATCGCGATCCGGGTCTTCCTTCTCCAGCTCATTCTTGGCTTCGATGATGAGCTTATTGCAGAGCTTGAACTGAGCGGCGACCAGCTTCTGAATCCCAGGCTTGTGATCCTGGAAAGGCGCTTCACGGTTTTCGGCCATTGGGCCGGAAATGATCAGCGGCGTGCGCGCTTCATCGATGAGGATGGAGTCAATTTCGTCAACGATGCAGAAATAGTGATCCTTCTGGACTTGCTGCTCACTGGAGCCAGCCATGCCGTTGTCGCGCAGGTAGTCGAAGCCGAACTCGGACGCGGTGCCGTAGGTCAGGTTGCACTGGTAGGCAGCGTGCTTTTCTTCGTTGGGCTGCTGGTTACGCAGCACGCCAATGGTGAGGCCCAAATACTTGAAGAGGTGGCCCATCCACTCGGCGTCACGTTGCGCAAGGTATTCGTTGACGGTGACGAGCTGACAGTTGCGACCGGTCAGCGAGTTCAGGTAAAGCGGCAGAGTCGACACCAGTGTTTTACCTTCACCGGTGGCCATTTCCGCAATTTTGTTGTCATGCAGAGCCATTCCACCGATGAGCTGGCAGTCGTAGTGCACCATGTTCCAGGTGTCTTGAGTGCCGGTGTATTCGATAGGCTGACCACAGAGTCGTCGTGCGGCATTTTTGCAGACCGCGAATGCCTCAGGGAGCATTTCGTCCAGGATCTCCTTATTGAGGTCGACCAGCTTGTCAGGCTCTGCGTTTTCACCGCCAAGCTTCTCCTTGCCGGCCTTCCAAGCCTGTTGGTAGCGCTCCATCAGCTCCGGAGTCTTTGCCTTGAGCTGCTCTTCGGTCAGGGACTGGAATCCCTGCTCCAACTTGTTAATCTTGTCTACAATCGGCTGCGCCCGCTTGTAAAACTTGCGGTAGTGGCTACCCGAAAACTTCTTAAGAATAGATCCGATCATTGGAAAATGGGCAATTTAGCGAATAGGACACCTTGGGAGTCGTTTGGTTCGCCGTCAACGGCGTTTTCCCTTGAATCTATGCATGAAAGCAACCTAGTAGGTCGTTATATTTAGTTACAAATCGATGTCCTCACGTTTGTAGGCGTCTTTTATTTGCTCCGTGAGCCCCTGATAGCTGCGTCCTGCCAGCAGAAGCTGGCGCGCATCCTGATCACTCGCGCCAGACTCAATTGCCCGCACGTAGGCATAGATGCGTCTCCCTTCGCCCTCCCCGTCAAGGTGCAGGAAGTAATTGAACAGGAGAAATGCAGATAGATAATAATTTCTGAGCTCATCCGGTGCATTGGCGAAATTTGAATTCCACTCGCTAGCGGACATGGTCATCAGCTCCTCAGGCGAGACCATCCGAAACAGGCCACGCCGCTGCAAGCGGTCAAATTCATCCACCTTGCGTTTATCAAAGCGAAACTCCCCCTTGCGGTAGGGAACGCTCTCCATGTAAACGGCCATGCCTTCAATGATCCACGGCGGTAGTTTGCCCAGCCAGTCATGGTGTACCTGGTGGGTGATTTCGTGAATCAACGTGCCGTGGTCGTCAGAATCATCTAAAGTATAACTGCTGGAAGACTTTTTGACCCCCAAGCTCGCAAGCGGTGTCCAAATTTCGCGTTTTGATGAAAAGTACACACCTCCCGAGTTAGGCAAACCACCCGCATCGTAATAATCTTGCTTATGTTTGAAGAGACGCGTCACGTATCGGGCTTCGCTGGGGTGCGGTTTCCATTTCAACGGAAAAACCTGCATCGCGGCATAAGTAGATTCGAAAATCTTGCCAAAATCCCGGACAACTTTCCTCGCTAGCTTTACATCGGAATGAAACTCGAAGTTTGGCGTGCGGTAAATGTAAACATTGGTCGCATTGTCTTCCTTCACGACCTGGACGTCGTAATTGTCTGGCAGTCCAACCTTACGCGGCCACTGCAAGCCTTCAAATGGCTTTGCTTCCTGAACAGCTTCTGTTTTACCTGATTCAGAGATGATCTTACGCAGGTAGGCTTGATCCTCCCTCGATAGCGACTCGACCGGAAATAAATAGGTGCGCCCGTCGCTACTTCTTTTAATCTTCACATGACCGGCTTCTAGCGCAATAAACTCGGCCTCAACCTGACGCCCGGCCTTGTCGGTCCACGTCCTTGGCTCTCCTCTCGCCAACCAAGGCACCAGGCAGCAAAGGGCGACGTAACCTAACCATCTCATCCAGATATAGAAACGCTGAGACGACAGTTCAGTCAACACCGATGGAAGACCTTTTCACCCAGCTGAAAACCGGCGTCAACACGACCAGCCCCGAGGAAACCGAGAAGTTGGCAGGCAGTTTCGCTGCACAAATGCCCAAAAACTGCACCATCGCACTCTATGGCGACCTCGGTGCGGGCAAGAGCACCTTTACGCGTGGCCTGGCGCGCGCCTGGGGCATTACGCAGCCCATCACCAGCCCAACTTACAACCTGCTCAATGTTTATCAAGGCGAACGACAGCTGCTTCACCTAGATGCATATCGCCTGGAGACGCCTGATTCAGCAGAAGACCTTTTGATCGAAGACCTACAGCGCGATCCTTGGGCCCTGGTCATTGAATGGCCGCAAAAAGTCCCCAGCTATTGGCTGGAAGACGCAATTTCGCTAAATTTTACCATAGACGGCGAGCATCGGCGCTTGGAGCTTTTGCCATCGTGCGGTCGTTGATTCTCTTACCTTCAGTTTCGCGCGTTTAAGGTGGTGCCCGGGGCGGGACTCGAACCCGCACGCCCTTGCGGGCAAGGGATTTTAAGTCCCCAGTGTCTACCATTCCACCACCCGGGCGGGTGCGCCGATCAACTCGACAGGTGTAGGATGAGGCAGTATGCTACGTTCCGCGGCAGTGCCGACAAGGGAAAATCGCAAAGATTTTACCTGAAAATGATGACTCCGGGCAGACCAAGGGACACTACTCCCCTTGCTGCTGTTTACTTTCAGCCTTTAGCTCCTCCAACTGTGGCTTAATGACATTTTCGTAGTAGCCGGGCTCGATGCCATGCGAGACCTGGATACCGAGGTGGCGCTGCATAAATTCCTCGATCGTCTGCCAGCCTTCATCCGGGAAGTTGATCTTCTTCGTATAGCTGCAAATAGTCAGGATGTTTTCCAGCGACTTGATGCGCGAAGTGCTTTGCAGGATGCGCTCAGCGACACGGAGTCGCATTTTGAGTTGGTTACGGTCGAGCGGCTTGCTGAGGAAATCATCGACGCCAGCGTCCATCGCGCGGATGTAGTTTTGCTCATCGGCAACGTTGGCTGTGAGCATAATGAAATAGGTGTAGTCCGATTCCGGACGGTTGCGAATACGCTCCAGCAGACCGAGCCCGTCCAGACACGGCATGAGCCAGTCGCTGACAACGATACGGGTCGGACAAGTATCGTAAATGCGCCATGCTTCTTCACCATCACCAGCGACGGCCACATTGTAACCCATTTGCTGTAGATTCGTCTTCAGCAAGTTTTGGGAGATGGCGTCGTCTTCTGCTATGAGCACATTCATGACATAGCGGGTTTAGCTCAATGACTCCGGATTTGCTAGAATTTTCAGAGGGGGTATATCTGGGCTGTCAATTAGGGGCTATTGACTTGAATCTAGACTTCTTTGAGGCAGTGTTCGGCGAAGGCCTTAATCTTATTCCACACGTTCGAGAGACCGTTGCGACGGTTAGGTGTTAGATGCTGGGTAACGCCAACTTGGGCGAGGAAATCCGGTGGTATCGCAATGATCTCCTCCGGCGCATAACCGCTATAAAGCTGCGTGAGCAGGCCCGCGACGCCTTTAGTGATTACGGCGTCCGAATCGGTCTCGAAGTAGCATTTGCCGTCTTCGAAGCTCGGCACCAGCCATAGTTGGGACTGACAACCTTCGATGCGGAAGGCGTCGTTTTTGAACTCGTCGGCTAGAGGCTTCTGGCTCTTCGCGTTGTCGATAATGTATGCGAAACGCTCCTGTGGATCTTCAATAATCGACAGGTCTTCGACCAGTTCATCTCGTTTCTCTTCTAAAGTCATGATTAAACAGTGTATAAGTGCGTGAGTGTGCAGGTGTGTTGAGTTACGTCTATACTAACGACCTACTCACCTAAACGCTTACGAACTTTAATCTAGCACCACTCGGGCGGGTTTTGCAATTCCGGACGCAACACGCCGATGCAAGGCAGATTGCGGTATCGTTCAGCAAAATCCAGGCCATACCCAACCACGAATGCCTCCGGGATGGTGAAGCCGCTGTAGCTGGCCTGATAGGTCTTGGTGCGGCGGCCCTCCTTGTCGAGGAGCACGCAGGTGCGCAGCGTTGCTGGTTTCATGCGCTTGAGGACGCTCACGAGCTTTTGCAGCGTGCTGCCGGTGTCGAGAATGTCGTCGATCAGCAGCACGTGCTCGCCGGCGATGTTCATGCGAATGTTGTCAATGATCTCCGGCTCGGAAACGGGGGTGGTGTCGTCGCGGTAGGAGGACACGCGTATGCAGTCCAGCTTGGCATGCAGCTTGAGCTGGCGCATCAGGTCGGCCACGAAAACGATGGACCCGTTGGTCACGGCCACGAGGACGATTTCCTCGATGCCTTGATCCATGTAGTAGCTAGTGATGGTCTCGCCCAATTCGGCAATGCGTTGGGCCAGCGCCTCTCCACTGACTAATACCTCGGCGAGGTCATCCATGAGACTAATTTGCGTCATTTTCGAGCTTTCTGTAAGTAGATGGGAAACGCTTCTTTGCGCGCTTGAGCGATTTTTCAATGTCGTCGGTCAGCCGGGGAGCGCCGGGTGTGCTGTGCGCCTTCATCAGTAGGGCCACGCAGCGTTTGTCGCGCTCTTCCAGATACCAATCGCCCACATAATAATAAATGGTCCGGCGGTAGTTGTCGTCGTAAGTGTTGCTGGATTTCTCCATGTCGGCCAGGAGCCATTCGAAGTCTTCGGTCGCCACGTCGCCACGGCCAAGGAATCCCGGGCTACGAGCCGAATTGATGCCACGGATCAGGCGCGTGTCCGGGTTGTCGGGGTCGCTGGCAATGAGCTCGTCAAGGATGGTGTAGCCCTTTTCCACGTAGTCGAGCTTGCTGAAAATGGACACATACTGCGCCTTCATGACGGTGTTGCTCCCGAGCATAGCTTGGGTCTTGGCGTTGTCGGGATCGACCTTGAGGATCTCTTTGAAGATCACGATGGACTTATCCAGCGCCTGCTCGCTCTCGTCATTCATGGCAACTTCGGTGTAGGCGATGCCAAGGTCATATTTCACGTCGAGGTTGTTCGGATCTTGGGCAAGTTTCTTTTCCAGACCAGCAATGCTTTGGTCACCACTGGTGTCGGCTTTCAAGTCCCGCTCGGCGTGCAGGGCACCAGCGGTGATCGCGAGTAGTAATCCGTAATGAAAAGCTCTGAACATGAATAAACTTCATAGGGTGCAATTGGACCTAATGCTGTCAATGAGAACCGCACCTAAACAGCTTGTTATAAAGCGATTTACGGGCCAAAATTCGCGCCAAAAGCCCGTTTGGTAGCATTATTGTGACGCAAAGTGGGATTTCTTGCGTTTAATTTGACACTTGGCGCCGCATTCGCTGACGTTGCCCGCATGATTGGGGTAAGTGTGCAAGGCGTAATCAAACGCTTTGGCGAGACAACGGCGCTCGCCGGCATCGATGTTGAAATCGAGCCGGGTGAACTCTTTTTTCTTCTCGGGCCAAGTGGCTGCGGCAAAACCACGCTGCTACGCTGCCTGGCGGGTTTTTACATCCCGGAGGAGGGGAAGATCCTCTTCGGCGACGAGGATGTCACCAAAAAGGAACCCCACAAGCGCGGCACTGGCATGATGTTCCAGAGCTACGCGCTGTGGCCCCACATGACCGTGCTTGAAAACGTCGCCTTCGGTCTGGAGCAGCAAAAAGTGCCCAAGGCCGAACGCCTCACGCGCGCCCGCGAAGCCCTGGCCTCCGTCCAGATGGAGGAATACGGCGACCGCAAGCCCAACGCGCTTTCCGGCGGCCAGCAGCAACGCGTGGCCCTTGCGCGCGCCCTGGTTATCCGCCCCAAGTGCCTGCTGCTCGACGAACCACTTTCCAACCTCGACGCCAAGCTCCGCAACGATATGCGCCTGGAAATTCGCCGCATCTGCAAGGAGTACCAGTTGACCACGATTTACGTGACCCATGACCAAAAGGAGGCCCTGAGCATCGCAGACCGGATGGCGGTTTTCTCGCGCGGCGAGCTTCAGCAGGTCGGCAGTCCGGTGGATGTCTATCGTCGCCCGAAGAACAAGTTTGTCGCGGACTTCATCGGTGAGGCCAACTTCATCCCGGGCAAATTCAAAACGATGGCCAACGGATTTTATGTGGTCGAAACAGCCTTTGGCGAGCTGCTCGGCTCAGCGCCCGAAGGGACCACGCTTTCGGCGGGCGCCGCGGTCACGATTATGATCCGCCCGGAGATGCTGCGTCTCGAAGAAAAGGCTGCCGCCGTGAATGCGATTCCCGCCACGATCGACGGTCTGACTTACTACGGCGAAGTTGCGCACTACGACGTTGCACCCACTGCGGGCGGCGAGTCCCTGCGCGTATCGGAAATCAACCCGCAGCACCTCGGCGGCTCCCGTGATGGCCAAATCTACGCTGCCGCCCGCCCCGAAGACGTAGTCATCCTAACCGATTGAATTCTCATGCTCAAGAAGTCCATCATCTTAGTTTTGATATTTTCGATGTTCAGTGGATGCAGCGAGCCGAGTCACAATTTTGTTCGATACGATTTTGAAGAATTGACCGAACGCTGTACGGTTTTCAGTCGCGAAGGTTCAATAGTCGCATTCGCATATCCAATGTGGAGTCTTATTGAGGTAGGAATGAACGATAACATAACTAAGGTTTCAGTTATTAAGCCAGTGCCCTTCGATCCGGACAGTATTTCTGAAGGAAAGGAACCCCAATCACCGTTCGTAAAAGAACACTTTATTGAATACGGAAATTTGGCTATTTTTGATTCTGATTGTGAGCTCGTGGGCATCATTAAATTAAATGGTGCATCGTCCAAGGAGGAAATAAGAGCACTGCTACTCAGCTCCTTACTGAATTCTCCTGAGCCAGAGTAATTCTTATGCTGCGTAATTCCATCATCGTCCTGCTCATCGCGCTGGTTGTCGGCGTGCCGATTGCGTTGCGCAAGAAGCAGGACATCGTCAAGAATCCCGACGCGACGCTGATCATCATTTCGCCGCACAACGAGGCGATCCGCTACGAGTTCGAGACGGCTTTCCGCAAATGGTATGAGGCGGAGACTGGCAAGGTCGTCACCATCGACTGGCGCAGCCCCGGCGGCACCAGCGAGATCGTCAAATACCTAAATGCCGAATACACCAATCAGTTCCGGCTTTATTGGACGCGTGATCTCGGCCGCGAGTGGAGCGCCACCGTCGCCGACGCGTTCGACAACCGCAAGGTCGCTTTGCCCGACGACCCCGCCGGAGACGACGAAGCGCAGGCCGCGCGCCGCGCTTTTCTGGCCAGCAACGTGGGCGTGGGCATCGACCTGTTTCACGGCGGCGGCTGGTATGACTTCAACGTGAAGGCGCAGCAGGGGATGCTCGTTGCGAACAACGTCTTTGGAAAGCACCCGGCTTGGTTCACGGAAGAGATGATTCCGCAGACCTTTTCCGGCGAAGTATTCTGGGATAAAGAACACCGTTACGTCGGCGCCGTGCTGTCGAGCTTCGGCATCATTTTCAACCGCGATGAGCTGCGCAGCGCGGGTTTCGAGGGCGAGCCGTCTCATTGGCGCGACTTGGCCGACCCGAAGTTCTATGGCAGCGTCGCCGTGGCCGATCCGACCAAGAGCGGCTCTATAACCAAGGCTTTCGAAATGCTCGTGCAGCAGCAAATGCAAGAGCTCGTCGCCGCCGGCGTGCCCGAGGAGCAGGCCGTGCCCGAAGGCTGGATGAACGGCATGCAGCTGATCCAGCTCATCTCGGGCAACGCCCGCTACTTCACCGACTCCGCGACCAAGCCCGTGCTCGACGTGTCCGCTGGCGACTGCGCTATCGGTATGGCCATCGATTTCTACGGACGCTTTCAGGAGCAAAACCTGGTCGACCGTGGCGGAGGCGAACGCTTCGGCTTCATCATGCCTCCGGGTGGTTCATCGATCTCAGCGGACCCGATTGGCCTGCTCCGCGGCGCACCGCACAAAGAAATCGCCGAGGCCTTCATCGAATACACGCTTTCGCAGGAGGGGCAGAAGCTCTGGGACTTCAAGGTCGGCACGCCCGGCGGCCCGATCGAATACGCGCTGCGCCGCTCGCCGATTCGCCGCGATCTTTACGAGCCGCAGTTTGCGGAATACCGCTCCGACGCCACGGTCCTCCCTTACGATGAGACCGAGGGCTTTGTCTACCAGCCGGCTTGGACTGGCCGCTTGTTCAGCGAGCTGCGTTTCGTGGTCCGCGCCGCATTCATCGACCCGGGTGAGGAATTGCGCGCCGCGTGGGGTTCGATCCTTCGGGCCCGCGAAGAAGGCCGCACCGCCGACGCCGACGCCGCATTTGCCGTGCTGAGCGATCTTTCCGCCATCGACTACGAGCAGGCCAAAACCACGATCGATGAAAAACTAGGCGAAGGTGCCCTGGGCCGCCTGGAACTGTTGACCCAGCTCTCCGGCCAATTTCGCGAACAATATCGCAGCGCCCAACAGATTGCTAACGGAGGCCAGGGGTAACTCCGCACATTGCATACGCTAAAATCATTGCTTCTCCTTAGTTTCGTCGAATTGGTTCTCCGGCAAAGGTCAATTGAGTTTCGACACCGCTCTAGATGGTGATCAAGAAAAGGCCCTGCACTCCAGCAAGACCTTTTCATGTGGCCAAACCAGGGAATGGGCCGGTTTTCCACTAACTAACTTGGGTCTTCAACAGCGCGGAAATACGCTACCAATCCCATCCATGATCTCCTGATTAAAAACATCCAAAATGTGCGTGCAGAAGTCATGCACTGTCAACTGAGTGAACATGAGCTCGGTCATGTCCAAAGCGTAGGTGACGCGCTGCGCATCGTCGGTTGCATGCGAGTCGAAGAAAGTCGCATTAGCCAGACGACGCCCCTCTACCGCGAGGTCGTAACGCTTGCCGCCAACGATCTGCGAATCGAAAACACCGTTGAGCGAAGCGGCGAGATTCGGATGCGCATCAAGCGAAAGCAGGAGCTTAAACTGATCGGGTAGCCAGTCGAATCCTCGCCAAACCTCACAGCCGATCAGTTGCTTCGGTCGCATCGATTCGGGCAGGCGTTTAATTGCCGACAACAGTGCCTGAAAGACACCGATGTGCGTAGCGTGTTTATCGAGTGGATTGTGTGTGTATACCACCTCCGGCTGTGTCGCTTTGAGAATAGCCTCCAGATCATCGACCATTGCAATGCGCTGGTCGGCATTCTTCGCGACTGAACTTGGATGCGCGAGCTGCGCCATAAAGGAATACTGCCCGATCACAGAAGCGGTCCGCTGCTCCTTCACGCGAACAGACTTCATCTGCTCATCGGAGAAAGAGGCATAAGGACCGGTGCGCGCGCTACCAGCGCCGTCAGTGCAAGTCACCCCGCCAAACCAGCGATCAGTGCGCTGAAAACATTGCAGTATACCGTGCAAGGCCATGAATTCGAGATCGTCCTGATGGGCGCCCACACCGAGGTGCGTGGTCCGCGTCATGGCCTCTGAGCAGCCTTGAGCATCGGGGACGAAGAGGTCGGATTTCGCGTGAGTAAAGTTCATTAGACAGTTGTTTTTAAAGTTGGCAGACTGGCGGCGGCAACTGCCTGGCCATGACGTTTCATTTTCTCATCGGGCATGCTTAGAGTCAACCGATCTGCCAACTCTGGATAAACATCCGCCAGCACACGCTCCGCTTGCGCCTGTAGGATCTGCCCGCCCTGCCCCGAACTAACACGGCCCAAGAACAACAGGTGTTTAAAGTCGTAGAAATCGCAATAGTGCGCGATTGAATAACCGAAATAAATACCGAGCGTACGGTAAATATCGGCGGCGCGTTCGTCGCCCAATTTCATCCGATTCTGCACGCATTCAAGCCTCTCTGGCAGCGAAGTATCGCCTGCAATGTCCAAGCCCGCCGGTCGAATCAACCGCGCGACGGCTTGCTGCGAGAAATATTGCACACCACAGCCCAAATCACCGCTCCACTCATCCACCGCAGCATTGAAAGCATAGTCCACCGGCGCAAAGGCGAGCTCATTGAGCCAACCCGTAATATCACCGGAATCATTGATGTAACCCACTGCCTGGCTTGTCCCCATCGACACGCCAAGCACACCATTGGCGCCGAGTGACATCGCACCTGCGAGCGCGGTTACGTCACCATCATTATGTACGACAAACGGGACATCGCCCCAACGTTTTTGCAGCTCAGTAAATACCGGCCGAATACGTAATTGAAAATCCTCTGGTGAGACCCCCCGAAAGAGCGAGGCCACGCGCGGTTCGCTGTTTACATACACGCCGGCGGCGCTGCCACCGATTGCATCAACGCGGGGCAAGTGCTTGGCCGCACGCTCCAAACTATCCTGAATACCCGCAATGTGGTAGCTGGGATCACTTTGAAAATACGGGTCCCACTTCACCTCTTCAGTGAAAACAACTTCGCCATCTATCAACGCCGCGCATTTGCGATCACTACCGCCCAAGTCGAAGCCGATGCGGCAACCCTCCAAATCGCGCGTGGCAGATTGCTCCAGCGACACCTTACCGGCATCGTCAGCCAACTCGTTCACCGCTTCGACTCGGAAATCCGCCAGAAAGCAGGTCTGCCCCATGAATCTGTAGTCAAAAGCTCTGGTGCCCTCCGGCGAGTAATCAGCTTTTAACTGAGCCACCACTTCCGGCGCGCCTTGGATGAAAACTTCATTGCCGCCCCATGCCCATAGGAGAAATTTTACGATGCGCTCAAGGCAACGGTAGTTGAAAGACTGGTAGCTTGCTTCCGCTGGCAGCATCGATAAACGATACGTCCAATGCGCACCATCGGGACGGCGGATACACACCGCGACCTCCCGCTTATTCAGGTTCTCGGCAACTTGCTGTTGGTAGTGATCGTGCCAAACCTTTGCAGGCAAAAATGTCGGGTTTAAAACCGGTCGGTGTAGGTAGCTTCCATAGGCCATCATTAAGCGTCCTCCTTGAGGTTCCATTGTTTGAAGCCTTCAATGGCCTCGTATTCCGGCAAACCCAGTGCATCGTAGATTTCTGCTGTCGTGCGGTTGAGCTGGCTGGCCAAATTCCATGAGTCGCTAGCGCTTTTACGCAAAGTGCTCGGCGACTGGCTTCGTTGGGTTTGGTGCTGGTAGATGCCGCGAATTTTATAATCAAACTCGTCAGGAGACAGCGGCACCGCCATATCAATTTCGTGAGTATCCCACTCTGCGCCTGGGCCTCGGTAGAGCCAAATGCGGCATTGTTTCAACCAATCGCCCCACACACATTGCTGCAAGGATTCGCGCAGAACTTCGAAGCAAATCGCTGGCACCGAAAGCGGGTCGTGCCCCAAACCGGTAGCAAATATCTGATGTGGCTTCAGCTCCTCCAAGAGCTTCACCATGACGGCAATATCGGCCTCCGTCCGCTTAAAGCGGCGGTAGCGCCCCTCCTCGTAAAACGGCAGATCGAGGAAGCGCAATTGGCTAGATTCGATCCCCATCAAGCGCGCCGATGAGCGCGTCTCTCCGCGGCGGATAAGCCCCTTTAAGTGGCGAATGTCCTTGGTGTCTTCACCAAATTGGCCTTTAGCATCAAGCTGAGTTTCGACTTCACGCGCGAAGCCAACATCATCCTGATTCGAACGCTCTTGGCCAATCTCCATGATCAGCTCAATCGCGCGACGCGCATCGGGGTCCGGCACCGCAAGGTTGCCCGAAGTAGCGTAAGCAACCGTGACCTCGTGGCCTTGGTTGGCCAAACGGTGTAGCGTGCCACCAAGGCAGAATACATCGTCCATCGGCTCCGGGCTGAGGACCAGCGAACGCTTCGGAAAGGGGTTAGCCCGCTCAGGGCGGCTGCTGTCATCCGCATGAGGCTTGCCACCCGGCCAACCGGTAATGGTGTGCTGCGTAATGTTGAACAACTCAATGTTCAGGTTGTATGCCGAGCCCTTCTCGGTAAGCAGATCGGCCATACCGTTTTCCGCATAGTCCTCGTCGGTGAGTTTCAGCAACGGCTTCTCGACCTTGCGCGCCAACCAAACGACTGATTTGCGCACCATCTCCGGCGACCACTCCACCGGCCCTACGAGCCAGGGATAACGCGCGCGTGTTAAGTGGCTAGCCGCAGCGGCATCCAGGCAGAATTCGCAGTCGCTGTGCTGTTGGAGGAAGCTCGCGGGAATGGAGTCAGTCTGCACGCCTTCAACCGACTGCATGATGACCGGCGCCTTGGCTTCGCCCCAGGCTAACAGGTAAACTTTGCGTGCATCAAGGATCGTGCCCACGCCCATAGTGATCGCGTGGCGCGGCACATTTTCCTCACCCAGAAAGTCGCGCGCGGCGTCGCGGCGCGTCAGGCTGTCAAGTGTGACCAGACGAGTGCGCGTGGTGGCGTCGGAACCCGGTTCGTTGAAGCCGATGTGCCCAGTGCGACCGATGCCGAGGATTTGAATATCGATGCCACCGGCCTCGCGAATCGCCTCTTCGTAGGCTTGGCAGGAGGCGTAAACCTCCTCGCGGGCAACAAGGCCATCCGGCACATGGGTATTCTCCGGCTTCAGGTCGACATGATCAAAAAGCTGGTCTTGCATGAAACGGCGATAGCTCTCGGGATGGTCACCTGGCAGGCCGTAATATTCATCCAAGTTAAAAGTGATGACATTCAAAAAGGATAAGCGATCCTCGCGGTGCATGCGGATCAACTCACGGTATAGCCGGACCGGCGTCGAGCCAGTCGCAAGGCCGAGAACGGTCGGTTTGCCAGCAGCATTCCGCTCGCGAATGAGGCATCCGATGGCTTTGGCAACGTGGGCGCAGGCCTCATCAGCATCAGCGTAAATCGTCGTGCTGATGCGCTCGGCTTGGGTATAATCTGAAATAGACGCGTGACTCATGTTCTAGAGTATAGCATAAGCCAATTCGTTTACATTTGCCTTTTTCGGCATTTTTTTTGACATTTTCGGAACTAAGCCATGAGCAAAATTCTCGAAAGTGGATTTCCTGAAACCTTGCACGAGCCCGCCAGCTACTACCGGGGTGTAGAGGCACCAGAGCGTCCACGTGTGAATAACCTCATTACGTTTTTACGCACCAACCGGGAAACTCTCCAGCAAAAGAATTTTTATAACCGTTCTCACCACCGCAATGTGCTCATCCTCGTACTCAAAACTACAGGATCGGTTATCGTTGATGGTGCCGAGCACCCGCTGAAGCCGGGGCAAGGCTACCTCGTCCGTCCATTCCAATTTCACCACTACCTGAACCTGCAAAACGAGGAGCTACGCTGGCTGTTTTTCACCTTTGACCTGGAACAAGGCGCAGAGCAGCTCGATCACCTCTGCCACAGTATGCTCCAGCCAAACGAAACCGACCTAGAGATCTGGCGCAATATTGTGGACTGCACACGCAGACGTGAAGTCACCGCTCAACGCGAGGCACTGCCACTGCTCGACACCTTGCTCTACCGACTGGCGAACACCCACTATGGCAACACTACCAAGCACCCACCTGCCACTTGGATTGCCAAAGTCGAAGGTTACATTGTCGAGTCAGTCAGCGCCGGATGGACCATCGATGAAATTGCCCGCAAGGTGGGCTTAAGCGAACGCCAGCTTCGATCGCGTTTTCAAACTGAAATGGGTATTAATATACGAGACTACCGCGCAAATTTTCAGCTGAATCGCGCGATCAATTTGCTACGTGATTCCAATAACTCCGTTGGCCAGATTGCCGAGCTCTGCGGGTTTAATTCCCAGGCCGTTTTCAATCGCTTCATCAAGCGTGAAACCAACCTAACTCCCCTCGCCCTACGCAAACAACTCTGATCCGGTCACTGTTTTTCAGTCACACAAGCGGCCCTGATAAAAGGTGATTCGACTAACTCGATAAGCTGGCCGCACAAACGTGCAATACACCATTTCATGCTGCCAAACGTAACTCTATGGCTGGTAATTTCAGATTCTGAAATGAAATACGATTAGAACTAGTCCGGGACAACCTTGTTCAGCGGGTATTCAATGATGCCCTCTGCGCCGTGTGCCTTGAGGCCAGGGATGATTTCGCGTACGACCTTTTCGTCGAGCACGACTTCCAGAGCCACGTAGTTCTCATCGGTCAGCTGCGAAATAGTCGGGTTGCGTAGCGCAGGCAACTCGCCCAAGATTTCCGAAACCTTGCTCTTTTCGATGTTCAGCTTGAGGCCGACCTTCTTGTTGGCTTCCAATGCGGAGGTCAACAGCAGCGCCATGCTCTCGATCTTGGCGCGCTTTTCGGGGTTCGCCCAGGCTTCCTTGTTCGCGATAAGCTTAGTGTTGGTTTCGAGGAGCGTGTCCACGATGCGCAGCTTGTTCGCGCGGAGGGAATTGCCGGTCTCGGTCAGGTCCACGATCGCGTCGACCATTTCAGGGACCTTGACTTCGGTGGCGCCCCAGGAGAACTCGACGTCGGCAGCCACACCATTATCGTCCAAGTAACGCTTCACGAGGTTGATCACCTCAGTGGCGATACGCTTGCCTTCCAGGTCCTTAACCGTCTTCACGGGGGAATCTTCTGGCACCACGAGCACCCAGCGGCTCTTCACGTTGGAAGCGCGGCTGTAGATAAGGTCACAGACTTCAACGACGTCGGAACCGTTTTCCACCACCCAGTCATAGCCGGTCAGGCCGCAGTCGAAGAACCCATGTTCGACGTAGCGACTCATTTCCTGGGCGCGGATAAAGCGTCCGTCCAGCTGCGGGTCGTCAAAGGACGGGCGATAGGAGCGCGAGCTTTTCGCTATCTTGTAGCCAGCCTTGCCGAACAGCGTGAGGGTGGATTCTTCCAGGCTGCCTTTCGGCAAACCAAGCATAATGAGCGGTTTTTCTGATGTCACAACCCCCGCATGACAAACCGCGCTATGCCCCTCAGACAAGCTAATTTTGCTTTGCCTTCGCGTTTCGGCCCAATAGTCTCCGCTTTAACGACCAATATTAGAATAGTTTTTTGATGAACAAACCCGTTCCATTAGAGCCCGACGCCCAAGCCCCGGCCTTTGCATTTCGATATGCGGACGGCTCTGCTGGCCACACTGACCAGCTCACTGGGCCCTACCTCGTCTATTTCTACCCGCGCGACAACACCCCCGGTTGCACCAAGGAAGCCTGCGCCTTCCGTGATGTCTTCGCAGACTACACCGAGGCCGGCATCACGGTGATCGGCGTTAGCTGCGACGACGAAAAGTCCCACGAAAAATTTCGCCAAAAGTTCCAACTGCCCTTTCCCCTCGCCGCCGATACCGACCAGGTCATCGTCAAAGCCTACGGCGTTTGGGGCCTGAAGAAATTCATGGGTAAGGAATACGACGGCATCCATCGAATGTCATTTTTGGTCAGCCCGGAAGGCGTCGTGCTCAAGACCTATCCCAAAGTAAAACCGGAGGAACACGCCGCTGAAGTCCTCCAGGACGCCCAAGCACATCTATAAACGAATCATGCCTAAAGAAGCCAAGCCTCTGATCTTGATCTGTGAAGACGAGAAAGAAATCGCCGAGATGGTTGCCGACCACCTCGAGACCGAAGACATGCTGCCCCAGATGTTTCACCGGGGTGAGAACGCCATTCGCTTTCTCAAGAGCAACCATGCCAACCTCATGCTGCTCGACGTCAACCTTCCCGACACCACTGGCTTCCAGCTGATTGAAGAGCTGCGCCAGAACAATATCCAGGTGCCGATCATCTTCGTCACCGCGCATAATTCAGAAGTCAGCAAAGTCAAGGGCCTCGACCTCGGTGCCGATGACTACCTGACCAAGCCTTTCAGCCTGCCCGAGCTAACCGCCCGCATCAAGGCCGTGCTGCGCCGCACCGAGACGGCCAAGGATCAGCACATCACCAACAACGTTGAAATCACGGAAAAGCCGTTCGATTTCTGCGGCTCGAGCGTGAACCCCACCCGCATGGAAATCGAATTCCCGGATGGCGGCAGCGAGAAAATCGGCCGCAAAGAGCTCGGTATCATTTCCTACCTGGTCTCCTACCCAAACACCGTGCTGACCCGCCGCAGCCTGATCCACGCCGTCTGGGGCGTGCATGCCGACGTACGTAGCCGTTCGCTGGACCAATACGTCGTAAAGATCCGCAACCTACTTACCGCCCACGAGTGCAATACGGACATCTTCCGCACGGTGCACGGCGTTGGCTACATTTACGACCCGCAGTAACCCTGCGACCTCCCAAGTCAAGTTTAGCCAAGACCCAAGCCGTAGCGCTCGTAGGCCTGATCGGCCGACTGCTTCATTTCCATCGATTCGAGGAAATCCACCAACTTGCGCATTTCCACTGGCGCACGCGACAGATCGCCACAGTCGAAACTGGTATCCAGCGTCACGAGCTTCACGTTGCGGCGCAGGTTTTCGACGTTGGCCGGCAATTGCTCGCGGAAACGTGGCGGCTTGATGTCAGCCGCATTCGCTATGGTATTCTCCAGCGAGCCAAATTCATTGAGCCACTTTGAGGCCGTCTTGGGCCCACACCCCTTGAGGCCAGGAATGTTATCCGATGTATCACCGATCAGTGCCAGGTAGTCTGGCACTAACTCCGGCCCTACACCAAATTTCTCAATAACCCCGACAGTGTCTAGCTTGCGCCAGCCAATGCGCGGATTTGCAGTTGGCGCTGGTAGCAATTGTGAGACAGTCCCGCCCACGCATTGAGCCAAGTCTTTATCTGCACTTACAATGACAACCTCATGCCCCTGCTCGGCCAAAATACGCGCCGCGGAGCCGATAAGATCATCAGCCTCAATCCCCATCTGTGAACGCACCGGATAGCCAAGCATTTCCGTCAATTGGCGAATCAGCGGCACCTGCTGCACCAACGCTTCCGGCGTCTCGTCGCGGTTGGCCTTATAGTCGGGCAATATTGCCAAGTGCCGGTCCGAGCCCCCTTCATCGAAAAAAACCGCAATCACGTCTGGTTGCTCAAGGTCTTCGAGTTTCCACATCGCCTTAATCCAACCATGCAGCGCGCCAGTCGGCAGGCCGTCAGAGCGTGTTAAATCCGGCAGCGCGTAGTAGCTGCGAAACGTAAGATTGTAGCCGTCAACGAGAAGAAATTTAGGCATAGGCACATGTAAGTCACCTGTCTGAAATTCGGCCAGCATCGAATTCAACGAGACAAAAAAAGTCCCCGGCTGCCTGAGCAGTCGGGGACCTGAAAGTTTAGCGGTTTAGCTTACTCGCTGATTGAGCGACCTACGCCACCACCGGGAGTAACCACCACCGGGCTCTGGAATAGCGAGTTGGCTTCAACCGTGCCAATGGACTGGCGAGCCGGCGAGCCCCCGGGGGAGATCAAGTTGGCAGTAACGAAGATCAGGAGATTGCGCTTTTGAGCGGTTTCACCCTTGTTCATGAACAAACGTCCGAGGAACGGAATGTCGCCGAGAACTGGCACCTTGTCTTCGATCGTCTTGATCTCTTCGCGGGTCAAACCACCGATAACCACTGTGGCACCATCGAAGATCGTGACTTCGGTGCGAACTTCGCGAGTGGAGAAAATCGGCTGATAAAAACCGGAAGGAACCGTAACCGTGGTGCCGCTGGCAATAGCGACGGACGGACCGCCATATTCCACAAAGCCTTCGAACTCAGTAACACGAGGCTCAAGCTTGAGAGAAATATTGTCATTTTCTTCAACGGTTGGCGTGACTTCCATTTCCACACCAACATTGCGGACTGAGAAGTCTTGCGGTGTGCCTGCGGTAATTGCTACCGCAGCGGAACCACCAGTGCCACTGTCATCACCACCCGCTTGCGACACTTCAGCTTCGATGTCTCCATAGTTTTCTGGATAGCGGAGTTCTTGAGCAACCACGATCTGCGCGGTGCGGCCAGAGAGAACGGTCAGCTTAGGAGCGCTAAGAAGGTCACTGCCTTCCTGGCGAGCAAGAGCATTTACGGAAACGCTCACATCCACACCTTCAACGATGCCCATGAACGAACCGGCAACGCCACCCAAGGCACCAAGATCGATAATATTCGGTATCTGAGGTGCGCCTGCCGGCGTGGCAACTCCGTTGATGGTAAAATCGGACTCCTCGGTCTGAGTGCTGAAGACACTCGCCAAAGTTTGGTTATTCGTGCTGACATACTTCTCAGTCGGATTATTCGGATTGCTGATGCCCCAGTTGAAGCCGAGTTCGTCAAGGTTACCTTGGATGACATCGAGGAACTTCGCTTCGATTTCAACCTGCTTGGTTTGGTCGTAGCGGCGCAGGATGTTGCGCATTTTCTCGAGGTTCTTCGGGGACTGAGTGACGATCAACTGAGTGCCGTCAAACACGAGGCTGGCACCTGGTTCTTCGAAGTTGATGCCAGCGCGCTGGAAGAAGTCGCGGATGGATTCTTCTTCGTCGCCGCCAGAAGGACCGCTAGAAGCAACAGGTGTTGCAAACGGGTCGCTCACAGCTGAAGCGGAGCCACCGCCGCCGCCACCGCCACCGGTCAGGCGAATGATGGTCTGGCGACCAATCGGGAAGAACTCAGTTTCGAGCAAGCCGCCGCCAGTGGTGTCACCGGGGGAAACAATCACGGTTTCGTCGCTAACGTCCCAGGTGAAACCAACAGACTCCGTGGTGAAGTCGAGAATGCGGTCGAGGGAGAGGCTACGCAGGGTGATGTTGACCATCGGGTCGCGGCCCTGATTGTTGAAGAGAACAATGTTTACGCCACGGTCCTTATCAGCAACGTCAACGGCCGGATCATACTCAACCGACAGTTCGGAAAGGGTTTCGATCACGCGGGAGAGCGGAACGCTGGAGAAGCTGACACGTGGGATGTAGATTGACTTCAGTTTCTCTTGAATAGGGTCAGTGACCTTTTCAAGCTCTCCACCTCCATCGATGTCATAAACCTGCGGACGCTGCCAGCCACGAGCGACTTCTTCGAGCATCTGGTCGCGGGTCTTACCATGATCGAGCCATGCGGATTTACGCAGTTGCTGCATGATTTCCATCTGCAGGGACTTTGCTTCGGCATTGATGGGGTCGCGGGCTTCCACCTCACGCAGCTTGCTTTGAGCACCAGCATAGTCACCGTAAAGCATCATCGCGCGGGCAGTCACCAGAAGTTGATCGGTTACGTTTACGCGCTCGACATAGTCAGGACTCAGCTTCTCCGGGTCTTGACGCCACGGATCCATCTTCAGTTCCTTCACCTTCTTCTCGTAATCAGCGAGGCGGTCGTCTTCACCGAGCGTATCACGATAAGCAAGGGCAGCGGCTTCCGCAGCAACTGCATTATGCTCTTTGAGCGCTTCTTCGCCTGCGGCGAGGATGATGTCACCGCGGGCGGTGCGCAAATCCTGGATAATAACCTCAGTCGCGGTAGATTCCGGGATAGATTCCTGAGCAGCCGCCAAAATTGCGTCTGCTTCGTCAGAACGACCATTTTCCACAAGAACTTCTGCATCGGCAATCGCCTGTTCGCCACGAGCAATTGCAGCCTGCTGTTCGGTTGCAGCAGCAGCCATCAAATAGTCAACGTCGTCGCCACCGGTAAGGATCACCTCCGTGGTCGTTTCAGTGCCATCACTGTTGCTCACGGAAACTACCGTAGTCGCATCTGTGGTTGCCACATTACTTGGGGTGTAGTCAGATACATCAGCAGCTTGACCGTAAACAGTCGGCTGACCGGCGCCCTGACGCTCAATGTCCTTATTGACTGCATCAAGCAAGCGCTGCACATTCTGGTCGTCCGGATTCTTCCGAAGCAGTTCTTCCAGATTGGCCTTCGCGGTCATGAGTTCACCGGACTCACGGGCGCGAAGTGCGGTCGCCATTAGGCGGATTTTTTCTTGGGTTTCGCTGCTCTGAGCATGAACCTCAGAAGTACTGAGGCACGCCGATGCGACGAGCGTTGCAGCGGCGAAGGTTGAGGCGAAGCGATGGAGTTTCCGGAGTCGTTTCATGGTTCTTAAGTTAGCAGGCAACGGCAAGTCATTGCGCGTCGATCTTCAAATTTGCAATTAGGAGTATCACTTAATTTTGGAAAATACTGTCAAAAAGGCCGGAATTTTCTTCCGCCGGTCCAGATTCTTCCGAGGACTCAGTTTCCAGTGAAGCACTGGGCTCAGAGGAAACTGCATTAGCAACGTTTAGGGTTTCAGTTTTGGTGGGACTGTCATCAGCAAACGTTTTTTCGACGGTTGCCGTTTGGTTGTCAAAATCAAAGTCAAGTAATTTGAATGTTACATCGCCCACCGTTTTGCTTTGGCCGACCTCCTCCCAGAGAATCATGTCATCACCATAGATGTCGTAATTTTGGAAGGTTAGTTTGTAAGAATTCGGAACATAAAGGCGTTCTGCAGTCGTTAGAACAATCAGCTCGCCGCTTTCGCCATCCTTGATGGTCACGCGAGGAACGAGGCTAATCAGACCCTGATCATCTACGACTCTGTTGACCTCAAAGTCGATGATTTCCACATTGTGCTCGGGGAACTTGTCACCCACCTTGCCGCGAAACGCTTCATTACTATTGTAGTCAAAGAGAGAAACGGTCGCGTCCTTGAAGTCGCCCGAGAGCGCTTCAAAGTAAGCTTCTAGCTGAATGCGGAATAGCTCCTGCTCAACGCCAAGAAACGTAATGCCAAATGGCGGCGGAGGCGGCGTGCTACCGGGCGCTTCGAAGATAAATTTGCCTTCCTTGGCATCCCACCAGATTTTGGGCGGCGTAAAGACGTCATACTTTTCACGCTTGGCTTCGTCTTGTGGGATAGGGTCGCCCCACTCTGCTGTGGACGAAGAAAAATCAGCTACTTCCAGTGAGGAATAATCATCGCCAAAAGGCTGCTTGCTCGCATCACTATTAGCCGAGGCTTTTTGCGTGGCGTAAAATGCTCCACTACCTGCAAGCGCGAGGACGCCCACAGCGAGGATGATTTTGTCGTAAAAGGCATTCATCTTATAGCTCCTCCTCTCCGTTGAGGGCGTCTGCGGAAGTTGCAGATTTGTCAGTCAGTTTCACCGTGATGTATTCAAGCACGACGGTGAATTCAGAAACGTTGTCTTCCACGATTGGCTCGCGATCCACTGCTGGCTTGTCCTCAGGCTTATCCTCGGTCACGCCAAAAGCGCCGAAGATGGACATGGGATCGTTCTTGGCTGCTGTGGAAGCGGTCTTCGTCACATTATCACCTACTGGCACAACTTCGACCGAACGGACAACCAACGGAATTTCGAACTCCTCGATCTGCTTCAGGAAGGAGCGCAGGTTTTCGGTAATTCCGGTGAAGACAATCTTAAACGGTAGTGTTTCCACGGCACCATCCACCTTGGCCGACTCAGTGCCGATTCGGAATTCATCCGCTTTCATGGATGGGCCACTATTCGCGCTGATCCGACCGCTTGTAGGCTTTGGAGCCATCAGAGCTTCGATTTCCGCTGGACTGCGACTAACCGATACGATGCCAACCGGGCTCGTATTGAAAAGCTTGCGGAGGATGTAAGTCAAAATTTCCTTCTGCTGATTTACCTGAGCGACATCGTCATCCGCAGGCGGCTCACCAGAGTCGATATAGCGACTGAAGCCAAAGGCGAAGTCGGCCGGAATAGTGGTGCTGGGCAAAGGCTTACCGGAAGCTTCGAGCTTTTCAATTTCAGCCTGGCTGACGTTGATCGGAACGGTGCGGGAAGCTACCTGGGCGAACTCCTTGCTGTAGGCGCGGAGTTGGAACAGCATTTGAGTGCCACTGGTCGGCGCAGTCGCCTTGAGTAAATTAGGCTTGGCCCCGAGCGTCGATTTGACACGTGCGTCGAGCGCCTTGGTCAGCAAGTCTACATTCTTTTCGGCGGCCTCCAGATTTGCCTGAGTCGGTGCCGGGCTGAGCGAGAGAGCCATATTCAGCTGACTCGCAGCGGATTTAACTGCTTTCTTTTCTTTGTCCACCTGGCCCTTCAAGACGAAGAACATGGCGATACCGCCGATGAACAGCAGTATGAACAACACGACCAACGCGCTGAATACCGGGTTCTGTTTCAATTTATTCATGTGGACTTAAAGAGGACGTTCGGGGTTGATGACCAAAGAGAAATCGAACTTCAGGATGCGTGGGTTGCTATCATCAAAAGATTGGTCCTTCACATCACTGATAAATTCTGAAGCTTTGAAGCTTTCCAGTAGTTGATTCACACGCTGATAGGCCTGGTCGTAACTCTGAGTCGGATTTTCCGGGTCCCAGTTCTTAATGAGTAGACGACCCGATAGATCGAGGTTACCAGAAGCAGCGCGGTCGAGTTTCAAATCTTCAAGCCAGACGTCCTGGACGGCTTGCAGGCGCTCCTGCAAATCGCCGAAGAAAGCAATCCAGTTGGAACGGGAATTCACCAAACCTTCGAGGTCGGCGATGTTCGCCTTAAGTGCCTTGGCTTTGCTCTCAAGTTCGAGGATCTCGGCGTGCGTGCTTTGCAGCGACTGCACCGGCATCTTGAGCTCCTTAACTTGCCCGGAATAAGTGTCCTTCGCCTGCAATTGGCCCAGAATCGGTGGAACCGTGGCCAGCGCAAGGCAGGCGGCACCGATCAAAATAAATGGCTTCTGCTTGGCAAAGCGCATTTTGTCAGCCAACTGCTGCGGAAGCAGGTTGATGCTCACTGCCTCAGGATCGGTCATGCGCGCGGCCTCGCCGACGACCTCACTGAGCACGTGTTGATGTTCTTCCAGGTAGATTGCGTCAACGCCGTTGCCTACTTCGATGCCCGAGATCGGATCGAAGAACTGCACCGGCATGCGCTGGGATTGCTCAAGCTGCTCGGCCAGACCAGGAAGCAAGGAACCACGGCCAGTCAAAAGGATGCGCTTCGGCGCAGCGGCGCTGCGCTGACGGCGGTAGTTGACGATGGAACGCGTGATTTCCTGGCTAAGCTTCTTTTGGAAATTCTGAGCGTTGGTCTGCAAAACCTGTGCACTGGGGTCATCCGCATCAATGCTCGTTTGACCGGAGAAGAACGCGATTTTGATCTGCTCGGCGTCAACGAAGCTCTTGCCGAGACTGTCCGCCAAATTCTGGGTCAGCGTGTTGCCGCCCAGCGTAATGTTGCGGATAAAGAAGCCCTGCTCGTTGATGAAGAGCAGATTCGAGGAGCGGGCACCAATGTTGATCAGCAGGGTGTCCTCTTCGTCTCCCGGATACGACACTTTGTAAGCGTTGTAGTCCAGGATCGATGCGGCTTCCACGTCAAGCGGAGTGATGCCGGTCTTGCGCATGTCCGTGCAAAAGCCGTTAATCACATCACTCTTGACGGCGATGACAACCACTTCGGTTTCCACGCCGTCATCGGCGATCACCTGGTGGTCCCAGACAACTTCATTCAGCGGGAATGGAATTTTCTGCTGCGCCTCAAAAGCAATGATCTGAGCCCGTTTGGACTCATCAACGTGCGGCACGTTGATAAGCTTCGTAAGTAGCTGGTAGCCGGGAACAATCAGCGAAGCCTTGTCTCCGCCCTTAACCTGACTCTTGACGCTGCGCACCGCATCCAAGACAGCTGGCAGCCAGCCATTTTCGTCAGTGAGGTCGTATTCAAGATCTTGTTGGGCGAAGCCTTCCAGCACTAAGCCGTTGTTGCGTTCGCTAAAAACCGAAGCGGTCACGTGACCGGCTCCGCAGTTAATTATTAGTTTCTTAGCAGCGCTCATGAACGAGGATAAGGGGCCATTTCAAAAAGGATTAATGTAGACGCAAGCGAGAACAAAAGCCTTCGCTTGCGAAACTTATATCACTAGCAGAGAACTAATTCTCTTCAATTCTCACAAAAGGTGGGCGATTTTGCCCACTTTCGCGGTATCCGTTACCCGAGAGATAGCCAGGCAACATAATGCCCTTGGTGGGGCTTCCTGCCATATTGCGCATCGAGGCAAGACTTTGGGGGTTCAGTGTCCGCGAAGCACGATTGCCGATGTTTTGTTCAGTCACAGGAATATCAGTGCCGTTCACCGCAAGATCGATCACCCAGTATTTGGGCTCCTTGCTAAGGTTGTCGCGTTGGGCAATGTCGTAAGGAATCCAGAACGCAATTTTGCGGGACTTCTTCACTTCCATGGTCGCAATCACCACGGACGCTTCATGAAAAATGAACGAGTCCTTACCGTCGGCAGGATTGGGATGCGGGTAGCCGACTAACAGTTTCACTTCAATGTTATCGACGTATTTGGGGTTGATGACACTGGGGTCATTCTTCGGATTCCCCATGGCCTCTACGTCGATTTCAACCATGTAATCGCCCCAAGGACGCTCCTTAGAGCCGAATTTGACGTTTTTGACAGTCACTCGGTCCGCCTGGGCATTTAGCTGCGACGCGGAGCCACCTATGATTAAAAATGCTAAGATAAAGAGAGAAGCTATACGGGGATGCATCCTCGATGGTAAAAGAGAATCACGGAAGCGAATCAACAAGAAAACGTAGGCAATCCCCATGTTGATGGAATATTTCGTCATTTTAATCCTCGATGTGACGAATATTTATGCAAAAACATTGCCGCAGCGGCCCGGAGGCATTCCGTTAGGCAATGTGAGTGATTCAAGCCCTTCCCTCCCCTTCAAGATCAGCGTCCTCGTGTTTTTGCGTGGCCCCGATGGCCGCCTGCTCATGATTCAGCGCCGTAAATCGCCTAATTTCGGCTGCTGGAGCCCGATTGGCGGCAAGCTGGAAATGGCGATGGGAGAGTCTCCCTTCGAGTGCGCGGTGCGCGAAGTCGACGAGGAAGTCCGTTTAAAAATCACCACCGAAGACCTACATCTGTTTGGCTATGTCTCCGAGAAAGGCTTCGAGGGCAACGGCCACTGGCTCATGTTTCTCTTCGATTGCAAAGCAACGCTCCCCGCCCTGCCTGCCGAAATTGACGAGGGCCGTTTCGCGTTTTTCACCCGCGACGAGATCAACGAAATCAAAATCCCAGCCACCGACCACCAGCTCGTTTGGCCCTACTACGACTCCCACCGCGAGCGGTTCGTGGCCCTGAGGGCTGATTGTCATCCCGAGCGAGATTTGGAAATTGTGGTTGAACAATCTATATAGTTTGCGAAACTGCCCCGCTTTCGTCCACAACGCACACTCTATTGTGGCGCGGAAAATACTACTTTCACTAACATCACTCATCCGAACGCTCACCATACCGTGACTGCGAAAAAAAAGTCGAAAACATACACCAAGGCTGAACGCTGGCAGGACGTCGACGTCCACGAGCTGGCCAAGCTGGAGATCAACCAACGCCTGAGCGCGGAAGAAAAAATCCGCCTGTTCACCGACATGGTGCGCATCCGCCGCTTTGAAGGCCGAAGCCTCCGCTCCTATCAGGAAGGCAAGATCGGCGGCTTCCTCCATCTTTACGAAGGCCAGGAAGCCTGCGCCGTCGGCACCATTTCCCTGCTCGGCGCAGACGACCACGTGATCACCGCCTACCGCGACCACGGTCACGCCCTCGCCGTCGGCATGGGCATGAATGAGTGTATGGCCGAAATGTATGGCAAGCACACCGGCTGCTCCAAGGGTAAGGGCGGCTCGATGCACTTCTTTGCGCCGGACAAAAATTACTGGGGTGGCCACGGCATCGTCGGCGGCCAGATCCCGCTCGGCACCGGCCTCGCCTACGCCCTCAAGTATCAGGGCAAGAAGGGTTGCTGCCTCGCCTACATGGGCGACGGCGCGATCAACCAGGGCGCAGTTCACGAAGCCTACAACTTGGCTTCGCTCTGGGACCTGCCCGTGATTTTCATCATCGAGAACAACGCGTACTCGATGGGCACCAGCCAGGCCCGCTCCTCCGCCTACCCGGAATGCCTCGCCCAGCGCGCCGAAGCCTACGGCATGGATTGGGACACCGTGAACGGCAACATCCTTTACGACGTCCGCGCCAAGACCTACGAGGCCATCAAGCGTGCCCACGAAGAGTCCCGCCCGACCGTTCTCGAAATCTTCACCTACCGCTACCGTGGTCACTCCGTGGCCGACGCCAATGCGGAGAAGTATCGTTCCAAGGACGAAATCGCCGACTACAAGGAAAACAAAGACCCGATCACCCTCCTGCGCAAGCAGCTCGTGGAAGAAGGCGTCCTGACCGAAGAACAGGCGAAGGAAATCGACAAAGCCGCCAACGCAGAGGCCACCGCTGCTGCTGAATTCGCGGACAAGTCCCCCTTCCCGCCCGCCGAATCCATCCTTGAGGACACCTACTGGAGCATGGACAACAAGGGCCAGGACCCGGCAATCGACGAACTCAACCAAGGCCGCTTCATCTTCGAAGACGGCGGTATCTTCGACAAGTAACCTTTAGACAGAACTAGCAATGGCATTAATTACTTACCGCCAAGCCATCAAAGATGCGCTCGCCGAAGAAATCGCCCGCGACCCGAATGTGTTCGTGATGGGTGAAGAAGTCGCGCAATACAATGGCGCTTACAAGGTCACGGAAGGCCTCTGGGAAAAATTCGGGGACAAGCGCATGGTCGACGCCCCCATTAGCGAAGCCGGCTTCATCGGCCTCGGCATCGGTGCTTCCATGCTCGGCATGCGCCCCGTCATGGAGTTCATGTTCTGGTCCTTCTGCTACGTGGCATTTGACCAGCTGCTGAACAACGGCTCCTTCTGCCGCTACATGTCCGGTGGCTTGATGAATGTGCCGATCGTTGTCCGCGGTCCCGCCAACGGCGGCACCAATGTCGGCGCAACGCACTCCCACACACCGGAAAACCTTTGCGCCAACCATCCTGGCATCAAGGTCGTCTGCCCGTCCAACGCTGCTGATGCCAAGGGCCTGATGAAGACTGCGATTCGTGACAACGACCCGGTCTTCGTCATGGAAAACACCCTGCTCTACGGTCAGAAGTGGGAAGTCCCCGAAGAGGAATACCTGATCCCAATGGGCAAGGCCAACATCCTCAAGGAAGGCACCGACATTTCGCTGATCGCTCACGGCCGTGGTGCCATGACCGCTCTTGAAGCCGCCAAGCGCCTCGAAGAAGAGTACGACATCAACGCCGAAGTCCTCGACCTCCGTTCGATCCGCCCGCTTGACGTGGATGCGATCCTCGAAACGGTCAAGAAGACCAACCGCGTTGTCTACGTCGAAGAGAACAAGCCGTTCTCCAGCGTTGGCTCGCAGATCATCAGCATCATCCAGGAAGAAGCGTTCGACCACCTCGACGCCCCGATCAAGCGCGTCAACTCCATCGATGCGCCGCAGATCTACTCGATGCCGCTTGAAAAGATTCAGATCCCGGACGCCGACCGCGTCATCAAGAAGGTTCTGGAAATCTGCTAGAGGTCAGTCTGATCCAATTTACTCAAAGCCCGGCCAGCGCGCCGGGCTTTTTTTTGAAAAAAGCCTAATTCTACTTAGTTAGAAAGAATAGATCGCCACAATAAGGCGCAAAAGAGCGCGAGACCAGTAGGTAGCGCAGCAAGTATTTGTGTTTTTTGAGCCTTTTTGCGGCCATTTCCACCTCATGAACCTTCCTGAGTCGGTTCTAAATGAGTTTAACGAAGTAGTCCTAAGTAGCTTATTCGAAAACAACAGTGCGGTTGTCTGAGTAACAACCGAGGCTGTGTTGCCCCAACAACCGAGGCTGTGTTAAGCAAACAACCGAGCGGTTGTTTTGCAGTTTCCTACGTAGGCTTTTCAAAAACAACCGCATAGGCTTTTCAGAAACAACCGAGTAGGCTTTTATATCTTGGCTCAATGGCCCCCCAAATGGATGCGTGTTCAACCAACGCCCCGCAAACGCGGCTCCAGCTTGGTTAGCTCTTTGGCCACCATTTCGGCCAGTTCCCGAGCGCCACGCTCGGTGAAATGCGTGCGGTCATTCGCGCCGGGCACATCCACGTTTTGAGCGGTATTCAGCGTGAAGTATGTGCTCTCCCTTTCGCCGAGTTCCTCGTAGCGCGCGCCGATTAGCTCATAAAGATCGACCAGCGGAACTGACATTTTCTGGGCCACCCCACGCATCGAGTCCACGTAGGGCAAGAGCTCGCGCGTGAGTTTGCCATCGGCCTCAAAGGTGCGGCGATGCGGCGGCGTAACGAGGATCGGCAAGGCACCCGCGTCCCGGCACTCCTGAACGTATCGAGCTAGATTCTCGCGATAGTCAGTGGCCGCATCAGTGGACTCGCGTAGCCCCTTCTTGTGCGAATCATTGTGCCCAAACTGAATCAGGACTATGTCCGGCTTCTCCTCCAACAAGGCGTCCCAGAAGCCGTCTTCGCGAAAGGTCTTCGTACTGCGTCCACAGCTCGCGAGGTTTGCTATACGCACACCGGGCAGCGATTCACCCAGAAACTGCCCCCAACCGCGGGCAATCTCGGATTCCTCGTAATCGGCGACCGTTGAGTCGGCCGCGAGCCCAATGCATAGAGAGCCATACGTGTTTTGCATGAACACGTTTAAAAGTGAAAAACAGCCTTAGCCCAAGTCTAAATCCAAACCTTCCGCTGCCGGCGGGTCGAGGAGCCAAAGCGTCTTGTGCGCATGCGCGCGCAGCAGGTGAATCGGTTTCTCCCGCGGGTTGAAGTCGCCATGGAATGCCTGAAATATCGCGTGCTCCTTGGCGTCACCCCGAACCGTCACCACGATCTGCTTGCAGCGGGAAAGCCCCTCCGGCGTGATCGTGACGCGCCAGCCTTGTTCCGGCCACTCAATCGCCGCAAAGTTCTCATGGCGCTGCGAGCCGATCAGCGGGCAATGCGGATAAAGCGACGCTGTGTGATTATCCCCCCCCATGCCGAGGAAGCAGATATCGAACCCGCGATGCGCTCCAAAGCGCTCATTCCAAAGGTGGTTAAATTCGTCCGCGCATTCATTGGGATCCAACTGCGTGGGCCAGGGCAGCTTGTTTTCGTCAGCAACTCCCAAGGGGATAAGCATGCCGCGATCCGCATGGCCGAAGTTACTCTGATCATCGTCCAGCGGCACACAGCGTTCATCACTGGTGCACCAAACCACTTGCTCCTTCAGAGCGGAAGCCAGCGCCTGGTGGTTGGCGGCCCATTCATAAAACGCTTGAGGCGTGCGACCGCCAGTCAGACCAATCACCACCTCCTCGTTCGCATTCTTCAGGGTATTTTTAATGAGGCGCATCGTTTCGATGTAAATCGCCTCCTTGGGCAGCACATGCACTTGCCCGAGGTTGGTCTCGAAGGTCTTCATAGCAACGAAGTAATCTGTGTGGGGTGTGGGAGGGGTACTGGGTGGGAGTCGCTAGGCAAAGAACATGGCCTCAGCAAGGGCCTTGTCTCCAGATAGCAATTTGGCCTGCATGGGCGCACTGCGTCGACCTTTGCCAAAGTCAGCCGTCACTTGCGCGCCAGAGCCGTCAGCCTGCAACGTCCAAAACAGGTGCTTCCCGTCGTTGTAGGTCCATTCCAGCTCGAGTAAATGTTCTTCCGGGCAATCGCCGGTTGCAAATTCCACGCTCAGCTCCGCGCCCTTGGCGCAGCTTGCCAGGCATTCGCGGCACCATTTAACCAGGTTGGCCGCCTCGCCCTGATGGCTCACCTTGCCCCGGGCTTCTACCTTCTGCAGACCATCGATCAAACGCGACGGCTCCACCGAACTCAAAAATTGCCCGAGCGACTGACGTACCGGCAGCAAACGAGCCCAAGCCAAGTCGATCACGCCTTCCTTGCGCGGCCAGTCAATGCCAGTCAGGTCGTTACCGTCCTCCATTTCGATGGAGGAGTCGTAGATCACCCGGCGGCAGCGCTTCACGAAGTCCATGTGCATCTCGGTAATGCGCTCAGCGGGGATGCGGTTAAACCAGTGGTAGGTCGGCAAATCATTTTCCAACCAGATCGACACTTGGCTGCTGAGGAAGCCGGCTTCTCGCGTCGGGTAGCCGAGAATGACCGCCTCCGTGCAGCATTGGTCGCGCATGGACTCGCCAATATAGCACAGACTGAAAATCTTACCCTGAAGCAGGCGGTCGCTGCGCTCGCGGCCCATCGGACAAAGCGTGATGATGCGGCAGGGATATTTCTGGGCAAATTCGATGGCGTCGTCGAACCGCGCTTTGGCTTCTTCGAGCGAAGTTTTGAGGCCGAAATGGAGGATGATGTTCATCTGCGACGCGCGGAATTCGCTGGCGTTGCCCGCGGTCGGGTCAAACTGCTCGCTCCACATTGAGGAGAGCATGGGCGAAACTTCGGAGACCGGCATTTGCTGGCCTGGCATGACGTCGAATATAGTAGGCGGTTCGGCGGTGGTCATAAGCATAGCCTACTCCAATAACCTGCCCGACGACAAGCATTTGTGAGGTTTTTGGGCTTAAAATTTTCGTCTAACCCCTGGCTAGTGAATTGCATCAATACTGAAGTTCAGCCAATCCATTTGGGTCACCAGCCCACGCGGCTCCGCAAAGTCCGCCAAATAAACTCCATTTCGGTAGATACGCACCCAGACCCCAATCAGGGCGTCACGGCGCTCGGCGCGTTCCTTCAAATCGATGGCGTCCGTTTTAAACTCCATTTCGACACGCGGCTTCAAGTCACTGATTTTCACGACCCGATCGAGCCAGAAATAAAATTTTCACTGCCATCAACCCGACCATCCAGCCAGTAGAGCTTGTACTGAATTTCGAGGCCGTCGAGCTCAACAGGCGCACGATTCTCAATCTCGATGCCATAGAAAACCCGCTGAAAGGTCTCCCCCTTCGCATCCCGCTGACTTTCACGAGTGGGAGTGCCGATCCGGACATCCAAGCCTCCCTTCCGAATATACTCATTCGCTGTCCAATCCAGAATGTCCTTACGCGATGTTTCTGAAAAACGGCTAATCGGCAAAGAATAGCGCTTAGCGTTGATAACAAACGTCACATGACCATCCCGATAGTCCACCAACTCACATTCAATGCTCCTGCCATCGGTATCGGTCAGCACATAAATATCGGCAGACGCAATGACGGTGGAAAAGAAAAAGATAGCCAGGGAGAGGAGCACTTTCATCACTGGTCAAATACTTTGCCCCGATCCACACATAGCAATCATTATTTGTCGCCCAATAGATGTGAGCTGAGAATTCTTATTACCACTTGTAATCGATACGCATAACCAGCATTCATCCCAAGTATGAAAAACATTGCAGTCCGGTTAGCCTACTTGACCTTGCCACTGGCCACGCTAAGCTCGAAATATTACCGGTTTATGCTACAACGCCTACGACAGCTCATCACGCCCAAGGACGCGCCCAATGAACGTGCGGCGCGTGGCGCAATGGGCGAACGTGAGGCGGCCAAGCTCTTAAAAAAGAAAGGCATGCGCATCCTGCACCGTAACTGGCGCGCGGGCAAAGACGAGCTGGACCTGATTGCCGTCGATGGCCAGACCTTCGTCTTCGTGGAGGTCCGCAGCCGCGCTGCCAAAGCGCTCGTCAGCGGCTACCACAGCGTCACGGCGAAGAAAAAGGCCTGCCTGCTACGCGCCTGCCGTGCATTTTTGCGCCAACAGCGCCCCCGCCCTGCTCACTTTCGCTTCGATATAGTTGAAGTCAGGCTTGGCATGGATAAGGATTTCTCTATTCATCATTACGAGAACGTTCCGCTGTTCCCGAACAGCTTCATCTGAAAAACCACTCACTATGTTAAATACGGACGCTTCCGACCGTCACCCTTTCCTGCAAGGTTTGAGCAAACACCGCGGCGCACCACCGACCGCGATTGTCATTTTTGGAGCCTCGGGCGACCTGACGGCCCGCAAGCTCATCCCAGCGCTCTACAACCTGGGCCTCGACAACCTGCTCCCGCGCGACTTCTACCTGATCGGCTATGGCCGCAAGCCTATCCCCGATGAGGATTTCCGCAACGATTCCGAGGCCGCGCTGAAAAAGTTTTCCCGCCGTCCACTGAATGACGAGCTCTTCCAGCACATGCGGCCGAACATTTACTATCACGATGGCGGTTACGACGACCTCGCAGCCTTCGAGTCCCTGCGCGAGAAAATGCTCGGCATCGAAAAGGACCTCGGCCGCGACGTGCAGTTCATGTTCTACATTTCGACGCCGCCGTCGGTCTTTAAGCCAATTCTGGAAAACCTCGGCGCCAGCGGCCTCGCCAAGCACGGCGAAGGCACCGACTTGGCCTCCAAGGTGGTCATCGAAAAGCCCTTTGGCCGCGACCTCGCGACCGCGCAGGAGCTCAACCGCATCATCACCAACCAATTTGACGAAAAGCAGGTCTACCGCATCGACCACTACCTGGGCAAAGAAACCGTCCAGGACCTCATGGTGCTGCGCTTTGCCAACAGCATTTTCGAGCCGCTTTGGAACCGCAACTACGTGGAGTGCGTGCAGATCACCGTGGCGGAAAGCCTCGGCGTGGGCACGCGCGGCGGTTACTACGACCAGTCTGGCGCGACCCGTGACATGCTGCAAAACCACACTATGCAGCTCCTCGCGTTGACCGCCATGGAGCCGCCCGTCTCGTTGTCCGCCGAGGACATCCGCGACGAAAAGGTGAAGCTGCTCAAAGCCATTCAGCCGATGAAGACCGGCCCGGATGGCGATGTTGTCCGCGCCCAGTATGGCGAAGGCCTCATCGACGGCGAACGCGTCCCCGGCTACATGAACGAGAAGGATATTCCGGAGACTTCCGCCACGGAAACCTTTGCCGCGCTGCGCATGTCGATCGACAACTGGCGCTGGCAGGGCGTCCCCTTCTACCTGCGTAGCGGCAAGCGCCTCGCCCGTCGCGTTTCGGAGATTGCGATTCAGTTCAAGCAGCCTTCGGGCAGCTTGTTCAGCGACCCGTCCCGCTTTGACTTGGCCTCGAACACGCTGGTCATCCAAATCCAGCCGGACGAAGGCGTGACCTTGCTGATGAATTCCAAGATTCCGGGCCTCGAAACCCGCACCCAGCCGGTCAAAATGCACTTCCGCTACGCGACGACCTTTGGTTCGAACACGCCGGAAGCCTACGAGCGCCTCATCCTCGACGCGATGGTCGGCGACTCCACGCTCTTCATCCGTGGTGACGAAACCGAGACCTCGTGGAAACTTTACACACCGGTGCTTGAGCACTGGGCAGAGTGTGGTCGCAAGGGTCTGGAAGAATACACTTCCGGCTCCTGGGGCCCTCTCGCCGCCGACCGCCTGCTCTGGCAGCGCAAGCACGAGTGGCGTCGCGCCGGCCCGTAAATTCTGGCAGCGATTTCTTTTAACAGACGGGAGCGGTCATTGGCCGTTCCCGTTTTTGTTATAAACAAGTGGCGACTGCTGTAACGATTTGACGGGAATACGGTCTAAAGTTAATTACTCTAAATTTGTGCGTCAGATTCTTCCATTCATCGCCTGTGCAAGCTTGGCCTTCGTTGCCCAGGCCGCTGACTCGTGGGAAGATCTGGAGATCACCATTAAGATCATCGGTGGTGGTGACGCCAAAGACGGCGAGTATCCGTGGATGGTCGGCGTGATGGATCGCACCGAACCAGATAATTACTACGCCCAGTTCTGCGGCGGCGTGTTGATCCATCCCTACTACATCCTCACTGCCGCCCACTGTGCTGAAGGCGAAACGACATCGAGCATGAATGTTCTCGTCGGCACGGACGACCTCGACTCCGGAGGCAGACGGGTAAACATCAGCCAGATCATCATTCATCCTCAATACGACAACGTAGAGCTGGACTACGACATTGCGTTACTGCGCCTGGCAACGCCCGTAACCGACATCGAGCCCATCGATATCTGCGATCAGGAAGACTGGCAACTTGAAGGAACCCTGGCCCGAATTGTTGGCTGGGGTCAGTTCACCCTCGATGAAACCTATCCCAGCTTTCTGCAGGAAGGCGACGTGACGATCCGCAACTTCGGCCAAGCCAACGAAGACTGGTTTAACACGCTAACCGACCGCATGATGCCAGCAGTGGGCAGCGGAGGAACACCCGACAGCTGTAGTGGTGACAGCGGCGGACCCCTGCTTGTTCGCCGCCCAACTGACAACGCATGGGTTATCGCTGGCATCACCAGCTTTGGCCATGAATGCGCAGTTGAATCACCACCGGCCATCTACACCCGAGTTTTCCGGCTGCGTGATTACATCTACGGCTACATTTACCCGGACTTCACCACCTACGCCGCAGGCTATAATCAATTTGCCCTTGGAGCCGACACCGATGGCGACTCCTTCAACCTTTTGGAGGAATATGGCTTCAACATGAGCCCGAACAGTGGCCAGCTCGACGGCTTACCCGATGCCGGCACAATCGAGATCGACTCCGAAACTTACGCCACGATCACGTTCAACCGGCGCCGCAACATGGACGACTTCGCATTCAATCTGCTACAGGCCCCCACCCCCTCCGGCCCTTGGGAAACGCTATCGCTTGGCGCGAATACTCTGTCCACCACGACACTCGATGCGAACACCGAGTCCATCACCGCACGCGCCAGCAATCCGATCAGCGAGGCTGCCTACCTGCGCTTGGAGCTAACACCGACTGGCAACCTTTGAGCGCCGTGGGTCCGCCGCCTTTCTTGAGCGACGATCATAAGCGATAGCCTAGCTCTAGCGTTAACGATACTTCGAATTTCGGCTGGCGACCTGCCAAAGCCTTTTTATATTTTTCCTTTTCCATGGCTATCAAACAACTACTGCGCCGTGAAGTGATCATCGTTAGCTTGGTCACCATCATCACTACAAAGCTTTGGCTAATGGCGAAATTTGCCACCGTCCAACCCGACGACCTTTGGCCGTGGCGTGCGCCGTCGCAATTGCTCGGATTGCTGTCGCTGGTTTACATGGGAATAGCGCTGATGGCTGGCGCGCGCAGCCGCAGCTTGGAAGCTATCTTTGGCGGACTCGACCGCGCGGTGAGGCTTCATAAGAAACTCGGTCGCTGGGCGATGATCATCCTGTTCATCCACCTGTTGATGCTCATTCCTCCGTGGCATGCCGCAGGCAAACCTGTTGGCGATTTGTTCATCCCCTGGTATTCGCCGACCGCGCGCACGCCGGACATCCTTGTCACCTATGCACTCTTCCTGCTGGCATTCCTAGCCTACAATAAGAGCCTGCCCTACGCGCGATGGCTGGGGATTCACCAGCTTTTCGGAGCACTCTATTTCTTCTTTTTTATCCATATTATTTTCGTGCCCGGCTCGATCACCGAGTTCGAGCCGCTCAGCACATGGATCGTTCTCATCGGCGCTGCGGGTAGCCTGTCCTGGCTTTACCGCATTCTGTTTTTCAAGCGCTTTGGCCCACGCTATCGCTACCAAGTCGAAGCGGTGAAAGATACGGCCAACGAATCCTTCGACCTCGTGCTGCTGCCCACCGAGCGACGTATGAATTACGATCCCGGCATGTTCGCATTTATCTCCGCCATCGAGCACCCTACTCTGCCTGCCGAGCTGCATCCCTTCACGATTTCATCAACGCCGGTTAACCGCGAGCTACGCTTTTCGATTCGTGCGATCGGCGACTACACCCAGGCCCTGCGTAAGATCGAGTCCGGCGCAGCAATGGATATTTACGGCCCCTTTGGCGGCTTCACTCCAAATCATTTTGTGCGCTATCGACGACTTGTTTTGATCGGCGCGGGCATTGGCATCACGCCGTTTTTATCGATGCTGGCCTACGAGCTGACGAACAACGACTTCCGCCGCATTTGGCTATACTACATCGTCCGCAATCCCGAAGACGCTGGCTACGATGAGGAAATTCGCTCGCGCTATCAGCAAGCAGATTCCTATATCGACTACGAACTTTGGATTACAAAGCAAAAGGGACGTCTCACCGCTAAACAGATTCATGAAAACATTGGCGACATCGACGACTACGCGGTCATGCTTTGCGGCACCACGCCATTCAATAAAGCCTTAACGAAGCAATTCCTCGAACTCGGCATTCCCCGAGAGCGCATCATCTCCGAAGACTTTGCCTTCCGTTGAAGCAGGCAGCCTACGGCTGCACCCATAGATTTTCGCGGTGCGAAAATGGCTTGAGCGACGATTGTTTAGAATGGGAAGCCCAGCCCCACTTGGAAGCGGCCGTCCGGGTCGATGGGGCGCTTCTTCACGTTGTAGCCGTATTCAAAGCGCAGTGGGCCGACGATGGTGCGAATGCTGATGCCGCCGCCCACGCTAATCAACACCTCGTTAAACGGATAGTCGCTGATCTGCGCCGCATTGCCCACCGTATCGACAAAGGCGACGATGGAGAACGTTTCATTGATGCGCTGTTCGAGCTCCGCTTGAAAAAGCATGTAGCTGACGGCGCCGATCTGCTGGCCCTGCGCATTGACCGGTGAGGCCTGGTCGCGCTTGTAACCACGAACTGTATTTTCACCACCCAGGAAGAAGCGGCGGTTGACCGGTATTTCCTGCGAGGGCGAACCACTGGTCGTGATGACGCCATGCTTGAACCCAAGGTGCCCCGTTAAACCGAAGTCGCCCAAGGGATGGTGGTAAGCACCGCCAAATTCCAGGCTGTCGTAGTTTACATCGCCACCAAAAAATGGGCGGGCAAACTCAGTAGAAAAATACCAATGATAGCCATCCGTTGGAAACACCGGGCTGTCTAAATCACTCTGCACGAATTTAAAGCCCAGGGCGCCAATGCGCGCTTCCAGCGGTCCCGGCGGAACGAGAAAGTCGCGGTTCGTCGCCTTAACATTCTCCAACGAATAGCTAACCGAACTGTTGATGTTCAGAGCCTGAATAAAGTGCTGAAATCCAGCTCGCGCGCCCCATTCTTCACGATCAAATGTGAGCTCCTTTCGATGCAGGTAATTAATGTTGGAGAAGAAATCCAAGTCCTGCCCAAAGAGCTGCGGTATCCAGTAATCGACGTCGCCGTAAGTTGCTTTAAACGACTGCACCACCCGCAAATCCGCCCGGTGCGCAATGCCCCAAAGATTGTTGCGCTCTACTTCAAAACCACCACGCACGATATCGAAGCTGCCAACGCCAAATATCAAATCGACTTCGGTCTTTCCCTTAGGCGTGAGTTCATAAATAACGTCCCACTTACCCGGTTCAACTTCCTCATAATTAATCTGCACCCGTCGAAAGATGCCCAGCCTGCTGAGGCGACTACGCCCTTCTTCAACCGCAGTACGATTGAGCGGCTGCCCCGGCGTGCCATTAGCCTGTTGTTCAAGCAACCAGGGCGCAACATCTCCGGCGCCTTCAAAGCGCACGCTATTCAGTTCAGCATGTGCGCCAGGATACACGCTGAGGATCAGCTTACCAAACACCCGCTCCTCAGTTTCCTCAACCACTTCGAAATCCACTTCCACATGCGTCTCGGGAAAGCCCTTGGCAAACCCCTCGCGCCGCAGAGTCTGAACCTCCAAAACCACCCAATCCGGCGTGAGGCGCTTCTCAGCAAAGCTGTCGTCACGCGTATGTTGGACTTTACCCTCCACGGCATTTTCGACCTCATCGTCACTCATATCATGGACGACATTTGCCGGAACATTCTCTTCACTAAGATCTGTAGTTTCAGCCTCTTCGGGATAATAGAACAACACCTCCATTTCATTGGTGTAAAATATCGGGCCAGGCTTCACCGTCGCTGAGCAATTAACCTGCCCTGTTTCATCATCGATCTCGTAGCGTTTGGCCGTCACTTCGACTTTGCGATAGCCGAGGTCTTTCAGCGTTTGCACGATGCGATTCAAGCCAGCTTGGAATCGACCTTCCGTAAAGTAGCGGTCTTTCTCACTGACGACCAATTGATCCGTCGTGTAGAAATAGCTGGCAGCTCTGGAGGGCATATCAGCAGGCAGACCTTCGACTGTAATTGTGTTGAAATAGTAGAGTAATCCGGCACGAACACGGAAATCCACTTCATCGCCCTCTACATCTCGTGGAGGATTTGGCTCCAAATCTCCGTCGGTCCAAACTGACTCAAACACCACCTCGCCGTCCTTCATCAACTGAATATCGAGCTCAGGCTCCAGGTAGCCCTTTTGTTTAATTTCACCAGCAAGAATCCAGACCGCGTCTTCAAGAAAAAGTCCGTCGTAGGTCTTTCGCTCATCGCCTTCGACATCGAGGATTTCCAGTGAACGCTCCAAATATAAATCCGAGAAGTAGCCAAAGCCGCTGACCGTTACGTTCGGATCGCCAATCAGCCCAAACAGCGACCCAGCACTGAGAATCCCCGGTGCCAAGAGCAGGCAAAGTAGCAACAGGCGTTTCATTTAGTCGCGGTAAATCGTGTATTCAAAGTCGAGGTAGTAGGCGTCGTATTTGTCGTAGGCGCCAACGACATCCCAGTCGTCATTCAGCTTGTAGCGGATATTAATCGTATCCTTGCCCGATGTGGAAACATCCTCGCCGATATTAACCGTCAGTACGTCGTCCAGCGGATCAATCAACCCAAGGTCCACTAGGAAGCTGCGCCCAATGTAAATCCCGATACCGCTCAAGCGGCTTTCCGCCGAGCGGTCGTGGTTCGGGATTTGCCCTGAGGTGACCATTAAGATAATGTCTGACTGCTCCAAACTCGGCGTCGAAGTAAAGGCGATGATCGGCTCGTTCGCCGTCCCAGTAACGCGTAGTTGAATGTCGTAACCATATGCACGCCCACTGGCAGTGATGTTCAACATCGGAACATCCGGGTCATTCTGCGGTATCTCAACCGCACCGCCATCCACGCGCAAGGTCGCAAACGGGAACATGATGATGCCGTGCTCCAGCTCGGCTTGGCCATACATCAGCGGACGGCGCAACGGGCCGCGCATATCAAAGTCTGCCGATACCACACCTTCAAAGGTCGGCACGCGCACGCGTAGGAAGCGGTCACCCTCAATCTTTAAGTGCAGCCGCCAATCGGCCAGTGGTTCATCCTCAATTGAAAAATACGGAGGCCGCATGGAGCCTCCTCCAGCCGAAGAGCCACCCCCGCCCCCTTGTTGAAACGAAGCGAGGTCTTTGGTGAAGAAGCTTTCGTTCAGCGCCACCACGCCGCCAATCGTCGTGATGCCCTCGCCGTCGGTTTTGAGCGTGATGCTCGGCGAGGCACGGAGAATCAATCCAGGCGAGCGCGCCAACGGCACATTCTCCCCCGACAGCTTCAAATCAAACAGGGGCTTCCATTGCTCGCTAAGATTCACGACTCCAGAAATCCCGATTGGCGCGCCGCCCACCACAGCATCCGCCTGCTTAACCGACAAGGTGCGCCCTTCCATACGGAACGATGCATTGATGTCGTTGATCGATCCCAACTGCGCGAGGGGTCGCGTCTTCACACCTTCGATGTCCAACCCGCCTTGGATGTTCTGCCCCGCTGACAATTTACCCGTCAGAGACAGCGTGCCTTCATCACGTAAGACATCCGGCAAGAAATCGGTAAAGGCATTCAACGGCACATCGGTAAAACGCAACTCTCCGGTAGCCTCAGACCAATCTGGGATCGCGCCTTCGTTAATCAATCCTTCCCACGATGTGCGCCCCATTGGCAATTGAGCAACCAGCGTAAAAGGTCGGCCCGCAATGTTCACCTCCCCGCGGCTAATCGCAATTTGCTCTGGTGACAGGTTGACCACCACGTTCGCCTTCTGCACCTGCGGCAACTTGCGCTCGGAGTCCGTCATGGCTTCCAGCGCGTCGAACTTCAGGTCAAGCCTGCCCACTGGTTCCGAGACGTTGCCCGAAATTTGAAAATCAATGATCGGGTGAATGAAGTCCACAGCGACCTGCTCCTCAAACCAGTTCCAGATTGGCGAATCATCAGGCTCAGCGAATAATGTAAAATGAATGGGCGCATCATCTTCAATAGTCCAGTAATGCGGGCCGGCTGGAGTCACGAGGAGCGAAGCTGCCCCCTTAGCCTCCATCAACGTAAATTCGCCTTGCATGACCCGGAGGTCTGGCAGCGCGAGATGGCCATCCTGCAACGACAGGTCAACCAACAATTCAACTTCATCCTGATTCTCAGGAAAGAGCCCAGCATCGATTTTCAGCTTTGCTTCCAGCGGACCTCCATTCCATGACGCCTGCACCAGCAAATCATCCAACTTAACCTGGTAAGGCAGCGGCTCACTCAAAACCAAGTCCAGCCAAACCGCCTTCACGTCTTTAGCTTCCAACTGCACCTTGCCATGGTGCGGATAATCCACCACGCCAGAGAGCTCAAGCTTGGAGCCCGCTTCACCTTTAAGACGGATCGGGGAAATGCTGATCGCGCCAGCGTCTTCTTTCACGGTAAAAGGTGCCTCGAGGTTAAGCTCAGGTTGCTCACGCACATCGAGCAGCAGTTTGCTAATTTCCACCGAGCGTACTGGCCCACCCAGCGAAGCGCTTCCCTTTAAATCGATGCCGCTTTGCTCGTTCTTTAGTTGTATGGCCAAGAGAGAAAACTCGAGCCAATCCGCCTCCCAATCTACCGATACATTGGCTGGTGGCCTCTCAGGGCGCTGTAAACCACCGATGCCCATTGTACCAACATGCTTCGGCGTCTCCAGATCACCATTCACAGTGACTTTGAGCTCGATGGTATCATAGGTCAGGTCCTCCTGCTCACCGATGAATGGCTCCAACGCCTTTAAGAATTTCGGGTCCGCCACGAAGTCCAGGTTCAGATCTTCCACTTGATGCTCCTCAACGTCGGCTTTGCCAGTGACCTTGAGCAAGGTCCCCTCACCCGTCGATGCATCGAACTCCTCGATGGTCAGTTGCGGGTAATCCAGCTCTGCATGAAAAGCGAGCGACTCCAATTGAAACGCATCGTAGCGTAAGCTTTGTCCTGCAAAGTTAGCCGTAATGAGCGGCCACCCTTCCCCCGGATGGTGATCAACGACCAGCGCGCCTTGCAAGCGCCCATCGAGCTTTTGCTCGGGAATGTCGCTTAGGTTCAGGTCCACGGTCAGCTCGGCGTCCGGCAAATCCTTGAGGTTGTTCAACTCCACCCGCAGCGGCTTAGATAAAGATACGTGGCTCGACCACGCATCCACCAGCAACTGCTCCACATTGACCACCTGATCGTCGCCGTGCGCTTCCAAAGCAACCTTGAGCGGCGGCAGATCTGTTTTCTTCGGCACCGCCTCAGCGTTGAGCGAGATGTCCGCCTTCGCGCCATCCCAGTCGGCTTTCAGGTTGATAGTAGGCTGCTCGTAATCCGGCAGGTCATAGATGTTCGCCGGGAAGATGAAGTTTGTCGTCTCGGCGTGCGCGCTGGTCGGTATGTAGCCTCCGGGACCGACAACCGCTGAAAACGTCAGTTTGTTCGAAGTCTTTTCGATCTGCAGATCGCCAGTGAGCTCAATCTGATCGCTGACGGCCACCTTGCCATGTAAAACTAGCGGCAGTTCCTGCTCAGCGGGTCTCTTGATTTCAAAACTCAATTCCTTCTCTGCGACTCGCTGAACTTCCAGCGTAATAAGACTAGGTAAGTTGCTACGGCCAGTTTGGAAATAATCTACTCCAATCCGTTGCGCTTCCACACGGACATCAACTGCCTTGACTAGCACGTCTCCATCCTGGCGATATTCCACGCCTTCAATTGCTACATTGTCGATCCAGCCAAATGCCTCATCCCAATACCCCAGCACATCATTCATCAAAGCTGGGAGATTCATGCCCGACTCAACGTCACTGACCTCGTGTTTGGGTTCTTCTGATGAAACAACCTTTACCAGGACACCATTCAACTCAACGTAAGCCCCCGCCTCGTTGCTAAACCACCGCCGCGAAATGAGACGCCAAGGAGTCGGTGCCTTGAGCAAATCGATTTTCGTTTCGAGCCCATCCTCCTGATACCAGACATCCGTCAGCGTATAATGCCCGTCCTCCCGCGAGATATCCGCAAACGTCACGCCATATTCCTTCAGCAGCGGGCGGACGATTGACGGGGCCCAGAAGTCGGCCGTCGCCAGCGTGATGAGGAATATCACGCACACAACGGCGATGGTCCAGCCGGCTATTTTCAGTATCTTGCGTTTCATCAAGGCGTTACGCGCCGAGGTTTAAGGTTTTGCCGAAGAATGTAGATTGGAGGTTGAATCTTCGCAAGCCGGTCTTCAATGTTTCTTCTCTCAAATGGCGCAAGAGGCATATCAAGTCATCGCGCGGCGCTGGCGCCCCAAGCAGTTCGACGAAATGGTCGGGCAGGAGCACATCGTCCGCACCCTGAAGAACGCGATTGAAACCAACCGCATCGCGCACGCCTACCTGTTTGTCGGCCCCCGCGGCACCGGTAAGACCACCACCGCCCGCATCTTCGCCAAGGCCCTCAACGCCGAAGGCGGCCCCCAGGTCGCGCCCGACGACTCCACGCCGATCAGCCAGGCCATCATGAGCGGCTCCTGCATGGACGTTATCGAGATCGACGGTGCTAGCAACAACGGCGTCGACCAGATCCGCGACCTGCGCGAGGAGTGCCAATACGCCCCTACCCAAGGCCAGTTCAAGATCTACATCATTGACGAGGTCCACATGCTCTCCAATCAGGCGTGGAACGCGCTCCTGAAGACCCTCGAAGAGCCGCCCTCGCACGTGAAGTTCATTTTCGCGACCACGGAAGCCAACAAGGTGCTCCCGACAGTTGTCTCCCGCTGCCAGCGCTTTGAATTCCGCCCAATCCCGGACGTGCAAATCATCGAACGCCTGACGCACATTGCCCAGGCCGACGACATCAAGGTCGACGAAGGCGCCCTGAAAGCCATCGCCCGCATGGCCGACGGCGGCATGCGCGACGCCCAGTCCATCCTCGACCAGCTCATTTCCTTCTGCGGCAACGACATCACCGAAGTAAAGGCGCTCGACGTTTACGGCCTCGCCGCCCCAGCCTCGATCGACGAGATTGTTAAGGCCATCGCGATTGCCGACTACCAAAAGCTTTTTGACGCCATTGAGGCCATCGCCGCCGAAGGCCGCGACCTCTACCGCGTGCTGCTCGACATCCAGTCCCGCACCCGCGAGGCCATGATCGAGGCCATCCGCAACGGCGGCTCCACCGACAGCCTCGGCGCCCCGCTCACCGCGGAGTCGCTCACCCGCATGCTCGACGCCCTGCAGTCCGGCGAAAGCCAGGTGCGCAGCGGCCTCAGCCAACGCGTGAACTTCGAGGTGGCGCTCCTGCGAGCGGTCGACCAAAGCCGCACCCGGGCGATCGACTCGGTCATCAAGGAACTTAGCAATCTCGCAGCCGGCCTCCCACAAGACGCCGGCCAAAAAAAAATAGAGACACCGGCAACGCCCCCCAGTAACGGGCCGATCCCGCCGCTGGGCGCCATGCCCAAGTCTGCTGCGCCACCCAAAGGCCCCGTTGCTCGCGCCACCGGGATAGACACCGAGCACCCCGCTGGCGGCGATCACGCCGACGGCCCCACCGAAGACGAGTGGAACCGCAGCTCCGACTCTGCCGAAGATGAGCCCGAGGGCATGTTTGAAGAAATCCCCGTTGCCCGCTCCAAACGCGCGCTAGACCAGGACGCCGTCAAATACGGCCCCGAGACCAAGGAATTTCAAGCGGCAATGGAGGCCATCGCCGGTGACACCGAGCACCTCCTCGTCGACCTCCTCCGCGCCGACTTCAAATTCGTCGAAAGCGTGGACCCCGAAGCGCTGCGCTAGATGCGTGCCTGAGAATACCTGAAATCACAGATTCCTGATTCTCTCAGCCCGAATACTCGCGCAAACAGCCCTCCGCGCCTGTGCGACGCCATCACACAGCCTGTGCGATTACTTAACACCGACGCTGCTAAACCTTAGCACAGCCTGTGTCATTACTTAGCACTACCTGTGCTAAACCTTAGCAGCGGCGCTGTCATGCCTTAGCACAGTCGCTGAGTCATCCCAAGAACTGCCCAGCTCGTTGTGAAATCATCACCATCGCCAGCTCACAGCCTGTTCCTAAGGCAGGAACTGCGCCTTCACTGGTGGACAACGCTGCGTCATTGCCGCCAGCGTTCCGCTGGCCGATAGATTTGCACACCGTGCAAATGCCGACTCCCTCGCAACGGCTACGACGGAGCGTAGCCCTCCAGCCAAATAAACCGCCCGTCCACGACTCTTTCCATGAACGCATTGAAACCATCCACATACTGATGCGAGTTTCTTTTGGTCTGATAAGCTTGTCATCTTTGTCCCCAACGATTGTAAATTACTATACCGACCTTTAGCTTAGCGTTACTAGATAAATCATGACACAGCCCGCACCAACGTTTCCACGACTCCCTGCATCCCCCAGTGCGCCCAAGCTCCCACTGGCCAAGCTTGTTCAATGAACGTTCGCGGCACTTAAAAATACTGTTCTCCGGAAATAAAATGAATAACATCTTCGTATCATCGGAATCACCAGATGGATCACACCAATGTGTAGTCGAAGGTGACGAGCGAAGCGTATGGGCGTATCTTCACAGCAAAGAAAAGAAGGAAATCCTTTCAGATGTTCCAGTCTGCAGCCTAACTCCACTGCTCACAGTAAAAGAATTTAAAGAGAAATATTCAGGTGATGGAGCACCACCACTCGTCGAAGGGTATTTTTTGCAGGACTGTGTTTATCCAAAGCTAGAGAACGAAAGAATAGAAATTGAATGGAGCACAGAAGGTCTAGATGTCTTGGTCGATCAGCAAGTAGTCTCAAGAATTGAATTTGGAAAGAAGAGAGGGTTTTCTAGCTTTCTCACTCAAGATTGTCCTTGGGGGAGTCCACTCAAAACATAAAGAGAACCAGACAGAAGAGGCAACGCCTAACGGCGCGTCACTACTCGACGTTTCCACTCCCAGCATCGCATCGATTGAGGGAGACCACCGCATAGCATCGGGAGACTAGCAGCGAAAGTGCATTGTGCTCGCAGGGATTCCAGCTAATGCTGCGTTGTCAATGTCCACTCCCGAACCAGCGCCGCGCAAGATCATCCATATCGACATGGATTGCTTTTATGCGGCGATTGAGGCGCGGGACAACGCAGCGCTGCGCGGGAAGCCGATTGCCGTGGGCGGCGATGGGATGCGCTCGGTGGTGTGCACGGCGAGCTATGAGGCCCGGCAATTTGGCGTGCGCAGCGCGATGCCCATGATGCGGGCCAAGACCGAGTGTCCGGGCCTGATCATCGTGCCGCCGCGGTTCGAAGCCTACAAAGCGGAGTCGCTAAAGATACGCGCGATCTTCGCTGACTACACGGAGCTCATCGAGCCGCTGTCGCTCGACGAGGCCTACCTCGATGTCAGCCATTCGCCACGATACGCCAGCGCGCTGGCCAAGGAGATTCGACAACGCATTTTCCAAGAGACCGCGCTGACTGCCTCTGCCGGCATTGCGCCGAATAAGATGCTTGCCAAGATCGCCAGCGATTGGAAGAAACCGAACGGTCAGTTCACCGTGACGCCGGACCAAGTCGACGCGTTCATTGCCCCGCTGCCCATTCGTAAGATACCGGGAATTGGCCCCGTCTCGGCCGAGCAGCTGCGCAAGCTGGGCGCCGAAACCTGCGCGGATTTACAAGCCCTCGACATGAGCGAACTTATCCGGCGCTTTGGCAGTTCCAGCTACTGGCTGCATCAGCGTTGTCGTGGCTTGGACGACCGCCCCGTCGAAGCCAACACCGCGCGTAAATCGCTCAGCACCGAGCGCACGTTCAGCGAAGACCTGACGAGCTTGGAAGCTTGCCGTACGATGGTGTACGAGCTGCACGACGAGTTACTCAAGGACCTGATCAAGGCGGAGGACCGCGCGATCCACAAGCTGGTAGTCAAAGTGAAGTTTGCGGACTTCCAGCAGACGACCAAGGAGTGCGTCCAGGCGACGCCAGACTTGCATGTCTATCAAAACTTACTGGAAGAAGCCTACGCCCGCAGCGAAGAACCGGTTCGCCTGCTCGGCGTCGGCGTGAAATTTTACGATGAGGAGAAGTATCAACAGCTTCTGCTCAAGCTCTAGGCAGCCAGCCAGCGTCCCGCTGGACCGATAGATTTGCACACAGTGCAAATGCCGACTCCCTCCTCAAAGACAAAACACAGAAACAAGCAGGCGTGCAGGTGCCAAGACAGCAACAACCAAGCAATCAACTTCGCAAAACTAAGCGCAAGCGCCGGGTTCTTAATAAACATTCGCCGACGCAGCGGGACGCTGCTACATGCCGGAGTAGGCCATGACTTCGAGCAGAGCCTGCTGGATCTTAGCGACGGCTTGGCTGAGGGCTTGGCCGACGAAGTCCATCTTGGCAATGGTTTCGATACGCTGTTTGTTCGCTGCGCGTTCTTCGTCGGTGAAGACCACGCTACTGAGATCGCAAGCGTCCATGAGGCAAATGATGACCACGTCGCGCGGATCAGGAATAGCCGAGTGATCAAGCACGACTTCGCGGATGCGGGACTTCACTTCCTGCTCCTCGCTGTCGTCAATCACCGGGTAGCGGCGCTCCTTGAGGACAAAGAGGAAACGATGCTCTTCCTGCTTGAGAATGCCGCGCTGCTTGAGTTCCTCAAATAAGGCGGTTTTCCAGCCATCGATGTTGGAATTCACCGCATTGAGCGCACGCTGAATCGAAAGCGGGCTTTCCTGCGGGACCTTGGCCAGCACGTCGTCAAGCAAGGCGTCGCCGGTCGAATCGCGGGAAATGACGGTCACGTTTTTATCGTCGGAATCCAGCACACCAGCAAAGGCGAGCTCCATGATAAGGGCTCCAGAAATAGCGAGGCCGAGCGAGCCCTCCGGCAACGGATGGAGTTTGCCAGACTCATCGTCCAGCGCGAGCAACAGGATTTCTTCCGCAAATCGTAGAGACATGGTCATCATCATGGGGAACTTTGCTGCCAACAGGAAGATTAAAAAAGGTGCTGGGGTGTAGAAGTGTGGAGGTGGGGAAGTTGGTCGAAAGATGGGAATTTGGACTCCAAACCGGCGGCGGGTCTTCTGCCCCTGTGTGACGCTTTTGCTTGTGAATTGGATAAAAATTCACTCACTGATGCGGCATGGCAAAAGTCATCATCGTAGGAGCGGGAGGCGTCGGCAACGTCGTGGCCCACAAGTGCGCGCAGGCGCCGGAAGTATTCTCTGAGATCGTGCTCGCTTCGCGCACGGTGTCCAAGTGCGAAGCGATCGCCGCGGACATCAAGGCCAAGCAAGGACGCGACATCCGCGTCGCCGCGATTGATGCCGACAATGTCGAGTCCACTACTGCCTTCCTCCTGGCTGAAAAGCCGGACCTCGTGCTCAACGTCGCCCTGCCCTATCAAGACCTGCCGTTGATGGACGCCTGCCTCGCCGCCGGCGTGGACTACCTCGACACCGCCAACTACGAGCCGCCGGAAGAAGCCAAGTTTGAATACAAATGGCAGTGGGCTTACCAGGACCGCTTTAAGGACGCCGGCCGCATGGCCCTGCTCGGCAGCGGCTTCGACCCCGGCGTGACGAACGTTTTCTGCGCCTACGCCCAGAAGCACCTTTTCGACGAGATCGAAACCATCGATATCCTCGACGCCAACGCTGGCGACCACGGACACCATTTTGCGACCAATTTCAACCCGGAAATCAACATCCGTGAGATCACGCAAAACGGCCGCTACTGGGAAGAAGGCGAATGGAAGGAAATCGAGCCCATGAGCGTGCACCAGGTTTACGATTTCCCCGTCGTTGGCCCGCAGGACGCTTACCTGCTCTACCACGAGGAGCTGGAATCGCTTTGCCAGAACATCAAGGGCCTCAAGCGCATTCGCTTCTGGATGACTTTCTCGCAAAAATACCTGACGCACCTGCGCGTCTTGGAAAACGTCGGCATGACGTCGATTGAGCCGATCGATTTCAACGGCCAGCAGATTGCGCCCATTGAATTCCTCCGCGCCGTGCTGCCCGACCCGGCCAGCCTCGGCCCCCGCACCAAGGGCAAGACCTGCATCGGCTGTGACATCGTGGGCTATAAAGACGGCCAGAAGAAGCGCGTGTTTATTTACAACACCTGCGACCACGAGGAGTGCTACGCGGAAGTTTCCAGCCAGGCCATCAGTTACACCACCGGCGTCCCCGCGATGATCGGCGGCATGATGATGGTCACCGGCCAATGGCACCAGGACGGTGTTTGGAATATGGAACAACTCGATCCGGATCCCTTCATGGACCAACTCAACTTGCGCGGATTGCCGTGGCAAGTGATAGATTTACCTTTGGAGTAACCCATGCCCTACGTGGAATCATCGAGCTCAGGAAAGCAACGCAAGCGACGCAGCAGTAGCAGCCGCGCGCGCTCTTCCTCGCGCTCAAGTTCCAATAAAAAAAGCTCAAGCAGCCGGGCCAGGAGCAAGGTCAAGATTCGCGAAGCTAAGGCGCCGCAGTTCAGCCTGTATTCATCACTGCTCAACCGCATAACAGTGGGCTCCAAACCGGAGCCACTATCGGCAAAGGAAACAATACTACTCTACATCGCTGGGTTTACCTGCCTCATTGTCATCTCCCTGGTGGTATTGGCCTGGAACTCCCGCAGCGCGCCAATGCTCGAATGGACGGACGAAACGCAACTCCCCGTCATGTCCGACTCCGCGATGGGCGTTAGCAGCGCCGTCGCCCCCGAAGGCGAAGCCTACATCGAGCCTTTCCTCTGCCGAGGTCACGCATAGTTCACACTGGATGCACTCTACGAAGTACTACAGGCCGACAAGGACACCTTCCGCTATGTACGCCGTGACAACCACCAGATCCAGGCTGTCGCCGTAACTCCCGGCCTCGGCTACAACAACGATTTGATCTTCCAGGCCCGTAATAATCCCGAGCGCATCGAAATATACGGAACTGCCCGCATCAGCGTCGGCGATTTCGGAGCCAACCGGGAATACCTGGAAGGCATACGCCAGCGCTTGCGCGAAGAGCATGTATTGAAGTAAGCTACAGAAACTCTCTACTATGATAAATTCTTTCCACATGAAAGGGGGCGGTTTCTACAACACCCACTCCAGCCCCCAGCGCGCAGCCATGGAGCACTGCTTGCCTTGGTTGCTAGACGCCATCAATGATCTTGAGCTATCTGCCGATCAGCCAGTTCGCCTCCTCGATGTTGGCTGCTCTCAGGGCGCAAATTCTGTCGCCATGTTACAGCAGGTCATTGAAAAACTCCGCGCATGCGGAGCACCCTGCATCCAACCCAGCTTAGCCGACCTGCCAAGTAACGATTTTAATTCGGTTTTTGAAAAGCTGTTCCCAGATGGTGAAAACTGCTTTGGCTCTTCAGACGTGCTTCCAGCCGTCATTGGCGGGTCCGCTTATGAGCGACTCGTACCCGCCAAATCCCTTCAAATCGCCACAACTTTTAATATGCTCGGCTGGCGTCGAGAGCATCCTAAAGGTCGCATTCCCAACACAGTGGGTGCTTTTTTGCCCACTCCATATGGACCGCAAGACGATTCAATCGATCCTGCGCTGGTAGATGCCGTGAACGCCGAAGCGAAGCCGGATCTCGTTTATTTCCTCCGTGCTCGCGCCGCGGAGCTCATTCCTGGGGGTAAAATGCTGGTTCAAATTTTTGGGAGTAGTGACGATGGCGGCAGCACCGCGCACGGCTGGCTTGATGCGCTGAATGACGTAATCCGCGAAATGATCACCGAAGGGATCCTTTGCCAACAGGCATTTGATGATTTCCTCTTTCCTTGCCTCTGGCGAAAGCTTGATGACCTGCTCGAACCATTGGAGCAAGTCGAGGATTTGCGCACGGCGTTTACCATCGAGAAATCTGCCAGTTGGGAGGTGCCCACCGATTTCACAGAGCGCTTTGCCGAGACGGGCGATGTCCAGCAATGGGCCGAAGACTATATCGGCCTGCTTCGTGCAGTGACGGAAACCACGCTGGCCGATCTGTTTCCCATACCCCAGAGAACAGAGCTGATGGACGACGTTTACAACCGGGTGAAGGCGCGCTTTATCAGCGACCCAGTACGCTACCAGTTTCACTTCTATTCCATCGCAGTGCTGCTGACACGCAACTAGGGCCATGTCCCAAGATCCGACACCGCCACTGACGCCGGAGCGACTGCAAGCGCTGCGCGATATTCCCGCCACTGCAACACCTTCGCCATGCTACGTGGTGAACCTGGATCGTCTGGAAGACAACTGCCGCATCCTGGCCGACGTCCGCGAGCAATCGGGCGCTAAAGTCATCCTTGCGCAAAAGGGATTTTCGATGCACGCGACCTATCCGCTGCTCGCGAGCTACCTCGATGGATCGACTGCCAGCGGCCTCCATGAAGCCTTGCTCGCAGAGGAATATTTCGGCAAGGAAGTCCACGTTTACTCGGCGGCATTCAAGGAGCACGACATCGCCATGCTGGGTCGCTTCGCGCACACGCTCGTCTTCAACAGCGTGCGCCAATGGCAGCTCCACAAGCCGACGCTTGATGCCTCGCCACGCAAAGTCGAAGTCGGCCTACGCGTGAACCCCGAGCACTCCGAAGTCGAAACCGATCTCTATAACCCGGCCTCCCCCTGCTCTCGCTTGGGCATCACTCGCGCCGAGTTGAATCGCCAAATGGCCGAAGCCGGACTGACTGATTTAAGCGGACTCGATGGTCTCCATTTCCACGCACTTTGTGAACAGGATTCTGATGCGCTGGAAGGAGTAGCCAACGCCTTTGCCGAAAAGTTCGGCGACTTAATTGAGAGTAGTAATTTTGAGTGGCTTAACTTTGGCGGCGGACATCACATCACCCGCCCCAGCTACGACTTGGAGCGCTTGAACCGCATTGTGCAGGAGTTCCGCGAGCGGTATTCCGTCGAGGTTTACCTGGAGCCCGGAGAAGCCGTTGCCCTACACACCGGCGTCCTCATATCCACGGTGCTTGACGTCCTGGAAGCTGGGGGCATTCATAACGCAATCCTCGATGTGTCCGCCACCTGCCACATGCCCGACGTCTTGGAGATGCCTTACCGCCCCAATATCCTGGATGCCGGCATGCCTCACAAACGCGCCCACACCTATCGCCTTGGCGGCCCAAGCTGCCTCGCTGGGGATGTGATTGGCGACTACAGTTTCGACTCGCCGCTACAGCCCGGGCAGCGCCTCGTGTTCCTTGACATGTCGCACTACACAATGGTCAAGACCTCGACATTTAACGGCGTGCCCCTGCCCTCCATCGCCACCTACAGCAAGGCCGACGGTCTCCACGTTGTCCGCAAGTTTGGCTACCGCGATTTCGCCGAACGCCTGAGCTAGCGCATTTCTTCTTAATATAGGCAGATTTAGTAGGCGCCTTTTTGTAAAAAGGTATTATCGTTCTTAATCCATGAAGAACTTGGACATGGATTTACGGACTCGAATCATAGAGCTTCGCGTTCAGGGCTATAGCGCTGGTGAAGTTGCCGATCGCCTCCTGATCAGCGAGCGGAGCGTTAGTCGGCTTTGGAGCCAGTATCAAAGCTTAGGGCATGTGGAGGCTAAGCAACGCGGTGGATATAAGCTGTAGTAGCCACTATCTGATCTGACAGATCGTGCTGTCTGGTCGATTAAAGTGTCAGGCTATTTTCGTTTGGTTGTTGTTGTTGTTGAGG